>NZ_JBEMAR010000001.1:0-510270 GCF_040274945.1 Carnobacterium sp.
ACTTCACGAATAATGCTCGATGGTCGATGACCATACTGCGCTTATTCGTTCCAGTAATTCGGGTCTAAACGCTTTTTGTCCCACTCTCCTTTTAAAACAAATACAATTAAATATATTTATTCAAATGATGCAATGTACTGTTTCATGTATTCAGGAAGATCTGGCGGTCTGCGACTTGAAATGATATGTCCATCTGTAATAGCTGGTGTATCATGCCAAATGGCTCCGGCATTAGTCATATCATCTTTAATTCCAGGAGTACTCGTAACGTTGACTCCATTAAGAATTCCAGCTGAGATCAGTACCCAACCAGCGTGGCAGATTTGTCCGATAGGTTTCTTTTGTTGATCAAAATATTGAATGAATTCAATAACTTTTGGAAAACGTCTTAATTTATCCGGTGACCATCCTCCAGGAACTAAAATGCCATCGTAGTCTTCTTTAATGATTTCTTCAAAACTATAATCAGACGTTACCGGCACCCCATATTTTCCATGATAAACGGTATCTTTCTTCTCGCCTACTAAATGTACAACAGCTCCAGCTTCTCTTAAACGAAGGACAGGATACCACAATTCTAAATCTTCAAAATCGTCACTAACTAAAGCGATAATCTTTTTATTTTCTACAGACATCTCTTAATTCCTCCTCAACAATTCAATATATGACTAGCACTAGTTTATCAATTCTACTAAAGGAGTGCAAATCTTGGATAACTTAAATCTGATCTTCAATAAACTCTTCCGTTAATTCCCGAACGGGTTCGCTTCCATAATCGTTGATAAAATCTTCTAAGATACCTAAAAAGATGCTTCCTTTTTTAGCTGTTCCTTCACTTTCATCTTCAAAAAAGCGAATAAAATAATTTTGATAATTTTTGTATCCATCTACAAATCCTAAACTTTTTATAAATCGATTTTCTTCTACTTCGGCTTCTAAATGAATATCTTGCTCTTTCAGCTCTTCACTCTGACTGATGATAAGTTCTATCAATTCATCTTTCGATAAACCATTAAGTGTTTTTGGATCCATGTATTCGTCTCCTTTGGTTTCATACTTCATTCATAATTGTAACTGCTTTTGAGTGAATTGCAAAAATCTTCTACTTTTCTACTTGGAAAGATTGAATGCTTCGATTGACCCTGCCCATTAAAACAAGTAAGAGTTGTTTTTCATCATCAGGCCAACTTTTAAAAATAGTACTGTATGCTTTCTCAAGTTCAAATGAAACCATTAAAAGCAATTGTCGTGCTTCAGGAGTTACTGAGAGTTGGCTAACTCTTTTGTCGATTCCTTGTTCTTTTAAAATAAACCCCTTTTTTTCTAATGCTTTAATTTGACGACTTAAAGTTGATTTATCTAATTCAGAATGGTTGGTCAATTCATTTAAAGTTATTTTTTCATCTTTTATAAAAGATATAATCAAGAATCCTGATTTAGTTATCTTATGTTTAGCAAGTAATTGTTTTTCTAATTTGACATAATTTTGACTAAATTCCATGAAACGGTGAATCAACGAATGTATCGGTATTTCAGGATGATTATCCATCTAAACGCTCCTGTCTAGGGTCAATTGTATCATACAACTAATATATGTGTATTATACAACTATCGATTAAGTTTGTACACTAAAACAAAATAGTCCAAGACAAGTGTCTTGGACTATTTGTTATCCTTATATTTTTTGGTAGTGTCATTTGTTTAACGACTTAATAAAAGCTCATCCGATAATTGACTGTTAGAGTCTGTGGCTGTTTGAAAAAGAACCAGTACATCTGGAACTGTTAAGTTCTTCTTTTCTTCTCCAGATAAATCAACAATCACTTTTCCACCATCGAGCATGATCAATCGATTGCCATATTTTAACGCATCGTTCATATTATGTGTGATCATTAGAGCTGTCAACTCTTCTTGTTCAATTCGTCTTTTAGTCAGTTCTAAAACGACTTTTGCTGTTTTAGGATCTAACGCTGCTGTATGCTCATCTAATAATAAAAGTTCTGGTTTATTCATCGTTGCCATTAACAGTGCAATAGATTGACGTTGACCACCAGACAGCAATCCCATTTCGCTATCCAAACGGTTTTCTAAACCTAAGCCTAATTCAGCTAAGACCTGTTTAAAGTACTCCCGCTCTTTATCCGATGTTCCTTTTCGAAGAGAACGTTTCTTTCCTCTACGATAGGCAATAGCTAAATTTTCACCTACAGTCATTCGAGGAGCGGTTCCCATAACTGGGTCTTGAAAGACACGACCAATTGATCCCGCACGTTTTTCTTCTTTCAAAGGAGTTAAATCTTTCTCTCCCAACAGGATAGAACCTTTATCAATCATAAAATTGCCAGCAATGCTGTTTAGCAATGTCGATTTCCCAGCTCCGTTTCCACCAATAATCGTAATGAAATCACCTTTTTTTACTTCTAAGGTTAAATCATTTAATACGGTATTTTGATTTGGCGTTCCTTTATTGAATTGTTTCGTTAGTCCTTTTAATGATAAAACTGGTGTACTAGTAGTCATCTTACAACAACTCCTTTTTTTGGAAGAAATTCAAATTATATTTTGTACGTATACTTGGTAATGCTAAACAGAAAGCTAAAATGATTGCTGAAATAAGTTTCAAATCATTTGGCTGTAATCCGATCAATAAGACGAACATGATGATAAAACGATAAATAATCGCTCCTAAAATGACACAAATCAGACGGTTAACAAAAGATAAGTTTCCAAAAATCACTTCACCAATAATAACTGAAGCTAGACCGATAACAATAGTTCCAATACCCATACTGATATCAGCATAGCCATTGTCTTGAGCAATAAGTGCTCCTGCAGCGGAAACCAGTCCATTTGAAAGCATAAGTCCGAGTATTTTAGTTTGATTGGTAGAAATTCCTAATGAACGTGCCATTTTTTCATTATCACCGGTTGCAATAACAGCTTGACCCAATTCTGTTTTGAAAAATAAGACCAATAATGTAATCACGATACAAACAAGAATGATCCCTAAGAAAATCGTATCAAATTGACTAGGTAGATTAAATCTAGTAAAGAAATCGGTTAATCTAGCCTCTCCAAGTAAACTCAAGTTAGCTCGTTGCATAATACGCAAATTAATAGAATATAAACCAGTCATCGTTAAAATTCCTGCTAATAATCCAGGAATATGAGCTTTTGTAATAAGAAACCCGGTAACTGCACCAGCCAAAGCTCCTATGACGAAGGCAATAGCGGTTGCAGTTAAAGGATGAACGCCTGAAATAATAAGTTGAGCACATACTGCAGCTCCTAAAGGAAAGGAACCCTCTGCTGTCATATCTGGTAAATCTAAAATACGATAAGTAATAAATATGCCTAAAGCCATCATGCCCCACAATAATCCTTGTGCTGTTGCTGTAACAATTAAATCCATTTGATTTCCCCCATTCTAGTTAAGTAAGCTATTCTTTAGCTTTTTCCAATACCTGAGTTGGAATAGTAATACCAAGCTGTTCAGCTTTTTCTTCATTGATAATGATATCCCCTTGATCGAGATAGCGAATAGGAGTCGTTGAAGGATCTGCATCACCATTTAAAATAGCTACTACCATTTCACCGGTCAAACGACCTAATTCGTATTGATCTAATCCAACAGTTGCTAAACCGCCTTCTTCTACCATAGTATCTACAGCTGGAAAAACTGGGATCAGATTTGAATCTGCAGCCGACACTAATGTGTTCATTGCACTAGCTATCGTATTATCGGTAGGTACCCATATAGCGTCAACTTGTGCAGCTAAGGTAGATGCTACCTGAGCAACATCGTTCGTTGAAGAAACCGTCATGACCTGAGTATCCAATCCCATTTCTTCAGCAATCTCAATGGCTTGATCAGCTTGTACAATGGAATTGTCTTCACTTGATGAATATAAAATACCGATTGTTTGAGCTTCTGGTAAAATTTCCTTGATCAAAGAAAATTGTTCTTTAATGGGTGTTAAGTCACTCACCCCTGTAATATTCCCACCAGGAGCTTCATTGCTTTTAACTAATCCAGACCCCTCAGGATCTGTAACAGCACCTAACACGATAGGAATATCTTGAGAGCTGTTCGCTAATGCTTGAGCTGAAGGAGTTGCTATACCGACCATCACATCAGCTCCTCTACTAACAAATCGAGTACTCATCGAATTTAAGTTGCTTTGGTCACCTTGAGCATTTTGAAAATCCAATGTCATTGTTTCTCCGTCAATATAACCCGCATCATTTAACTCATCTACAATTCCTTTATAAATGAGGTCAAGAGCTGGATGACTTGTCAGTTGTAGAATACCGACCATCGGTTTTTCCTCTTTTGTAACTGTTTCAGTTTTAGTAGTAAAAAAAGCAACCGTTAAAAGTGCTACTAAACAAATAATGAAGCCAATCATTTTTTTCATATCCTTCATCCTCCAATATTGATTACGTTTTATTTAACATTACCAACAAAATCGCCATCGTTTCTTTTCCATTGTACACACTCCAATAATCAAAATAAAAAAACAGCTGCCACAAATGATCCGTGGAAGCTGTTTTTATGCAAAACAAAATCCACATAGAAATAGAATTAAGTATTCTCTCTATGTGGATTGGAAGTCTAGCCTGTCTTCAAATAAACCAACATAGATACATACATTCAGTACACTGAAGGTTGCATCTATGAACGTTCTCATGGATCAACCTATCTATCTTGGCTTTGCCAACTGCTATTCAATTGTCCATTATAAGATAAGTTATTTAGCATCCTGAGAACTCCTTTGCTGTTTTTCTATTACGATAATCTTACTAGTTGTCTTCTGGCGTGTCAAGCAATAAAATGAGAATTACATGAACAATTAACAATCTGATAAATAAATTGGTCGGCCTGATCTAGGTTGTAGTGGTCTATTTGTTTTCCCAACATTTCGTTTAAAGGCTTGAAGTAAACCTTGTCTCATATAGGTTTGGTGCCGGAATACGATCCACTCTATAGGACCGGACGTTGGAGGCGTGGTTAATGATCCAGTATAATGATAAAACTGTTTTTTTTCTGGCAACAGACGGCTCAATTCGATTGGAACAGTCAAGCCTCTTCCCGCGATACGCGGATGTAGAGCTCTCTCATCTATTGCTGCTAATGTAGTATTCATCGGGCGTTCTGAAGGCAGTACAGTGACTCCTACAACGAGAAGTTCATTTTTTACAGAACGGTGCACCAAATGAAATTCTAACGGAAAAGATTCTTGGTTGATTTCATGCTCACTCGGCAAATGAAAATGTAAATCTTCTAAAAAATATTTTTTATGGTTAAAGGTGACAAAGTTGACTTTTTCATTTGTTTTTGGCGATAAATGAACCGTATGATTAAAAAACGACGATTCAAATAACGTTCTCTTGTAATCAAATCTCAGTGCATACTGTGAGATAGTTAAGTTTGCTTGATCATCATCTAATGCGATTGGCGATTGTAAACATTCTGTTTCTGCTTGGTAAAAGGCCGAACAAATGGTTTTCCAATTGTCTGGACCTCTATCTCCTTGGTAATTCCATTCCATTTGTTTCCCTCCTAGAGTTTCCAATAATTATTGTATCTTTTTTTATTCTTACTATGCAACTATTTGTATCCAACTTTCTGCTAACCATTTTTAATAAAAAAATGGTATACTGATAAATACAGCACGATTAAGGCTGATTTAGTTAAAAAGTTAAATAGAATCGATTCAACTAATCGATCATGAAAGAAGGGAAATACATGTCATTTGATGGTATTTTTACCCATGCGATGGTAAATGAGTTAAGCGAAGCATTAAAAAATGGACGAGTGTCAAAAATCCATCAACCTTATCCAAACGAAATAGTTGTTGTTATGCGAGCAAATGGGAAAAATCACAAATTACTCTTATCTGCTCACCCAAGCTATGCACGTATTCAACTAACAGAGATTCCTTATGAAAATCCTAGCTCTCCTCCAAATTTTTGTATGATTATGAGGAAACATCTTGAAGGAGCTATCCTAGAAGATATTCAACAAGTAGGCAATGACCGTGTTATTCATTTTAGGTTTAAGAGCCGTGATGAAATTGGTGATGTTCAAAATGTTATCTTGATTGTAGAGTTGATGGGCCGACACAGTAACATTCTTCTAATCGAGCAAGATACACAGCGTATTTTAGATACGATCAAACATGTACCGACGAGTCAAAATTCATTCCGGTTTATTATGCCCGGTGCTACCTACCAATCTCCTCCTCACCAAGATAAATTGAATCCTTTTGAAACAAGCAGTTCTGAATTAGCTGAATTAATAACAGCGTTTGAAGATCCAGATTTGCCTTATGAAAAACGATTGCAGCAAATTTATCAAGGGATCGGTGCAGATACAGCAAAAGAACTCTTTTACCGTAGTGAAAATAATGTGGAAAATTTATCGGTCTTATTTGATTCATTTATGGATACTGTGCGCAGTGGAAATATCTCTCCGACCTTAACGATCGGTTCTAAAAAAGAATTTTTCACCCCACTTCCTTATCTAAGCATCGAAGGAGAACATGTGGGTTATCCTTCTTTAAGCAAACTACTTGATAAGTACTATGAGAGTAAAGCAGATCGAGACCGTGTTCAGCAGCAAGGATCAGATTTAATTCATTTGATTCAAGTCGAACTTCAACGAAATAAGAAAAAAATGAAAAAACTTCAAAAGACACTTGATGAAACTGAATTAGCCGATGAATACAGAGTCCAAGGGGAATTGTTAACAGCTTATCTCTACAAGATGACTAAAGGACAAAAAGAAGTTACGTTAACCAATTTTTATGATAATGAAAAACCTATGACGATTTCTCTTGATCCTAGAAAAACACCTTCTCAAAATGCACAAAAATATTTTTCAAAATACCAAAAATTAAAAAATGCCATTGCATACGTCAATGAGCAAATGCGCTTAACTAAAGAAGAAATCGATTATTTGGAGTCTGTCTCAACACAACTAGAATTAGCTACTCCAAAAGACATCGCTGAGATTAAAGAAGAATTGATACAACAAGGCTATATGAAGAAAAAGAAATCCAAGAAAAAACAAAAACAAGCTAAATTAAGTCAACCGGATCTTTACCGTTCTTCCGATGGCACACCCATTTTAGTAGGGAAAAACAATTTGCAAAATGATCAATTAACCCTTAAAACTGCTCGGAAATCAGATATTTGGTTGCACACCAAAAATATTCCAGGTTCACATGTAATCATTCAGTCTGCTGATCCTAGTGAAGAAACAATTTTAGAAGCGGCTAATATTGCTGCGTACTTCTCAAAATCACAGTTGTCCGCATCTGTTCCGGTAGATTATGTCGACGTGAAAAAAATTCGAAAACCAAATGGAGCAAAACCTGGATTTGTGATCTATGAGGGTCAACGTACAGTTTATGTTACCCCAGATAAAGAGTTAGTTAATCGCCTAAAAGAATGATTATTACACTTATTTTTAAACTTAAAAGCAACGTATCCCTACTGCAACACTAGGGATACGTTGCTTTTTTTAGTTGTTCGACCAATTCACTGGATCTTTTTTCCATTCTTGTAGCAGTGCTATCTCAGACTCTTTAATCATTCCTCTTTCAAAAGCTGTTTCAATCAGTGCAGAATAATGAGTTAATGTAACTAATGGAAGCTTGTTTTTTTCGAAATTTTTTTTTCCTTGTGGCAGCTCATAATTAAAGATGGCTGCTACACCTAGAATATCTGCTCCTTCACTAGCTGCTGCCTGCGCAGCTTCGATGACACTTCCACCTGTAGAAATTAAATCTTCAATCACAACCATTTTTTGATTATGCGATATTCGGCCTTCGATTTGATTCCCTTTACCGTGATCTTTTGCCTTGCTCCGAATGTATACCATAGGCAGGTCAAGCAAATCAGCTACCCATGCAGCATGTGGAATGCCTGCAGTAGCTGTTCCAGCAATGACTTCTACTTCTGGATAGTGGGTAGTAATCATTTTTGCTAACCCTTGTGCTATTTCTCGTCTTACGGCTGGATAACTCATCGTAATGCGGTTGTCACAGTAAATCGGACTTTTCATTCCACTGGCCCAAGTAAAAGGATCTGTTGGATTTAAACTTACTGCGTCAATCGATAATAGTTGTTCAGCAATTCGTTTTTCACTAGTCATGATCCTTATCGCCTCCTTGCCATTGTTCTTTTATTGCATGATAGGCAGCCACCGGATTCTCTACCTGAGTTATGGGACGGCCAACAACGATCATGGACGCACCACTTTCTCTAGCACTCGATGGCGTAGCAATTCTTTTTTGATCGCCAACAGTTGATTCAGCTAAACGTATACCCGGTGTGACACATAAAAATTCTTTTCCAGTCGCTTCCTTGATACTTTTCGCTTCTAGAGCTGAACAAACAACACCGTCTAAACCAGCTGACTGAGTTAATTTAGCGTAATGAAGAACACTTTCCATTAAGGATACAGAAAACAACTGGTCTTGCTGCATCATAGTTTGTGTGGTAGATGTCAATTGAGTGACCGCAATCAATTTAGCCGGTTGCTTGCCTGTTGGAGTACCTGAAAGCAACCCTTCCATTGCAGCTTCCATCATGGATTTACCGCCAGCAGCATGGACATTAATCATATCAACGCCCATGGCTGCTATTCCCTTCATTGATCGTTGAACAGTATTCGGGATATCGTGCAGTTTTAGATCTAAAAAAACATCATGACCTAATTGTTTAAGTTTCGTCACAATTTCAGGACCATTTTGGTAAAACAGTTCCATGCCAACTTTAACAACTAACGGTTCATCCTTAAACTGGTCTAAGAAATGAGTTACTTGAGATAACGTTGAGAAATCTAAGGCAATGATTGGTCTACTTTCCATCTCTTTGCCCCTCCTTTACTTCTTTCACTAGCGATTCAATCGACTCAATACCGAGTTCATCCATTCGTTTAGGTAAATCTTCAATCAATTCTTTGCAAATCATAGGATTAGCATAATTAGCTGTACCGATTGCAACTGCGCTAGCGCCGGCCATGAACATCTCCAGCACATCATCCACGGTTGAAATACCGCCCATTCCAATAATCGGAATGGAGACTGCACGAGAGACTTGATAGACCATCCGGATAGCGATCGGCTTGACAGCTGGACCGGAAAGGCCACCTGTTTTATTTGCTAAGATTGGTCTCTTGGTCTCAACATCAATACTCATTACCAATAAGGTATTGATCATGCTGATGCCGTCTGCCCCACCTTTTTCAGCAGCTTGAGCGATTTCGACAATATTGGTTACATTTGGGGTTAGTTTAATATAAATCGGAACCGTGGAAACAGCTTTTACTGCTTTTGTGATGTCGTACACTGATTCAGGTTTAGAACCAAACGTTAACCCGCCCTCTTTGACATTGGGGCAGGATACATTGATTTCAAGTGCATGAACGGTTGGTGATTGACATAATTTTTTTGTAACTTCAATATATTCTTCAATGGTTGTACCGGCAACACTAGCAATCACGGGTGTTTCAAATTTAGCTAATAACGGTAATTTCTCAGCTACAATCACGTCCACTCCTGGGTTTTTTAAGCCTACCGCATTTAAAACGCCATTTTCTAAGTGATGATAACGCGGATTCGCATTTCCTTTTCGTGCATCAATTGTCGTTGACTTGATAATAATGGCTCCTAATACAGTGTAGTCATATTGATCCAAATAAAGTTCGCCAAACCCAAATGTTCCACTGGCTGGCATAATAGGATTTTTCAAATCTAACCCTGGTAATTTTACTGCTAAGCGATTCATTTTCTAACCCCCGTTTAGTTCTTTTTATCCTTATTTCAAAAAATTCTCACTTTATAATGGACTAGTCATAAAATTACGCGACTCAAGCACGTTAAGAATGGCCGATACTGTATCGAGTGACGTTAACAAGGGAATACCTTGTTCAATAGCTGTTTTCCGAATGATTTCTCCATCGTTGATCACTCCAATTCCGGTAGTCATCGTATTGATCACTACTTGAATGGCGTTACTTTGAATGAGGTCCAACACTGTTTCATCGGTATCTTGCTGTAGTTTAGCCACAATTTGAATCGGCAAGTGGTGTTCGGCAAAAAACTGTCCTGTTCCTTCAGTTGTCACAATCGTATAGCCAATGTCGTAAAATCGCTTAGCTAAAATCAAGGATTCTTCTTTGTCTTCATCGGAAATCGTAAACAATACCGTTCCGTGATCATGCAAATGCATGTAGCTTCCTTCAAAGGCTTTATAAAGGGCCTTCTCCATCGTTGTATCACTTCCCATGACTTCTCCTGTAGATTTCATCTCTGGCCCTAATAAGGCATCTACTTTTTGCAGTTTCGTAAACGAGAACACTGGAGCTTTTACGTGAATCAAAGCCGACTCTTTATATAACCCATCCTTGTAGCCTTGTGCCTTAAGAGATTGACCTAAAATTGCTTTAGTTGCGACTTGAGCCATTGGAATCCCTGTGACTTTACTTAAAAATGGCACGGTCCGACTTGCCCGAGGGTTAACTTCTATGACGTAAACAGTGTTGTCATGCAGGACAAATTGAACGTTCATCATGCCGATACAATTCAAACCGAGTGCCAATCGAGTGGTGTAATCTACAATCGTATCTTGGATTTCTTTTGATAAGGACTGTGGAGGGTACACTGCCATCGAATCCCCCGAGTGGACGCCTGAACGTTCGATGTGTTCCATGATCCCAGGGATAAGAACGGATTCCCCATCGCAGATAGCGTCTACTTCAACTTCTTTTCCTACTAAGTATCGGTCGATTAATACTGGGTGCTCTGGAGAAGCCTTTACAGCATTTCGCATGTAATTTTCTAAATCTGGCTGAGTATATACAATTTGCATGCCCCGGCCGCCTAAAACGTAACTTGGACGAACTAAAACGGGGTATCCGATTCGATCCGCAATCACTACTGCTTCACTTTCGGTTGTAGCCGTATCCCCTAGAGGCTGAGGCACCTGTAGTTCATTCAGTGCTTGTTCAAATAAATTTCGGTTTTCTGCGCGATCTAAATCTTCTACACTCGTTCCTAGTAATGTAATCCCCATCTTCGTTAGAGGTTCTGCCAGATTAATAGCTGTTTGCCCTCCGAACTGAACAATAACTCCTATCGGCTGCTCTAGACGAATGACATGCATGACATCTTCTAGTGTCAAAGGTTCAAAATAGAGTTTGTCTGAAATGGAGAAGTCTGTTGAAACGGTTTCTGGATTACTGTTCATGATAATCGCTTCATATCCTGCTTGTTGGATGGCTTTAACAGAATGGACCGTAGCATAATCAAATTCAACTCCTTGTCCGATTCGAATGGGACCTGATCCTAGTACTAAGACAGATTTTTTATCTGAGACAATGCTCTCGTTTTCTTCTTCATACGTACTATAAAAATAAGGCGTATTGGAATCAAACTCTGCAGCACAAGTATCGACTGTTTTATAAACAGGGACGATGTCGTTCGCGTAACGCAATTCCATTACCTCACGCTCATCTGTTTTCCATAACTGTGCAATAGCCTTATCTGAGAAGCCGTACTCTTTTGCTGTAGTCAGGACATCAATAGCCTGGACATTTTCTTTTAGTTCATCTTCCAACTCCACAATATGAAGCATTTTATCTAAGAAAAACAAATCAATTTTAGTTAAATTAGCTAAGTCTTCAATCGTGTACCCACGTCGTATGCCTTCTGCTAAATAGAATAAGCGATCATCTTCAGCTTTAATAATTTTTTCAATCAATACTTCGTCCGTTGCTAGTGAAGCTTCTTCTAATAAGATATGAGAGACGCCTATTTCAAGTGAACGAACCGCTTTTAATAGGGCTTCTTCAATTGTCCGACCGATTGCCATAACTTCTCCTGTAGCCTTCATTTGAGTTCCTAATCTTCGGTCACCTTGTTCAAACTTATCGAATGGCCAACGCGGGATTTTTGCGACGACATAATCTAAAGCCGGCTCGAATTCAGCATACGTAGTTCCGGTTACTGGGTTTTTCATTTCATCCAAAGTTAAACCAACAGCGATTTTTGCGGCTAGCTTAGCAATCGGGTAGCCTGTTGCCTTACTTGCTAAAGCTGAGGAACGACTGACACGTGGATTCACTTCAATGATGTAGTAGTTGAAGCTATCTGGATCGAGTGCTAGTTGGACATTGCACCCTCCTTCAATACCTAAAGCGCGAATGATTTTTAATGAAGAGTCGCGCAACATTTGGTGTTCTTTATCGGTTAAGGTCTGAGTCGGAGCAAAGACGATGGAGTCTCCTGTATGAATCCCAACAGGGTCAAAGTTTTCCATGTTGCAGACAACAATCGCATTGTCATTTTTGTCTCGCATCACTTCGTACTCGATTTCTTTGTATCCCGCAATACTGATTTCGACTAGACATTGGTTTACTGGCGATAATTTCAATCCATTTTTAACGATTTCCTTCAACTCTTCCTCGTTATCACAAATTCCTCCACCAGTTCCTCCCATTGTAAATGCAGGGCGAACGATTAAGGGGAAGCCAATTTGTTCAGCGAACGTCAATGCTTCTACAACAGTATGAACGATTTCACTTTCAGGAACGGGTTCATTCAGTTCTTTCATCAATGTCCGAAACAAATCTCTGTCCTCAGCTTGATCGATAGCACTTAATTTTGTTCCCAGCAATTCGATGCCCAACTCTTCTAGTATGCCAGAATTGGATAATTCCATCGCCATATTCAGTCCTGTTTGACCACCTAATGTGGGTACAATGGCATCTGGACGTTCCTTACGCAGGATTTGTGAAACAAATTCTAACGTGAGGGGTTCAATGTACACTTTGTCGGCAATTTCTTTATCCGTCATAATGGTTGCTGGATTTGAGTTGACCAATACAACTTCATAACCTTCTTCTTTTAATGCTAGACACGCTTGAGTACCTGCGTAATCAAATTCAGCTGCTTGACCAATAACAATCGGTCCTGATCCAATAACCATGATTTTAGTTAAGTCTATCCGTTTAGGCATTCTTTTTTGTCTCCTTCCAAGCATCCATTAATTCCATAAATTGATCAAATAAGTGAGCTGCATCATGTGGCCCAGGTGCTGCATCTGGATGATACTGGACACTGAAGACTGGATGGTAGCGGTGCTTGACTCCTTCTACTGTTCCGTCATTCAATTCGATATGTGTCACAAGCAGTTTTTCTTTATCAATCGAAGCTGCATCAACGGCATATCCATGATTTTGTGACGTGAAATCAATTCTTCCTGTTGCGATCTCTTTCACCGGATGATTAAATCCACGGTGCCCAAACTTCATTTTAAATGTACTGGCTCCATTTGCTAAAGCAATCAATTGGTGACCTAAACAAATTCCAAATACTGGGAGTTTTTCTTGGATTTCTTGGATCATGGTTAATACATGTGGCACTGATGTAGGATCTCCTGGTCCATTGGTCAACATGACTCCATCTGGTTGTAGACTCAATATGGTTTCAGCACTGGTATTGTATGGCAAAACCGTCACGTGACAGTCCCGTTGGTTTAATTCGTTCAAGATACTGTGTTTCAGTCCAAAATCAATGACAACGACGTTTTTTCCCTTTCCAGGGCTGACATAAGAACGAGTAGTAGAGACTTGGGCAACTTGATTAGATGGCAGCACGGTGGCTTTTAATTGATCAAAAGCATGTCTAAGATCATCTTCTGCATCAATAATCATTCCGCGCATAGTGCCGTGTTCCCGAATAATCCGTGTTAGTTTCCTTGTATCTACACCGGCTAAACCAGGGATTTTTTTATTTTTTAAAAATTCATCTAAACTCATTTGACTTCTCCAGTTGGAAGGAACGCGGGCAAATTCTTTTACGATGACCGCTTTTGTGGTGGGATCAATCGATTCATAATCGTCACGATTGATTCCTGCGTTTCCAATCAATGGATAGGTGAAGACTAACATTTGGCCATTGTATGACTGATCTGTGATCGATTCTTGGTAACCGGTCATTCCAGTTGAAAAAACGACTTCTCCGGTTGCGTCACTTGCAGCCCCAAATCCTCTTCCTTTAAAAATACTTCCGTCTTCTAGCAGCAATAATCGATTCATTGTACGGATCCCTCCTGATAAACTAATTTCCCATCAACGAATGTCATTGTGGTCGTCCCTTTAACAGACCATCCTATAAAGGGGGTATTCGTGGCCAAAGAAAGAAAGTCTTCAGCTATTATCTCTTTAGGCGTTGAGAGATCGAAAAAGGCTAAATCGGCTTTTTGACCGACTTCAATCGTTCCACCGTCTAAATGAAAGAGTCTTGCTGGTTTATAGGCCATCCAATCAATCAGTTGAGCAAGGGTTACGACTCCTTTTTCTACTAAGTGCGTGTAGAGTAAGGAAAAAGCTGTTTCACTGCCTACGATGCCAAATGGTGAATCGACCATTCCACCAGCTTTTTCTTCTTTGCTATGTGGGGCATGGTCGGTTGCGATGATATCGATTGTGCCATCCAACAAGCCGTCGATTAATGCTTGACGGTCTTCTTTCCCTCTTAATGGAGGATTCATTTTATAAATACTGGTATCATTTGGAATGTCATCTTCTGTCAACAATAAATGATGGGGTGCAACTTCAGCAGTCACATGAATACCCGCACGTTTTGCATCACGTATGACTCTTACGCTTTCTTTGGTTGAAACATGACAGACATGGTAATGAGCGCCAGTTGCTTCACTGAGCAATACATCTCGGGCAATTTGACTCGCTTCAGCCACATTCAAGATTCCTGGCAGTCCCAACGTTTGATTGCGTGTCCCTTCGTGCATGACTCCTCCAAACAGTAAGGAATCGTCTTCTGTATGTGCCACGATAATGGTGTTGTTTTTTGCGGCTTCCTTCATAGCTAAATACATCGTACCAGCTGTCTGCACTCCTACTCCATCATTGGTAAAGGCAAATGCTCCAGCTTCCAACAACTCTTTTTGATTGGTTAATGTTTCACTACGTAGACCCATTGTAATTGGTGCATACTGTTTAACCTTTACCACAGCATCTCGAGCAATCTTTTCTTGAAGAGTTTGCATTTTCTCAGCTGTATCCGGTTCTGGTTGGACATTGGGCATAGCGCAAACCGTTGTGAATCCGCCACGTGCGGCTGCCATCGTTCCTGTCTTAATGGTTTCTTTATACGAAAACCCTGGTTCTCTTAAATGAACATGGACATCAATCAAGCCGGGAGCGACTAATGCTCCGCGAGCATCAATGGTCTTATCCGTATCTTGGATAAGCGATGTTAAATCTGATCCAATAGCTTGGATTTCTTCTCCATCGATCAACAGTTCAATGGGCTGATAGTTTTCATTTTTGGTTAACATCATGGCATTTTTAATCCAGATCGTCATGGCTTCATCTCCTGAGGTAAATTTATAAAGGTGTTTTGCTGTTCGTTCTTCCCGCTATGATGGCTTCCAATATTGCCATTCTAGCGTAGACGCCATTCGACATTTGAGTCACGATTCGAGATCGTTCACACTCGACCAGTGAGCTTTGTAACTCCACATCACGGTTGACTGGTGCAGGATGCATCAAGATTGCGGAAGGTTTCATATTCTTTTCGCGTAATTCGTTAATGCCATATTGATCTAGATAGCTGGCAATCAAAGCGTCATTATAAGATTCATGGCGTTCATGCTGTACACGTAAGAGCATGATCACGTCTGCTTCACAAACAAGCTCATCCACTGACGCGTATTGGCCATATTCTTTAAAAGAATCATCTATCCATTCAGTCGGACCAGAGAAGAGAACCTCTGCACCTAGTCGTTTTAGCATATGCATATTTGATTTAGCTACTCTGGAATGTTTTAAATCTCCAATGATAGCGATCTTTAAGCCGTCAAAATGGCCGTATTCTTCGTAAATGGTCATTAAGTCCAATAAACATTGGCTAGGGTGTTGGCCTGTTCCATCTCCGCCGTTAATAATGGAGCATTTAATGGATGGGCTATTGATCAGTTCCGTATAAAAAGCTTCTTTACTGTCACGAATAACGGCAATTTCCGTCCCAAGTGCGGACATAGTCAATACCGTGTCGTAAAGGCTCTCTCCTTTTTTGATGCTGCTTGTTGAAGGTTCAAAGTCAATGATTTCAATGCCCAATTTTTTTTCAGCCATTTCAAAACTTTTGTGTGTACGTGTACTGTTCTCAAAGAATAAATTCACCGCGTAAAGTGGCTCCATTACTTGAGCAGAGATCGTCCCTTTTTTAAATTGTGACGCTCGCTTGATCAACGTTAGAACCTCTTCATTTGTTAGATCTTCTACTGAGACAAAATGGTCTAAAGAAATTGTTGCAGAAATTTTTTCCATTGTCTTTTCCTCCTTATCATTTTTAAAGTCTAGTGGAGTGGAAATTTGTATAAAAAAAGAACCTAAAGTTTTGTGGAGAACTTTAGGTTCTAGAATAATCCCCCTTCTGCTTGTGCAGCACTTCCAGTATGGAATCAGGGTACGACTATAGTAGTGACCTTATTAGTCTCACAGGACTAATTTAAAGTTTCACTTAGCTTTATTTAGTTATTTTTTGGATGAGCACATGATCTTCGCCATCCAGTTCTTGAACGCCAACTTTAATTTGTTCTTCTAAGGAAGTTGGAATATTTTTACCAACAAAATCGGCACGAATCGGCAATTCTCTGTGCCCTCTATCAACTAATACAGCCACAGAGATTTTACTCGGGCGGCCGATGTCCATCAGTGCATCTAGCGCAGCCCGAATCGTCCGGCCAGTAAACAATACGTCATCAACTAGAATGACTTGCTTGCCTTCAATAGAAACTGGAATATCTGATCCGTTTATCGTAGGTTCAGTATTGCGGTTCATTTCATGGACATCATCTCTATAAAGTGATATATCTAACTCACCTACAGGGATCTCCACATTTTCCAACTGTTTCATGCGTTCAGCAATTCGTCTTGCAAGGTAAATGCCACGCGTTTTGATTCCAACTAGAACCAAGTCTTCAATTCCTTTGTTTCTTTCGATGATCTCATAAGTGATTCGAGTCAACGCGCGTTTTACAGCAGCTTGATCGACTACTTCTACTTCTGATTTGATTGACATGTCTTCCCCTCCAACTTTTCATATCGCTTTAATAGGATTGGCCAATAAAAAATGCCCTCCTAACCTTTAATGGTCAAAGAGGGCATATTACTGTTGAGTAAATATAAGAGAAGGCACGTTTACCTTTTCTTACTATGCTCCTTCTTAGTCTCACAGGACTAGGATTAAAGGATAAGTTTATTTTTCTGTCACTTATGACTATATAGAACGTCTCTAAAAAAGTCAAACAAAAAATTTAGACATTTCTTAAGTTGGTTAGTGTATCTTCAAACAACTTCGGTAGAGGTGCTTCAAAAGTTAAGAATTCACCAGACGTTGGGTGTTTAAACCCTAATGTCGTTGCATGCAAGAATTGTCCCTTGCCTTCTAATGTTTTTCTTGGTCCGTATATTGGGTCTCCTGCTAAAGGATAACCAATATATTTCATGTGCACACGAATTTGATGTGTTCTACCAGTTTCTAATTTCAATGAAACCAATGTAAAATCTTTAAAGCGTTCAAGAACGGTAAAGTGCGTTACAGCTGCTCTTCCACCATCAATGATATCTTGCTTTTTGCGGTCTTGTTTTGAACGCCCAAGTGGAGCATCGATCGTTCCTTTTTCATGTGGGATCACACCATGTACTAAGGCAATGTATTCTCTTAAAGACGTTTTGTCTTTTAATTGAGCAGCTAATTTTTCATGTGCAGCATCATTTTTAGCAACCATTAATAAACCTGAAGTATCCTTATCGATACGGTGAACGATTCCTGGACGTATCGTTCCGTTGATACCAGACAAATCAGTGATGTGGTGCATCAATGCGTTCACTAATGTTCCTGTTTGATGACCAGCAGAAGGATGAACAACCATTCCTTGTGCTTTATTCACGACTACGACATCTTCATCTTGATACACAATTTCGATTGGGATATCTTCTGCAAGTACCTCTAAAGAAACAAGCTCTGGTTCAATAATAGCAATCTCGTCTCCTGATTGTACTTTGTAATTGGCTTTCAACTTTTCTCCATTGACAGAAACGTTGCCTTCTTTGATCCATTGTTGGATGTGCGAACGTGTAATAGACGGCAATAAGTCTGTTAAGACCTTATCTAAGCGACCTGATTCTTCGTTAATAATAAAATTATGTTCTTGTAACATGTTTGATCTCCTTCTTTAAACCCTTAATTTATCTTTAACTAGTGGTTTAGTGTTTCTTTTTTTCATTTCTTTCGTCTATGAAAACAAAAATAATCATTAAGAATACTCCAATACTTAAAGACATATCGGCTACGTTAAAAATCGGAAAATTTATAACTTCTAAACGAACCATGTCGATAACATATTCAAATCGAATACGATCAATAAAATTTCCTATTGAACCAGCTAAAATAAGTGCTAAAGCAACTGAAAATAATCGACTGTTCTTGCCATATTTTTGCAAATAATAAATAACAACGCCAATTACTATAACCGTTATAATATAAAAGAACCACATTTGGCCTTCTAAAATGCTCCAAGCAGCTCCGTCATTTTGAATATACATCCATGATAAGACATTTGGAATAACTTCTACAATTTCATATAAGTCAATATTTTGCACGGTTAGAAATTTAGTGAACTGATCAACGGCCACTATTATGGCTGCCAAGATATAATATATAAACATATTAGCCCTCTCTTTATCTCATTCTGGTTTCCACTTACTTATCTATTTTACATGATTCTATACCTAAGAGATAGTTTTTTCTTTTTTCCTGTTTAATATTAAATAACTGTTCATATTGCTTTAGAAATCAGGAAGCGTTTGCTATAATGGTAAGAGTTATTGATTAAATAGAAACGAAAAAAATGTGATTTTTTGTTTGTTTTTTCTTTAATTTGATGTTGTCTAAATTAAAAAAGGAGTTTTGTGCACAATGAAAAAAAGATATTTAGTAACAAATTTATTTGCCGTTTCATTATTCTTAACAGCTTGCGGCAACGATGATGTTGCAAAAGCATTGGAGTCCACCACATCTGTCGAGACTCAAAATGAACAGATCGTAACTGACTTAAATGCCATTTCGGAACAAGAAAAAAACTTACAGGGAACGTTTGAAACCACGCTTTCTGAAGACGACTCATTAAGTACTCTAGCGGATAAATCTTCTGCTGTTTTTGAAAATGTGGAGAACCGTTCCTCTACCCTTTCCGAACTAAAAGAAACGGTTTCGGCAATGAAAGAAGAACAAGTTCTCTTAGAAGAAAAAACAAGCGATAAATTACCACAAGAGGAACTAACGGCATTATCTACAAACATAGAAAAATTGACCGCTAGCTTAGAGGAATATATTGCTCATTATGAAACAGTGTTGGCCGAACAAGAAACATACTTTTCAGATTTAGGCAAAGAAGAAGCTACTTACGAGAACCTTACTGCCGGTATGGAAGCCATTAACGAAGCTGATGCTGAAACGAAAGCATTGTTGGCTAAACTTGATCAACAGCTTGTTGCTGTACAAGATACTCAGGCTCAATCCACAGCGTCTCTTAACGATTTAAACGAATCATCTAAATAAGCACACAATAAAGGAGTCTTTAAAAAATGAAAACTATTCTATTAGGAGTATCTCTTATGAGCGCCCTTATCTTAAGCGGCTGTCAAACTGCTGATACAGCAGCTGAAGACTCAGCCACTTCTTCGCTTGCCTCAAACACAAGTGAGTCTCAATCAAGTAGCACGGAAGAATCTTCTACAAGTGAAAAAAGCAGTGAAGCTCAAAGTTCAGTAGAGTCATCAGAGGAGCCAGCTGATACACAAGAAGCGTTTCGATACCATATCAATCCAACTACCTCAGTTGTAGAACCAATCGATGAAGCTGTTGACCCTAAAATAGCTCTTTTAACTTTTGATGATTCTCCTGATCAGCATGCCGTAGAAATAGCTGAACAATTGAAAGCAATCAATGCCCCTGCCATCTTCTTTGTTAACGGTATGTACATAGAATCAGATGAAGGTAAAGATAAGCTGAAACAAATTTATGATATGGGATTTGAAATCGGAAACCATACTCAAACACATCCCAACTTAAGTACCATCAGTCCAGAAAAACAACGTGAAGAAATCTTACAGACCAATCAATTGATTTATGAAGTAACTGGTGAAAAACCACACTTTTTTCGCGCACCTCATGGCGTAACAACGGAAACATCTGATGCTGTAATGGCTGAAGAAGGCATGGTTTCAATGAACTGGACGTATGGATACGATTGGGAAGCAGATTACCAAACAAGCGAAGCCTTATCTGATATCATGTTAAACACGGAATATTTAAATAATGGTGCAAACCTATTGATGCATGATCGTTCATGGACGAATGAAGCGGTTGTTTCCATTGCTGAAGGCTTAATCGAAAAAGGGTTTACCTTAGTTGACCCTAATCTTATTGAATCACCTGAAAGAGAGGAATAAAAAAGCATGAAAAAAAGTGCATCATTTTGGCTTGGTTTACTAGCAACAACGAGCATCGGTTTCGCTCCTCTTGCAGTATCAGCTGAAGAAAATCCCGAACCAACTTTACTAGAAATCAATTCAGAACCAATCCTCAGCACACCCGCTGAGTTTCCTTCACAATTCGCTTACGATAGTGGCATCACTATTGAGTATCCTGAGAATGGCGTAAAAGGAATTTATGTGACAGCTTACTCAGCTGGTGGAACAGATAAAATGAAAGAATTGATTAACTTTGTTAATACCAGTGGACTAAATGCTATGGTCATTGATGTCAAAGACGATGTTGGAAATATGACAATGGATCTTCAATCTGAAAATGAAATTGTTCAAAAAAGTACAGAAAAATTTGTGACCGATCCAGCGGCTATGATGAAACAATTGGAAGAAAATGAAGTCTACCCGATTGCTCGTGTCGTTGTCTTTAAAGACACGTTACTAGCTGAAGCTAGACCAGACCTTTCTTTCAAAAAAGCAGATGGCAGTGTTTGGAAAAATGGCAATGGCGATGCATTTGTTAACCCTTTTTCTAAAGAAGTCTGGGATTACAACGTTGAAGTGGCTAAGCAAGCTGCTAAAATGGGCTTCAAAGAAATCCAATTTGACTATGTTCGTTACCCGGAAGGTTTCGAAAATGAAAGTGATTCATTAACCTATACCCGCGGAGACTATGAAACAAGTGAATTAGATGATGTTCAACAACGCGTTGAAGCAGTAACTGATTTTGTTGAATACGCTCGTGAAGAGTTAAAACCGTATGGCGTTGAAGTATCCGTAGATATTTTTGGTTATGCAGCTACTGTTCCCGAAGCTCCAGGTATTGGACAAAACTTTTCTAAAATTTCAGAAAATGTCGATGTCATTTCATCTATGATCTATCCAAGTCACTGGAATTCTTACTTCGGTATCAGCAAACCTGATTTAGAACCTTATAAATTAGTGGCTGAATACATGAAAGTAGAAAACAACTTGTTAGCAGGCTTAGAAACTCCTCCTCAATCCAGACCTTGGATACAAGATTTTACAGCTTCTTACTTAGGTGCAGGGAATTACCAAAATTATGGTGCCGCACAAGTCGAAGACCAAATAAGAGCCTTACACGATGCTGGAGTAAATGAATTTTTACTATGGGACGCATCCAACAGTTACACTGAAGGCGTTAATTACAATATGGAATAAAGTGACCTATTCTTACCTTTCTCGAATAGGTAAACAAAGAACCCCCTCTTATTGTAGAGGAGGTTTTTTGTTTACTGGAGATTGCATACAAAAAAGGTCAACATTGATGTATACATACTTAAAAATAGAAACGTATAGACAAGAAGCCTCCATTCCGTAAAAAACAATTCATTTATAAGTGCCTCGTTGTTCTGACACATTAAAGACGAACACATTGTAATTAAACAAGGAGCCTCTTTATTTTCTAAAATACTTGAGAGTCTAATACTTTCCATTTATCAAGAATCCAGCTTTTATCGATAAAAATTTCTTTTTGAATGTATTCTTTTGCTTTTAATACTAGAAGAGAAGAATTATTCTCAGTTAATTCTTCCAGAGGTAACCATAGGGAACCTGCAGAGTCTTGACCAAGGAATTGATCTACCTTTTCATAATTTTCTCCTACAAAAGAATCGATCTCATAAAAAGTAGCTATATGATTATTCATATTGGTATCTTCATAGCTCCATGGATACAGAAAATTAACTACACCTAACTGTTGAAAGGCTCTCACTGTTAGATTAGTTTCTTCTTTGAATTCTCTAACTAAAGTATCTTTTAATGTTTCTCCAAATTCTTGACTACCTCCAGGTAAATCAAATCTATTACTATAGGGGCCACTTGTTTTTTTGATAACTAAAAGTTTATTTTTTCTATAAAGTATTCCGTAAACTCCAAATGCCCTATGGTATCTATCCATACTTATATTCCCCTTTTAACTTATGTAATTGTAGTTAGGTATGTTACATGATTAACTAACTATTAGGAATAATAATTGTTTAAATAATCTAGAATGCTATTGCGTATTTCATCGTGTTTTTTAGGATTATAAGCCGTTTCCTTTTTTTGCCAGTTAGAACTATCATACAACCACACAGGCATACGTCTTCTCTCTTCTTTTTCCCATTCAAAACGTGTAAAAACATGAGCATGTAAATAATTATCAGTATTTCCTAAAATATCATAGTTCACTCTTATAGGATTGCAACTATGAATAATAGCATCCCCTAAAATACTCATATCGGAAAGAAACTGTTCCCGCTCCTCTAAAGGTAAATCATTTAAAGAATGCACTTCTCTTTTTGGTAATAAAACACAATATCCGGGTAAAAACTGTACATCTCCAAAAACAGCATAACCACCTTTTAATTCTTTTATCAACATTGGATTAGTCCCATTTTTTGCAGATAAAACTCGGTTCTCGTACCATTCCATGAAAACACTCCTTTTCTATTTGAATGCTGATGATTTCATCTTCATTGATTCCGATATAGCTATTATTGATGGTTCCTGTCACAAAAAGAATTGTATATCCAAATACAATTCTTTTTTTCATTGTCCAAGAACCACCACTATCTTGATATACTTTTTCAAACCCTACCTTTTCATATAAATACTTTTTTTAGTGAAGATTAAGTCTTTCAGTGTTTTAAATGATAACTAAAAAATTTATTATTTTTTTCTTCTGACTCTTATAAGTTCAATTACAGTAAGTGCTATAGCGGTATATAATCCTCCACCGATAAAGTCTTTATTTACTATATACTCAATTGAAATACCAATAATACTAGTAATTACCATTATTACTATGACATTAGCATACGGGTGCTTTTCAGCGAACTCTTTATAGATACCAAACACACACTCACCTCTAATCTATATATAGCTACTTTGATTTGTATTTAGTTGCATCCACTTTCATTTTTGATTCTTTTACTGTGGCTTCTGTTAATCTCAATCGCTTTTTTATTTTGTTTGAGTTCTTAATAGTTGTAAGTTATAACTCATTATGACTTCTATGACTTTTAATAAAAAAAATAATTTTAGATACGACATAAAAGTAAATTACATAGAAGATTAAAAAATATCCCCAACGAACTAAACTGTTCCCTAATGTTAAAAAATCGAGCATAGGTAACTGACTTTGAGTGAAAAAAGTTAAGAAAATAGCCAGAGTAACGGTTACAATTGTTAACAAAATGTCTATTGTTTTTTCCTTCATCCTAAATCCTTCATAATTTGAATACTTGATTTTATTTATTCTACTACGTGATCGTGTATTGAAGACCGTTATAAAAAAATGACCCTATCGAAACAAGATTTCGGATACATGATTTTATGTAATTTCATGTATTAAAGAAATAAAAATTTAATTTTTCAGACGCAAACAACGCCATTAGAAGTCTATATACAACACTTTTTATATTTCTTACCACTTCCGCATGGACATGGATCATTTCTACCAATTTTTATATTATTCCTATTTATGTGACTACGTTGCATCTCTTTTATATTTAAACTTGGGATTAATCCTTTTGATAAGTAGGAATGTTTTCTGAGGTGATAAACTAACTCAAGTATATATATAATGATTGAAAAATTCTCTACACATAAGTTTGCAAAATCCATAAGATACATGCTTTCTTGCTTAGTCTTACCACGATGACTATCTGTAAATACTATTTTTTGAGAACTATAATCTATTTCATTATCAAAGTGTTGAATTGCATTTCTAACACGATTTTTCAAGCTATTAGTTGGAGTACTAAAGGGTTCCAAATCATTGATATAATCTAATTTTTTATACTTTGACCCTATTTTTAAAACTTCATCATATGTTTTATCATTAGCACAAATTTTGTAGTCATTTCGAGAACTAATATTATTTAGTGCAATTACGATATCTATATTATCTAATATCCACTCATAACTCTTAGCATAGAAATCCGAAAGCTCTTCAAAATTTGTAGTCATTATACCGTAGATCTCCTTGTCAACAGTACTTAGAGATTCAGTATTTCTCAATGCTACAACTGGGAGTAGTTGTTCATATATTTTTGAAAAAGCGTCAACTAGTTTAAAAGCTTTCTTTTCAATATTATTAAATTGAGAAGATATACTATCAACAAATTTTTGAATTTCTTTTATACTCTCTTTATTGTTAAGTATTAACTTAGAAATCTCTTCATACTCTTTTAAAATATCAGGTTGTAGAGCAGAAGTGAGTCCAGTAGTTGTTAAAAGTAATTGGTGTAAAATTATGCTGGCGTCTAACTCATTAGTTACTTTAGAAAAAAATATAAAATCATAGTTACTTATTTCAATTTCAAGCTTTGGGTAAAGTAAAGGACCTTGATTATTCCATAATAAATCAAAGTATGGTTTCAATTTTTTCCATCTACTTCCAAAATATTTAGCAAATTCCATTGGATTTTTATATGCTTCTGGGGATTTTGAACCCGCTCCATATAACATAGTATTTCTAATAAAAGGCGAAACATCGTACTCATTTAGGTCACGTATGTACATTTTCTTTGTAGGAAATTCTGCGGATAATTCTGCGCAATGGTATTTTTCTTTTAAACTTATATCCCTATCATTAATATGTGCATTCTCTAATTCAAGTTTTAAACCTATTTGTTCTTGATTAATAATCAATTTTCCATAAATATGTGTTGAACATATTGGACAATGCAGATTAAACGGAATATCAAAGTAGCCTATCTGAGATCTAAGATTAATTGTTGTTTCACATACATTGCAATTAATAAATTTATTGTCTATCATTTTATAACCCCCTTTGAAAATATTTTTTTATTATCTAGCTTTACTTATAAATAATTGACTATTTATTTATCTTTCTATTATTTTTTTCTGTTTCTATAAGTATTTTTGCTTCTTTTTTTCCTAATTCAAATTTCTTCTTGGTTTCTGCCTTATTTAAATCAGTGATTTTCAACTTAATTATATCCATTGGTTCTATAGTAATACCCGTATAGTCACTTTTTAACCGTGATACTAATTCAGCAGCTAACCAGTACAAAGTTTGTTTGTCTTTAGATTTTATATCTTCAGATTCTTTTTCGTGCTCTTCTGAAGATATTTTATAACTTAGTTGCATTAAGATACCCGCAATTAGTATGGCTTCTTCTGAACCATAAATTACTAATAAATTCATTATATCTATTACATGTTGTTTATTTTCATCTTCCACAGGTGTTCTTTTACCTTTAATTTTAGCTTTTCCAAATTTAGTTGGATCCGTAATTACAAGAGTAAACTCTGTTACTATTTTTTTTAATTCATCTCCATTTTGGGTCCTATAGAAAGCTTCTCTTTGAATTTCTTTTGTATTATTTTTTTCTGTTTCTTTTAATTTTTGATCTTGATTATACTTTAATTTATTTAATAGATATTGGATAAGCAACGCTAGAATTCCATACTGCATTAATATTTTAAAAAATTCTATTGAGTTAACAAATTGAAAGATGGTTAGGAATACATCTTTAATATAAAGCCCTATCGTAATGGTACTTAGTAAAAACAATAAAATCTCCTCCTTTGTATATTTTTCAACTTTTTTTAGAGGTTCCAACATATTTTCAAGCCATTCATTAACATAAAATACCAAAAAATTTCCATATCCAGAACACTCCACTTTATTAAAAGTGATTTAACTTGCTGAAGTAAATTGATTTATTCTTTTCTTTAGAGTTCGTCTATTGGATAAATACTTATCAAATTACTTTCTTACAAGTGAGTATACCTTATAGATAATAATATTTAATGCTTTTTTTAGAAAAGTAACTATCTATAAAAAAACTTGTCTTAATAAATTTATAAATAACTATTTTTAAGCAATTACAGGTATTCTACTGCCGACACTTCGTTAGATTGGGTGTCAATTATTTGGTTTGTTTTATTAATGTTATTTTGTATCTATAGGGAATACTGTAGCAGATCATAAAAATCACAAATTTTATAAAATACATACGATAAAAAAAGAGACTTACTTAAAAAGGAGTAAGTCTCTTTTTTTAATCAATAAATGATTCTATCTAAAATAGTGTATTGAAGGGTCAAATGTTACTTGTGTAATTGTACCCTTTTTATATCAATACATTAATTTATCTAATTTCATATGTTTAAAAGTTAAGACACAATTTTTTACCTATAAGATTTTTGTAGTACCCTTTATCATCTACTCAACAAAACCAAGGTCATAATGAGTTTTATTAGAAAGTCTTTTTTCTAATAAACTTCCATCGTAGATCTCTTTTGTAAAGTAATTTTGAAGATTAAATTCACCTTCCATGTATACATCTAATATTCTTTTGAATAGTGCATTTGCATACTGTTCAGAAAAATTAACTAAATATGGAATAAGATTTTTATCGACATAACCATTATGGACTATTTGATTTCTACACTTATATATATAATCAATTGTTAACTTAACTTCTCTTCTTATTTCCTTGATTCGTTTTAAAGCCTCTTTATTATTTTTATAGAATAACAAAGTATCTTCAATTTCATCTAAATAAACTTCTTTTGTCGTATAATCTTTTAATTCTTCCATTCGT
Organism: Carnobacterium sp.; assembly: GCF_040274945.1. Taxonomy (GTDB): domain Bacteria; phylum Bacillota; class Bacilli; order Lactobacillales; family Carnobacteriaceae; genus Carnobacterium_B. The sequence goes on from NZ_JBEMAR010000001.1 coordinate 27,175, forward strand.
TTATAAAAACTTACTAAAGATATTATGAATCCTTCCGAATGTGACTCATAAATCTTTACATCCTGTAGGAAATTAGTCGGTAAATTTATCGTATCATCTGACTGGAAAAAACTTTGGCTATAAAAATCAGTTAATCGAAAGAGATTACGAGTAGGTTCATATTTTTCCCATAAAAAATATATATTAGAGATTGTTTCTTTAATAAAATGGAATTTAGTTTCCTCGTCTCTTTTTGAAATATTCGCTAAACTCTCAACTGCAATCCAATAACTTAAAATCTTATCTTCATCTGTTTGCCATCGTGCCTTTGACATTATATCAATGACGCTTAAAATGGTTTTCGCTTCATATAGCATTTCCTTTTTTTTTAATTCTTCTACGAGTTGTGAGATATCCTGAGTGTTCTTGTATTTATTTTCGGTTAAAGCTATAGGATTATTTTTACTTATATTCCTTCTCATTTTCTTGTCATCTCTAGAACCAAAAAGACTAGCGAAAGAGCCAAAATCTACACCAAATTTGCTACCAATATACTGACCATCCCAAAAAAATTCATGATGATTATTAGCATAATACAAATTTAGCATATTTAGTAAATTTGAAAGCTTTGCTTCTGCTATTTTTTTGGCAGAAGTCTGAGAAGTTGCTGTTACCAAAATCTTTGCATTACATCTACTTTGGTATTTGTGTCTATCTTTGTAATCAAGTTCTTTATTTCCAGCTTCAATACCGCTAGTATCAAAGGTTTCGTCAAAAATAGAATCTTCTTTAAATACTTTTTCAAAATCTGGACTGTAAAGTTTGCAACCAAATATTAAATCTTCATTATTCTCTCTAGAGCTTACAAACATACCCCAAATAGGATAAATAAAAATATACTTGCTTTCATTAAAAAGTAAATTTTCCTTAAATAAATCCAATCGCTTTTGAATACTTAACCCATCTATATAAGCTATTTTTTCTTTATCAGTATCAATCTCTTTTGGTATTCCTTTATAACTTATATGTACGTTATCTTCATGAATAAAGTAAGTTTCAAATGAGTCTGAAACAAATTTTTTTACATCTTCAATATCCATACCTGAAGTTATCAAATCAATTATTATCTCTCTAGTTACTTCTTTTACTTTTAATCTATCTTTTTTTTCAAATGATTTTCCTTCTAAAATTGGAAACAATTCATCAAATAGTACATATGCAAAACTTTGCTCAGAAATTAAGTTAGATAGGTCTTTAGAAATAACATAAACTGCTCTTTTTTCCTTTTTTTCTAATTTTTCTTTTAAAATAAGTAATTCTTCTTTAAAAACACTTATGTATGTTTTTGAAAGAAGAGTTTCAATTAATTTAATGTATACTTTTCTATTATTTTCACTTTCAAATTGATTTAATTCATATTCATTAATAATGTCTAAAAGAACTATTCTGATATTTACAATATCAATACCAATCATTCCTTTTTTTACTTCTTCAGAAATTGAATTCCATTCATCATACCAATAAGTCAGTATTTGACTATAGAATGGATCATCCTCAAATCTCTCCCAGTTCAAATTATCACCCATATTCTATATTTTTTTAAGATCGTTATATTTGAATCATTTATAATTTATAGTATACATATCTAGTATTTTTAATACTAGATTATAGTAGAGTGTATCTCGAGAACTACAAGGCATTGATTTCATTGAATTTATATTGTCTTTTATAAAGCTCTTAAAAATCCTACCATAAAAGTAATCTACCACTTTTTAAGAGATTGGGTCCTTTTTTATGACTGCTTAATTCTATGTATTTGATTATTTAATTCAAAAAATATAAATATAGGTTTTTTGGCTAGTTTTTATTTTTTTCTAAATACCAAAATATTAATCTAATGGTTATTGCTGTTATAGCTACAAACAGCAACCAACTTAATAAAAATCCATCTAAAGAAAGATAACGTGATACAAAACAAGGATAAAATAGAAATAAAAGAAAATAGATAGATATAAGGATATAATACATGTAATTTTTCATATTAAAACCGCCTAAATGCTTGTTGTTGTATTTTTAAGATTTAAAGAATTTATAAAACTCCTCGTAAGTCTCTTTTGGTGCTTCTTCTGCTAAATAATGCCCACAATTGATTCCACGTCCTTGCACTTCATCAGCCCAATCTCGCCAGACCGACAACACATCATACCAGCCAGGAAGTTCACCTTGCTCACTCCACAATACCAGAACGGGACAACTGATTTTTCTGATTCCTCGGTCCTCCTCATCTATTTTTAAGTCGATAGAAGCACCAGCTCGATAATCCTCGCACATTGCATAGATGGTATCAGGCTGATGAATACAGCGTAAATAATCAGCTAATGCTTCAGGATGAAATAGACTTCTGTCTCCTTGGAAATAGAAGTTATTAGGATTTTCACCAATCATCTTTTCAGGAAGATCAAAGGGCTGCGCTAGAAAGAACCAGTGCCAGAATCCCATAGCAAATTCTTTATTGGTCTGCTTAAACGCTTCTCCAGTGGGAATGATATCTAGGATAGCAAGTTTTGTAACAGCTTCTGGAAAATCAAGTGCTAAGCGATAGGCACATCTACCACCTCTATCATGTCCTGCAACAGCAAATTGGGTAAATCCTAACTGTTTCATTACAGCTATTTGATCTCTTGCCATTGCTCGTTTGGAATAAGGAAAGTGGTCTAACGTTGTTGGAGGCTTAGAACTATCCCCATATCCCCTTAAATCAGGCATAATTACAGTAAAGTCTTTAGCCAAAAGCGGAGCGATAAGGTGCCACATCATGTGAGTTTGGGGGTGACCATGTAGAAGCAGCAGCGGTGGACCTTCACCACCATAGCGTAACCGAATTTTAACTTCACCAGTATCTACTATTTTTAGTTTAAAATCTTCGAATAACATCTTTTCACCCCTTTTATAGTTATTCAATTAAATGTACTTTATTTAAAAGTAAAAAGCCCAATCTTAAGTATAACAAAATTGCTCTAATTTCATCTTTAATGATTCTGATATTATGAAAGATAGAAACTTCCTTTTAAAAAATAAAGTTCTATTTTTTTAATTAAAAAACTTGCTTTAAAAAGATTCTAGATACATATTTTTATCTAATTTCATGTATTAATAACTAAAAAAAACTGCTTGTCAAAATGCATAGACCACAAAAAAATTTAGATTATCTGTTTTGTATTTTCGGCTTAAAGTAAACTGTCAACGCAGATATAATCAATGCACCTAATACTAATACCCAAAGATAATCTATAAATCCTTGGTATATATTATTATTAGATACCCATAAACTTATAAAGAAGATTACTAATATGAGCGCAATTTTCTTTAAAAATTCATAAAAAAATTGTTTTAATGTTATATTTTTCATACAATACCTCCTTTAGTTAACGATGGTATATTTAAGTATTAGTACATGATTCTATCTAAATTCATGTATTTTAAATGTTTTCTTAGTGTTATTTGAATTGAGAGAATAAAATCTTCTTAATGAGTAGTTAAGGTTCTACTATAATCGCTTCAGTAGACATTTTTTCTAATAAATCTCCATCATCATTAATATCTAAAGAAGCTATTTTTCCATCTTCAAATTCAACTCGACCAGTAGCAACAACCGTCTTCGTCTCGTCTTCATCTGTAGTATATTCTAGTGTTGCTTTGAAAGAATATCTGTTAGGATTCTCCTTATCTTTAGTCACTTCAACATTTTTGACAACTATTTGGTATCCTGCACCATCTGCATACAAGGAATAACTTATAGGGATTGACGTTTGGATAGTGAATTTTTCATACCCATACTCTGTAAAATAATCTTCGTATGTATCTTTTAAAAGTGTATCCAAATCGTTTTCAGATTTTAAAATAGTTGATTCCGTTACTTCCTCATCCGATTGTAATTTCTCTATAGGATATAATAGTGCAGTTACTAGTTGTTCATTTGGAGCCGTTAAAGCTTCTTTTAATACAGTTTTAATCGATTGAACATTTGAATCTTCTTCAGTTTTTGAGGAACAAGCTCCTACAGTAGTTAAAACAATGAGAAAGCAACAAATAAACAAGCTCTTTTTTTCATTTTTTCACTCTCCTTTATTATTCAATTATTATCTCATTTATTCTTAAAAAGTAACGCAACCATTGGTTTACACCTAGCAACTACTAGTTTACATTTAAGGATTAGTTCTTAATTCTATCTAAATAGAGTGTATTTAAGGCCGCCGGAGTACTTGCAGCCTTTTTTATCAATTCATGATTCTATCTAATTTTATGTATCTAAGTAATTAGAATTAGTAAATCTCAGCTAGTTAAGAATTATATCCAAATACGAATGTATATAATAATATAAAAAGTGAAACGAATGTGAGTATTGATCCTATAACTATAATAATGAAAGCTACTATTGGGGTTTGTTTTCGTATTTTTATTCCAGCAGTTATTAGCAAAATTCCTCCAAACAAAAACATAGCTTCAAAAAGTAATATAGGCCATTTATATGCTATTGAATTTTTTATGAATACCATAAGTCACCTCTCTTTCTAAAGGTTTTAACTAGCTGAAGTATAATATAAAAAACCAGAGTTAATTCTTTATGCAGATTAAGGAGCGAAACCATAAAAAGTTAACATGAAAAGGATATGTCCTATAGCAATTATTCCTGTCAATATAGCGATAGCTCCAATAATTATCACATATTTCAAAAAAACTAAATAGATGTCTGCGTTCATTATTAATTTCCTAAACAGCAGTATCAAAATTACTCCCAAAGGAATAAATAATAAAAAATACAATGTAGCTAAACCATTATAGTAAATGATTACTCCTTGATTAGGCAAAGATGTTTTGAAAAATATAGAAAAGGCTAATAGGAATACAATAAAGATTAAATTGACTACAACGGAGTAAATACGAAACTGCTTTTTGTATTTACTAGGTAATTTAAGGCCAAAAGAGATTAAAACGTATATTGCAGAGATTACGACTGCAACGACAATATTTAATGGAAACTGCATGTTGATTCTCCTTGTTATATCTAGAGATGGGTGCTCCCTCTAAACATGAATTTTTTAAGATATGTATAGTTATTAATTTCTTTAAAAATTAATAATTAGATTAAATCCAATAAATCCTAATTCAGACATTATCTGATTTCTTAAAAATAAAGTCCTTTTCGTACCTCTTGACCTCCTTTAATAGTTAACTTAATTATACAATAAAAAATACTCTATAAATAGCAACCAACAGTTTACAAGACGCAACCATTGGTTTGCATCCATCAAAAAAGTAACCGTATAATTTAACGGTTACTTTTTTGATTTATTTTTACGAATAAATGAATCTATGTAAAATAGTGTGTTTTAGGCCACAAGGATATTTGTATCCTTATGGCCTATTTTATCAATACCTGTTTCTATGGAATTTACTATCAATTTTTAAAGTAAATTATTTTTGTATCTGAAAAATTAAAGCCCTTTATTTTAATTTTTTCTAGCACTTAAAATAAACCTTGATGTTTCTTGTTCATCATTCTCTTTTTCCGCATCATAAAAGATGTCTGACTGGATGTTTTGAAAGCCTATTTCTGATAAATCAGCAATTAATACAGCTCTATCTATTCCATGTCCATGACCACTTGATGTTTTTTCTAATTTTTCCATTTCAATAATCAGTAATTGTCCATCTTCATTTACGGCATCATAAAGTTTTGTTAATAGTTTAAGACTGTCGGAAATGTGATGCAATACTAAAGAAAGAATAATGGTATCTGCTTTATAGGGAAGATGACCGTCTTTTTCAATATCTAGACAAAGTACGGACGCTTTTTTAGTATCAATATCTGTTAATTTCTTCTCAACCTGTTCGATCATTGCTGGAGATGCATCTACAAACAGCATAGATTCAAAATCCTCTAACAAATCTAGACCTACATTTCCTGTACCGCAACCGAAATCTATAGCTGTCTTTGTATGGTTTTTATCTAACAAACTGCGTATAGCATCGGTAGAACGTTTTGCCATATCCTTATTTTTTGCTGTATCGTATTTTGCTGCCAATTGATTAAATTGATTTATATGTCCCATTGCTTTCACTCCGCTCTTTTTTTATAGATCTATTTATATTTCTTGAAAAGCTTCCTCACAAGAGTCCGCTATAATCCCTGCGCCTGCCATATGGCCTTGACTGGCAGAAACAATTAATTGAGAAGGTCCTGTTATTTCTCCGGCTGCGTAAATACCTTTGATATTCGTGTGTCCCATCATATCCGTGACAATAAAACCTGCTTCGTTGATTTCTATGCCCAATTGTTCAACAAAAGGAAAGTTAGTATCCAGTACTGTTGTACAAAAGCCACCTGATCTGTTGTTTTCTTCTCCGCTTTCGAAGACAATGCTCTGAAGTTCTCCACCTTTACCTTTTAATTCAACGATACTTTCTTCGATCAGGCGAATATTATTTGTTTCCAAAACTTTCTTCTGCTCAGCAGTAAAAACGCTGTTTCCGTTAGTGGCCACAATTAGATCATCTGTCCAATTTTTCAATAATTTAGCAACATGTAAAGCCTGAATCGATTCTGCTATGAGTACCAAGGGTCTGTCTTTCATTTCCCATCCATCGCAGAAAGGACAAGAGAAAATACTATTTCCGTAATACTGTTCAATTCCTTTCACATCCGGAAGTGTCTCTTTCACTCCTGTAGCTAAAACGATATTTTTAGTTTGAATTGTTTCCCCTGAATCGGTGGTCAACTTAAATGAGTTTTCCAGCGTTTTTTCAATAAATAGAATTTTGTCATTTTTGATAGAAATGGTTGGATAGTTTAGTAAATCTCTTCTGCCTTCTTTTCTGAAATCTTCCGGTTTAATTCTATCTCTCGTTAAAAAAGCGTGAGTTTCATGTGTCACAGCATTTCTAGGTTTTTCTTCATCGATAAGAAGCACCTGTTTTTTTCCTCTTCCGGCTACTAAAGAAGCACTCATACCTGCTGGACCTCCACCGATTACAACAACGTCTATCATCTTTTCTCCTCCTATAAACTCTATTAAAGACCTTTAATATCTATAATTAGCATAAAAATTAGCGAAACACTAATTTTTTTCTTGCCTTTGCTTCAAAATATCCGCAATTGTCTTGCGTGCAAGTTCATCTTTCAGCTTATCCTCTGCATCTGCTACTGCACGTTCGATCAAGCAGTTTCTGTTCCACTTACCATCATGAGACATCGTACAGTTCAGTAATGATTCATACCCTTCAATTGCTTGAATAATATCAAGAAATGTACATTCTTCTGGTGAACGCAGTAACCGGTATCCACCTTTTACTCCCGGAGTTGATGCGATTAATCCAGCTTTTGATAATTTTGTCAGTATTTTTGACAAATAAGTGGGGGATATTTTTTGGCGTTTGGCTAAATCTTCTACCCTGACTGCTCCACTGGTAGATTCCATTGCCAAATGAACCATAGAATGTAAAGCATAGTTTGTAGCTTTTGAGTACTTCATTTTGCTCTTCCTTTAATTACAGATTCATTTTGTCTTCAATTGAATATAAGGTAAACCTAACTTAAAGTCAACACATTTTTAAGCAATTTAATGTATTTCAACTGATTAAATAATTTTAGCCAGTTTTAATTTTAAATAAATCAAAACTGACTCTTTACTTTCATTATTGGAAATTAATAACTACTTTTCCTTTTGGATGTCCGTTTGCAACCAAATTCAATGCATCGTTGATTTCATTCAGTGTAAATTCTGTTGGGTCAATGGCAGGAACAATATTATGTTCTTCAATCATTTTTGTGAGTTCTATTAACTGCTGACCATCCGCTCGTACAAACAAAAAGTGATACTCTATATCCCTTTTCTTTGCCTTACGGTCTAAGTTAGTTCCAGCTAGACCAAATAGTGTTTGTTTCCATTTAGGAAAATCATGCTTTTCCCCAAATCGTTTATTGGGTCCGGCAATCAAACTTAACAACCGTCCACCGGGCTTGATAATAGATAATTCGTGTTCAAATTCATCGGCTCCTAGTGTATCAATCACAAAATCGACGTTTTCTATCATTTCCCAATAGTTTTCCGTTTTGTAATCAATGTATTGATCCGCTCCAGCCGCAAGTGTTCGTTCCCGCATCGCTGAATTTCCTGAAACAATTACTTTTAAGCCCATCGATTTTGCAATAGGAACTGCCATTTGACCAAAGCTTCCAGAACCACCAGGAATAAAAATACTCTGCCCTTTTTTGGCGTTTAATTCTTCATGTAAGCCTTGATAAGCAGTTAATCCAGTAAGTGGTGCCCCTGCGCCAGTGACAAAATCAAGATTTTTTGGCAAAATTCCAATCGCATTTGCATCAACGGCAATGTATTCTGCGAATGCTCCAATGCTTGCTATTGGAAGTCTTGTATAAATTGCATCACCTATTTTAAAGTTGGAGACTGCTGTTCCGACTTCTTCAATAACGCCAGTCAGTTCGTTTCCAAGTGTTAGTGGCATATCATAATCCTGAATCAATTTTACACTGCCCGTAATGTTTAAAATATCAAGCGGATTGACTGCAGCAACTTTAACTTTTACCAGTACTTGACTCTTTTTTATTTCTGGAATAGGAATATCAACGACTTCAACTTGAATCATTTTTGAATATTTCTTAATTTGCGCTGCTTTCATATGTTATGTTCCTCTCTTTTTGTAACTATTATTTTTTACTTTTTCCAAAGTTGGATAATCTGTGTAACCGAAAACTCCATCTTTAACATAGAACGTTTGTGAATTTGCATCATTAAGTGAAGCTCCTATTTTCAACTAGTTTTAGAACGTTCATTCTAAAAATAATAAAAAATTTTAACCTTACAAACCTTTTAAAACAGGATAGATTTGATCTCTTAACGAAAATTCATATTTTCCATCAATAATTCCGATTATTTTATCGCTTTCGTATAGCGCCATCATGAATTCAGCCATTTCAACTGCTGTATGAAAATGACTCACACCTGTTTGGTAATCAAAATTTTCTACATTATTGGCTCTGTCGATGAATTCTGTTTCAGTTACAGCTGGTGCTAAGATCTTCACGTTTAACTTTGCATCTTTTAACTCTTGAGCTAGTCCTTCAGTGAATGCACTGACATAATATTTTGAAGCTGAGTAGACTACACTTCCCAAGGCGATCACATACCCCATACCAGAAGATACATTTATTAATTGAGCACCATCTGTATCTGCGTAATTTCTCGCATATAAGGTGGATAAAATAGTCAGAGCCTTAACATTTACACTTAATAGATTCTCAATTTTAGCCAAATCCTCATCAACAACAGCGGATGAATCACCTAACCCTGCATTATTGATCCAAGTCTCGATCTCATATTCAGACAAACTATCGTATAATTCATAAGTTTGTTTCGTATCTGACAAATCACTGACTTTAATGATGACCTCTAACTGTTGATTGATTTCAATTACTTGTGTTCTTAGTTCTTCTAATTTCTCTTTTCTTCTAGCTACTAAGATTAAATTCTTTCCTTTTCTAGCAAATGCTAAAGCTGTTTCGTATCCTATTCCTGAACTAGCTCCTGTGATTACTGTATATTTCATTCTATTTCCTCCTCACCTTAATAGCTATTTATTAAACAATCGACAATGTTAATTGAATGATTGATTCCAGTTTACTTTTGTCATTAGTGGTTTTTGCAAGTACTCTGATTCCTACCAATGAATTATGGAGGTAACTTGCCACAGCTGTGATATCGCTCGCAGTTGATATTTCCCCATTTCGTTGCGCAACAGATAAAAGATCATAAATCTGCATTTCAGCGCTTGTAAACAATTCTTGAATCTTTTTTTCGACTTCTTCATCAATAAGAGCAAGTTCCGCAGCCGAATTGACAAGCAAACACCCTCTTGGCTGATCCTCATTTTGTGAAATGGCCATTTCAAATAGCACACTCAATTGTTCTCTGATTGGCATGTCTTTTGTTAGTTGATTTTCAAATTTTTGGTGAATTATTTTCGCATAACGATCCAATGACTGTAAAAAAAGAGCGTGTTTATCACCAAATGTATCATATAAGCTCCTCCGATGGATCTTCATCTCATCAACTAGGTCTTGAATCGATGTCTTTTCATATCCTTGAGCCCAAAAAACAGTCATCGCTTTATCCAAAACTGCTTGTTCATCAAATTCTTTTGATCTCGCCATGGATCTAACTCCTTTCTTTTTCTGGTTTAAAACGGAGATACTTTTACCGTTATTTCATAATACTAGAACAATCATTCTAATAAGCTAATTCTATCATATAGAACAATAATAGATTTGTAAATAACAGAATAAACAAATGTAAAAAGGCTCTACTGCTTTTTAACTCAATACATGATTTTATGTAATTTAAGGTATTCAATTAAAGTTATTATCTTTTATAATCATAGTTGTGTGCACTCACTTTGTTAATCAATATTTACTAAGTGAGTTATATTATTTATATTTTTGAAACCAACTAGTTCACTAAAAACACTAGGTTTTAATTCATTTATGCCTTTTAAAGATCCCCATGTAATATTTTGATTATCTTTATCTACACCATGATATTCTTTTTTCTCTCTTATTTTTCCTTTATAAACAAAAAGAAATTCATGGAAGTCTCTTTTTGTTTGTTTTTCTAAGAAAAAATTTTCAATTACTGAAAAAAGTTCTACATCATAAAATTCTTCTTCTGTTTCTTCTAAAATTTCACGCTTTACTGCTTCAAGGGTAGTCTCTGAAAATTTTACTCTCCCACCTGGTAAAGAAATTATTCCACCAGAGTATTTAGAAACTAGTAGACTATTTTGGCTTTCTATCCATGCTGCTACTCTAATATTCAGTTTGCCTAAATCTGTATCTAAAGATAAATCCATATTAGATTACTCCTTAACGTTTATTTAAAATTAGAAAATCAATTCCATTTCAACAAATAAATGAACAGAGCCATTTGTGGCTTGCTGATATTCTCTAATTTTAGTAAAGCCTACTTTTGCGTATACTTTTTGGGCTCTAATATTAAATTTTGCTACACTTAAACGTGCAGTCGATGCGGAATAATTCTCCTTAATGTAATCCAAAATTAATAAAATAAATTGCTCGCCAAATCCATTTCCCGTCCATTCTGGTTTAATACCTACTCCAATACCTACTAAGTCAGTCGTCTGTTCTAAAACAAAAAAACCAAACAACTCATCATTTCTTATAACTTGAAAATAATTACTTCCTCTTAATAAAGGGGAAATTATTTCTTCATAATCCTCTATATCTTCTGTCATATTATAAAAAGAATACTTACCATCATATTTCCATTCATCAGCAATTTTTTCAGCATTATGTTGATTTAACTTATCAATTTTAATGTTCTTTTTCCTCCATTATTTGTTTTTTAATGTAAAAAATTGAATGATACTTATAAAATCAACTTACTTGATATTTGAGATATAAATTTTTTCTATTCACAATATCACAAGGATTAGGACTATATTTACAATACGAGTACTATCTAATTTCATGTATTTAATTTTAACTAATTTATCTTTACAGACGTCTCACTAAGATTATCTCTTTGTTTTGAAATACTGTTAAATAGTCAATAACATTTTACTCTAAGATATCAAAGACATCTCTGAAATGAAATTCATAATTCTTAACTATATGAGCATCTGATCCGACTGTAAAATACTTCCCACCTAGTGATTTATATAATTCAATGCCATATTCATATAAATTGACATTATTATACTTGTACATATTATTTCCATTTAATTCAAACGCTAAATCATGTTTTATTACTTTTTTTAAAAACTTTTATTAATAATGATTCAACTTTTTTTAAGTCATCTACGGTTACATCATGTACTCCACTTACTTTATAACTAATTCCTATTTCAGGAAAATAATCTAATATTAGTGTGAGAACAAACTCATGTATCCATAGCTATTGCATACTTTGTTGATCTTTTGCTTTCATTTTATCTAATTCTTTATTTATTGCCTTTTGTTTTTTTTCATAACCATTATTATAAACACCTGCCAGAGTAAATAAGACAAGTAAAGGCATTAGAATATCTCTAACAGAAAATGTCATTGTTCCCTTTATTATGAAATAGATAACTAGTCCTATAAAAATGATTGGAAGAATCATTCCTAATTTTTTATAATCTCTATATCCAAAATAATATTGCAAACAACCTAATGTTACTAGACCAATAAAACTACTAATATATATCCAATCCATACTTATACCTCTTTCTTATATTTTTTTATAATCTCATTAGCACTATCTAAGCTAATTTTATCTTCGATGACCATTTGCATAATTGAACTTACAAACGGATTATTTTCTTGATCAGAATACAATTTAACTTTATTGATTACTCTATCCAGTCTTAGTCTCACGGTTGGGTAACTGACATCATATACTTTTGCCAGTTCTTTTAATGAACCTGAAGCTAATATAAGCTGTCTAATAAACTCTTTTTCTTCATTTTCTAAGTAATCAAACCAAGGATTACTTTGCATAGAAAACCCTCCTTTTAATTATTATTCATCATAATATTAACATAATTATAAACAAAATTAAAATAAATATTAATTTTGTTTATTTTTATCTAAAAAGAAACAAAATAGTAAACCTAATTTAGGTTTACTACTTTGTTTAAAATACATAAGTTTATAGAACTTCATGTATCTATGTCTATTTCTTATATTGCTTTTAAAGAAATTAGATCATTATTTTGTCATTTCATAACTTATATCAATCAAACGATATATTTCTTCATCCGAAACGGTTCCATCTAAAATAACTGTTAACCAGTGTTCTTTATTCATGTGGTATGCGCGAGAAAATCCTTCTCGTGAAGACAAAGGAACAACCATTTCAGGTTCACACTTTATATCTAGTATATCAATAACTTCATCGCCTTCTAAACCAACTTTATTTTTAGGCACATTCATGATAATCGCATACCATTTTTCATTATGTTTGTGTCGTAACACTTCATAACTTGGAAATTTATCCCACAAATGCTCTGAAATAGTTTTATAGTTTTCTTCTGCGTAACTTAAAATATCTGAACGAGTGGCCATACTATTACCCTCTCTAAATTTAATGATTTAATAGATCCCAATTTGACATAAAATTCACACTTCATTTTTCTTTATTTAAATTTTAATAATCGGAGACCATTTAATATCACGACTAAGGTACTTCCTTCATGAATGATCACACTAATTGCTATATCCGTTAATCCTAATAAGCTTACGGAAATTAGAAAAGCGACAACTATCATTGAGAAAATGATATTTTGCCAAATAACTCGATTCATTTTTAAAGAAATCTCATGAGCTTTTACCAATTTGGATAAATCATTTTTCATTAACACTAGATCAGATACATCTACTGCAACATCCGTACCATCTCCCATAGCAATTCCAACATCTGCCTTTACAAGAGCAGGTGCGTCATTTACACCATCTCCCACCATAGCGGTTACACCATAATGTTCCATTTGTTCATTAATAATGTTAGATTTATCTTCTGGCATGACGTTCGCAATTACTTGATCTATTCCTAATTGTTTACCAACAGCTTGTCCTGTCATTTCAGAGTCCCCAGTAATTAAAGTGGTATGGATACCACACTTCTTGAAGTACTCTATTGTTGCCTTCGCATGTTCACTTGGAATATCCATTAATGCGATCAGACCAATTACTTTTTCATTTTCGGATACGTACACAACCGTATTACCTTCTGAAGCCCATTCTTTATTCAAACGTGCATAGTGATCCATCACAGCTTCAAATGAAGTTGGTTTGCCTATCCGATAAGTTTTCCCGTTATATTCTCCTATCAAACCTTTTCCAATCTGATTTTCCACTTCAATAGCTAGTTTATTTTTTGGTTCAAATTTGTCTAAAATAGCAGTTGCTAATGGGTGATTGGATTCTTTTTCAAGAGCTACTACGATATCAATAATGTTTTCCTCGTTCACAGAATCAGAAAAATAATAATGTGTTACTTCCGGTTTCCCTTTCGTTAATGTTCCTGTTTTATCAAAGGCAATGGCTTGAATATCGGCTAACTGGGACAAATAGGCACTTCCTCTTGAAAGTACACCTCTTTTGGCTAGATTAGAAGTGGCTGATAACGTTACCGATACGGTAGCTGCTGCTAGAGCACACGGAGAAGCTGCTACTAAAAGGACTAATCCTCTATAAATACTTTGTGACCAGGTCAATTCAAAAAGCATAGGAGTTAGTAAAATGACGAGTGAAATGGCAATTAAAACAAATTTAACATACTTAGGCTCAAGCTTTTGTATAAAACTAGATACTTTTGTTTGGTTCTCTTGATTTTGATTTACTAGTTTTATAATCTTTGAAAAGACAGTATCTTTATTCTCTTTTGTAACTTCCATAGTGAAAGTACCAGTTCCATTAATTGTACTCCCAAAAACTCCGTCTCCCTTTGACTTCTCTTTAGGCATACTCTCACCATTAATAGAAGACTCATCGATCGACGTAGAACCAGATACTATCACTCCGTCAATAGGTACTTGGTCACCATTTAAAACCTGAAGTTTATCTCCTACTTTTAACTCATTAACATCAACAATTTTTGTATTTCCATCTGGCATGATTAGCCTAGCTGTTGTTGGATTCATTTCCAGCAACTTGGTAATTTCCCTTTTACTTCTTCCTTCAGCATAATCTTCAAGAAAGTGTGCTCCAGAGAAAATAAGGATCAATAACGTCCCTTCCCAAAAATTTCCTATTAGAGAAGCGCCTATTGCAGCTACTCCCATTAAAATATGAGAATTAGGTGTAAATTGGTGTTGGATTCGAGAGTTCTCGATCATTTCTCCAAGTCCTTCAAGAACAATGACATGATAGCCAGCACTAATTGAAGCAATGAAAAATAAACTATTTTGTAATACACTATTTTCTCTGATTAAAAATAACGAAATAAGCGACAATGCTAAACCAATAAAGTACAAAGTAATTGGCCTATTTCCATGATCATGATTGTGACTATGATTTTCACGTGAAAGTTGCGCTTGAATCTCTTTCATATCTATCACCTTTCTTAATAAAACCATCATTTTGGAATCGTAATGCTTACGAATTACATTTGAATGAACGTTCATATGTCTACATGTTCATTATATTCCGCTCTATCTGATTTGTCAAAAAAATGTTATCTTATTTACTTAGTAAAACCATCCGACTATTTAACACCTCTTTTTACATAAAAAACTTGCTTTATAAAAATCTTGTGATAATCTAAATATGAACGAACACACATATGAAGAGGAGAAAATTTTATGAAATCATCATCAACTTCTCCATTAACTAATGAAGCTATCCAAGAGGTAAGCAAGATATTTAAAATGATTAGTGATCCTACACGACTTTCTATTTTATTTCTTTTGCAAAAAGAAGAACTTAGTGTTGGAGCTATTGCGCAGTCTCTAAGTATGGAACAATCAGCCATTTCTCACCAGTTAAAAACTTTACGGACTTCAAGATTAGTAAAATCAAAAAGAGCTGGCAAAAATATGATCTATAGCCTTGATGATCTTCATGTTTTTAGTATTCTTGAACAAGTTTTAACTCATATCGAAGAACAAGAGCAAGAAAATAAAGACTAACTACCAGGTTAATAATTCAAAATAAAAAGACAGCGAGATTTTAACTCGCTGTCTTTTTTTACCTTCACTATCGTAATTATTTATATAAAATTTAAGAACATTTGAATCGTACCATTTAGTTTTGCATTCATTGTAATTCATAGCTTAACTTGATCAGCCAGTTCTTCTTCTATTATTTTTTCTTTTACGATTTGGTTAACTTTCTTAAACGAAAATAGCATTAGTAAAGCAAAGAATAATAAATAGATAGGTAAAATTCGGATAGTTAGTATTTCAGAAAACAAACCGAATAGTGGCGGCATAAATGTACTTCCAATATATGCACTAGCCATTTGAACACCAATGACTGCTTGTGAATTCCCTTTACCAAAATTATCCGGAGTAGCATGAATAATAGAAGGATAAATAGGCGCGCAGCCCAAACCAATAATCAACAATCCAGCTAAAGTCATAAATTCGACCGTATTAGCAAATAACATGAACAAAATACCTACAATAGTAAGTAGTGAACCCATTTGAATCAATTTTTTATCTCCTAACTTATCAGAAAACAAACCAGAAATAAATCTTCCAGCAGTAATTCCTAAGAAAAATAAAGAAGTGAATTTAGCACCTATGATTGGACTAATTCCTTTAGCTGCCACTAAATAAGTCGTTGACCATAAAGCAACCGTTTGTTCTAACGCGCAATAACAAATGAATGTAATTAACATATACTTGAGACCTTTAATTTTTAGAGTATCCTTTAGACTCAAATAACTGTCTTCTCTAGACTTTTTTACAGTAGAATCGGATACTTCTGTTTTCCAAAGTGGCAAGCTTAAAAATAGCACTATCACTAAAGCAACTTGTATCAAAAAGACCGCTCTGTATCCACCACTCCAATTTAAATTATTAGTCAAGTAGAAACCCATGATATATGGGCTAAGTGAGGCTCCTAAGCCCCAAAAACAATGGAGCCAATTCATATGTTTGGAACTGAAGTATAACGCTGCATAGTTATTTAACGCAGCATCTACTGCTCCAGCACCTAGACCATAAGGGACAGCCCAAAGACACAACTCAATGAAAGTATTGGAAATTGAAAATCCATATAAAGCCATAGCTGTGGTTAACACACTCAGTGCTGTGATTAAACCTGTTCCTAACTTATTGGTTAAATAATTTGAAGAAAGACTAGATAATATGGTGCATCCAGCAATAATCATCGTAATGATACCGGCATAGGATAGAGGAACAGCCAATTCGCTATGCATAATCGGCCAAGCTGATCCAATAAGTGAGTCAGGTAGCCCTAAGCTAATAAACGCAATATATATAATAATTAATAAAAATGAACCCATTTAAACCTCCAATTTTGTTAATAAATACAATGTTTGAATAAAGCAATAACTACATTAGTTTATTAATCGAAATTATATTAGCCCTTACCTTTTAAAAATTAAATTCTGGCTAACTTTTATAATTTTTTTTTCGATCAAGGATCTAATAGATAGTTATTTTTATAATGTATGAAAAATAGGTTCCATTTTATCAAAAGTACAAAACTGAGTATAGCCAATGTCTTTTAACATTTTTTTAGATTCTTTAATGTTAAAACCTAGATGTTCTGGTTTATGACTATCACTACCAATCGTAATAATTTTACCACCAAGTTCGTGATACAGTTTTAGGATCTCTATGGAAGGTGTCAATCCGTTGATTTCATAACGACTAGAAGATGTATTTACTTCTATTCCTTTATTATTTGCTATAACTACTTTTAATATTTCCGTTATTTTATCTCTATTATATTCAAACATATCCACTTCTTTATCTAAATAACGTCTCACTAAGTCCATATGCGCCAATACACTATAATTTTTATAAGTAGTGACCAATTGATACATTTCATCGTAATATTTATCATAACTTTCCTTGTGTGTATGTCCTTTTTGAAATTCTCCTGTCCAAAATTCTTTATTTTCAATTTGGTGTACCGATAATAATATGAAATCAAAGTCATGAGACTGGTAGAGTTTTTCAAATTGAGAGATTGTATGGACTTGCATTCCGAATTCCAGTCCCTTTTTTATTTTTATTTCTGCTTCTGCTTCATATGTCTTAGCAAGTTTATCTAATTCAGCAAAATATAAATCGTAGTGAACGTTTTTAACCTCTTTATTTTTACCTGCTTGAAATTCTTCACCTAGTTTCCAATCAGGTTTGACCCCGTAATCAACATGATCTGTAAAACAAATCTCTTCTAACCCCAACTGAATGGCATTTTTTACGACATCTTCCATTAAATACCAAGAATCATCACTATAGTCACTATGCACATGATAATCTACATAAACCATCAAAAAACCTCCTTCAAATCATCAAATTTCATTTGTTATTTTTTCTTTAATTTATATTGGAAGATTGTTAATTCCCCCTGCTAACATATTTTGGTCAGGTCATTCACTTTCTATGATCTATTTTTTGTAAAATCCTCTCATTTTTTCAAAATCTTTCGTCCAGATTGATACATGTTCTAATCTCATTATCTTTATCTCCCAACTGAACCCATGACTGTAGATAAAGAAAGTATTCCAATTTCTCTATTCATTTATAATTTGTAATTGTGTCTCCATTCCTTGAATAGCTAAGTAATTGTCTCTTTTTTAGGAACGCTTACATTTAAGTATACATGTTTCTATATTGGAATGAAAAAGAATTATTTTATCTAAATTAGTGTATAAATAGATTAGTTAGATTATCAATTCAGCAATAATGATTAAATTAATATGATTTTAAGAGAGAATAAACTGTATAATAAAACTATTAAGCATCAATGGTTTTAAACATAATTAGTAGCTTACATCTTTTAAGGAGGAATACATATGGAATTTTATATTAGACCAATTAATAGCGGAGATGGTAAAGGTTTAAACGAATTAAGACGTATGCCAGGGGTATTTGAAAATATTTTAGGCATCCCTTCAGAGAGAATACAACAAAATGAAGAGTTTGTTGTTAATATGGACTCTAATCAGCACCAGTTTGTCGCTATTTCAAAGGTTCAAGATAATGAGGAACTAATTGTAGGAACCGCTGGGTTATCTGTAAATGGTAACCATCGTATGCGGCATAGCGGGAATATAGGTATAATGATCCATAAAGATTATCAAAATCAAGGGGTTGGTTCTGCTTTAATAGCTGCACTTATAGACGTAGCCGATAATTGGTTAATGCTTGTTAGACTCGAACTTACTGTATTTGAGAAAAACGAAAGAGCTATACATCTTTATGAGAAATTCGGATTTGAAAAAGAGGGTCTTAAACGGCTTGCAGCAATAAAAGAAGGAAAGTATGAGAATGAATACCTAATGGCGAGAATAAATCCTACCTTTCGTTCCTTTTTGAATAGCTAATTAATAGTTTTTTCACTATTGAGCTAGTTCAGATAAGACCACTTTTTACTAGGAAAGTTAGTGGTCTTTCTTAATTTTTATGTATCTAAATAAATTTATCTGTCGCTATATGCCTCTAACCAATGATGAGGTTGTAATTCTTTTAATGTTTTAAATAATAAATCATTATCTTTTGTAGTGATTGCTGCTTTTACATCTGATCCCCAATAGACTAAACGTTCTTGGCACGTTCCACATGGAGTTAATATTTTGAATGGAGCACTCTCATTTTCTCTAACTACACAGATACTGTGTGTAACAGAAGTATCCAATTTGTGTGCTTCTAATATTGCTCCTGTCTCCATACATAACTCAGTTGAAGCATTCAAAACATCTGGAGACACACTCGTTAAAATTTGATTTTTTTTTGTGTACATAGCAGCTGCGCCACCCCAACCTGTAGGGTATCTTTTTTCTATTAATTCTAAAGCTGCCTGATATAAAGATTCTTCTATATTCATTAAAAAAGTTCCTCTCTGTAGGTATATAATCACATTCGACTATACTTTAAGGTCAACTAATAATTATTTTTAGGTTGATCCATAATTTTATCTAATCTCATTGATTCTAGTATTACTTAAAAGCTAGCGGTATCTTACAAAGTTACAAATACTATCTTGGCATATATCTTTTGCTTTAATCGTTTCTTACTTCCTATTGTTCATATAATTTAAACTATGTTTGTACATTTTTAAAGTTTGATTGCTGTCTTTATTTTTTTAGTTTTTTAGATAATGATAAAAAAATACCAGATATAGTACTTACAAATGCAATAATATAAAATTCTTTGTAAGTAATACTAATTATTGAATGATTTCTTACAAAGAAATAGTTGTATAAAATCAAAAGCAGAAAAAAATTTGCCATAAGTTGAGACGTTTTTTCAAAAAAAGTTAGTAGATAAATAGAGAAACTTCGATTCATGTTTAATCCTCCTCTTAAATATAAATAAATCAATTTCTACATGAAGTATTTCCTGGCCAAAAGAAGAATATTTAATCACTTTTAAATTTATTGTTTATTTTTTGTAATAGCTATTATCATAATAAGAAAACAAATAATGAACAAACCTATACCCACTTAAAAATCGGGAGCGTCAATAATTTTGTGTAAATAAATCGTCCTTCTGCAAAATAATTAGTTACTCAGTAAACATTGAAACTAATGTATCGGTTACTTGTTGGAAACCTTTATGGCTTCTGTTTAGAAATTTTTGATTGTATGTATCAAAAATGCTGACTAGAAAGCGTTCTAGTGATTCTTCATTTTGAAACTGCTCTTTTCTGCGGCTGTACTTTTTAATTTGCTTATTGAAAGACTCGATTAGATTGGTTGAGTAAATGATTCTACGAATACTGGGTGGAAACTCATAAAAAGTCAATAAATCTTGGTTTTCTATGAGTGACTGCGTCACTTTAGGATAGTTTTTCTTCCATTTCTCAATCATACAGGATAAGAATGTATTCGCTTCTTCCTTTGAGTTAGCTTGATAAACAGCCTTAAAGTCATCACAGATTTCTTTTCGGTCTTTGACACGTACTTTATGAGCAATATTACGAGATACATGGATACAACAATGCTGATATTTTGCTTTAGGATAAATTTGTTGGATGGTATCTTTCATGCCTTTTAAGCCATCCGTAATAAAAAGCAAGACTTCTTGAACTCCTCTGGAGTTAATATCCTGTAGCAGCTCATTCCAAACGTATGTTGATTCAGTCGGAGCAATCGCATAACTCAGTACTTCTTTAGTGCCGTCTTCTCGTATACCAATGGCAATATAAATCGCTTCTTTGGATACGGTTTGGCGTTTTAATGGAATATAAGTAGCGTCCATAAAAATAGCGACATACTTATCATTTAAGGCTCTGGATTTAAAGGCGTTTACTTCTTCAGTCAGAACTTTAGTCATGTTGGACATGGTTTGTGGAGTATAGTGATGCCCATACATTTTTTCGATTAAATCAGCAATTTCAGACATCGTAACACCTTTTTCGAATAAATGGATAATAGTGGTTTCCAATGTATCGTTTGTTCTTTTGTAGGCTGGTAAAGTTTGTTGTTTAAACTCACCATTACGATCTCTAGGTATTTCCAATGTTAATTCACCGTATTCGGTTTTGATTGATCGAAAGTAAGAACCGTTTCTCGAATTACCTGAATTAAAACCAGTGCGATCATATTTTTCGTAATCTAAAAAAGCCGTTAATTCAGTCCGTAGGAGTGTGTTTATCGCTTTTTCTAAGTGCGAACGGAATAATTCATTTAAATCGCCTTTAGTGACTAGAGTTTGCACAATTTCTGTAGTAAAATCATTCATAGGGAAGTCCTCTTTTCTGTGAATTGGTTGTCGTTAACTTTATTCTACAGAAGGGACTTCCTTTTTTGTATGGATTTTTTCATTTACACAAAATATTTTACACTCTCTAAAAATCTCCCTATATTTTGGTTCTAAAAAATACTTTATTTTTTAATATTAAAGTATTTTTGATATTTATTACATGATTCTATGGCATTTCATGTGTCTACATAAAAAATGATAAACAAGGATTATACCATTGCTACCAATGAATAGTATTATAAAATTTTCTACCTACCCTATTCTATTTTATCTTTGAAAAAAATAATTCCAGAAAAAGCGATACCAAAAGATATACCCAGGGTAGTAGAAAAAATACTGAATAAATTTATTTTAGAGGGTCTCATTATGGAATCAAAAAAATAATTCACAGCACTCAACAAAATAAAAATGATAATAAATTTAACGATTCTTTTTCTTATATAAACCCGTTTAAAATTCCTTGTATTTACAAGGGCTATAAAAGGAACATATACTAGCATGAAGAAAGTTAAAAATAGATACCCTATTAAAATTTTAAAAGAAATAGCATTGTCTATATTTTTATAAACAATAAAAAAAGTTACTATAGTCGCCAATAAAAATAAACCATAAAGAACTTTTGTGAAAAGTAATCTTTTGTTCTTTTTCATTTTATACCTCTCTCAAGTTGTTAGTATTTACCTATTAGTTAATAAATTTCTATTAAATTATATCATTAAATGTACATTTGACGTACCTAATGTTATTTTTATACTGTTCAACATGGAAGCTTTTACATAGAAAGATTTTTTAGAATGGGTATACTTAAAAGATAATATGATAAAATTGATAGTATTTTGATAAAGAAAAGGTGGTGTACTAATGTTTATAGTTAAACCATTTTATGCGATTTTATTAGGGATCGTTTATATTGGAATGATTTATTTATTAGTCCGAAAAGAAAAAAAGTACATCAATTATAGTCTTACTTCTTTTGCTTGTCTTTTGCAGTTATCTTTTCTCTTTCTTTGGATAAGGAAATTTCACGCTTTACAAACTATACATAATAAAGGGTTTCAACGATTTGAAAAATTTTCCCTATTTGTTAATCGTTCATTTTTTGTGTTATTTATTCCCATGCTGCTTATATTTGCATGGTATGGAATCAAAAAAATAATTGCACAAGATCAATTCCTGTTCTTGAAAATACTCTTCATATTTGTTTATATAGGTGCATTAGTTGGCATTTTGATAATAGGACAACCAATTTTTGAAATTTTATATTATGGATTTGCTCCTTAATTTATCGTGATAAGTAAATGAAGAAGAAAATAACTATTATCTTATGAGATTGGTTATGTAGTTCATTTATTATAGTACGTTAATTTTAGTTTCTTAACTATATTAAGCACAAAAAAATCTCTTGTACCCCTTTGTTGAAATGGAGTACAGGAGATTTTTCTAGTTGGTGTTTCTTATACAGGATTGTCGTTCAATAATTTGATGCGGCAAGATGATTTTGACTGCTAACGTTTGTTTCCCTACCATCAAATCGATCAATTGATAGACAGTTTGAGAAGTCAATGAATCTGTATGCAGATCGATTGAGGTCAATTCAGGACGGGCCTTTTCAGCAAAAATCGAATTATTGAATCCAATGATCGAAACATCTGTTGGTATTTTCAAACCAAATCCACTAAGTAAATAACTCATATTCAAAGCAATCAAATCATCACTGGCTACGATACCTGTTGGAAAATCACCGCTCCCAAAAAGTTGCTTTATTTTTCTTCGATAAGCTGCTTCAGGGAGAGTGACATCTAGAATCAACTCTTGGTCCATTTGGATTCCAGCATCATCTAAAGCTTGCGTATACCCTTTTAAACGCTCCCGAATGACCATTTGATTGGCATCTTCTCCTATGAACGCAATTTTTTTATGTCCCAATTGCAATAAATAATTTGCTGCATCTTTTCCAGCAACAACATTGTCATTATCTACGTAAAGCATTTCATTTTCGTATTTATACGGTTTTCCAATCATAGCATAAGGGACTTTTTCTTGATGCAAGTATTCAATGATTGGATCGTCTTTCTTAGAATATAAGACGATAAATCCATCGACACGACCACCTTCAGCCATCGTTTGGATACTTTCCAGCAACTCTGCTTCCGTTGTCCCAGAAGCAAGTGACACCATATATTTCTTTTCGTTGCACGCTTTACTGATTCCTCGAATCATACTGAGGAAAAAGGTGTTTTGAAAACCTTGCCCTTGAGATACTGGTAAAATGACTCCAATCGTTTGAGTAGTCTGATTTACCAACCCGCGTGCCGTTAAATTTGGACGGTATCCGATCTCTTTCATCACACGCCGAACATTTTCTTTCGTTTTTTCACTTATGCTAGGAGAATCTTGGATGGTACGCGATACAGTTGAGGTGGCTACTCCAGCTTTTTTGGCTACATCTTTTATTGTGACTGACATCTGCGCACATCCTTTCTGCCTTTATCTTAAGCTATACCTATTGAGTTGTAAACCTGTACTTTGTCCAATAACGATAGGTCTTTTCAGGTTCGATGACAATAGAGCGAAACTCAGGATGATTTACTGCATCAGGTAGTTCTTGTGTTTCCAATGCCATTCCTCGATGACTGCTCATTTTTTCACCGTCCACCAAGTAGTCTTCTTCCATACCTGTTGTCGAAAAAACCACTACCGCTTCTCGATCTGTTTCCATCACTAAAGTACGACCATTGTCTGGATCATGAAGTCGAATCGTTTTGTCCCCAGTTAACTTGAATGGTGTATCAAATCCTTCAGGTCGCTCTTTAATCGCTGTCGCCATTTTTTTCGGTTTTCTAAAATCGAAAGCTGTATTCGCAACTGCTAATAAGATACCAGTTGGCAATTTAGACTCATTCGTTTCCGCATAATTTTGTGCATCTATTTGAAGAGTATGGTTCAATATGTCTCTTTTTGTGTGTCCACTCAAATTAAAATACGTATGATTGGTCGGGTTAAACAGTGTTTCTTGGTCTGTTTCCGCCGTAAACAGCATCTCCCACACGTTCTCATTGGTCCAGTAATAAGTTACCGTCACATTGAGGTTACCTGGATATCCATTGTCTCCGTCTGAACTGATCAGCGAAAAAGAAACACCGATTTTATCTTGTTCTTTCACCAATCGACTTTCCCAAAGACGTTGACTGAAGGTGTGGTTTCCTCCATGAATATGGTGTCTTCCTTCGTTTTTAGTCAGCTGATAATTAGACCATGCACCATCAGCAATGCGCCCTGCTATTCTTCCGACTACAGCACCAAAATAAGGCGAATCATTTACATAATCCTCAAACTGTTTAAACCCGAGCACGACATTTTCTATTTTCCCAAACTGATCAGGAACTTCGATCCCTGTTACTACTGCTCCATAATCGATGCAACGAAAAACAGCTTGTTGATCATTAGTCAAGACGTATTCAAAAACTTCTTGTTCTTTATACCAACCGTAATGCTGCTTACGCGCGTCCAACCGTTTCACTCCATACATCTTCTAGTAATCCTGCTGTCAGATCAGCAGTACTTGGAACAACTTTTGTTGCCTTACCTAAGATATTAGCTTCACCAACTCCAACAGAAACCATATTGGCAGCATTGATCGAATCTACTCCAGCAGCTGCATCTTCTACACCCACACATTCGCTCACGCTCACACCAAGTTGTTGAGCACCAGTCACAAAAATTTCCGGATCTGGTTTGCCCGCTTTTAATTTGGCAGGATCAACAATTTCGTTAAAGTAGTCAGTAATTTGTAATTTGTCTAAGATCACAGGACCGTTTTGACTAGCAGAAGCTAACCCAATCAAGATATTTTTTGCTTTTAGTTCGTCAAGCAAGTTTTTAATCCCGGGCAACAAATCTGCTGGAGACATTTTTTCAATCAAGGTCTTGTATAGATCATTTTTTTCAGTGGCCATTGCTGTTTTTTCCACTTCTGTATAAGCGCTTTGTTTGTTGCCTTTTTCCAAAATAAGGTTCAGTGAATCCGTGCGACTAACGCCTTTTAATTGTTCATTGAACTCTTCATCGATGTTGATACCAATCTTAGTTCCTAATGCTTTCCATGCTTCATAATGGTAAACAGCTGTATCCGTGATGACACCGTCTAAATCAAATAGTACTGCCTTCATATTCCCTCTTCCTCTCTGTTAGTTAGTAACTTTTTTGGGTGTTTTGGTTGTAGAAGTGTATACATCATTCAATACCACTGATTCATCATATACAGATAATTCCAACGCTTCGCCTTCAAGCAACACGATTGATACTTCTTCACTTGTTACAGAGATCTTCAGTAAACGTCCGCGGTAGTTGATATGGAAAGAATAATTTGTCCAGTTTTCTGGCAAATAAGGTCTAAACGATAACTGTCCGTTAACGGTCTGCATTCCGGCGAATCCTTGAACGATTGTCAACCAACTACCTGTCATGGATGTGATGTGCAATCCGTCTTCTGTATCATTATTGTAGTTGTCCAGATCTAAACGAGCCGTGCGAGCATAAAACTCTACTGCTTTGTCCATTTTACCAATATCAGCTGCTAAAATCGCATGGATACTTGGAGATAAGCTAGACTCATGTACCGTCATCGGTTCGTAAAAATCAAAGTTGCGCTCGATTTCTTCCACAGTGTACATTTCTTTAAAGAAATAGATTCCTTGCAAGACATCTGCTTGTTTGATAAATGGCGAACGTAGAATTTTATCCCATGACCATTTTTGGTTCAGTGGTAGATCAGCTGGATCTAATTCAGAAACTGGACGCAATTCTTTGTCTAAGAATGTATCGTGCTGAACAAAAACTTGCTCTTCTTCATCATAAGGATAGTACATTTTCTCTATGATGTCTTGCCATTTTGCTGTTTCTTCATCTGTTACTTGTAAACTTTCTTTTTTATCTGCTGACAATGGTAAAGATTCTAAAGTATACTTCAATGTCCAAACAGCTAATTTATTTGTATACCAGTTATTATTGACATTATTTTCGTATTCATTCGGACCGGTCACACCATGCATCATATATTGGTCTTTTCTACGGTTGTAGTGTACGCGGTCTGCCCAGAAACGGCTGATGCCCACTAGAACATCCAATCCTTTTTCTTTCAGATAGCTTTCGTCGCCTGTGTAATTTGTGTAGTTGTAAATGGCATAAGCCATCGCACCATTCCGATGGATCTCTTCAAACGTGATTTCCCATTCATTGTGGCACTCCACTCCTGTGAAAGTCACCATTGGATACAAAGCACCTTTTAACCCTTGTTGGCGTGCGTTGTGCTCTGCTTGAGGCAATTGATTGTGACGATACGTCAATAGGTTCTCTGTTATTTTTGGATCTGCTAATGCCAAGTATAAAGGTACCGCATAAGCTTCGGTATCCCAATAAGTTGCTCCACCATACTTTTCACCTGTAAATCCTTTAGGTCCAATGTTCAAACGAGTGTCTTCACCATAATACGTAGAAAACAACTGGAATAAGTTGAAACGAATACCTTGTTGAGCTGCAGGATCGCCACCGATTTCAATATCTGCCTTTTTCCACCGTTCCAACCAAAGAGACTCGTGGCGCATCCGTAATTCTTCAAATGGTAGTTGATCAACTCGTTCACTGATCGTCTGACTTTGCTTCTCCACATCTGTTTTGCTGTAATCACGTGAAGTCGTTAATACAACACGTTTTTCAATAACTGCTTTTTCTCCAGCTGCTAAGATTCCAGTATAGGTTTCTGCAACTTTCATTTCAGACACTTCATCAGCTGTTTTCTCAACGTTTGTAACGCGGTTCGACATCACAGCACCTACTGTAAACTGTTCAATTCCAAAATCATTTGGTTTAGTTTCAATCACTAAATGATTCGTTCCTTGAGAAACGGGAAGCCAGAATTGTTCGTCGTAATTAGAATCTTCATTGGTTACATTCCCATCAAGAGCTGGGATAAATTCTACTTTCACATCATCTGATAGACTAGTCACTTCCATTTTGATGGCACACAGTTCTTTTTGATCCAAACTGACAAATCGCTCTACAACAACTTGTACTTGTTTAGTGGCTTTTTCTACTAAGTAACTTCTTTTCAAGATTCCGTGCTGCATATCCAATTCCATTTCAAAATCAGATACTTTGTCCGTATACAAATCAACTTTTTCTCCATTAATCAATAAATCTAATTGAATAAAGTTCATTGTATTGATTACTTTACCAAAATACTCTGGATAACCATTTTTCCACCAACCGACACGTGTTTTATCTGGATACCAAACGCCTCCAATGTAACTTCCTTGATGGTGATCTCCTGAATAAGTTTCTTCAAAGTTACCACGCATACCCATATAACCGTTTCCAATACTCGTTAAGCTTTCTTGTAATCGGCGCTCATCTTTGTTCAATTCAGTTGTTTTAACTTTCCATTCATCTATTTCAAATAATCGCGTATATGACACTTTTTTCCTCCTGACGCAGAGATTGCGTAAAAATAATTTAGCACAAATCCTGCTTTCTTTATTAGCTAACGCAAGTTTAAACGCAAACGATTGCATTGTCAATTTGAAATAGCTTATTTTTCTGTTTCCAAGAGACGAACAGTAAAAAAAGCTTGATATAAAGGAGTTTTAAAAAAATGTTACCGATAACAATTTTTCGAACTCTTAAAACGCTTGCATTTTTTTAAAGCAAGTCGTATATTTAAAGCAATCGTTTGCATTAACGAATTTGTATTCATAAGGAGGATTTAAAAATGAAAAAACTTTTTTCATTTGATTTTTGGCAAAAATTAGGTAAAGCGTTAATGGTCGTTGTGGCTGTTATGCCTGCTGCCGGATTGATGATTAGTATTGGAAAAATGATTGCCATGTTCAGCGGAGATATCTCTCTTGTCTTAACCATTGGTAGCGTTATGGAAAATTTAGGTTGGGCTATTATTAATAACCTACATATTTTATTTGCAGTAGCTATTGGAGGTTCGTGGGCTAAAGAACGTGCCGGTGGAGCTTTCGCTGCTATTCTAGCATTTATTTTAATCAACATGACTTCAGGTGCCATTTTCGGGGTAACCTCTGATATGTTAGTCACTGAAGGCGCTACAACAAGTACGTTATTCGGACAAGTGATTCCAGTAAATGGTTACTTCACTTCTGTTCTAGGCGCACCTGCTTTGAATATGGGTGTGTTCGTCGGAATTATTTCTGGGTTTGTGGGAGCGGTTATTTTCAACAAATATTACAACTACCGCAAATTACCGGAAGCCCTTTCTTTCTTTAATGGAAAACGTTTTGTTCCTTTCGTAGTCATTTTATGGTCCGTAATTATTTCAATCGGATTGGCTCTTGTATGGCCGGTTATTCAAACAGGAATCAACAACTTCGGGCAATGGATTGCAACTTCTAGCGAAACAGCACCTGTATTCGCACCATTTATTTATGGTACGCTTGAGCGTCTGTTATTGCCGTTTGGATTGCACCATATGTTAACGATTCCAATAAACTATACTGCTCTTGGTGGAACTTACACTGTTTTAACAGGCTCTGGTGCTGGTGGACAAGTATTTGGACAAGATCCATTATGGTTGGCTTGGGTCAGTGACTTAGTGAACTTGAAAAACGCTGGCGATACTGCTGCATATAATGAATTATTGACTACGATTACTCCTGCTCGTTTCAAAGTAGGGCAAATGATTGGTGCAGCTGGTACATTACTGGGAATTGCCTTTGCGATGTATCGTCGTACGGACAAAGACAAACGTTCTAAATACAAATCCATGTTTCTTTCTGCTGGTTTAGCTGTTTTCTTAACAGGCGTTACTGAGCCGCTTGAATTTATGTTTATGTTTGCTGCTCCTGCTTTATATGGAGTGTATGCTATTCTTCAAGGGGTTTCATTTGCTTTGGCAGATATTATTGCTTTACGTGTTCACTCGTTCGGTACCCTTGAATTCTTGACACGTATTCCGATGTCTATCAATGCCGGATTAGTCTGGGATGTCGTTAACTTTGTAGTATCATGTGTATTATTCTTCTTCTTGGCTTACTTTGTTTCTTACTGGATGATCGGCAAATTTAAAATCGCTACTCCTGGTCGTTTAGGTAACTACATCGAAGAAAGTACTACTGAAGCAGGTTCTGCAACTGAAGGAGCTCCTGCTGTAGCAACTGGTACTGCTGATGCACAAGTCAGCGGAATTATCGAAGCTTTAGGTGGAAAAGAAAATATTTCAGATGTAGATGCTTGTATGACACGTCTACGTGTAACTGTTAAGGATCCTGAAGTAGTTAAAGATGAAGCAGCTTGGAAAAGACTTGGCGCTTTAGGTTTAGTGAAAAAAGGAACAGGTATCCAAGCCATTTATGGACCAAAAGCTGATGTCTTAAAATCTGATATCAATGATATATTAGGAGTGTAATTTTTGAAGTTCTTAACGCTAAACACACACAGTTGGATGGAAGATGATCCTTTAAAAAAACTGGACGACTTATGCGATGCGATCAGTCGTCATTCATTTGACGTAATCGCACTGCAAGAAGTCAATCAGCTGATGACAGCTCCTATAGTACAGCAAGCGTTATTGGCTGATTTTTCTTCTACCAACAACGAACACCCTATCAAAGAAGATAACTTTGCTTTCTTATTGCAAAAAAAGCTTCAGGAAAAAGGATTACCGTACTATTGGACGTGGGAACCTTCTCATATGGGTTATGACCGTTTTGATGAAGGTTTGGCCATTTTAAGTTTGAAGCCGATCCAAGAAGTTTGCTCTTTCTTTGCCTCAAAAAATACGGCTTATGATGACTATAAAAGTCGGAAAGTTATTGGAATCAAATCAGCAGGTCAGTGGTTCTTTAACTTGCATTTGGGTTGGTGGCAAGATGGTCACGATCCTTTTCCAGGTCAATGGGGAAAATGTACAGCACTTTTCGATACTTTAAAAGAACCGATTTTTTTACTGGGTGATTTTAATAATCCAGCTCATATTAAACACGAAGGTTATGAACTAGTCACACAAAATTGGTTCGATACCTATCATTTGGCAGAACAAAAGGACAATGGTTTTACAGTTGCAGAAGCTATAGATGGATGGGCAGAAAATCAAAGCGGGTTACGAATCGATTATATTTTTGCCAATCAACCGGTAAAAACAATTTCTTCTCGAGTGATTTTTAATAACATCAACGAACCGATCGTTTCTGATCACTTCGGGGTTGCCGTTGAGATAGCATCATCTATTTAAAAATTTTTGCCAATATTAACCCTTTTTTAAAACTTAAGAGTAACTTTTAGCCTTGAATAACTATAAAAAAAGACTGACTCAATAGTCGAGTACTCCTCGATTTTTTGAATCAGTCTTTTTTTAATTGTTCATATAGAAGCAGCTTATTTTTCTCTAATTATTCTGGATTTTGGGAATATTAAAGAGTCACTTGAATCTTGCTTATGATGGAACGGATACGATCTCTCCTGTATCTAATAGACACAGATAGGTTTCAGTAACTCTTTTATCTAAGATAGATTCTAATGCAGATCGATATAAATTCATTTGACCTTTGTACTTTTCTAACATTTTCTCTCCTGATTGTGGTCCGTAATGACTGACTCTATCTGTTTTGTAATCAAATAAAATAATGTGATCCTCTAACTCGATATAGCCGTCAATAATTCCGTGAATCAATATTTTATCTTCAGCGTCGCCATTCATATCTGTAAACAGTTTTTCAGCATCTAATAAAAGTGAGAATGGTTCTTCACGATGGACATCTTTCGAAAAATCAATGATCATTTTCCCTAGCGGTGTTGTAAAAAACTCCTCTACTTGTTCAACATTAACTTTTGCAGCAACGTCTTCTTTTAAGACGCCATTTTTTATCAACGAAGCAACTAGGATTTCCAGTGTTTCTTTGGTAGGAGCCGTGCTTAAATCAATAGCTTGCATCACGGAATGCGTTGCCGTTCCTATCTCTGCATTTGAAGGAGCGGTTAATTCAGCCATAAACAGTGGTCGATCTAGCGTTTCTTCAACATACCGGTTTCGATTTCTCGGTTGATTGATATCGATTTTAACCATTTGATCGCTTTCGGGCTCTTCAAATAACCGTTTGATTTCTGAAACCGATTGATAACTGGTTGTATGAGAAGCCCCTTCATGCTCGTAAATGTAATTCATCAATTCTAACGCTTTTTGGACGGTACTTTGTTTTGGTTCAGTCTCAGAGATTGTGTCTTGCAGCTGATTCAATTTCTCTAACCAGTTTTCATCCGTTCCATTGTCTTTTGAAATCAATTGTTCTTGAATCGCACTTTCATCATAAAAGTGGATACTAAAATGGGCAGAATGATTGGTAATGGCTCCATTTCTGGCACTGACAGCGATCTCCTCATTTTGACTTGAAGGATGACGAACAAGGGATAACCCGATCCACTTCATTAAACTACTAGCGGTAAACCGAATATCGGCTGGCAAAACGGTTGGATTGTGGGAACTAACGACACCCCATTCTTTCCATGCTGCTGCTTCATCTTTATACGAACCCACTAAAAACAATTTTTCTTCTGCACGTGTCAATGCTACATATAATTTTCGCATTTCTTCAGATAACAATTTCGTTTTCTTCTCCACTTTTAAAGCGATTTCCGGTAAAGAAGGGTATCGAATGCGACGGTCCAAATCTTTAAAGTCCGTCCCCACTCCATATTGTTCGTTAAAAATATAACTTTTTTTGATGTCTTGCAAATTAAATTTTTTCGTTAAATCTAATACAAAGACGACTGGAAACTCTAACCCTTTACTTGCATGGATCGTCATCACTCGAACAGCGTTCTCATCTTCAGATATAGCGGTAGGCTCTGCCAGATCTTTGTCTTTTTCTTGCATTTTTTCGATGAATCGTACAAATTGAAACAGCCCTTTAAAACTTGTTTTTTCATAGCTGGATGCACGCTCATATAAAGCGTGCAAATTAGCTTTGCGCTGTTTACCCGAACTCATTCCTCCAACATAGTCTAAAAAGCCTGTATCATCATAAATCGTCCATATTAGCGCGACTAAATGGTCTCGTCGAGCAATTTCACGCCATTTGTTCAAACGTGTTAAAAACACTTCGATTTTTCCATATAAATGTGATGTAAAACGACTAGCCTTTTCTACACCTGGGTAAGATTGATAGAACGTTTTTAAGGCATCAAAGTAATCCCCTGTTTTTTGGCTGATCCTAATTGAGGCCAATTCATTTTCATCTAACCCAACAAGCGGCGAACGCAACACTGCGGCCAAGGGAATATCTTGATAAGGGTTATCAATAACTTTCAGTAAAGACATCATGATCGTGATTTCAGTTGTTTGAAAGTAATTTTGCGTGTCATTTACTTGAAGTGGAATAGCCAATCGTTTGAACATTTCCATTAACACCAAGTTATTCTTTTTAGTCGGTGTCAACAAAACAATGTCTCGATAATTGATTGGCCGCGTTGTTTTAGCTCGTTTATCATAAATTGGAAATTGCGTTTGGATCAACTCTTGGATTTTTTGGCCGACCATCAATAATTCGCCTTCCGTTTTATCTTCAATCCGCATATCCCAATTAACCGACTCTGTTTCTTCTTCCTCATCTTCGGTATCATTGGTGCCTTTTTCGTAGATTAAAAGTTCCGGTTGGTGTTTTTGCAATTCTGGAAAACCCCTAAAGCCTTGCACGAGTTTAGCAGCTTCATCATAGTCCATTTGTCCGACTGCTTTATCCATTAGTTGTTCAAAGACTAAATTAGTAAATTGCAGCACTTCACCTCGTGAACGAAAGTTTTCAGCCAGTATAATTCGTTCACCTAATTCGTGATGTTCATACTGTTCGTATTTTTTTAAAAATAATCCTGGATCAGCTAAACGAAACGAATAAATAGATTGTTTCACATCCCCTACCATGAACAAGTTTCCTTGATCTGATTGGTCATGGGCCAACCAACGCAATATATTTTCTTGAAGTTGATTGATGTCTTGGTATTCATCAACCATGACTTCTTTAAATTTGTCTCGATAATGCTTCGAAGCTTCAGTTGGAATCCAGTTTTCCTCATTGAACTGAGCCAGAATTTGAAGAGTCAAATGTTCTAGATCATTAAAATCTAATAGGTTCCGTTCATCCTTGCGCTGGCGAAAAGCCTCCGTGAAGAGTTGTGTCACACGTGCCATTTCTTCAACCAAGGGAGCAGCACTTAACATTAAGTCGATTTGTTCTTGAGGGGAAGCAGAGAAATAATCATTAGCTAGTTCCTTAAAACGAGCTTTATACTGATCACGTAACCCCTTCATTTCCTCAGCGGTTTCTTTTATTGCTTCATCGGTTCCCTTTTTAATTGCTTTCCATCGAGCAAATTCAAAGTTTTTACAACAATTATACGCTGCTTGATAGTTGTGTTCGTTGATATGTGCTTGAATTTCTTGCAACGCAATCCATTCTCCGCGAACCAAATCGGTTTGGTTTTTTAGCTCTTCAGTGCTTTCACCTAGTTGAGCAGCAACTTGAGAAAGCTCGACCAGACTGTCTAATACCGATAAAATCTGAGGTTTTAACAGTTCTTTAAATAAAACACCCGTCGTTAAATCGTTATCTTCTACTTGGTATAAATAGGATAATTGTTCTAA
Organism: Carnobacterium sp.; assembly: GCF_040274945.1. Lineage (GTDB taxonomy): Bacteria > Bacillota > Bacilli > Lactobacillales > Carnobacteriaceae > Carnobacterium_B. Next base: position 61,292 of record NZ_JBEMAR010000001.1, read on the forward strand.
CCACACAGCAGGTCTAGGGTTAGCTCTTGAAAATTCGTACAATGAGAAAATCAAGTCTGTTAGCCCTGCATCGCTTCGATCATTAGAGTACGAAGCGGTCAAATCTTTAAAAAGGGAGTCTTCTTCTCCGTATAACTCTTCTCTTACTTCTTCCCAGACACTTTCCTTAAGTAAAAGAATCTCTGTTTCATCCGTCAATAGTCTAAAAATGGGATCTAAATTGATCAAATAATAATAACGACGGATCACTTGAAGGCAAAAAGCATGTAGCGTACTGATTGACGCTTGATGGATCAAGGTTACTTGTCGAGTAAGGTGTCTTTTTAATTCTAGGTCGCTTTCAGATGTGACTGCTTCTTGGATTGCAACTTGGATCCGAGCTTTCATTTCTTTCGCGGCTGCTTCTGTATACGTCACGATCAACATCTCATCGACATTGGTCCCAGATTTTATTTTTTCGATCACACGTTGGACAAGAACCGTTGTTTTACCTGAACCTGCTGAAGCAGACACCAGTATATTGTGGCCTTCTTCATAGATTGCCTGCCATTGTCCATCGGTAAAATGACTGTTTTCAGGTTTTAGTGGAAGTGGGTTCATCATTCTTCATCTTCCTCCTCTTCTTGCATTTTCTTAAGAATGTCTTCTCTTTTTAACGATTCCATCCGACGATAATTGTTTTCAGGCAACATCGCATCAAATTGTGAAACCGCACGTAATGGTCCATTAACGGTCGGAATAAACTGCCTTTTTTCATAGAAAGGATTTAATGTATTTACTCCTTCGACGATTTTATTTCCAGCATCAACAATCAGTTTTTGATTGTGTTGTCGTAACGCAGTCATTTCATCCAGCGTGACAAATTTGTTCGATTTTAAGGCTTCACTTTTCAATTGATTAAAGGGATACACAAGCGAAGCTTTTGTCGGTTCAATCGTTGGATCTAATGACAAGAGCATGTCTTCATCTTCAAGCAACAATCCATCCATTTTATAGGATTTTAACAACTCATTGATATACGCATCTTCATCTAAAAATGTTCCTTTTTTCATAAACGGATTGGATACATGCAAATAAAACGCGCCTGCAGGTTTAGCTTCATGTCCAATCAATCCAACAGCATTTTGAAGGGCCGTATCCAAGTACGTGATCATTTGCATGGCTAGACCATAATAAGCATCCTGATAATTGAATTTATGCGCGCTTGACTTGTAGTCTACTACACTCAGGTAATAATCGTCGCCTAAGTTCATAGCATCCACTCGATCGATTTTCCCACGTAAGTGTAGGGTTCCACCATTATTAAGTGGAAAAGATAATCCTTCAATGCCGGTTTGATTTGCAACTTGGCCAAATAAAACTTCTGTTTGAACATTTTTCATATTTGTCCGTCGGCTTTGATTGCCGATGACCCACACCATTTTTTTAATCGTTTGCCCTAGTTGGTCACGAATATACTTCATGCGATTTGAGGCATTTAAAATGGAGAACTTTGGTTTCCCATAAAGTTCTGTTAACACTCCTGACGTCAATTGTTCCAGCATGTCTTCCGTTAATTGATCAAAGCTGAGGTTCTTTTGAATAATCTGTTTAAACAAGTGATCCAACGCATCATGGAAGAATTCTCCCGTACCGGCTGGAGACAGCTCAAAGACATCTCGTTCTTGTAATTTCAATCCATAGGTCAAGAAATGGCCATAGTGATCTGCATAAAAAGCTTCTAAACGAGAAACAGATAAATAGAGATCTTTGCCATACAAGTCTGTTGCAATATCACTTTTCAAGGGTATAGGCAGGTTTTTCTTAACTAAACTAACCAGTAAATGGTTAAAATCGCGAGCCACTTGTTTATCTCGTTTAAAGAACGTATATAAATTTTGCCAAAATAAACTTAACTGACCTTTTTGGTCTTGCTCTTTGCGCAAAATCATCAACAGCTGACTGATCGTCGTTTTTTTCGTTCCAATAAAATCCATTAATTCTTTATCGGATGGATTTTCTAGTGATGTGACGTCCATCAATTTGGCTTGGATTGGAAGATGGAACGCTTTCGCTATCCTGTCCACATAAGGTGATAATTTTGGACCATTTTTTGTTTCATCGCTGGTCGGGTAACTAAAAATCAATTTCTCAGAAGAATCTAAAAAGGCTTGATAAGCAATAAACGGTTCAGAAGCCATAACCGCTTCAACAGTTGGTTTTAAATATTTTGTATCGTCTAGGAATTGTGAAAAGAAATCCCGGTCTTCTTCCGTTAAAATACTTTTATTTTCTGTTTTAGCCGGCAAGTGGGCATCTGTTACTCCCAGCATAAAGGTGACTTTGGCTGTTCCGATACGTGTTCCTTCAATACCTGAAAAAGTTACTTGATCAATACTTGGTGGAACCATACTGTAAGTCGCATTATCAAATCCAGTCATTAAGATCGCATAGAAACTATCCAAGTCGAACGGTTCTTCTCCCAAAACTTCTACATATTCATCTAAAAGCTGCAAAAATGTTTGCCATGTTTGTTCGTGTTTGCGAGCTTCTTCAAGATCATTGTCTTCAATCGCTTGATCTCTCCAAAAACCTATTTGATCTTTAACTCCAATAGTTTCCATAAATACATACAGTTCTTTTGCAGCATCTTTACTGGTTTGCGCTTTTTCTAATCGATTGAAAAATGGGACCAACAGTCCTGTCAGATCTGTTTTAATGGAATTAGCAATCTGTTCAATCCGCTGATCATTGTCCGACTGAAACTCGGCATCTTCATAGAAGTAACGCGTGTAGTGCCAAGGATCTGATTTAGTCCATTGATACCCCTCATAACCATAACACAATAACACATTTTCCGTTACATCTACTCGTTCTCTAAATTGTCGTGCACGTTGTACATGCTGATTCACCCGTTGTGCGCGTTCTTTTGAAAGAGCTTCTTCCCCTTCGCTTTTTGGAATCACTAACTCCGTTCTAAGAAGTCGCATCACATCTGCGTATCGCCAATTGCGTTTGTAAATGCTGACTAAAGAGTCAATCACTTCAATAAGCGGATGTTGATTCATCAATTCTGCACTATCAACGAATGACTCTATCTCGTGACTACTAAATAACGGCTCTATGATGGCTAAATAATCATCCATATTGCGAGTCAAGACTAAAATATCCTTATAACGGTAATTACCAGTGGAAACCAATTTACGAATTTCTTTGGCCACATGGGTGATTTCTGCTTGTTTATTCTCTGCAGCCCATATCTCGATGCAATTGCCCATCGCGTCAAGTCCGTCTACTCGCTCATTTTTTGCAGGAGTCAGTTGGCTAGTCTCAACCCAAAATTCTTCCAATTGATTTAATTCTCCACAGTATGCCTCATCAATTTCTTGGATCAGTTTGTCTTTGTAGACTGGAACATTATTTTGGCGTGCCAGTTGATACAATTTATAATAGGTTGCTCCCGATGTCTGAAACAAATTATGCATTTCTGGTTTTTCGACGGCATATGCTTTATCTGACGTCAGTGCGATCGTTACTTTTTTAGCAGCTTTCATTAAAGCCAAAATAAGCGCTTGTTCTTGAGCAGTAAATTGATAGTAACTCTCAATGTAAAACGTGGTTTGGGACAAATTCAACTCTTCCACTTTTTGAATCAGCGCGGATACGATATCTTCAGACTCGATATATTTATTCAGTAATGCTGCATCAAAAGCTTGATAAATCAAGGATAGATCTTGTAACTTCAATTTGAAATCGGCTTCTTTAGGTGAAGTACCTAGACTAAACATCATATGATCCAAATCTGCTTGTGCAATCCGTCCACTGCGCAATTCTAAAAACAGATCTGTCATTTGCTGAACAAATCCATCTTTGCGGACTTCACCGCGATAGATAGTCAACTCTTCTTCATGTTCGATCAATAGTTTACGGATCAGCATCGATAATCCTGTTGTGGTTAATTGCGGCTTAGCATAAATATCGGTGTCTTTTAACCAATACCATGCTAATCGTGTAAAACTGAATACTTGTAAATGCATCATGCCCATAATTGGTTTCTTTTCAAAATAAGGATAGTGACTAAGTTTTTCCAAAACGGTCATTTCAGCCTGAAATTTAATATGGTCCGGAACTAAATAAAAAATAGACTCTTCCGTTTGTTTCGTCAGGCTTTCTGCTATCTCATCCAGTAGTACCGAACGTTTGTCACGATTCGCACGGCCTAATACAAATTGCAATCCCATCGTATTTCGCACATCCTTTCATTCAACTTCTCTGTCTCTCATTTTAACATACGCAAAAAAATAACGAGAGAAGAAACTTAATCTAACATCAACATTCAATTTTTTCCTTTTCATGGAAGAGTGAGTGTTATTTTCTGCTTCACTTGTTCGTGAAACCACTTTTAACGGAAGAGTGACGCTCATTTGGTCTGTCACTCTTCCGTGTAGAGCCGTTTCATGGCAGAGTGACACTTATTTTATGCTTCACTCTTCCATGAACAAACATTTTGTCGTCGAATTTGTTAACCGAATAGCTTCTGGACTAATTTTCTAGACAAAAAAAGGCTGAGACAAATGTCCCAACCCACTATTTATTAACGATTAACATATACCAATAAGAAAACAGCAAAGGCCGCTCCTAAAGTATAGACCACCTTAAACGATCGCTTCATCGTTTTATGTCGAAATGCATTCATGCTTATCAGACCACCAAAGCCACCGCCAATGAGACCTAAAAGCAATAGTGTCTTTTCAGGAATTCTCCATTGTCTTTTTACGGCTTTTTGTTTATCTACATACATCAGCACAAACAAAAGGATATTGCATATAAGAAGATAACTCATTACAAAAATCATTCTTAAGCTCCTTTTAAAGCATTCAAGCGCGCGATTTCTACGATTACTGCCGTAGCTTTCTCCATGCTTTCAACAGCTACAAATTCATAACGGCCATGGAAATTTTCTCCACCAGCAAAAATGTTCGGCGTTGGCAGTCCCATAAAGGAAATTTTAGAACCATCTGTACCGCCACGAATAGGTTCGATGATTGGTTCAATAGACAGGTTTTTCATCGCTTCTTCAGCTAGATCCACTACAGTCATATCTTTTTCAATAATCTCACCCATATTGTAGTAAGAATCATTTAAGTCAATTGTGATTCGTTCGCTGCCATATTCTTTATTTAACGTAGCCGCTTGTTCTAGCATAAAGGCTTTGCGCGCTTCGAATTTTTCACGATCATGGTCACGAATAATATAAGTCAACGTTGCTTCATCTACTTCACCCGTTATTCCAACTAAATGGTAGAATCCTTCACGGCCTTCAGTTTTTTCAGGAACTTCATCTTGAGGCAATAACGCATCAAAAGCCATTCCAATTTTCACTGCATTTACCATTGTGTTTTTTGCAGTACCTGGATGAACATTTTTACCCTGAATCTTAACGATTGCTGAAGCTGCATTAAAACTTTCAAATTCTAATTCTCCAATAGGACCACCATCCATTGTATAAGCAAATGTGGCATTGAACCCCGGAACGTCAAATCGATCTGCTCCGATACCGATTTCTTCATCTGGTCCAAAACCAACACGAATATCGCCATGTTCAATTGAATCATCATTGATCAAAATTTCCATAGCTGTCATGATTTCGGCAATGCCCGCTTTATCGTCGGCTCCTAATAACGTTGTACCATCGGTTGTGATCAACGTTTGGCCAATGTAATTTTTTAGGTTAGGAAACTCTTTAGGGTCTAAAACGACCTGTTGTTCTTCATTTAAAACAATGGCTTCTCCATTGTATTGCTCATGGAATTGCGGGTTTACATTTTTCGCATTAAAATCAGCTGTATCCATATGAGCAATAAACCCAACAGTTGGCACTTTTTTAGCTGTGTTACTTGGCAATGTTGCAGTCACATATCCATTGGTTTCATTATAAGAAATATCACTTAAACCAATGTCTTCTAATTCTTTCATTAACGTCTTAGCAAATGCCACTTGGCTTTGCGTTGATGGAATAGTGGTGCTATTTTCATCAGAACGTGTTTCTGTTTTCACATAACGAATAAAACGAGGGACTAGATTTTCATACATAAGAGGTAACTTCCTTTCAACATCGTTTTTTAGATAAATTCATAAGGATCTGTATTTAATTCTGATAGAATGATGTCAAAATCCCATTCAAGATCAGATTTCCACTCCGTAAATAATTCAACCAATTTTGGTTTACATATGCTTTCAATGTGATGACCAGGATCGATGACGCTTAACCCGTCTGCTAACATATCATGAGCTGTATGGTAATAAACATCTCCAGTGATAAACACATCTGCATTTTTGCTTAAGGCATCTGGGTAATACCCCCCTGCATCCCCACCACAAACTGCAACACGTTGAATCAGTTTATCTTTATCCGGTGTTACGTAGCGTAAGCCCGATACACCAAACGTTTCTTTTACCTTTTGAGCAAACTCCTGAACAGTAACAGGCTCAGCTAAATTCCCTATCCTTCCAAGGCCATATTCATCAACAAAATTCTCAATTGTATACAAATCATACGGCGGCTCTTCATAAGGATGAGCTTCAAATAGGGCTTTTTCAATTGTTTGCGTTAGATGTTCAGGGAAAACAACTTCAATCCGAACTTCTGCTACATGTTCAGGTTCATCGATTTCTCCAATGGTTGGATTAGCATGATTAATGGGTGTGAAGCGTCCAATCCCCTCAAATGTATACGTACAATCTTTGTAATTCGGACCGATTTGACCCGCTCCTGCAGCGGTTAGCGCTTTTCGAACTTCTTCTTCATTTTCTTTTGGAACAAATACTGCAATCTTTTTATAAGCCAGTCTTTTCGTGACATGTAAAATCTCTGTTTCTGTTAAGTTCAACTCATCTGCTAACCACGTATTCATCCCATTTGTAGCAACATCTAAATTTGTATGCGCAGCATAAACGGTTATATCATTCTTCAAAAGATCCGCATACATCTTCGTTTGTGCATCATCTGTGGCCAAATTTTTAAGTGGGCGGAAAATAGGTGGATGATGTGCAAAGATAAAGTCAACGTGTTGTTCAATGGCTTCTTGGACCACTTCTGGACGAACATCTAGCGTCACCATCATTTTTTTTATGGGTTTTTTTAACGTTCCAACCGCTAAGCCAACCGGGTCTCCAGCTTCAGCTAAATATTTTGGAGCAAATGATTCAAATTTTTGGATAAATTCACTTCCATAAGTCTCAGTCATTTTAGCACCTCTTCTATTTTTTGAATTTCTGCTTGGATTTTTTGGATTTTAGTTGTTTGATCTGCACTTGAATGCGTTAAACTATCTAAAATATAACGGTTTTTTTCAAGTTCTTTTTGCCATTTCTTTTTAAAGATAGCAGAATTTTCCTCTTTTAAATGAAAACCAAACATTAAGTAAAGTTCAGTTACAGTTTGATTTAGTAATGGATCTTTCACGGCCACCATTACTTCATAAATTTTATTGTTTTCTTCAATGATTTCTTCAGCCGTAATCGTGTACTCATGATCGACCAACCATTCACGCAGGGTTCTTTCTCCTACGTTCGGCTGCAAGATCAAGCGTTCCTTGCCTGTCAAATGGCCTTTTTTTAATCCGTTGTCCAAGATAGAGGTAATTAAGGAACCTCCCATGCCACATATAGTAATCGCGGTTACATTATCTTCAGGAGAAAGGACTTCTAATCCATCCCCTAAACGTACACTGATTTGATCTGTTAAACCAAGACGTCGCACTTGGTTTTTTGCTGCTTGGAAAGGGCCTTCGACAACTTCTCCTGCAATAGCAAACGTAATGCGATTGTTACTCGCTAAAGCACAAGGCAGATATGCGTGGTCAGAACCGATATCGGCTAAACGATCACCCGGTTCGACATAAGACGCCGCTCTGCTTAAACGCAGCGATAATTGACTTTCGTCCATACTCATCACTTCTTTCTTTTCATGATCATTGTTTATCCTTGGAAGAACTCTTCATCCATTAAATAACCTTCTGCAGCATCTTTTGAATGAAAAACTCCTTCAACTTGATCGTTCGGTAAGGCAACGACCCATGTCGGATTATCATAGACTAAACGTAAAACATCGCCATTATTGTCAAACCATAATTCAGAATAGCCTTCTTCATATCCGTCAGCTGTTTTCTTTAAGTGAGCAATTGCTTGATCCACTAAAGAACGAATTGTCGCTTCATCTTCGTCTCTTACAGAAATGTAGCCTTTATCAGTTTCATCTTTAGGCAAATAACCTGCATAAATCAAAGCATTTCCATTCGGGTGAAGAAAGCGCACTGCCATTGTTTTAGGTACTGCACTGTCTTTAAAATGGTAATTCAAACGATTCATTGATACTTTTGTTGCCGTTAATTCTTCGTAGCTATCAAAAATAGCCTTTTTTTCTTCAAATGATAACATGTCATTCATCCCTTCATTCCTACATCGTCTATTATTATACCAGTTTTTTCTTTCATTCGTTGAGTTTTATCTCTCAATACGAAAGAAGGCCGTCCAAATAATGTTAATTTTGGACGACCTTCATCTATTTTTATTCTAAGAAGTCTTTTAATTGTTTTGAACGGCTAGGGTGACGTAATTTACGAAGTGCTTTAGCTTCGATTTGACGAATACGCTCGCGTGTTACACCAAATACTTTACCCACATCTTCAAGAGTACGATTGCGTCCATCATCTAAACCGAAGCGCAAACGGAGTACATTCTCTTCACGATCTGTAAGAGTGTCTAGTACATCCTCTAGTTGTTCTTTTAGCAATTCATAAGCAGCGTTTTCTGCTGGACTTGTCGCATCGTGATCTTCAATAAAGTCGCCTAAGTGAGAATCATCTTCTTCTCCAATAGGTGTTTCTAAAGAAACTGGCTCTTGTGCAATTTTTAGAATCTCACGTACTTTTTCAGTTGGAAGATCCATTTCTGCTCCGATTTCTTCAGGAGTTGGTTCGCGTCCTAAATCTTGTAGCAATTGACGTTGGATACGAATCAATTTATTGATTGTTTCAACCATATGCACTGGAATACGAATCGTACGTGCTTGGTCAGCAATCGCACGCGTAATAGCTTGACGAATCCACCAAGTCGCATAAGTTGAGAATTTAAATCCTTTTTTATAGTCGAATTTTTCAACAGCTTTCATCAATCCCATGTTTCCTTCTTGGATCAAATCTAAAAATTGCATACCGCGCCCAACATAACGTTTGGCAATACTAACAACTAAACGTAAGTTAGCTTCTGCAAGGCGTTGACGTGCTTCTTGGTCGCCTTCTTCTATTTTTATCGCTAGTTCGACTTCTTCAGCAGCCGTTAATAAATTCACTCGTCCAATTTCTTTCAAGTACATTCTAACGGGATCATTAATTTTAACTCCTGGAGGAGCCGTTAAGTCTTCCGGTTTTTCTGCTTCTCTTTCAGCTTTCATTTCTTTGAGTTTCAGTTGTCGAGCTGTTGGACCACCATCGTCTCCAACTACTCCAACACCTGCATCTTCAACCGTTTGGATCAATTGATCCATTTTTTCAGCATTTAAAGAAAAAGGAGTTGCTATTTTATTTGTTAACTCATCGTAATGAATAGTTCCCGCTGCTTTATACTCTTTGATCAAACTCTTTACTTCACTATCATACGCCTTTTTTGTTGTCAGTTTTTTTTCAGCCATTAAAAAGCCTCCTCTTTCAATCTTACTCGTACATATTATGAATCATTTTTATTTATTTTTCAATAACCGAGATAAATTAACTACTTCAATCATCAACACACGCAGCTGCTCTTTATCGCCTCGTCTGGATGCTTCTTTCAATGCATCTTGTTTTTCTTTCAATTGCAATTGAAGACCGGATTTCCTAGAGATTACGTCTAAATAATCTTCTATTTCTCTTGTCGAAACTTCGTTGCTTATCGACAACAGTTCAACTTCAACAATTAAATTTTTCAATTCCGGTTCTTTTACAAAATCAAGAAACGCATCGATCGTACCTTCATTAGCTGTATGTTCTCGGAAGCTTTCATACAAAATAAAGATCATTTGATACTCATCATGTACAAAATGAAATTCATCTGCAACATTTTTCAAAATAATCCACGCTTCTTCAAAATGAAATAACCGATTTAATAACAATCGCTCTGCGTGTTCAATATTAGTCGGTTTCCTTTTTTGGGTCTGCACTTGCGGGTAATTTGCCTCAGCAGGATGATTCTGCTGACTCTGCTGCTGTTTTTCTTTTGTTCGCTTATTACGAGACTCATGGAATTTCTGTTGAAACTGCTCTTTTAAAGAATCAATCGAAAGGTCAAATTCCGTTGCTAATTGCTTAAAATAAAGTTCACGTTCAACAGCTGAAGTGACGGAAAGCAGTTCGGATAATATCTTTTCAATGTATCCAAGTCGTTCACTCTCATTTGATAAATTAAGCGACTTACGGTAATAAGACATCTTGAACCCAAAAAGTGTTTCTCTTCCGTGAGCGATCAGTTCTTTAAAAGCATCTGCACCATTTTTTTTAATGTATTCATCGGGATCCATTCCTTCACCGAATCGAATGATATCAATATCAAAATTGGTCTCTGTCGCTAAAAGATCACTAGCTCTTTTGGTGGCTTCAATTCCAGCAGAATCTCCATCATAAGCAATTACGACATGATCTGTAGTTCGGTCAATCAAATGAATTTGTTCGTTGGTAAGACTGGTTCCCATTGAAGCAATTCCATTGGTTATACCGGCCTTCCAAGCTCCAATAACATCCATAAAGCCTTCAAACAAAATAACTTCTTTTTCTCGTCTGATTGAAGAACGTGCAAGATCAAAATTAAACAGAATGGTTCGTTTATTGAATAATTGGGTCTCCGGACTATTTAAATATTTTGGTGCACCCTCATCAGCATCTTGCTGAAAGATCCGACCTGAAAAAGCCACGGTTTTTCCTTGTTGATTGCGAATGGGAAAGATAATCCGATTGTAAAATCGATCAAGCAGTTCCCCACTATCTTTTTCAACAAACAAACCCGTTTTTTTTAATAATTCTTGCTCATAATTTTTTCCAACTAAATATTGATGAAGCATGGTTCGTTCTCGTGGAGCAAACCCGATATTAAACGTATCAATTACTTCACGAGTCAATCCTCTTTCAGTTAAATACTCTAAAGCTTCTTCTCCTATTGTGGTATTCAATAGAATATGATGAAATAATTCTGCACTTTCTTCATGGACACGGATCAGTTTTTCTTTAGCTGAGTCATTTGGCTGGTTTTTATGATCGTGGTCTTGTACCAAGGATTCATCTAATTCAAATTGACTCAATTCAGCTGTTTTAATGACGGCTTCTGGGAAAGTTAACCCATCGACTTCCATTAAAAAAGTAAAAACATTCCCACCACGTCCACAACTAAAACAGTGAAAAATTTGTTTCTCTTCTGTTACAGAAAATGAAGGAGTTCGCTCTTCGTGAAAAGGACAAAAACCAAAAAGATTTTTACCTTTCTTTTTTAATTGAACATACTGACTGACAACATCCACTATATTGGTTTCTTGTCGTACTTTATTGACCGTTTCTTCTGGAATCATTATCGCCAAGCTGTTCACCTCTTAATCAAAAAAATAAAGAACGTTAGGCTCTATCAGAAATTACATTTAGGCTCTAAAAGTCGCACTCAAATACTAGTGCGACTTTACTCTCAAAATCTATTCTCAGACAGAACTATACATGTTTTATAATAGCACACTCTCTATAAGAAAACAAATCTTTAAATTGATTATTTAAAGAGTCCCATATCGCCTTTAAATAACTATTATTACCAAAAAAATAATAAAAGTTATTTATTTTGCTCTAAGTTTATTTGCTAGCATCTTTTTATTACAGACAAACGTAAAATAAAACAATTGGTTTGGAACATCGCATAATGCGTTATTCCAAACCAATTGTTCACTTCATCGCTTTTTTATTTTAATTTTGCTACTGTTGCCGAGAATGTCGAGCGACTCATTAAAGATTTCCATACAACGTGTGCAAGTGTGAAATCAATCATACTGTGAACGATTGTACCTGCTCCTACCAATAGGAAAACCGATTGTAAGAAACCTTGCGTATAATAAGCAGTAGTCATCTCACCACCAAAATAAAAAACAGAAACTACAGCAACTTCACAACTAGCATGCAGCAAGCCGATTAAAAACGAAAAGAGTTGCGTTTTAGCAGTCGATTGCAAGATTGAAGGTTTTTTCAGGAGAACATAAGAACCTACTCCCGCAAAGACAACATGGGTTAAAGCTCTCAAAGCGATAATAATCGGGAAACCACCAAGCAAAAATCCAAGTGCCGTTCCCAAAGCTACAGTCAGTGCAATCATAGGCGAGATAAACATCGCAATGAAAATCGCCACATGACTGGCTAATGTAAAGGATGCGGGTTCCAAGACTAATTTAACTGGTGAAACCATTGGAATTAAAATACCTACAGCTACCAACAAAGCTGCAATCGTTAATTTATGAACTCTATTCGTTTTCATTTCAACAACTCCTATCATCAAATGCGCATTTACACGTGTCAAGACACGTTAGCAAATTTAATTATAGGTGTTTTCAAAAAGATGTCAAGACACCTTTTAATTTTTGTATAAAAAACCTAATGTATTGAGTTCTTTCTTGATTCGATCAAATGTTTTTTTGTCTGGACATGCTATTGTATGCAAATGAACACCATCGGTTAATTCAGATAGTAAGTTGGCTTGTTTATTTTCGATTGCTTCCATAAATTGATCTGCATCATATCGGGAAGAAATCATTAACCGCCCTTTTAATTCTCCATATATTGGGTGCTCAACGATAACATCAACCACTTCTCCTCCATTATCGACTACCGCATACAATTCAGTTTTTGTTTCTGCTGCACTATGCGAACTAGCTAATTGCCCAAGATATTTGTTCGTCATAGAAGCAGATTCCAACACGTAACCTTTTGGGGTAGCAATGACATCAACCCCGCTCGCTCTTAACAAAGCTACATCGCCCACAATAATTTGACGACTCACATTTAATCGAGCAGCCAGATTTCTTGCACTTATGGGTCTGTTTTCTTGTGATAAAATCGAAATAATACTGTCTCTTCTTTTCGTTGCCTCCATAAAAATCAGTCCTTTTCCATTAATGCGCTCGTTTTAATCTTATTATACCTTAACTGATCACGTTTGAAGACTTTAAACAAAACTTCTTATCTATATAGGAACTATTTCTAAATATGCTATACTTAAAAAAATGATTTCAGTTAGGAGATTCAAATGAAACTTTTTAAACTTAGTTTACTCATCCTAATCAGTTTAACTCTCGCTTTTTGTCTATATGGTTACTATCAAAACCGTTTATTAGACATTGAATACCAAACGATTGCACTGAATGATCTGCCCCCAGAATTAAATCAATTAAAAATCGTCCACGTATCGGATACCCACTTTGAAAAAAACCGCATCTCAATTGAAACATTGCTTTCTGAAATCGAACAAGCTCAACCAGATCTGATTTTCTTAACTGGAGATTTAATTGACCGCACAGCTGACTTAAGCAATGTACCGTTAGAAGAATTTGGCCGCTCCTTGAGTGCTCTTGCGCCAACTTATGCCGTATCGGGAAACCACGAAACGAGCAGCGGACAATTAGATGAATGGGATCAAGACATCAATCAAAGCGGAGTTAACTTATTAAACAATGAACAGATTACCATAGAATTTAATGGTGCTCAGCTAGCTTTGGTCGGGGTTAAAGATGAAGAGTATCCTATTGATGTGCCTATGATAAATCCTATAAAGGACATTCCCGTATTGTTACTCGCTCATCACCCTGAATATTTTGAAGACTATCTAACTTCTAACCCTCTTATTGAACCAGATATCACATTTAGCGGTCATGCTCATGGTGGCCAAATAAGAATCCCTCTTATCGGTCCGATGTACGCTCCTGGTCAGGGCTTTTTTCCTAAATACACCACAGGAATCTATAATAGCGAAGTAGACCCCTCAAAAAAATTAGTCGTGAGCCGAGGAATCGGAAATAGTCTATTTCCTTTTCGCATCAATAACAAACCCCATCTGTTAGTGATCACCCTTGAACGCACTAAATAAAAGAAACCACTTATAAGGAATCCTGTTACTTCCTCATAAGTGGTTTCCTTCTACCTATTTTATTGACTAAATTGTGCCTCATACAATCTCTTATACGGCCCATTTTTTGCTAATAATTCTTCGTGACTGCCTTGTTCGGCAATTCCTTCTTCATTTACCACGATAATGCGTGTCGCATGCTTGATCGTCGCTAAACGATGCGCAATAATCAACGTCGTACGGCCTTCTGCTAATGAGTTTAAAGATTCTTGAATCACTTGTTCTGTTTCAGTATCCAAAGCTGATGTCGCTTCATCTAAAATCAAAATCGGTGGATTCTTTAAAAACATACGTGCAATTGATAAGCGTTGTTTTTGACCACCAGATAATTTTACGCCTCTTTCTCCAATGATTGTATCCAGTCCTTCTGGCATCTCATCCACAACTTTTTCTAAATGAGCTAACTGGACTGCTTTGCGTATTTCTTCTTCACTAGCATCTAGTTTCCCATAGGCCACATTTTCTCTGATGCTCCCCGGAAAAAGGTACACGTCTTGTTGAACAACCCCGACTTGGTCTCGCAAAGACTGCATCGTCATATCTTGAATATTGATTCCATCAATCATTACTTCTCCTTCACTAACCTCATAAAAACGTGGCAATAAATTACAGATAGTCGTCTTCCCTGCGCCACTGGGGCCAACAAATGCCACCGTTTCACCTGCACGAATCGATAAATTGATTTTGTCCAACACTTTTTTAGATGAGTCGTACCAAAATGAAACTTGTTTGTACTCAATATCCCCTTTTAAGCGGTCGACTTCAATGGCATTTTCTTTATCTTGAATAGTAGGTTTTTTATCAAGTTCTTCTGTTAATCTCTTAAATCCTGCAATTCCTTTAGGATAACTCTCAATCATCGTGTTCACTTTTTCAATCGGACGAACAAATACATTGGATAATAAGATAAATCCTACAAAATCACCATAACTTATTTCACCTTGGATCGTATAATACGCTCCAAAAAATAAGGCAAATAAATTAATTAAACGAATCAGTAAATAATTATATGAAGAGCTGATTGCCATCATCTTATAGAATAAAATTTTTGATGATCGGTAAGCTTGATTAAGTAACTCAAATCTTCCGGCTTCATGTTCTTCATTTGCAAAGGCTTGAACCACACGTATCCCACTAACGGACGACTCAATACCTGCACTAAATTCGCCTAAATCATTAAAGATCTTTGTATTGATTTTGGTCATGCGCTTATTAAAAAATACTAGTGCAATTGTGATAAAAGGAATCATTACAAACGTTGCCAAAGCTAATTGAACGTGCACTGTTAACATCAATAAAAACGCCCCGCCTAAAGTAATGATGGTAATAAACACATCTTCGGGGCCATGGTGGGCAACTTCCGATATTTCGAATAAGTCCGTTGTCAAACGAGTCATTAACTTCCCTGTCTTTTGATTGTCATAATAACTGAACGGCTGCTCTTGCAAGTGTCCATATAATTCGCGACGCATATCTGTCTCGATATTCACACCCAGTTTGTGCCCGAAATAAACAACGACATACTGCAAATAAGTGTTTACAACATACAAAAACAATAAAGATAGCGAAACTGTAACAATCAATGTCCAATTTGCTGAAGGCAAAAGGTCATCGACTACTCGATTAACTACTAGCGGAAAAGACAATTCTAAAACAGCTGCAAGTATCGCACAGCTAAAATCTAAGATAAATAATTTTTTATACGGCTTATAATAACTAAAAAAACGATTTAACATAGAATCCTCCAATCTAGTTTAGCTCATTTGATTAATAAAATATTTTTTATGTACCTTGTTTAGTTTGAACATACTCCATCAAGATGACCACATGATTGTATTGTTCATCTTTAGCAGCGTAGATAAACGTCACCGGAGTGTGTTGCAATTGCTCAAAGATGTGCTGTTTAAACTTTTTCGCGTGTGAATTGGCTTCTAATTCAGCCCAATAAGCTTGTTTAAACGCATTAAACTTTTGCGGTTGATGGTTAAAAGCTTTGCGTATCGTTGGAGTTGGAGTAATCTCTTTTGCCCATTCTTTTATATAGGCTTCTTCTTTCGCTACTCCTCTTGGCCATAGTCGATCTACTAAAATACGGTACCCATCTTCTTTATCTACTTTTTCATAAATCCGTTTCATTCTTAAGGGATAGTTAAGCATAGCTGTTCACTCCTTTATCCAATTAAATAAAAACCCCACTAAGGAAAATTCTATCCTTAATGGAGTATAAAGTAAACTTATTTGCTAAAGGTTATTTAACAACTAATTTGTCTACACTTGCAAAAGATAACACAAAATCAGAAATCTGCATCAATAACGCTAATCGATTATTTCGAATAGCTTCATTGTCTGCCATAACCATATTTTCATTGAAAAAGGCTTCGATCAATGGTTGTAGCTGTTCAAAAGCTTCATAGCTCTGACTGCTGTTTTCTTGGCTAGACTCTGTTGCAATTGCAGCAAATGATTCATGCAAGTTTTTTTCAGATGGTGTTTCAAATAAAGCAGGATCTACTGATGCTTGTGTTTGATCAAGAAGTTGTTCCCCTTTAGCAGCTAAATTTAAGACACGAGTCAACGCTTCGATGGTTGGTTTAAAAACAGCATCAGATAAATGACCATTGATGATTCGACTAGCTTCGATCAATTTCAGTACATTATCTTGACGAGAATTTAAAGCCGCATCGATAACATCATGACGAATGCTCTCTGCCATTAATAATTGACGTACACGTGCTTTAATAAAATCAGCGACTTGTGGAGTGCTTGATTGGTAACCTTCTACCAAAGCGCTCTGTGTAATAACTGGAGCAGCTAAAATACCGTCTTTAATTGAATCCATAGGAAAAATCCAATTTTTTGATTCAATAATGCGTACAATACCGTATGTCTGACGTCTCAAGGCATATGGATCATTAGACCCAGTTGGAATCATTCCAACTGCGAAGAAACTCAAGACACTTTCTAGTTTATCGGCAATCGCTAACACGGCTCCGACAGACGATTGTGGAAGTTCTCCTTCACTTGAGATCGGCATATAGTGTTCTCTGATAGCAGCAGCTACAGTTGGATTTTCTCCTTGCATCAAGGCATACTTTTCGCCCATGATTCCTTGCAATTCTGGGAATTCTCCTACCATATTGGTTACCAAATCAAATTTATAAATTTCAGAAGCACGTTTTAAATCTGTTAACTCAGTCGTCGTTAAGCCAACTTGTTCTCCAATCAATTGAGCTATAGCTTGTACTCGGTTCATTTTTTCATAAATCGAACCAATTTTTTCATGAAAGGTTACTTGTTTTAAGCGGTCCACACAAGAAGCAATTGTTAATTTTTGATCTTCTTCAAAGAAGAATTGACCATCATCTAAACGGGCAGTCAATACTTTTTCATTTCCTTTTGCAACTGTCTCAATGTGTTCAGCATTACCATTACGAACAGAGATAAAGTAAGGCAAAATACTTCCTTCGCTGTCTTTCACTCCAAAATAACGCTGATGGTCTTTCATCGATGTAATCAATACTTCTTCCGGTAAATCGAGGTATTTTTTATCAAATGAACCATAAAAAGCAGTTGGGTATTCAATCAAATTGTTTACTTCTTCTAGTAATTTTTCATCAAATGTAACAGACCATTGATTTTCTTCCATCAACTCTTCAATTTGACTCACGATCATTTGTTTACGTTTGGCACTGTCCGCAATCACAAAAACATTTTCTAATGTTTTTTCATAGTCTAATGCACTAGTAAAAGTGACATCTTGTCCTAAAAAGCGGTGTCCGCGTGAGGTATTTGACGTTTGAACATCCAAGATTTCAAAAGGAATTACTTCTTCATCCAACATCGCAGTCAACCAATGAAATGGGCGAATGTATTTAAAGGAGTGGCTGCCCCAATGCATGCTTACTGGGAAAGTCATAGAGGTAATCACTTCATCTAACCCAACTAAAATTTCTTTAACGGTTTTACCTGAAATAAATTTATCTACATAAACATACTCAACGTCTTTAATTGATTTGAAATAAATGTCCTCAGTCGTTGCCCCTTGTCCACGCGCAAATCCTATAGCTGCTTTACTCCAATTTCCCTCAGCATCTTGAGCTATTTTTTTAGCAGGGCCTTTTACAGATTCTTCAATGTCTTCTTGTTTTTCGGAAATATCCTTCACAATGACCGCTAGACGACGTGGCGTTGAGAAAGGAATCACTTCTCCATGTGCTAATCTATTTTCTTTTAAAAAGGCAGCTACTTTTTGTGTTAATTGTTTGCTGCTTGGGGTAACGATATGAGCAGGTACTTCTTCTAAACCGATTTCTAACAACAGATTTTTAGTCATGTTACTTTGCCTCCTTATTTTCGATAGATTGACCTTGAAGCAAAGGGAATCCTAATTTTTCACGTTCGGTAACAAAAGCTTTTGCAATCGAACGAGCCATTTTACGAATACGAGCCAGATATCCGGCACGTTCAGTAACCGAAACGGCCCCTCTTGCATCTAACAAATTAAAAGTGTGACTACATTTTAAAACATAATCATAAGCTGGATGAACCAGACCTGCTTCAATTTGAGTAGTCGCTTCTTTTTCATATTCATTAAATAACATTAGAAGCATTTCTTGATTGCTATTTTCAAAAGCGTATTTTGAATGCTCGTATTCAGGCTGAATAAAGATTTCACCATATTTTACGCCTTTTGTCCATTCAATATCATAAACACTGTCGACATCTTGAATATAAGAAGCTAAACGTTCTAAACCAAATGTGATCTCACTGGTTACAGGATTACATTCTAATCCACCAACTTGTTGGAAATACGTAAATTGAGTGATTTCCATTCCATCTAACCAAACTTCCCAACCTAGACCCGCGCATCCCATAGAAGGATTTTCCCAGTTGTCTTCCACGAAACGAATATCGTGTTCTAAAGGATCAATACCTAATAAGCGTAGACTTTCTAAATAAAGTTCTTGAATGTTATCCGGTGAAGGTTTCATAACGACTTGAAATTGGTGGTGTTGGAATAAACGGTTTGGATTTTCACCATAGCGACCATCTGCTGGACGTCTTGAAGGCTCCACATAAGCTGCGTTCCATGGTTCAGGTCCAATGGCACGTAAAAACGTATAAGGACTCATTGTTCCTGCACCTTTTTCTGTGTCATAGGATTGGAGTAACAGGCACCCTTGATCAGACCAATAGTTTTGTAAAGTCAAAATAATTTCTTGAAATGTTAAACTGTTTTCTTTCATTACGCATTCTCCTTTTCATTTCAAATCCTAATGGATAACTAAAAAATAAGACAAAAAAAGTCCCTATGCTGATCAGGATCAGCATAGGGACGATAGTACAATCGCGGTTCCACCCTAATTCTAGTTTAAATAAAACTAGCATCTCTTTTAGTAAACAGCTCCAGAAGGCCTTTCAAAACTTTGTCTATACTTGGCTTTCACTATCCCAAGTTCGCTTTTATAGAGGTAAAATTTTTACTCTTTTCTTTCATCGCTGGTTATTCAGTTGTTACTATCATAGCTTGTCATAAGAACTTTTGTCAATCATTACTTTCATTCTTATCTGGCGTTTCATTCGGAGGAACTCTCTTATCTATTAAAAGGTTACCCCAAGTGTACATTTGATCGATAAATTTTTTACTTTTCAACTTGATTCCGACAGACTCTTCATAGATAAGGTCAATCAACGTCCTGATTTCACGTTTCGTCTCTTCTTTAACCGTAATAGCCCCTAATTGATCCAATGAAACCACTGAAAACAAACGAATAAAATGAATCGCTCTTCTGCTTGCATGGTAACGATGGCGATCTAAATGCCAATGATTTTGGCACAGTAGGCCACCATAACTTCCTGAGTAATCAAAAGGGCCCTCTGTATTTCCGCATACACGGCAGCCTCTTAATTCAGGCGAAACACCAAAGTATGGAAGAATCTGAATTTCAAATATATTGACAACGATTTCTGGATCCGTTTCTTCATCAATTTCAGTTAAACACCGGTCTATTTTATGAAATAATGTACTATCCACAATCCCATCATCTAAAGCTGCGTCAGCTAAATTTAAAATATAGGTTGCATAAGCATTTAAAAAAATATCGGTCTGCATACTTTTATACTGATCAACTTCTTTTGCATCTCTTATAAAACAAAGCCCAGTATCACGAATATCCGCAATATACGTTGCTTTCGTAAACGGCAACACTGCAGTTCTGAGCTTATTCTTTTGCTTTCTGGTTCCTTTAACAAAAAACATTCTCTTGCCAAAGCGATTCGTAAATAATTTAACTAATTGATCGTTTTCGCGATGATTTCGCACAGATAACACAATGCCTTCTACTTCTTCTACTTGAGCCATTTAGAATCCTCCTACGAGATACAATCTCCGCTTAAAAAAACAAACCATAAAAATATGGTTTGTTTTTTTAAGCGGTTCGTGCTAATTAATAATCATCTTTGCGGTAACCATAGTCTTGTAAATTTGTTTGACGATCACGCCAATCTTTTTGAACTTTTACCCAAAGATCGAGGTAAATTTTGTCTCCCAACAATACTTCGATATCTCTTCTCGCACGGATACCAATATCTTTCAGCATTTTTCCGCCTTTGCCAATAATAATCCCTTTTTGACTTGAACGTTCTACAATAATCGCTGCATGAACTTGAACTTTCCCCAGTTCATTGCGTTGCATACTCTCTACTACTACCGCCACAGAATGAGGAACTTCTTCTCTAGTCAACTCTAATACTTTCTCACGAATCAATTCAGAAACGATAAAATATTCGGGATGATCGGTCACTTGATCTTCCGGGTAGAATTGAGGTCCAGCAGGTAGATATTTTGTAATTTCTTCTAATAACGTATCCACATTATTACCTTCAGAAGCTGAAATGGGGATAACTTGTGCAAAATCTACTAGTGAACGGTAATCTTCAATAATTGGAAGCAATTGATCCGGATGTATCTTATCAATTTTATTCAATATTAAAAACACGGGGCTTTTTACTGTTTTTAATCTTTCAATGATAAAATTGTCTCCAGGACCGCGTTTTTCTGCAATATTTACCATAAATAAAATCACATCAACTTCTCTAAAGGCACTAAAAGCTGATTCCACCATGAAATCTCCTAGACGATGTTTTGGTTTATGAATACCAGGAGTATCAATAAATACGATTTGTGATTCTGGAGTTGTATAGATCCCTTGAATTTTATTTCTTGTTGTTTGAGCTTTATCACTCATGATTGCTATTTTTTGTCCTACTATTCTATTTAACAACGTTGATTTACCAACATTTGGACGTCCTACTATAGAAACAAAACCTGATTTGTGCTCATTTTTATTTTTCATTAAACCATATCCTCCGATTTAAAAGCTCCGGGTAGCAATTCGCTAACCGTTGTTATCTGTTTATTTCCTTTATTGTTCGTTAGTAAGACAGGCATATCTGGACCACAAAATTCTGCTAGTACTTGTCTACAAGCCCCACAAGGTGAGATTGGTGCATCTGTATCGCCTGTAACCACCAAATAGTCAAACTCTTTTTTTCCTTCAGAAACAGCTTTGAAAATCGCTGTACGCTCAGCACAATTGGTTAAACCAAAAGAGGCGTTCTCAATATTACATCCTGAAAATACTTCTCCCTCTTTCGTTAAAAGAGCTGCTCCAACTGGAAACTTAGAATAAGGAACATAAGCTTTGTCTAACATATCCGTTGCTTTTTGAATTAATTCTTCGACTTTTTGTTCTGCAATGTGCATCAATGGTGATCCCCTTTAAAATAATATTTGCCATAATTTAGGTAATATAATAATTGCTGCTACCACAACGGAAAATCCTGCTGTCATCAGAACAGCTGCTGCAGCCATATCTTTCGCTTTCTTTGCCAAAGGGTGATACCGTTCTCCAGCAGCTAGATCAACCACATTTTCAATGACTGTATTCCAAACTTCCATTATGATCACTAGAAATATACTGAAAATAACCCATAACCATTCATTGACAGCTAAATTAAGGAACAGACAGAACAATAGAACTATTGAGCCAATCACAATATGAGAACGCATATTCCGTTCTTCTTGAAATACCGTTAGAACTCCTTTAAATGCATATTTAAAGGAGTCTAAAAATCTAGCGTTTTTCACTACTTCCTTTTTATCTTTTAAGTCCATAGGCTTTCAATATCTCTTTCTGCAATCCAAACATTTCTTTTTCATCTTCAGGGGTCATGTGATCGTACCCATTCAAATGTAAGAAACCATGTAAGGCCAAAAATCCTAATTCTCGATCAAAAGAATGTCCATATTCATCGGCTTGGCTTGCGGTTTTATCAACAGAAATAATAATATCGCCAATATTTCTTGGCATCGGTTCATCTAAAGTGTCAAAATTAATCATTAATTCGTCTTCTGCCTCATCTTCAATAGCAAAACTAATGACGTCAGTTGGTTTATCTTTTCCACGATACGTCTTATTGATTTTTTGAATATTTTCATTATCAACAAACGTCACTGACATCTCAGTATCCTTTGGCAACTCTAGATGATCTCCAGCAAATTCTAATAATGACTGGACCAATTCTTTTTGTTCAGTAGTAATTTTGTTGGTTTCATCATACAAATCTAATTCCATGAGTACTATCTCACTCCTTTTTTATTCCTCAATTGTACCCCTCATTTGATATTATTTATTCAATGTGGGGTATTCGATCCTCGAATGGAATGTACCATTCAATCCTTCACAAATCGCTTTTTCAACTACCTTCAATTCACGTAAAGAAATCGAACATTCATCAAACTGACCATCTGTAATTCTTCCATTAATTAAATTATGAACGAATTTTTCAATGGATTCTTTAGTCGGATGCGACATAGACCTTACAGCTGCCTCAGCACTATCTGCAATATTAATGACGGCTGCTTCTTTTGTTTGCGGTTTTGGTCCCGGATACCTAAAATCACTTTCAAGTACGGATTCATCTTTCTCTTTAGCCGTAACATAAAAATATTTCATAAGGGTTGTCCCATGATGCTGAGCACAGATATCAATAATCGATTGAGGCATTTTAGCCGCTTCAAGCATTTTGACTCCTTCACTAACATGTCCAAAAATAATTTCTTTACTTTCAAAAGGCGTTAATAAATTATGTGGATTTTCCATCCCAGGCGGCAAATTTTCCACAAAAAAGAGAGAATGACGCAGTTTGCCAACATCATGATAGTAGCAAGCCACTCGAGCAAATAAGGAATCTCCTCCTATAGCCCCAACTGCATTTGCGCTTAAGTTCGCTACCATCAAACTATGGTGATAGGTCCCTGGAGCTTTTGTCAGCAGCTCTTTTAGCAATGGGCTATTCGGGTTAGATAATTCAGTTAACGTCAATACGGCATTTTCTTCAAACAAAACTTCAATATACGGCGATAGAAGTACAGCCAGTAAGTAAGAAATGATTCCACTCAAGAGAGCGTAGAAAATCATTAGAAAAACTTGTTGTGACCAAAAATGCATATTTAAGTATAAAATAAAGGAACTGATAAACAAGGCATTGAATACAGTGACCCAAATAAAACTAGACCAGAATTGGTTGGTAATTTTAGTTCGCGTAATCATTGTACCCATCATACCGCTCAATAGATAAAACAGCACTAATATGATACTAAAACTAGTGCCTGAATCTGAGCTAAAAATAAAAATAGAAAATGCAGCTGTAAATCCATTTGCCAATATTCCAAAACGTCGTGAGCCAAATGCCGTTAATAACGTTGAAGCTAACGCAGCTGGATACAATAAACCGATGTAATCAACATCTGAACTTTGAAGCAACTGCAAGCTTTTCATTAGCACTAACGAGACGATCATAATAATAGAATAGAACGTAATTTGACGTCCATGGTCGATTCTGTCAATTTTTCTAGATTTGCCTAAATAATACAAAAGCAACGCTTGCGTAAAGATCAATACTATCAAACCATATAAAGATTGCTTTGAAGAAGAATTGTCTAGCACGCCTAGTAATTCAAGCTGATGCATATCATTGCTGTCAACAACATGACCTTCTTGAACGATTACTTGACCTTGCAAAATCAGCGAAGGAGGAACATTAGCCATCTCTTCAACTTTCTTTTGCTCTGTAGCATTTGTATTGTACGTATTATTTTCAACAATGGCATTATCGATGATCAGACTTGCGATGCGTTGGTTATTTGAATCTAAATCAGAATAATCCAAATTGTTATTGGCTTCTACTTTAATTTCACTTACTTCTTCACTTTTAATGGGGTGAGTCATGAATTGTGATACCACAGAAATAATTGATTCTCTCATACCTGCTAAGGTTGCTTCATTTGTAGACAACAAATCTGAAACAGCCCAATCCGGAAGCATATCGATAAATTCTTTTGTGGCATCGTCTAAGTTATTTAATTTTTCTTTAAATAACCTCAGCATCTCGTCTTCTGATGTTCTGGATACTTTTATCTCTGACAATTCCTCAGCACTTATTTCAGGATTGTCTTCGGTAGCTTTTTTTCTTGCTTCTTTTAAGTCAGCTTCATATTTTTTATCTGTTTCTTGAACCACTTCATCTATCGTAGCAAATAAAACTTCTACTTTTGATGTTTGGATAGCCTTCAAGTCTGGGTTATACGTGTACACAGGAGAAACCGTCGCTGCGACAGTTTCTTTGTTTTCTTTTGTCTTTTCTGTATCTTCTACAGTTGCATTTGCACGTATGGTCTCTTCTGCCACTTGAAACAACTCAATATCTAAAGCAGTAGGTTTAACAGTGCTGTACATGATAAATAATATAATCACAGAAGTAACCAAAAGAATAGAAGGAATATATAGCTTGCCCAGTTTTTTCTGAAGGCGTATTAAATTTCTTCGCATTCATTCACTTCCTATTCTTTTTTTTCAGTACTCAGTTTTTCAATTTCATCTTTTTTGATTTCACTTATTGTTTTTTCTTCGCTGTAAGCATTTATAATACTTGCAACTACTGGATGACGTACGACATCATTCGAGTCAAATTGAACAAAATCAATCCCTTTAACTTTATGCAATACTTTTTCAGCATGAACCAATCCACTGATAGCTCCTCTAGGCAAATCAATCTGAGTAACGTCGCCATTTACAATCATTTTAGAACCATAACCAAGACGAGTTAGGAACATTTTCATTTGAGCTTTTGTCGTATTTTGTGCTTCATCTAATATAACAAAAGAATCTTCCAACGTACGTCCTCGCATATAGGCTAACGGAGCAATCTCAATAACGTTGCGATCCATTAGACGAGTAGTATGCTCCAAGCCAAACACGCTATACAAAGCATCATAGATTGGGCGCAAATACGGATCGACTTTTTCTTTTAAATCTCCAGGTAAAAAACCAAGATTTTCGCCTGCTTCAACAGCTGGACGAGTCAGGATGATTTTTTTAACTTCCCCTTTTTTCATAGCAGCAACTGCCATGACAACAGCTAAATAAGTTTTACCTGTCCCAGCTGGACCGATACCAAAAGTAATATCATTTTTTTTTATGGATTGAATATATTGGCGTTGGCCAAATGTTTTTGCTCGTATTGGTTTGCCGCCATGATCTTTCCCAATTTCTTCTTCATACATGCTGATGAAAAACTGCAATGTATTCTTTTTCGCCATCTTGATGGCAGTAACCACATCTGATGGTCCTATTTGAATGGAGCGTTTGATCAACTCTTCTAATTGATTAAGGATTTCCTCAACTATAGCTGTGTTTTCTTCAGAGCCAATAATTTCTAGATGGCTTCCACGGCTGTTAATGATAACTTCCATTGATTCTTCTAATAACGTTAAATGTTTATCTTGAGTACCAAATAGAATAGCTGTAGTATTTTCATTTTTCAAATTTACTAAACGTGTTTCATTCGTCAAGTTAGTCAACCAAACAACACTCTCCTTCTTCTTTCTATACTTTAAAGAATAGCACATTTTTTGTCTAAAATGAAGCTTTCCTTCTTAGATAGAAATCCAAATCTTAAACCTTAAGAGCAAAAAAAAGATAAAGTTAAGAATTATCTTAACTTTATCTTTTTCAACGGATAATTGCTTATCCTTTATGCATTCAAAAGTTCTTTTACTAATCGATTGACTTCATTACCGTCTGCTTTACCTTTTGTTAAAGGCACAACAACTCCCATAACTTTTCCAAAATCTTTCATAGACTTAGCATCTACTTTAGTAATAGCTTCTTGAATAATCGCTTTAAGTTCGTTTATAGAAAGTTGCTGAGGTAAATAGTTACCAACGATGTGCATAGCTGCTTCAGTTTGTTCAACTAGGTCTTCTCGACCAGCTTCTTTAAACTCCGCAAGAGATTCACGACGTTGTTTCATTTCGCGAGAAAGAACTGTTAACTCTTCATCCTCACTTAATTCATTACCTTTGCTGATTTGATCATTTTGCAATGCAGCTTTTAACATACGTAGAACAGCTAAAGATTCTTTATCTTTGGCTTTCATCGCAGTTTTAATGTCGTCATTAATGGTTTCTAAAAGTGACAAGACTTTCCCACCCTCAATTCTAAAAGCTTTTTTTACTAGAATTTACGTTTTCTAGCAGCTTCAGATTTTTTCTTACGTTTCACACTTGGTTTTTCATAGAATTCGCGTTTACGAGCTTCTTGTAAAGTACCTGTTTTTGAAACGGAACGTTTAAAGCGACGAAGAGCATCATCAAGAGATTCATTTTTCTTAATAACTGTTTTTGACATATAAATTCCCTCCCTCCGTGCTTGAAAAAGTAACTGTTATTTTAGAACACATTAATAAAATTACTGTATTCTTAAACACTGTCCTTCCTTATTATATCGAATGTATTTTTTTACGTCAATACAACATTTCCATATTTTAATAAAAAATAAGCAGTTTTTTGGTTTTTATACCATTTATTAAGAACAATTTTCACATTTCCCAAAAATTTCAAATCGATGAGATTCAATCTGGCACCCATTTAGTTGAGTTTCAAAAAAATTCATTGGGCACATTTCGATTTGTTTTGTTTTTCCGCAATTTGTACAAATAAAATGATGATGGTGTCCAGTGTGTTTACACCCAAAACGGAACATTTTTTCCCCATTTAATTCAGTTTCTTCAAGTACCTCTAATTCTACAAAGGTATAAATGTTTCGATAAATCGTATCGTAACTAATAGAAGGGTATCTTTCTTTCAAACCAAGTTGCACTTCTTTTGCGGTTAGATATCGATTTTCAGCTGCAAATACGGATAACATGTTCTCACGTTTGTCTGTGTATTTATATCCGTGTTCTTTTAACGTTTCGATTGCTTGTTCAACTGCTGTCATATAAGTGATCGCCTCCTTTACATGATCCAATTACCATCACATAGTATAACGCATTTGCTACAGCTTAATCAAGTTCTTGATATCACCTTTTTTTAAAGTGATTTATTGTTGTTTAGTTGGCGGTTCTTGTATACTATTAATAAAGTAAGCAGATACAAAAAGGAGGAACAACATGTCTTCAAAATCAACTATTAATTTTTATATCATCTCCGATTCAGTAGGCGGAACAGCTAGTCAACTTGGACAAGCTGCTATGACTCAGTTTCCTGATGCAGATATTAAAGTTTCAGCCTACCCTTTCATTCGCGGATCAGATACTCTTTTATCTATTTTAGAAAAAGCAGAAGTCGATAATGCGATCGTCCTTCATACATTGGTAGATGAAACTTTAAATGAAACAGCTAAAACGTTTTGTGAATCGCATGAGTTGGTTTGTTTTGATCCGCTCTCTCCAATCATAAGTGAACTTGAAAAACGTTCTGAAATGGCCCCTATACAAAAACCAGGAGCTTTACATCTTCTAGATGAAACCTATTTTAATCGAATTAAGGCAATTGAATTTGCTGTTAAATTTGATGATGGTCGTGATCCTAAAGGCTTTTTAGAAGCTGACATCGTATTGCTAGGAATTTCTAGAACATCTAAAACACCTTTAAGTATGTTTTTAGCTAATCAGAATTATAAAGTTGCTAACTTGCCTCTTATTCCTGAAGCACACATACCCGAACAAATATGGGAAGTAGATCCGAAAAAAATAGTTGGTTTAACCAGTGACCGTGAAGCATTGAATTCTATTCGTCGTGAAAGAATGATTACTTATGGAATGAATCCAGATACGGAATATTCTAAATTAGATCGAATTGATAGAGAACTCGTTTTCGCAAAAGATTTGTATGATAAATTAGGATGTTTAGTGATCAATGTTTCAAAAAAATCGATTGAAGAGACCGCTGCTATCATTATTAATACTTTACAAATCGAACATAAGAAATACGAACAGAACTAATTATAGACCTACTCTTAACTGAATAAACCAGGTGATCTCTCTATTCGCAACCTAAAAAATAAACCTAAAGAACTAAAGCTCTTAAGCTATAATTTTTTAGGTTTATTCTTTATATTCTGAAAAAAGTCCACTATCTAGATGATCTTTAGCTAAAGTTAGAAATGGTAAGCGGCAAATAGTCTAATTAGTCATAATATACTTCATCTAGGAACAATCCTTGAGAAGGTACTGTCATGCCGGCATCACTTCTGATCCCACTCTTAAAGATAGCATCTATAGATGATGGTTCTGCCATACCTGATCCAATTTCCAAGAGCGTTCCCATAATGATTCGAATCATTTTATATAGGAAACCTTCACCTATGAAGGTAAAGTGAAGCAGATCCCCTTCTTTATGGATCTTGATTTCATTGATTGTTCTAACTGTCGATTTTTTAGATTTTTTGAGCGAAGAGAAACCTATGAAATCATGAGTTCCAACAAGCTTGTTGCAAGCCTCGTTCATTTTATCCATATCAAGTTCTCCAGGAAAATCATAGCTGAAATTACGTTCAAACACAGAAGGTACACTATTATTCCAGACATAGTAGCTGTATTTTTTTCCATTGGCATTATACCTAGCATGGAATCTTTCTGGGACTTCCTCAAGTTTCTTCACGACAATATCACGTGGAAGATAACGGTTTAGATGGTCCAACATCGCTGGGAATTCCATAGTAGATGTTGTTTTGAAATTGGCTACCTGCCCCTTAGCATGAGCTCCCGCATCCGTACGTCCTGATCCGATTATTTCAGTTTTTGTTCCTGTCATCGCGGTCAAGATATTTTCTATTTTCCCCTGAATGGTTTTGTCTGAATCACTGAGCCTTTGCCAGCCTAAATATCTACCGCCATCATACTCAATCGTCATTTTAATATTTCTCATTATATCCCTCTTAATCATCTAATTCTGTCCTATTTCCATGCCGTATACTTCTCTATTAGACCTATAATTGTTTATTAGATTAGACATTAACAGTACTTGTTAC
Organism: Carnobacterium sp.; assembly: GCF_040274945.1. GTDB lineage: Bacteria > Bacillota > Bacilli > Lactobacillales > Carnobacteriaceae > Carnobacterium_B. Next base: position 90,826 of record NZ_JBEMAR010000001.1, read on the forward strand.
TCATATTGCTTGATTGTTTATGCCCCTCTATACGATAGGGGCATTTAAGATTTTTTTGCTACTGATTTAGTTCAAAGAGTCTTGCTATACTTTAGAAACCTCGGCTTGATCCTCCACCACCGGATGATCCACCGCCTCCAAAGCCGCCTCCACCACCGAAACCTCCGCCGCCAAAACCGCCACCGCCTCCACGGTAACGACTTCCGCCAGACATTCCAAGTAAGAAAGGCCACATGCTGCTTCGTCTTCCTCTTCCTCCGCCTGATCCGCCGCCGCCAAAAAAGCTGCTGATAACAAAGAAGATAAGCACCACTATAAGAATAGCTGGAAAGTCTCCTGAGTCATCTTCGTAATCTTCGGCATTGACATCGTAGCCAGAAAAAATTGTATCATTATCAAACTGATATTCTTCATTTACTTTTATAGCTGTTTCAGTAAAAATATTCTTCAATGCTGCATTGTAATCATCATTGGATAAATCTTCAAGATTTCGATCTAAGATCGCTCCAGTTCCGCTATCAGTCAGAGCACCTTCTAATCCATAGCCAATTTCAAAACGGATTTCACGTTCCTCAGCAGATAAAAGAATCAAAACTCCATTATCTAACTCAGCATTACCAATCTTCCACTTTTCAAACAGTTCTACCGTGTACTCTTCAATTGTCACACCTTGCAAACTATTTACAGTAGCAACAACTATTTGCGGCTTCTCTTGGGTATCTTCATAATGTTTATTGACATCTATAATAAATTTTTCTGTTTCGTCAGAAAGCAAATTTGCTTCATCATAAACATAAAATTCAGTAGAAGGTTCTGGATAATCAACAGCCGCCTCGGCAGTTAAAGGAAATAGTAACATAAGCAACAATCCGAAAGAAATCGAGAAAAAACTCAAAATTGAAAAACGATCAACTTTTCCCACTAATTTTCCTCCTAACACACAAGACTTTAAGATTATTCCTCATCATTATCAAAATCAACTTCAGGGGCTATCTCTGCACCTTCAACTGCTTCAAAGTAAGGTTTTTCTGAGAAACCAGTCATACTTGCAATAATTGAACCTGGGAATCGTTTCACACGATTGTTGTATCCTTGGACTGTCTCATTGTAACGTTGTCTTTCAACGGCAATTCGATTTTCTGTACCTGCTAATTCATCCATTAAAGCTGTTACATTTTCATTAGATTTTAGCTCTGGATAACTTTCAACCACTACTAATAATCGTGATAAAGCTGAATTCATTTCGTTATTTGCTTCTACTTCTTCTTCCATCGAACCCGCTCCACTTAATGAAGCACGTGCATCTGCTATTGCTGTAAATACTTCTTCTTCTTGATCCATCGCGCCTTGGACGGAATTAACCAAGTTAGGAATCAAGTCATTTCTACGTTGCAATTGTGATTCAACTTGTGACCAAGCAAGATCCACGTTACTTTCTTCTTTAATCAATCCGTTGTACGAACTAATTAACGGAATAGCGATAATCACTACAGCTACGATAATTCCTATAATTATTTTTGTGCCACTTTTCATATTTTTCATTTTGTCATCCTTCTTTCTTATATTATTCTATTGCTTTAATTATACTGTATATTTTTGATTGGTGCATCCGTCTTAAGGATGAAAGCCCTGTATTTAATCTTAAAAACAACACTTTATTTTCCTATGATGTTATACACTTATTAATTATGTCACAAATTTCATTATTTAGGAAATAATCGAGTTAAGAAAAGAGAAAAAGAAAGATTGCTTTCTTTTTCTCTTTGGATTACTACCTGCTTGATTAATAGCCTACTTGATTTAAAATGTCCTCTAACAAATTTGGGTTAAAAGTTTGTTCTTTTAGCATTTTGATTTCATAGCCATATGGTGCTTTTTTATCTTTCTTATCTTCTCCAACATAAGGGGTTTCCAATATTTTAGGCACATTGGTTAATTGAGGATGGTGAACAACTTTATTTAAAGCGTCAAATCCAATCGTTCCAAAGCCAATGTTTGCATGACGGTCTTTATGACTGCCCTGAGGATTTTTCGAATCATTCACATGAACCACTTTAAGACGTTCCAATCCTACAATTTTATCAAACTCATTTAAAACACCATCAAAATCTTCTTTCACGTTATATCCGGCATCATTTATATGGCATGTATCCATTGTTACAGAGAGCTTATCATTTAACGTTACACCCTCAATAATTTTAGCGATTTCTTCAAAATTACGTCCTACTTCAGTTCCTTTTCCAGCCATTGTTTCTAAAGCAATCTGTGCTAGTTGATCTTTATGCAAAACTTCATTCAATCCTTTAATAATTTGAGCAATACCTGCCTCTGATCCAGCACCGACATGTGCGCCTGGATGCATAGTAATTTGTCTAGCACCTAAAGCTTCTGCTCTTACAATTTCTGCTCTTAAAAACTCAATCGCAAATGTGAAATTTTCAGGTTTGATGGTATTGCCTAGATTAATAATATATGGAGCATGAACAACCATATTAGACAGATTATTTTCTTCCATATAGGAAGTACCCAGCGGGATATTCATATCTTCAATTGATTTGCGTCGCGTGTTTTGTGGAGCTCCAGTATAAATCATGAACGTTGTAGCGTTGTAGCTGCTCGCTTCTTCAGCTGAACCCAGCAACATTTTTTTTCCACCCATTGAAACATGTGAACCTAATAAAACCATCTTTTTTTCTCCTAACATTAAATGCATTTTCTTTTATTCTAAGCTAGTTGCTTCAAAAGAACAACCAAACTTGAACTTGTTCTTCTGTTTATTGCTTCTCAAATGACAACTGGTTTGCCCGAATTAAGTTTTCAGAAACAACGGATGTATCACTGAAAAAATCACCTAAATGTTGTTTTTCTTGTGTGAACAACACCATTAGATAGATAAATGGAAATGTTTTTAAAATATAGCGACTAAAGCACTCTCGGATAATTACTGTTGCCCAGCTTAGTTTTTCTTCTTTAAAACTAACTACTCGAAGCCCAAAAATAATTTTTCCAATTGTTTGTCCATTTGTTAATTTTGTTGTTAATACAAAATAGAGTACGTAGATAACCAATTTACTTAACGAAAACGCTGAAAATGCATCATCATTTAATGGATACCTTAATAATAAGAACAGTGGTTGAACAATTAATCGATTGATACTTGAGATTACGAGTAAATCAACTAAAAAAGCAAAAAATCTGAACCAAAATCCTGTGTAAAAAAATGCAGGATAACTATGAAAAGGTTTACGCTTGCGCTCTTCTTCTTTTTGTTTTTCTTGCCAATACTTTCGTCTAGCATCTCGAAGATCTTGTGAACTCATTTTTTCTGCTGATTTATCTTGAGATTCTTGTGAAACTGGTTTAACAACTGAATCTTCCTCAATAATTGTTGCTTCCATTTGTTCTTTCTGTTGTTCTAAACGTTTTAATCGTTTTGCTCGTTCAAGTTCCGCTTCTTCAGTAGCTAATGCTTTTTTTAACGCATGTAAATCCAGCTCTTTTGTATCACCTTTTTTTACTTGGGCTGATTCTTTCAAGTGTTCGTGCTCATTATTATTGGAAGGTGTACTCATTCTACTCACCTCCATAATAGTACATCATCTTAGGAGACTCGGGTGTTCCAATTGCAGTCATCAATTTATTGATATCTGAGTTCATTGTCTCACTTGTTTGAAATAGACTGCTTACTTTAGAACTAAATAATGAAGAAAATGACATGGAAGGACCTTGATAGGTAAATAATTCTGCATCTTCTAAATCGTAATCTTTTTTAATTGCATCCAGTGCATCTTCTTGATAGCCGATTTCATCAACTAAACCATTGGAAACAGCTTGTGCACCATCGTAAATACGCCCATCTGCTATTGTCCTAACAACTTCTTCATCCATTCCACGTCCTTCAACAATAACGTCTACAAAGCGATCAAACGACGTATTTACCATTGTTTGTAAAATTTCTGCATCCTCTTCAGTCATTGTTCGAGTTGAAGATCCAATATCTTTAAACTCGCCACTTTTGATAGTCGTATCATCGACCCCGATTTTTTCAAACAATTCACTAAAATTCGTTCCGGACATAATGACACCAATTGATCCTGTTAGAGTCTCTTCAGAAGCAAATATTTTTTCTGCTGAAGCTGAGATATAATATCCACCACTAGCAGCCATACTTCCCATCGAAACATAAATAGGTTTTTCGGTTGTTTCTTGAATTTCAACTAATTTGTCTTTGATTTGAGCACTTTCATATGTACCACCGCCTGGAGTATTAACGGATAAAACAATGGCTTTAATCGTATCGTCTATTAATACTTGTTCCAACTGTTGTAAAAACAAGTCATGATCGTACACTGAATCTCCTGTTAAGGTGGATGTCTGACCGTCTAAAATTGTTCCATCTACTGACAACAAAACGATTCGTTTAGAAGTATCCCCAGCTTCTAATAGACTTTCTTCCAGTACAGTAGTACCTAAAAACCCTAATAAATTATCACTTAATGATTCAGTTGCTTCTTGTTTTTCGACAATATTAGAAAAATAATTACTGAAAAATAGTGAGAAAATAAAAATACCTAGTGCAACGCCAATCGCACTCCATCTTTTTGCATTCATCTATAAACCTCCCAAATTTTGTTTCCTTAGTCTATTTTGACAAAATTAAATATGAATAACAAGCTAAATTTATATTCTCTCCTGCTAAGTTATTTTCAGTGAACGAAAAAACGTGAGCAACAATCGTTTGCTCACGTTTTTTACTGTCAAAGAAATTTTACAGTTTAATCTTCAATTTTTGTTGTATGAATCGATAATTCATCTAATTGTGCTTCACTAACCAAACTAGGTGCAGAAGTTAATGGATCTGTCGCTTTTCCATTTTTAGGGAAAGCAATCACTTCACGAATATTTTCTTTACCTGCCAATAGCATAGCAAAACGGTCAAGTCCTAAAGCAATTCCACCATGTGGAGGGAAACCATAGTCAAGTGCTTCTAACAAGAAACCAAACTGTTCTTCTGCTTCTTCTTTTGAAAATCCTAAAGCTGCAAACATTTTTTCTTGTAAGTCACGAGTATGAATTCTAATTGAACCTCCGCCTAGTTCGTAGCCATTTAAGACAATATCATATGCTTGAGCGTAGACTTTTCCAGGATTAGTTTCAAGTAAATCAATATCAGACTCTTTTGGCATTGTGAACGGGTGATGAGCAGCTGAGTAGCGTCCTGCTTCTTCATCGTATTCCAATAGTGGCCAGTCAACGATCCACATAAAGGCATAAACAGATTCATCGATTAATTCTAATTCTTTTCCTAATTTCGAACGCAGTGCGCCTAATGAATCATGGACAACGGATTTTTTATCAGCTACAAACAACAACAAGTCTCCTGTTTCAGCTTCCATTTGTTCAATCAATGCTTCTGCATCTTCTTTAAAGAATTTAGCGATTGGTCCTTTTAAGCCATCATCTTCGACTTTTAACCATGCTAGACCTTTAGCTCCATAGACAGAAACGAACTCGCCTAAAGCATCAATATCTTTTCTAGAATAGTTGCTGGCAGCTCCTTTAGCGTTAATGGCTTTAACAGCTCCACCATTTTCAATTGCTCCACTAAAGACTTTGAAACTAGAATCTTTCACTAGATCACTAACGTCTACCAATTCTAATCCAAAACGAACATCTGGTTTATCACTACCATAACGACTAATGGCTTCGTCATATCCCATACGTGGGAACGGTAAAGTCAATTCAACGCCTTTTGTATCTTTTAGTACTTTAGCTAATAAGTCTTCAGTAAATGATTGAATCTCTTCAGGTTCCAAAAAGCTGGTCTCAATATCGACTTGAGTAAACTCAGGTTGACGGTCTCCACGTAAATCTTCATCTCTAAAACAACGCACGATTTGATAATAACGATCAAATCCAGCACCCATTAGAAGTTGTTTAAATAACTGTGGCGATTGAGGCAACGCATAAAAATGACCTGGATGAACACGAGACGGTACCAAATAGTCTCGCGCACCTTCTGGAGTTGATTTTGTTAAATACGGTGTTTCAGTATCAATAAAGTTATGGTCATCTAAATAATGACGAATCGATTTTGTCATTTGGTGACGCAAAATCATATTCTGAGTCATCTCTGGACGTCTTAGATCAAGGTAACGGTATTGCATTCTTTTATCATCTGATACGGCTACACCATCTTCAATATAAAAAGGTGTTGTTTTTGAAGCGTTAAGAACCTTCACATCGTATACTTCGACTTCTAATTCTCCTGTTGAAATATTCTTATTTACAACAGCTTCTTTTCTCTCAACAACTTTCCCTTTAACTTCAAGGACATATTCACTACGTATGTCTTCAGCGATAGCTAATGCTTCTTTTGAAAAAGTAGGGTTAAAAACGATTTGAACGATTCCTTCGCGGTCGCGTAAATCAATAAAAATCAAATCTCCTAAATCTCTTCTTTTTTGTACCCATCCTTTTAAAATCACTTCTTGTCCTAATAAATCACGCGAGACTTTCCCGCAATATTCGGTTCTTTTTCCCATTTGCTCCAGCTCCTATCACTAGTTGTTCCTATTTAATCTTCTTTGTTGAAAAAGTCATTAAAAGCTGTCATATCTGCTACTTTTAAATTGAATAATTTTTCAAAATCTTTGTAGATCTCTTTTAATGTAACTTTTGATTCATTTCCAGTCTTCATAACTTTAAAATTCACTTCTTTTTGCTCTAATTCTGCATCGCCTAAAGTAATGACCACTTTAGCATTTAGTTTTGAAGCAGTTTTAAACTGGCCTTTTATTTTACGGTTCATGTAATCCCGTTCAGCAGATAACCCAGCTCCTCGAGCAGCTTGAACAATCTTAAGTGACTCAAGATTTGTTGCTTCTCCTAAACCAATAACATAAACATCTACTTCATGGGTATCCGGTATTTCAATTTCTTCTGCTTCTAATGTCATCATTAAACGTTCTAAGCCTAACGCGAAACCAAAACCAGGAGTAGCAGGACCACCGACTTCTTCTACTAATCCATCATAACGGCCACCGGCACAAATCGTTGTGATTGCGCCAAATCCTGGAGCATCACTCATTACTTCAAAAATCGTGTGCGTATAGTAATCTAATCCTCTAACCATATTGCTGTCGATTACAAAAGGAATATCTAAAGCTGTTAACATTTCTTTAACGGCTTCAAAATGTTTTTCTGAATCTTCACTTAAATAATCTAGAATAGATGGAGCATTTTTGACGATTTCTTTATCTTTTTTATCTTTACTATCTAATACACGTAAAGGATTTTTGTGCAAACGTGTTTGCGAATCGGCACTTAACTCTTCGAAATGAGGTTCTAAATAAGCAATTAAAGCTTCTCTATAAGCTACACGACTTTCAGAGTCCCCCAATGAATTGATCACTAAAGTCAATTTTTCTAGGCCCAGTTCTTCAAACAAAGCCATAGCAAGAGCCATTGACTCGACATCTGTTGCCGGGTTTGTACTACCAAAAACTTCAACACCTAGTTGATGAAATTGTCTCATTCTGCCACCTTGAGGACGTTCATAGCGGAACATTGGGCCTTTATAATAAACTTTGTAGGGTTTATTGTGTTCAGGTCCGAATAGTTTGTTTTCAACAAATGCACGTACAACTGGCGCTGTTCCTTCTGGACGAAGCGACATATGACGTTCGCCTTTATCATAGAAATCATACATTTCTTTTGAAACGATATCACTTGTTTCTCCAACACCGCGAGAAAATAAATCGTAGCTCTCAAAAATAGGTGTTCTTATTTCTCCAAATTGATAGTCAGCCAATACCATATTTAAAATTTCTTCAACGTATTGCCATTTTCTTGCATCTTCGGGTAATAAATCTGCTGTCCCTTTAGGTTTTTGAATAGCCATTAATCAACACTCCTTATTTTTTACAATTATCTTAAAAAAATACAAAAAAAACGCCCTTATTCTAAATAGAATAAGGACGAATGATTAGTTATTATCGTGGTACCACCTTTGTTTGAAAGCATAAGCTTTCCTCAACGATTAACGCTCGTAACGTAACAGCTTTTCACTGCTAACCCTCAAGAATGTCTTTCAGTTAACTCTACGGGAATTTCTTTCAGCCAAGGAAATTCTCTCTATTCACACGTCAGAATTGCTTACTTTTTCTCTCATTGGGTGTTATATACAATAATGTAAGATTACAAGAAAGGATAAACAATGTCAAGACTAGAAAGTAAAAAGGTCTTGTTCTGTGCATTCGTAAAAAAATTGAAGGAATATTAGGATTTAATTGCATATTAAAGCGCATCATTGCTATAATTGAAAAGTACATATATTCTATAGTTGGTTGCGTTACCGCCATTAAGAAAGTAGTGAAACTATCAGTGAAAAATAAATTAACATTAAAAAAGCAAAAAAAGATTGTTACATTGTTCATCATTGCATTGTTTATCGGCTTAACTGCTTTCGCCACCGTCGTTCTTGCTAATCAAGGAACCATCAAAGTGGATGCAAGTGTTGTCAATGTCCGAACAGGTCCAGGATTATCTTACGACATTATGACACAGGTTACTGGTGGAGAAAAAGTAACCATGTTAACCGAAGAAAATGAATGGTATAAAGTACGTTTAAGCAATGATCAGATTGGCTGGATCGCCAGTTGGCTTATTGAGAATACCGAAGTGAGTGCTGCAACCAATAAAATTGGTGTAGTTACTGGAGAAGAAGTAAATATACGTAGTGAAAGCAATGTGGACTCTACTATTCTTGGAAAAGTAGTCAATGGAACAGAGTTAACCGTATTGTTCCAGCAAGAAGGCTGGACACAAGTTCAATACTATGGTCAAGTTGCTTGGATCAGTTCAGAGCTAATTGACATTACTGAATCATCTACTGAAACAACCACTGTTGCAGTAGCAGAAAAAAATTCAGCGCCTATACAAACCGTTACAACTCGTAGTGCTAGCACGAATATTCGTACCAGTCCTTCTGTTGAAAGTAGCGTTGTGGCAACTGCTGAAAAAGGAGAAAGTTTCACTTATCTCTCTACTGAAGGCGATTGGTACCAAATAGAGTTAGCAAGTGGTGAAACGGGTTATGTAGCAAACTGGGTGGTAGACTTATCAGCCAACCAAACACCTGCACCAACTGCCAATATTACTTCCTTAGCTGAAGCAACGATTGTAATCGATGCCGGACATGGTGGAAATGATCCTGGTGCTTTAGCACATTCATTTTATGAAAAAGAGGTTACGCTAGATACAGCTAAGCTCGTGGCTAACCGGTTACGTGATGCTGGAGCAAATGTTATCTTGACGCGTTCAGATGATGAATTTGTCAGTTTAGATGAACGAGCAGTCATCAGTAATCAATCAAATGCAGATGTGTTCATTAGTTTACATTATGATTCAACTGAAACAGCTAATGAAATCAGTGGTACTACAACGTACTATTACCATGACAAAGACATGCCATTAGCTGAGATCGTAAATGCTAATTTGAAACAAAATGGCTTATTGCCAAATAATGGTGTGCGATTTGGGGATTTCTACGTCACAAGAGAAAATACTCAGCCTGCCATCCTGCTTGAATTAGGTTATCTAAATAATGATGTGGATCAATATACGGTCAATTCCGCGTCCTATCAATCTTCTATTGCAGAGATCCTTTATCAATCATTGAATCAATACTTTATTCCGTAAACAAAAAACTGGCCCTACAAGGAATTTTTCTTGTAGGGTCAGTTTTTTTAACGTTGTTTACTATCTATGATAATGGTTACTGGGCCATCATTTACAAGCGAAACTTGCATGTCTGCACCAAAGGTTCCTGTTTGAACCGTTAGACCGGCCGCTCTTAACTGATTATTGAATGCATCATATAGTGGAATAGCTATATCTGGTTTTGCTGCTTTAATAAAGCTTGGCCGATTCCCTTTTTTAGTGTCAGCATGTAGTGTAAATTGAGAAATGGAAAGAATTTCTCCACCAACGTCCTCTATGCTTAAATTCATTTTCCCTTGTGTATCTTCAAAGATACGCATTTTACTAATTTTACGTACAAGGTATTCGATATCCTCTTGTTGATCCTCTTCTTCTATTCCAACCAAGAGAACGAACCCGTGAGTAATCTCTCCCACAACCGATTCTTCAATACTAACACTTGCTTGCTTTGTTCTTTGTATGATAACTCTCATCTTGAACCCACCTTTTTACTTTCTAAGAATTTTGCTTGTCTATCTTCTTGTTTAACAATTGTATCGGACCTGGTACTAATTTGAAAGATAAGATTACTTCTATTCTAAAAGAAATATTCTTTAGAGTACTATCATCATTTGTCAAACAACCCAATAAAAAAAGCAGAAATTTCCTATAAGATAGGCAATTTCTGCTTTTTATTTACTATCGATTAAGAAGACATTCTTTTCACATTGTATACATCAGGAATCGATTTTATTTTTTCAACAATTTTATCTAATTGTTGAATATTTTGAATACCTACTGTTAATGTAATAGTAGCCATTTTATTATTGTCTACTTTTCCATTCACATTGTTTAAATTTTTGGTCATACTGTTTACAACTTGCAATACTTCATTTAACAAACCGGAACGGTTATAACCAATAATCTGTAATTCCGCATTGTATTCTTGACTCTTGGATGTCGTATCTTCCCACTCAACATCAATTAATCGATTTTCAGCATCTTTTGCTGCTAAAACATTTGGACACGTTTTTCGATGAATCGAAACCCCACGGCCTTTTGTAATATACCCCACAATTTCATCACCCGGAACAGGATTGCAACAACGACTGATACGAATCAGTAAATTGTCTATTCCTTGAATGACAATGCCGCCCTCATGTTTTATTTTAATTTTTTCAGGCTCTTTTTTAGTTTTCAATTCTATTGACGTAGTATCTTGGATTTTCTTTTCCAGATCTCGATCTCTACGCTCTTTCTCCGTTAAGCGATTGGCTACTACAAGAGCTGTTAACTCACCATATCCTACAGCAGCGTATAAATCATCTTCTGAAGTGAAATTAAATCTTTCTAACAGCATTTTGATATTATTTTTCGTCAAGAAATTTTTCGGCGGAAACTGCATTTCAGTTAACTGCTTTTCAACCATTTCGCGACCTTTTATGACATTAACTTCACGATCTTGTAGTTTAAAGAAACGTTTTATTTTATTTTTGGCTTTGCTGGTTGATACTAAATTGATCCAATCACGACTTGGTCCATAAGAATTTGGAGAAGTTAATATTTCAATGATGTCACCCGTTTTTAATTTGTAATTTAAGGGAACGATCTTTCCATTAACTTTAGCACCCGTTGTCTTATTCCCTATTTCAGTATGAATATTGAATGCAAAATCTAACGGACCAGCACCAGAAGGCAATTCGCTGACATCGCCTTTTGGTGTGAAGACGTAAACTTTGTCTTTAAAAATATCTTCTTTGACACTTTCCATAAAGTCACTTGCATCACTAGATTCATCTTGTAATTCAATAATATCTCTAAACCAAGAGATTTTTTTACCATCTGAATCATCTTCAACTTTTCTGGTAATGCCTTCTTTATATGCCCAGTGAGCTGCAACTCCATATTCCGCAACTGCATGCATTTCTTTTGTGCGAATTTGAACTTCTATAGGTTTACCAAATTCTCCTATAACGGTAGTGTGAATGGACTGATACATATTCGATTTTGGCATGGCAATATAATCTTTAAATCTACCAGGCATCGGTTTCCAACGTGTATGAATCGCGCCTAACACTGCATAACAATCTTTAATCGAGTCTACAATAACGCGTATAGCTAATAGGTCGTAAATTTGATCAAATTGTTTCTTCTGGTCACGCATTTTACGGTAAATGGAATAGATGTGTTTTGGTCTACCTGTAATATCTGCAGATATGTTTAATTCCTCTACAGACTCTTCAATTTTTGAAATAGAATCCGTGATATATTTTTCTCGTTCTTCTCTTTTAGAATTCATTAAATGAACAATACGGTAATATTGTTGAGGATTTAGGTAACGCAAAGAAGTGTCTTCTAATTCCCATTTAATTAAATTGATCCCTAATCGATGAGCTAACGGAGCATAGACTTCAAGTGTTTCATTTGCGATGCGTCTTTGTTTTTCAGGTCTATGAAATTTTAATGTGCGTAAATTATGCAACCGGTCAGCTAACTTAACCATGATAACTCTTAGGTCTTTTGCCATGGCCAGCAACATTTTACGGTGATTTTCTGCTTGTTGTTCTTCGTGTGATTTATATTTAATTTTCCCTAGTTTAGTAACGCCATCAACGAGCATAGCTACTTCAGGTGAAAATTCTCTGGAAATATCTTCAAAAGTATATTCAGTATCTTCTACAACATCATGAAGAAATCCCGTTGCCACTGTTACAGGGTCCATTTTTAATTCAGCTAAAATACCCGCTACTTGTATTGGATGAATAATATAAGGCTCTCCAGATTTTCTGAATTGATCTTTATGGGCATTCTTAGCAAAATCGCATGCTTTTTTGACAAAAGCCACATGACTGCTATTCATATAAGTAACAGTTAAAGCAATTACTTCTTGTGCAGTATAATCTTTGTTTTTAGGCATCTTGTCACCTTCTTTTCATTTATCCCTAGCTTGTAAAAAATTCATTACAAAATAAGCACTCCAAAATGAGTGCTTTAATTCCTGTATTCTCATTATATTATACTCATTCTAATCCTTAATTTCAATATAAACCAAAAAATCAACTAAAACAGTGATTATTTTTTGATAAAAAAGAATACGAGTCAATCGTTCGACTCGTATTCTTTCCAATTAGTTAGTTCATTTATTAGAGACCTATTAACCTTTAACGATTGCTAGTCCATTTGAAGAACCTAAGCGAGTTGCTCCAGCTTCAATAAATTGTTTAGCATCTTCAGTTGTGCGAACACCGCCACTTGCTTTAACGCCCATATCTGGCCCTACAGTAGCACGCATTAATTTAATATCTTCAAGTGTTGCTCCACCTGTTGAAAAACCAGTAGATGTTTTCACATAATCTGCTCCGGCTTTTTTAGCAAGTTCGCATGCACGTACTTTTTCTTCATCCGTTAATAGAGCTGTTTCAATAATAACTTTTGATAAAGCTTTTCCTTTTGAAACATTTACTACACTTTCAATATCACGTTGAACTAAAGCGTCATCTCCGCCTTTAAGAGCGCCAATATTGATAACCATGTCTACTTCTGTTGCGCCATTTTTAATCGCATTTTCTGCTTCAAAAGCCTTAACTTCTGGTGTATTAGCTCCTAAAGGAAAACCAATAACTGTACATACTTTTACATCTGTACCCTTAAGTAATTCAGCGGATTTTTTAACCCAAGTTGGATTTACACATACAGACATAAAGTTATACTCTGCAGCTTCTTCACAAAGTGTGATGATTTGTGCTTCTGTTGCTTCTGGTTTTAATATCGTGTGGTCAATTGTTTTATTTAATTCTATTGTCATATTATATCCCTCTTTCTTATACTGTTGATAGCATTTTCATTATACCCGACTTTTCATTTTGGAACAAAAAGAAATTTCTCATTTATGCATTAATTCAAAATGATACGAGGTTGCTGCTAAAGCATATAACGGAGCAGTTTCCGTTCTTAAAATTCTTGGGCCTAATGCGCAAGGTAAAAAACCATGTTGAAGGAAAATATCGATTTCTTCTTTTGATAACCCACCTTCTGGACCAAAAACAATCAATAACTTACCGCCAACTGGAACCTGTTTCAATCCTTTAACAAAATTTTGATCTTCTCCCGCTTTAGCACTTTCTTCATAGGCTACTAAGCAGACATCGAAATTTCCTTTCATCTCTACCAACTGTTTTACTGAAGAGAGCGACTCAATTGTTGGGATTTTTGTACGATGAGATTGTTCAGCAGCTTCTTGCGCAATTTTTTGTAACCGTTCAATTTTTTTTGCCGCTTTTTTAGTGTCCCATTTTGTAATTGAAAAAGAACCTGCAAAAGGAATAAAGGCACTTGCGCCTAACTCTGTTCCCTTTTGTATGATTAGATCTAATTTATCGCCTTTAGGAAGTCCACTTGCAATCATTACTTCAATTGGCAATTCTTGTTGTCTAAGGTCATCTTCTACCCAATTCAACTGAACTTCTTTCTCTTCTATAGCACTGATTCTAGCAATGAAAGCTTTTTGATCTTTTGTGACAAGATACACTCGATGATCAACTTTCATGCGCATAACTTTTACCATATGATGGAAAGCATCTCCGTTAATTGAAATGGTTTGGTTTTGATAATCTGTTAAATCCTCTTTCAAAAAATAACGTTGCATTTATTCATCCTCCGCCAACGGTTTTTGAGCGACAATACTACACCAATCTTTCATTTGTTGCACTTGAAGAATGATGAAACCTTGTTTCTTTTGCTCAGAAAGAATGAGTTCTTTTTTATCTTCAATAATTCCAGAAGTTAAAAATAGACCGCCTGGTTTTAAAACGTCATAAGCTTCTGGGATAAGCGGTACAATAATTTCTGACAAGATATTAGCTACCACAATATCTGCTTCGATCGTTACACCTTTCAGCAAGTCATTAGCTTTTACAGTAACATCTTTAGCATAGTCATTTAACTTAATATTATCCATGGCTGATTTTACTGCAACATCATCTAAATCATACGCATGAACATGCTTGGCGCCTAGAGCTTTACTGGCAATACTTAATACACCTGAACCTGTTCCTACATCTAAAATCGTTTCATCTCCGCGAATATAGGTTTCAAGAGCTTGTAAGGACAGCATAGTAGTTGGATGAGTTCCTGTACCGAAAGCTAAGCCTGGATCTAATCGAATCACACGCTCATCTGCATGTCTCAATTCATACTCTTCCCAACTTGGAACAACCGTTAAAAATCGTGTTACTTGCAAAGGATGGTAATATTTTTTCCACGCAGTAGCCCAGTTTTCTTCCACAACTTCGTCTACTTTTACGATATTTGGCGCAATAGTTAAACCAAACGTTTCCAATTCATTGATGCGAAGTTTAATGCTTGGGAGCAATTCAGGTAAGAAGAGTGTATTTGGAAAATACCCTTTTATAATTACGCCTTCTTGAGAAAAATCGGCTTCATCTAATGCCCAGATTTCACCAAATCCATCATCTGGAGAATTTAAAAAATCTTGAATATCTTCAATAGCTACCCCTTGCGAACCTGCTTCAATAAGAATATTTGACACCGCATCTAAAGCTTCATTTGATGTTTGTATTTGTACTTCTGTCCATTTCATCTTGTTACGTGGCCTCCAATAAAAAATATAGTTGATTCTACTCGTTCAGTACTTCGGATAGATTAGCTTTTCCTCACTGTAGCGATTAACATCTTTCAACGTTTTAATTGTTCCGTCAAAATTCGTATCGTTCCAATTTAATTCAAATGTATCAATTGCTGGGTCAGTAGCAAAGTCTAACAGATCTGATTGCCCTTCCGTTACTACTATACGCAAAGTTTTTAATACTGCATCAATATACCCTTTTTCAATCCCCATTTTAAAATCAAATGGAAAAGCTTTTAAGTAGTTGTCCATTTGAATTTTTGATTTTTTAGGATCAAAAAAGCAAATAGCGTCTTCAAATTGAATAATCTCACCTTCATTTGCAGTTCCTTCAACATCTTCAATCACAACATGATTTTCTTTATTTTCAGCAAAAATCGAAAAGTATAGTTCAATAGCGTGTTGACGCTTATTCCACTCTAATTTCCAATCAAATTCAAAATCACTTTCTTCTAATGCTTCTCCTAAATAATCTAATACTGTTTCTTGTGCCATTATTTTTCGCCTCCATTAGTTGTCGGTTTCTTCCAACCGAAATCTGCATCTATCTTGCCTTTTTTTCTTGATACATATGGATTACCTGCAACCGTATACCGAAGCAAAGCTTCTGTCCATTCTCCTTTATTCGGAATACCTATTCTGGAAGAAACGTCAATTTTTTTAGGAATTTTTCTCGTTTCCACATCAATGGTCAATGGTGGTTCTGTAGCCAGTGTACCGTCGTCCAATTTTGTAATGTTCATCGCTTTTGTTATTTTTCCTGGTCCATCTGTTACTATGAATCCAGATTTTCCTCGTCTTTCTGTCATTAACGCTAATCCTTTTTGAGGTTCAATGGCTCGAATCAAAATAGCTTCCGGTATCCCTTTATCTTGAACCACAACGTTTAACATCAAATGAGTGTGCATACTATAGATATAAATCGTACCTGATTCTTTGTACATAGAAGCTAGGCGAGGTGTCTTTTTTAACCCGTAACTGTGAGCAGCTTCATCCACTTCACCCAAGTAAGCTTCGGTTTCTACAATCCAGCCAGATGTCACCCCTTCGTCCGTTTCGTTGATCACCAAACACCCAAGTAAGTCTTGAGCAATTTCTTGTGTTGTTTTTGTCCGATCTGTCCAAAAATTCATTTCAATCCTCTTTCTAGTTTAGTGCACATTAAATGCTACTTTATTCACTTCTTAGTATACAATAAAATAACACTTAGATAAAAAGAAAGTCATTTTTACGATTGACAATTCAATATGTTATCTTGACCTTTTTATTGTATTAATTTATAAAAATGTCCAAAATATTTTTTTTGCTAACTTGAATATTAGTAGCCATTAATGATTGTTACTTCCCCTTCATCAAGTGTTGGTGGCTGAAAATTTTCGTAATATTGAGCTGCAGTTTTTTCGTCTATCATAATATCATTAGAATTTTTTCCTTTTCGGTCGTGAATTCTTTGTAAAACAATTTCTTTAGGAGTAACGATTACAATGATTTCTGGTTTTATTCCGAATGGAACCAGCATATTTTTATATTGATCACGCATTTTACGTGACCAAAAGGAATAATCTAGAACAACATCTTTATTTTTTCTAATTAGTACTTTTAATTTTAGATCAAGAAATGTTTTGATTTCATTGTAAACATCAGTTGGCAGCGGGTGAATTTTGTATCCTTTATTAAATGACTCTACATCATAAGATAAACGAACGAATCCTTGTTGTTCTAGTATCTGTGCATAAGTCGACTTTCCTGATCCTGCTGTTCCACACATAAGAATAACTCTACTTGTTGAATGGTATGGCTCTTTCATCTAAGATACCTCCATAATTTATAGTTTACTTCAAGGGTTGGTCATCTATCTAGTTATTCATTTCTTAGTCCTTATTTTTATTCTCAGATAAATGAAATTCTTCTTGATGCTCTTTGAAGAAATTATAATAGGTTTGGACATTTTCTAATTCTGTCCATTTTTTCACGTCTACCGGATCTGAGTCTAAATCATAGATTTTTGCCTCGCGAAGTGCTAAAAAAAATGGTGAATGAGTAGAAATAATAAATTGACATCCAAAAAATCTAGCAGAATCTTCGATAAATTGCATAAGTTCCATTTGACGAATAGGTGAAAGACTATTTTCTGGTTCATCTAATACATAAAGTCCATTTTCTTCGATCTTATTTGTGAAATAACGAAAGGCATTTTCACCATTTGAGTATTCTCGAACATTATTCATCAACTTACCTTTTACATAACGTGACTGACTTTTACTTCTAGCATCCGTTACTTTTCGCAATTGATCGGAATCTTCTAATGACTGCATTTGAAATTTAGAATATTTTGCCTCTAAATACTCTTCAAATAGCGCTTCACGCTTTAAATCAATACCTTCATTCAACGAACGAATAGTTAAGATATAATCAAATACATCATCACTTGTAATGATCCTACTATGAATAGGAATTGTTTCCACAATGTCTATAGCACAAAGAGAAAGATAATTCACAAAAAAATTGGATTTATTGAAACTAGAATCTCGCTTTAATCCTAATTTTTCAGCAATGATATTTAAGACTGTAGTTTTGCCAGAACCATTTCCCCCATAAAGAATGGTAATTGGTTCAAAATCAATTCTTTCAAAACTGTGTTTCGGTAAAACTTGAAAGGGATAAAAAGAATCATAGACTGTTCGTTTAATTTCGAGAAAAAAATCAAATTCTACCTCTTTATCAGGAAATGTGATTGAGTTTAAATGCTTCATGATACTCTCCCCTCCAGAACATTTTAGCTTTATTCTCATTATGCAGGAAGATTATTATGAAGTAAACTAGTCATATAGGCTAATTCAATTTCTAACCCTTTTTGGATAAATAATATAATCATTTTTGATGACTAAAGGCACTCTCCAAATTGGAAAGTGCCTTTAGTCTGTTTATTTAATCCATTTCAAAAGCGCCAGTATAAAGTTGGTAATATTCTCCTTTTTGAGAAATCAGCTCTTCATGGTTTCCTCTTTCAATGATGCGTCCTTGTTCCATTACCATGATGGCATCCGAGTTGCGGACAGTTGAAAGGCGATGAGCAATTACTAATACTGTTCTACCCTTCATCAAAGCATCCATTCCACTCTGTACAACCGTCTCTGTACGTGTATCGATACTAGACGTTGCTTCATCAAGAATCAAGACAGGTGGATTTGCAACAGCTGCTCTAGCAATTGCCAGCAGTTGTCTTTGTCCTTGAGAAAGCGAACCGCCATCTCCTGTTAATTCTGTATCATACCCGTGTGGCAATTGTCTAATGAAGAAGTCCGCATTAACTAATTTTGCTGCTGCTTCAATTTCTTCATCCGTAGCATCTAATCGTCCGTAACGAATATTGTCCTTAATCGTTCCTGAGAATAAATGCGTGTCTTGTAGAACGATTCCTAACGATCTTCTTAAGTCGTCTTTTTTGATATTTTTAACATCGATCCCATCGTAAGTGATGGTTCCTTTTTGAATATCATAAAAGCGATTGATCAAGTTGGTGATGGTTGTTTTCCCAGCACCAGTTGCTCCAACAAAAGCAAGTTTTTGCCCTGGTTTTGCAAATAAATTAATGTTATGAAGAATCGTTTTATCTGAATTATAACCAAAGGTCACATCTTTAAAACGCACATCCCCGGTTAACTCCTTGTACACAACTTCATTGGCAGTAGTAGTTTGTTTCCATGCCCAACCACCTGTCCGTTGTGTAGATTCTACAAGTGTACCATCCGCTTGTTTAGTAACATTTACTAACTCAACCGTTCCACTGTCTTCTTCAGGTTTTTCATCCAATAGATTAAATATACGTTCTGCACCTGCAAGGGATAAGATAATCACATTAAACTGTTGTGAGATCTGAGCTACAGGCATTGTGATACTTTTTGTAAATTGAACAAAAGACGCTATACTACCAACCGTTAAAGCTGTTAATCCGGTGATTGACAACGTAGCTCCTATGATAGCTGTTAACAAATACATAAAGTTCCCAATATTCCCCATGATTGGCATTAGGATATTCGCATACGTATTGGCTTTTGTAGCATTCTCTCTCAAGTCTTCATTTAATTTGCTAAAGTCAGCAACTGCTTCTTCCTCATGATTAAATACTTTCACGACTTTTTGTCCTTCGATCATTTCTTCCACATAACCATTCAACGTACCCAATGCGGCTTGTTGAATCGAGAAGTAACGACCACTTTTCCCACCAATCGTACGAATAACAGCAACCATGATCCCTACCATAAACAAAACCACTAAGGTCATTGGGATATTAATAATAAACATGGCAATAATAATCGATAAAATCATGATCAGCGAAGAAAAAATTTGTGGAATGGATTGACTGATCATCTGTCTTAACGTATCCGTATCATTTGTATAGTGGCTCATGATATCGCCTGTTGCATTGCTGTCAAAATAGCGAATGGGCAAAGATTCCATATGCGTAAACATTTCATCACGAATGTCTTTAAGGATTCCCTGTGACACTGTAACCATTGTGCGATTGAAAATATAGGTGAATAGAGCACCGGTCAAATACAACATCGCCATTAGCCCAATAGTACGTGCTAAATTCGAAAAATCAGGTGTTTCTTGAGTAAGAAGTGGCGCAATGTACTCATCAATCAAAGTCTTTGTAAAACTGATTCCAATCGCATTAGTTGCTGCACTAATAATAATACTGACAACTACGACAATGATTCGTAATTTGTATTGCTTCGTCGCGTAAGACAGAATTCTTTTGAATATTTTTAATGGACTAACAGTTGGTCTCATCATCGAATTATTCTTCAACTATAGTCCCCCCTTTTACTTGAGAATCAAATACTTCTTTATAGATCTCATTATTTTTCAATAACTCTTCATGTGTACCAACTCCACTGATTTCCCCTTCGTCTAAGACGATAATACGGTCAGCATCTTGAATGGAAGAAATGCGTTGTGACACAATAATTTTTGTTGTATTTGGAATTTCTTCAATAAATGCTTTTCGAATATAAGCATCTGTTTTTGTATCTACAGCACTTGTTGAATCATCCAAAATTAAAATCTTTGGTTGTTTCAATAAGGCACGAGCAATGGTTAACCGTTGTTTTTGACCACCAGAGACATTTGAACCACCCTGGTCCAGCATTGTTTCATATTTATTTGGAAAGTCTTGAATAAAATCATCCGCTTGGGCTAATTTCGCAACACGGCGAACTTCCTCTTCAGATGCCTCTTTATTTCCCCAACGTAAATTGTCGATGATCGTTCCTGAAAACAACGTATTTTTTTGCAATACCATTGCAATTTGATCACGCAAGGTGACTAAATCGTACTCTTTTACGTTACGCCCTGAAACGTATACCTCGCCTTTAGTTACATCGTATAGGCGCGGTATCAATTGAATCAGTGACGTTTTACCACTACCTGTTCCACCGATAATCCCTATTGTTTCACCAGATTTGATCGTAAAGTTAATATGATTTAAATCTGGTTCTTCTGACAGTTCATTGTATTTAAATTGAACATTCCTAAACTCAATTTCGCCATTTTCAATTGTTGTAATTGGGTTTTTAGGATTTTTTAAAGTTGCTTTTTCTTTTAACACTTCCGTTACACGTTCTACTGAAGCTTCAGAGATGACGATCATGATAAAGATCATAGAAATCATCATGATACTGCTTAGAATCTGCATCATATACGTGATAAAACTCGTTAATTCACCCGTACTCATTGTTCCGCCTACAACGTATTTCGCCCCAAACCAATAAACAAGAAGCAAACAAGAGTAAATAGCAATCTGCATTACTGGAGCATTCAATGCTGTGATTTTTTCTGCTTTTGTAAACAGATTTTTAATATCCTCAGATGCTATTTTGAATTTTTCGATTTCTTTCTCTTCACGAACAAACGATTTCACAACACGTACACCATTGATATCTTCTTGTACGGTTTGATTCAACCGGTCATATTTCTTAAAGACTTGTATAAAATAAGGGTGTACGCGATAAATTAGTCCAACTAAAATAAAACCTGCAATCGGAACAATAATTAAAATAGTTAAAGATAATTTCAAATTCGTATAAGAGGCCATTGCAAATGCAAATGCAATCATGAATGGTGCTCGAATAATTGTTTTTAGAATCATTTGAAAGGCCATTTGAATATTGGTAATATCCGTTGTCAGTCTTGTGATCAGACTAGATGAAGAATATTTATCAATATTATCAAAGGCAAAGGTTTGAATATTTTCGTAGATATCTTGACGCAGATTCGTCGAAAGTCCTACAGCGGCATCTGAAGAAAATTTCCCGCCTAGTACTCCAAACAACATAGACATGCAGGCCATCAAAAACATGAGTGATCCGATTTTAAAAACATAATCTAAATCACCTGCTATCAACCCTTTGTCAATAATTTTTGCCATAAGAAATGGAATGAAAATTTCTGTAGCAACTTCTAATGCCATAAACAGCATAGTTAAATACGACGGTTTCTTGTATTGTCGCAATGATTTCATTAATGTTTTATACATTGTTAGCTTCTCTCCTTTTAATTGAGCGAATGTTCCTGCTCCATTAAATCATATATTCGGTAAATCGTTTTTATCGTTAGACGGATATCTTCTTCCGGAATACCTTTTAGAATCTGACTATTTTTGTGATGAAACTCATAGACCACTTTTTGATACAACTCTAGTCCTTTTTTAGTTAATTTGATATTGACTACCCGTTTATCCTCAATATTGGCTACTTTTTTTATATAACCCAAGTCTTCTAACGAGGTTATGTTTTTTGTGATACTTGGCAGCGTTACGCCTAGTGTCTCAGCAATATCACTGATACGTACCTCCGTTAACTCTTTTGATAAATTATATAATGTTTTGATGATATAAACGTGTCTTTGTTGGACTTCAGGAGGAGGTTCAGGCAAAAACCGCATCGTGTGTTTCGCACTTAAACATGCATCGATATATTCTTCAGATAGTTGACTATCCATTGCTCAGCCCTCTTTTCTAATTAGTTTACCTAGTATAATTACTACAGGTAACTATATTAGCAAAAAAAAGAATAAATAGATAGTGAAATCTACTTATTCTTTCAAAGTAATTTTATTTAGTCTTTATTTGCTTTTCCCTAAGCCTGTTAAAAACTTAACGGTTTCCATTTAATCTGCCTCCACTTTCTACTTTCAAGTTACTTATTTCCCTATGAAAAACCAACAATGCGATGTGGAATATAAGGTTCTTCTAGAAATTGAACATCTTCTGGAGTAAGTTTAAAATCTACTGCAGCAACAGCTGTTTCTACATGTTCGAGTTTAGTTGCTCCAATAATCGGTGCAGCTACTCCCTCTTTTTGCAAGAGCCATGCAAGTGCTACATGCACTCTACTGACTTCGTAACGTTCCGCTAGTTGTGCAACTCTTCCAATAATTTCAAGGTCCTGGTCAGCTGTTTTGTCATATTTAAGACGTGCTATCTTATCCGTTTCTGTCCGTTTTGTTTGAATGGATAGATCTCGTGTTAAGCGCCCTGAAGCTAAAGGACTGTATGGTGTCAGAGAAATTTTTTCTGATAAGCAGTAAGGAATCATTTCGCGTTCTTCTTCACGGTAAATCAAATTTAAATGATCTTGCATAGAGATAAATTTAGTCCACCCGTTCCGTTCTGCAATAGTTTGTGCTTTTTGAAATTGCCAAGCATACATTGAAGAAGCCCCAATATACCTTGCTTTACCAGATTTAACGATATCATGAAGTGCTTCCATCGTTTCCTCTATCGGCGTATCATAATCCCAGCGATGAGTAATGTACAAATCAACATAATCGGTTTGCAATCGTTCTAAACTTTGGTCAATTTGAGAAAGAATAGCTTTTCTTGATAAACCTCCACCATTCGGACCGTCAAACATTTGACCATGAACTTTTGTTGCTAATACAATTTCATCTCGATTGGCATACTCTTTTAATACTTTCCCTAAAATTTCTTCACTTTTCCCAATCGAATAGATATTAGCAGTATCAAAAAAATTGATCCCCAGTTCCAATGCTCGTCTAATAATGGGACGACTTTCCTCTTCATTTAATACCCATTTATGAATCCATTTTTCTGGATCTCCAAAACTCATTGCTCCTAGACAAATTCTTGAAACGTCCGCTCCTGTATTTCCTAGTTTTGTATATTCCATCATCTCACTCCTTCACTAATCATGAATCTACCTCGTAAAGTTAATCTTACTAAATCACGCCTGTTCTTTCTACTCAAAAGTCTTTTCAGTAAAAAATCACTTTATTAAGGATTAGGATACACCTTGTAGTGAACTTTAAGTCAAGTAAAAACAACTTTTTTATGTAGCTTCCCCAATCATTGTACCTTCAATTTTCAGCCTCTTCCCCAAATGGTGTGGATACAATACATTAGAATTTCTTCTGGAATAGACGGGCTTGCTTGTGAAAATCCATGTGACCGTCTGAAGCCAGAGTCTTCAGACTTTCAAGCCTTAAACAAAGCGTAACCGCTGAAGCGTTAACGCTCTGTAATTCGCATTGAATCCTTAGACATGGCTACAAGCAGCCCTTATTCCTCCAGAAATATTCTGTACTCGATTTAACGAATCCTTCTATAAAATTGTAGAGCCCAATTTTATAGAAGGATTTTTTTATGGAGTGTTCGCTTTACAAACAGAACAAACGTTCGTATAATAGAATGAAAGGAGGGGTTCTTATGTCATTCAATTATGCTAAAGAAAGAAGCGATGATATTTTTTGTATTGACGTTAAATCTTTTTATGCTTCTGTGGAATGTGTTGAACGTGGCTTACATCCTCTAAAAGCTCTACTAGTTGTTATGAGTAACGCAGATAAACCAGGTGGCATCGTACTAGCTGCTTCACCAAAAGCTAAAGAAGTATTAGGCATTAGAAACGTTACTAGGAAATGGGAAATCCCTTATCACCCCGATTTGGTTATCGTACCACCTAGAATGAGCTATTATATTAAAAAGAATACTGAAATCAACGATATCTTTCGTAAATACGTTTCTGATGAAGATTTACATATTTATAGTATCGACGAATCGTTTATTTCTGTCCGAGGAAGTCTAAAACTTTTCAAAAAAAAGAGTGCTTATGAATTGGCCAGAATGATTCAATACCATATTTTTAAGAAGACCGGTCTATACGTAACGATTGGCATTGGCGATAATATGCTAATGGCTAAACTAGCTTTAGACAATGGGGCCAAATATAATAAAGGCCTTATTGCTGAATGGCGATATAAAGACGTTCCAAACACGGTTTGGAAATTAGAAAACTTAACCGACATGTGGGGTATCGGAAGTCGAACAGCACTTAGATTAAACAGTTTAGGAATTAAAACAGTCTATGATCTAGCCCATGCAAATTTTTATCAGCTGAGAGATTCAATGGGTTTAATTGGTGAACAATTATATGCAAGTGCTTGGGGCATCGATCGCAGCGACATTAGAGACTCCTATCGTCCTTTAGAAAAAAGTTATGGCAACTCTCAAATTCTCAAAAAAGACTATTATAAAAAACATGAAATTAAAATTGTTATTCGTGAAATGGCTGAACAAGTTGCTACCCGAATTAGAAAGCATCATTGTCAAACAGGATGTGTCAGTCTTTCTGTTAGTTACTCTAAATATGAGGAACAAGATGGTTTTTCGCGCCAATTAAAGATACCAAGTACTTCTAATACAAAGAAATTAGTTGACTCCTGCTTTGAAATCTTTAATAAGTATTACGAGGATGACAAAGCCGTCCGGCGCATAGGCATTACCTATTCAAAATTATCCTATACGAGTGATATTCAATTGGATCTATTTGAAGATCCGACTGAACAAATTACAAATGAAAAATTAGATTTACTAGTCGATAAAATAAGAGAGAAATATGGTTTTCAATCATTAGTACATGCTAGTAGTCTTATGGATGGTGCCACAGCTATCGACCGTAGTTCTCTTGTTGGTGGCCATGCTGGCGGAATGGAGGGTATAAAATGAATGACTTAAATGATGAATACCGTGATCGGGGTATTCAAAAATGGGCAGGATTTTATTTGTCCGAACATACAGCTGCTCAAGAAAAATTAACGAATGAGAAAAAGAAATTCAATCCACAAAAAAGACAAATGGACTCACAAGAAATCACATCCGTAATCAATGAAGCTGTACTCAAGAATAAGTCCATTGCTATACAAATTGAAGCCGTCGACCAAAATGGGCATTATAAGGACGATGTTGTTGGTCTAGTTATTGGTGGAGATGAATTAGGTATCTACGTAAACGATACAAAAGTTGATTTCGATGAGATTCGCAATATTCAATTTATCAGTCTAAAAAAATGGACTGATCTTACTAATGACAAGGAAATGGAGGGGAAAATATGAATACGGCTATCATTACAGGAAAAGTTGATTCAGATGTTAAAGTAATCAATACAAAAAACGGCACACCCTTCTGTAGGTTTACTCTACTCTCGGATGGTCGCAAGTTTAATTGTTTAATAGCTGGTAAAAAAGCTTTTAGTTTTGTGTATGAAGTAAAACTCGGTTCAAAAATTACAATTGAATCTGTCATTAACGATCGCAATCAATTAGTGGTGCAAAAGTTCAAACTATTAAGCCCACCTAATTACTTTGGGCAAGTATTTGATTATAAAGGTCATCGAATGCCACACAAAAAGGTGATGTTTTAAGATTCATTCTTAGCATTTTTACTATTAAACAGGTCAGCAATTTCAATAAGTTGGTCAGCCTAATTATTTTTAATACAAGTTTGGTAGTGATATACTCCAACTAGGTAATAAAAATTATCTAATCAAAAAATAACACTAACAGAATAGTTTACTTCTTCTTTTCTCAAACTATTCCTATTACGAAAGGAGAAAAAAATGAAAAAATTAAGTATGACTCTAACTATGCTAATGGGGTTATTTATTTTAACCAGTTGCGGTACTAGCAATGGAGATGAAGAAGCTTCTTCACAATCTTCTGTTGCACAAAGTGTCTCATCAAGTTCAAGCAGCTCGGAGGAGTCGTCAGAAAGTGCTTCAAGTACACCTACTTCTGATGGACAATCGAGTTCAAGTAGCTTGGAAGAACCAGCAGAAAGCACTTCAAGTAGTTCAGAAGAAACTACAGAGAGCACTCTAGGTACATCAGAAAATGTCATCAATTCTGAAGAAGAAGCTTTTACTTTTATCAAAGAAGAAACTGGAATTGAAGCTGATAACACAGACATCATCTATGAAGTTTTAGAATCAGACGAAGACTCTTACACTTTGAAATTAATAAGCCAATCTTTACAAGAACAAGGCGGCTCTGGAGCTGCTGGTATATATAAAGTTTATAAAGATGGTACTTATGAAATAGTAGCTTAACTAAGTTAACCAATAGACACATTAACTGCCCTGCACATGAAGTGTAGGGCAGTTTCTTATTTTATTATAAGTATTATTTTAATAGTAGTTCAATTATGACACTAATGAATTAGTTCCATATAAAAAAGACCCCCAAAAGGAGTCTTGAAGTTTATTGCACTTTATAAACAACTGTTGTAAGTAAAACATGCGGTTCAGTCATCACTTGGTTGACAGAAACAATTTCTCCTTCGTTCTCACTTACTTCTCCTAACAATAGTTCTAAATCGTTTTGTACAGTTTCGCGCCCTTCAAATTCTCCAATAGGATTACTCGTAACAGTTAAAACTCTATAGTTATACATCATATTTCTCCCTCCTTTCTGGTGCCTATATTATACCAGAAAGTAATCTTAACTCGATGCAGTTAGCTTGGTAAAAATTCCAACTAAACGAATGCTCTTATACTAAACTATGAAACTCAATAGGTAGCTATGTTTAAAAAGATATTTTTTTATTTTCAGATACACAATGTACTTTTATAATGCTAAAATCAATTATATACATTCACTGACATAGAACCAAAATATTTAAAAAACAAACTAGAATAATTTTCCAAGGAAATATTATACATACATAAAATGAACGCATTATCATGGAGGTTCTTTAATGGGAAGATTTATAGATATTTTATCGTCAATTGCTATTATAATTTTACTGATTCGAGCTTTAGTTTTATTTATTAAAGGTCAAAGTAATAAATATCAATGGTTCAATTTACTAAGTTATGCATTAATTTTCTTTTATCTACTACTTCCTGACTCTGATTCGTTATTTTTCGCGAGTTGGCTAACTTTAATGTATTCTATTTTTCTTGGCCATATTGCTGATAAATATAAAGAGGGAGTAAATGTGTTTGATTCAAAGGATACGTCTAAGAAAAAAGCTACATTACACTAAATTACTCTATATTCATTTCCAATAGTAATCCTATTCTTGATTTCACTTTATTTTATACTTCCTAAAAACTATTAAGAACAATAAGAGTTTTCTATTCTCTTTTTGAAAACAAAAAATTTATAGATTTTTTAAATACGCTGCCTAACACTTTAAATTTTTTTATTTTTATCTTTTTCTTGTATCGAATTCTAAAAGTAATATTGAACAAATAAAAGAATACAAAGAACTTCTAAATCTGGATATCATCAACCAAGAAGAATTCAACAAAAAGAAAGTAGAGCTATTAGACCTATAAATAAAAATATGTATTTTATCGTGAGTATGGCTACTTTGACTATGTTTTTCAACTTAAATTTTAATAAAAGGTCATAATAATTCGTAATTCTGATATTGTGTGCAATACTCCTAGAAAGGAGATGTTCTAACATGAAGTTAGTTATTACATTTATTAATGGAGAAGAACTTGAACTGATTGAGTCTTCTATTCTTAATGGTTACGTGAATTCACATAAACAAAATACAAAACATGGACTCGAAAAAATGTTTTCAAACTCATTTGATAGTTTGCATACAAATGTTTTTTCTTTAATCGCTACAAGTACACCTCAATTAGGCTATGCTAGTTTAATTAATGAAGCAGATTGGATTACAGTAGGAAAAAACAGTGAATTTGCTACTTTTTATAAAACTTCATCGATTAAATCTATTTCACGAAAATTAATGTGACTATAATCGTTAAATATAAAGCACCCAAAAATCTAACTTTTTGGGTGCTTTTCTTTGTGCTCTTAGTTAGAATCAACTCATTTATCTAGCTTGATCGTACATTCGACGCAGAATAAACATTTATTTAATTCCTTTTTTTCTTCGTTTATCGTCTAAAATAATTTTTAATGCACGTTTCTTTGTTTTAATATTTGGACTTTTCATTCTTCGTCTAGCACTCGCTAAATCTTCTTTTTCAGACATCCTATCTTCTCCTTGTCTTTAATTTCATTAAATATGGTTAACTAGTAACTATTTATATTTTCTAAATGATGCTGTTTTTTATTTAATAGCTTACTAAAACCTAAAGTATTACCAGCTGGCTTTTTTTACACCGGGTATAAGTCCAGCATGAGCCAAATTTCTAAATGTAATTCTTGACATACCGAATTTGCGCATGTAACCTCTTGGCCGACCATCTATAAGATCACGATGATGTAAGCGCGTTGGTGAAGCATCGCGAGGCAACTTCTGTAAAGCTGCATAATCTCCATCTGCTTTTAACTCTTTTCGAATAGCAGCATATTTTTCAACTGTTGCTTGTTGGCGTTTATGTTTTTCAATTTTACTTTTTTTAGCCATCATTCATTTCCTCATTTCCTATTTATATAACATTAGCACCTAAAAATTGATAAACCAGTAAACCCAGTTTATAATCAATGATCTTTATTTCTTATATCTCCGAGATGAAATTCTCAAAAGCAATCTCTCTTACGATTCCTGATGCTACCTTACTTCCGGAGCTTGCTGAGTGAACGAGTTGTTCTCCAAATGTTGCATTAATATCTCCAGCTGCATAAATATTTTTGAAAGATGTACCTCCAAATTCATCCGTTTGAATTCTTCCAGCATCATTTAATTTCACTGAAAGATTTTTAGCAAAAATCATATTCAATTCAAACCGAGGTACTAAA
The DNA here is from genome assembly GCF_040274945.1 of Carnobacterium sp. GTDB lineage: Bacteria > Bacillota > Bacilli > Lactobacillales > Carnobacteriaceae > Carnobacterium_B. The sequence goes on from NZ_JBEMAR010000001.1 coordinate 120,197, forward strand.
AATCCTCCATAAACTTCTATCGATTGGCTGTTGTGTAAATTGATTTTACCTTTACTATCCTTTTTTTCAATGGATTCAATTTTATCCTCAAACAATTCAATTTCATTTTTGGCAAGAATCGATTTAATAGAATCAGCAACTTTCATACCGTTCGTGAAAATAGCTAATTGTTTGCTCCAATGAAAAATCATTGTTGAAAAATGTAATATATGTTCTTCTTGTTCGACAATGATAGCTAATTTCTGATCCTTCAACTCCCAACCATCACAAAATGGGCAATTAAAAAATAAATCGCCATATACTGACTCTAACCCTTTAACATTAGGAAGGGTTTCTTTCAAACCTGTTGCTAAAATAATTCGTTTTGTTTCAAATTTATTTTTTAGCGTTTCAATGATAAAAAAAGAATTTTGATCAGAAATATCGGCAACAGTATCAGATATCAGTTGAATGTTCGAGTATTTTAGTAAGTCATTTTTTGCTTTTTCTCTAATAGCGAACGGAGATAAGCTGTCATTCGTGATAAAGCCATGTGATTCATTTGTTACTTTATTACGCGGGTCGTTATTGTCAATCAAAAGAACATTAAGTTTGGCTCTTCCTAAAACAAGTGCTGCACTAAGACCTGCAGGGCCTCCTCCAATAATCACGCAATCGTATACCATAAATTTCTCCTTTTTTATAAACAGTTTATGTGATTCGCACTTTTTACTTTGTTACCTTATTGCAACTCTAAGTTAGTATTTACAAAAAAGATAAAATAAATTTATGTATAAGAAAAAAGACTTATACAAAACTGATTAAAAATTCTGTAACCAAATGAACTAACGAATTTCTTTATACAAGGTTTTCTTTCTTAATTTAGGAGAGTACTTCATTAATTCTAACCGTTCTGGTTGAGTTCGTTTGTTTTTAGTTGTGTGATAATTCCTCTCACCTGTTTCAATACATTCAAGTATCACTTTTACTCGCATATAAGGTCCACCTTTCTTTTTAAAACGTAATGATTACGTTTTAAAAATATCATAGATTAATAACCTCGTCAACTTAAATATCCAAAAGAGATTTATTTTTTAAATTGAGCGTCTGTTTACGATGACCCCTACATTACAAGTTTGCAACCTGATTTTTATTTGCAAACAAATAAACCTTCCGATAAAAATTAATTTTTATCGGAAGGTTTATCGAAATGATGGCATTTATTGCCATTATTTAAATACTGTTATATCAATATCTTAATCGTCATCCAGCTCAAATCCTTGACATACTATTCTTGCTGTCGATAACTCAAGTTCTCCTGAAATCCTTTGAGTATATCATATAGGATACATCTAACTTGTCTTTACAAAACGTTCCAGATTTTCCAATGTGGAATTCAACCCATCAAGATGATCTTCCTTTTTGATGCCTTTAGGGACATTTTCAGCGACAATTGTTACTTTTGTGCTTGGGACAACTTCCTCAAAGTACCAGGTCATCACCATATTCCCAACAAAGGCAGGGTCATCTGACTCAAATACACCAGTTTCTACGATCTTCTTATCGGGTATCAATTCGATAAAGGTACCTTCTAAAGTATCTGAGTTTGCAGTTGTTTTACCTTGAACAGCATATTCATCCTCGTAGATGAGTGTTAATTGAAATCTCCCACCTATTACTGGTTCAAACAGACTTATTTCTCCTCTCATACCCTCCGGTGGCAACTATTTAACTAAAGAATTCGGATCCATAAATGCTTGATAAAGTGTTTGTGGCGAAGCATCAATTACTTTTGAGACTGTGTCAATTCTTCCACTCTTCGGATTGTTTTCCATGATAAACGCTCCTTTGTAAATACAATCGACTCTTTTGCTTTTTTTAAAGTATATCACCATAGTTAGAGAGATTCTTCTAGAATGATCTAACTTTCAAAAATATCAATATATTCTTATGTCAGCAGCAAATTGAGTATGCTAGTTTTCGTTCACAAAAAAGAACTGCCATATAGACAGTTCTTTTTAACATACTACGTTATTTTAACATTTTGAGTATTGAGACGCTGTAGGAGCTTTTCTTAAGACCTGGTTTCTTACGAAATATCTACAAGCTAAGTTAATTGAAAAATTCTATTATTCTTTTCCTAATGGAACCTTAAAATTCATAAAAATAAAGATAGATTTTTGTTTTAACTTTTTATTTTCAATCCCACATAGGTATGTTATTTTTTAAACTAGATTAATAGACTCTCCTACCCTATATGCTAAAATAAAGATATAAGGAGGGATTTTCTTATGGGAGACTTAAATAATGACAACAAACAGAAGCACAATGAAGAGGAGACAGATGAAACATCTTACATTGCTTTGGGTATGTCTTTAGGTATTTCATTTGGTGTTGCTTTGGGAGTAGTGTTTGATAATATAGCTATTGGAACTGCTATAGGTATTGCTCTTGGTGTGGCAATTGGTGCAGTTATGGAAAACAAAAAAAATAAAAATAAGTAAAAAAACCTATCTTATTTTTAAGAGGTAGGGTTTTAATCTGAACTAAATCAAGTAGTTTAACCTATGTATTTATAAATTAAAAATCCTATTATACCTATTATTGAAATTCCTATAAAACCTATGATAATACTTATAGCTATTTTAGCAATATCCAGAATGTCCTCCAAAAAAGCATTTGGCTTTCTAACATTTACTATAATCTTATCTTTTGTACTCATTTTCATGTCTATAGCTCCTTATTCTTTAATAAACCAATATAACTAATTTAGCAATATTTGATTAGTAAATCAATATTATCTTAATATCAAGCAAATTCCATTGTGATAAACGACTACAAAATTTTTCCCCATACTGACATCAAGGGCTATACATCCATTTTAATCCCACCTTTATAATTATTTGAAGTCTTCACTCATCCTTATCGATTCCACTTTCCTATACACGATCTCAATGAACCCAGCATACTTAAATCTGATTCCTATAAGGCGATGAAGCAGACCAGTTTTTGATAGGAGTTCATGACCCACGAGATTGTCCCGTCTGTTCTTCACTCCTACTATAAAGAAAATAGCAGTATAGATACCACCGTCGTGGTTTCTATACTGCTAATCTTAGTATGTTTTTTTGGAAATTATTATAGAAATTAACTAGTTTCTACAAACAAGGTATAGTTATTGTTAAGAAGCAACTAAAAATTCGATTACGTTTCCTTCAATAACTTTGTTTGTTACGAGGCCGCTTTTACGGTTTTTCGATAATAACCAATCGTTAGCAAAGCGAATAGCAGATAGATTAATGTATATAAGCCCATCGCAATCGAAGCAGGGAAAGTGATATCAGATTGGAAAAGGAATGACGCTGCTTTAATGGCAAACACGGAATGTACCAAACCAACAGCTAAGGGTAAACCAAAAACAAAAGCCTGTTTGCGGATAATACCACTCATAATATCATTCACGGTAAAACCAAGTTGACGCAATGTCGCATAACTTTGCTTCTCCTGTTCAGCTTCGGTCATTTGTTTGAAATATAAAATACTACCTGTCGAAATCAAAAAAACGAGCCCTAAGAATCCAGCGATAAAAATAAGCAATCCATTTGCCTGTACAGCCTCTTGATAAGACGAGTAGTAGTCCACATGCAGATCACCAGATGTATATTTGGGCTGTTGAAAAATTGAGGAAGCTATTTCTTTATCTTTTTCATCTGGAATATGGAATCCATCAATCCGTCTGACTTCAGCTTGTCCATCTGATACAAGAAGTTCCCTCAGATTTTCATACATACTCTCATTAACAACTAATTGAGAGTAAAATGACGACCAATTGATTACATTGATATCCCCAATCGATGAAACTTTTACTTTGGTCCGCTGATTATTTTGGAGTTCGATAGAAAGAGGGAAATCTATCGAATCCTTAATCATAAAAATAGATGAGACATCATAGAAACTGGCAGTGCCATCTTCTGGAGCTTTAATATCAATTCCAGCTTGTTGCAACTGCTTGTCACTCAAAATCGCTACTTTCAATTCAGTTAACGGAACACTAAACGTCCCTTCTTTAACTTTGCCAGGTAACACGAGCATCTCCATTTTTTCATGTTGATAGGAAATGCCTTTTTCATTCATTTCATTGCTGATTTCATTAGCAAATGCTTCATTCTCTTCAAACATAAAATCAAATGGCATTCTTGCTTGAGTATCTCGCTCAGTTGAATAATAAAGTGAATAAGAACTGGCAAGCATTGTCAATGTCATTGCTGAAAGAACAGTAATAATCGTAAGTGAATTTGCATTTTCTTTCAAACGATGCATTAAAGGAGCCAATGATAAACTATTCATCAATCCAAGATATCCATCTTTACGCTTTCGAATTTGATAAAACAACCAACTGATTGTTACTCTGAAAATTAGATACGTTCCCAAAATGACAGTTGCTAAAACAACTAAAATATTTACAAAAAACAATTCGTTTAACATACGCCCTGATAGCCAATAGCCAAATCCAATCAACAGTAAACTCAATATAGCAAGGATAGCAGAAACCCATGTTTTTGGTTTTTTTGGATTCTCACCTTTTTTTTCAGAATTAAATAAGGAAAGTAACGTACTACGATAAACAGTGTATATCATTTGAATTGACGTCAAAATGAAAATGGCAATAAATACAAAAACTGTTTGTAGGATAGCTGCCAGTGAAAACGATACTTTGATAAACGTTTCGTAGCCGATCAGCTTCATTAGAAGCAGTAAAAACACACGAGAAACAAGCATTCCAATAGCTATCCCAATGATTAAAGCGAAAATCCCAAGAAGAACATTCTCAACAATTAACAACCGAGCGACTAAGCGTTTCGTTAATCCGATTAATTGATAAAGCCCTATTTCTCGACTTCTTCTTTTCAAGAAGATCGCATTAGCATAAATAACAAAGATGCCAGTAATAAACAATAGTAAGATTCCAGCTGCTTGGAAAGCGGATCCTAAAGAGCCACTGCTTTGCTCAGTGACTGCTGGATCATGCTGCAACGTAGCAAAAACAAAATACAAAATCACACTTAAAATAAGGGCAAAAAAGTATAAATAATAATGTTTAATATTTTTCACCATACTGCGGCGGACAAGGTCAAAGAGTGTCAACACTATCACCCCCTAGAACAGCCTGAACATTTAAAATCTCTTGGAAAAAGGCTTGTCTCGATTTGTCTCCTTTGTATAATTCAGAGTAGATATTACCATCTTTTAAAAATACGACACGGCTACAATAACTTGAAGCAAGTGGATCGTGGGTAACCATCATAATAGTCACTCCACGTTTTAGATTAACATCCGCAATCGTTCCAAGTAGCGAAGCTGCAGACTTAGAATCCAGAGCACCGGTTGGTTCGTCCGCGAAGACCATTGAAGGTTGGTTGATGAGTGCACGAGCAGCTGAAGTTCTTTGCTTTTGGCCACCAGAAATTTCATGAGGATACTTATCTGCAAGTTCGGAAATACCTAAGATATTCGCGATTGATTGAAATTCAACTTCTGCTTGTTTTTTCTTCATTTTTCCAAGCGAAACCGGCAACAGAATGTTTTCTTTTACTGTTAAAGTATCTAGTAAATTATAATCTTGGAAAATAAATCCAAGTTGATTTCGTCTAAAAGCAGATATTTCAGTATCTTTCATCTTTGAAATATCAGAACTACTAATCAATATAGTTCCTTCCGTCGCACGGTCAATCGTTGCAAGCACATTGAGCAAAGTCGTTTTTCCTGCTCCAGATGCGCCCATAATGCCAACAAATTCACCTTCAACGACTCGCAAATCGATTCCTTTTAATACTTGTTGCACATTGCCACGCGTTCCAAAAGATTTCCGAACACTTTGAGCTTGTAATACCGTTTGATTTTTTGCTTGTTGCTTGTTTTTAAGATTTATTGTTGAATCAGTCATACCATTACCTCCCAGTTTTTTATATCTCTATCATACTTCGGGAAAGTCTCTTGGTCGTTTGATTTGCATGACAAACTGGACGTACAACATGACAATAATGTCACTTTAGTATTTTATCGAATTCATTTTCTAACGAGAATACCATCTCAATAGTTGCTCCTTTAGTATTATTGGACATAGCTAAAAGGCTTATACCAATTTTATCAGCAATCTTTTTTGCTAAATAAAGTCCGAGACCGGTCGCTGCATTATGGAGACGCCCTGTACTACCAGTAAAACCTTTATCAAATATTCTTGGTATATCATGATTTGGTATGCCAGGCCCTTCATCAGTAATTGAAAGAACTCTATGTCCGGTCGTTTCAACATGAGTTGAAATGTAAATTGTTCCGCCTTCTGGGCTATACTTTACTGCATTCATTAAAATTTGTCGCAAAACAAAACGACTCCATTTTCTATCCGTGACTACTTTTTCTTCTAACTCTTCTATTTCAATAGCTATATTTTTTTCTCTACACCAAGACCTTAGTTCTCGAATTTCACTTGATACTATTTCATTTAGCCCTACTTTTTCTGGCATATAATCAGATTCAAGTGTAGGTAAGCGGGAAATGTATAATTGCTGATCAATCAATAAATAGATGCGTAACCACTCTGTTTCAACCCTGCGAATTGTAGGGCTGTTATAATTCGAATCAATTAGAATTTTCATAGCCGTAAGCGGAGCTTTTACTTCGTGAACCCAAGCAGCTGTATAGTCCCCTTGATTCACATTAGTTTGTCGAATGTCATTTAATTGCCTTGAAAAAAAGATACCCACTACTTTTAAGATTTCATTAACCTGTTCATCACGCATGAAACTTGTTTTCGGCAATGCTTCATACCAATCTGTTACTGGTTCTTCTTTGAGTAACATTAATTTTCGGGTATAGGCTGTTTCTTTCCAGAATCGCCAAATAACAAAAGAGGAAAAGGCAACCCACAATAATAGATTCAGATAGAATAGAGAAGACATTTTCACTCTAAAACCTGGATCTAACCAAAGTAGTAAGTCTGCTGAAAATAGAGATATTAAAAAAAATAAAATCCAACTTTTCATATCATTCAGATAATTTAAAAACATAGAATTCCTCTTTTCTATAAAGTGATAGCAACATAACCCAGCCCTTTTTTCGTTAGTATTGCTTCTCCTAATCCTAAATTTGCCAATTTTTGACGAAGCCGTGTAACGTTAACTGTTAATGTATTATCATTTACAAATCGTTCATCATCCCATAGTTTCCGTATCAATTCATCACGAGAGACGATTTTATCTTTTGCATCTACCAACACTGTCAGAATAAAAAACTCATTTTTTGTTAGTTCCGCTTCCTTACCATCCAACCGAATCATGCCACGCTTCAAATCAATCATCGCACCGTTCCATTCCAGTATATCCGAAGTTTCTTCTCCATATGAATAAACCCTTCTTAACGTTGCTTGAATTTTCGCAAGTAGCACCTCTGAATGAAAAGGTTTTTGCACGTAATCGTCAGCACCCATCTGCATAGCCATGACCATATCTAATGGATGATCACGGGAAGATAAGAAGATAATCGGAACTTTTGATAGTGAACGAATTTCACGACACCAGTGAAAACCATCATATACTGGTAACTGAATATCCATAATAACCAAATGGGGTTCTTCGTTGATAAAATCACTTAAAACATCTTGAAAAGACTTAGGTCCAGAGACTTGCATTCCCCATTTTTCAAAATTTTCTTTTAACGATTGAAAGATTGCCGTATCGTCCTCTACAATAAAAATTTTCATTTCCATTTTGTCTTCTCCCCTTTTTAACTTCATATTACGGGAAACTGAAACCGCAAGCAATTGAAAATAATAAAGACTAGTCCTTGATAGCGACTAGTCTTTATTCTATCTATTCACTTATCTTAACAAGTTGAGTCCCTTCGACTTCAAAATCACTCATTTTTTTGCTTGGATCACTTTTGTATTCCATGATAGCAAGTTTTTTCTTTTCCTTTTATAGAAGGCCAGTCTGTATCATCTACAATTAAAAGCATGTCAACATATGTTCTGCCATCCCCGATAATGTTATTACCTTCATATTTCACGTCAAAACTTTGTCCTTCTATACTTATTTCATTCATCTTTTCCTTTGCAAAAAGAATACTTTGTTCTTGAGCCAATGTAGAAATTGAACTAACTGCTTCTGACTCATTATAAGTTCTTTTGTACCGTTTATAGTTTATAGGGTTACTATCAGTTAAATAATTTATTTTAAAGCAGTTGTTTAGCTGATTCAACCGTTATTTCAAGTAATTTATTCATGAAAGGATATTCTTTTTGCATTTGTTCAAATTCAGCACCGTAATCCGTGAAACACGCCCGTCCTTCTATTAAGAAACCAGTTCCTTGATAGTTATTAAATCCTTCTACTTCACGACTTCCTAATGTTAAAATTACTCTATCATTTTTAGAAACATCGCCTTGAACACTTGTGAATCCTGCAATAGGAGCTAAAATACGTTTATCCTTTGTAATATGTAGATATGAATTCCAAGTACACCGGACATTTGGCTGATCCCCATTTCCCCATGAAGTTATGGATACAACTCCCTCATTTTGGATTACCTCAAAAAACTTTTTACTTAACATACTTTACCTCCTTATATTATCTTGTTATAACATTTTACTATAGCTCATATTAAACATATGTTCTAAAACAGACAGTGAAATATTATATTTTCTAGACTCAACTATCAAAATCCCACCATTTTTAAACAAGAAAAGTTCTTATATTATTCTACTTTCTTTGTTCAAAAATACACAAATCCAGGTAAGCAGAAATCCAACATATTAATTGTAATATATTTTTTTTAATATCTACTTGATTTAAATCAAGTAACCTTAAAAATGAAAATAAAGCTCTAGGAATCAGTGCTTGATTCTAAGTTGAAACAAAAAATAAGCCTTCTGACGAAAATAACATAAAAGTTATCTTCATCAGAAGGTTTTAGTTATTATTTAATTATACGATTTTTTACTCGTCATCCATCTTAAGAACAGACATGAACGCTTCTTGAGGTACTTCAACTGATCCGACTTGTTTCATACGTTTTTTACCAGCTTTTTGTTTCTTCAATAGTTTTTGACGACGGGTTACGTCACCACCATAAAGCTTAGCTGTAACATCTTTACGTAGGGCTTTGATGTTTGAACGCGCAACAATTTTTTGTCCGATTGCTGCTTGAACTGGGATTTCAAATTGATGTCTTGGAATAATCGTCTTCAATTGATCAACGATCGCTTTTCCACGGTTGAAAGCAAAGTCTTTATGGACGATAAATCCTAAAGCATCTACTTTTTCGCCGTTCAATAGAATATCCATCTTAGATAGATTACTCTTCTTATAGCCGATCATTTCGTAATCTAATGAAGCATATCCTTTAGTACTTGATTTTAATTTATCAAAGAAATCATACACGATTTCAGATAATGGAATTTCATAAACCACGTTTACACGGTTATCATCCATGTAATCCATTGTTAAGAAATCGCCACGTTTGCGTTGTGAAATTTCCATAACCGCACCAACGTAATCATTTGGAACCATGATCGTTGCTTTTACGTAAGGTTCTTCAATAGATTCAATTACACCTGGTTCAGGCATTTCAGCCGGATTCGCCACAATTTTTTGAGTACCATCTGTCAAGTTTGCATGATAGATAACTGATGGAGCTGTTGTAATCAAATCTAAATTAAATTCACGTTCAAGACGTTCTTGGATAACGTCCATGTGTAAGAGTCCTAAGAACCCACAACGGTACCCAAATCCAAGCGCTTGTGAAGTTTCAGCTTCAAATTGAAGTGCTGCATCGTTTAATTGTAATTTGTCTAGAGCGTCTCTTAAATCGCCATAACGAGAAGAATCAATTGGATACATTCCACAATAAACCATTGGCGTCATTTTACGGTATCCTTCTAATGACTCTGTAGCCGGATTATCAGCTAATGTGATAGTATCCCCAACTCGAGTATCTTGGACTGTTTTGATATTTGCAGTAACATATCCAACGTCTCCTACCATTAGGAATTCGCGTTTGATCGGTTTCGGTGAAAAGATCCCAACTTCAGCTACTTCAAACGTTTTCCCGTTACTCATCATTTTCATAGTATCGCCAGGTTTGATCATACCTTCCATCACACGGATGTTTAAGACAACTCCACGATAAGCATCGTAAGCCGAATCAAATATCAATGCTTTCAAAGGACTGTCTGTATCACCAACTGGAGCAGGAATTTTTTCTACGATTTGTTCTAAGATATCTTCAATCCCAATACCTGCTTTAGCACTTGCAAAAACGGCTTCACTTGCATCGATTCCAATTACATCTTCAATCTCAGCACGAACACGTTCTGGATCTGCAGCTGGTAAATCGATTTTATTGATAACAGGAATGATCTCAAGGTCGTTATCTAAAGCAAGATAAACGTTCGCCAGTGTTTGTGCTTCGATTCCTTGTGCTGCATCAACAACTAGGATAGCTCCTTCACACGCTGCTAAACTTCTTGAAACTTCGTACGTGAAATCGACATGTCCTGGTGTGTCGATCAAGTGTAGTGTATACGTTTCGCCATCTTTTGCGGTATAGTTCAATTCAATCGCATTTAATTTGATGGTGATTCCACGCTCACGTTCAAGATCCATAGAATCCAATAATTGTACTTGCATATCACGATCAGCAACTGTGTGCGTCATTTGTAAGATACGATCTGCTAAAGTCGATTTTCCATGGTCAATATGGGCAATAATGGAAAAATTCCGAATGCGTTTTTGTCTTTCATTTAATTCCTGTTTATTCATCTAGTCGTGCCTACCTTCTTTATTTATTCCGAAAAAGTGTCACTATAAATTATACCAGTGAAAAGCTTGAATTACAATGCGTTGACTCAAACTAGCTCTTAAGACGAAAGAAAAACCTAAGCATTAGCTCAGGTTTTTCTTTCACATTATAAACAAAGCTCATATTAATTAGGTAGATAAATTTTAGTGTTGGTAAACTAGTTCAACCACTTAACCAAAATTTCTGGAGGAATAGAGTTTGCTTGTAGCTTTTAAGGAAGCACTGTGGGCAATAACGCCCAAGTGTATCATGTTTGTATGCTGCTAAAGCAACAACAACCATGACAATTATAAGCTTCAGGCGGTACCATGGCTTTTTACAAGCAAATCCGTTCATTCCAAAAGAAATTTCTTTTGAAAACACCAACACCATTTTTTAATCAATCTACTTATTTAAAAAAATCGGTTCATTTTTTTTTCTTATCTGCTTTAAATGCATCTTTTACTTTATCAAAAATCGAACCATCTTGTTCTTCAACTTCCATACCGCTAGATTTAGCGAATTGTCTCAACAAGTCTGTTTGTTCTTTTGATAAGTTTTTCGGAGTCATTAATTTAACTCTTACATGTTGGTCTCCTGTACCTGTACCACGTAATTTTGGTGCTCCTTTGCCTCTCAAACGGAAATTCGTTCCTGTTTGTGTTCCAGCAGGTATTTTTAATTTCACCTTACCATGAACGGTTGGAACTTCCACTTCATCCCCTAAAGATGCTTGGACGATATTGATTGGCAATTCGTAATAAATTTCTGATCCATCTCGATCAAATTGATTGCTAGCTTTAACACGGAAGACAACATATAGATCTCCGTAAGGTCCACCATTTTTACCGGCTTCTCCTTGTCCGTTTAAGCGCATTTGATTTCCATCTTCAACACCTGCAGGAACAGTTACTTTAACCGTATGTTTGTCTTTCGTATGTCCAGAACCATGACAAGTTGGACAAGTTTCTTTGATTTCTTGACCTGTACCATGACAAACATCACATGTTTGACGCGTCATTACTCGGCCAAGTGGCGTGTTTCTCTCAACGTTCAATGAACCTGTACCATGACATTTAGAACATGTTACAGGGTGTGTTCCTGGTTTAGCCCCATCACCATGACACGTTTTACATTCTTCTTCACGGTTATAACTGATGGTGGTTTCTTTCCCAAAAATAGCTTCTTCAAATTCAAGATTGATTGTGTATTGTAAATCGTCTCCTTGACGAGGAGCGTTTGGATTTTGCGAACGACCGCCGCCTCCAAAGAATGATTCAAAGATATCTTCGAATCCACCGCCGCCGAATCCGCCAAAGCCTCCGCCGCCGTAACCGCCGCCACCTGCTCCAAAGTTTGGATCTGTACTTGCATGTCCATATTGGTCATATGCCGCACGTTTGTCAGGGTTACTTAATACTTCATAAGCTTCCGCAACTTCCTTAAACTTTTCTTCAGATCCAGCTTCTTTATTAATATCCGGATGGAACTTTTTTGATAATTTTCTGTATGCCTTTTTTATTTCATCATCGGAAGCACCTTTTGATACTCCTAATACTTCATATAAATCTCTTTTAGCCATAATTTCCCTCCATCGTCACTTGACAATTTTTAATGTATCCTCAAATTCACCTTCATGAGCATAGCATATCTAGAAGAAAAAGCCAAAAGCAATTTGCCTTGGCTTTTCCATTCCATCCTTAAATTATGAAGGTTATTTAGCGTCATCATCGATTTCTTCAAAATCAGCATCTACAACATCTTCAGATCCATCTTGTGCTTGTTCTGCAGCTTCAGGATTTGCTTCTCCTTGTGCTTGAGCAGCTTGTTCATATAATTTAACTGTTAAAGCTTGTACGATTTCATTTAATTCATCGCGTTTTGTTTTCATTGCTTCAATATCATTTGCTTCGACAGCAGCTTTCAATTCATCACGAGCTTCTTCAGCTTTTTTAACTTCAGCTTCATCAACTTTGCCTTCTAATTCACCAATAGTTTTATCTACTTGGAATAATAATTGATCCACTTCGTTACGTAATTCTACTTCTTCTTTACGAGCTTTATCCGCTTCAGCATTAGCTTCTGCATCTTTAACCATACGTTCGATTTCTTCGTCTGTTAAACCTGAAGAAGATTTGATCGTAATTGTTTGTTCTTTTTGAGTACCTAAGTCTTTAGCACTTACGTTAACAATTCCGTTTTTATCAATATCAAATGTTACTTCGATTTGAGGAATTCCACGTGGTGCAGCAGGAATATCTGTCAATTGGAAGCGACCTAATGTTTTGTTGTCGGCTGCCATTGGACGTTCCCCTTGCATTACGTGTACGTCAACAGCTGGTTGGTTGTCAGCAGCAGTTGAGAATACTTGTGATTTACTTGTTGGGATCGTTGTGTTACGTTCGATCAATTTAGTAAATACGCCACCCATAGTTTCAATACCTAATGATAACGGAGTAACATCTAACAATACGATGTCTTTAACGTCACCAGTGATAACTCCACCTTGGATTGCAGCACCCATTGCTACAACTTCATCAGGGTTAACTGATTTGTTTGGTTCTTTTCCAGCTTCTTTACGTACTGCTTCTACAACAGAAGGGATACGTGTTGATCCACCAACTAAGATTACTTCATCAATTTCTGATGTTGATAATCCAGCATCTTTCAATGCTTGGCGAACAGGTCCTTTAGTACGTTCTACTAGGTCATAAGTTAATTCGTCAAATTTAGCACGAGTTAAGTTGATTTCCAAGTGTAATGGTCCAGCTTCTCCAGCAGTGATAAATGGTAAGCTGATTTGAGTTGAAGTTACGCCTGATAAGTCTTTTTTAGCTTTTTCAGCAGCGTCTTTCAAACGTTGTACAGCCATTTTGTCTTTAGATAAGTCAACGCCGTTTTCTTTTTTGAATTCAGCTACCAAGTATTCCATGATTTTGTTATCAAAATCATCTCCACCTAATTTGTTGTCACCTGCAGTAGATAATACATCAAATACGCCGTCTCCTAATTCAAGGATTGAAACGTCAAAAGTACCACCACCAAGGTCAAATACTAAAACTTTTTCATCTTTGTCTACTTTGTCTAAACCATATGCTAATGCTGCAGCAGTTGGTTCATTAACGATACGTTCCACTTCAAGACCAGCAATTTTACCAGCATCTTTTGTTGCTTGACGTTGTGCATCATTGAAGTAAGCAGGAACAGTGATAACAGCTTTATCAACTGTTTCGCCTAAATAGCTTTCAGCATAACCTTTCAAGTATTGAAGAATTGTTGCAGAAACTTCTTGTGGAGTATATTTTTTACCATCAACTTCAACTGAAAAGCCAGCTTCGCCGATATGACGTTTGATTGAGCTAATTGTGTTAGGGTTTGTTACAGCTTGGCGTTTAGCCACTTCCCCTACTTGCATTTCTCCGTTTTTAAATGCAACAACTGATGGAGTCGTACGATTGCCTTCTGGATTCGGAATAATTTTTGCTTCTCCGCCTTCTAATACAGCAACTGCTGAGTTTGTTGTTCCTAAGTCAATACCAATCATTTTACCCATTATAAATCCCTCATTTTTTTATTATTTTTTTACAGTTATCTAAATTTTATTGAGCAACAATTACCATTGCGGGACGTAATACGCGTCCGTTTAAATCATAACCTTTTTGGAAAACTTGTACAACTGTTTCGCTTGCTTGACCTTCTTCAACAGGAACAGTTTGAATCGCCTGATGGAAGTTTGGATCAAAAGGTTCATTTAAAGGATCAATCACTTCAATGCCTTCGCTTTTCAATGCAGCATTGAATGTTTCCATAACCATTTCAATTCCTTTTTTCAAACTTTTCCCTTGCTCATCTGTTACTTCAATAGCTAGAGCTCGTTCTAAGTTATCAATAACGGGAAGTAATTCTGTTGCTAAAGATTGAGCACGGAATTTAGCAGCATCTTCACGTTCTTTTGCATTGCGTTTTTGGATATTTGCCATTTCAGCTTGCACACGCAAATATTTATTTTCCATTTCTTCTAAATCAGCTTTTACTTTAGCAAGTTCATCAACTTCTGGTTGTTCCACTTCCACAGATTCAGTTGTTTCTTCTACCAATTCTGTTGGTGTTTCTTCAACCATTTCTTGTTCTTGCTTTTTATCTTTATTTCTAGACACAACAACAGCTCCTTTTGATTAATCGTCTACAGCTTGATAGTAGTCGATTATTTTTTTTGAAAGCTCATTTCGAAATACATCCACCAAACCAATCATTTTAGAATACGGCATATTTGTTGGACCTAATAATGCAATAACACCTGAACTATATCCTTCAATGTCATAACTTGCTGTAATTAAACTGAACTCATTAAAAAGCTCATTGTTTAACTCCGTACCAATTTTCACATTGATTCCGGTAGTACTTGGAACCAATAAAGAAGATAAGTCATGAGTACCATCCATTAAGGAATAAATAGACTTGAATTTTTCGACATTTAATTCATTCGAGAAATCGAGTATATTCATTCTTCCACCTACGTGCATCCTATCTTGTCCAGCTTTCAAAAAGACATCTTCGAAGATATTCAACATTCCTTCATTTGTTCGAACATATTTATTCAACAATATCGGAATTTCTGTCTTCAGTCTTTTAAATACTTCCATTAGCGAAAGACCAACTAATTGTTCATTAAAAATACGAACAATTTTTTCTAGCTCGTTAACATCCATTGACCTAGGAATCGTTACTATTTGGTTTTCTACATGGCCCTTATCGGTTACTAAGATAGCCATCACTTGATAATCATTTAATGGCACCAATCGAAAACCAGTTAGAATACTTTCTTTGATTTCAGAACCTAACGTAATCGCCGTGTAACTGGTCAACCGAGAAAGCAATTCAGCCGATTGAAAAACAATCTCATCCAATTGCCTGAACTGATTTCCTAAAGCACTCTTTATGATCGCAAGATCTTTTTTTTGAATTTTCGCTGGATGTACCAGATGGTCCACGTAAAAACGGTACCCTTTTAAAGATGGGACACGACCGGATGACGAATGCGTTTTTTCAATGAAGCCTAATTCTTCAAGACGCCCCATTTCATTACGAATGGTTGCTGAACTAAAATTGATTTCAGCTTCATTCATTAAGGTTTTAGAACCAATGGGTGTCTCATATGAAGTGTATAAGCGAATGATAGATTTTAAAATTAAAATCTGCCTTTCAGTTAACATATTGCATCACCTCTTTTTTAGCACTTGAAACTATTGAGTGCTAATACATTTATTAATTTACCAAATATAACTGTATCTGTCAATAATTTTTGCTTATTTTTTGACTAATTTTGACGTTTCTCTAAAAAGCCGGTATAACGCTTGATTTATCCTACTTTTACTAAAAAGACAGTGTCAAAAATGGAAAGTTCCATCTTCAACACTATCTTTTAATTCTTCTTATATTAGATTAAATTCTAGTTTAGCTTTTTCAATTTCATTTCTAATTTGTTCGAATCCAGTACCACCTAATGAATTTCTACGTTCAACAGCTATACGAGATTCCAATAAGGTATAAACGTCTTCCTCGATAATAGGAGCGACTTGTTGAAATTCGGTTAAAGGAATATCTTGTAAATAATGGCCATTTTTCAAGCACTTCAACACAAGTTTTCCAACAATTTCATGTGCTTCTCTAAATGGGGTACCTTTTGAAGCCAGATAATCCGCTAATTCAGTTGCGTTCGAAAAATCTTTCGTTGTCGCTTCACTCATATTTTCTTCATGCACAATCATGTCTTCCAACATACCAGCAAATATTTCCAAACAATCTTTAACCGTTTTTACCGTATCAAACATGCCTTCTTTGTCTTCTTGTAGATCCTTGTTATAGGCAAGCGGCAAACTTTTCATTGTCGTTAACAACGAAAATAAATTGCCGTACACTCTACCTGTTTTTCCACGAATCAATTCTGCCATATCTGGATTTTTCTTTTGCGGCATAATGGAACTACCCGTCGAAAAAGTATCCGTTAAACTAGCGAATTGATATTCATGGCTGGTCCAAAGAATTATTTCTTCGCAAAAACGTGAAAGATGCATCATCAGTATACTGCTGGTGGATAGAAATTCTAAGATAAAGTCTCGATCGCTAACGGCATCCATACTATTGGAATAGATAGAGTTGAAACCTAACTGTTCAGCAGTGTACAAACGATCGATTGGAAATGTTGTCCCTGCCAAGGCAGCTGCTCCTAGTGGAGAGCAATCAATTCGTTTCAAACTGTCTTGATACCGTTCTAAATCACGTTTAAACATATTGTAATACGCCAATAAATGATGAGCAAAAGAAATGGGTTGTGCATGCTGCAAATGCGTATATCCAGGAACAATCGTTTCAACATGTTTTTCTGCTTTCAGTAAAATAACTTTTTCCAGATCCTCAAGCGATACGGAAATTTCACCTACTTGACGTTTTAAATACAGGTGCATGTCTGTAGCTACTTGATCATTCCGGCTTCTTGCAGTGTGCAACTTTCCTGCAACAGGACCAATTTCTTTATGGAGAAGCGTTTCAATATTCAAATGAATATCTTCATTTTCAATAGAGAATACCAACTCTTTCTTTTGGGCTTTTACTAAAAGACTTTCTAACCCTTTGATGATTTCATCTGCTTCTTCTTGAAGAATAATCGCTGTTTTAGCCAACATGTCAACATGTGCCAAACTTCCTAAAATGTCTTCTTCAGCTAAAACTTGGTCTACTTCAATTGAAGCCCCAAACTCATCAATCCAATTTTGGTTTTCTCCTTCAAAACGACCGCCCCATAATTTTTTCATATTTGTCATCCTATCTTTTATTAAGTGTACTTTCTTCGATTTTACTTGGTTTTAATGGCATCTTTTGGCTTATTTACTTCTGCGTGTACTTTTGTAGGCAATCCCCATAATTTGATAAAGCCAACAGATGACTCTTGGTTAAATGTATCTGCAGAAGTATAAGTCGCCAAGTTCTCATCATACAATGAGTTAGGTGATTTTCTGCCTTCTACAATGGCATGTCCTTTAAACAATTTCACCCGAACGGTTCCGTTAACGTACTTTTGAGTAGATTTCAAAAAGGCAATCAAACTTTCAGTTAATGGGTTGAACCATAATCCGTTGTAAATCATTTCAGTTATTTTTTGTTCGATCATCGGCTTAAAGTGCGCGATATCTTTAACAAAAGTAAGATCTTCTAGCTCTTTATGTGCCGTCATTAATGTTACTGCTCCAGGAGCTTCATAAACTTCACGAGATTTGATCCCAATCAATCTGTTCTCAATATGGTCGATCCGTCCAACTCCATGTTTCCCAGCAATGCTGTTCAACTGTTGGATTAACTCAGACAATTCATATTTTGAACCATCGATCGCTATCGGTACACCTGCTAAAAATTCAATTTCAATCATTTCAGGAATATCTGGTGTATTTTCTAAACTAACGGTTAAGTCATACGCAACTTCTGGTGGAGCAATCCATGGATTTTCTAAAACCCCACACTCATTGCTTCTTCCCCATAGATTTTGATCGATAGAGAAAGGGTTGTCTAAATCAATTGGAACAGGAATAGAGTGCTCAATAGCATAATTGATTTCTTCTTCTCTTGACCATGTCCAGTCACGAACTGGTGCAAGTACTTTTAAATCTGGTGCTAAAGAATGAATGGCAACTTCAAAACGAACTTGATCATTCCCTTTTCCTGTACATCCATGTGCTACTGCTACAGCTTCTTCTTTTACAGCTACTTCAACTAATTTTTTAGCAATTAAAGGACGAGATAACGCTGAGATCAGCGGATACTTACCTTCATAATACGTGTGCGCTTGTAACGCGATTAATGCAAAGTCATTAGCAAATTCATCTTTAGCGTCAATCGTATAAGAAGCTACCGCTCCAATTTCGATTGCTTTATCTTTAATAAAATCTAAGTTCTTTCCTTCTCCAACATCTAAACAACAAGCTATTACATCATATCCTTCATCCATTAACCATTTAATAGAGACTGACGTATCCAGTCCTCCTGAGTAAGCTAAAACAACTTTTCCTTTATTCATAAAAACACCTCATCCGATTAATTTTATTGCATGAAAGTATCCTAACATGGCAAAAAGATTAAAACAAGCAAAAAGTGTTTTTTTATACCGTTTCTTGTATTATTTTGCTTATTAAAGAAAAAATATTGTATATAAACATATTATATTCATTTAAAATGTATAATTGGATAAACGTAAAAAAATACTGACTCATGATTTTTTCATTTTTATATACAAAAAAAAGACAAGATTGTTCTATCTCGTCTCTTTTTTATTCGTTTAGTGTTCACTTAAAAAGTTCTTATGAGTCAATCCTTTATACTCTTCAAAAAAATGTGCAGTATCTAATTCATCTTGTTTCAATTGAGCGATCAGAGCATCAATCGAATCAAATTTTTCCTCATTGCGTAAATAATCGTACCAGAACACCGTTACTTTTTCACCATAGATATCTTCATTAAAATCAAGAATGTACACTTCAACTGTTAGCGGACGATTCGGTTCAAAGGTTACATTATGACCGATAGAGGCCATTCCTTTATAAACTTGATCACCTACTAAGATTTCAACAGCATATACGCCTATGCGTGGCAATTTAACAAAGTTCTCAACTTCGATATTCGCTGTTGGGAATCCTAATAATCTTCCTCTTGCATCCCCATGTACGACCCTTCCAGGCGTAGCATAAACATAACCCAGTAAATTATTTGCAGCAGCCATATCTCCAACCTCTAGAGCTAAGCGAATACGCGTAGAACTGATTTTGTCTTCTTTTGAAAGTTGTTTCTCCACCACTACGATTTCAAAACGATCTTTAGCATATAGCGGTAAGTGCTCCATAGAGGCCACTTCTTTTTTTCCAAATGAATAATCAAAACCGGCTACAACCGTTTGGGCATGTAAACCAATAATGTATTGTTCTACAAACTCTTGAGGAGTCAATCCTGCAAAAGCAGACGTAAAGTCTACTTCATAAAGAAAATCAACACCAATTTTTTCCATTAACTCTTCTTTACGAGAAACAGTGGAAAGATATTTATGATGATCCGGGTTTAATTTTTTAAATACAATTGACGGATGCTGATTAAATGTCATAACTGCTAATTTCAACTGATTTTTTTCGGCAATTTTTTTTGCTCTGCCGATTACTTCTTGATGACCTCTGTGGACGCCATCAAAAAAACCTAAAGCTAATACTACTTTATCTTTAGGGATTTCACCTTCCTCATATGGATGATGTAATTTAATGATTTCCATAATGTGAAAACTCCTCTATAAATTATTTCGTAATACTTTAATTGGTTTTAAATACTCTTTTTTTTGCGGGTGAACGGCATAAATACTGACAGCTTTTTGAAGATACATAAAAACGATCGGCTTAGACAATAATTCTTCGGGTACAGTATTGATTGGAAGCAATGTGCCATTTTTAACTTTATCCCAAAGCTCTTGATCAATTTCAAAAGAAGCCAACTCTTTCAAGCCAAATTCCAAAGGAAATAAAGCTTCTTCTATTTCTTGTTGTTCCATTTTTTCAGCAACTTGCGCTAAAGTTAAACAATCACTGGCTTTAAAAGTTCCGCTTAAGATACGTGTTAAGTCTGACATATGAGCAGGATAACCCAAATTTGCGCCTAGATCCACTGCTAACGTACGAACATAAGTCCCTTTACCACAAGCTACTTCAAATTTCCACGAAACAGTTCCTTGCTCTTCATCTACCAAAAGATCCGAAGTGCGCTTAAATGATTTTATGTCAGCAATTCTAACCGGTCGCTCAACCGTTTCACCAGCACGAGCATACTCATACAATTTTTTCCCATTTACTTTTACAGCAGAATACATTGGCGGAATCTGAGTAATTTTTCCCACTATGTTATTCATAGCTGCATCAATGCTTTCCAGTGATGGAATGTTTCTAACACGGACTTGTTCAACAATTTCTCCGCTGCGGTCTTCTGTTGTAGTGGAATACCCAAGTGTGATTTCTCCTATGTAGCCTTTACCCGTTTCCATCATATACTCAACAACTTTTGTGGCTTTGCCCACACAAATAGGCAACACGCCATCTACATCTGGATCTAACGTACCTGTATGCCCAATTTTTTTAGTTTTTAAGATCTTTCTGAGTTTAAATACACAATCATGGCTGGTCATGCCACGTTCTTTCCATAAAGGGAGAATACCTTCCATAGCTAAATCCCAACCTTCCTTTTTTTAACTCTCCTAGTATACCATAATTACCAAAATACCGTCATCCATTTGTTAACTGTATATTAGTTCATTCATCTGTTTAATCAATAAACTTAAACGAAAGTTTTTTTACAATGAATGGATACGTAGAAAAGGGCAAGAATGCAAAATCAGAGACCAGGAACTATGCCCTAGTCTCTTTAGTTTAAATATTTTAAAATTTCTTCTTCATAGCCTGGACTAACTTCAGTCACTACTGAAAAATTTCCATTTGATTCTAACAGTACCGCAAAAACCTTATCAGAAGAACACCTTGCTTGAGATCGAATAGCAGAATAAATATTTTCTTTTGTTACTCGACTCTTTTTCATTGTATGTTCTAAAAAATCTCCTTTTAAAAACAATACTTTTGGAGGCGGATTAATATAGTTAGATAAAATTGGCCATTTGCTAATGATTTTTGAAATAAGAAACTGTAAGAATAATAAGAGAACAATGGCTAAAAAGCCATTAACGATTGTTACTTCTTTTAAAATCAAAGTAGAAGAAATCGTTGATCCTATAGTAAATGAAGTGATAACATCCTGTATACTAATATTGGAAACACTTCTATTACCAAATATTCTTAAGCAGACAAGCAACAATATAAAGGTAATGATCGTTGCAAAAAAGATTCTAATAACTGGTGTCCAACTTTCAAATAAAAGATTCGGCGCTCTCATTTCTGTTTGCATATTTATTAAAAAATCTGACATAAAAATACCTCCCTTACACATTAAGTGTAAAGAAAATGTTTTAAAGAGTAAAGAAATTGAAATTAAAGAAATTTTACTAAATTCTTTAAATAAAAAACCCCCAAAGATTACCTTTGGGGGTTTGAACTTAGTCTCATATTTTAGTAAGATTTCTTATCTCACTTAGTTTATTGAGAACCTATTTAGTCTTTATTTAAGTTGCGCAATAATTCATCAATATGATTACCATATTCAACAGATTCATCACGCTCAAATTTAATTTCTGGTGTTTTGTAAAGTGATAAACGTTGGCCTAACTCACTTCTAACTAAACCAGAAGCTTTATCCAATCCTAGCTGTGTTTTTTCACGATCGCTAACTTTATCAGATAAAATACTGTAGAAAACCGTTGCTTGTTGTAGATCACCTGTTACACGTACGTCGGTTATATTTACATCAGCAACACGGGGATCTTTCACACGTTTTTTCAAGATATCATTTACTTCTCTTTGAATTTCTTGAGAAACGCGACCAATTCTATGATTTGCCATGTTTAACCCTTCTTTCTTACATATTACTTACGTTTAATTTCAACCATTTCATAAGCTTCGATAACATCATCCACTTGAACTTCGTTGTAATCTTTAACCATAAATCCACATTCGAATCCTTTTTTAACTTCTTTAGCATCGTCTTTAAAGCGTTTCAAACTTGCTAATTCGCCTTCAAAGATAACAATATTGTCACGAATCAAACGGATGCTGCTGCTACGAGTGATGTAACCATCTGTAACAAATCCTCCGGCAATTGTTCCAACTTTAGATACTTTGAATGTTTCACGAACGACTGCTTGTCCAGTTATTTTTTCTTCGTATTCAGGATCCAATAGACCCTTCATAGCTGTTTCAATTTCATCAATAGCATTATAGATGATACGGTGTAAACGAATATCAACTTGTTCTTGATCAGCTTGAACCTTAGCTTGTGGAGTTGGACGAACGTTAAATCCGATAATGATTGCATTACTTGCAGCGGCCAAAGTGATATCACTTTCGTTGATTGCTCCTACTGCTGTATGAATCATTTTCACACGAACGCCTTCTACATCAATTTTTTGTAAACTTGATGATAAAGCTTCTGCAGAACCTTGTACGTCTGCCTTAATAATAACATTAACGTCTTTTAATTCGCCTTCTTGTAAACTAGAGAATAAGTTGTCAATGGTTACACGGTTCGTTACCGAACGTTGTTCAGCCATTGCTTTCTTCTCACGAGTTTCTCCAGCTGTACGAGCTGTTTTTTCATCTTCAAAGACAACGAATTGATCTCCTGCTTGAGGAGCATTGTTTAAACCAGTAATTTCAACTGGAGCAGAAGGGCCAGCATGTTTAACACGACGACCATTTTCGTTAACCATTACACGAACACGTCCGTAAGTATTCCCAACAACAATAGGATCTCCAACATTCAATGTTCCTTCTTGAACAAGTAAAGTAGCAATTGGACCTTTTGATTTATCTAAACGAGCTTCAATAACTGAACCAAGTGCTAAACGAGTAGGGTCTGCTTTTAAATCTTCCACTTCAGCTACAAGTAAGATCATTTCTAATAATTCATCTAAGTTTTGTCCGAATTTAGCTGAGATTTCAACAAAAATAGTGTCTCCACCCCATGATTCAGGAACCAAACCATATTCAGTTAATTCTTGCATAACACGTTCAGGATTTGCATCTGGTTTATCAACTTTGTTTACTGCTACAATAATTGGAACTTCAGCAGCTTTAGCATGGTTGATTGCTTCAACTGTTTGAGGCATAACGCCGTCATCTGCAGCTACCACAATGATGGTGATATCCGTTACATCTGCACCACGAGCACGCATTGTTGTAAACGCAGCATGTCCTGGAGTATCAAGGAAGGTAATGATTTTTCCATCAACATCAACTTGGTAAGCTCCGATATGTTGAGTAATTCCACCGGCTTCGCCTAAACTAACTTTTGTATTTCTAAGAGAGTCTAGTAATGTTGTTTTACCATGGTCAACGTGTCCCATAATTGTTACTACTGGTGGGCGAGAAGTAAGATTTTCTTCAGCAGATTCTTGCTCAAAGTACACATCTAAATCAGATACGTCTACTTGAACTTTTTCTTCCGTTGCAATACCGTACTCTTCAGCCAATAATTCAATAGTTTCTTTACTTAAGCTTTGGTTCAATGTTGCTACGACACCAAGTAGGAATAATTTTTTGATAATTTCAGCTGGTTCGCGGTAAATCTTTTTAGAAATATCTGCTACAGTCATACCATCTGTATACACAAGTACTTCTGGCAACTCTTTAAATTTACGTGCTACTGGTGGTGCTACTGGTTTAGTTTCACCTTTTTTACCTTTTCTCTTACGTTTGTTAAATCCGCCATGTGTTCCCACACTACCACGGTTAAACGGTCTGTTACCCGTGCGTTTATTTTTATTACCTGCTGGAGCTGCTGCTGCACGTTGTGGTGCTTGATTTCCAGTTCCGCTTTGAGCAGTTTGGCTGCTTGTTTGCGTTTTTGGTTTTGCTGATGCAGCTGGTTTTGCAGCTGGTTTGTTTGTTGATGCCGGTTTTACAGTTGTTGTATTTTTCGGCTTATTTGTACCAGCTTGGTTTTCTTTTGCTGGACGGTTTGGTTGATTGGATTGGTTCTTCTGATTCGTTATAGTATTACCACCTTTTTGATTTTTTGTACTTGAAGTACTCGTTGATTCTGTTTGAACACTCTTGCTAGGAGCTGTAGTGCCTTTTTTATTTGAAACAAATACTTGATTTAGTTGTTCAACTTGTTTGTCTTCCATTGAAGACATATGGCTATTGTAATCAATCCCAAGTTCTTTTGCTTTATCAATAACACTTTTAGTTGGTACATCTAATTCTTTAGCGTACTCATATACACGTTTCTTAGCCATGTTATCACCCTCCAATTAAATTGATAATAATTCTCGGAATTTTTTTCCAAAGCCATTATCCGTGATGGTGCAAATGGTTCGTTCTCTTCCTATTGCTTGGCTTAATTCACTTCTCGTAAAGTGAATTATAAAAGGAATTTCATAATAACTACACTTATCCGAGACTTTTTTCTTCGTATTTTCACTTGCATCAGTCGCTACAATCACAATTTTAGCAGACTGATTTCTGATTTCTTTTAAACTTAAGTCTTCACCAGTGGTTAGTTTCCCTGCTCGTGTTGCCATGCCTAAAAGATTTAAAACTTTTTGTTCTTCTATCATAAACTCATCCTAGCTTTTTGATGCGTAACATAGTCCAAAAGTTCTTGATAAAAAGCATCGTCCAATGTTGTACCTAATACTTTATCCAGCACATGTTTTTCCCATGCAGATTGTACGATTTCAGGTTCAATTGAGACATAAGCTCCTCGCCCAGGCAATTTTCCGCTTGGATCGATAGATACTTGATTTTCTTTATTAATCACAATTCGAAGCATATCTTTTTTAGGTTTCATTTCGTTGGAAATAACACATTTCCTCATAGGAATTTTACGTTTTGGCATCATTTTCACCTCTTGTTAGTCTTCCACGTTATCCCGTTCTTCAGCTAATTCAATCAATTCTTCTGCCGATTCAGCATCTAAATTACCTTCTCCAATGTCATCAGCAATTGTGATTTCATCAAATTCAGAATCTAGGTCTTCAACAGATTCAATGATTTCTTCATCATTCATTTCTTGTTCTTGACTTTCAATCGTTTCAATTACTTCAGCATACTTAACATCTTTTTCTAAACCAGTTTCTTCTTTAGCCAAATTGATAGCCTCCATGTCTGTTTCAGATTTGATATCGATTTTATAGCCTGTTAATTTAGCCGCTAATCGAGCATTTTGTCCGCGTTTCCCAATTGCAAGAGACAGTTGGTAATCGGGAACAACTACTAAACAGCTGCCGGCAGATTCATTGAATGTCACACTGACAACTTGAGCAGGATTCAAAGCATTTCCAATATAAGTTGCAGGATCTGCATCCCATTCAACGATATCCATGTTTTCACCTTTTAACTCATTTACGATCGCTTGAACACGTTGTCCTTTAGGTCCTACACATGTTCCAACTGGATCAATGTGTTCTTCTCTCGAACGAACAGCTACCTTAGCACGGTCTCCCGCTTCTCTAGCGATTGAAACAATTTCGACCACTCCATCATAGATCTCAGGAACTTCTTGTTCGAATAAACGTTTCAATAAATCAGGGTGGCTACGACTAACAAAAATTTGTGGTCCTTTTGATGTATTTTCAACTTTTGTTACGTATACTTTGATACGATCATGAGGTTTGTATACTTCATTAGGAATTTGTTCTTGTTTAGATAAAACAGCTTCAATTTTACCTAAATTAACGTAGATGTAACGGTGATCTTGTCTTTCAACAATTCCTTGCATAATATCATTTTCATAAGCAATGAATTCATTGTAGATAATGTTTCTTTCCGCTTCTCGTACACGTTGCATGATGACTTGTTTAGCTGTTTGAGCAGCAATTCTTCCGAAATCTTTAGGAGTTACTTCAAAACGAATTTTGTCGCCTAGTTCATACGCTTTGTTTAATTCTAAAGCTTCTTCTATGCCTACTTCAAGACGAGAATCATAAACAACATCTACCACTTCTTTAACAGAATAAACATGGATATTCCCTTTTTTTAAATCAAATTCAACTTCAACGTTTTGTGCTTGACCATAGTTTCTTTTGTACGCTGAAACTAAAGCAACTTCTAAAGCTTCGATAACGAATTCTTTTGAAATTCCTTTTTCTTGTTCCAAAGCCTCAAGAGCATTTAACATTTCTTTGCTCATTTTTCACTTCTCTCCTATCCCTAACAATGATTTAATTTAAAATTGAATCGCTCTTCTAGCTTTCGCAATTGTTTTTCGACTGAATTCGATATCTTTCACTCTAGTTTTAACGCGAATAGTCAATGTCAACGTTTCATTGTTTACTTCTTTTAATGTGCCTTCATAAATTTTTTCGTCATCTACAGGTTCGTATAAAGAAATATGGATGTATTCCCCTACTGCATTAACATAATCTTCTTCTTTTTTTAGTGGTCTTTCAGCTCCAGGAGATGAAACCTCTAAGAAGTATGCTTGTGGTATTGGATCCGGATCGATTTTATCCATGTGTTCGCTAATTTGTTCGCTAACCAATGCACAATCCTCTAAATCAATACCTTCTGGCTTATCAATATAAACTCTCAAGAACCAGTTTTTGCCTTCTTTTATAAATTCAATGTCTTCTAATTCAAACTGATTTCTTTCAACAATAGGTTGCACGATTTCAGTTACTGTTTCTACCACATTACTCAACTTTTTCGCCTCCTTATAGTTAGTTTTCTAACTTACTGCCGAAAAAGAGTGAGCGTCACCGCTCACTCTCAACAGAATATCTAAATCCAAATAAATAGTACCATAAATTCAGGTAATAAGCAACAAAACACCATCAAATAAGTCTTTCCAGTTGTCTTTGACTTTAAAAACCTTTCTGCTCTAAACCAGTTGAGTTCTTAAAAGAGATCAAATAAGGATAATTGATTTTCATCTGGTAATCCTTTTAAGACACCATTTTCATTTAAAAACTCAATAACAGTTTTAGAAACTTTCCCTCTTTTAGCTAAATCTTCTTTAGAAAGGAACGGTTTATCATTTCTGGCTTCTTTAATTTGTTTGGCTACATTGGCTCCTAAACTCGGTACAGCTCTAAATGGCGCGATGAGTGAATTGCCTTCAATAACAAAATTAGTAGGATCCGATTTTTCTAGATCTACCATTTTAAAGTCAAATCCACGTTCAACCATCTCATTACACAATTCTAAAACGGTCAGTGTATTTTTTTCTTTGGTTGAAGCATCTAATCCTTTATCCGTGATTTCTTTCATCTTTAATTTTAAGCTCTCTTTTCCTTTTGCCATAGCGACTAAATCAAAATCATCGGCACGTACAGAGAAGTAAGCCGCATAATAAAGGATTGGAAAGTGTACTTTATAGTAGGCTACTCGCAAAGCCATTAAAACATATGCCGCAGCATGGGCTTTAGGGAACATATACTTGATTTTCAAACAAGATTCAATATACCATTCAGGTATTTTTTGATCTCGCATAGCTTTTTGCCAATCATCAGGGATGCCTTTTCCTTTACGAACTGACTCCATGATATTGAAGGCTATCCCATCTTCTAACCCATTGTGAATAAGATAAACCATGATATCATCACGACAACCAATTACTTCTGACAAAGGAATATTATTCATACGAATCAATTCTTCCGCATTTCCTAACCATACATCTGTTCCATGCGATAATCCGGATATTTGAAGCAACTCAGCAAAAGTTGTTGGCATGGTCTCTTCTAGCATCCCTCTTACAAAACGTGTACCAAATTCTGGTATACCTAATGTACCCGTTTTTGATTGGATCTGTTCTGGTGTTACGCCAAGAACGTCAGTCCCACCAAAAATCTTCATAACTTCTGGGTCATCAGTCGGAATGGTTTTAGGATCAATCCCAGATAAATCTTGCAACATTCTAATAACGGTTGGATCATCATGACCCAAGATATCTAGTTTTAATACATTGTCATGGATAGAATGGAAATCAAAATGGGTTGTTTTCCATTCTGAATCTTGAGCATCTGCTGGAAATTGTATAGGAGTAAAATCATATACATCCATATAGTCGGGTATAACAATAATTCCGCCTGGATGTTGACCAGTCGTCCGTTTGACTCCAGTTGATCCTTTTGCCAATCGATCAATTTCTGCAGCACGTAAGGTCAAATTGTTGTCACGTTCGTATCCTTTTACATAACCAAACGCTGTTCTGTCTGCAACAGTACCAATCGTTCCAGCACGGAATACATATTCTTCACCGAAGAGTTCTTTCGTGTAATTATGTGCTTTTGCTTGATAGTCACCTGAGAAATTCAAGTCAATATCTGGTACTTTGTCCCCATAAAAACCCAGGAACGTTTCGAATGGAATATCGTGTCCATCTTTGTGCAGACGTGCTTCACATTTCGGACAGTTTTTATCCGGCAGATCATACCCCGAACCAACAGAACCATCTGTAAAGAACTCAGAAAACTGACAACTTGGGCAAGTATAGTGTGGCGGCATTGGGTTAACTTCTGTGATCCCGGTCATTGTTGCAACAAAACTAGAACCAACTGATCCCCTTGAACCAACTAGATAACCATCTGACATACTCTTATGAACCAATTTTTGTGAGATCAAATAGATAACCGAGAACCCATTTCCTATAATACTGTTCAGTTCTTTTTCAATCCTTTTTTCAATGATTTCTGGTAAAGGATTGCCATATAATCTATACGCTTCATCGTAACTCAATTGACGTATTTCATCTTCTGAACCTTCAATTTTTGGCGTGTATAGATCCGTTTTGACCGGTGTAATATCATCTTCCACCATATCAGCAATCTTATTCGTATTTTCAACAACAATTTGTTGTGCTGTTTCTTTTCCTAAAAAGGAAAAAGTTTCTAACATTTCAGTTGTTGTTCTAAAATGAACTTCTGGTAATTCTGCCCGATTCAACGCATTCGCTCCACCTTGAGAATTGATCAAAATTTTACGATAAATACTGTCTTCCGGGTTTAAATAATGTACATTTCCCGTTGCAACTACCGGAATATCTAACTCTCCGCCTATTTTAACAAGATTGCGAATAATTTCTTCTAAATCTGATTCATTTGTAACCAACTCTTGTTCGATTAAAGGTGCATAAACTTCTTTTGGCATGACCTCAATATAATCATAAAATTTCGCTTTATTTTTTGCTTCATCGTATCCTTTTTGCATCATGGCTTCAAAAACTTCTCCTTGACTGCAAGCTGTACCAATGATCAATCCTTCTCTAAGCTTATTCAGTTCAGAGCGTGGCAATCGTGCCGTCCGGAAGAAATAATTGACCATGGATGAAGAAATCAATTTAAAGAGATTTTTTAACCCAACTTGAGAAGTTGCGATAATGGTTGCATGAAATGGTCGAGCCCGTTTATAAGCATCGCCTTCACCAATGTGTTCGTTTAATTGATCATGATAAAACATCTCATGTTCTTCTCTAGCCTCTTTTAGAAAAAGCCAGCACAATTGTCCAGTCGTTTCAGAGTCAAAAATAGCACGGTGATGTTGTTCTAAATTAATTCCGTACTTTTTAGCTAAAGTGTTTAACCGATGACTCTTATATTGTGGATGTAAAAAACGCGACAATTCAAGTGTATCAATTACAGGATTTGTGGCATCTGGAATAGTGTATTTAGCGTTACTTGTGTTTAAAAATCCCATATCAAAACTAGCATTATGAGCAACGAGTATATGATCGCCCGCAAATTCTTTAAATAACGTTAAGACTTCTTCTTCAGTTTTAGAGCCCTGAACCATTTCATCCGTAATACCCGTTAAATTAATCGTTGTCTGTGACAACGGATGACCGGGATCAATAAATTGTTCAAAAGACTCAATAATATTGCCTTTGTGCATTTTAACTGCTGACAACTCAATGATGCTATTATAAACAGCTGAAAGCCCAGTTGTCTCCACGTCAAAGACGACATAAATGGCTTCTGATAACTCAATGTGTTCAGGATTATAGGCAATCGGTACACCATCATCCACGATATTCGCTTCAATTCCATAAAGAATTTTAATGCCATTTTTTTGACCCGCATGGAAAGCATCTGGAAAAGATTGTGCACCAAAGTGATCTGTTATTGCAACAGCTTTATGACCCCACTTAGCTGCTTGATCCACTAGATCTGTAACCGTATTCGTTGCATCCATTTGACTCATATTGCTATGCAAATGCAACTCAACACGTTTATTGTCCTCTGAAGCAGTATCTTTACGTGTCTCATGATCCCATTCCGTAATGTCTTGAGCATTCAACACGAGATCCCGCATAAAGTTGTCTTCTTGAACACTACCTCTTACTCGGATCCACATTCCTTTTTTCACAGCCGCAAAAGCTGCTTCATCTTCAGGAGAGTTAGAGAATTTTTTTACTGAAAAAGAAGACGTATAGTCAGTCATTTTTAGTATAAGTAATTGTCTTTCAGAACGTAATACCCGTACTTCAACGTCAAAAACATATCCTTCGATTGTAACACGACGCTCTTCTTCAACAATTTGATCCATTTGTTTGACTTCTTCTTTAGCCGTAATTTTCCGACCTAAAACGATAGGACCTTTTTGAGCTTGAACTTGATTTTTATTGTGTTTCTTTTCTTGCTCTGCTTTTTGTATATTCTCATTTGCTCGAATAGCTAACAACGTTTCCGATTCTTCTTTTTTCGCCTGGAATTCAGCTATTTTCTTCAGATGAGATTCCTCATCAATAACCGGTTCAATTTTAAATCTTGGAAAACCTAAAGAAACATACGCTTCTTCAACTGGTGGCAAATACTGATTCATTAAATGTCCTTTAACAACTTCATTTTCAACATAAAATTGAATCTTTTTCCCATTCAAAAGTGGAAATTGTTCTCTAAAAGGTTTATCACAGATTGGCGAAGAAACTGCACTTAATTTCACTGCGGATGACCAATAATGTTCAAGCTTTTCAATGGTCATTTTTGGTTGAAGCGTTTCAATCGTCAGCTGTACACTGGCAATTGGATTAAAAGCCAATTGC
Source organism: Carnobacterium sp. (assembly GCF_040274945.1). Classification (GTDB taxonomy): domain Bacteria; phylum Bacillota; class Bacilli; order Lactobacillales; family Carnobacteriaceae; genus Carnobacterium_B. The sequence goes on from NZ_JBEMAR010000001.1 coordinate 151,676, forward strand.
ATTTTTTCAGAAAGATTTTGATAAACTTCAAATGGCAAAATATCTTGAAATTGCAAATGGAAGTTCCAACATTTGGATAATTTATGAACCGTTACCTTTAAAACTTTTGCTTGAGAAAAATGAATTTTGTAACGGTCTTCATGTTGTAAACCGATTTGTTCGAGTAATTTTTGAAATAATTCTTCTTGATTTAAACTCATGAGAAACTCCTTTCACTTACTAAGGGTAGTACTAAGAAGCAAAACGAACAATCAAAGTACAATTGTAAAAGGAGTACAGACAAGTGGATGTGCGTACTTGTTTGAACTCCTTTAATAGTAATGTCTTCGTGCGATCAAATAGAACTTAGGAGAATGTTTAATGTATCGATTAGTTCTTCGGTACGTACTTCTAAAGCTTCTCCAGTTTTTCTAAGTTTCAATTCAACAATGTTTTCTTGAGCTTTTTTACCTACTGTAATTCGGATAGGCATTCCGATTAAATCTGAATCTTTGAATTTTACACCGACACGTTCATTACGATCGTCTAATAAAACTGAAAAACCAGCACTTTGTAATGACGTATATAGCTCATTTGATAAGCTAACTTGATCATCAGCTTTCATATTAACAGGAATCAAATGTAATTCATATGGTGCTAAGTGTCTTGGCCAGTTCAAACCTTCCTCACTCGATTGTTGCTCGGTAATAGCAGAAAGTAAGCGACTAACACCAATCCCGTAACAACCCATCACTACTGGTATAGAACGTCCATTATTATCTAAAACCGTAGCATTCATTGATTCTGAATAACGAGTTCCCAATTTGAAGATATGACCTATCTCGATTCCTTTAGTGAATTTCAATACTCCTTGTCCATCAGGCGATAATTCTCCTTCTTGAACAAAGCGTAAATCAACATAGTCTTCAATCGATGAATCACGATTTAAATTAACATTCAAGTAATGATAGCCATTTTCATTCGCTCCAGCAACAGCATTGACCATGTCTTGGATATACACATCTGCAAGGACTCTTACCTCTTCACTAATGCCAACTGGGCCAATCGAACCAGCGTTTACACCAAGATAGTTAACTGTTTCTTCATCGGTTGCTAACTCTAAAAAGGCAGCATCAAGATAGTTTTTTAATTTAACATCATTTACTTCATGATCGCCTCGGATGATAACTAAAACAGGCTTTTCATCTGCAATGAATAATAGACTCTTCATAATTTTTTCTGGTGCTACTTGCAAAAATTCAGAAACTTCAGCAATCGTTTTGCTAGTTGGTGTTTCAACTTTTTCTAAAGCTTTTTCATTCTCAAGCGATTTTTTATGCATATGGAAACTTGTAGCCATTTCTAAGTTTGCAGAATAATCACTTGAATCTGAATAAACGATTGTGTCTTCGCCGATATCCGATAAAGCCATAAATTCTTTCGAATTGCTGCCTCCCATTGCACCAGCGTCACCAATAATACTTCTAAAATCCAGACCACAACGTTCAAATATTCTTGTATAAGCTTTTTCAAAATCTTGATAAGTTGCATCTAAGCTTTCGAAGCTATCATGAAAAGAGTAAGCATCTTTCATAATAAATTCTCTTCCTCTTAACAAACCAGAACGAGGACGTTTCTCATCTCGGAACTTTGTTTGAATTTGATACAAAGAAAGTGGTAACCGTTTATATGAAGAAATTTCATCACGTATCAAAGTTGTAAAAGCTTCTTCATGAGTAGGACCTAAAAGATAGTCACGTCCATGACGGTCTTGTAATGTCATCAAGTCTTCGCCATATGTTTCATAACGCCCAGATTCTTCCCATAGTTCACGTGGCAATAATGAAGGCATCAACATTTCAACTGCATTGATTTTTTCAAATTCTTCACGCATAATATTTTTCAATTTTTCTAATACACGTGTTGCCAATGGCAGGTAGCTATAAACACCACTTGATATTTGTCTGATGTATCCAGCCCTTAACAACATTTTATGGCTAAGAACTTCTGCCTCATTGGGTACATCTCTTAAAGTTGGAATAAATAATTTTGATTGTTTCATCGTTTGCTGTCTCCTTTTTGACACATTAAATTCATCTCTATCAATTTTTTCGTTATTCTTTAATTAAAAAAATACGTTTGGATATCGTTCCATGTAACTAACACCATCAATAGCAACAATAAGGCGATACCAACCAATGTGATAATGCCTTCTTTCTCTTCACTTAATGGTTTGCCTCGTACACCCTCTACAATGTTTAATATCAGTTTCCCACCGTCAAGACCTGGAATAGGCAACAAATTTACAATTCCTAAATTTACACTTAAGACGGCTAACCAATTGACTATTCCTATTAATCCTGTTCTAACAACTGTCTCAGTCGTTGCATAGATAGCAACTGGACCACCAAACATGTCAATTGAGAATCCTTTTGTAAACATCGAACCTAACACAGTAAATAATTGAGTCATTAAGAACCAAGTTTGAGTAAAACCAAAACCGATTTTTGCCCAAAATGATGTATTCAAACTATTTTCTACACCTATTTGTCCTATTTCGGTTCCATCAGCCGTTTCATTAGCAGCTGGTGTTAGTGGTACTGTTTTCTCAGTTCCATCAGCTGACTCGATATGAAATAGCAATTCCTTATCAGGATTCACTCGTACGATTTCTACCATTTCAGTCCAGCTGGTAATTTTTTCATCATCGATCTGAACGATACGATCGCCATCTTTTAAGCCAGCTTCCGCTGCCGGGCTATCTGGAACTACCGTGCCTAAAATATTTTCTTGGCTGACTACACCACCTTGCATGAAGGCAAGCACTATAAATGCAACCACAGCTAAAATAATATTGTTCATTGGACCTGCAAAGTTTGTCATCATTCTTTTTGGCAAACTAGCAGATTGAAACTGAACGTCAAGCGGAGCGATCTGAACTTCTGTTCCATCTTCTTCTATAATCATGGCATCTCTTAGTACTGGGTAGCGGACCAAGTTTGTTTCATCACCAGCTAAGTAACCCTCTACAAATAAGTCTTTTTCTAAATCAATAGCACTTATTTCCATTGGGACTGCATCTAATAATTGCTTTTTCTTATAATTATTGATTAATGTCACTTCATTATTATCGTTTACTATTAAGCCAATCGGTGTACCTGGTTTTATTTCAGTTTCTTCTTCATATCCCGCCATACGAACATATCCGCCCACTGGTAAGATGCGAATCGTAAACGTTGTTTCACCTCTACGATAAGAAAATATTTTAGGTCCAAATCCAATAGCAAATTCTCTAACTAAAATACCTGCTTTTTTTGCAAAATAATAATGTCCGAATTCGTGAAAAATAACTAAAATACTAAACACTATAATAAAGGTAATAATGGTAGTGATCATATACTCTCTCCTTTAGTACTTCATTAAAAATTAAAATTTAATTTTATCGTTAATACTGCGTACAAAACAAGTTTAATTCTATCATAATTTGAGTGTAATAACCAATCGACTTATCAATTTATTGTCTATACAAGAAAAGTAGCCATCTCAATAAAGGACAACTACTTTCTTATTTCATATAAAGATTAAATCAATCCTGAAAAATAGAGGATTGGCAAGACGAACAACAAGCTGTCAAAACGATCTAAAATACCGCCATGACCAGGAAGTAAATTACCAGAATCTTTCACATTGTAATACCGTTTAAATGCAGATTCAACTAAGTCGCCTAGCTGACCAGCTACTGAAAGAACAACGGTTAGAGCTAACATCCATCCAGTATTATAATTTTGTGGATAGTAAGTCAAATAAATAAATCCTACAATCAGGGCCATAACTACTCCACCCAAAGCACCTTCAATAGTTTTATTAGGACTGATTGATGGAGCAAGTTTGTGTTTACCCAATTTTCTACCAATCAAGTACGCTCCAATATCCGTTGCCCAAACTACAAATAAAACAAATAACAATAAATCTAACCCTGAATGTCTTGTTAACAACAAGAATCTAAATCCATACCCTATGTACATTATTCCTAGAACTGAAACCGCAACGTCATCAAATGTAAAATTGTTTTTTGAAAATACGGTACAAACTAATAACAATAAGATAAAGAGATACAAAATCACTTGTGAGTTCATATACTCTGGCAAAAACATGGATACATAATGTGGAAATAATAATACTAATAATGCCAAAATAGAAATAATGCCTTCAATTGTAAAGAGCTTATTGCCCTTCATTCTAAATAGTTCAAATAATCCAATTATCCCTAGACCAGCAACTACAAATTCTAGAATCCAAGAACCCATATAAACGACTGGAACAAAAAGAATAAGAGCAACAATTGCCGTTATAATGCGTTGTTTCACCTGTGTTTCCTCCTAACTTAATTATAATCCCCCAAAACGTCGGTGTCGTTTTTGATAAACTCCGATAGCTTGTTCTAATGCTTGTTCATTAAAGTCCGGCCAAAGCTCTTGAGAAAAGTAAAATTCACTATATGCATTTTGCCATAACATAAAATTACTGATTCGCTCTTCACCACTTGTGCGAATCATGAAATCAACATTTTGATAATCCTTTAACGCATGTGTCATTAAAGATTCTTCAAATAAAGATTCTGTAATATCTTCAACCTCAATTTCTCCAGCTTTCACTTTTTCAGCGATAGCTTTAGAAGCTTCAATCAATTCACTGCGTCCTCCATAGTTGAGCGCAAAATTTAATACCATACCTGTATTTTCTTTAGTATCTGCTATGGCCTTTTCGACAGCGTTGCGAGTATGTTTAGGGAGTTGTTCTATAAAACCCATAACTTGTACTTGAACGTTTTGCTCCATTAATTCAGGTACAAACGTGTCAAAAAAATCAACCGGTAATTGCATTAAAAAGCTTACTTCATCATCAGGACGTTTCCAATTTTCAGTTGAAAATGCGTAAAGCGATAATACCTTTACACCCATTTGACTTGCTCTTTTGGTTACTTTTTTTACAGTATTCATTCCTTCTTTATGACCAGCGATTCGAGGCATGAATTTATTTTGAGCCCAACGTCCGTTTCCATCCATAATAATAGCAATATGTTGTGGAATTTTTTCATCAGCATTAAAAGAAACAGCTGTGATTTCTTTTTGATTTCTTTTCTTAAATAACCAATTCAAGAGTTTCCCTCCACTTCGTAATTCACCATTACTCATTGTAGCAAAAAAGGGGGTAAAATCCTATTAAATTTAATAATAAACAATTTTTTTAGTAAATCCTTAAGAAATAGCAATAGTTATGTCATTGGATTCTTTTATAAAATTCGTACACCCTCTTATTTATTCACTAAATGATAGCAATGAGAGCCTTTTAGTGGGCTCAAAAAATGAATAATGCTATAATAAATTATACTCAGTTAGTTACTTAAGGAGGACACTAAAATGAACAGAAGAATTAAAAAATTCATAGTCGGTTTAATTATTTCCGCTATAGTAACCAAGTTAACGAGTTTGTTAATGGGTGACGATAAAAGAAAAGCTTAATTTAAACTGCTTTTCATAAATAAAAGCACTACAGAACCTTACGTAAAGGTCTGTAGTGCTTTTTACTTGTTCCAAAATTATACGTCTAATAATTCTTTTTCTTTATCTGCAGCGATACCATCAATATTTTTAACACTATCATTTGTAATTTTTTGGATATCTTCTTCAAAAGTACGCAAATCATCTTGAGTAATTTCGTTATTTTTTTCTGCTTTTTTCAATTCATCAATTGCTTCACGACGAATGTTACGAACAGAAACTTTAGCATTTTCAGCTTCTTTACCCACTTTTTTTGCTAATTCTTTACGACGCTCTTCTGTTAGTTGTGGAATGACCAAGCGAATAACATTTCCATCATTTGCTGGGCTGATTCCAAGATCACTTTGCATGATTGATTTTTCAATATCAGAAATAGATGTTTTGTCAAATGGTGTAACCATTAACACACGAGGTTCTGGTACTGAAATTTGAGCCAATTGTTTTAAAGGTGTTGGCGCTCCATAATAGACAACATTAATTCTGTCTAATAGTCCTGCATTAGCACGGCCTGCACGAATTGTTCCTAGTTCACGTTGTAAAGCACCTTCTGTTTTAACCATTTTTTCTTTCATTGTTTCTAAAATTGCGTTTGTCATAGTTATTTCCCCCTAACCGTTGTTCCAATAGTTTCACCTAATGCAACACGTTTTATATTTCCAGTTTCATTTAAATTAAATACGACCAATGGAATGTTGTTGTCCATACTCAAAGAACTTGCAGTTGTATCCATCACTTGTAAACCTTTATTGATGATCTCCAAATGCGTTAATTCTTCAAATTTTGTAGCTGTTTTATCTAGTTTAGGATCCGCTGAGTAAATACCATCAACGTTATTCTTAGCCATCAAGATAACATCAGCATCAATTTCTGCCGCTCTTAAAGCAGATGTTGTATCTGTTGAGAAATAAGGATTTCCAGTTCCACCAGCAAAGATGACAACTCGTCCTTTTTCTAAATGACGCACTGCTTTTCTACGAATATACGGTTCAGCAATTTGACGCATTTCAATAGATGTTTGCACACGAGTTGGAACTCCTTCATTTTCAAGGCAGTCTTGCAATGCTAATGCATTCATAACTGTAGCGAGCATTCCCATATAGTCTGCTTGTGCTCGTTCCATGCCCATTTCAGAACCAACTTGACCGCGCCAAATATTTCCGCCTCCAACAACGATGGCAATTTCTACACCTAATTCTTTTACTTCTTTAATTTCTTTACAAATTTCTTTTATTGTTGGTGGTTTTATTCCAAATCCTGTATCACCAGCTAAGGCTTCACCGCTTAGTTTTAAAACAACACGTTTGTACTTTGGTTCATTCATTTATATTTCCCTCCATTGGCTCGTTCACTTTTACTATTTTACCATACTCTGACAGAAACTTCATTTAAAAGATGGACCTTGTACCGGTTCCTTTAGTAAAATCACTATGTATCAAAAATTTACAGAACGAACAAGTTTGGCCACTCTTAACTAGCTCGGTCAAAAGCAAATGAGTCAACAAAAAACTGTAGTAAAAAAGGAACGCAACTGTTGCGCTCCTTTTTTACTAAAATCGATTTATTTATTCACTTGATTCATAACTTCTTCAGCAAAGTTATCTTCACGTTTTTCAATTCCTTCGCCAACTTCAAAGCGAATAAATGATTTAACTGAAGCACCTTTAGATGCAATATATTTACCAACTGTTAAATCAGGATCTTTAACAAAAGGTTGGTCAACTAAAGAAATTTCAGCTAAATATTTATTTAAACGGCCTTGGATCATTTTTTCAACGATATTAGCTGGTTTGCCTTCATTTAAAGCTTGCTCAGTCAATATTTTTGTTTCGTGATCGATTTCTTCTTGAGAAACTTGGTCGCGAGAAACGTATTTAGGGTTGATAGCAGCAATATGCATAGCAATATCACGAGCAACATCTTCGTCAGTTGTTCCTTCAAGAACAACTAATACAGCAATACGTCCTCCCATGTGAGAGTAAGCTCCAAAAGCGTCTGCATCAGTTTTTTCAACGCGTGCAAAACGACGTAATTCGATTTTTTCACCGATTTTAGTTACTCCTGCTAATATTTCAGTTTCTACAGTACCATTTCCTGCTTTAAGAGATTGAGCCGCTTCAACTGTTTCAGGATTTCCTTCAGCAATTGCTTCAGTTACATCTTTAACTAACTTTTGGAATTGTTCATTTTTAGAAACAAAGTCCGTTTCAGAGTTGATTTCTGTAATAGAACCAACATTTCCGTTAATGTATACGCCAGCTAATCCTTCAGCAGCGATACGATCAGCTTTTTTAGCTGCTTTTGCCATACCTGTTTCTCTTAAGTGATCCACTGCAGCGTCGATGTCTCCATCAACAGCAACCAATGCTTTTTTAGCGTCCATCATTCCAACGCCTGTCATATCACGTAATTTTTTAACTAGTTGAGCTGTTACTTTTGCCATTTTATATTTCCTCCTAGTGAGTTATATTAGTCATTTTTTAAGTTAATTTTCATAAAAAAAGGCTGTCTCGTCATGAAAGAAATGACGCCGCTTCGCAAAAAGTCGCTTCTCACTTCTCCCTACTCGAGACAGCCTATATCAATTTAATTAGTTATTATTCAGCGTTATTTCCTTCAACGACTTCAACGATTTCTTCAATTGAAGCAGTTTCAGAAGCTTCTGGTGCTTCTGCTGTGAAAGTTTCTTCAACAACTTCATCTTCACCTTGGTTTCCTTCGATCATAGCATCAGCCATTTTTGAAGTAATCAATTTAACAGCGCGGATAGCGTCATCGTTTGATGGGATGATAACATCAATTTCATCTGGATCACAGTTAGTATCAACCATTGCTACTACTGGAATGTTTAATTTGTGTGCTTCTTGAATCGCAATACGTTCTTTACGAGGGTCAACAACAAACATTACATCTGGAATTCTTGGCATATCTTGAATACCACCTAAGAATTTTTCAAGACGGTCACGTTGTTTGATCAAGATTCCGACTTCTTTTTTAGGAAGTAAATCAAAAGTTCCGTCTTCTTCCATTTTGTTGATAGCTTTCAAACGTTTGATACGTTTTTGGATAGTGTCCCAGTTTGTTAATGTTCCACCTAACCAACGGTGGTTTACAAAGTATTGTCCAGAACGAGTTGCTTCGTCTTTAATAGCTTCTTGTGCTTGTTTTTTAGTACCAACGAATAAAGCGATTCCGCCATTTTCAGATACTTCTTTCATGTAGTTGTATGCTGTATCAGCTAACTTAACCGTTTTTTGTAAGTCGATGATGTAGATACCGTTTCTTTCTGTAAAGATGTAACGTTTCATTTTAGGGTTCCAACGACGTGTTTGGTGACCAAAATGAACTCCTGCTTCAAGCAATTGTTTCATTGAAATTACTGCCATAATATATTTCCTCCATTGGTTTTTTATTTTCCTCCTTCAAATTCAACTGTAAGGAGACTTGACTAATCAAGCACCGTCCTTTACATCCTTTGAAGTGTGAAATAATTTTCAGTGCTTTTAGCACCGTTAATAATTGTATAGGATATAGATAAAAAAATCAAGCCTAACTATCGTTTTTTATTTCTTATTACATCCCGATACTCAAAATTTCACGAATGTCATCTTCACTTAACTGACTTCCTTCTTTTTGTATCGTTCCGTCTTCTGTAATAATTTGATCAAACAACGCCTTCTTCTCTTGTTGCAACTGGTCGATTTTCTCTTCAATAGTTCCTTCAGCAATTAGACGCAGCACTTGGACAACTTTTTTCTGTCCGATTCTATGTGCACGGCCCGCTGCTTGTTCTTCAACTGCTGGGTTCCACCATAGATCATACAGAATAACCATATCGGCACCGGTAAGATTCAGTCCTGTTCCACCTGCTTTAAGGGAAATAAGAAATACATCTTTTTCTCCAGCATTAAATTGATTCACCATTTCAATTCGTTCTTTTGGTTTTGTTTGACCACTTAAATAAAAGGTTTCAACTTCTTGCTCATCTAATTCTTTTTCAATAATTGCCAGCATAGAAGTAAATTGAGAAAAGATTAAAATACGTCTCCCATTCTCTCTTGCAGTTTGAATCGTTTCTTTAAGTTGCTCCAGTTTTCCGGAACTGCCTTCGTAATCATCAATGAATAATTTAGGATCACAACAAATTTGTCTGAGACGTGTTAATCCTGCCAATATCTCGATGCGATTCTTTTTAAACTCTGCTCCATTCATGCTATTTACACTTTCTTGGATACGTTGTAAATACGCAAGGTAGACAGTTTTTTGTTCTTTTGTCATTTGACTGTATAAGTTGGTTTCAATTTTATCTGGTAACTCTTTCAGCACATCTTTTTTGATTCGTCTTAATACAAAAGGACGAATCATTTTAGCAATCTGCTCATTTGGAAGAGTTTTGAACTTTTTGATTGAAGGGAAAAATCCTGGCATAATCAATTGGAAAATTGCCCATAATTCTTCAATTTTATTTTCAATAGGTGTTCCACTTAATGCAAACCGTTTTTTTATGGTCAGGTCTCTTAACGCTTGAGACGTTTTCGTGTTATGATTTTTCACCATTTGCGATTCGTCTAAAATCAATGTGCTAAACGCCATTTTCTTATAATGAACAACATCTTGCCTAAAACTAGGATAGGATGTAATCAAAACTTGATTTGGCTTAACATTTTCAATCAACTGCATTCTTTCTTCAGCTGTACCAGAAATCACGATACTTTCAACTGAAGGAGCAAATTTTTCAATTTCAAAATGCCAATTATAGATCAATGACGCTGGAGCAACGATAAGGAAAGGATCATTTTGCCCTTTTTCCTCAATTTCAGATAAAATGTAAGTGATAACTTGAATGGTTTTCCCCAGTCCCATATCATCCGCTAAGATACCGCCAAATCCATATTGAGACAACATTTTTAACCACTGAAATCCTGTTTTTTGATAAGGTCTTAATTCAGCGTTTAAAGACTTAGGAACGTCAACCTCGAATTCCTCTGGGAAATTTAAATCGCGTATCAAGTTTTTGAATTTCTTTGATACGGTTCCTTTGGTTTTTTCATCCAGTGAAAATTTTTCATTCAGTTCTAATCCACGGTAGCTTGGCAGTTGGACCCCACCATTTTGAAATTTCTTTGTGACGCGCAATTCGTTCAATACGTCGCTGACTTGCTTGAAGCTTTCTGATTCTAATGAAAGGATAGTTCCATTATCAAATTTATGAAAAGCTTTTTTCTCTACTAAACTTTTCAGTACATCATCTACTTCTTCAGGTGTAATTCCTTTAATGTCAAAACGGACATCAAGAAATGACCCTTCATTTTGCAAGTCGATAATCGTTTCAGGATCAATTTGATTCAAGAACATACTGTCCAACAAATCATCTACATAAACAGTAGCATCTAATTCAAGTGTTGGAATCTCTTTTGTAAATAAGGTATAAAAATCATCATCACGAACCATACGTTTCGTATAATTTGTATCTGTACGGTGGTAATCAAATCCAACAAGTTGATTAATAATTTTCATTTCTTTTTCACTGTCTCGAATAATTTGTACGCCTTCTTCAGGTAATTGATTTTTAGAAGGGTCAGTAGACAAAATCATGTGTTTATAATTAAACTCTACTGTCGCATGTACTGCCTCATTTCGATATTCAAAATAAACGGATGTTGCTAAAGGTTCTTGAACAAAAGAATCTTTCAATTGATCATCAATTGAGACATTTCCTATCTTCACAAGTAATGGCATGACATAGGCAGTGAAATCTGGCATATCCGCAGGTTCTATTGTAATGTTGTCGCTATCGTACCGTTGTAAAAACTGTTGTAGCGGACGATACGCACGCATTTGTTCTAATGTTGGCTGGAATACAATATTGTCCGCAACAAACCAATCGTATTCTTTTAGATGGCTGTCTGCTAGACTTGTAATGGATAACATTACCGTATTATTTTTTTGTGAAATATCAAAAGAAAACGGCATTTTATCCTCTACAAACATAACCGTTTTATGCGTGCTATTTGTTGCGACAAATAGTAGGTTCCCGCTGTCTTGTAAATCTAAAAGCGTTTCTTCCGCTAAAGCAGTCATCAATATCAAATAACGACTGTTTGACAATAATGATTTTGCATCTTTATTTTCTCCAGAAATCAATTGAATAGATTTCTGTTGCTTGTATAGATTTGTTAAAATTTCATTGTCTTCTTTTCTAATCGAAATATCTTTAAAATTAATTTCTTGACCGGCTTTTAACTCTACCGTTTCCTTTTTAATAAAACTCTCTAAAAATAAAGGCAAGTCTTTTATAATATACAGTTTATCTGTTCCAGCCTTAAGACTTAAGGCTAGTACATCAAATGAGGTTCTTATAAGTGCAGTAGTCATTGGCTTTACTTCTACTTTATATTCTAATTTCAATGATTGTTTTTGTTTAGCAGAAGTCGTCATTTTCCTATTTTCATTTAAAAATATGCGTGTGAAAGACTCCGTTAACTCTTGACCTGGATTAGGTGAGTCAATAGCGACTTTTTTTGCATTCTCAGCTGTCATTACTCGACTGATTTTTCTGTCTCTCAATTCCAGTTCAACAGCAACTGTATGTTTGCAATAGCCATGATTTTTCCAATAAAGACATTCACAAAAATCATCTTCTTTTGTTGAACCATCTAATTCAACATGAAATATGTCGCTTCCCATGACTTCGGCAGACCATATTTTTTTCTCTAATATTGAGTTGACTGAAAGGACGCGTTTTTCTGCAACATATTGTCTTCCTTGCTCAATCACGCGTTCTGGTATACTCCATTTCATTCAACATTCCCCTACTTTCTTGCTTTTCATAAAATAATTATTTTTCAAGCACGTTTTTTTCTATCTCTCTATTGTACGTCATTATGGGTAAAAAAGAAAATTTTTTCTTTTAAATTTGTCGGGTTCTGCCGTTTTCGTTCTGCAAGCATTTTATATATTCTAACCAATAATGGTTAAATTAAAAATAACTTGCTAAAATACAGGTTATGAATCATACTATTAGTATAAAAATGTACTAGAAAATTGAATTAATGAGAGGTTGAATCATTTTGTTTTATAGAATTTTACGCGGCACGTTACGCTTTTTGTTAGCGATTTTAAATGGCAATGCCCATTATGAAAATCGTGACAAACTTCCAACAGATACATCATATATATTAGTGGCACCCCATAGAACATGGATTGACCCAGTTTATTTAGCCCTAGCTGCTAGCCCTAAACCATTTACATTTATGGCAAAAAAAGAATTGTTCAAAAATCCTATCCTTAGTTGGATCATCAGACACGCAAATGCTTTTCCTGTCGATCGAGCTAATCCCGGTCCAAGTGCTATTAAAACGCCTGTAAAGATCCTTAAAAAAGGCAATTTAAGTTTAATGATTTTTCCAACAGGAACAAGACACTCAAATGAAATAAAGGGTGGTGCTGCTACAATTGCTAAATTAAGCGGTGTGCCCATTATTCCAGCTGTTTATCAAGGTCCCATGACTTTAAGCGGACTGTTAAAAAGAAAAAAAGTGACCGTGCGTTTTGGAGATCCAATCACTATTGATCGCACAGTAAAACTTTCAAAAGAAAACTTAAAGGCAATTGATGAACAAATTCAACATGCTTTTGATCAATTAGATATGGAAATTGATCCTTCATTTAAATACGACTTTACAAAATAACAAAAAGGAGCTGGGACAATTTGTCTCAGCTCCTTTTTTGTTATAGCTAGCATACCGCGTTCATTTTACACTCATTTTTTCATTTGATGAGAGCCTAAATGTTTTCAGATGCACTTTCTTCATTCTGAAGACCATTATTTTGCAATCGATACATATCATAATAGATGCCATTCTGTTGAATTAATTCATCATGGGTGCCGCGTTCGACTATTCTTCCATGATCCAAGACAAGAATTAAATCGGCATCACGAATGGTAGATAAGCGATGAGCAATAGCCAAAGTTGTACGCCCTTTTCGCATTTTTTTGAGTCCTTCTTGAATAAGAGCTTCAGTTTCAGTATCAATATTTGCCGTCGCTTCATCCAAAATCAGAATTTTAGGATCGGTAACAATTGTACTCGCAAAAGAAATCAATTGCTTTTGCCCTGTTGAATAACTAGCTCCTCGCTCAATAACTTTAGAATCATATTGATTCGGCAATTTCTCAATAAAGGTATCTGCTTGGACAAATCGAGCAGCTTCTTCTATTTGAAAATCTGTTATAGTTGGATTTTTCAAGCGAATGTTGTCTTTGATTGTCCCATAAAATAAAAAGGAATCTTGTAAAACTAACCCCATTTTTTTCCTTATTTCCTTTATCGGGTAATTCCTAATTGGAACATCATCAATCAAAATCTCACCTTCGAAGAATTCGTAGAAACGCATCATGACATTAATTATAGAACTTTTCCCGCTCCCAGTGTGGCCTACTAAAGCAATCGTTTGTCCAGGTAAAGCTACAAATGAAATATCATTTAGCACATTATGTTTTCCGTCATAAGAAAAACTCACATGTTTAAACTCAATTTTAGCAGCCTGAATTTCAGTGTCTGCTGTTTTGTGTTGTTGTGGTGTATATTCATCATTATCTAATACATTCAACACTCGACTGCTTGAAACAATACCATCTTGAAAGATACTCAAGCTATCCATCATACTCGTCATAGGATTGAAGAAATTGCGCGCATAGGATGTAAATGCATAAATCACCCCTACACTTACAGGTCCGTTTAACGAATCATATCCAAAAAAACCTAAAATAAGAATTAGTGAAAGGGTATATAGAAAATCGATAACTGGACTTAATAAAATTGAATTTGTCTTCACCATTGCATAACGTAATTTGTAATAATCCATATTCGTTTCATCAAACTCTTTTTGCAATCTTTTTTCTTGACGAAATTGCTGGATAATACTCATTCCATTAACTGATTCAGCTAATTTTGCATTTAATAAACTTAGTTTTTCTCTCATATTTCGGTACAATCTTGAACTAAACTTTTGATAATACCATATGACCACACCTAATATCGGGATCAACGCAACGATCCATAGAGAAATCTGAACATTTAGAAGCATCATAGCGATAAGGGAAGTGATAACACCCAGCATCCCTTGTATGATCGTTAGAAATACCGACCAAAACTCTTTAATGGTTTCTGTATCATTCGTCACTCTCGTAACAATTGAACCCGCAGGCGTTTGATCAAAGAAACGCATGCCCAAAGTGTGCAGCTTTTTAAAAATTGTGTTACGAATATTCTCCACTGTTTGTTCAGAAGCCATATTGTATAAATAAAGATTAAGGTACCAAAAAACAATTTTTACCAGCGTCATGCCAAAATAAATTAAAGCAAACATTCCGATAATTTGATTGGTGGCCGTTCCCTTTGATAAATAATTGTCAATAAATACTTGAAGGATTCTTGGCAAAATAATATTTGTGACAGCTAATAAAACACCAAATAAGATACCTGCTGCGAATTGAAATTTGAAGGGCGATGCAAACGTAATGATCCTTCTTAAAATAGTCACTTGTTCTTTAGTGGTAAATGATTTTGACCAGGCTGATTCTTGTTCCATTAATCTGCACCTCCTTCAATTTTCTGTTCAAGTTGCTGACTATCAAACATCTCTTTATACCATCCATTTTGAATGAGTAAGTCAGCGTGTGTGCCTCGTTCAACAACCTCACCATTGTCAATAACAATAATCTCATCTGCATGCATAACACTGCTAATTCGATGAGCAGCTATAATCGTTGTTTGTTCTGAACGCTCTTTTTTCAAAGCGGATAATATTCTCTCTTCAGTTTTAGCATCCACTGCGGATAAAGCATCATCTAGAATTAACAACTCAGGTTTAATAATCAGCGCTCGAGCAATTGAGATCCGTTGCTTTTGACCTCCTGATAATGAAACTCCCCGTTCTCCGACTACCGTATCATACCCATTAGGCATTTCCATAATATCAGTATGAATGGCCGTTAACTCTGCAGCTTTTTCGACTTCTTCTTGTGATAGTTCTGGATTAGCGAAGCGAATATTTTCTTTGATACTCGTCGAAAACAAAAATTGATCTTGTGGTACATAACCGATTTGCTGCAGCAAGGCATCTAACGTGTAATCTCTAATGTCTTCATTCCCATATAGAATATGCCCATGATAACGATCGTATTCTCTTAAAAGCAATTTGAAAATGCTAGTTTTCCCCGCTCCTGTTTTCCCTACTACACCGAGCGTTTGACCACGTTTTAATTCAAAATGAATCTCTTTTAGCGCCGGAACATCGGATTTAGGGTACGAAAATTTATCAATGGAATACTGAATATCCCCTCTTATTTTTTTCGTTAATGCTGAGGGTTTTTCAATAATTTTTGAACGCTCTAAAAGTAATTTCTCTACCCGATTGTAGCTTGCACTTCCACGTTCCAAAATATTAAATAATCGCCCAATAGCAAACATCGGCCAGACTAGCATAGCTATATAATTAATAAAGGAAATTAATTCACCAATAGTGATGGTTCCTGAGTTTATATATCTTCCACCCATTACGATGGTCAGTACATAAGAAATCCCCATGATAAAAGTGATCGTAGGGTCAAACAGCGAATCAATTTTATACACTTTTCGATTTTCAGCAACTACTTGTTCCGTTTTTTGCTTAAATTCTTCTACATCTTCGTCTTCTTGACCGAATGTTTTTAAGACTTTCATGCCTGATATACTCTCTTGCGCTTTATCATTCATATTAGAAAAGGCCGCTTGCGCTCCTCTAAATCGCTCATGGAGCTTTGAGCCCAAAACACGTGAGGCTATAGCAAGCAATGGGAGGGGAATCAATGCAATCAACGTTAATCTCCAGTCAACCACTAGGGCCATGGCAATAATCGTTGTGCCCCCTGTAATAATTGAATCAGCTAAGGTCAATATCCCACCACCTGCAACATTTCGAACCGCCGTTAAATCATTTGTTGCATGTGCCATTAAATCCCCTGTACGGTATTTTTGAAAAAAACTATTGTCCATTTCAGTGAAGTGGTTAAATAATCTTGTTCTAAGTATCCGTTCCAATTTAGCAGATGTTCCCCAAATATTTACACGCCAAATGTAACGAAACAGATAGCTCGCAATTGCCGCCGCTACTAAAACACTTAACCATTGGATCAATTTTTTAAGCGTTAACGTTCCTTGACCAACTTCATCTACAATAATTCCCACTATCCTAGGCGGGACTAATTGAATAATTGCTACAAGAAACAAAAATAGTACGCCCGTAATATATGCCTTTTTTTCTTGTTTAAAAAACCAACCTAATTTTTTGTAAATCCCCATTTTCTTCCCTCGCTTCTTTACTCATTAATGAACCTTTTAATCAAAAAACGCGAACAGATAAATATCTGCTCGCACGTTAGTATTATAAGGCTGTATGTGCCCTTATTTTTTTTTAGTCGTTTTTGTTGTTTGTGTTTTCATTGACGACATCATTTGTTTAATTTTCTTTTCTGATGGTTTTTGTCCCATTTGCATCATTAACATACGCAACATATTTTCGTCAACTGGCGGATTTTTTTTAAAATAATCCATCATGTATTTTCTTGCAAGAAAGAAACCACCGACTGCTCCACCAACTAAAGCTAAAATAATTAAAAAGATAGCAAGACCTAAATTCATTTTTGATTCACTCCTTTCGAACCTCTCAAGTCTTAATTGTACTAAATATTATTGGAAAAATAAACTAAAATTCTACTTCTTATACTAAAAAGTCGCATTTCATCCCAATTACTCACAAAAGAAAGCCATGTAAGTTAAAATTCAACTTACATGGCCATTTTTTTTATAAGTTGTTGTATGTTTTTACAACATTTTCAACTGTAAAGCCATAGTTTTCAATAACTGTTGCTCCTGGAGCACTTGCACCGTATTTATCTATGCCTACTGAAGCACCATCTAAGCCAACATAACGTTCCCAACCAAATGTGGCTCCCATTTCAATAGATACACGTTTGCGAACTTCTTTTGGTAAGACCGTTTCTTTGTATGCTGCATCTTGTTTGTCGAATAAATCAAAACTTGGAACAGAAACAACAGAAACATCTTGTCCGCTTTCTTTCAAAGCTTTTTGAGCTTCAATAGCTAATGCTACTTCAGAACCGGATGCCAACAGAATTCCTTCTGGTTTTTCACCAGCTTGAGGAGAAATAACATAAGCTCCTTTAGCAACATTCGTACGCGCGCCTTCTTTAGTTCCTGGCAATACAGGTAAATTTTGACGAGATAAGACCAACATTGTTGGGTGATCAACTGAAGTGATCGCTAATTCCCAAGCAGCTACAACTTCATTTCCATCTGCTGGACGAAAAATAGATAGGTTAGGCATACTGCGTAAGCTAGATAATTGTTCGACTGGCTCATGAGTTGGGCCGTCTTCTCCTACAGCAACTGAATCATGTGTGAACACGTAAGTTACCGGCAACTTAGATATAGCCGCTAAACGAACTGCCGCACGCAAGTAATCTGTAAAGACAAAGAATGTCCCACCGTAAGTTCTAGTTCCACCATGTAAAACGATTCCGTTCATTGCAGCTGTCATTGCAAATTCACGAACACCATACCAAATGTTTCTTCCATCATATTGACCAGCTTGGAAATCTTTTACATCTGCTATCATTGTATTATTAGATGATGACAAATCAGCAGAACCACCCCATAGATAAGGAACTTTTTTTGCAATAGCATTTAATACTTGGCTACTTGTAACACGAGAAGCCAATGCATTGTCTCCAACTTCATATGTTGGTAATTCAGCATCCCAGTCTTGTGGTAATTCATTTTTTAAAGATAACTCGAATTGTTCTGCTAATTCTGGATATTCTGTACGGTAAGCTTCAAATGATGCCTTCCATTCTTCTTCCACTTTAGCTCCTTGGTCAACCATTGTTTCTTTAAAACGTTCTGCTACTTCAGTAGGAACAAAGAAGTCTTCGCTTTCCCAGCCATACGCTTTCTTAGCTGCTTCAATTCCTTCTGCTCCAAGTGGTGCACCATGGACTTTATGTGTTCCAGCATTCGGAGCACCAAATCCAATAATCGTTTTCACTTCGATTAAAGTAGGTTTTTTTGTCTCAGCTTTTGCAGCTTCAATTGCTGCATTAATTTCTTCTAAATCATTTCCGTCTTTTACAAGAATATGTTGCCAACCATACGCTTCAAAACGCTGTCCAACATTTTCAGTAAAGGCTTTAGATGTCGGTCCATCTAAAGAGATATCGTTTGAATCATAAAGAACAACTAATTTCCCAAGTTCCAAATGAGCCGCTAAACTAGCCGCTTCAGCTGAAATACCTTCCATTAAGTCGCCGTCTCCACATAAAGAATACGTAAAGTGATCGACAATAGAATGACCTTCTTTGTTGTAAACTGCAGCTAAATGAGCCTCTGTCATCGCCATTCCAACAGCATTTGCAATTCCTTGACCTAATGGGCCAGTTGTTGCTTCTACTCCATCAGTATGGTTCACTTCTGGATGTCCAGGTGTTTTACTGTCCCATTGACGGAACTGTTTTAAATCATCAATTTTAACGTCATATCCTGCTAAATGCAGCAAGCTGTACAATAACATTGATCCGTGTCCAGCTGATAATACAAAACGGTCACGGTCGAACCATTTCGAGTTTTTTGGATTTACTTTTAATTGTTTAGTCCACAAAGTGTACGCCATTGGAGCAGCTCCCATAGGTAATCCTGGGTGTCCAGAGTTGGCTTTTTGTATACCATCCATACTTAGTGTTCTTATTGTATTTACTGCTAATTGGTCTGTGTTATCAAACAAAAAAATCATCCTTTCGATTTTAACTCTCTTATAGTACTCTATTAGTTTACTATTATTTCACTTCAAGTGCAACGCTTTCACGATAGGAATGTTATTAAATGGGAGAACTTCATGGTTATCACATTAATGAACAAACACTCTATTATCTTCCGTGAAGACCTTTGTCTTTTTGTATGTCTTTCAATTTATCAGGAGTTACATCATTACCTTCTTCATCTACAATTTTGACACCTTCAATGGTCTTTCTCATTCCGCCACGAAAAGCTGTTATATAATCATCTCTTAATTTTTTTTGTTCAACTTGTTCTTGAATAGTCAATCCTTGGTTTTTTGATTTTTTTGCTAATTCATTTATTCGTTCCATTTGATCTTTTGGTAACATCGAATCACTCCACTTTTTTATTTATTATTCAACTATAACAAATTTCTTTGAAAAAAACACCTTTTAATCCTTTAAATCTACGAACGTTTGTTTGATTTGTTCTATCATATATGGTAATCTTAAAATGATAAAATAATAGAAACGAGGTGTTTATATATATTATGAGTAAAAATCCCGAATCAAGACAAGTTGAAGTTCTACAATATATATACAGTCAAGTTAAATTGAAAGGATACCCTCCAACTGTAAGAGAAATAGGAACGGCTGTTTCTTTATCTTCTACATCGACCGTTCATGGTCACCTTTCTCGTTTAGAAAAAAATGGTTACATCCAAAGAGATCCCAGCAAACCAAGAGCAATAGAACTAACACAACTAGGATTATCAAAATTAGGCATTGCACTTGATAAAATACCTTTACTGGGAACTGTAACCGCTGGTGAACCAATCTTAGCTGTAGAAGAAGCAACAGATTATTTCCCACTACCTCCAAATTTACAATTCGAAAATGATTCTCTTTTTATGTTAACTATACGTGGAGAAAGCATGATCAATGCTGGAATTTTTGATGGTGACGAAGTGATTATTCGTAAGCAAAGCACAGCAAATAATGGCGATATTGTCATTGCTATGACCGTAGAAGATGAAGCAACGTGCAAAAGATTTTATAAAGAAGAAGATCATTATCGCTTAGAACCAGAAAATGACACTATGGGTCCTATTCTACTTAATGAAGTAACCATTTTAGGCAAAGTAATTGGATTGTATCGTAGTCATATTCAATAAAAAAACGAAGGAACGGGGTTATCCCGGTTCTTCGTTTTTTTATTTTATCATTTTAAATGTACAACAATTTAGTTTATTATTGCGCTAAAAATTTCTTCAGCCTAATAAATTCTTAACAGGCGCAAAAGTTTTTCGGTGAATAGGACATACTCCGTGTTTTTCTAAACCTTCTAAATGGACTTTTGTTCCATAACCTGCGTTTTTAGAAAAACCGTATCCCGGATACACTGTATCGTATTCGGCCATCATTCTATCTCTTGTTACTTTTGCAATAATACTAGCAGCAGCTATAGACAAACTTTTTGAATCTCCCTTGATGAAGCTTTCTTGGGGAATAGTGACCGGTAGATGCATTGCATCGATCAACAATTGTTCTGGCGATTGAGGCAGTTGCTCAATCGCTTCAATCATAGCCAATTTAGTTGCTTCATAAATATTAACTTTATCAATTACTTGATGGTCTTTTATGCCAATTCCAATAGCTAATGCAGATTCTTGAATTTGGTCAAATAACATTTCTCTTTTTACACTTGATAATTGTTTAGAGTCATTGATTTCCAAGACATTAAAGTCTTGCGGCAAGATGACCGCAGCTGCAACAACAGGGCCAGCCAATGGACCTCTTCCTACCTCATCGATTCCAGCAATAAATTGTGTTCCTTTTTCCCAAAAGAATTGCTCTATTTGAAGCATTTCTTGTTGTTTTTCGAGAATCAATTGTTGCTTTCTTATTTGGTTTTCCCAAGATTTATACGCATTTAATACACCTTTACGAGAATCACTCTTGATTAAAACCAACCGTTCATCATCCGGATGGGTGATGGTCGCTAAAAGTTCCTTTATTGCCGTAATGGTCAGTGGTTTTTCCATTTTAGCTATCCTGCCTTTTAGGTAAAGAAACCGGTGCTATATCTAACGTATACTTCCCGATTTTACCGCTTCTAATTTCAAAAACAATTAATTCAGCTGCACGAGTATAATCATCTCTATACCCTTTTCGCTCACTGATCAACATAAGCAGGTCTGGCGATTCAAGATTTAATTCTTCTTCTGTCAATCTGTATCGTTTAGCAAGTAGTTCGGGATTTCGAGTTTTCATTTCTTCCAATCCATACATAGCAATTTCATCTAACTGTAAAATAGTATCTTTAATGGCTCCAGTTAAAGCTAATTTCTTTCCAATTTCAGGATCTTCAAACTTTGGCCAAAGAATTCCTGGCGTATCCAGTAATTCCAATTCTTTGCCTAACTTCAACCATTGTTGTGCTTTTGTTACACCCGGTTTATTTCCTGTTTGAGCAATGTTTTTCTTTACAAAACGATTGATCAATGTTGATTTTCCAACGTTAGGAATTCCAATACTCATTGCTCGAATGGCACGAGGTTTGATGCCTTTAGCGGCTCTACGATCAAATTTAGGTTGTAAAAGCTCTTTTGCTTTTGCCATCAATTGTTTCATGCCTTTTCCTTCTTGAGCAACAATTGGGACAGCCACAATTCCTTGATCATTAAAATAAGCTACCCATTTTTTGGTTTCTAATGGATCCGCTAAATCACTTTTATTTAAAATAACGATTCTTGGTTTTTCTCCAATGATTTCATCTAATATTGGATTACGACTTGATAAAGGTAATCTTGCATCTACTAGTTCAAATATAATGTCGACTAGCTTTATTTTTTCTGTTACTTGGCGTCTTGCTTTTGCCATATGCCCTGGGAACCATTGAATGGTCATTTAATTTTCACCTTTCTATTTACACAAAAAAAAGAACCACATTATTGTATTCTTTTTTTTTATTTCATTTGTTAATTCTCGTCAATCGTACCAATTTTTTTAAGTGGCCAAATACGAAGATTTGTTGTGCCACTAACAGTGGACGCATCTATAAACCCTACTTCACTAAATCGGCTATCTTTTGAATTTTGACGATTATCTCCCATTACAAAATAAGTACCCTCAGGAACAGTTTCTTCTCCTGTTTTAGCAGCTAATAAGAAGTCCTCTGTAAAATTATCTCCTGGTGTCATATTTTCGATGGAATTTTCTAAATACTCTTCTTCAATCGGTTCTCCATTAATATACAACACATCATCTTGATACCGAATCGTATCTCCTGGCAGACCGATAACCCGTTTGATATACTGTTTATCCGGCTCACTTGGAGCTGGAAAAACAATCACATCAAAGCGGTCTATCTTGTCGATTTTATTTAAAATCAAACGATCTTGATCTTCTAAAGTAGGTGCCATTGATTGACCGTCTACGCTTACCGGAGCAAAAAGAAAATGTCGGATGAGCAGAAAAATAATGAGTGCTACAATACAATACAGTAAGGTGCTTAGAAATTCACTGCCGCGGCCTTTATTTTCTTTGCGTTTTTGACTTGGAGAAAGATGACGCGTGTTTCTCGGTTCGAAAGTATCTTCATTCTTGTGTTGATTATCAGAAAAATTAATTTTACTCAAGTGCATCTCCCTACCTTCTTATACTATTTATGGAATAAACTTTATACGATTAAATGGATAGTAAGTAAAGGATGTTTCGCCAATAATCGAATCTAGTGGAACGCTGCCGAAATAGCGGCTGTCATTACTTGATCTGCGGTTATCTCCTAATACAAAATACTCATCTTCTGGAACTATTTGAGTTCCAGTTAATTCTTCTAAAGTGAAATCGGATGTCCATACCCCACCAGCATGATTAACTAAATTATTATCAAGAAATGTTTCCTCTATTTTTTGATCATCTATATACAACTGATCATTTTCGTAGCGAATTTCTTCTCCCGGTAACCCAATGACTCTTTTCACAAGTGTTCGATTTGACGAATCATGAAATACAACTAGATCGAATCTTTCTATATTATTGTAAATAGTTCTAACTATGATCTGGTCGTCCTGTTGAAAAGTTGGTATCATAGAAGAACCTTCAATAGTCATAGGAATAAAGATAAAATTTCGTAGTAAAACAGTGATTGACCCAGCTAATAAGAAAGCCTTAAACCATTCCCATGAAAATTCCTTCCAAGACTTTTGTCTCATTACATTCGCTCCAAATCAATCTATTTATTCTATCATACAAGAAAATCAAAAAAATAACTATTTATTTAGAACAATGATTCAACCAAAAGAGAGATAGCAAATTCCTATCTCTCTTTTGGCATCAAGTTATTAACAATCGTATTTCTTAGCTATTACTGTTTATTCAGCAGTTGTACTAGATTGCAATTCTTTGATAGCTGCCTCATATTGAGTATCATTTTCATCTATTAAAGTTCTTAATGATTCAATGAGTTGAGTAGCTGTTTCGCCTGTTACAATACCATCAACAGGTAATTTTTTTTCTGTTTGGAATTGTTTGACGGCTTCTTGAGTAGCTTCATCAAAGTATCCATCAACTGATTCTACAGGATAACCTAACGCTTCTAATACTTTTTCTAAGTTTTCAACTTCAGTGGAAACGTCTTTTAATTGATACGTTTTTGAACTATCAATAATCAATAAATTGGCGTAATCCGGTAAAGGTACTTCAATAGTTGGCTTTATTCCTTCTTCATTGATCCACTTACCACTTGGCGTTAACCATTTTGCAACCGTCATTTTCAATTCACTATTATCATCAAATGTAGCTACATTTTGAACAGTTCCTTTTCCAAATGTCTGAGTACCGATTAATTTGACATTACCAGATTCGCTAACCGCACCCGCTAATATTTCAGAGGCGCTGGCACTTCCTTCATCTACTAATAAAACGGAAGGTTCCGTCACTTTAAAGTCACCCATTGTCGCATCATCAGAAACGATTGGAATCGGTTCTTGATCTTTCTCCTGTGTTTGTAAAATAGTGTCGCCATTTTCTAAAAATAAATTAGAAATACTCAACCCGGCATTTAATAACCCACCAGGATTTTGACGAACATCGAAAACAAAAGATTCAGCCCCTTGTTCTCTTAGATCTTCAATCGCAGACACTAAGTCATCATAAGTTGGTGAAGAAAAACTTGTGATAGCAATATAACCAATTGTTGGATCTTCTTCATCTAATTGGTAAACAACTGTCTCAACAGGTATGGTATCCCGTACAACAGTCACTTCAAAAGTAGAATCACCACGTTTGATGGTTAACACCACTTCTGAGCCCTTTTCACCTCGAATATGCGAAACAGCTTCATTTAAGTTTAAACCTGTTAGTTCTTGATCATCTGCTTTTAAAATAATATCATTCGGCAGCAATCCTGCTTTTTCAGCTGGAGAACCTGCAATCGGAGACACAATCATAACATTATCTCCTTGTTTCATTACTTCAGCACCAATTCCTTCAAAAGAAGCCGAGATACTTTCATTTAAAGAAGTTGATTCTTCTACATCAAGGTATTGCGTATAAGGGTCTTCGACAGATTCTGTCATACCGGTGATAGCACCTTCTATAAGTGTTTCTCCTTCAACACCTTGATAGTAATCCGACATTAACGCATCGTATACCTCTTGGATTTTCCCAAATTCATCTGCATTCATTTCTATGCTTGCTTCTGATGAACTCAACTGATTTTTAGCAGGTGATTCATTATTATCATTTGCATTTGTAACAGCCATGGTTCCACCAATTGAAAGTGCAGCAACTACTATGAGAGAAGCGCCATATGCCCAAGGCTTAATGCCTTTTTTATTCTTTTCTTTGTTTGGTTCATTCTCCATGTGTAAGCTTCCTCTCTGATTTCAATTAATGCATAGGATGCGGTTAGTTGATTTTACTGCAGAAATTATTTTTAAAAACTGCTGATTTATTTAAATTTTAAAGCCGTTTCTAATGCTACGATCATCATATCATTAAATGTTGTTTCACGCTCATCTGAAGATGTTTCTTCCCCCGTAATCAAATGATCACTTATGGTTAAAATAGCTAAAGCGCGACGATTGTGTTTAGCTGCTAGAGTATATAGACCAGCGGCTTCCATTTCAGTTGCCAATACACCATAATCTGCAAGTTTCTTTTTGTCTAGCTCTTCATTATAAAAACGGTCAGCAGACAAGATGTTTCCTACTTTAACATCCATTCCTTGTTCGACAGCAATATCATAAGCTGTTTTTAGTAAATCAAAATCAGCGATAGGAGCAAATTGAACTTGATCATTAAATGTATTTTTGACAACAGCCGAATCTGTTGTTGCACCTTGAGCTAAAATCACATCACGTACTTTAACGTCTTTTTGCATTCCACCAGCAGTTCCTACACGTATTAAGTTTTTCACGTTATATCCTGTAATCAATTCTTCAGCATAAATCATCATAGAAGGAATTCCCATTCCAGTTCCTTGAACAGATACTCGGTGACCTTTGTACGTTCCTGTGTAGCCAAACATGTTTCTCACTCGATTGTATTGTTCTACATCTGTTAAAAAGGTTTCTGCGATATATTTTGCTCTTAATGGATCTCCTGGTAACAATACTGTTTCTGCGATTTGGCCTTCTTTAGCTTCAATGTGTACACTCATGATTATTTCCTCCTAATTGTATGGTAGTTTGTTTTAGTTATCTTTGTCTAAATAAATTTCCCAAGCTGTGTCAAAAGTTGTCATTTCTTCTAAGTATGTGCCATTTAATTCTAGATAATGACTAACTTCATGATAATCTTCTGATTGTTTTGGGAAACCGTCATCTAAATAAACAGCATTTGCAAATAAAGTGACAGCATCCTTTTTATGTGGATCTCTTTCAGTCATTAAATAATGATAAAACGGACGTTGCATTGAACTAATTCCTTTCTTTACTTTGTTGATAATGCAGACGATCTTCTTTTTCTTGAGCATACTTTTCTGGATTTTTTTGATAAAACTCTTGATGTTGTTCTTCAGCTGGATAAAAAGGTTGAACCTCTTCAATTACTGTTACAATAGGATTTTTATACTTTCCGCTTTCGCTTAACTGTTGTCTGGATTTCTCCGCAATGTTTCTTTGATTCTCATTTAGAACAAAAATGACGGGACGATAGTTGTCTCCCCTATCTTGAAATTGACCCATTGCATCTGTGGGATCCGTTTGATTCCAATAGATGTCTACCAATTCCTCATATGAAATAACTGAAGGATCAAAGGTTATTTCAACTGCTTCAGTGTGCCCAGTTGTTTGGGTTAACACTTCTTCGTAAGTAGGATCAATAGTATGACCTCCAGTGTAGCCTGATACAACTTTTTCAATTCCAGGTTGCTCATCAAAAGGCGAAACCATACACCAAAAGCATCCTCCTGCAAAAATAGCTGTCTCTTTCACTTATCTCATCCTTTCCCACTTCTTTTCACTTTAATCAGCTGGAACGAAAACGTTCACTCGAATATCATTTTCAGCTAAATTAATTTTATCCACTGAAAAATGGATACCGCTATCTAAAGTGAATTCATTTAAATTAAAAACAATCGTTTCTTTTTCACTATCAATCGCTACCCAATCCGGAATATTCAATTGATTTTCAATTTGATTCATTGCAAAGGTAATCGGGACGTTAAATTTCCCAATTGAAAGACCAGTTGCTTTAAATTGTAAATTACCATTTTCCATAACAAATGGTTCTAAAAATAACTGGAATTGGATATCATGACCAAACAATTGGAAAGTACCCACTAATTGTGCTTGCTCTTCCAATCTAAACTGGTAATTAACGGGACCTTTTACAATTTTTTCATCTTTAAGATAAGAAGCTACCAATTGATTAACGTCATCTTTTTTTGTTGACACTTGAAACCTGACTTCATCTTTGGTGTCCATGGTCTTAAGATTTGGTTCTCCTATTATAATAGGAGTCATTTGAGTAAAGGCCCAGATGATTATGCCTACTACCACTGAAAGCAATCCCAGAAAAGCCCATTTCCAACCATTTACTTTATTCTTTTGCTGATCTCTTTTTTTCTCCATAACACACCTTTTACTTTCAAAAAAAATTCTTTTTAATTATTTACGATAGCCTTAAACAATACCTCACCCATCAATTCATAACCGGCTCTATTAGGATGAAATAAGTCTTCTTCGTACAAATACGGATTAACAACTTTTGTCGCATCACTATTTTGGTCATTCAACAACTGATTTTCTTTTCCTTCTGATTCTGAGGATTGATTAAATAAGTTAGATATTGAAAGAAAAACAGCATTATCTGTTTCATTTACAATTGATTGCGTTTTTTCATTCCATTTATCTACTATCATTTGCATTTCAGTGATTTCAGGAAAATAAACATAATAAGGATTATAGATACCAAAAACATAAACTTCAATCTGAGGATTTAATTTTTTCATTTCCGTTAAAAGACTCTTCAAGTTTTGTTCGTACGTTTTTTCTGGAGCAATAAATTTTTGCTCATCGATAGTCAAAAAATCCTTTTTAAATGTTTGGATAATATCATTTCCACCAATAGTTAAAACCACCATATCAGCAGTTTGAATGTCTTTTTGCATCGTTTCATCTTCGTAAAATCGTTTTAATATTTGGTCACTTCGATCTCCACTTTTTCCATAATTACTAGTGGTCACTTCTTGATAAATTTGAGTTTCTTCTAGTAATTCATCGACAATCGAAACATATCCTCCACTGTTAGTAGAATCTCCAACACCTTCAGTTAATGAATCACCAATTGCTACAATATGAAGCGGTACTTTCTTTATTTCTGTTGTCTCTTGATCATCATTCGAACGAGTTCGGAATAAGACTGTCAGAATACCCACCACTAAAATAATTCCAATAATTAAAAAAAGGAAGCTTTTTAGAATTGATTTTCCTTTTTTCATGATAAAAACTCCTTTACCTGTAAATATATGGAAATAGTATACCAGATTCTTTATTCTTCGTATACCTTCTGTAAAGGAAGAATGTGTTTACTTCTTTCGTGCAAATGTTTCAAAAATATGAGGATATTTATTGCGGTCATCCAAGATACCCTCTTCTGTTTTTTCAAGTTTCCATTTTGTCCAATCTATTTCTGGAATAAAAGTATCTCCTTCAAACTCGCCTTCAATCATTGTGCGGTGCAACACATCAACGTCATCCATAAAGAAACTAAATACATTCGCTCCTCCAGTAATCAAGGTATCTCCAGAGTAGTCTTTTGCAAAATCCAGCACTTCTTCTCGGCTGTGCATGATTTTGACCCCATCTGCCTGGTAATTAGGATCAGTAGTTAAAATAATATTGATACGATCTGGTAAAGGACGTTTGTTCATCCCTTCAAATGTTTTTCTGCCCATCACCACAGCGTTATTTATAGTCATTTGTTTGAAAAATTTTAAATCGTTTGGTAAATACCAAGGCAAAGTACCTTTGTACCCTATTACACCATTTTTATCTTGAGCCCATAAAAAAGCAATCATTTCGTTTCCTACTTTCTCTTCAGATTAAACAGCTATTGGAGCTTTTATTCCTGGATGAGGATCATATCCTTCAATTTGTATGTCCTCCATCTCAAAATCAAAGATACTAGTCTTTGATCTATTCAATGTGATTGACGGAAAATCCCTAGGCTCTCTTGCTAATTGTTTTTTCATTTGTTCAAAATGATTTGAATACAGATGTGCGTCACCTAATGTATGAACAAATTCTCCAACCTCTAAACCAACCTCATGAGCTATTAAATGTGTTAATAGTGCATAGCTCGCAATATTAAACGGCACACCTAAAAAGATGTCTGCACTTCGTTGATACAATTGGCAGCTTAATTTTCCATCAGCAACATAAAATTGAAATAATGTATGACAAGGAGGCAAGGCCATATTAGGAACGTCTTCTGGATTCCATGCTGAAACAAGCATACGCCTTGAATCTGGTGTTGTTTTGATTTGTTGAATGACATCTTTCAGCTGATCTATAGTCTCTCCTTGGGTCGTTTTCCATTTTCTCCATTGAGCTCCATATACATTTCCCAGCTCACCGTATTTAGCAGCAAATGTGTCATCTCCTAAAATACGTGTACAAAAGGCTTCTTTTTCACCATCATAAACAGCTTTAAATTCTTCATCAACTAAGGCTCTTCTGCCGAAATCAGTCATATCAGGTCCCAAATATTCTTCACTTTTGACAAAACGTTCAAAAGCCCATTCATCCCAAATATGGTTATTGTGTTGCAATAAATAACGAATATTTGTATTGCCTTTAATAAACCAAAGCAATTCACTTTTAATTAAACCAAAGGGGACTCTTTTCGTTGTTAATAATGGGAAACCTTTTTGTAAATCATAACGCATTTGATAACCAAAAAGACTTTTAGTTCCTGTTCCTGTCCGATCTGTCTTTACATGACCATCTTCCAAGACTTTTTTTCCTAAATTTAAATATTCTAATTCCACCATTTTACCTCCTATAAATTAATCATTCGCATATTGGCTTAAATATTCCCAACGATTCATTTTTTCTTCTAACTCTTTTTCTAAAGTGGCTACTTGTTCTTGTTGTTCTTGTAATAAACTAAAATTACTGCCCGCTTTTAACATTTCTTCTTTAAGCGTTTCTATTTTATTTTCAAGATCAAGCATTTCTTCTTCAATCGTGCTCCACTCTTTTTGTTCTGTAAACGTTAACTTCACTTTTTCATCAACACTAATTGATTCAGGTTGTGTAGCAACTTTTGCAACTGAACCACTATTTTGAACAGAGCGACCTTGTTTTTTCTCTTGTTCTTCTTCTATATAATCTGTAATACTTCCATAAAATGGTCTGATTTTTCCATTACCATCAAATATCAGCAATTTCTCTACGGTTTTATCTAAGAAGTAACGGTCATGGGAAACTGAAATAACTGCTCCAGGGAATGTTTCAATATAGTCTTCTAAAACCGTTAACGTTGCGATATCTAAATCATTTGTCGGTTCATCAAGCAATAATACATTTGGTTGTTGCATTAGTAACTTCAATAGATACAGGCGTCTTTTTTCCCCACCGGATAATTTACCGATAAGTGTACCATGCGTATGGCGCTCGAATAAGAATTGTTCCAATAGATTTGTTACGCTGATTCTTTCACCATTGGTTGTTTCCACTTCTTCTCCAACTTCTTGTAAATAAGAAATTACACGTTTATTGGGATTCATTTCTTCAATTACTTGCGTAAAGTATGCGATTTTTACAGTTTCACCGACAACTATTTCTCCTGAATCTAATGGGAATCTACCAGCTAATGCATTTAAGAAAGTTGATTTACCCGCTCCATTTTCACCGCTGATCCCAATTCGATCTTTCGTTTGAATCAACATGTTGAAGTGATCTAGAATTACTTTCCCACCTAAATTAAGGGATGCATCCTTCAACTCGAATACTCTTTTTCCTAAACGAGAACCTTCTAAATTCATTTCAACTGATTCGTCTACATTTGATTGATTTAAATTGTCTTCTAAGTCTTTAAAGCGACCGATCCTAGCTTGTTGTTTTGTTGAACGTGCTTTTGCTCCAGTACGCATCCAAGCTAATTCTTTCGTATACATTTGTTTTCTTTTATGGTCTGCTACTACAGCCGCTTCTTGTCTTTGAGCTCTTTCGACTACGTATTGTTCATAATTCCCTGTATAAAAAGTCGCATTTCCATGGAACAATTCAATCATTCGATTAACGATACGGTCCAAGAAATAACGGTCATGAGTTACTAGCAGTAAAGCTCCTCGATACGAACTTAAATAGCCCTCTAACCAAGTAATCGTTTCAAAGTCTAGATGGTTTGTAGGTTCATCTAAAACAAGTAGATCCGGTTCTTGAATCAACACTTGCGCTAAGCCAACACGTTTCCTCTGTCCACCAGATAGCGTTCCTACCAATTGCTCTAAATCAATGACTCCAAGTTTGTTTAAAATCATTTTTGCATTTGTATCAGCTATCCAAGCATTTTCATCATTCATTGCCTGTTCAGCTCTTGAATATCTGTTTTGGCATTTTTCATCCATTGGATCTGCTGTTAATAAATCTAAAGCTCTTTCGTAGTTTCTAACAGCGGCTAAAATAGGAGTGTCTCCCTCAAAAACAGCATCGAAAACGGATTTATCTGGATTTAAATCTGGTTCTTGCATCAAATAACTGATGGTATAATCTTTTGGTTTTTGGATACTGCCTTTTTCAGCACTATCGTTTCCAGTAATCACATTCAGTAGATTTGTTTTACCAGAACCATTTACACCAATAAGGCCGATTCTTTCGCCTTCCATTATTGAAAAATTGATTTCATCGAATAATACTTTTTCTCCGTAGGTTTTTGTTAAATTCTGTACTTTTAATTCTTTCATTTTTTATCTCCACTTTCCTCTATTAAACATTTTCATTCATCTTTAACATTCTACCATTTTTTATTCATAATATCTGTAAGTTGCTCTAATTAAGTTTTATTAATCAGTTTTTTGAATTGTGCCAAATCCTCATGGATGGTTTCAACTAATTGTCGATTGTAGAAAATCGACGCCGGATGAAACGTTGGGAAAACGGCATAGTGTTTTTCAGTCCAAGTGTACGTATTGTCTTCTGAAGAAACTAAACGCATTACTGGGCCATGATAAAGTTTCCCATGCTGTTCAGAAACTTTCATTTTTGGACCGAGCAACCTTTGTAATCCAATATTTCCCATCGTCAGAATATAAGGTGTCTGGATTGTTTCTATTTCATAATCTAATAAAGGAGCATGAGCAATCAGTTCTTGTTTAGTGGGTGGGCGATTGTATTTTCGAGAAACAAGTTGCTGAGTTTTGCGATCCATTTTTTCTTTATAACGGTAAGGCCGACTTCTAAAAGCACTTGAAATATAAACTTCAGTACGATCAACTTCCAATAATTCAAAAAAACGCATAAGTTCTTTACCAGCTCTTCCAGAAAAAGGGATACCGTTCACTGCTTCTGTTTCTCCCGGAGCTTCCCCTACTAATAAAAATTTTGGGTGAATAGGTCCTTGCCCATAAACAAAACCTTCAACGTTAAACTCCTGAGATCGTTTCTTAGCCATTTCAACTAAATGGTTTGTTAATATCGTATTCAAATCTATCAACCTCCTACAGTTAGTTTAACCTATTTTATTTAAACAGGTGAATCATTTTGCGCATTCTATTTTTAAACCACACATCATTGACGAATGTAGCGTTTATTTCTATAATAACATTAGGTCCTTTCCTATATTCTATTAAGAAAAGTGACTCGATTCTACTTGAACAGCTTATTAGAGAGGGTGTCGTAGATGGAAAAAGGAACAGTCAAATGGTTCAGTAATGAAAAAGGTTACGGATTCATTGAATACAACGAAACCGAAGACATTTTTATTCACTTTACAGGAATCGCTAATGGAGAAGAGTTTAAATCGTTAAGCAGCGGACAACACGTTTCTTTTGAAATTTTAGAAGGTACAAGAGGCCCTCAAGCAACTAAAGTTATTGTTTTGGACTAACCACACCCTCTTAACTAGATTAATGTTTAAGCAGCTAAAAAAAAACGATACACCTTAGGCGTATCGTTTTTTCTTATTCAATTTTAGACAACTCGTCCCATTTATTTTTCTCCTCTAAAAAAATCAAAGGTGCATTCTTTTTTAGATACTCATAAAATTTCTTTTTGTTTTTTATGTTTAAGTAAATATGAACCACTTTATCTTGATTTAAACATAAACTAACTTCTCTTTTAGCAGAAAACGTTATTTTTTTTACTTCATTTAATGGAATGTACTTGTTGCGGATTCCTCTATAATAACTAAGGTTTAAGCTATTATTTTTTATTCGCAGAGTAGAACCTAGCCCATAAAATACAAGTATTCCAACAAGAATCGTCAAGAAAATCAGTATTAAATTAAACGTTTGTGTTTCCAAAGCTACAATAAGTAGCGAAAAAAATAGTAACCAGCAAATTGACCAATAAATAACTTGAAAAGCTGGTTCTAATGAAAGGGAAAATTTTACTCGAGAATTCTCATCCAATACGTTGCGCTCCTTATACGAAAGTACTGTTATTCTAACATACCCCATCTTAAAAACCCATTTAAAAGAAAGGAAATGAATGAAATATGATAAAACTGTATACAGACGCCTCTACAAAAAATAACCCTGGTCCCAGCGGTGTTGGAATTGTCATCAGTGCTGAAAACAGATATGAACAATTAGCTATTCCACTTGATAAAGTAATGAGCAATCATGAAGCTGAATTTGAAGCACTTATAAAAGGACTTGATTACTTAATTGACCATCAACTAACCGTTGAAACGTTAATGGTGTATACAGATAGTAAATTAGTAGCTTCTGCAATTAAAAAAAACTACGTAAAAAAAGATATCTTTAAAACCTATCTTGTCCTTATTACAGAAAAACTCCATCACTTCCCTTTATTTTTTGTTCAATGGATTCCACAATCTCAAAACAAAGGGGCAGATCAATTAGCAAGACAAGCCTTACAAAAAATAC
Organism: Carnobacterium sp.; assembly: GCF_040274945.1. Taxonomy (GTDB): domain Bacteria; phylum Bacillota; class Bacilli; order Lactobacillales; family Carnobacteriaceae; genus Carnobacterium_B. Next base: position 185,613 of record NZ_JBEMAR010000001.1, read on the forward strand.
TTTTAAAAAACTAACCCTTTATAAGAAAGAAAATTTTCTTATAAGAGTTAGCTTTTTTATTCTTATTTTTACTTATGCACGTGGCGCTCTAGGAGGACGTTCGCCCCAAAATTGGAATAAGTCCGTTCTTAAAGCTCCATTATACAATTTACGCTTCTTAGTAGCTTTTTCACCATAGAAGGTTTCAAAAGCTAAATCACTTGTAATAATGTATTTGCTCCATGTTTTTAACGGACGATAAACTTGTCCCATTTGTTTGTACAAGTAGTGAACTTCATTTTCTTCACCTAATCGTTCTCCATATGGAGGATTAGCTAAGATCACACCGTATTCTTTTTCTGTCGTAAAATCAGCTACCTGCATTTGTTTGAATGTAATGCTGCTGCCTACTCCAGCTTCATTTGCATTTTCTTTCGCAATTTCAATCATAGTTCCATCGATATCTGAACCCATAATATCCAATTCGATATCATGATCTACTGCAGCTTCAGCTTCCGTACGTACTTCTTCAAAAACACTTTGATCAAACCATTCCCACTCTTCACAACTAAATGAGCGATTAATACCAGGTGCAATGTTATGTCCAATCAATGCAGCTTCGATAACGATCGTTCCTGAACCACATACTGGATCATAGAAAGGTCGGTCTTTACGCCAATTGGTCAATTGAACCAACGCAGCAGCCATATTTTCTTTTAATGGTGCACCACCTTTAGCAGAACGGTATCCGCGTTTAAATAAACTTGGACCAGTTGTGTCTAAGGTTAATGTAACTTTATCTTTTAATAAGGCTACCTCAAGCTGATACAAAGCCCCTGTTTCAGGTAATCGAGTATTACGGTGATAAACTTCGCTCAAACGGTTAACAATTGCTTTTTTTACAATTGCTTGACAATCCGACACACTATATAACTTTGATTTTATAGATTTTCCAGCTACAGGAAAATGAGCATCCATTGGCAATAAATCTTCCCATGGCAATGCTTTTGTTTTTTCAAACAATTCATCAAACTCGTAAGCATCAAATTCACCAACGATAATTTTCACACGATCAGCTGTTCTTAACCACAGGTTTGTTTTAGCTATATCTTTTTCAGTTCCTTCAAAAAAGACTTTACCGTTCTCTACTTGGCACTCATAACCTAATGCTTTGATTTCTTTTCCTACTAAAGCTTCTATTCCGCTGGCTGCTGTTGCAACAAGTTGAAATTTTTTCATATCATTAATTTCTCCAATTCTTCTCAATTTCTTTACATAAATATAAAACCCTCCAAAAAGGAGGGTTCTATACCTGAATCTGTAAATTTCTGTAAGCCATGTTCTGTCTCAGATAAAAAGTCAGGTCTGTTTTATCCGGAGGTAATTATCTGTCTGCAATTACTGCCTCTTCCATCGGTTCAATTCCCTAGGAAAAGTGCCCCTACCAAAGTTTGGGTTGCTCGCTCGAGGGGTTTACCGCGTTCCACCAATACCGTTTCCCGTATTGCTTCGTCACTGTGGCACTTTCAAGAATACTCAAGCATAGTTTTGCAACCTTAGCTCTTTTTTCTGCCGTCTCTCTATACTTAAATAGAGGCCCTGGCTTATGATTTCGCCAGGCACGAACACTACAAGCATCGCAGCTTGTGCGAGCATGGACTTTCCTCAGTTTAGTCAAGCTAAACCGCAATTACCCGAAATTTACAAATATTTTTTACTTGCGAATCATTTTAAACACTTTATTGATTAAAGTTCATCTTCTGTTTCATCTAATTTTGACCCAAATACATGACGTTCTAAATTAGATAAACGTTTTAAGATATCAAAATTAGTCACCGTACTATTCGGTTGAGAAGAATAACTAGGTTTACCAATTGAAGCTTGTTTTGTTAACTCATCAATTTTACTTAATAAACGATCGTTTTCAGCTTTTAATTGAGTAATCTCTTTATTGTAGGATTCATAATCACGAATCACTTCATCTAAGTATTCATCTACCTCAGTTGGGCTGTAACCGCGCATATTTGTTTTAAATTCTTTTTGAAGAATATCCTTTGTTGTTAATGATCTATTTGCCATGTTTACACCTCTTTGTTTGCTTCATCTTCTAACAAAACATTGTTCTTATTTCTCATTATAACAAAGATTATGAGAAATAAAAACTTATTTTTACATTTATATTGCTCTTGCAAAAATAAACTACTAAAAAGACTTCGTTTCATAAAAATAAATCACTCCATTAATACTCTTCTTCAATACTGCTATTTTGTAATTGGTCAACATCTATTAATCGCATTTCAAATTCCGTTGTTTCTTGTTTCTTTTTTATTGCTTGATAGACAAACTTAGTTTTCCCTTCAAATTCAGGATCATATACCAATAGCGCTGCTTGACAATGATCTAATAGAAATGCTTGATGGTTCTTTAGTTGAGATGGATCTTGATATGTTTTATGAGAAGTTGCTTCAACATAGTCTGCTATTTTTTTCAACTCCATCAATTTACTTTGGTTCTTTTCATTCCAATTTGAACCAAACTCTAAAAACGGAAAAATAATGCCAACTTTTATGGTTGGATACTCCTTTTTTAATTCATCCACAACTTCAATAGCCCATTGTTCTGTGCCAAACTGCGCACTTGTTAGAACCCATTCAATTCCTTCTTCAATAAACTGACTAATTTCTTGTTTTAAACATTTTTTTATTACTGCTACTTTCGGATCATCATCTTTAAATACACCTAGTTCGAATGTCCGATATCCGCTAATATATAAGTTTCTCATAAACTCATTTGATTCTCCTTTTCTTTAAAGGCCGTTCTTTGATATAATGAATCTTAGGAGTGTGATTTCATTTGGCTATAAGATATCCTAATGGTAAAACCTATATCCATAGTGACAAAGTTCCACCAAAAAAGCAACTAAACAAACAGATGACTTCATTCAGTAAACGAGGTATGTCCTTAGAAGATGATATTAATGCGAGCAATCAATATTATTTAGCAAAAGGAAATGCTGTTATTCATAAAAAGCCTACCCCTATTCAAATCGTTAAAGTAGATTACCCAAAAAGAAGTGCAGCTGTCATTAAAGAAGCTTACTTTAGACAGGCATCTACTACCGACTACAACGGGGTTTATCAAGGTTATTATCTGGATTTCGAAGCAAAAGAAACAAAAAACAAACTTTCTTTTCCTTTGAAAAATTTTCATGACCATCAAATCGTTCATATGCAGCAATGTATCGAACAACATGCTATTTGTTTTGTTATCATGCGTTTTACTACAAGTGAACGTCTTTTTTTACTGGAAGCAGTCCATTTGATTGAGTATTGGAACAATCAACAACAGGATGGGAGAAAATCGATTCCATTAAAAGAACTTGAAAAGAGCGGATATGAAATGTATTATGAACTCTCGCCGCGCATTCCCTATCTAAAAGTCGTGGATCAGCTAATTGCTAAGCTAGAAAATGTGGACACATTAGCAATAGAATAAATATTAGTTCATATAAGAAAGAAATAGTTCATTCTCTTATTATATTAGAGAATTAAAGGAGTAGATTTAACATGTCAGAAAAAAAAGAAATGTCGCGTGTCTCTAAGAAACAAGCACAAAAATCAAAACATACAAAAAAAGGTAAAAAGAGTAAAAAATCCTCTTCTCCCCTTTGGAAAAAAATCCTTATTGGAATTTTAGCCTTAATAGCAGCAGTGTTGATTGGAGGTATGGGATTATTTGCTTATTACGTTTCTTCTGCACCTGATGTCACAGAAAATAATTTAACCGATACAGTTTCTTCAACATTACTAGATTCAGAAGGAAATGAATTTTTGACTCTTGGAGGAGAAAATCGTGAACTGATATCAGAAAATGATGTTCCCCAAGTTCTAAAAGATGCAATCGTCGCTATTGAGGATCAACGTTTTTATACCCATATCGGTATTGACCCTATTCGTATTGCAGGAGCAGTGGTAGCGAACATCACGGATGGTTTTGCTTCAGAAGGTGGAAGTACGATTACACAACAATTAATCAAGCTTTCTGTTTTCTCAACAGGTGCCGAAGATCAAACGTTAAAACGAAAAGCTCAAGAAGCTTGGTTATCCCTGCAGTTAGAACAAAAATATTCAAAAGAACAAATTTTAACTTTTTATATCAATAAAGTCTATATGTCCGACAATCAATATGGAATGGGAACGGCCAGTGAGTATTATTTTGGTAAACCATTAGCTGAATTAACTTTGCCACAAGCAGCATTACTTGCTGGAATGCCACAAGCTCCAAATGCATATAACCCGCTTACCAATCCAGAAGATGCCACAAAACGACGCAACTTAGTATTAGATATGATGGTGGAAAATGAAGCTATTACCTCTTCAGAGGCTCAAGAAGCTAAATCAGTTGATGTTTCAGAAGGTTTAATCGACCATTCTGGAGAAGAAACAAATAACCTTGTGTTCGACCCATATGTCAAAGAAGTTCTTGCTGAAGTTGAGAGAAAGACTAATTTAGATCCTTATACATCAGGATTGACTATTTATACGAATTTGGATATGGATGCACAACAACGCCTTTACGATATTGTAAATTCCGATAAATACGTCCTTATTGAAGATGAAGACATCCAAACGGGTATTTCTTTAGTGGATGTCAATACAGGACAGTTAAAAGCTCTAGGTGGCGCACGTGATCAAGAAGTTCAATTAGGAACCAATTATGCTACGGAGTTAAATCGAAGTGTTGGATCGAACATCAAACCATTATCAGCTTATGGTCCAGCTATTGAGTATTTAAATTACTCTACTTATGAACAAGTAGTAGATGAACCTTATACGTTTAAAGATGGCACTCCTATCAACAACTACGACAATAACTACGAAGGACAAATTAGTTTACGTAGAGCATTGGTTGATTCACGTAACGTGCCTACTACTAAGATTTATAATGACGTCCCTAGAGAGCAAGCAGATGAATTTTTAACAAATATCGGTATTGATACTTCTACTTTAAATCCTGGAGCAAATAATTTAGTTGAATCAAATGGATTTACTGGAAATATTACTCCTGTTGATTTATCTGGAGCCTATGCTGCATTTGCTAATGGTGGAACGTACACTGAACCTTACACCGTTTCAAAAATTGTTTTAGAAGATGGCGAAGAAATCAGCTTGAAACCTGAGTCAAATAAAGCTATGGAAGAATCAACAGCTTATATGATCACAGATATGTTAAAAGATGTCGCTAGTAATAATTCTTCTAGAGTCGGTTTGAACGGTATCCCTCAAGCCGGGAAAACTGGTACAACAAACTATACTGAAGAAAAGAAAATTGAACACAACATTCCAGAAAATGGCGTGCCCGATAAATGGTACACGGGTTATACAACAAATTATGCCTTGTCAGTTTGGGTCGGAAAAGACGATTACTTTGACTCAATCGATAATACAGGCAGCGAACGCTTATTGCCTCAACAAATTTATCAAGCTTTGATGTCATATGTTTCGGAATCCGTTGAATCCAGTGACTGGACAAAACCGAGTTCAGTTGTTGAAGTAGCTGTTGAAAAAGGTTCAATGCCTGCAAAACTGGCAGGACCTAATACACCTTCAGACAAAATCGTTACAGAATTATTTGTTAAAGGAACTGAGCCAACCGCAGTAGCCGTTGACAGCTCAGAAGAAGAAGAAAAAGAAGAAAGTGAAGAAGAAGAAATCGAATTAAATGCACCGGAAGGCTTAACAGCTACCTATGATGAAGAAACAGATGCTCTATCGATCAAATGGAATGCTTATTCCGAAAAAGATATTTCTTATCTGTTAACGATAGGATCTGAGTCTTATTCTACTAATGATCTTTCTTACATTTTACAGAATCCTCCTGAAGGTGAAATCTCTATTACACTCGCTGTTCAGGCTGGGGATCAAACAGGTCCTGCCGCCTCAACAAGTGTTCTCATCCCTCCTAAAGAAGAGGAAGAAGAGCCTGAAGAGGAAAAACCTGAGGAAGAAAGCAGCGAAAATTCTTCCTCAAGCAGCAGTTCTGAAGAAAGCAGCAGTACTCCACCTGAAAGTTCTTCATCGAGCAGCAGTTCTGAAGAAAGCAGCAGCGCTCCAGATGAAAGTTCTTCATCAAGCAGCAGTTCTCAACCAAGTAATAGTGCTCCAGAAGAATAAAGTCTATCTATTTTTAAAACCTATAAAAAAAGCAAGAAGGTGCGTATCTAAAACGATACACCTCTTCTTGCTTTTTTATTGTACCTTTGCAGGTTTATTTTCTTTCAATAATTGAATACAGATGTCATGATCGTGGTTCCTTGCCGTGCATTGATAACGCCCAAAAAAGATCAATCGATGATGTGCAATACTCCAAAGTTCTTTTGGCAATTGTTGCATCAAGATCTCTTCTACTTCACGAACAGTAGCTTCTGGAGGGCAAATCCCCAATCTCTTCGTCACCCGTTCAACATGTGTATCAACAGCAATTGCTGGAAAATTAAATGCCACACTCAGAACAACGTTTGCTGTTTTCCTACCGACACCTGGTAAAGATTCTAATTCACTTCTTTTATTTGGGACCGTTCCATTAAATTCATCAATTAATTTACGGCAACAGCCTTTAATAAATTTTGCTTTATTACGGTATAAGCCAATCGTCTTTAATTGTTCCATAATATCTTCTACAGGTGCATCTAAAAAGGCTTCTGGTGTAGGATACCTACGAAATAATTCTGGTGTGATTTTATTTACAGAAACATCTGTAGTCTGTGCACTTAACATAACAGCGATCAATAATTCAAAAGCATTTTTATGAACAAGTTCGCAAGTTGCATGAGGAAACAAATTTCCCATTGCCTCAATCATTTGAATTGTTTGCTCTTTAGGTAGCATCTCTTCACCTCTTGTTAAGGATTTTCGTTATTATTTAACCAATTGTGCAAAGGTACTTTAGTAGTCGGTTCTTTAGATACTGAATAAGTTTGCGTTTTAGTGCCTGCTTTTCTGCGACGACTTGCTTCTTTTTCAACTTGATCTTTGGTTCGAATATTCTTTCTTTCCCAATTTAGTAAGATACGATCTACATATTTCAAACTGTATACTTGATTCAAAACTGCTTCTCTTAACGCTAACTCAATTAATTCAATGGCATAATGATCTTCATCCAGCCACATCCCTATCGTCTGCATTTCTATTGGCGACAAAGGCCTACCAAATTCAGCTTCAAATAATTGAAATAAGTCTTGTTCAGATAAATGCTGTTTTTCAAAACGCTGTTGGTTTTCTTGCTGGGAAATAACCATTGCCAGTTTATCCCATAATAAATCCAACCGATAACTGTCACGCGTTTTTCCTTCATTATTTTTTTCTGTTTCAATGATGATCAATTTTTTATTGATTAATTCATGAATCATTTGAAAGGCATCTGAAGAAGAAATTTGCATTCGTTTTGAAATAACTTCTGTGTCTGGAAAATCATTTCCAGCATCAATAAATGATTTTAACTGCAAAACTAAAATCAATTGTTCATTACTTAAACCAAGACTTTTATAATGGGTTAACAAGACATTTGATATCGTCGTATTTCCTGCTTTCAGCCATTTTTGTAATAAATGATTATTCATTGAGTTCTATCCTCCTTATTGTTCTCAATTAAAGGGGTCTTTTGTTGTCTTATACGATTAAAAAACAGCAACTTAGAAAGACTCAAGTTGCTGTACTCGTTTTTTATGGGTAAATACGATTTAACAAGCGCGGGAATGGAATAGATTCACGAATATGCTCTGTTCCACTAATCCATGTTACTGTACGTTCTAGTCCTAATCCAAATCCTGAATGAGGTACACTGCCGTATTTACGTAAATCCATATACCATGCATAGTCTTCTTCTTTTAGGCCAAAGTCTTTAATCCGTTGAGACAATGCATCAAAATCAACTTCACGTTCACTTCCACCAACTATTTCTCCATACCCTTCAGGAGCAATTAAATCAGCACACAACACAACGTCTTCTCTTTCAGGATGTGGCTTCATATAGAAAGCTTTTATAGCTTTAGGATAATTCAAAATAAATACAGGTTTGTCGTATTGAGTTGCAATAAAGGTTTCATGAGGTGATCCAAAATCATCTCCCCAAGTAATATCGTCAAACCCATTTTCATTCAATAAAGTTACTGCATCATCATATGAAATTCTTGGATAAGGCAATTCTGTGTATTTTTTCAACGTTTCTTTGTCACGTTCTAATGTGTTTAACACATCATCACAATTATCAAGAACACTTTGGATCAGATAAGCAACATATTTTTCTTGTACTTCTAAACTTTGCTCATGATCCATAAAAGCCATCTCAGGTTCAATCATCCAAAATTCAATTAAATGACGACGAGTCTTCGATTTTTCTGCTCTAAAAGTAGGACCAAAAGAAAAGACTTTCCCAAACGCCATTGCAGCTGCTTCCATATATAATTGACCACTTTGTGAAAGAAAAGCTTCTTGGTCAAAATATTCTGTGTGGAATAATTCTGTTGAATCTTCCGCAGCATTTGCTGTTAATATTGGTGGATCAACCTTGATGAATCCTTCCTCATTGAAGAAATTATAAGTAGCACGAATAATTTCATTACGAATACGCATAATTGCATGTTGTTTTGAAGAACGTAACCATAAATGACGGTGATCCATTAAAAATTCTGTCCCATGTTCTTTTGGAGTAATAGGATAATCATGACTTTCACCGATTACTTTGATCGATTTCACAGCAATTTCATAACCGAATTTTGAACGTGCATCTTCTTGAATAACACCAGTTAATAGAATAGAAGTTTCTTGATTCAACGATTTCGCTAATTGGAAAACTTCTTCCTCAACTTCACTTTTTACTACGATTCCTTGAAAAAATCCAGAACCATCACGTAATTGTAAAAATGCAATTTTACCACTTGAGCGTTTATTTGCTACCCAAGCTCCGATCTCTACTTCTTCTCCAACATGATTTTTGGATTCTATAATTGTAATATGTTCCACAGTTAAAACTCCTTTAAATAAATTTTGATGGTCACTTATTTTTACTGCCTTGATTATTATACAAGAAAAACAGACTCTATAACGGTCTTTTTTAAGAATCTTTAAATATTTTCAATATCACTTACCCATTTGCCGGATTTAGCGGTCAAAACATAATAACCTAGTCTTCCATTCTCTTGTTTGTAAGAAATCTCCCAAATAGGTGTTTCACCATCAAGGCCGATACGAGCTTCAAGAATATCAACTGCTCCTTTATCTTCGCGTGTCAATGCTTTAGCCTGTTGTTCGGTAATGAATTCATCTTGATTCAAAACCGTTGTGGCTCCACCATCTTTAGCTACTATCACCATAATTTCCTCATCAGATTCGTTTACTCCCGAAACGGAAAAATAAGTCTTATCGCGATTGTACCAATAAAAATCAGTTGCTTTCACTAGACCAGCAGATTCTTTTGCAATGGCAATCGTCTCTTTTTCTGCTTTTTTAATTGGGTCTTGACTAATCAACAAAAGGGTAATTGAGCAGACAAGTATCACACTCATGACAATTGCTGAAGTGATCAGTATTCCTTTTTTCATAAGTATCCCTACTTTTAGTTTATTCTTTTGTTCTTCTTTCATCTGTTGCTTTTAATAGTCTATTATAACAGAAAATCCTTCTTTTTACTGAACATTCCGTTATAAAATTAAATCGTTTAGTTCATTTCCTTCTCTTCAATAGTTAAAAAATGAGACAACTTTTCACCGATTTTTTTAGTTGGTATTTCTTCTATTGGCAATTCTTTCGGTAGTGCAGCTAAAATCTGTTTGCCATAACTTGTTTGGATCAAACGATTATCCAATACAATCATGATCCCTTTATCATTCTCAGAACGAATGAGCCTTCCTAAACCTTGCTTTAAACGCAAGGTTGCTTTTGGTAGTGAATCGATGGTAAATGGATTTAAATGTTTTTGTTCCAAATAGCGATGTTTTGCTTTAACAAAGGGTCTGTCTGGAGATTCAAATGGCAATCGGGTGATGACGATCACACTTAACGATTTTCCAGGCAAATCAACGCCTTCCCAAAAACTATCTGCTCCTAGTAAAATACCTCCTGTAGATCTAAAGAAGCGTTTCAACATACGTTCCCGACTACCTGAAAACCCTTGTGCTAATAACTCACGTCCAGAAACGGAAGATTTTTGTTGAAGTGAAAAATACACTTCTTGTAGCATCTCATAAGAATTAAATAACACCATTGTATTTTCATTTGAATGTTCAATAATATTTTCTACTTGTTCTACGATCATTTGGACATAATCTTTCTTTGATAATGCCTTAATGGGTTTAAGCTCTTTAGGAATCCACAGTCTAGCTTGTTTTTTATAATCATATGGCGAATCAATAACTAATTCCCTTAACTGTGATTCTCCTAGCTGTGCTTCAAAATAACTGAACGAACCGCTAATTTCTAATGTAGCCCCTGTATACAAAATAAAGGGCGTATGATCTAACAATTTTTCTTTTAAAAACTTACTACTGTCTACTTTTGAACGCTTAATAGTGAAGGTATTTTTAGGACTTTTCTCTTTATAAGAAAACCAAGTCACTTCATTATCTTCATTTTTTTGAAAAACAGCATAAAAAATATCTTTTTGAGTTTCAAATTTCGTCAATACATCAAAAAAATCTTCAAGTAAATAGCGTTCTCTTTGGGTTAATTGGTGTTTTTCATTTAATCCATGGTTGACTAATTCAAGCCCTAAATAATTGATTTCATTCATCAATGTCAAAACATTTTTTGACGCTTTTTTTAATGCCAGATTCCAGCTGGTTTCTCTGTTAAATTGAATATCTATTTGTTCTTGTTCGTAAAGCTTATTGGCTGTAGTATTTTTACAATACATCAGTAATTGATGAACAAAATCGGATAGTTCATCCTCTAATGAAAGTAAGTTCAACTCCATATTTTCTATATGAGAACGGTCCATTTCAGGAAGCTGTTGAGTGAGTTGACTCAGTCTACCTAAAAAGCTTTTCTCATCAGGTATACGCCCGATTAGCTTTATTAATTGCTGCATACCGTAATACCCAAAAATTTCGCTGGAAGCTTCTGTTGCTACGTCTGGCAAATGTTGAGCTTCATCAACAATCAGTTTGCCAATCGTTGGCAACTCTTTTTCTTTACGGTTTAAATCATGACATAAAAAAGAATGGTTCGTAATAATCACACTAGCATGCTTGATTTTTTGTTGGGCATGCACATAAAAATCTTCATTGTGCCACAAGTCTTCTTCTGGTTTCGTCAACCAACCACGATGGCGAATTTTACTCCAAAACACATGATTGTAATTGGTTAAATTCAACTCATCTAAGTCTCCAGTCTCTGTTTCAGTCAACCATGTCAGTAACTTCATTTTATAAATGGCTTCTACTTTTTGCTCTATCGGGTCTCTTAATACTTCTTGAAATTTCGTTAAGTGAATATAATGATTTTTACTTTTTAATATGGCTGCTTGCACAGTAAAAGGCAAAATCGTATTTAATTGAACCATGTCTTTTTCTAATAGTTGCTTTTGTAATAAGGTAGTATAAGTGCTGATGACTACTGGTTCTTCAACTGTTGCAATATAAGCTAACGGCACTAAATAACCCAGTGTCTTACCAACCCCTGTAGCAGCTTCAATTGCAAAATGACCCTTTTCATTAGTCGTAAAATAATCAAACACTGCATCCATCATTTTGATTTGTTGGTTTCTGGTTGTCAGCTTCGTCTGAAACAACTGTTCCTTCTTCGCTACAGTTGTTGGGTAACTTACCTCTTCGCGGTAAGCTTTCTGTTCAAAAATAGGTTCCTTGATCTTTATTGCTAAACCATTTTTAATCATAATAGATTCAGAGAGCGGTAATCGCTCCTGTTTCATTTCAGCTAAGAATTTTCCAAAGAAATAAGATGTTTCCATAGTAAGGTGCTCAGAAATTTCAACCATTTTTTCTACAGTAACTAAAGGAAGCTCTTTTAATCTATTCTTCAATTCAAGAAAAAGTTCTGCAGTAACTGCTGCATCGCTATCTGCTTGATGCGGATTAGTGTGTTCAATATTAAATTTGCTGACTAAATCATTTAGCCGGTAACTTGATTCAGTAGGTAATAGAATTTGTGCTAATTCAACGGTGTCTATTCCTTTATTCTTCAATGCTGGCATTCCACAACGCTGCAATTCTCCTGAAAGAAAAATATAATCAAATTGGATATTGTGTGCGACGATAATGCAATCTTCCAATAAATTATAAATGGTTGCTGCAACATCTTCAAAATATGGTGCTAAGGCAACTGATTTATTTGAAAGGCCCGTCAAATGCTCTATTTGTTTTGGGATACTGGTTAGAGGGTTGATTGTTGTTGCGAAACGATGAACAATTTTATCGTCTTCTATTAAGACACAACCAAATTGAATCATACGGTCCCCACTGGCTACATTACCGCCTGTTGTTTCAATATCCACTACAGCATATGTATCTTTATGGTTCAATTTATTCACCTAATTCTTTAGACATAGTATTTTCTTTACCATCATACTATGAAGCTAAAAAAAAAACAAAAAAAGCTCAAGAAAAAATGGACATCCAGCCATTTTCTCTTGAATCATTTAAGTACTAACTATTTATTTTTAGAATTTATCTTTATAGATATCTTTTACTGTCTTTTCTTTATCAATGACAATGTACAACACATTATCTTGAGAAACAAATGAACTTTGATATGCATTATCAATTCGATCAGAATCAATTGCTTCATAAGGAAAATAAACGGTCTCTTGAGCCATAATTTCTACAGAATCTGAATTTTCACTATCTCTATACAGGATATCCATTTTTTCAATATCTGGATATTTCACTGCACGATCAAACATACCCATTTCTAAACCGCCAAGATTAATGTCGCTTGAATTCACTTCATCAGCTTCTGGGAAAATTTCAATTTTTAAAGATTCACACGGGAAAATTTCTTGAAGTTCGCTATTGCCAATGCGCCCAAAGCTTTTTGAAATGTGTTTAATCCATAGATCTCCAATAAACTCTTTATCGATTGTCCAAGTTTCTCCATTTTTAAACGTCATTTTTAATGCCTTAACTTCTTTTTTCATTATTTTCGCTCCCTTTTTTTACTATTTAAAAAGTTTGTGATTCTTTTACTAGTTTCATTCTACCATAAAATAACCATATGTAAATAAAAAAGATTGTAATTTGTGATTTTCTTAACAAGATAAAACAAAAAAAGGAATAGGAAGTTCACCAAACTCCTATTCCTTCATTTACTTCTTAATAGACTCTTTGTTTAGTTCATTAATGATTAGTTAAATACAAGAACTCTTTCAGAATCATCCATGTATTCTTTTTCACCAGCTGGAGCTTCAATTGAACCAATCGGCATTTGACCAGTTAATTTCCAATCTGCAGAAAGATTCCATTCTTTTTGAACAGCATCATCAATTAACGGGTTGTAATGTTGTAAACTTCCGCCAATATTTTCAACAGCTAATGCTGTCCATACAGAGTGTTGAGCAATCCCAGTAGATTGTTCAGACCAGATAGGGAAGTTATCTGCATATAATGCGAATTGCTCTTGTAAAGCTTTAACAATACTTGTATCTTCAAAGAATAAAATTGTTCCGAATGCTGCACGGAAGCTATTTAATTTTTCTTTAGTTGGAGTAACATCTTGTCCTTCTGGAATAGCTTTAAGTAAAGCTTCTTCAGTAATGTCCCAAACTTTGTTGTGAGCAGCTCCAAATAATACTACTGCACGTGAAGTTTGTGAATTGAATGAAGACGGGCTTTCTTTAATCGCTTTTGCAACTAATCCAACGATATCTGATTCAGGTAAAGAAACATTTTTTCCTAAAGAATAAATTGAACGACGTTCTTCTAATAATTTTGTGAATTGATTTTCCATAATTTAAAAATTCCTCCTTTAATTAACTTACTTTATTAGTATAGCAACTTATTTTTTGTGCGTAAACCTTTTTCTTACTATTTGTTAAAATAATTACAAAAAATAAGTAAGAGGATAATCATCTCTATAAATTGATGACTATCCTTTTACTTAAATAACGGTATAGCAACTTTTTCAAGCATCTTTAGTATAATTAGTTGAAACCCATTCAACTATGATTGATTTTTCATTTGGCAATTCACCAGATAAAATAGTGGCTTCAATTTCTGTCATCAAATCTCCTAACCATTTGCCAGGTTTTCGATTTAATACTACTTGTAGATCATTGCCATCTATTTTCATGTCATTTTTACTATAAATTGGCAACTCTTGGTACAAAGTCTGAACAGTCTTAAAATTAATGGGGTATCCTAAACACTCCATAACTGTTTCAACATCTAAAGCAATTTGAAGTCCAGTTTTGTAAAGAATTTGACGATTAAACTCCTCTTTCAAGCGATGCTCTAAAGCAATCATTGCTGATTTCACCTGATTAATTTCCTTTTTTGAACATTTCCAATCTCTTAAAAAATGGTCAACCTCATCACTCGTTTTGCTCAAATGATGAATTAACAACGTCCACGCAACGATCCGGTTCTCAATCACACAATCTAGTTTAGCAAATTCTTCTAATTCTTTTTTAGAATCTTTCAGTCCTGGACAATAATAAAAGAGATTCGTTCGGATAAATAACTCAAGCCCTTGTTTTCTTCCACTTCCTAAAAGAAGCTTTACAAATTCAACTTGAATGCGTTCAACTGCTATTTTTTCAAGTAACGAATGATTTTTGTGAATCGCTGCTTCTGTTTCACTATCCATGCTAAAATTTAGTTGGCTAACAAATCTTACTCCACGCATCATACGTAAAGCATCCTCAAAAAAACGTTCTTCAGGAATACCGACTGCTTTGATCAATTTGTCTTCTAAGTCTTTCTGACCATTGAAATAGTCAATGATTTCTCCATCTCGATTCATTGCTAATGCATTAATTGTGAAATCACGGCGTTTTAAATCTTCTTTTAATGAACGAACAAATTCAACACTGTCGGGACGTCTAAAATCCTGATACGTTGATTCCGTTCTGAATGTAGTGATTTCATAGCTTGCATCTTTCCATAACACCATTACAGTTCCATGTTCGATACCAACGTCAATCGTTTTTGGGAAAATCTCTTTGATCTCATTTGGTTTTGCACTTGTGGCGATATCCACGTCATTGATTGGCTTCTTTAAAAGAGTATCTCTGACACTTCCACCTACAAAATAAGCTTCAAAACCAGCTTCTTCTATTTTATCTATAATTGGCAACGCTTGTTTAAACTGATGATCGAACAAAATCATAAAATATTTTCCAATCCATAGGCTAGTTCATTTAATGACATTACCTTTTCACAGCCTAAAGCCACACCTGTCATAAACGAAGAACGATCAAATGAATCATGGCGGATCACTAACCCTTCACCAACGCTTCCAAATTGCACTTGTTGATGAGCCACCAGACCGGGTAAACGCACACTGTGAATTTTCATGCCTTCATAGTCCGCTCCACGTGCTCCTTTGATCAATTCTTTTTCCTCAGGGTTTCCTTGTTCATGATGTCCACGCTCAGCAAAGATCATTTCAGCTGTTTTAATTGCTGTACCGCTTGGTGCATCTAATTTATTATCGTGATGCATCTCAGTTATTTCTACATCTGGGAAATACTTGGAAGCTTTAGCAGCAAACTCCATCATCAAAACCGCTCCAATAGCAAAATTAGGCGCAATTAATCCACCAAGATTTTTATCTTTCGCTAGTTGCTGAACTTCTTTAACTTCACTTTCTGTAAAACCAGTTGTCCCAACTACTGGACGGATTCCATTTTCTAAAGCAAAACACGTATGTTTGAAAGCAACGGCGGGAATAGTAAAGTCGATCCATACATCTACTTGGACTTCTTTCACCATTAGTTCTTTGTCTTGAAACACAGGTACATCTACAGTTGAAAATTCGCTCAACTCATTTAATTTTTTTTCAGAAGAATGTGGATCAAGTACGCCTACTAAAGAGAACTTTTCATTTTCTAGTACCATTTTCGTGGCTGTTAAACCCATTTTACCTTTAAAGCCTGCAACTACAATTTTAATCATTTTTATTCTTCCCTTTCAATCGGCTTTTCCACCGTAACTTCTTTATTACATTATCTATTTTATCTATGCCAAATGACTATAACACTCTTCATTTCATAGCCTATTATTCTTTAAGTCTACCAAAAAGTGAGAAGGTTGCAAGACTTGTTGCTTGTTTTTCAAAAAAAATGTATTCTTTATAAGATAAATCAAGTCAGGAGTGAAGGTATGTTAAACGAAAAAATAGCTGTAAAAGATATACTGATTATTACAATCGGCTGTGCACTTTATGCATTTGGACTAGTGTACATCAATATTGCAAACGAATTAGCTGAAGGTGGAATGACCGGTGTTTCTTTATTGTTACGTTACTGGTTTCACATTGATCCAGCTCTGTCTACATTGCTCCTAAACATTCCAACGATATTAATTGGATGGAAAATGTTAGGCAACCGTTCATTAGTTTACACTATATACGGAACAGCTATGTTGTCCTTCTTCTTATATATATGGCAACGAACTTCAATTGCTATTGATTTAGAAAACGACCTTTTTATAGCCGGTATCTTAGCTGGCTTATGTGGTGGAGTGGGTAGCGGTATGATCTATCGTTCAGGTGGAACAACTGGCGGCAGCGATATTCTTGCTCGCATTTTAGAAAAGAAAAAAGGTATTTCAATGGGAAAAACATTATTGGTTTTTGATGTTTTTATTTTAACGTTATCGTTAACTTACATAGACTTGCCTCATATGATGTATACGTTGCTTGCTTCTTATGTATTTTCTAAAATCGTTGACTTTATGCAAGATGGATCTTATGCAGCAAGAGGACTACTTATTATTTCTGAGAAAAATGATCGTATCGCTGAAACGATTATGTCAGAAATGGAACGAGGCGTAACGTTCTTCAAAGCTGAGGGTGCTTATTCAAAAGAAGAAAAAAAAGTATTGTATTGTGTTTTAGGCAGTCACGAAATTGTCATGGCTAAACGAATCATTCATGAAATTGATTCAAAAGCTTTTTATTCTCTTCTAACGGTGCATGAAGTTTTAGGAGAAGGTTTTTCATTTGACCCTAAACCAAAGCAACCAATGTTCAAAAAAAAAGCCAAACCTTAATGGTTTGGCTTTTTTTGTTCGTTTTTTAGATCCTCTTCAATTGCTTTTAATTGTTTTGACAATTGAATAAATTTTTCACGATCCTCTTTTTCTAAAGACAAATCAATTTGATGGAGTGTATTTTGTTTTCGTTCGGTTAATGAGAATGTCTCAAGTGCAAGTTCGACTTCTTCAACGAGTTGCATACTGATGGTTTCATTCCATTTGTAATAGGGATTATCTTCTAATACAGTCAGGTACTCGGCAGACTTCCAGGGATTTAAAAAAACTAGTTCAATATACATCTCTTCTTGCCAGTTTAATCGAACTTCATGGAAAGCTTGTTCTGGATCGCTAAACACTGTCCCATTTTTATAAAATAGAAATGCTTCACTGTTCATTTCGGTTGCAGACATCATCATACCCCGTGGAGTTTTATCTACAGCCTCTACAAAATGGACTTTATTTAATACTATATCATGATTTAGTAAGTAGTTTAGGATCCACATAGATTCTCTTCTCTTCAATTGGTATCGGTCCAAAAACCAGCCAATAAAAATCTTTTTAGCTTCTAAAGAAATTTGGATGTTCATGTAAAAAACCTCCTATCTTACCCTTTTTCTCATTATAACTTAATCAATTAATAGTTGCTATTTATTTCTTCTAGTATTTCTAATATTTCTGCATCTGCTGGCTCAATAAGCAAATAATCGTTTATGACGTCCTTAATAATGGTACGTTCTCCTTCTTCACGTAGAAAATAGATATAAGATTTTAAGAAATCTTTATTCTGACGAAGTGACGGATAAGCTTTTTGATAGGCCGTACTCGCTGCTGAATATTCTTCCAAACCTTCATTGGCTAAGGCTAAATTCCAATAAAACTGAGGATCGACTTCATTTTGC
The DNA here is from genome assembly GCF_040274945.1 of Carnobacterium sp. Taxonomy (GTDB): domain Bacteria; phylum Bacillota; class Bacilli; order Lactobacillales; family Carnobacteriaceae; genus Carnobacterium_B. Next base: position 203,700 of record NZ_JBEMAR010000001.1, read on the forward strand.
ACGAGCATTTTTTGAATCCAATCGACTGTTTCATCAAAACGTTCTTGTTTCAGCAATAAATTCGTATACGCTAACTGCACCGTTGAATTTTCTGGAACAAGTTGAACAGCTTTTAAATAATAAGCTTCCGCTAAAGATTCATCTTCTAACTTGATAGCTATATAAGCGCCATAATAGAAAAGTTCATAATTGTATTCATCAACTCTTAATCCTTCTTTAATGATTTCAAGAGCCTTATTCAGTTCATTTTCTTCTTCAAGTCCTTTAGCTAAATAAGGATACAACGTTGTGTAGTTCGGATCTAATTCTTTTAATTTATTTAAAGCTTCAATTGAGCGACGGTATTGTTTGTCTTGTAAATATGAGAAGCCCAATTGGAATAACGTATCAACGTTCTCTTTTTCTTCCAAACTTTGCTCTAGGTATAGTATAGCTTGCTCCAAATCACCTAAAGCACTGTATGAGCTGCCACATCGAGCTGCAAGGTTGATGCCTGAAAAATCGGATAGACCTTGGTTCATCAATTCTTCATAGCCATGAATCGCTTGAGCATATTTCCCCATAGAAAAATGTAGTTCTGCTAAGGCAAAATCTATAACCGGTTCATCAGATAAGATTTTTTTCGCTGTGAGCAGCTTTTGCTCACTCACTTCATAAAGACCTTGAACTTGGTATAAATCGGCTAAAACAAGCAAAGTTTGAGGATAAACAGCACTGTCTTCTGTGACTTCTAGAAGCCAGTCCATTGCTGTATCTAATTCATTAGCTTCAATAGCTATTTCTGCTAAGCTTATTCTTAATTCATCGTCTTCAGGATAACGTTCCAGTAAGTGCAGATTTATTTTTTTTACTTCATTTAAAAAACCAAGGTGATAAAGAGAATCTGCAAGATTATACAGTTCTTCATCTGTATCTTGTTTTAAAGCTTGTTCAAAATAATTCATCGCTTCTTCTAATTGATTATTTTGAAGCGTGTCGATCATCATTTGTCCATATGACATGTCAAAAACCTCTTTCATTTTACAATCTTCTATATCTTCTATTTTAACATAAATTAGAACAAGTAGGGTCCTACCCTTTTTCTATTTATTAAAGTGTACAAAACTTATTGAACTCAACTCTAATATAAAGTAAGCTTAAAAGGTTAATATTTTCAGTCAACTACATTTTTAACAAAGGGGATAGTACTTTGCAAGAATATACTAATGAAGAGCTCATCTTACAAATGACTTCTTTAAAAAGATTGAATAAAGAACTATTGGTAGCTCTTCAAGAAACAGAACGTTTAGAATTTGAATGGACACAAAATTTAGGGCAATGGTTCTGGGATTTTACATTGAATGAAGTCACCTTTAATCCACTAAAAGCAGAAGCAATCGGATACTTAAAAGAAGACTTACCGGAAAAAGTTCCTTATCATTTTTTTACAGATAAAATTCACCCTGATGACAAAGATGAAGTGATGCAACTAATGACAGACCATCTTAAGGGAGAAATACCTACTTGGAATACAAAATACCGCATTCAAGCCAAAGATGGTTCATGGAGAGTTTACCGCGATTTCGGAAAAGTCACAGAGCGAAATGAACAAGGAGCTCCACTATTTCTTAAAGGAATTGTATTCGACATTACACAGGAAGAACAAGAACGAGATCAACTAATGATCAGAAACCAAAATTTATCCAATCAAATGAAAAAGGATACCCTCACCTCTCTATATAACAGAACAGCTGTTACAGTAGAGCTAGCAAAGCATGCAAACCATTCAAAAAAATATGACCTTCCTTTATCCGTAATGTTTTTAAAAATTGATAAGTATTCCGAATATGAGGAATTGTTTGGAGTGGTCCTAAGTGAAGAAATACTAAAAGTTACTGGTCAGATTATACAAGTAGCCATTCAAGAAAATAGACACGTTGCTGGTAGATACAGAGAATCCGTATTTTTGATTTTATTAAATGATACTCAAAAAGAAGAAGCTTATATCCTTGCTGATACAATAAGACAAACTGTTTTAGAAACCCTATTCGATGTTCCTAAGCATGTAAGCGTAAGTGTTGGTATATCCGAATTCAATAAAGAAGAAACAATCAGTGAGTTAGTTAATAGTGTATCAAAAAAATTAGTAACCGCCGTTAAAAATGGAGGAAACCAAATTATTATGTAAAAAAGTTTCATTTCGTAAATCAATTTACGAGATGAGACTTTTTATTACTTTAAAACAGCAAAAACTCCTGACTTCTCGAGTATTTTAAAAACTGTATTAATTAAATAGTTCCATTTAATATACTGGAGCTTCATCACAAGTGGGAATATTGAATTCCTGTATTAGAATGAGATAGTTTAATTTCAATTGATAGATTATCTTAACTAATATGCTAAAATAAAAAATATAAGGAGTGAGTTACTTATGGGAGACTTAGATAATAAAGATAGTAAACGGGAAATTAATGGAAAGAACACAGATCAAGCATCTTACATTGTTTTAGGCATGTCTTATGGTCTTGCATTTGGTGCTGCTTTAGGACTAGTATTTGATAATTTGGCTGTAGGAATCGCTATAGGTATTGCTATCGGAGTTGCAGTTGGTGCAGCTATGGGTAGTAAAAAATCAAAAAATAAATCAAAATAAAAGTCACCTCATTCAAGAAGTGGCTTTTTTAGTTATATTTTTTATAGTTTATGTACTTAACTGGAACACCGATTCAAAAAAATCGTTTAATATCACTCTAAAATCAGCAGGACAGCGCGTTGGGCTAGAAGGTAAGGAATTATCCTCTCACATTTTCAGACACTCTCACCTCTCCTTATTGGCCGAAAAAAACACACTCTTAAAAGCAACATGGATAGAGATAGTCATGATGATGCCGATATTACAAATCGCATTTATACACACGTCACTAGTTCGATGAAAACAAACATAATAGAACAGCTTGAAGCTAGCGGTTTATAAACAATTGCTGTTTTTCTAAGTAAAAGCACCCTATAAACAGTAAAAACCCCTGATTTCTCAGGGGTTTTAAGTACTGTATTATTTAACTGCGTCTTTAAGAGCTTTACCTGGTTTAAATGCAGGTACTTTGCTTGCAGCAATTTGGATTTCTTCCCCTGTTTGAGGGTTACGACCTTTACGTGCAGCACGATCGCGAACTTCAAAGTTACCAAAACCAATAATTTGAACTTTTTCACCTTCACTTAATGAAGTTTGAATTGATTCAAAAACAGCATCTACTGCTGAAGTTGCATCTTTTTTAGTAAGTCCTGTTGAAGTAGCAACGTTTTCGATTAATTCTGCTTTGTTAGCCATGTGTATTTCACCTCCCTCGGAAAGAAGAATTGATGCTTTATTTTTAAGCAAATAAACATCATTTAGACATTTTTGAGTGGCCCAAAAATGAATCATTGCGAAATGTAAAATTAGTATTTCTAAATGACATTTCATTTAAAAAGATATCATATAAATACTGATACTGCAATGATTTTTAGCGTTTCAGGAAATTTTCTTATGCATTTTATAAATAATGATTAAATTATTTGAAACCCCTTAAGACTTATGTTAAAATGCCAATTTTTTTTTATTTTCTTCTTCTTGTGATTAAATGAATCGGTGTTCCTTCAAAAGTAAAGGCATCACGAATGCGATTTTCTAAGAAACGAGCATAAGAGAAATGCATCATTTCGGGTTCATTCACAAATACTACAAACGTTGGCGGTTTAACAGCTACTTGAGTAGCATAATAAATACGCAATCGTTTCCCTTTATCAGTTGGAGTAGGATTCATAGCTACCGCGTCTAATATCACTTCGTTTAAAACAGCTGATTGAATACGTAAGTTTTGATTCATACTTACTCGCTCAATAATTTCAGGAAGCTTGTTTAATCGTTGTTTTGTTAAAGCGGAAACAAATATGATGGGTGCATAACTTAAGTATGCAAATTCGCTTCTAATTTGTTCTTCGAATTCTTTCATTGTGTGGTTATCTTTTTCAAGAGTATCCCATTTATTTACAACAATGATGATTCCTTTTCCGGCTTCATGAGCATATCCGGCAACTTTTTTATCTTGCTCTCTGATACCTTCTTCTGCATTCAATACACATAAGACGACATCAGAACGTTCGATTGCTCTTAGGGCTCTTAAAACACTATATCTTTCAGTGTTTTCATAAACTTTCCCTTTTTTACGCATTCCAGCAGTATCGATCATAACAAATTCAGTACCATCTTCACCTTCAAAAGCTGTATCGATAGCATCACGAGTTGTTCCTGCTACACTCGAAACAATTACTCGATCTTCTCCTAATATAGCATTCACAAGTGATGACTTCCCTACATTTGGTCTACCAATCAAGCTGAATTTTATAACAGAATCATCATACTCTTCTTCTTCCTCTTCTGGGAAGTGGTTGATTGCTGCATCCAACAAATCACCGATTCCTAAACCATGACTTCCTGAGATTGGAAAAGGTTCACCTAATCCTAAAGAATAAAAGTCAAAAATATCGTTACGCATTTCAGGATTATCTACTTTGTTAACAGCTAATAATACTGGTTTATTTGTACGATAAAGAATTTTTGCTACATTTTCATCTGCATCTGTTATGTGTTCTTTTACACTTGTAATAAAAATAATCACATCTGCTTCATCCATAGCTATTTCAGCTTGATGTTTAATCTGTTCTAAAAATGGTTCATCACCTAAATCGATCCCGCCTGTATCAATCACATTAAATTCTTTTCCTAGCCATTCTGCTGGTGCATAAATACGATCACGGGTTACTCCTGATACGTCTTCTACAATTGAGATGCGCTCTCCAACAATACGATTAAAAATAGTTGATTTTCCTACGTTAGGGCGACCAACGATGGCTACAACTGGTTTTGCCATTGTTTTTGCCTCCTTTTTTATATTCTCTTGTAAGTTTATAGAAATACCTCAAAACATGCAAGCTTTTGCTTAAGGAATAAGGCAAACTCTCATAAATCCTTTAGTTTTTCGTTACATTTTACTCAATAAATGCAAAAAAAAAGAACATGAGAACAAAAAATGCTCACATATCCTTTTTAACGATTTCATTAGTTCTCATCATCGGTTGTAATATCAGACAATTGATCGCCTAAAATATCACCTAGAGTAAACCCAGTATCTTCTTCAGGCAAGTCGTAATTGGTTTCTTCTTGACTTGCTTTCGGTTGATTCGGTTTCTCTTCTAATGCTTTAATACTTAAAGAAAGTCGTTGATCAGTTGGATTAACTTCTAGTACTTTCACTTTGATTTCGTCGCCTTCATTTAAAACTTCATGTGGAGTTGCAATATGATTGTGCGAAATTTGCGAGATGTGAACAAGTCCTTCAACTCCTGGGAAGACTTCAACAAATGCTCCAAAACTAGTTAAACGTTTAACTAGGCCATCTAGAACAGACCCTACAGCTGCACGCTCTTCAATATCATCCCATGGTCCAGGCAATGTTTCTTTAATAGAAAGAGAAATCCGTCCCTCTTCTTCGTTTACAGAAAGAATTTTCACGTTAACTTCTTCTCCGACTGTTAAGACATCGGCAGGATCTTTTACATGCTCATAAGCAATTTGTGAGATGTGGACAAGACCATCTACACCGCCAAGATCAATAAATGCTCCAAAGTTTGTTAAACGAGCGATTTTCCCTTTTACAATATCGCCTTCAACCAAATGACTAAGCAACCCTTTTTTCTTTTCTTCGTTTTCTGCTTCAACAACAGCTTTATGAGAAAGGATCAAGCGGTTTTCGCTAGGTTCAATTTCAACGATTTTGAATTTCAACGTCTGGCCTTTATAACTAGAAAAGTCTTCTACAAAATGAACATCTACCATAGAAGCAGGTACAAATCCTCTGACACCTACATCTACCACTAAACCACCTTTAACTACTTCTTTAACAGGTGCTTCAATAATGGTTCCTTCATCAAATTCTTTTTGAACTTTTTCCCAAACTTTTTTAGCATCAATACGGCGTTTTGATAATAAGTAACTACCGTTTTCTTTTTCTTTAATTTCTTTGATAACAACTAAATCTACGACATCTCCAACATTTACGATATCTGTAACGTTTTCAAATGGAGCAGCTGATAATTCATTGTTCGGAATGACACCTTCAACTCCGCCGCCAATGATGCCAACTATAGCCTGCTTATTATCTTGAATCGTTAAAATTTCACCTTTAACAATAGCTCCAATATTAATTTCTTGAACACTATTCATTGCATCCATCATTGATTCTTGTTCGTTGATCTCTTGGTTTTTTTCATTTTCCGTCATATGTTTGCCCTCCTATAACTAGCCAATAAAATGCTTTCTGTCTATATTTTAACCAATTAGTTAAATTATTGCCACCAAAACGACTGGAAAAGTAATAAAATCCTTAATTAATAAGTTTTGTTTGGATTAATTCTCTGATTTTACCCACAACTTGTTCAATAGATAAGCTAGTTGTATCCAAACGAATAGCATCTTCCGCTTGTGTAAGTGGAGAAACTTCACGGTGTGAATCTTTGTAATCTCGATCTGCTATTTCTTGCTTTAATACTTCTAGTGAAGTAGGTATACCTTTGCTTAAATTTTCTTTGTAACGTCTTTCTGCACGTTCTTCAACACTAGCAATAAGAAAAATTTTCACTTCCGCTGTTGGTAAAACGGCTGTGCCTATGTCACGTCCGTCCATAACTACTCCACCATGTGCTGCTATTTCTTGTTGTCTTTTTACTAGCTCTTTTCTAACTTCGCCATGTGCTGAAACAGCTGAAACGGCATTTGTTACATCTGTTAAACGAATAGCATCGGTTACTTCCTCACCATTAATAAACACTTTTTGATTACCTTTGTTTGGTTCAAAAGAAATAATCATTTCTTTCAACAAATGAACTAATTGTTTTTCATCTGTTACTTCGATGTTATTTTTGATTGCTTGATACGTTAGAGCACGATACATTGCTCCAGTATCGCAATAAATGTACCCTAATTCTTTCGCTAATATCTTAGCGACTGTGCTTTTTCCAGCGGAAGCCGGCCCGTCAATGGCAACTTGTATTGTTTTTTTCAATTTTTTTCCTACTTTCTTTTCATATTAAAAAGGCTAGGTTAACCCTAGCCTTCTGTCAATTATAAAAAATCCAACTCTAAAGAACGTTTACTTAACTTTCAAGACTGTTCCGACACTAACTGAATCGCCAGCTATACCATTTAATGCTTTCAGTTCATCTGTTGTCATGTTGTGATTCAAAGCAATACGGTAAAGGTTATCCCCAGGTTGTACAGTATAAGTATTGGTTGTTTCTTCTACCACTTCAGACTCTGGTTCTTCTACACTTTCAGGCTCCTCAATTACAGGCTGTTCTGCCACTTGCGATTCAGGCTCTTCTGGTGGTACAACTTCACTTTCAGATGACTCTTCTTCTATACTTTCAGATGTAATTTCTGATTCAGATTCCGACTCAGAAACCGATTCTTCTGAGCTACTTGATTCACTACTGCTATTTTGTGTTATGGTCATTCTTTCTTCCGTTTCGTTCTGTTTTTTACTACTATCGGAGTCTACATTAGACCACCAAAGATAAGCAACACTCGGTAAAATAATAATCAATAGTAAGAAAATAACCAACGATGTTATAACAGGGTGTACACTTTTCTTCGCTTTTTTCCTTGCTGTTCTAGAATATTTATCATCCACTAAACTATCGTCATCATCAAATTTACGATTCCATGCATTTTCTTTTTTAGGGTTATTTTTAGAATTTCTTTTACTCATATTTTAGTACTCCTCCTAAACTAAACTCGCTATTATTGTATCATTTTTATATAGAATTGTCCTATTATTTTCCAATTAAAAATAATGCATTCAAGGTTTCTTCCCAGTTTTTTTCATTTTGAGAACTTATTTTTTGTTTCAAATCAGATTCACCATAATAATCAGTAATCTCAAGATTGCAATTAGAACAACAACTATCTGGTTTGCTCTCTAATTTTTCCTCAAAATAATGCAAGAGAAAACGTCGTTTGCAACTAGAAGTTTCCGCATAATCGATCATGTAATACAATTGCTGCTGTTTGTATACAATTCTACTTTTTATTTGCTGCTTAGCTATTTCAATAGATAAATTAGATTTTAAATAGTTTTCTAATAGTTGCTTTTGGGAAGGACTACAACTACCTTCTGGAATCACGCCTTTTTTATACCCGTATTCCAACATCTCAACTGTCGGTAATGTATCTTCTTGCAAACGAAATTGAATCATACTGTCTCCTTTTTCGTATAGCAATAGAGCTAGACTGGGTTTTCCATCTCTGCCACATCTTCCGACTTCTTGCAAATACGCTTCGGGACTGCCGGGAAGATGATAATGAATAACAAATCGAATATTGCTTTTATTGATACCCATTCCAAATGCGCTTGTCGCACAAATAATATCAATTTCATCATGAACAAACTGCTGTTGTATTTTAATCTTATCTTCTGATTCTATATCAGAGTGGTAACTTTCTGCAACAATGGTTGTTTTAGATCGAATCAATTCAGCAATTTCATCGGCTGTTTTCTTACTAGAAAAATAGATAATTCCTGGTTTTTTCAATTTCTCAATTTGATTCATCAGGTGTTGATTCTTATCTCGGTCACAGATAATAGTAGAAAAAGCAATGTTTGAACGATCAACTGAATAAACAATTTTCTTTGTGTTTTCATCATCGATATGAAGTGACGTTAAAATTTCTTCTCGTACACGTTTTGTAGCTGTAGCGGTTAACGCCATGGTTAACGGGAAGTTTAGTTGTTTACGAACCATTCCTAAATCTAAGTAATCAGGTCTAAAATCCAATCCCCACTGAGAGATACAATGGGCTTCATCAATGGCAAAAAGACCAATTGGGACTTTTTTCAAATACGCCATCACATATTCCTGTTGAAGCATCTCAGGTGAAAGAAAAATAAATTTATACTGAGATAAATGTTTTAGAACCCATTCTTTTTCCTGTACATCCATCAAACTATTGATAGCTGCGACTCTTTTCTCACCATTCAGTTTCAACTGTTCTACTTGATCTTGCATTAATGACAGTAGAGGCGAAACAATCACTACAAGTCCATTCAAACAATAACCTGTTAATTGGTAACAAATTGATTTCCCTGTACCTGTTGGCAGCATAACTAAGGTGTGCCTTCCCTCCAAAGCTGCTAAAACAGCTTCTTTTTGTCCGTTTCTAAAAGAGGTGTACCCAAAATATTTCTCTAAATTTTGTTTGATGAGCTCTTTATTATTCATCGGCACGACTCCTTTCAACTTGGATCAATCTGTACCATGAAAAAGGAACATGTGGCATCTCTTTTTCTAATTCCTCATAGGTAATTTTTTCGTTAGACTGAAATACTGTAATTAAACGCTGATAATCGGTGTCAGGTATTACATTAGAAACATCGAAATCCGAAAAAATAATAGCTAATTCAATAACGTGTTCTGAAATAGTATTCGCCTTTAAATTCCTTTTTAGTGCAATATTTTCTATAGAAAGACCTTTGTCTAAATAATAAGCGGTCAATTTTGTACTTTGGCTTAGACTACTGTAAGGATCTCCAATACATTCTTGATAAATCAAATAAAATAAAGGATAGATTTCTTTTTTACGAACGATTTGATCCATTAATTGAATAGTAACATTTTGAAGTAAAAAAGCTATTTCTAACGCTTCAATTTTATACATAGAAGCTAATTGAGTGATCGTTTTTCCAAATTTTTCATGTCCAGTTAATTGCGATACCACTATTTCTGCAGAAAATGAATCCAAATTAGCTAACACTTGAATCCATTCTTTTCCAAAAGATAGAGCAAGTTCTTGTTTATCTAATGGTCTATTTTTCAACCAATTTTTTACCCAAAGTTGGTTTTTCCATTCCTTATCAAGAGGCAAGTAACGTTTATTTTGATAGCGCAATTCCGAAAGAACTTGGGTCAAAAACACTATTTTCTTCCAAAATTCCTTAGTAGCTTTTCCATTTAGCAATTGATTTAAACGTTGGGGATAAAAATGTTCAGAAAAATAGACCTCTACTTCTGCCTTTCCTTGTTCAGAAAGATAAAATTCCTCACTCACACCGTTTGCTTTGATCCAACCTCTAGCAATGAACTTTTGAATCATCTGATTATACTGCTCTCGTTTTAAATTAGGAAAAATTGAAAAAAACTTTGTTAATTGGTACGTATGCGCTTTGAATAAAATCGAAGCGGTTCTTTTTCCAGTTAAGATATGGTATAACGTTGAAGGCTTAATTGGATAGTCTTTTGAGTATAATGACAGACAGAAAAATTGACTGTATAACGATTGATCCAAGACATTCACCCTCATTTCAAATACTTTAACAAAAGTAACAGCAATACTGATACCTCATTAAATCTAATATACCAAAAATAACTAATTTTAGGGTATTCTTTTATAAATTTTAATAAATATTAATCAGGAGTGTATATAAGGTTAAATAAAAAAAGAAACCGCAATTTTTTGCGGTTTCTTTTTTTTATTTAAAACTGATTTTTGTCATCTGGTTACGAAGCAACCAAGTTTTTAATTTTCCAAAAAGTAAGATAAATACTGTGCTAACTATTGCTCCTTTTATTATATTAAATGGTATAACACCCATTAAAAGATACTCTCTAATAGGCCCTACACTAAAGTTTAATACTTTTAAGTATAAAGGAAGTAAAAATAAATAATTTACAACGGATAGAACAACCGTTAAAGATGCAGTTCCAATCACATTTGCAAACACAATATTTTTCGTATCATGAATTTTAGCCTTCATGATTAAATAAATTGGCAATGTGTAAGCGACAGAAGCTATGAAGCTTGCAGTATCCCCAATAGGATATCCTGCGTCACCGCCCGTTTGGATATAATGAAGTAAAGAACGTATAAACGCCACCATTACGCCTCCAACCGGACCGTATAAAAACATTCCAATCAAAACAGGTATATCACTAAAGTCTACTTTAAGAAAAGTGACTCCTGGAATTATTGGAAAACCAAATGAAATCAAAATGGTCGCAAAAGCAGCCAACATGGAGATTCCCACCATTTTTTTCGTATTACTAGTTTGCATAAAAATCCTCCTAAAAGGATTCATCAGCATAGGCATTACTGAGTCTATTTAAATAAAAACAATATAAAAATGCTCGTCCTAATTATCTTCAGATAACTAAACAGAGCACTTGAACAATGAGACCTATTCAAATAAACTCCATCTTCTTTATTCAGACTTTACTGTCGGTACTGGAATTAAACCAGTTCAACTAAATAATGCTATTTAGCTCGTGGACTATACCACCGGTCGGGAATTTCACCCTGCCCCTGAAGACGAATCTTTATATTTTTTTAACATCTTGATTGTATACCATAATAAAAGAAAAATCAATGGTTACTTACTTTTTATTCGTGAATTAATCAATATAGGGTAAATGAACAATAAAAGCAGTGTGTTCATGCACAACACTTTTCACTTCGACAAAGCCACCATGTGCTTCTATAATATTTTTAACAATGGACAAGCCGATACCCGTTCCTGTTTTATTGCCTTTCATTACAGTACGTGATTTATCAGCTTTATAAAAACGATCAAAAACATAAGGGACATCTTCTTCAGAAATTCCTGTTCCGTTATCCTTTACTTCGATTAGAACCTCATCCATGATTCTATCCAAATGAACCCAAATTTCAACTTTTTTATGTTCTTTATCAGACAAACTAGTATGTCTAATAGCATTATTGATCAAATTTACAAATACTTGATTCATTTTATCTTCATCCATATAATAAGAATCTAAATTAGGGTCAATCGTCAATTTCATTTCAATATTATTTTTTTCAGACATCGTAGCAAATCGTGTAAATAATTTATTGAAAAAGTCGTCTAACTGAACATCCAGCTTAATTAAACTTATAAAGCCAGCTTCCATTCTTGAACTATCAAGCATTTCATTAACCATACGGTTCATTCGAATAGATTCTTCACCAATTATCTTAGCCATTTCTTTTTTCTCTTCTTGCGTTTCGGCAACATCATCTAGAATAGCTTCACTGTAGCCTTGAATCATAACTAAAGGTGTTCTTAATTCATGAGAAATATTATTAATAAAATCATTTCTCATAATATCAAGACGTTTTTCTTTAGTAATGTTCTGAATAGAAACCAGTACGCCACGAACACTTTCTAAATTTTCATCAAAAAGTGGTATCAACGTTATATTGTAATAGTAATCATCAATACTATTTTCATAACTTACTTTTTCAGGAAACCTAATAACAGTATCAATTCGATATTCTAATACTTCAGGAATGACTGTTTTCATTACTTGATCTGATCTATACAAATGTTGCAGGTATTCATCTCCAAGTGGATTAGACATCAACAATGTTTTATCCTGATTGTAATACAATACTCCAGTTGAGATGGACGTCACAATATTTTCCAACAATTCTTTTTCTTGTCTAGTTGCCGCTCCGGTTACTTCCAATGATTTACCCATTTTATTCATAGCAAGCGCTAATTGAGCTAACTCATCTTTGTAATTCGATTGCGTTTGCTTTGAAAAATCATTTTTAGCATAATCATAAGCAATATCTCTTAATTGAGTTAAAGGATGGCCTAATCTGCGTTGGAAGTAATAAAACAATAAAATTCCTATCATGATATAAAGAATCAAGCTCGCAACTGACCACATCGCCATTCTATTATTGGTTTTATTTAAAAAAGATAAATCTCCATAAATGTACAGTTGACCATCTTGATTATTAAGGTTAAAATGATGAATTTTCATAATAAAAGGAGTTTCTAATTCTCCGTCAAATTTTACTTCATCCGTAATTAAAGCGTCTTTACCACTATTTAATGCAGCGTTCACTTGACTAGTGGCTGCAACTTTTTCAATAGCTTTTAATTGTTGATCCAGATCAACGTTCGAAGAATACGCTATAGGTTCATTCTCTTGTTGAATGATCAAAAAAAGGTGGGAATTAAAAGATCTTATTTTATCCAAATTTTCTATTAAAAAATTTGGATCTTCATCAGACATGGTTGCAATAGCATCCATTGAACTCTCAAAATCTTTTATATAGTTTTCTTCAATATTTTTTTTATAAATCATTCCATATACTTGAGTTGAGGTAAAAAAACAAAAACCTATAGCTAACATCGTTACTACCCAAGTACGGGTTACAAGGCTATTTAATTTAAACATATTCTAACCTACTTTTCTGATTCTTCAGGAAAAGAATTAAATTTATATCCTAGACCCCATACGGTCACAATCATTTTTGCAGCCGGTTCAGAATGCTTCGTTAATTTTTCTCTTAAGCGCTTAATATGTGTATCGACCGTTCTTAAATCACCAAAAAACTCATACTTCCATACTTCACGCAAAAGTTGCTCTCTTCCAAAAATTTGATCTGGAGATTGTGCCAGATACAACAATAAATCATATTCTTTAGGAGTTAGATTGACTGGGTTCCCATCTGCCAAGACACGATGAGATTGATCGTCTATTTCGAAATGAGGCATTTTAATTAGATCCGGGTTTGCTTTTTCTTTTGGTTTTCCACTTTGGGTTCTTTTTAGAATAGCCGATACTCTTAAAACGACTTCTCGTGGACTGAAAGGTTTTACAATATAATCATCTGCCCCAACTTCGAATCCCTCTATCCGGCTAACTTCTTCCCCTTTAGCGGTCAACATCATGATTGGAGTATTTTTAGTTTCTCGTATTTTCTCAGCTACTTGGATACCATCCATTTTAGGAAGCATCAAATCTAGCAAAATTAAATCGTAATCATTTTCTAAAGCCATCTTAACGGCATCTTCACCATTATCTGCTTCAAAAATGACATAATTTTCTCTTTCTAAATACATTTTTAATAGTCTACGAATACGATCTTCGTCATCTACTACTAATAGATGCATTGCATCATTTTCCATTATATTTCCACCTCATCATTTTCCTTTACACTTACATACAGAAATTTAGTCTGATATTAGTATACACAACATTTGTTACAAGATTCAACTAATTGACATGATTCCTTGTTAAAATATTAAAACGTTCTCAAAAGAGAGTACGTATTCTAAAAAAATAAAAAGCTAAAATGTTATTTGTCTATAAAAAAAGAGCTTGATTTTTCATTCAAGCTCTTTACTCGTTTAATTATTTTCTTCTTGAATTGCTGAATTACGCAATTGATAGATTTCAAACGTCTTTAATTCACGCCATTCGCCTGGTTGTAATCCATCCAACGTCAATGTACCATAAGATTCTCTTTTTAATTTTTCTACCGGATGTCCAATAGCTTGAAACATATTTTTCACTTGTCTATTGCGACCTTCATGTATGGTTAATTCCACCATAGTGATGTCTTTTGCTCGATCAGATGAAAGGATCTTAGCTTTAGCTGGTGCGGTTTTTTTGCCTTCAACAACGATACCTTTTTCAAGTTTATTCAGTGCTTTTCTATCAACTAAACCTTTTACTTTAGCAACATACGTTTTATCTATTTGATGCTTAGGATGCATCAATAATTGGGAAAGTTCTCCATCATTTGTTAACATCAATGCCCCGGTTGTGTCATAGTCTAATCGACCAACTGGATAAATTCGTTGTTCGATATTAGCAAATAAATCCGTTACTACAGGTCGTCCCTTATCATCTGAAACGGCTGTGATCATATTTCTAGGTTTATTTAATAAAAAATAAACTGGTTCTTCTCTATAAATTGGAACGCCGTCTACTTCTACTACATCAGAATTCCCAATTTGAATTCCCATTTCCTTAACAACTTTTCCATTTACTTTAACATGTCCTTTAGAAATAAGTTCCTCTGATTTACGACGAGAAGCTACTCCGGCATGAGCCAAAACTTTTTGCAATCTTTCCATAATTTCTCCTTCATACAACTCTATTTTTATTCTTATTCAAACTGCTGATTAAAACGTTCAAAAAATAAATCTGACTCTTTTTCACTAGTCTCAGTTTCTAATTCGGTTATCTTTGGTAGATCATTTAAATCTTTAAGACCAAAATAATCCATAAAGTAGCCCGAAGTTCCATATAAAATAGCTCTTCCAGGACCTTCTGCTCGACCCTTTGGTTCAATCAATCCTCTAAGCGTGAGTTTTTGCAGTGCTCCGCTTGTTTGTACTCCTCGTATCTCATCAATCTCCATCCGAGTCAAAGGCTGCTTATAGGCTATAATGGCAAGTGTTTCTAGTGCTGCTTGTGAAAGATTAGTGGTCAAAGGCGAAATAGCATATTTTTTTATGACATCTGCATACTCTTTTTTAGTCGCTAGTTGATAGTGATTTCCAACTTCCAGCAACATCAACCCTCTGGCAGTCATCGTTTCATACTCTTTTTGAAGTCGCATTAAAAATTGATAGGCTTGTTGAGTTGAACACTCTAAAAGAGTTGAGATTTCCTCTAGTGTCATCCCCTCATCTCCAGCTACAAAAAGAAGTGCTTCAATTACTGCTAATTCATCCATACTACTCATCACCTATTTCTTCTGTTTCTGATGGATAGACAATAATATCTCCATAGGTTATTTCTTGTTGAATGTAAATATCTTTTTCCTTGATGAGTTCAAGTAAAGCCATAAAGGTCGTTACCATCTCATTTTTTGTTGGTTTTTCAAAAAAACCTGCAAACAAAACCCCTTGATTAGCTTTTACATTTCTCAGTTTTCCCATGATAAAATCCATTTTTTCATTAATTGAAGTCTCTTCAGCTTTAATTTTTGTTTGTAAAGGGACCTTTTTCATTTTCTTATTAAACATTTCTTGAAAAGCAGCTACTAAATCAAATGTACTGATTTGAAGAGGTTCAAGAGGAACCTTTTCTTGTAACAACTCTAAATTAGCGGGCTCTTTAGAAAAGTAATAACTTCGTTCTTCTTCTTTTACTTTTAACAAAGCGGCTGCTGATTTGAATTTTCGATATTCTAACAATTGCTCTACTAAGGCATCTCGGGGATCTTCACCAGAATCATAAAATCCTTCATCTTCTTGATCTGCATCGATTTCCTGTTTGGGTAACAGAAGTTTACTTTTTATAGCCATTAATGTAGCGGCCATAACTAAATAATCGCCCGCAACATCTAGCTGCAATACTTTCATTGCTCGAATGTAATTCAAATATTGTGACGTTACATCAGCAATTGGGATATCGTAAACATCGATTTCTAAATGTTTGATCAAGTGCAACAATAGGTCTAGCGGCCCTTCAAATGCATCAATTTTTATATTTATATCAGATGACATTTAATCCTCGCCTTTTTCATCAGCTACTGAGAACTGTTGTTGGTTCCGTTTACTTTTTTCTTGCTCCCACTTAGCAACTAAAGTGGACGTTTCTAATGTTCCCAGTATTTTTTTTGGTAGAAAACGACGTTCTAAAGCTTCTAACATTTTATAACTAATCCCTTCATTTCTAAATGAGGGATTGATTGAGATATGTCTTAACAATATCATTTCGTTTCCAATTTCTACGCCTACTACAGCTATGATATCCTGAGTGTCCTCACTTTTCCATAAATAAAGTTTACGATCTTCTTTACTTTGATACCAATCCATTTCGTCTTGCAAACGTGAAACGTCTTTTAAATCTGGAACGAATGAGAGCAATCCCATTGAAATTTTTTCATAATCATTTTTGTAATCGAGTAACATAATTTCCTCCTAGCGCTTTAAGCATGCAATACTAACTATTAGCGCATATCTATTAATAAAGAGAGCAATCTAATCTCATTAAGTCTGCATAACTTTCTCGCTTAATAGCCAAAAAATCTTTTCCATTTTCAACAAATACTACGGGTGGTCTTGGAATACGGTTATAATTGCTTGCCATTGCATAACCATAAGCACCAGTACTAAAAACAGCTAAAATATCAGTGGCATCTGCTTTTGGCAGTGGCAAATCCCAAATTAGCATATCGCCAGACTCACAACATTTCCCAGCAATAGAGTAAGTTTCTTCTACTGTATCTGCTACACGATTCGCCAAAACTCCCGTATATTTCGCATCGTATAAGGCAGGTCTGATGTTATCCGTCATACCACCATCAATGGCTAGGTAGTTTCGAACATCTGGTATCTTTTTTTGCGAACCGACTTGATATAAAGTGATCCCTGCATCCCCTACTAGACTACGACCTGGTTCAATCCAAATTTCAGGCATTGGCAATTGAATTTTTTCTGAAACAGACTGAACTTCATCAATTAAGTTATTTATATAATCTTCAATTGGCAACGGCTCATCTTCAGATGTATATCTAATACCAAAACCTCCACCAACGTTTAAAACACGCAATTGAAAGTCAAACAATACTTGCCATTCTTTTGACTGTATCATTAATTTATCAACCGCTAGACTAAAACCGTCTGTTTCAAAAATCTGTGAACCGATATGACAATGCAAACCCATTACATCGATATAAGGCATTTCCAAAGACATTTTTAAAGCTTGCTGCGCCTGACCATTTTCCAGATCAAATCCAAATTTAGAATCGGTCTGTCCAGTAGTAATGTATTCATGAGTATGAGCTTCAACTCCAGGAGTTACCCTTAATAGAATAGACACTTTTTGTTGGCGCTGTTTAGTATATTCATTCAATTTACTTAATTCATAAAAATTATCGACAACAAAACAACCAATGTCATAATCCAAAGCTGCAATAATTTCTGAATCTGACTTATTGTTCCCATGAAAATGGATTTTTTTATTTGGGTATTCTGCTTGGATAGCTGTAAATAACTCTCCACCAGAAACAACATCTAATGACATTTCTTCTTTTGCCATCAACTGATAGACTGCCAAACAAGAAAATGCTTTACTGGCATAGGCAACTTGAGCTTTGATGTTACGATCTTGAAAAGCTTTTTTGAATGTCCGTGCTTTGTATTTCATTTGAGAAATATCGTATACGTAGACTGGTGTTCCATATTTTTCAACCAATGAAACTGTGTCTACACCGCCAATTTCTAAATGGTTAGCTTCATTCATTCTCATTGTGCCTGTTAGTAATCTTTCATCCATTAATCGACTATCCTCATTTCAATTTCTCTTGTTTTTTGCTTTACTTACTTTAACACAAAAAAAAGCATTTCTCAATGTAGGCTTGTACCTTGAATAAGCCTGCATTGCCTCATTCTTTAACTTGCTTAAGAGATGAACAAAAGAGAAACTGATTAAAATTATGGCTAATAAACCATAGCTTTTCACAGTTTCTCTTTGTATTTGTCTGATTACATTTCTGAAAGGATATTTTTTACAAGTGCTTTAAATGTATGTTTAACACGTTGAGTAGTTTCAACAACTTCTTCATGATTTAATTGAGCTTGCATACCTGCTGCTAAGTTAGTGATGCATGAAATACCGATTACTCTCATATCAGCGTGTTTTGCTACTATAACTTCTGGAACGGTTGACATCCCTACTGCATCGGCTCCGAAAAGACGAACCATTCTTATCTCTGCAGGTGTTTCGTAAGTAGGTCCAGAAAAACCGATATAAACACCTTCTTTTAAGTCGATATTCATATCTTTTGCTACAGAACGGACAGTTTCTTGATACACTACATCGTAAGCATGGCTCATATCCGTAAAGCGTGGCCCCATAGAGGCATCATTTGGTCCAATTAAAGGATTTACACCTGTATAGTTAATTTGATCTGTAATCATCATTAATTCCCCAGGTGTAAAGTCAGCATTAACTCCACCTGCTGCATTTGTAACGATTAGAGAATGAATACCTAAAGCTTTCATTACACGTATCGGAAAAGTTACTTCTTCTAAAGAATAGCCTTCATAAAAATGAAAACGTCCTTGCATAGCTAATACTTTTTTACCACCAAGTGTTCCATATACTAACTGTCCAGCATGACCTTCAACAGTTGAAACGGGAAAATGAGGAATTGTACTGTAAGAAATCGCAATTGCGTTTTCAACTTCGTCGCCCAATTCACCTAATCCTGATCCTAAAATTAAGCCGATTTCGATATCTTGAACGCCTTTTTCTAGGATATAATTTTTTGCTTCATTTATTTTATTTAACAATGCGGTAGTCATAACCGTCCTCCATTAATTCTTTTTTAGTTTAATTCCTTTAAGAAACTTTCCCCAAAACCAGTATCTTGAACAGTGAAGTTTTCTGCAATAGTTGCTCCAATATCAGCAAAATGTCCTTGAGGAATTTCTCCGTGCCCTTTCATAGAAGGGGAATATGCTAATAAAGGAACATATTCTCTTGTATGATCTGTTCCAGGAGCTGTCGGATCATTTCCGTGGTCAGCTGTAATTAATAATAAATCGTCTTCTTTTAATTTCCCAACGATTTCATCAATTCGATTATCAAACTCATCTATTGCTTGACCATAGCCAGCAACATCACGACGATGTCCAAACTTGGCATCAAAATCAACAAGATTTAAGAAGCTAAGACCTTCAAAATCTTTGTCCATAACGGTCAATAATTTGTCCACACCATCCATATTGTCTTCCGTACGTACAGAATCAGTAATACCTTTTCCATTATAAATGTCATTGATTTTACCAATTGCGATTACTTCTTTCCCAGCTTCGCTTAAATGATTTAAGACGGTTTTTCCAAAAGGATCTAACGCATAGTCATGACGTCCACTTGTTCTTGAGAAATTACCCGGTTCCCCAATATACGGGCGAGCAATAATTCTACCAATCATGTAAGGATCCTCTTTTGTAATATCTCTTACAAATTGACAAATACGGTATAACTCTTCTAAGGGAATAACTTCTTCATGAGCTGCAATTTGTAACACAGGATCTGCTGAAGTATAGATAATCAGATCTCCTGTTTCTAATTGGTGCTGTCCATATTCATCAAGGATAGCTGTCCCACTTGCTGGTTTGTTTCCAACAATTTTACGGCCAGAAAAGTCCTCTATTTTTTTTAATAAATCATTTGGAAAACCTTCTGGGAAAACACGGAAGGGAGTTTGAATGTTCAGCCCCATAATTTCCCAATGTCCAGTCATCGTATCTTTACCTACTGATACTTCTTCTAATTTAGTATAATACCCTAGACTATCTGACACACTGCGAACATCTTTCAACGGCTTAATATTTCCAAGCCCTAATTGTTCTAGATGAGGTATTGTCAAACCAGCCTCTTGCGCAATATGACCTAAAGTATCGCTTCCTAAATCATTAAATTTATCAGCATCAGGCGCTTCACCAATACCAACTGAATCCATAACGATTAAATGCACTCTTTTATATGACATTCGTTCTTCATCCTCCTAATAATAGGTTTCTACAGTTTCATTATAGTAAAAAGTATACAAGAAAGCGAGTAAAACTCTGAATACTTTATTTTTTAAGCTCTGGGATGATAGGTTTTGTAAACGCTTGACATCCTTTGTTTGGTAATATGCGTATATATTTGAGTTGTGGAGATATCTGAATGACCCAACAACTCTTGCACCACTCTTAAATCAGCTCCATTTTCTAATAGATGTGTCGCAAAAGAATGACGTAAGGTATGAGGTGTCACTTCTTTTTCAATCCCAGCTTTTTTGACGATTATTTTCAAGTTTTTCCATACGCCTTGTCTGGTTAGTTTGCGCCCATGGTGGTTTAGAAATAAGTACGGTGAACGCTGACCTTCTTTTTCTAACTTTGTCCGACTATAGCGCAAATATTTTTCAATCCATGTGATTGCCAGATCTCCTAAAGGAATGATTCGTTCTTTATCCCCCTTACCAATTGTTTGAATTAATCCAAGTGATAAATGCAAATCATCTAATTTTAATTCTGTTAATTCAGAAACGCGCAAACCAGTTGCATACATTACTTCAAGCATTGCCCGATCTCTTAATCCTAGAGTCTCTCCTGTATTCGGAGTTTCTATTAAACGATCTACTTCTTTAATCGATAATACTTTTGGTAATTTTTGTGCTTTCTTTGGTGTGTCGATATGTAGCATCGGATCACTTTGGGCTATTTGTTCCTGTTTTAAAAACTGATGAAATTGTCTTAGGCAAGAAATCATTCGAATAATCGTACCTGCTGATTTTTCTTTCTCCTTTAAATCCTGCAAAAATGACAACACAGTATACCGATCAATTTGATTCCATTCAGTTACCTTAATTTGTTCAATAAATACCAAGTATTGTCTGATATCTCTTTTATAGCTTTCAATTGTATTTTTTGAAAGACCTCGTTCGATTGTAAGAAACCGTATATATTCTTCTATATCTTCCTTCAATTTCTTCACCTCTATCACATTAAACATACTACATTGAGTAACATACAAAAAGAAGGCAAGAACACTTTGTGAACTGCCTTCTTTACTTTATTCATTGTCTAGTTCTATTTGATCTTCTTCATTTTCTATTTTAGTTACGGGTGCAACAAGTTTTGTTTCGCCATCTTCTTGTACAATTAAACGTTGTTTCATTAAATTTCCAATAGCACGCTTAAATTGACCTTTACTGATTCCAAATCGATCAGAAATATCTTCTGGTGAACTCTTGTCGGTATAAGGGAAACTACCTGTTTTTGTTCTTTCTAAAATGGCCATTAACATTGCAGCATCGTCTCCGATAGCTTCATAGGCACGTGGCATTAAAGACACATTTATAACACCATCTGGTCTGACACCAATGACACGCCCAGATACAACTTCTCCTAAACGAGGTTCGTCTTTACGTTCTGAAGGATGGATGAATCCAATTTGGTTATCTTCTGTCAAAATAAAAGTTCCAATCATTTTCAGGCGGTAAGCTGTTCCTTTAATATTTTGATTAATTAATTCTTCTGTTCCTTTTTTTGCTAACGATTGATAGACTTCATCACTTGCCAGTTCTCCCCACATACGGTCTTTATCATCTACTCTTATTGTTATCAACAAACGGTCACCTTTTTTAGGCCACAGTTGTTTAATCGTAGGCAACTCGTCAAGTGAAACAACTAATTCTTTGTCAGGTAAACCTACATCTACAAATACACCTAAATCTTTACGTGTATCTATTACTGTTCCCCACGCGTAATGTCCAACTTGAGCTTTAGGTATATCTTGAGTCAACATAAAGTCTTTATCCATTGAGATATAAGCAAAACCTTCTACGGTATCTCCAAGTTTGTACTCCATTCCTTCTGCTTTGTCTAATTTATAGGTTACTCCATCTTTTTGTACAAAAAACGCATCTTCGTTTACATCTGTGACAAGTCCTGTAATAACTTTTCCTAATGATTGATTCATATTTTTTCCTCCATAATTTTCAAAATAATCTTCGCATTTTTGTTCTACTAATCCATCTACTTTATTTTATAGGAAAATGAAGTAGATGGAAAGTAAGGAACAATTTACCCAAATCAAGTTTACCATATTTTTTTTATGTAAACTAAATAATAAATTTTTCAAAAAAAAAACTCCCTATCGGATCTAAAATCAATCCTCAAGAGAGTTTTGTTTAGTTAATTGTGATTAGATTGCTGTAGTAGCTCCACGGTAAACAATTCCGCGACGTGAGTCAACAGTAATTAATTCATCATTTTTAATAAGTGTTGTTGCATTTTCAACATTCACAATTACAGGAATGTTCATTGCAATAGCAATAACAGCTGCATGACTAGTCAAACCGCCTTGTTCTACTACTAAAGCTGATGATTTTTCAATTGCTGGCAAGTAGTCTTTATCTGTTGTTTTAACAACTAAAATTCCACCTTCAACAGCATTTTTATTTGCTTCGTCAGCACTTGTTGCGACAGTTGCTTTACCAATAACAGCATCTGATCCAACACCTTGACCACTAGCTAATTTAGTTCCAATTAATTGGATCTTCATTAAGTTAGTTGTTCCACGTTCTCCAACTGGTACACCAGCAGTAATGATAATTAAATCTCCTGCAGAAGCAAATCCAGTTTCTTGAGCAATTTTAGTAGCAAGATTAAACATATCATCAGTTGAACCAGGTTTTTCAGAAACGACTGGAGAAACACCCCATGTTAATGCTAAACCACGCATTTGACGCTCTGTAAACGTAACAGCAACAATGTTAGCTTTTGGACGGTATTTTGCAATCATGCGTGCAGTATGTCCAGATTCTGTTGCTGCAACAATTGTTTGAATGTTCAAGTTACGAGCAGTATGTCCTACTGATTGACCAATAGCTTCAGTCATATCTGTTTGGCTGTAAGCTTTTAATGCAAATGCATCTTGGTTTACTAATGCTTCTTCTGTACGAATAGCAATGCGTGACATAGTTTGTACAGCTTCAATTGGGTAATCCCCAGCAGCAGTTTCTCCAGAAAGCATAATAGCATCTGTACCATCAAAAATAGCATTTGCAACGTCACTTGCTTCCGCACGAGTTGGACGTGGGTTTTGTTGCATTGAGTCTAACATTTGTGTAGCTGTGATAACTGGTTTACCAGCTTGATTACATTTTTGGATAAGAGCTTTTTGAACGATAGGAACTTCTTCTGTAGGAATTTCAACTCCTAAGTCTCCACGTGCAACCATTAATCCATCTGAAACTTTCAAGATTTCGTCAATGTTATCTACGCCTTCTTGATTTTCAATTTTAGGAATAATTTGAACGTGTGTCATGTTTTCTTCTTCAAGAATTTGTGTGATTTCTAATACATCACTTGCACGACGTACGAAACTTGCAGCAATATAGTCAACATCATTTTCTAAACCAAAACGAATATCAGCAGCATCTTTATCAGTGATACCTGGTAAGTTAACAGATACGCCTGGTACGTTAACACCTTTTTTGTTTTTCAATGTTCCTGGGTTTTTAACTAAAACAACAATTTCACCATTTGCATGGTCTAAGTCTGTTACTTCAAGATCCACTAAACCATCATCTAATAAGATGTGAGTTCCAGGGTTTACATCATTGATCAATTCAGGGTAACTGATTGAGAATTTTTCTTTTGTTCCTTCAACTTCTGTCATTGAGATACGAACAACGTCTCCTGCTTCAAAATCCACACGACCGTCTTTCATGTTATGCGTACGCATTTCAGGACCTTTTGTATCTAATAGAATTCCTACCATTTTGCCAGTACGTTTTGAGGCTTCGCGAATGTTTTTGATACGCGCACCATGCTCTTCAAAATCACCATGTGAAAAGTTTAAGCGGGCTACATTCATACCTGCATCTATCATTTGAACCAGTTGTTCAACTGTTTCACTTGCTGGACCAATCGTACATACAATCTTCGTTTTTTTCATTCTATTATCTCTCCCAACAGCAATTTTTTATTACAATTTTTTTAAAGTTTGTAATTCGTTTAATAAGATATTTCTTGATTTAATTTGTATAAGCTAACATCAGGCATATGTTTTTTTGTTTTCAAGGTTTCAACAATATCATTTTCAACAATTTTATTGTCTACGATTCCTATGCATAATCCACCTTTACCAACTTTTAATAAATCAACAGCTCTCGCACCAAAAACACTTGATAATACTCGGTCACGAGCAGTTGGAGAACCTCCACGCTGAACATGTCCTAGAACCGTAACACGAGCTTGATAATCACCAAATTTTGATAATTCATCTGCAAAGTCGTTTCCGTTCATTACGCCTTCAGCTAAAATAATGATACTGTGTTTTTTACCACGTTCACGACCTTTTTGAATCGTGCTTGCAATTTCTTCCATATTAAATTCTGTTTCAGGAATAATAATTTGTTCTGCTCCTCCTGCTACACCAGTCCATAATGCAATATCTCCTGCATTACGTCCCATAACTTCAATAATGAAAGTACGCACGTGACTTGTTGCTGTATCACGAATTTTATCAACAGAATCTAATACAGTATTAATGGCCGTATCAAATCCGATACAGAAATCAGTACCTGGAATATCGTTGTCGATTGTACCTGGTAAAGCTATAGTTGGATAGCCGTGTCTAGTTAACGCAGCAGCACCCATGTAAGAACCGTCTCCGCCAATAACTACTAAACCTTCAATTCCAAATTTATTTAGTTGTTCAATACCTTTTAATTGACCTTCTTCAGTAGCAAATTCAGGATAACGAGCAGAATAAAGAAAAGTTCCACCTCTCGAAATCTTATCACCTACATCTCTACGAGTTAATTTACGTATATCACCTGCCACCAAACCAGCATAGCCATAGTTAATACCGTATACTTCCATACCTTCATAAAGACCTTTACGCACAACAGCTCGAATAGCTGCATTCATTCCTGGAGCATCTCCACCACTTGTCAAAACAGCAATACGTTTCATATTGACTTCACCTCATAAAATAGATTAAAGTAAACAGCTCTTCTAAACAACTCGTAACTAGTATCATCTAAAAAATCTTTTTACTCATTACACTTATATATTCTAGCACAAATCACTCTTAGTTCAAACTTACAAACATAAGCTCAACTGCTATTCTACCATTTTTATAACGTCTTGTCTTTTTAAAAATCAGTTTTTATTAAAAAAATACCTATATTTAACTATTTTTGATCACAACATTTTCTTTCCCCAGTAGTTCTTCCAATTGTTCCATCAACTCGGGGGTATCATGGATCCAATTTTCTTCTGCTAAAACAATTTTTTTATTTGTTTGTACATAGTAAAGAACGACCGGTATGTTGCCCTTTGCCTTCATCATTATTTTTTTCATTTGTTCTAATGTATCGTTAGTATTCTGTACCTCTTGTATCCGTATAAAACATTTCTTAGTGGTATAACTGTCCATTACTTTCTCAACATCTTCTATTTGACTAACGATCATTTGAGGTGTATCTTCTCGCTTTGAATCAACTTTTCCAGAAACGTATAAAATTGTTCCATTATTAAGAAGATCAATAAATTGACGATATTTTGTTGGGAAAAGTGTGAGCGAACAATCTCCAGAAGTGTCACTGATTGTTACGAAAGCCATAGATTCGCCTTTTTTCGTGCGGATTTTATGCACATTTTTTATCATCCCGATAATTCTACTTGTTTTTCCAACCGTCAACTCGCTCGTATACTCAACTTGTTTCCATTGTCTCAGCTGATCATACTTTTCAGTTGGATGACCTGACAAATAGGTGCCTAAATATTGTTCTTCTGTTTCTAGTTTTTCCTCAAGCGTTAGATCTGGAGCAAATTCATATTTAGGTTTTAACAATTCAAACAAACCAATATTGTTTCCGCTCATTTTTATACTTTGAACAATTCCATCAACCGATGCTAAAAGAGCGCCTCTAGAGTAATCAAATTGATCGAATGCTCCTACGTAAATTAAAGGTTTAATGTATTCTGGCTTCAACCATTTTTTATCCAATCTTTTGAGAAAATCAATCAAATCTAAATATCTCCCATCGTTTTTCCGATTTTGGATCATTTCGACAATCATATCTCTTCTTAGACCTTTGATTGAATTGAAACCAAATAAAATATCATTTTCAGTTAATGTAAATCCACTGAAACTCGTATTGATATTAGGTGGGATGACTTTTATTTTCCTTTTCTTTGCTTCAATAATGTATTCTTTCATCTTAGCAGAACTATTTAGGGCTGAATTTAATAGCGCCACAAAAAAAGAATTCGGGTAGTGCGCTTTTAAATAGGCCATCTGATACGCAATGAACGAGTAGGCCACTGCATGGGAACGGTTAAACCCATAATTCGCAAATCGTTCGATATAATCATAAACTTGCATGGCCACTTCTTTAGTGTATCCTAATTGGTTTGCACCAGAAATAAAATGGTGTCTCTCTTTATCAATAATGGATTTTTGTTTTTTCCCAATCGCTCGTCTTAAAATATCCGCTTGACCTAAAGTGTATCCACCCATTTTAGCAGCCACCTGCATGACTTGTTCTTGATAAACCATTACACCATAAGTGACCGCTAAAATTTCTGACAAGCTTTCATGAGGGTATTCTATGGGAAGAACACCTTTTTTCCTTTTAATAAAGGTATCGATCTGTTCCATTGGACCTGGACGGTACAAAGCATTTACGGCTGCGATATCTTCAATTGAAGAAGGCTCTAATCTACGAAGAACGTTTTTTATTCCAGTCGATTCAAACTGAAAAATTCCCACCATATCTGCTTGACGGAATAAGTCCAGAGTCTCTTGGTCTTGCATAGGAATAACAAGAAGATCCAATCGTTTGCCAGTTTCCCTTTGAACCAATTTTAACGTATTGTCAATGATCGTTAAATTTTTCAACCCTAAAAAGTCCATTTTTAACAATCCAATTTCTTCTACATTTCCCATCGGGTATTGTGTTAATAGAATCTCTCCTCCACCTTTTTGCAAAGGAACATACTGAGTTAATGGGTTATCACTGATAACGATTCCGGCTGCATGTGTCGATATATGACGAGGCAAACCTTCAATTCTTTTGGCTGTTTTAAAGAGCAAACTATTTTTATCATTTTCTTCAACTAGTTTTCTGAGCGTTGCTGATTCTTTATAGGCTTTTTCTAAAGTGATGCCCAATATTTTGGGAATGGCCTTTGACCACACATTTGCTTCTGAAGGACTTAACCCAAATACTCTTGCTACATCTTTTAGAGCCATCTTAGCTGCTAACGTTCCGAAAGTGGCTATCTGAGCAACATGATTTTGACCATACTTATTTTTTACATAAAGCAAAATTTCTTCACGTCGATTATCAGGGAAATCCAAATCGATATCAGGCATTGTATACCTTTCTTCATTCAAAAATCGTTCAAATAATAAGTTGTACTCAATCGGATCAACGTCTGTGATTTCTAGTAAATAAGCCACCAAAGATCCAGCTGCTGAACCTCTACCTGCACCTGTAACAATTTTCACTTTATGAGCATACGCCATGACATCCCACACAATTAAAAAGTAATCTTCAAACCCCATTTTTTGAATAACGGCTAATTCATAATTTAATCGCTTTGTGTATCGTTCATCTGATTGAGGCACTCTCACTGCTAAACCTTTTAAGCACTGTTCTTTTAAAAACTCCGTTGTCTTTGTGTCTTTAGGTAAAGGAAATTTTGGCAATAATTGTTGATGCAAGGATATGTCCGCATCAATCATTTCAGCTATCTCGTTGGTTCGTTGAGCAGCCTGTTCCAAACCGTTATCTTTAAATAACTTTTCTACCTCAGTGCTTTCAGGCAAATAATACTCGCCTACTTCAGTTTCCTGTTGAAGGGAGAGTATCTCTCCCTTATTGATCGCTCTTAATACTGTAGTACTAAAGTCATCAGCTGCATCGATGTACCGAATATCGTGCAAAGCAACTGTTAAAGTGCCCGTTTCATTTGCTAGTTCATTTACTGCATCTTTGATTACCTTAAGTTTTTGATGCAACTGTATGCCAAGATAAAATTGTTGCTTAGGAAAAGCCGCTTGCCATTTTTCGACAACTGTTGCTGCTGCTTTTTTTTCATCTTGAAGTAAAAGAGATTCTACTTCTCCTTTTTCCCCAGGTGTTACTGCGATTAAATTTTGACTGTATTGACTTATTTGTTTAATTGTAAGGCGTTCATTTTCAGCTAGTAACATTTTTTCACTTGAAAGAGCCATCAAACTTTCATATCCTTTAGCATTTTTAGCTAATAGAATAATTGAATACGTCTCTTCACTATTTACAATACCGCCAACATCTAACGTTAACCCTAAAATGGGTTTGATCTGATGTTTTTTGCACATTTTATAAAAGTCAACCATTCCATATAAGACATTGTGGTCGGTTAAAGCAATCGCTTGATAACCTCGTTCTTTTGCTTTGACCACTAATTCTTCAATTGAAGTTGTACTTTGTAATAAACTATAAGAACTAATAACTTGTAATTGTACAAATGACATTTTGTCACCCCATTCTAACTCATTACTATCTATTATACCCTTCTAAGATTCGGATACGCAAACCTTCTAAAAAGAACTTTTTATTCTTGCCGCATTATCCTAAAGTAACCCACAATCAAAAAAATTCCTACTTACTTTTGCTTTACAAAGTTTTTGAAAGTGCTAAAATGAACGTGTAAAAGAAGAGAGGTTATATCATGAAATATTTAGTGACATTATTTTGGGGATTCCTTATAGGACAAGCTGTCAATTACATTGGTAGTTCATTATCAAGCGGCTCGTATGACTTTGTTACAGCATCTGCTATTGGATTATTTATTGGCGTTATGGTTATTTTAATTGCCAAGTCTTTTCCTAATCAAAAACATGGACATCCAGCTAAATAAGCTTTATATAAACAAAAAAAGACATTCTAATGAATGTCTTTTTTTGTTTAGTCATTTAAAATTAATGTCTCGTAAGATAATTGATCCTCATTTAAGGTAATCGTTACTTTGGATTTTGGTGGGATTTCTCCAGAAATGATCCCTTTAGCTAAAGGTGTTTCCACTTCCTTAGTAATAAACCTCTTCAATGGTCTCGCACCATACATAGGATCGTAAGCTTTTTCTGCTATCCATATTTGTGCCTCATCTGAAATAGTCAGTTCAATATCTTGTTCTGCTAAACGTTCTGACAAATTGTGTACTAATTTGAGAACAATCTTCTTCACAACTTGTATGCTAAGTGGTGCAAATAAAATTGTATCATCGATTCGATTTA
This sequence comes from Carnobacterium sp., assembly GCF_040274945.1. GTDB lineage: Bacteria > Bacillota > Bacilli > Lactobacillales > Carnobacteriaceae > Carnobacterium_B. Next base: position 233,325 of record NZ_JBEMAR010000001.1, read on the forward strand.
AGAACTCTGGTTTAAAAGATGTTTTTAACAATGACATCACATGTTCTTTCGTCTCTTCTTTTATTTGACCATGTTCATCTGTGCCTTCCAACAATAGATCAGAACCAATGTTACTTGTCATGATTAAAACTGTATTTTTAAAATCGACCATTCTGCCTTTAGAATCGGTTAGGCGTCCATCATCTAATACTTGTAACAGAATATTAAATACATCGGGATGAGCTTTTTCAATTTCATCTAACAAGACAATAGTATACGGACTTCTTCTTACCGCTTCGGTTAATTGCCCTCCTTCATCATATCCAACATAACCCGGAGGTGCTCCTATCAATCTTGAAACAGTATGTTTTTCCATATATTCGCTCATATCGATTCGCACCATATGATCTTGCGAGTCAAATAAATTTTCGGCTAAAGCTTTAGCTAATTCGGTTTTTCCTACACCAGTAGGTCCTAGAAACAGGAATGAACCTAGTGGACGATTAGGATCTTGTATGCCAGCTCGAGCTCGGATAACCGCATCTGATACACTTTGTACCGCTTCATCTTGACCGATAACGCGTTCACTTAATGACGTATCTAAGTGCATCAATTTTTCACGTTCTCCCTTAACTAATCTACTAACAGGAATACCAGTCATTCGACCAATAACGACAGCAATTTCTTCATCCGTTACCGATTCTTGCACAAGTCTGATTGAATTGCCTTGGGCAGCTAATTGTTCCTCTTCCAGCTTTTTCAATTCTTTTTCTAAAGCAGGAATTTGCCCATGTCTTAAAACAGCGGCACGTTCTAGGTCATAGTTACTTTCAGCTTCTTCTAATTCATGACGCGCTTTTTCAATTTCAGCACGTTTGTTACGCAATTTAGTGACTTCTTCTTTTTCAGTTTCCCATTTCATTTTTAACTGATTGGCTTCTTCACGTAGATTAGATAATTCTTCTTGAATAATCTCTAATCTTCGGATGCTAGCATCATCTTTCTCTTTTTTCAACGCTGCTTCTTCGATTTCCAGCTGCATCAAACGACGCGAAACTTGATCCAATTCAGTAGGCCGTGAATTCATTTCCACTCGAATCGTTGCACAAGCTTCATCTATCAAATCAATGGCTTTATCCGGTAAAAAACGATCCGTAATGTAGCGGTTAGATAAAGTTGCAGCAGCAACTAAAGCATTATCATGAATATTTACACTATGGTGAATTTCAAAACGTTCTTTTAATCCCCTTAAAATACTGATGGTCTCTTCTACCGTTGGCTCATCAACGAGCACTTTCTGGAAGCGTCTTTCAAGCGCTTTATCCGTTTCCATGTATTTCCTGTATTCATCTAGTGTGGTTGCACCAATACAGTGCAATTCGCCACGAGCTAACATAGGCTTCAATAGATTTCCTGCATCCATGCTGCCTTCTGTTTTACCGGCACCTACAATAGTGTGGATTTCATCAATAAATAAGATGATTTGTCCTTCACTTTTTTTCACTTCTTTTAAGACGGCTTTTAAACGTTCTTCAAATTCACCACGGTATTTAGCTCCTGCAATCAACGCGCCCATATCTAATGAAAAAATAGTTTTTCCTTTTAAATTTTCGGGAACGTCTTTTCGAACAATTCGTTGAGCTAACCCTTCTACTATAGCTGTTTTACCGACACCAGGTTCTCCAATCAATACAGGATTATTCTTTGTTTTACGAGATAAAATACGAATCACATCACGAATTTCATCATCTCTTCCAATGACTGGATCTTGGTCTCCGCTTCTTACCGCCTTGACCAAATCAGTTCCATATTTTTCAAGTGCTTGATAGGTTTCTTCTTGGTTTTGTGAGGTCACGCGATCTCCTCCTCTTATTTTTTCAATTTCAGCTTTTAATGCCTTTTCAGTTAATCCATTTTTGGTTAAATACTTTGTTAAACTGTGGTTCTTTAATTTCATAAGTGCTAGCAAAACAATTTCGGTTGAAAGGAAATCATCTTGAAATTCAGCCCTTAAAGTATCAGCTTCCGTTAGCAATCGAAATAAATTTTGGCTCATTCCTTGTCCATATTGAACATTTGAGCCTTCCACAGTTGGGTAATTGTCTAATTCTTGGTCTACAAAAAATTCAAAATCATCTGTATCGATTCCGAGAGATTGATAAAGTCCACGTGCAAAATGGTCAGGAGTCAAAAACACTTTCCATAAATGGAGAAGATCAATTTCTTGATGCTTTCTCGTTACGGCAATACTTTGAGCTTCACCAAGAGTTTGCTGCATTGTTGTGGTCATTTTTTCTATATCCATTGGAACCCCTCCTTGATTTTTCTAACCTTATTATATTCAATTAGTCAGTAAAGGTCAAACAAAAATGATTGAATTTTCATACTCATTTTTCGGACTTATGGGAATAGAACTTACTTCCAATTACTAGAGTTAAAAAAGTTTACTCTAACTTTTGTAGAGTAAACTTTTCTTTATCTAACGCCTAATGCAATTCTTGCATAACGGCTCATTCTGCTGGTATCCCAAGCAGGGTACCAGACTAGCTTAACTTCGGTTGAAGTAATTTTAGAGATTGATTGCATAGCTGTCATAATATCATTAGTAATGGTATCTGCTAATGGACAGCCCATTGTTGTTAACGTTAACTTTATCACACAGTGATTTTCATCCATTAGTTCAATAGCGTAAACTAACCCTAGATTGACAATGTCAATGTTCAGTTCTGGATCGATAACTTGTTCTAAATCTGTCATTATGCATCCTTTAAGCTCTTCTATTTGATTTTCACTAGTTGGTTCCATTGGGTAACCACCTTCTCATTTTTGACTTTATTTTACCTCTTATAAGAGGTGAAGTAAATCATTTCAACGAGAGATTGTGATTTTTTTATAAATGTTTATTGAAATATTCAGCTGTTTCAACCGAAATCATATAAGGGACATGATGACCATGTCCTTCCGTCGTTGTAAAACTCACATGTTGTCCATAATCTTGATCTTTTATTTTTTTATAAAAATCAAAAGTTGGTTGATAAGGTACTAAATCATCATCTTCATCATGCCAGAAATGAACAAATTTACCATCAATTTTTTCAGGTTGTAAATCGAGTGAAATAGCTTTTAACGATTCGATAGCAGGAGCAAATTGTTCTGACTCAAAATCGATTTCGACCCCTTGTTGCCATTTAGATGTCAATAACCATTTAGAAAACGGAATCGGTGCAGGACTTCCCATCAAGACAACCGCTGTTTTTATCCAAGGATATTGTGTCAATAAAGCTGAAGTTGTTACGCCGCCCATAGAAAGGCCAGACACACCTATGCGATTTTGATCTGTTAATCCCGCCTTTACATAATGGTCGATGATGGATGGAAATTCCACTAGACTATGTTGGACAACATCCCAAAATTCCATACTTCTTTCGTTTACTGGTGCTCCTTGACTTCTTTCTCCATGTAAATAAGCTTCAGGGATCAATACTCTGAATCCTTTTTTAGCAATTTCATACCCATGGACTAAAGAGCTTTCTTTAAAATTTGTCCACCCATGATAGAAAACAACAGTTGGTAAAGTTTCATTTATACTTTCTGTTGAAACAACTTCTAATATAGGGATGCCATTCACATTCTCTTGTTTTACCGTTATCATCTATCTAACCTCTTTCTATATTTATTCTCATAGACTTTGTGGTACACTATTCGTAAAGGTTCTTGCAGTAAGTGTAGCATAAAAGAAACATAGAAGCTTTTATAAAGACAAATGAAGAATAGTCGGAGGATTTTGATGAATAAAAAATTAATTGCTCTTGATTTAGATGGCACCACCCTGAATAATCGTTCAGAAATTTCAGTAAGAACACAAAATGTTTTAACAACTTTAAGAAATGCGGGTCACCTTGTTTCAATCGTAACCGGCAGACCTTATAGAAACAGCAAACAGTTTTATACTCAATTAGGTATGGAAACGCCCATGGTTAACTTTAATGGAGCGTTGTGTCATTTGCCAGACCAATTAAATTGGGAATCACAATACCACAAAACATTAGATCGTGAAATTGCCTTAGATATGCTGACTTTAAAAAAAGAGTTAGATATCCATTTAATTGCAGCTGAACTTAGAGATACGGTTTTTGCGGATAACTATTTCGTTCCTTATAGCGATTTCTTTCCAGAAGGAAAAAAAGGCGCTTCAAAACTTACATCTTCTAGTTTAAAAGAAGACCCTACTGCTGTTTGTGTATTTACGGATAAAGAAAACCAAGCTTATATCATTGAAAAAATTTCAGCTCGTTATGGCGATTCAGTCGAAATTAGAACTTGGGGCGGACAAACACCTTGTTTAGAAATCGTAGCAGCAGGTGTACAAAAAGCATTGGGTGTCGAGCGCATTGCTCAAGTATATGGTATCAATCAAAAAGATATTATTGCTTTTGGTGATGAAGACAATGACTATGAAATGATTCAGTATGCAGGTCATGGCGTAGTAATGAAAAATGGAATCGATTCTTTAAAACAAATTTCAAATGATGTAACAGAGAAAACCAATAACGAAGAAGGTTTGGCTCATTATTTAGAAAATTACTTTAAATTAGTCTAATTTCTTACCTTAATTAAACGTAAAAAAAGACAAGGAGTCATTCAATCTGAATGGTTCCTTGTCTTACTTTATTTTTTTAATTGAGATTCTTTTTGTCGATCAGAACTCCAAAACTCACCTAACACCTTATTCGTCTCCATGAAATTAACAAACGCTGAAGCATCTGCTTCTCTGACCGCTTGTTCAAGTTCATACATCTCGTAGCGAGTGATTACCACCATTAAAATAGAACGATCCATTCCTGAATAAGCTCCTTTTGCAGGAATAATGGTGATACCTCTGATTAACTTTTCGTGAATGACTTTTACTAAAGCATCTGGTTCATTGGTCACGATCATGGCCGTCACTTTTTGATGACTAGTATGAATCGTATCAATCACTTTAGTCATGACGTAAATCGATACCAATGTATACAGTGCATATTCCCATCCGTATAAGAAGCCGGCTGACGAAACAATCAGCAAATTCATGGCAAACGTTAAGGTTCCAATTGATCTCCCAGTTGTTTTAGCTAACACCATTGAGATAATATCCATTCCACCAGTTGAAAAACCGTATTTCAAAGCAAATCCAATTCCGGCTCCACTAATGATACCTCCAAATAAAGCATTCATCATTGGGTCTGTACTCAGCGGGTTAATGGGCAAGATAACTGTAAACATCGAAATCAAAATAGAGGTCAAAAAACTATATAATGTGAAATTTCTTCCTACTTTAAACCATCCAAGGATTGCAATTGGAATATTAAACACAAGGATCAAGACACCTGTATCAATGACAATTCCTGAATTGTTGCTAAGAACATCTGATAATAATTGCGAAGTTCCATTAATACCAGCAGCATAAATGTTAGAAGGTATTAAAAAATTATTTAATGCCACTGCACTTGTAATAGCTGCAAAGAAGATAAAAAAGATTTTTTTTGCGTGTTCGATCCAAAAATTTGGTGTTTTTAATTTTGTCATTTTGCAACTCCCTACTTACTTAATCAAACAAGGATAACAAGTTTTTCTTTATAAAGAAAGCAAAAAATAGTTTTATTCATTACGCTCTCATTTGTATCCGTTTCCTTCTCCTGCACACGTCTTTGTGGTACAATTTAAGAGCACAATGTAGAAGGAGGAAATAATTATGGCAAAAGAAGCAAGTTTTGATATCGTTTCAGAAATGAATATGGAAGAGATAAAAAATTCCATCCAGTTGGCAACAAAAGAAATCGCCAATCGTTTTGATTTTAAAGGTACCATTAGCGAGATCAAATTAGAAAAAGAAAAATTGGTTTTAATTTCAGATGATGATTTCAAATTAGAGCAAGTAAAAGACGTATTGTCTAACAAATTAGTTAAAAGAGGCGTTCCCACAAGAAATCTCCACTATTCTGCAACTGAAAAAGCTTTTGGTGGAAATGTTCGTCAATTCGCTGACTTAATTAATGGAATCGATAAAGAACACGCAAAAACGATTACTCAACTGATTAAAAAATCTGGTATTAAAGTTAAAACTCAAATACAAGACGATCAAATACGAGTAACCGGTAAAAATCGTGATGATCTACAACAAGTTATTGCTCTATTAAGAGATACAGATCTCCCAATTGATTTGCAATTTATCAATTACAGATAGTGCAACACCTTTTTAGTGAGTAAAATACAAAAGACCTTCAAATATGAACTTGAAGGTCTTTTTAGCGTTTTTTATTTAAAATTGTTCAACTGCTGTTACAGAAACTGTCTGGCTTCCTGCCAATAATTTAGATACAGGACAACGATTTTCAGCTTCTTCTACGATTTTTTCGCTTTCTTCAAAAGGTAGTCCCTCAATTTTTGCAAAAGCTTCTACATTAAAGAAAAATCCGATTCCACTAGGTTCACGCATATAGTCAACATGAACTTCAACGCGGCTTTCATTCTCTTTTCCTCTTGCTTTTAGCAAGGATTGAATCGTAGCATTAAGGCATGTACTAAACGATAATCCAAGTAATTCTTCAGGATTCGTACCTTCCTCATCACTTAAGGGACTGGACAGTTTAACATTCAGTCCGCCATTTTTTACAAATGCTTGACCATTCACGCCTGTTTCGTTAACTATCTCAGCATGAAATAACGGTTTGCGGTCTTTCATGAAATCCCTACTCTCTTTTCATGATAACGATTCTATTGAATCTATTTTTTCCCTACAGCTTCTTCTATTTTAGGAAGAATACTTTTAGCGATTGTTGATCCTACGATCATCATTTCATAAGCTGCTCTTACATCTTCTGTTGTCCGTGAAAGAAGTCTCATATAAATTTCCCCATCTCCAGCAAGACAAACACGATAGTAACCTGTTTTCATTTCATTTAATTCATTTAAAACTTCTAACACTTTTTGTTTTGCATCAAAGTTTGTTACATAAGCTAGTTTATGGTACACAATTTGAAAATCAATGATGCCTTCTTCTTTATTATCAAAAACAACCCCAAATGGCAAAGCTTGTTGATCATTCAGTTTAAATTTACCATTATACAAAATTTGTCCATTTTTTATTTCTTTTTTAGCTAAAGGCACATGCTTCGCCTTCAAGATGGCTTCAAAGTTTACTAATGCTTTATTCACTCTACTATACCCCACTTTTTTTAAGTTCTAATCGCTTTTTCATTTTCAATTATAACGTACTCTATTCATAATTAACAGCGTATTTAAGAAAACAAAAAAAGTTCTAACTCAAGAGAGTTAGAACTTAAAAAATTCATCTTAACGACGGATTTCTTTAATACGAGCTGCTTTACCGTGTAATGCACGTAAGTAGTACAATTTAGCACGACGTACTTTACCAAAGCGAACAACTTCGATTTGAGCAACACGTGGTGAGTGTAATGGGAATGTACGTTCAACGCCGATTCCATTAGAAATTTTACGAACTGTGTAAGTTTCGCTAACTCCAGCACCACGGCGTTTGATTACAACACCTTCAAATAATTGGATACGTTCTCTAGTACCCTCAACGATTTTAGCATGAACACGTACAGTATCTCCTGGACGGAAAGCTGGGATGTCTTCACGTAATTGTTCGTTAGTGATTGATTCAATTAAATTACTCATTATGTTTTTCTCCTTCCAACAAACCTTCATATATCACATATGGATACAGCGGAACATCGTTTTAATGGCAGGCTTTACCCGCTCACCAAATAATTCTAACATAAGCACTAAAGGGTGTAAAGTAAATTTCCTTATTTCTCAGAAAAAACTCTGATAAACTTGGTTTCTTTATTCTTTAGAAACTGCTTTTTCTATTTTTAGTTCTTCTAAATATTTTTGTTGTTCAGCTGATAATGAGACGTTTTCAAGCATATCTGGACGTCTTTCCATTGTACGTCTGATTGATTCTTTGTCTTGCCACTCTTTTATTTTTTTATGATTTCCGCTAATGATCACATCAGGAACTTTCATACCACGGTACTCAGCAGGTCTAGTATATTGAGGATGTTCCAATAATCCAGTGGAATGTGAGTCCGTTTTAGCTGATTGATCATTTCCTAAAACTTCTGGTAATAAGCGTACCGTCGCGTCGATCATCACCATAGCCCCTAGTTCTCCACCAGTTAAAACATAATCGCCTAGCGAAATTTCATCCGTTACCAATGTCCGAATTCGTTCATCATAACCTTCATAATGGCCACAAATAAATACTAGATGTTCTTCTTCTGATAGTTCTTCCGCTACCGTTTGAGTAAACGGAACACCCGCAGGATCTAGTAAGATCACTCGCTTTTTAGTATCAGGCGCCTGTTCATTGATTGCATCTATGGCAGCAAAAATAGGCTGCGCTTTTAATAACATTCCTGCACCGCCGCCATACGGATAATCATCTACATTCTGGTGCTTGTTATCTGTATAATCTCTAAAATTCATCACATTTACTTGTAGCAGGTCTTTATCAATTGCTTTTCCAATAATGGATTCGGTCAATGGTCCTTGAAACATTCGTGGAAACAATGTTAAAACATCAATTTTCATTAATCATCTAGCCCTTCCATCATATGAATCGTTACCATTTGGTTTTCTAGATCAACCTCTAATACGACCTCTTCAATATACGGAATCAAGAGATCTTTCTTTTTCGGACGTTCAATTACCCATACATCATTAGCACCTGGAGACATCACTTCGCTGATTTTACCAATGACACTTTTTTCTTCATCCTGTACAGTCAATCCAACTATTTGATGCAAATAGAATTCATTTTTTGGCAATTCTGTTAAACGGTCTTCGCTAACTTTCAATATGCCATCACGGTATTTTTCTACATCATTGATATTTGGGTGATTTTCAAAAGATAGGATATCAAAATTCTTGTGTTTACGATGGCTTGCAACAGTTAAATCCGTTACTAACTTACCATCTTGAAATAAGGATAACGTAGACCCTTTTTTGTATCTTTCTTCGGGAAAGTCAGTTTTTGAAATAACTCGAACTTCACCTTTTATCCCTTGTGTGTTAACAATTTTTCCTACATTGTACAATGTTTTCATTGCGTTCCCTCATTTACAATTAATTTTTTTCATTTAAGTATCTATTTAGCTGGATGTCTAATAAAATCATTTATAAAAAAAGAAACCATCTCTTATTGAAGAAATGATTTCTTTTCCGGAATTTAGCTATTGGCAATTGTCAATCTTACACGTTTGGGTCCAAGAACTCTAACACTGTAAACAATTGTACGAATAGCTTTTGCTACGCGACCTTTTTTTCCAATTACTCGTCCAACATCATCAGGGTGAACAGACAATTGATATTCTAAAAACTCTTCAGTTTCTACTACATCAATTGTCAACTCATCAGGATGACTTACAAGAGGACTTACAACTGTAAGAATTAAATCTTTTATGTCAGCCATAGAAAACATCCTTTTTATTTAATGTTTTTTGATTCATGGAATTTTTTCATAATGCCTTCTTTTGAAAGGATGTTACGAATTGTATCAGAAGGTTGAGCACCATTAGCTAACCATTTTAATACTGCTTCTTCGTCCACTTTTACTTCTGCTGGATTAACAACTGGGTTGTATGTTCCTACAGTTTCGATGAAACGTCCATCACGTGGAGAACGTGAATCTGCAACTACGATACGGTAAAAAGGATTTCTTTTAGATCCCATGCGTTTTAAACGAATTTTTACTGCCATATTTCTTACACCTCCATTAACTATCTCACAATAAGTAGTTTACCAGTTTATTTATAGCTTGTAAAGTGTTTTTTCTTTACAGCTTGTTTTTTTTTTATAAAGTAGTTATTTACTATTTCAAGATATTATTTGCGACTTTTTTTATTCTTTTTCTTCATTTTTTTCTTGTTTTTACGAACCATAGAATTCATAGCCATTTTTCCAAGCTTGCCTTTTGCACCTTGTCCAAATAGATTTTCCATACCGTTCATATTTCCTTTAGACATTTGACTCATCATTTTTTTCGATTCATTAAATTGCTTGATCAATCGATTGACTTCGGCTATTGGACGAGCTGATCCTCGAGCAATCCTGCGACGTCGGCTTTGAGATAAAAGATCAGGATTTTCTCTCTCTTGCGGTGTCATAGACAAAACAATAGCTTTCATTCGAGCAGTATCTTTTGGATCGATTTGAAGTTTATCTAATCCAGGAACATTGCTCATGCCTGGAATCATTTTTAAAATGTCTTCCATCGGCCCCATATTGCTGACTTGATCCATTTGTTCAATGAAATCATTGAAGTCAAAACTATTTTCACGTAATTTTGTCATCATTTCTTCTGATTTCTTTTCGTCAAAATCTTCTTGAGCCTTTTCAATCAGAGTTAGCATATCTCCCATACCTAAAATACGGTTAGCCATACGCTCTGGGTAGAATGGTTCTAAAGCATCTAGTTTTTCACCAGAACCTGTAAATTTGATAGGTTTACCAGTGACAGCACGGATAGAAAGGGCTGCTCCTCCACGAGTATCTCCATCTAATTTCGTTAAGATGACACCGGTGATATCTAATTGTTCATTAAAAGATGAAGCAACATTTGCAGCTTCTTGACCAGTCATTGCATCAACAACTAAGAAAATTTCTGTTGGCTGTGTTGTTTCTTTAATATCGCTTAACTCTTGCATCAATGTTTCATCAATTTGTAAACGACCAGCAGTATCGATCAACACGAAATCTAAGTGTTCTGCTTTTGCTTTTTCGATTCCTTGTCTTGCAATTTCAACTGGACTGACTTGATCTCCCATAGAGAATACAGGAACGTCTAATTGCTTACCAATGGTTTCTAATTGTTGAATGGCTGCTGGACGATAAATATCGGCAGCAATCAATAAAGGGCGTTTGTTTTGATTTTTGCGTAAATAGCTAGCTAATTTACCAGCTGTAGTCGTTTTACCTGCTCCTTGCAAACCAACCATCATAACAACTGTAGGTGCTTTAGGTGCTGTTTGAATCGTGGCTTGTTCTCCACCCATCAACTCGGTCAATTCTTCATTAACAATTTTAATTACTTGTTGTCCAGGAGAAAGGCTGTCCAATACTTCAGAACCTACTGCACGAACACTCACCGTTTTAACAAAATCTTTTACAACTTTAAAGTTAACGTCAGCTTCTAATAAGGCTAAACGTACTTCTCTCATCATTTCTTTTACATCAGCTTCTGATACTTTCCCTTTGCGACGCATTTTTGTCATCGCATTTTGGAGACGTTCAGTTAAACCTTCAAATGCCATTCTACTTCACCATTCCTTTATTTCTCATCTCTGTCTTTTTTTAATAACTCAATAAACTGTTCTAATACCTCATCTTTTGGATAATGACTTTTGATGTAACTTGACATATCCTCTATGACGGCCTTTGTTGTATTGAAATCTTCCAATAAATGTAGCTTTTTTTCATACTCAATTAAGCTGTTTTCAGTTCGCCTGATGTTATCATAAATTGCTTGACGACTAACTTCAAATTCTTCTGCAATCTCACCCAGAGAAAAATCGTCTGCATAATATAATTGCATATAACTTTTTTGTTTATCAGTCAATAAAGAGCCATAGAAATCGAACAAGGCGTTCATTTGATTTGTTTTTTCAATTTCCAATCGTAACCCTTCTTTCTCTGCTTAACAACTGTCAAGGAAAACACGTTTACACACCTTAATAGCGTACCTGTTTTTGCCTAAATAATCAATAGTTTGTCTTGTTTTTACAAACATTTCTTTAATCCATTTAGTCATTTTCACTGTTTTTAAATACTATTTTATAAGGTCATTGCATAATGCACAAAAAGAACCCCTTTAACGGCAAGACAATCACTGTCCGTTAAAGGAGTTCTTCACTAGTTTAATTACTTAAAAAGCATATTAAAGCTTACCATTACGGTATTCTTCAATATTTGATTTAATGTTTGCTACTTTTGGTCCATAAATGACTTGAGCACTAGTGCCTTTGACAACAACTCCAGCTGCACCAGTTGATTTTAATTTAGCTTGATCAACTAATTGACCATCTTTAACAGTAACTCTTAAGCGTGTTGCACAATTGTCAACATCGATTAAATTTTCTTCTCCGCCAAGTCCTTCAATAATATCTGCAGACATTTCATCAGCAGGATTAGAAGGTTTAACAGGAGATGCAGATGCGTTACTTGTTGAGCTAGCTAAATATTCATCTATATTTGATTTAATATTTGAAACTTTTGGTCCATAAATAACTTGGGCACTATTTCCTTTTACAACGACTCCAGCTGCACCAGTTGATTTTAACTTAGCTTGATCAACCAACTGACCATCTTTGATCGTTACTCTTAAGCGTGTTGCACAATTGTCAACATCGACTAAATTTGCTTTTCCACCCAGTCCTTCTATAATATCATGTGACATTTCATCTTGAACGGGTTCATTAGATGTAGTTCCGCCAGCTTTTTTAGCTTGGTAATCTGCTTTTGTATACATTTTTGTTTCAGCTACTTCATCTTCGCGACCTGGTGTTTTCAAATCGAATTTTGTAATAAAGAAACGGAAAACAAAATAGTAAACTAGCGCATAAACAATTCCTACTAAGACAACTGGTATCCAGTTGGTTATTCCTTGTCCTGGTAAGATACCATACAATACAAAGTCAAGTAAGCCACCTGAGAAAGTTAACCCTACTCCAACATTCAAGAAGTGCATAATTACAAATGAGAATGCAGCTAATACACAATGTACTCCGAAGTATAAGAAAGGTGAAGCAAATAAGAATGAAAATTCAAGCGGTTCTGTGATTCCTGTAAAAATTGACGTTAGTGAAGAAGACATCATAAGTCCCTTAACGTCTTTTTTTCGTTCTGGTTTAGCCGTTTGGTACATTGCAAAAGCTGCTGCTGGGAATCCGAAAATCATGAACGGAAATAATCCAGAGAAGAATTTTGCTGCTTCAGGATCAACAACTTGTCCATTAGATAATTGTGAGAAGACGATGTTTTGAGCTCCTTCAACAATTGTTCCATTAATTTCAGCTGTTCCTCCAAGTGCTGTCTGCCAGAAAGGAAGATAAAACACATGATGTAAACCTAATGGAATCAATGCACGATAAATAAAACCGTACAAGAATGTTCCAATGTACCCAAGTTCAGCTACAACTGAACCTAACCATGCAATACCTGCACCAGCATATGGCCAGACAAATGCAAGAATCATCCCTACGATTACAGCTGCAAATGCTGATACGATTGGTATGAAACGCGTTCCAGAAAAGAACGATAAAGCGTCTGGTAATTCAATTTTATAAAAGCGATTGTGCAAGGCAGCAACGATCAATCCCATAATGATTCCGCCAAATACACCTGTATTCATTGTTGCATCAAAACTAAGTACCGAAGCAATTAATCCCGGTGTTTGTTGCAATTTTTCTATATTTCCAAAGTTCGTTATGGTACTTGTTAAAGATGCATACATCATAAAGTACGCTACAACAGCTGATAAAGCCGCAACCTCTTTAGCAGCTTTAGCCATTCCTAAAGCAACCCCAACTGCAAAGAGCAGTGGTAAATTATCAAACACGATCGTACCACAATCTTTTAATACTGTTAAAATACCGTATAAAACAGTACCTTCCCCTAGTAACCACTCTAAGTCATATAGACTTACAAATGAATCTCCAGTAAAAGATGACCCTATTCCTAATAGCAAACCTGCTACTGGAAGCAATGCAATAGGCAGCATAAAGGTTTTACCCATTTTTTGCAGCCCTTCAAAAATTTTATCTTTCACTTTTTTTCCTCCTTAAAATCTAAAATAAGTGCTTGTATGAATGTAAAATAACAGCATACTTTGCAATACTATCATATTGGTGAACCAGTTTCAAAATGTAAACGCACACACGTTCGAGAAAAAAAGAGCAACCTTTTAATTTTACTTAAAAGGCTGCTCTATAAAAATTTTATTAAATCGAATTTTGAATTAATTCGCTGAATAATCCATAAATGTATTCATTTGGATCAAATAGCTGCAAGTCATCCATACTTTCACCTAATCCAACAAATTTCACAGGAATATCCAACTCTTTACGAATAGCTAAAACAATTCCACCTTTTGCTGTACCATCTAATTTAGTTAACACGATTCCAGTTACATTGGTCGTTTGTTTAAACTGTTTGGCTTGGTTCATCGCATTTTGTCCAGTTGTGGCATCTAATACAAGTAATACCTCATGTGGACCACCTGGTATTTCACGTTCTATAATACGTTTCATTTTTTCTAACTCATTCATAAGGTTTACTTTATTTTGTAAACGTCCAGCTGTATCTACGAATAAAATATCCGCTTGTTGCTGTTTAGCTTCTTTAATCGCATCAAACACTACAGCTGCTGGATCTCCGCCAGCTTTACCACTGACTACTTCTACGCCAACACGCTCACCCCAAACATGCAATTGTTCTATCGCACCAGCTCTGAAAGTATCGCCAGCTGCTAAGAGTACTTTTTTTCCTTCTTGTTGGTAAAGATGCGCCATCTTGCCAATTGTTGTAGTTTTCCCTACACCGTTTACGCCAACCATCAGAATCACCGTTAAACCATCAGGATTGATAAGAACTTCAGGTTTTTCAGTGTTCCCTTTTTCATAAATTTCAACCATTTTTTCAATAATAACTTGTTGAACCTCATTTGAAGCTTTTGCATTTTTCAATTTTACTTCTTGGCGTAAAGCGTCTGTGATTTCCATTGTCGCTTCAAAACCAACATCTGCCCCAATTAAAACTTCCTCAAGTTCATCAAAGAAGTCTTCATCGACTGTTCTAAAATTAGCAAACAATTCATTCATGCGTTGAGAAAATGTTTTCCTCGTTTTCTCAAGACCTTTTTCATACTTTTCGGTTACTTCTGTGGTTTCAACTTTCTCTTCACCTGTAAAAGCTTTTTTGATTTTGTCGAATAATCCCATTATACACCCTCTTTTCTTGGCAATGTTACTGTTTAATTGAGCACGAATTTTTGAATGGCATGTGCCACACCATGTTCTTCATTTGTTTTAGTAATATACTGAGCCATGGATTTGATGTCATCCGTAGCATTTCCCATGGCTACTCCCATACCTGCATATTCAATCATTGCTGCATCGTTAGCTTCATCCCCTAATGCCATTACCTCTGATGCTTCAAAACCTAGTAAATCAGCTAAAACAGCTATTCCACTCCCTTTATCTACACCCTTAGGCATTAGTTCTAATAATATTGGACGAGATTTCATTATCGTATATTTTTTATAAAAATGAACTGGGATGTTTTTGATTGCTTCATCTAAATCAGTTTGAGTGTAACAAAACACTGTCTTATTGATGGCAATATCTTCTGGTACTTCTTCCATTGCTATTGGAACATATGATAATGCTGACATGACTGTTGGATAGAGCGAGTCTCTCCCTTTAGGGTATGGCGGCTCATAAATTTTTTCTAAATCAATGAAGTTACAAGGGAGATTGATCTGTTTGCTTAGTTCAAAAATTTCTTCTGTTTCAGCTTTTGTTAATGTTGTCTTAGATAATACTTCACCAGTATCTGTACGTTGTACTAGACCACCGTTGTAAGTAATACCATAATCTCCAGCTTCTCTTAAATTTAACTCTTCTAAATAGGCGATCATTCCTAACAAAGGACGGCCGGTACAAAGGACTACTTTTACGCCTTGTTCTTTTGCTTGTTTTATTGCTTCTTTATTTTCATCTGATATGCCATGTTTTCCATTCAATAATGTACCATCCAAATCAATTGCAACTAATTTAATCATGCTTTAACTCCAATCTCTTTAATAACTACTTTAAAAGGGAAAAAAAGATCGACACTAATCGACCTTTCCTCCTCTATCGTTTCTAGGTTATTCCTACATGTGCTTCTGTTAATTCTTCTAAACGAACAGATACAACTTTAGAAACACCAGATTCTTGCATGGTTATGCCATAAAGAACATTAGCTTCTTCCATTGTTCCTTTACGGTGAGTAATGACGATAAATTGAGTATCTCCATCAAAACGCTTTAAATATCGTCCAAATCGGATGACGTTAGCCTCATCTAGGGCGGCTTCAACTTCATCTAAAATACAGAACGGTACTGGCCGGACTTGTATAATTGAAAACATTAGAGCAATTGCTGTAAATGCTCGTTCCCCTCCAGACAAGAGACTTAACTGCTGTAGCTTTTTACCAGGAGGCTGAGCGATGATCTCAATACCGGTCGTTAACAAGTTTTTAGGATCTGTTAACCGTAATTCAGCTGATCCTCCGCCAAACATCTGCGGGAAAACTTCGGAAAATTTCAGTCGAATATCTTCAAACACTTCAGAAAAGCGAAGCTTCACTTCTTCATCCATTTCATTCATCGTGGTATACAAACTAACTTTTGCTTCTATCAAATCTTCACGTTGATCCACAAGGAAAGAATACCGTTCATTCACACGTTCAAATTCTTCGATAGCACCAAGATTAACAGAACCCAACTCTTCAATACTTTGTTTCAGAAGTTTCACTTTACGTGTCGCTTCTTCTAAAGAGACCTCAAGCAAATGGCTTTCTTTAGCCGCTTCAAAAGTCATACTGTACTCTTCATTTAAATAAGTTAAGCGATTTTCAATTGCAACATCTGTACGATTCATTGAAACTTCAGCTTTTGCCTTTTCTTCTAACAGATAATGTTTTTGATTATTCGTTAATGTCGTTAATTGTTCAATTTCATTCAATTGCTCTTCAATAAGCACTTTTTCTTTTTTTATTTTTGATAATTGATTTTCTAGCGTCTGTTTTGTCGCTGATAATTGCGCTAACTGGTCGCTTAATTCTTTTTTAGTCATCTGATGTGTACCATCAGAATGCGTCATTTGTTCCATTCGGCTAATGATGGTCGTAATGTCTTTCTGTTGATCATCTAATTGACTAGAGACCGCTTTTTGTTCTTTTTTCAAACTAAGCAATTGCTCTTTTAAAGCAGCCAATCTCGTTCTTAGTTGTTGTTGCTTTTCATTAACCAATGTATGATTTTTTTCACGCTCTTCATTTTGAGAAGAAGCTAGTAAAATCTGATGATTGATGTGCTCCATTTCTTTTTTGACCGTTTGCAAAGATTCCGTTAACTCCGTTTTTTTCAACTCATAGGATTCTACTTCTTCTTTTGCTTCATTGTATTCATATTGGACAGCTTTTAACTCTCTTGTTAACCGGATTTGTTTTTCTTCCAATGTTTCCGCTTGGTTTTTTAGTTCTTGTTCTTTCAAGCGTTGTTTTTCTCCAAGTTCACGTAATTCGTTTAAGTTTGCCTCTTCTATTTTTATTTCTTGTTTCATTGTGCGAACTTCTATTTCTTTTTCCGTCAAAGTTGTTTCCATTTGAGCGATTTGCTTAGTTAAATTTGTTAATTCATTTTTCCTAGCAAATAAACTCCCCTGATTACCAGACTTGCTCGCTCCACCAGTCATTGAACCCCCGGCATTCATCACATCGCCTTCAAGAGTTACTACACGGTACTTAAATTGAATTTCACGTGCAATGGTATTAGCAGAGGACAAATCTTTGGCAACAATGGTTGTTCCCAATAAATTTTGCATAACTGTTGCAATAGCTTCAGGATAAGCAATCAATTTACTTGCAATTCCTAAGAAACCATCACAACTGCTAGCCTTATTTTCTACAGACGTTGGTAGATAACGAGCTTTTATTGTAGTTAAAGGTAAGAATGTTGCTCGGCCAATACGTTTTTGTTTTAAATATTGAATACCTTTACGTCCGCTTTGCTCATCTTGAACGATAATGTTTTGGCTAGCTGCACCGAGTGCAATATCAATAGCTAACTCAGCTTGTTTGGGTACTTCAATCAATTCAGCAACAGCTCCGATGATCCCACCGATGTCTTTTTTGCGCTTCAGAACTTCTTTTACCCCTTGATAAAAACCAGCATAATCTTCATTTAATTCTTTCAAACTTTCTTTTTTTGCTTTTGCCTGCTGCACAACTTTTAAAGCGTCATACATACGCGTCTCGTTCGCTTCTAATTCTTGTCGTTTAGTTTGAATGCTCGCTTGTTTCTCTTGATAAAACAACAATTTCTGAGCAATCTCTTGTTGTGTAGTCGTTAATTCTTCAGCAATATGTGTGAAATCTTCCGTAATTTTTCCAATTGTTTGTTCAAGTTCCCTGACTGATGCGGTTGATTTCAAGTTCTTTTGTGCCATTTGATAAGAGCTTCGCTCAAGATAGGTTTGCTCATTGCGCAAACTGGTTTGTTTTTGCATTAAATCAACATATTCATCTCGCAAACTCTCAATCGTCTCTTTTGAATTTCCAGAAAGAGACAAGGCTTCTTTTTCAACAGCTATAAGTTCTGACTTTAATTGTCGTTCTTGTTTTGTTTTCTCGGCAAGGTTTTCATCGATCCCTTTTAATTGTTGCTCTAATTGAATCACTCTCTGGTTTGCTTGCTCTTTAGTAGCTTCAAGTTGCTGCAGATTTTCAGTGGTGTATTTATTGCGTTCAGATAAAACATTGTTTTGACCATCAGTCTGTTCAAATAATCGAATGGTTTCAACCAATTTTTGCTGAGTTTTTTCAATTTCATCAGTCAATTCAGCTTTTTGTTTCCGTTTGTGTTTCAATTGCGTTTCACAATCCGATAAACTTAGTTGCTTTTCAACTAATTGTTTCTCAAACGAACTCATTTCATGTTTGCTTTCATCCCAATTTACTTTCAAACGTTCAATTTCAACAACCGTTAAAGCAATGTCCATTTCGGTCAATTGTTCCTTATAAGATAAAAAGTCTTTCGCTATACTGCTTTGTTCTCTCAAAGGTTCAACTTGCCCTTCCAGTTCATAGACAATATCTTGGACACGATTTAAATTTTCTTCGGTTTCAGTTAATTTTTGTTCGGCTTTTTTCTTACGTGTTTTGTATTTTAGTACACCGGCTGCTTCTTCAAAAATTGCTCTTCTTTCTTCTGGCTTACTGTTGAAAATACTTTCAACTTTCCCTTGAGAAATAATCGAAAAAGATTCTTTTCCCAATCCCGAATCCATAAAAAGGTCAACAATATCTTTCAAACGACAAGCTTGTTTATTCAAATAGAATTCACTCTCACCGTTTCGATGCAATCGTCTCGTAATGCTTATTTCGCTAAATTCTAAAGGCAAAAAATAATCTTCATTTTCTAGTATCAACGTAACTTCAGCTAAGTTGACTGGTTTTCTTGTATCAGATCCTGAAAAAATAACATCGTTCATTCTTCCACCACGTAGGTTCTTTGCTGATTGTTCCCCTAAAACCCAACGAATGGCTTCTGTTATATTACTTTTCCCACTTCCGTTAGGACCTACTACAGCTGTCACGCCATCATGAAACTCAATTGTTGTTTTATCCGCAAATGATTTGAAACCAGCGATGTCTATTCTTTTTAATTGCACAACTACTGGCTCCTTTCTCCTGTACTATTTTTCTTGCAAAGCAAGTAATGCATTTTCTGCAGCCACTTGTTCAGCTGCTTTTTTAGTTTTCCCTTGTCCTTGTCCAAGTACTTGCCCTTCAGCGAGTACTTCTACCACAAAGGCCTTTTGATGTGCCGGACCAATTTCATCAACTAATTGATAGTCGATTCCAATTTCACCTTTTTGTTGTAAAAACTCTTGTAGATTAGTTTTATGATCCATCACATGTGAGAAAGCACCGGACTTGATTTTTGGAAAAATCGTTTGTTCAAGAAAAGATAGTACGCTATCTATTCCTTGATCTAAATATAACGCTCCAATAAAGGACTCGAATAAATCGCAAAGTAATGCTGGACGTTTTCGTCCATTCATACGTTCTTCGCCTCTACCTAAACGGATAAATTGATCGAATTCGTATTCTTTTGCGAATTGACTCAAACTAGCTTCACAAACAATAGTCGCTCTCAATCGTGTTAATTTTCCTTCAGGCAAGTTAGGATATAATTCGTATAAAAATCTTGATACGGTTAATTCTAGTACCGCATCTCCTAAAAATTCAATTCTTTCATTATCCTTTAATTCAAGATTCCTGTGCTCATTCACATATGATGAATGGGTGAATGCTTCTTCTAAATAAGAAAGGTCGTGAAAAACCAAATCAAACTTAGTCTTTAATTGTGTTAAAAATGCGTCATCCATTGTATTCTTCCTTTCTATAAAAATTTCTCCATGCTCTTTCATTATACTGTGTTTAGTCATAAAAATAAACCATTTCTAGGTTTATACTCTACCGTTCAACAAGAGTAGGATCTCTCTGTATCAATTATATCAAAAGAAAGAGTCGCTAAACTCAAAATAAGTTAAGCGACTCTGGATAACACTATTAGTCTTTGTGTTGATCGATATAGGTTACTGCATTTCCAACTGTAGCGATTTGTTCAGCATCTTCATCAGATATTTCTGTTCCGAAGACATCCTCTAATTCCATAACTAATTCTACAACATCAAGAGAATCAGCACCTAAATCGTCTTTAAAAGTAAGTTCTTTAGTTACTTTTTCTTCATCAATGCCAAATCTTTCAACAATGATTTTTTTTATTTTTTCGAAAGTTTCATTAGTAGACAATTTGTTACACCTCCGCATTTGACTTTATTATTATTGGTAAATTAATATCACTTTACTCATTTTAACGATATTCACAAATATTGTCCAACTATTTTTTAGGGCTGCCTTTTTCTTTGTTCAGAAAAACTTATTCAGCCGTTAGTTCTTTTGCTTCAAAATAGTGAACTAAGTCATCAATAACATGTGATTCCAACATTTCGTGAATTTGCTTAATTGTATGGTACACAGCATCTTTTTCTGTTGATCCGTGAGTTTTGACAACAGGCGCTTTAACTCCGAATAACACTGCTCCGCCATGTTTTGAGTAATCCATAACATCTTTCATATTAGAAAAACTATCTTTTAATAATAATCCACCTAATTTAGCTTTTGTGCCATTTTCATATACAGCATTTTTAA
This sequence comes from Carnobacterium sp., assembly GCF_040274945.1. Taxonomy (GTDB): domain Bacteria; phylum Bacillota; class Bacilli; order Lactobacillales; family Carnobacteriaceae; genus Carnobacterium_B. The sequence continues at coordinate 254,349 of NZ_JBEMAR010000001.1, forward strand.
TAAGTTTCATCATAGACATAGCTGTACCTTCAATTGTTTTTAATACAGCATTTCCAGTAAAACCATCAGTAACGACTACATCCGCTGCTCCACCTAACAATTCACGTGCTTCAACGTTTCCGATGAAGTTAATATCTGTATTATTAGCTAACAGTTGGTAAGCTCTTTTTGTTACATCATTTCCTTTGTTTTCTTCTGTTCCGTTATTCAAAAGGCCAACTTTTGGATTTTTGATTCCTCGAACGAATTGAGCATAATAACTTCCCAATATCGCATATTGGTGAATGTTTTCTGGTTTAGTGTCTGCATTTGCACCAACATCCATTAAATTAAATGTTCCATTTTCTGTTCCAATTATAGGTAATGAAACTAACAATCCTGGTCGATCAATACCTTTAATTCTTCCAATGATCAATAATCCAGCAGTCAATAATGCGCCTGTATTTCCTGCAGAAAACAAAGCATCTGCTTCCTTATCTTTTACAGCTTGCGCCGCTAAAACCATAGAAGCGTTCTTTTTGCGACGAACTGCACGAACAGGATCGTCATCACTCGCTATTTTTTCATCTGTATGAATAATCGTAATATTTGTTTCATCTGTTAAGTATTTTCTTATTGACTCTTCTTTTCCATATAAAAGAAATTCAATATCATTGTATTCTTTAGCTGCCATCATGACACCTTCAACAATTGCTTTTGGTGCGTTATCTCCGCCCATAGCATCTACTGCAATTTTCAAATCATTTGCCTCCCTAGTTAACTTCCAACATTTCTAAACTTTACGTTCCTAATAGATATTACCACTAATCATGATTGAACCTCAATTAAAATCTAGTCCTTCTAACTCATTAAACCCAACAGCTTCTCTAATCGGTTGATAAAGTTCGTTTGTTAGAAAGTCTTTTTGATTGATCAATTGAACTGCTTCTTGTCTAGCTGCTTCCAAAGCTCCAAAATCTCCCACGATATCCCCGATTTTAAAATCAGGTATCCCAGATTGTTTATTGCCAAACAAATCTCCAGGACCTCTAAGTTCTAAATCTTTTTCACTTAGTAAAAAACCATCTGTTGTTTCCGTCATGATTTTCATCCGTTCCATTCCATTTTCAGTTTTTGGATTTGCAACAAGGATACAGTAGGATTCTTTATCTCCTCGACCAACCCGACCTCTTAACTGATGCAATTGAGACAATCCAAATCGATCTGCATCGTAAATAATCATAGTCGTTGCATTCGGCACGTTTACGCCTACTTCGATTACTGTAGTGGAAACAAGAACTTGTAGTTTTTTTTCTTTAAAATTTTCCATAATGCTTTCTTTATCGGCTGACTTCATTTTCCCATGCAACAAACCCACTTGAAAGCGATCGCCATAATAAGCTGATAATTTTTCATAAATATCAGTCGCATTTTTAACATCGATGCTTTCCGATTCTTCAATCAACGGACAGATTACATAGGCTTGTGATCCTTTTTTTAACTGAATTTCAATAAATTCTAGCGTTTTTTCAAAATTTTTCGGTTTAATCCATGTGGTTTGAATCGGAATTCTTCCTGCAGGCATTTCATCAATAATGGAAACGTCCATTTCGCCATATGTCGTAATCGCTAGGGTACGAGGTATAGGGGTAGCCGTCATAAATAAAACATCCGCATCTTTTCCCTTATCCCTTAATAATTTCCGTTGATTTACGCCAAAACGATGTTGTTCATCGGTAATAACTAACCCTAAGCGAGAAAAATAAACATCTTGTTGAATCAATGCATGCGTGCCTATAAGAACATCTAATTCACCATTAGCTAATTGTTCCAATATATTACGTCTCTCTTTTGTTTTTGTTGAACCTGTCAACAATGCAATTCTCACTTCAAGTGGGTCGAATAATTCTGTTAAACTCTCCATATGCTGTTCAGCAAGAATTTCTGTAGGCACCATCAAGGCCGATTGAACGCCAACGTTCGTGGCAGCGTATAAAGCAATCGCAGCTACGATTGTTTTTCCGCTCCCAACATCTCCTTGGAGTAAACGATGCATGTGAATCGGTTGCCTTAAATCACTGCAGATTTCATTCACTACTCTTTTTTGTGCTTTCGTTAATTCAAAAGGCAAGGTCTCAATAAAATTTCTCAAATCATTCACATTGTAATTTAGTGTATTTCCTTTACCCATAGCTTTTTGCTTTTTTCGTACAATCTGCATGCGCATTTGGTACAATAAGAATTCTTCAAAAACAACTTCTCTTCTGGCTTGCTTCTTTTGTTCTTCTGAAGCTGGAAAATGCATCGCATAAACAGCATCATGATGAGAGATCAAACGATATTTTGTTCTTAATTCTGCAGGAATAACCTCTGGGATATGCTCTTGATAGAGTTTAAAAGCTTCTGTGATCAATTGCAATATCGTACTTTGTTTAATGTGTTTATTTGCACTGTAAACTGACTCAAAATCTCCCTGCTCAGAACCTGATTTGGTGCCTAAAATTTTCATGCCAGTCAAACTTTTTCTTTTTGCATCCCATTTTCCAAATACAGCAATTTCTTCTCCAGTAACGATTTTACTTTTTAAGTAGGCTTGATTAAAAAAAGTCACCGTTATTACTGCATGCTCAATGATTAAACGAAAAGACAATCGATTCTTTTTGGGTCCAAATCGACTGACTACTGCTTCTGAAACCACATTTCCTTTTAACGTTACTTTCTCTTGGTCTTCTATCTCTAATAAATCTTTTTCTTGAATATCCTCATAACGAATTGGATAATGAGAAAGCAAATCAGAAATAGTATGGATACCTAATTGATGCAAAGCCTCTAAACGCTTTTCACCAACGTAAGGGAGGACCGAAACAGAATCATAAATTGATTTAGCCATAAATTTTTAAACAGATTAAACCGCTTCAGCTTTTTTAACCTGTCGCTTACCTCCCTTTAGTGTAATAACTACTTTATTTATTTTCTTTAAACTGACTAAAAAAGACAAAAATAGGCTAGGAATAACATCCGGTTCTATTTTTGTCTTTTTAATTATTCTACTGACAAGATATACGGATAAACTGGTTGTTGTCCGTCATGAATTTCAACTTCTACTTCTTCAAAGAGATTTTCAATTTCGGCGGCAATCTCAGCGGCTTCAGCTTCGTCTCCATCTTCTCCAAGTAAAATAGTTACAATTTCACTATCTTCTGATATCATTTTTTTCAAGGTTTCAATCGTAACATTTTTACGGTTGGATTGAGATACTTTGATTTTACCTTCAATAATCCCCATAAAGTCGTCTTTTTTGATTGCCATCCCATCGATTTCAGTATCTCTTACTGCATTTGTTACTTGTCCACTAACAACATTTTTTAATTCGCTCATCATTTCAGCTTTATTAGTATCTAAGTCATTCAACTCATTAAATGCTAACATTGCAGTCATACCTTGAGAAATAGTCTTACTAGGAATAACGACTACTGACAATTCGCTTACTTCTGCAGCCTGATCAGCCGCCATAAAAATATTTTTGTTGTTTGGCAAGATAATAATTTTCTCAGCATTTACTTCTTCTATTGCTTTAAGAATATCTTCTGTACTTGGATTCATGGTTTGTCCACCACTAATGACATAATCTACGCCTAGGCTTTTGAACAAGTTTTGAACGCCTTCTCCTGCTGCAACCGCGATGATACCATAAGGTGTTTTAGCTGCTTTTTCAACAGGCTGAGGGGATTCATTTTCAAGAATCGTTTCATGTTGAACACGCATATTATCCACTTTAATTTTCAGCAATGAACCAAATTTTTGTCCATAATTCATTACTTCTCCTGGATGTTCTGTATGAACATGGACCTTAACGATCTCGTCATCAGAAACCACCAATAAAGAATCCCCGATGTCGTTTAGGTGATTACGGAATGTATCATAATCAAATTCACTATCAACGGTTTCACCTTTACCAATTTGAACCATAATTTCTGTACAATAACCGAATTTGATGTCTTCAGTATGGATATGGTTTGACACACTTCTATGATGTTCAGCATTAACCAACTCTGTCATTTCTTCAGCAGAAGGTTGATAAATATCTTCTTCTACAATTTTACCAGACAATACTTCTAAGAATCCTTCATAAATAAACAAAAGACCTTGTCCACCACTGTCTACAACTCCTACTTCTTTAAGTACTGGTAATAGATCAGGCGTTTTAGCTAAAGATTTTTTAGCCCCACGAACAATGGCTTCCATAACTTCAACAATATCATCTGTTTCTTTTGCTTTTTTTTCACCAACTTTAGCTGATTCGCGAGCTACAGTTAAAATGGTTCCCTCAACAGGTTTCATAACGGCTTTATATGCTGTTTCAACACCCTTAGTGAATGCTTCTGAAAACTCTTTAGAAGACACCGTTTCTTTATTTTCAATAGCTTTGCCGAATCCTCTAAATAATTGAGATAAAATAACCCCAGAATTTCCACGAGCCCCCATCAATAACCCTTTAGAAAGGGCTGCTGACAAATCGCCAACACTTTCAGAAGTTGTATTTGCAACTGCCTTAGCACCACTTGCTAAAGATAAATTCATGTTGGTACCTGTATCGCCATCTGGAACCGGAAAAACATTCAATGAGTTTACATATTCCGCATTCTTATCTAAACGATTAGCTCCTGTTGCTATCATCAAACGAAACTGCTTACCTTCTAATTTTGTAACTTTCACTACATATATCCTCCTTAGTTACTTTTTAATAAGTATTAGTAACTATTTCTTCTTTGATTAATCATTTTTAATCATTTAATACGCGAACACCTTGAACATAGATATTTACAGTGTTAGCTGTAACACCTAACATTGTTTCCAAATTGTATTTCACAATTTCTTGCACATTACGACTAACTTCAGAAATTTTTATTCCGTAACTAACAATAATATAAATATCAATTGCAACACCGTCGTCTTCTTGACGAACGACTACTCCACGTGAATAGTTTTCTTTTTTTAGTATATCATTTAAATTATCACGTATTTGGCTTTTACTTGCCATACCAACGATTCCAAAAATTTCGGTTGCGGCACCACCAACAACGGTCGCAATAACTTCATTTGAGATATCTATTGTTCCAAATTGTGTTTTGATTTTAACTGCCATGTTAAAAATCCTCCTCTTGGCTAGCAAGCCATAAATTACTACTCTACATTTTATCATAGCAGACCTAATAAGAAAAGAAAAACTAAGTTTCCTCATTTTTAAATAATACTAAGGAAACAATAAAAGGCTGTCAAGTAAATTTCCTTGAAAGAAGTTCTTGCAAAGGCAACTAAATTATGATAAATTATTGAAGTATGAGTATTGATTGAAGCTTTGCTTCGATATATCGGCAAAGGAGGAAAGACTAATGGCTAAAGAATGTGTAATTACAGGACGTAAAGCAAGAAGCGGAAATAACCGCTCTCACGCTATGAACAAAACAAAACGTACTTGGGGTGCAAACTTACAAAAAGTTCGTATCATGGTTGACGGATCACCTAAAAAAGTTTGGGTATCTGCTCGAGCACTTAAATCTGGTAAAGTTGCACGCGTATAATTTTACTTAAAAAAGAACCTTTCCCGTCATCATGGAAAAGGTTCTTTTTTGTTTATTCTTTTTCAGTCTTTACTTTGAATAACGGCTATCATTCCCGATTCAAAAGAAAATTTTACTGTATCTGTAATAAATTCATTACTTGCCAACGAAATCGGATGAGAAAAATCCGCATCAGTTAATTGATATTTGGCATCTTGTATCGATAATTTTTCTACAGGAGATAGGCAAGTGAATGCAAGATATTTCTTATCTTGCTCTTTTGCTATAGTATGCGTACCTGGCAAAAAGTATAAGATGGTATTTTGCACATCTAGTAGACGTATTTTAGCAGCATGATCGAACAATTTAGACTGGAAGATCATATAAATATTGTTTAATAAATGGTCCATTCGTCCACCAGTTGCTCCATAAATAGAGACACTGTCTGGTTTGAATTCATCGAAAGCTATTTGGACAGCCAGCTCTGTATCGGTCTCATCTTTTTCCGCTTTGTAAACGCGAACATCAGCAACTTCTTTTTTTATTATTTTTAGTTCTTCCTTTGTGACTGAATCAAAATCTCCAAGGGCGATCTTAGGAACAATTCCGTGCTCCAATAATCGCAAGGCCCCTCTATCAACACCAATCCAAATGAGTTCTTTTGATTGGCTATTTTTTATTGCTGGAATGCGCTCATAAGGTCCGCCGACCATAATTGCTATGTGTTCCATCTTATCTTACCGCATCCATTAATAAGTTTAGTTGGTTCAATGGATCTTCTGCATTATAAATGTATGAACCCGCAACAAAAACTGTCGCTCCCGCTTCTTTACATTGTTTAGCGGTCTGCTCAGCTATCCCTCCATCTACTTGTATTTCATAAGTATAGCCTTCTCTATCTTTTATTTCTTTTGCTGTTTTTATTTTTTTTAACATTCCAGGAATAAAGCTTTGTCCGCCATAACCAGGATTAACTGTCATTACTAAAACTAAATCTACCATTCCTAACACATGCGCCATCGTTTCAATCGGTGTTCCTGGATTCACAGCAATCCCTGCTTTAACACCTTGGTCCTTTATCAACTGGATGACACGATGAATATGAGGTGTGCTTTCAGGATGCACAGTGATGATATCTGCACCTGCTGCAGCAAATTGTTTAATGTAATTTTCAGGATACTCTACCATTAGATGACAATCCAGCGGTAATTTTGTTACCGGACGAATAGCAGCTACAGTATCTGCACCAAATGTAATATTTGGTACAAAATGTCCATCCATTACGTCAACATGAATGTAATCTGCCCCTCCATCTTCTACTAACTGAATATCTCTTGCTAAGTTTGCAAAGTCTGCACTTAAAATAGATGGTGCTAATTTCATTTTTTCATCCTCATTTCTTATGTTTATTGTCGTATCTTGGTTTACGACTTTCAATTTCATCTAAAAACTGCAAGTAATGTTGGTAACGGTATGCTGGTATTGTCTTTAATTCTACTTCTTTTTTCACTTGACACCCAGGTTCTTTTTTATGCATACACCCTCTAAATCGACAGTCATCTTGCACTTCAACAAAGTCAGGAAAGCATGCGGATAGTTCTTCTGCTTCGAGTTCTAAAAAATCGATTGAACTAAAACCAGGAGTATCCGCCACTAATCCCCCGTATAAAGGCAATAATTCAACGTGTCTAGTCGTATGCTTTCCCCTGCCAAGAGAACTTGAAATTTCAGCTGTTTTCAGTTCTAGATCAGGTGCAATACTGTTCAGTAATGTTGACTTCCCTGCACCAGATTGGCCCATAAAAACAGACAATTTATTAGGGAAATAAGAAGTTAATTCCTCTAAAGATTTTTTGTTGTCCGTTTGTTCAGGCACGATAATGGGGTACCCCATTTTTTCATACTCTCGCTCTTTTTCTTTTAGTTGTTGCAATAGTTCATCTGTTAACAAGTCAATTTTACTTATGTAGATGATAGCTTGGATTCCTTTACTCTCTAAAGTGACCAAGAAACGATCTAATAAGTTTGTTGAAAAGTTAGGTTCGATAGCTGACATCACTACAATACCAATGTCCACATTGGCCACAGGTGGACGGACCAATTCATTTTTTCTAGGTAAGAGATCTTGTACCACACCTTCTTTTAAATTGCCACTTTCAAATAAGACATAGTCGCCAACCAAAGGCGTTAATTCCCTTTTTCGAAAGTTCCCTCTTCCCCTTGTTTGATAGGTTTCTCCTTGATAATAGACATAATAAAAACCACTTAATGCTTTTCTGATTTGACCTTCCGGCAATAAAACCCCTCCTATAACGCGTTCTCTTTTATACTCTACTGAATGAAACCCAAGAAAGCAAGATTTTAATCATAGTTAATAAGTTTCATGAACAGCAAAAAAAGGCTTGAAAGACTGTTTTTTTCAGTCTTTCAAGCCTTTTTTTGTTTATTCTGGTGTTACATTGGTATTTTCTTCTATCACTTCTCCATCACGTTCAATTCGATACGTACCTACTTCGCCCTCTTGAAGAACAAATGGTATAACTGTTTCAAAATCTTCGGTAATAGTGAATTTCTGAAATTCATTTTCTAAAGAATGTTCTTTGTCTTGGATATAAATAACAATTTCATTCGGTACGGGTGTTGATTCTTGTGAACCACTTTCAGTACTTGATTCATCAGGTTCTTCTATTTCTGGTTCAGCATACGGTATAGTTACCGTTTTAGAAAATTTTTGTTCGGGTGCTTTACCTAGTGAAATAACAACGGAGAATGACGAGCCACTTGATAACAATGTTCCTGCAGAAGGATCTTGTGATATCACTTGACCTTCTGAAATTTCTTCAGAATACTCTTCATTAATTGTAACCGTCAACCCATTTTCATTGGCATAGTCTTGTACACCTTTTTCAGAATACCCAGCCAAATCTTTCATTTCAATCATGGCTTCGCCGGTACTTACAGTCAATGTCACTGTTGTTTCACTGGGAACTACTTCTTCATCTTCAACTACACTTTGTTCAATAATCGTTCCCTCTGGGTAAGTATCGCTGCTGGCATCAACTCGCTCAGTTTCGAATCCTTGATCAATCAGTTCTGCTCGAACTTCTTCATAGGGTTCACCTGTATAGTCTTTGAAAGAAACTGTCTCTTTTCCAGAACTGATGTATAGAGTAACATCGGTCTCTTCTTTAATACTGGAACCTGTTTCAGGATCAGTTCTCGTGACCAGTCCCTCTTCAACATTTTCACTTGTCTCTACGATCGTCTTACTGATTTGTAATTTAGCTTCTGAAAGTACCACTTCAGCTTCATCTTCCGACAGCCCTACTACATCTGGCACTGAGATATCTTTTGGAGCTGTAAGTGCAAATGCGACCACACTACCGGCAGCAACTAATAAAAGTAATAACAGTGTCAACCAAATAATTTTTCTCTTTTTCTTCTTAGGCTTTTTCTCTTTAACCGTTTCATTTTTTGGTTTACCCTTTTGTCCCTCTTTATCTTCTGAGGTTTTCCCTTCTACTAGAGTAGTAGGGGCTACCGGAACAATTGGTTCCAATACTTTTGTTTTTTCCATTAAACTCGCTGGAACAAATTTTGGTTCATTGATTCTTTGCGGCGATAACGAGGTCGCTAAGTCAGAAGCCATTTCTTGCACCGAACGGTATCTATCAATTGTTTCTTTTGCTGTTGCTTTAAGAACAACATTCTCTAAAGCTTGTGGAATTCGATGATCAAAATCCTTCACTGAAGGGAGAGATTCTTGAAAATGTTTTAACGCAATCGATACGGCTGATTCGCCTTCAAAAGGAACATTTCCTGTTAACAGTTCATATAAAATAATCCCTAATGAATAGATATCAGATTGATTGGTTGCCATTCCTCCTCTTGCTTGTTCTGGAGAAAGGTAATGGACCGATCCTAATAAAGAATTTGTTTGAGTGATCGACGTTTGTGATAACGCTACTGCTATACCAAAATCAGTTATTTTTACGACACCTGATTCATCGATTAAAACATTTTGCGGTTTTAGATCTCTATGAATGATCCGATTATTATGCGCTTCTGCTACAGCTGCCAAAATTTGTCTCATAATATCAAGAACTTTTTGATAAGGAATAGGAAAGTTGCTGTGGATATAGTGCTTCAAATCCATTCCTTTAATGTATTCCATAACAATGTATTGATTATTTTCTTCTTCACCAACATCATACACACTAACAATATTAGGATGGATCAATTCAGTCGCAGCTAGCGCTTCTCGTTTAAAGCGGCGAATGGTGTCTTGATCATCTCTGAAATCAAAACGCAAGACCTTAACAGCCACATCTCGTTCTAAAATCAAGTCTCTGGCAAGATAAACATTTGCCATACCGCCCGAGCCGACCGTACCAATTATTTTGTAACGTCCGTTTAATTTTTTACCCATTTCCATGAATGCTATCCCTCCTTTCTGCATTTGTATGAACTAATATAATGGTTATATTGTCGTTGCCTCCATGATCATTAGCCATAGTAACTAACGTTTCAACTTTTTCATCTAGTGGTTTTTGGGTACTTAAAATTTCTTTTATCTCTTCATCTTCAACCATATTCGTTAACCCATCTGAACAGAGCAACATTTGGTCGTTAGGTAAGGCTGGTAAAATCGTTACATCAATATCTATCTCATCTGTAACACCCAACGAACGAGTCAATACATTTTTTCTAGGATGATTTTCAGCGTCTTCTGAAGAAATTTCTCCACTTTTAACCAGTTCATTAACTAATGAATGATCTTCTGTCACTTGAGTTAAACGCCCTCCAGTATAGTGGTACCCTCTACTGTCGCCAATATTCGCTATCACAAATTCTTGTTCTACAAGTGCTGTCGCAACAAGTGTTGTTCCCATTCCTTCTAAATCAGAAAATTTGCGTGATTTTTCAAGGATGCGTTTATTTTCACGACTGATGCGTGTTAACATCCACTGTGTGATCTGCTCAGCATTGTGTACATCTGATTCTTCCCATGAATGACCTAAATGCGAGACGGCCATTTCACTAGCCACATCCCCACCTCGATGTCCACCCATCCCATCACACAAAATTGCCAATGTAATATTTTGTTTATTTATAAAATAACCGGCGAAATCTTGATTGTTTTTCCTCTTCTTGCCGGTATCACTGCGAAATACAACTTCCATTGTTTCACCACATACCTTTCAATAAGTCATTCCATTATTTTTAACTGATCATCAACGCTCTGTATCATTTCACTAAGGCTTGAATAAGCAAGCCTTAGTGAAATGATACAGAAATTTAATCACTCAACACATATAAAAAAGACAACACAAAAGGAAATAGAAGAAAGTATCAAACATGGATCATACTGATCGACTAACCATTTTTAGTTTTAGACCTCTCTCTATCCTGAAATAGTATAGAGAACGTCTGTATCGAATAATTCAGACCCAAATATTTATTCTTCCATTTCCAATGTTAGTTGTTTTTTACTAGTTGATTTAAACTAAATTTAGTTCTGTATTTTTCTTAGGCAGCTAATAAAAAAGCCGTCTGTTCCAAAATCATGCGGATAAAGTTGAAGAAATCCGTCTTTCAGGCAACCTGATAGTGATTCTTCAGTTCTAACAGGAACTTTTTCAAAATCAGCATGTGCCGCTAGAAAGTTCTCAACCGTTTCTTTATTTTCCTCATTTGCTATTGTACACGTACTGTAAACTAAAAGTCCACCTACTTTTAGTTTTGGAGCTACTTGTTCTAAAATACCAAGCTGTATTTTTTGAAGATTCAACAAATCTTTTTCTTTTTTAGTGTACTTGATATCAGGCTTACGTCTCATTAATCCTAAACCAGAACACGGCGCATCTACTAATATACGGTCAAATTGTTCGTCTGAGAACTCTTGATCTACATTCCTAGCATCTAATTTCATTGCTGTTACCACATCTTCCACATGCATTCTTTTAGCATTTTCGGTAATCAAAGCTACTTTGTGTTCATGAAGATCAAGTGCCGTTACTTTTCCACCCTCTTCAACAGATAAGTAAGAAGCAATATGTGTTGTTTTACCACCTGGAGCAGCACAAGCATCCAATACTTGATGATGTGGTTCAAGTTGTAAAGCTGGTGCAACTAATTGAGATGATTCGTCTTGAATCGTTAATTGTCCAGATTGAAACAGTGGTGAAGAAGCAAAGTGTCCACCATCACTGACGATACCAACTGGAGAAATCATACTTTTCCGAACATCAAATCCTTCTTCTTCCATAGCTTCTAACGCTTCTTCAACCGTCAAAAACTTCTCATTTACTCGTGCGCTTGAATGGCTCGGACGGAGTAACGACTCACCTAATTTTTTAGTTTCTTCTAATCCAATATCTGCAGTGAATTTTTCTACTAGCCATCTTGGCATGCTCAACTCAATGCTTAAACGTTCAATTGGGTCTGCGATTTTCTCAACACTAGGAAATCCATTACGGTCAGCATTTCTTAGAACGCCATTTATAAACTTACTGATTCCAACGTGACCTTTTTTCTTAGCTACTTCAACAGCTTCAAATAAAATAGCATGAACCGGGATTTTATCTAAATAAATCATTTGATAAATGGACAATCTTAGTAGATTTCGTACCCAGATATCAATTTTTTTATCTTCATTTAAAAATGGAGACAAGTAAAAATCCAATGTTAATTTACGCTGTAGAACACCATATACCAATTCTGTTAATAAGCGCGCATCAGCTGCACTTAGTTTGTTTTTTTGAATGGCTTCGTTGATCAACAAATTCGAATACGAACCCGTTTTATCTGTTCGTTCCAAAATCGACATCGCTAAATAACGACTTGTTTTCTTAACATTTCTTTTTTCAGGTGTTTGATTAGTTTCCATTTGACCCTACCTTTTCTCCAACTTTTAGTTGGCTGCCCACTCCACTTAAAAAAGCCATGACAGTCATTTTACTTTTCCCAGCTGGTTGAACTTCATTTATTTTTACAACTGTTTGATTCCCACAAGCTATATAGATCGCTTCTTTTTCAATCCGTATAATGGTTCCGGGAACAGCTGTTGTTTTTTCTTCAGTAGGTGTCACATCCCATAACTTCAGTCTGCTTCCCTCTAATAAAGTATACGCTACTGGCCAAGGGCGCATGCCACGAACTTGATAATCGACTTCGGCTGCTGTTTTAGTCCAATCCACCAATTCTTCTTCACGTTTAATGTTTGTCGAATAAGTAACTTCCTCTTCATTTTGCTTTACTGGCGTGATATCTCCAGCCAATAACTTAGGCAAGGTATCCATTAATAAGTCTTTACCTAAGGCACTTAAACGATCAAATAACGTTCCAACATCGTCATTCCGAGTAATGTCTAAAGCTTTTTGTGAGAGTATATCTCCTGCATCCATTTTTTTCTCCATGTACATAATAGAAACACCAGTCTCTTTTTCGCCTTTCATAAGAGCATAGTGGACTGGAGCGCCACCACGATACTTAGGCAACAAAGAAGCATGTACATTGATTGCGCCATATTTAGGAACAGATAATAATTTTTGTGGTAGAAATTGACCAAACGCTGCAGTAATGATCAGGTCTGGTTCAAGAGCGATTAGTGCCTCCATTTCAGAAGAACCCGAAATTTTTTCTGGTTGAAAAACGGGCAAACCGTGTTGAACAGCAGCTGCCTTAACAGGTGAAGCCGTCAAGGTTTTCTTTCTTCCTACCGGTCTATCTGGTTGAGTGACCACTGCTATCACTTCATACTCTGAATCAATCAATGCTTCTAAAATTGGAACGGAAAAAGCAGGAGTTCCCATAAATACGATTTTTATCATTCTAGATTCGCCTCCATATAACTTTCTAAATCTTCGGGTTTAATTTTTTGAATAATCTTATCTGTAAATAACTTTCCATCTAAGTGTTCCAACTCATGCTGGAATGCACGTGCAAGATAATCATCAGCTTCCACTTCAAATTCATCTCCATTACGGTCATAAAATCTTAACACGATAGTATCGGCTCTTTTTATTGTCCCGTATACTTCTGGAAAACTTAAACAACCTTCTACATCAATGGTTTCACCAGTTGATTGTACAATTTGTGGATTGATCATTTCAAACAATCCTGATTCTTCGTCAATTTCTACTAAAGCTAGTCTAAGATTGCTGTTTACTTGTGGAGCTGCAATTCCAATACCATCATTTGCAACCATAGTATCATGCATATCTTCTAATAATTGGATGATTTCATCTGTAATTTCCTCTACTTCTTTTGTAGGAGTAGTCAGTAGTGCATTTGGGTAAGTTAATATTGGTAATACGGACATGATTGACCCTCTTTCTTTTAAACTATTTAATAACATAAAGCTTAAGTGCTAGATAAAATTCATTGGCTCCGAGTCAATAGCAATTTGTAACCCTTTAGCCATTTCTCTTTGAGATTCCACTAAGATCGTTTGCAAAACAGCCTTTAAATGCGGCTCGCTTTTGTATTTAATAATTGTTTGGTAATAATAGCGATTGTTCATACGAGCAACAGCTTTTGGTGTTGGCCCTAACATAATGGTCTCTGGTTGCAACTGTGGCTTAATGTGTTGAACGATTTGTTGCATTTTCTTCGCAGCTTTTAGTTCTTCTTCATGACTAGTTGTGATCAAAATTGTATAGAAATAAGGCGGATAATTCCCACGATGTCGTAACATCATTTCTTGTTTATAGAATGTATCGTAATCATGTTCTTTAGCTAACTGAATCGCATAATGCTCAGGATTAAAGGTTTGAACGATTACTTCACCTGTTAGTTCAGCTCTTCCAGCACGTCCACTTACTTGTGTTAACAACTGGAATGTCCGCTCACTCGCTCTAAAGTCAGGCAAGCCTAATCCTGTATCTGCATTCAAAACACCCACCAAAGTAATATTGGGGAAATCTAACCCTTTTGCAATCATTTGTGTACCCAATAAAATGTCCGCTTCGCCATTTCCAAAAGAAGCTAACAACTTTTCATGCGCCCCTTTTTTACGCGTTGTATCCACATCCATGCGAATCACTTTTGCTTCTGGCAAAACATCTCTTAATTCTTCTTCAATCTTTTGCGTTCCAGTACCATAATAGCGTATCTTACTTCCTCTGCAACTTGGACAAGTATGTGGAATGTTTTCTTCATGACCACAATAATGGCATTTCATTGTTTTTGTATCCATGTGCAACGTTAAGGATATATCGCAATTCGGACAAGGCAAGACAAATCCGCAGTCTCGACACATCACAAAAGAAGAATAGCCACGTCTATTCAATAACAACACAATTTGTTCTTTTTTTGCTATTCGATCTCGTATCTTTTCTTGTAAAAGAACTGAGAAACTGCTACGATTAGCGTTTTTTAATTCTTCTCTCATATCGACAACTTCAACATCAGGTAAGCCTTTTTGATTGACTCGTGTTGGCAATTCCAACAATTTATACACGTTTTTTTGCGCTCTGGCTCTCGACTCTAATGAAGGAGTAGCACTTCCTAAAATAACAGGACAGTTATGGTAATTTGCTCTCCATATTGCTACATCCCTAGCATGATACCTTGGGTTTTCATCTTGTTTATACGTAGCTTCGTGCTCTTCATCAATAATAATCACTCCGATATTTTTAACCGGTGCAAAAATTGATGACCGAGCACCTACTACAACCCGAGCTTCGCCACGTTCAATTTTTCGCCATTCGTCATATTTTTCACCAACAGACAACCCACTGTGCAAAACGGCTACTTCTTCTCCAAATCGCCCTTTAAAATGATTCACCATTTGTGGAGTCAATGCTATCTCAGGAACAAGCATCAAAGCACTTTTATTGTTTTGAAGGGTCTGAGCAATGGTCTGCAAATAAATTTCCGTCTTCCCACTTCCAGTTACCCCTTTTAGCATGAAAACTTCCGTTCTTTCTTCAGATACAGCTTTCAAAATAGGTTGAATCGCATTTTGTTGTCCTTCATTCAGTTGAAAGGATACGGTTTGTCTAAAGGTCTTATCTTTAAACGGATCACGGTAAACCTCAACTTCTTCAATCGTTAACCACCCTTTTTTTTCACCTGTTCGAATATCCGCTGCTGTAAGCTCCGTATTTTTAGTAAGTTCATTCACACTGATTGTTTGCTCATTGAATGATTGCAATACATCAAGAAGAAGGCGTTGTTTTGGACCTCGTTTGCCTAAAGTTAGTTTTTCATCTTCAAACTGCTCAAAGGATAAATTCGCTCGAACCATTCTTTTTTTCTTGGTCTTTGCCTGATTTTTAACTTCGTATATTACTTCAACAGCATCTTTTTTCTTTAACTCGATCAACTGCGGCAAGATGGCTCTTTCTTCCGCTTCTTCCCATTTGATTTCATTTTTTCCTTTGAACAGTTCAAAAAATAAGTCTTCAGAAATTTCATCAATGAGTCGGATTTTTTTTTCATATTTTGCTTTTAATATAGCTGGCAACATTGTTTGGTAACACGTTATTTGAAAGGCATACGTTTTGCGCGCCATTTCTTTGCCCAATAACAGCATTTCTTTATCAAGAACCGCTGTTAAGTCCATTAGACCAACAATGGGTTTTAACTCGCCTTCATAATCTGTTGAGTGAGTAATATCAACAACAAAGCCTTGGACTTGCCTAGTTCCTTGACCAAACGGAACGGCCACACGCATTCCTTGAACAATATCTTGTTCGAATTCAGAAGGAATACGATAATCATAAGGTTTGTTTGTCTGCATTGTTGGAACATCCACAATTACTTTAGCAATTGAAACCACTCATTCTCACACCTTTACTTTTTCATTTTAGTAAGAGCAACGGCTAAAATTTCTTCCGCTATTGCTTGCTTACTATTTACTTTCAATTCTATTGGCTGTTCATCTGTCATAAAAATAGTTACTTCATTTGTATCTTTATTAAATCCTGCATAGGGTTTAGATACATCATTGGCTACAATCATATCTGCATTTTTCTTTTTTAGTTTTCCTTGAGCATACTCTTCAACATTGTGCGTTTCAGCAGCAAACCCAATTAAAAATTGGTCGTTTTTCTGACTCCCTAAAGTAGCTAGTATGTCTGTATTCTTGACCAATGTCAGTGTCATTTCTTGTTCACTTTTCTTAATTTTTTTATTCGCAACATGATCTGGACGGTAGTCAGACACTGCTGCCGCCATAATAACGATTGCTGCCTCTTTAAATTCAGCATTTATTGCTTGATGCATTTGTTCAGCAGTCTCAACAGATACTATCTCTACCCCATAAGGTGTCTTTAGTGTCTTGGAAGTAGAGATCAAACAAACTTCTGCTCCTAGATCACGAGCAGCACTAGCTAAACTGTATCCCATTTTACCCGAAGAATCATTTGTAATATAGCGAACAGGGTCGATTCTTTCTTTAGTTCCACCAGCTGTTATGACAACTTTTTTATTTTTTAACGGCAAATGAGTTTCTTTTTGGATTAAAAAATTTTGAATGGTTTCAACAATCTTTTCTGGTTCAGGAAAACGCCCTTTTCCCTCGTATCCTTCAGCTAGAAAACCTGTGTCTGGTTCCATAATAAAATGTCCATCGTTTTCTAACGACTGAAAATTTCTTATCGTGGCTGCATTTTCAAGCATATGCTCATTCATAGCAGGTACAATAAAAACAGGTGCTGTGGTAGCCAATAATGCAGTAGTCACAAAGTTGTCTCCAATGCCATGCGCTATCTTCGCTAACGTATTGGCTGTTGCTGGAGCAATTACGGCTAAATCTGACCAGTCCGCCAAATGAATATGACTAACTTTGTCGCCCTCGCGTTCATCAAATGTATCTGTATATACATGGTACTTGCTCAAAATTTGAAACGTTAAAGGGGTAACAAATTCTGTTGCAGATTCCGTCATAGCTACTCTAACAATAGCTCCTGCTTTTATTAAACGCCTCACCAAATCACAAGCCTTATAAACCGCAATACCCCCGGTAACGTATACAGCAACTTTTTTTCCTTTTAACAACTGGCATTCCTCCTGACAAAACCTTGAAATTAATGTTGCTTCTCTTTCCTATTTTACTAGAAATAAAAGCATTTGTCTTAACTATCCGCCAATTCTTAGTATTAATGAATTTACCCTATTTAGTATGGCTAGATTTCAAAATAAAAATGCTTCAAAGTAAGAAAACCATTACTTTGAAGCACTTTTTGTTATGTGTCTTATTCTTCTGGTCCAACCGTTACTGGATCAATAACTAAATCTCCATTATTAATTTCTTCTAATGCACGTCCAACATTTTTATGTGAACGATAGTTTTCTAACATCGGCATTGAACCTTCATCCAGTTCATGCGCACGCTTGCTTGCTAACGTAACTAATGAATATTTAGATTCAATTTTTTCTAATAAGCTATCAATAGATGGTTCTAACATCATGATTTTACAACTCCTTGATCATTTTTTTATAACGCTGTATAACGCGTGAAACTTTTAAGTGTTCACTTTCAATGATTTGTTTGACTTTTCTAACAGCATTTTCAACTTTATCGTTTTCAACCGCATAATCATAATAACGCATTAAATCAATTTCTTCAATTGCTTTTGTCATGCGTTGTTCGATTATAGCCATTTCATCTGTTCCACGACCAACAATACGTGATTTTAATTCTTTTAAATCTGGCGGTGTTAAAAAGATAAATATTCCTTCAGGCATTTTTTCTCGAACTTGAAGAGCTCCTTGAACTTCAATTTCTAAAAATACGTCTTTGCCGCTCTGTAGCGTTTTTTCAACATATTCAAGAGGAGTTCCATAATAGTTTCCTACATATTCAGCATATTCCAATAATCCTCCACTTTCAATCAAAGCTTCAAATTCTTCTTTTGTCCTGAAAAAGTAATCTATTCCATCTCGTTCTCCTGCTCTTTGTTTTCGAGTTGTCATTGAAATTGAATAATCAAAATCATTATCGCCGCTCTCAAATATTGCCTGTCTTACTGTCCCTTTTCCTACCCCAGATGGTCCAGAAAGAACAATTAAAAGTCCACGTTCAGTCATGTCAAAATCCTTCCTATCATCAAAATGTTCAACTATTCGTTGCCTATTATCAAAATCTAACAAATTCCAACTTGTTTAAGTAGTTAAAAACTGTTTAAGAGTATCCATTTCTTCATTTGTGAATGTAAGGCCTTTTCCCATCTTATCGTGGTCAGGACTCCACTCACGAATATCAAATTTAGGAGGATTTCCATTCCAACAAACTAAATTTAATTCTTTGCGCCATCCTTTAGCATTTTCAGAAAGTACGGCTAATTCTTCAACAATCTCAAAAGAAAATTTTTGATCCATTTATAAACACCTCAACAATCTTTAGCTACTTCTAATTTTTATCTGTTAAAGATAACTTATTCTCCAGTTTAGCATAAAATGCCATTTTCTTATAGCTTTTTATTTGCAGAATGGTTTTTTTTACGTACTAATCCCCACTTTCCAAGTATACCAATCAAATTTTTACGCTAAAAAATAAACGTCAGACCAAGAATCGTATCCTTGATCTAACGTTTGCTTTCTTAACCCATATCTTTAACTTTCATCAAACGCGTAATCGCTGCTCGTTCACTTTCATCTAATTTCATTTGAATAAAGTAGATGGTTTCTTCATAACGAGGAATCGTCATGTATTCAAGAGCATTTACTCGGCGACGCGTTTTTTCTATTTCATTTGCCATTAATTGACAAGTTTTTTCTATTTCAGATAACTCTAACAGTTGCGTCATAACGTCAGCCATTTGTTCAATTGACGTATCCAGCTCACTATTGGAGTTCAGATAACCATAAACCAACTCTTTAGAATCGTCATCATCATTGTAATTAAAATTCATTACGGGCACTTTAACACTCATAATATTTTTTTCATACAAGTCAAGACTGACACTGCGAGGTGGAATAGCCACTAATTCTTCAATAAATTTTTCGTTCAATAAAGCTTTTGCCATGACAAAAGACTGCATAGCTTTTGTCAATTTTGCTTCAACTTCTGCACGCAACTCATTATTTTTACGGATAAGCAGGATAAATTGTCTCATAAGTTCATCTTGCTTATCTTTTAATAATTTATGACCACGGTTTGCTGTACTCAATTTCCCTTTTAGTGACGCTAATTCCATCCTTGTCGGATTGACATTTAATTTCACCATTTAGACTTACTCCCCTTTCGGCAGGTATTCGTCTAACATATCGTCTTTAATACGTTTCAATTCAGTTCTTGGAAGGATAGATAGCAATTCCCATCCTAAGTCCAATGTTTCCTCAATTGTACGATTTGTGTAGTTCCCTTGGTTTACGTATTCTTTTTCAAAACGATTTGCAAATTCTGCAAACATTTTATCTTCTGCTGACAATGCAGAATCTCCTAAAACTACTGCTAACTCTTTAGCTTGTTTTCCTTGAGCATAAGCAGCGAATAGTTGGTTCATTGTTGCCGCATGGTCTTTTCTTGTTTTGCCTTCTCCAGTTCCTTTGTCTTTTAGACGAGATAGAGAGGGCAATACATCGATAGGAGGTTGAACACCACTATTGTATAGTTCACGTGATAAAATCAATTGTCCTTCTGTAATATACCCCGTTAAATCTGGAATAGGGTGCGTTTTATCATCTTCCGGCATGGTTAGGATAGGAATTTGCGTCACTGAACCTTTTCCACCTACTAAACGACCTGCACGTTCATATAACGTAGCTAAGTTTGTATAAAGATACCCAGGGTATCCACGACGACCTGGAACTTCACGTCTGGCAGCAGAGATTTCTCTTAATGCTTCACAGTAGTTTGTCATATCTGTCATGATAACCAATACGTGCATATCTTTTTCATAAGCCAAATATTCAGCCGCAGTTAGAGCCATTTTTGGTGTTGCAATTCTTTCAATAGCTGGATCATCTGCTAAGTTGATAAACATAACCGAACGATCGATTGCTCCAGTTTTTCGGAAATCTTCCATAAAGAACTCTGCTTCTTCAAAAGTAATTCCGATTGCTGCAAAGACAACGGCAAACTTTTCATCTGAATTTTTAACAGTCGCTTGTCTAGCAATTTGTGCAGCTAATTCTTTGTGTGGTAGACCAGAACCTGAAAATACAGGCAACTTTTGTCCACGAACTAGTGTATTCAAATGATCAATAGAAGAGATACCCGTTTGAATAAATTCATCTGGATAGTCACGTGCCATTGGGTTGATGGCTTCACCATTGATGTCTAAAGTTTTTTCAGGAATCAAATCAGGACCGTTATCGTTAACACGTCCCATCCCATCAAATACTCGTCCAACCATATCTTCTGAAACATCTAAAGATAATGGTCTTCCTAAGAAACGCACCTTTGTGTCTTGCAGATTAATTCCGCTTGACCCTTCGAAGATTTGAACCATAGCTTTATCGCCATCAATTTCAAGAACTTGTCCACGTCTCTTTTCACCGTTTTGCATTTGAATTTCAACTAACTCATCGAATTTAACACCTTCTACGCCTTCAACGGCCATTAAGGGTCCAACAACTTCATTTATCGTACGATATTCTTTAAGCATCTATTCCATACCTCCTTTTGAAACAACTTCATGAATCGCCGTTTTGATATCCGTTCTTAATTCTCCAAATTTGCTAATTTGTTCTTCCGGGAAATATTTAGACTTAGCAATTTGTTCACGAGCTGCTACAGTGCCTTTCATAATTTCAGCAAAGTAAGCACCAAGTTCCATTCCAGCTCTTGATTCATCCTCAAAGCTTAGAATAGTAGCTAGCATTTCGTATTGTTTTTCTCTTGATGTGTAGGTATCTACATCATCAAAAGCATTTTGTTGCAGAAAATCTTCACGAATCATTTTAGCCGTTTCTAATTTTAAGCGATCTTTTTCTGATAAAGAATCGACTCCGACTAGACGCACGATTTCTTCTAATTCAGATTCATCTTGTAATAAAGCCTTTGTTCTTGTAACCATGCCTGCCCAATCTTTATCTAAGATCTTTCCGACATACGCATTTAACTCATTTGAGTAGAGCGAATAAGAAGTTAGCCAATCAATGGATGGGAAATGGCGTTTTTGAGCTAATAGATTGTCTAAACTCCAAAAGACTTTAACAACACGTAATGTATTTTGAGTTACCGGCTCAGATGTGTCCCCTCCAGGAGGAGACACTGCTCCAATGGCTGTTATACTGCCTTCTCTGCCTTCTGATCCTAAAGTAATCACTTTACCTGCACGTTCGTAGTATTCCGCGATACGGCTACCTAAGTATGCTGGATAACCTTCATCTCCTGGCATTTCTTCTAAACGACCAGACATTTCACGCAAAGCTTCAGCCCATCGTGAAGTTGAATCTGCCATGATAGCTACACTGTAACCCATATCACGGAAGTATTCCGCAATCGTGATTCCAGTATAAATTGACGCTTCACGAGCGGCAACTGGCATATTCGATGTATTAGCAATCAAGATCGTTCTTTCCATAATCGATTCCCCAGTGTTTGGATCAATTAGTTCAGGAAATTCATTGATTACATCTGTCATTTCATTTCCACGTTCACCACAACCTACGTATACAACTAAATCAACGTCTGCCCATTTTGCAATTTGGTGTTGAACAACTGTTTTTCCTGCCCCGAAAGGACCTGGTACAGCTGCTGATCCACCTTTAGCAACCGGGAACAATGTATCAATTACACGTTGTCCAGTTACCATAGGTTCAACTGGATTTAATTTTTTAGCCGTTGGACGACCATGTCGCACAGGCCATTTTTGCATCATTGTAAATTCTTTTACACCATCATCTGTTTCGATACTGTAAATAATTTCATTAATATCAAATTGACCTTGTTCAATTGATTTGATGGTTCCTTCAACTCCATGTGGAACCATAATTTTGTGAGAAATAACCTTTGTCTCTGGAACAGAACCGACAATATCTCCTGTAGAAACTTTTTGTCCAACTGTAACAGTTGGTGTAAATTCCCATTTTTTTGTACGGTCTAATGCCTTGATGCTAACTCCTCTAACTAAGAAGTTGCTTTCTGTTTTTTCCATGAATTTATCTAATGGACGTTGAATTCCATCAAACATTTGCGCGATCATTCCTGGAGCTAATTCAACAGATAATGCATCTCCTGTTGTTTCAACTGGTTCTCCGGGTCCAATCATGGATGTTTCTTCATAGACTTGTATAGAAGCTACATTCCCACGCATTTCAATGATTTCGCCTATTAAGCCCAACTTTCCGACTTTACAAATATCTTGAATATTTGCTTCTTCCATCCCTTCAGCTGTAACTAAAGGACCGGAAACACTAACAATTTTCCCAATTTTCAAACTTGTAACCTCCTATAAAATATTCTGTCCAACCGCTTTTTCAACATTCTCTTGGATACGATTTTTCCCGATATCTAATGATCCCATATGATTAGGAATCAATATAATAGCCGGTGAAATCTCTTCATCGTATCGTTTTATGGTATCCGGAATCAATTTGCCTAATGGTTCTGTTAAATAGATAATGCCATAATTTTCTGTTGCTAATCGATCAATCGTTTTTCTGGCTTCTTTAGCCTCAGATGCGAAAAAAACGTCAAAACCTAACATTTTAAATGGCAAAATAGAATCTTTATCTCCTACTACACCAATTTTATGAGCCATAGTTCATTCGCATCCTTTCTCTGATAGCTGAAATTGGAAGATTATTTTCTTTACCAACTAGAATAAGTCTTAAATTTTTCACTTCATTCTCTTTAGCGTAGAGATAAGCGACAATCGGTAATGGTCCAAAAACTTCAAGTTTAGCATCTTTTATACGATTGATAAAAGCATTATCGGTTTCTAAATCTATTTTTTCTGGGGATAATTCTTTTGTTTCATCATTAATAGACGCTAGTATAATGTTTTTGTACTTAGATTCTGCCAGTTTTTTACCTGCATTAACTAAATTATCAGCTCCAACTTGAACCAGTTGATCTTTAGGTATTGTTCCAGAACTAGATAGAATAGTTGTTAAAAAGTTACGCGTTCTTTTTTGACGAATAGCTCTAGTTAAAGTAGATAAATTATTCATATCAATATAAAAAGTTACTAAATCCAAAATTTTCTTATCGTTTAATTTTTCAGCAATGTGTCTTAAATGAGTGAAGAACCGACGATCAAGAATAATATCTACGGCTTGACTATTTTTATATTCTTCATAGGAATCAGTTGCCTCTTGTATACTGATTAAATAGTCTTCATCTAAATCGCTCGACTTCGTTGTTTCAACTGCTTGTCTTAATACTGAAATAGGTTCTTTACCAATCTTTATAAGCAGAGAATCAAAATCCTTTTTAGTAACTTTTTCTTTTAACAAAACTTTCAAATTATGATAAGAGTAGCGCAATGAAAATAACTCAATCAAATCATGATTAGGAGTGATTTTAAATAAATCAGTATAGACAGATTGCAACTCATTCATCAATAGCGTATCGTAATTCTTAGTCTCCTTTAAATCTTCAACATCATTTCGATAAGGAGTATCTTTTAAAACGTTTACCGCTTCATCAAAATTACTTGCTTGTAACATCCGCTCATATTGATCATTTCTAAGGAGACTACTTTCATATACACGAATACGTGTATTTGCGCCAACAAAGTCTGTTGATTTCATTTTTTCCTCTCCTTTTTAATCAAATAATTGTTTTGAAACTGATGAAACAAGTTGTCCTTTGATATCTTTAACCAATTCATCAAACAAGTAATTATATTCTATTCCATTCTTTTTAAGAATAAATCCATTCTTTTTAGAAATAGTCTCAGTAGACAACTGGACATTCACTACTTCTTTAGCTACTTTATCGATCCAGTCATTTGTTACTTTGTCGACCGAATGTTGCCCTACTATCAATTCAATAGATTCACTGTCTTTATGTTGTTTTAAGACAGACAATAAAAACTGTTGAAATTCTGAATCTGTCCATTGATTCATTTGTTCTTCAGCCTCATTAAAAACGACAGTTAGCACTTTTTGCTTTTCAGAAAGCAATTGATTTCGCTTGTTGATCTGTAACGTATGTTTATCTTGTTCGAATTTCCTTGCCAATCGTGAATCGATTAAGTTAATTTGTTTTGCTTTTTCTTCAGCTAGATTTTCATCAGATTCTGAAAGCAATTGTTCTTTTTCTATTTCAGCTTCTTTAATTTTTTCTTGTACTTCAGCTTTTTTACTTTCTATCAAACGATCAGTTAATAATTTTAAGTCTGACATTTTTACGCCTCCATTCTTTCTTTTTTACTATAAATGGAATAGATAAGATTAAGCGTTAAATATCATTAAGAATGAAATAACAAAACCTAATATCGCATATGTTTCAACCATCGCTGCATATACAATCCCTTTAGTAGCATGTTCTGGTCTTTTAGCTAAAATTTGGATACCTGCAGCGGCAACACGTCCTTGGGCAACACCAGAAGTTAATCCAGTAAATGCAATTGGTAGAGAAGCCATAAACATATACATACCTTCAGCTAAACTTGTATCTAAACCAGTATTCAGGAAAATTAAAAACGCGATAACGAAACCGTACAAACCTTGAGTTCCCGGTAATAACATTAAGATTAATGATTGTCCAAATTTTTCAGGTTGTTCTGTAGTTAATGCTGCTGCTGCTTCCCCTGCAATTCCGACCCCTTTAGCAGAACCTGTTCCTGCAAAGAATGTAGCAAAAGCTATACCTAAAGCTGCAAATACTATTCCGCCGTTTTCAATTAAATAACTTGTAAAAGTTTCCATTATAAAATTCCTCCATTTAAATTCGTTTTTTATTTATTGGTTCTTTTTTTTAAATAAATATGTTTTTCGAAGGTTTTAAAAGGATTTAATGATCGTCCTCCACCTTCATAAAATTTACCGAAAAATTCAACATACTGAAGTCTTATTGTATGAATATAAGCACTTAAGTAGGTCAAGAAAATATTTAATGCGTGTAAAACAATAAAAAGTAATGCACCAATCGTAAATTTCATTACTGGTGGAAAAATGTCTACAATAGAATTAAACGCTACCGCAATACTCCCACCAGAAACTCCTAATGCCATTAAACGAGTATAGCTGACCAAGTCTCCAACATAATTGGTTGCTCCATAAATATTGTAAAGTCCTAGTCCAAAACCCATTACTTTATTGTCAGATGCCAGCATAGTTACTAATATAATTCCAATGACATTAGCAATGATGACAACTAAAGAAATGGTTTGTATAAGGTCATTATTCCAAAGTACCATATTGATCACTAGGAGACCTATACCTAATAGGATAAGAGCCCAAGCTGTTCCATCAATATAACTTGATGATCTTTGTTGTTTACGCCATTTTATACCACCATTTAAAAGCAATCCATAAACTAACTGGATAAAACCAAATACTACAGATAAAATCAAAATGGTAATGACATCATTCGTAATCGACAACAATTGGAAGGGCAAGTCGTATCCAAAGAAACTTCCATAAATAAATCCCCAAGCAATCACTGAATAAGATAGATAGTGAAAGAGTTGGACAAAGTTTTTCATGCCCTTTTCAAACTTGAACACTTTAGATCCCACTAAAGTTGCAAGCCAAAGCAATATTCCATACCCTAAATCTGCACTCATCATTCCGAAAAAGACGAAGTAAAATGGCATCATAAATGGTGTAGGATCTACATCATCATATTTAGGCATACTATACATCTCTGTAATACTTTCAAAAGGTTTAACCAATTTATTATTTTTTAAAACTACCGGTACTTTAGCATAGTTTTTAGATTTAATTTCATCTGCAATAACAACGTAACTTTCTTTACCAACATGTTCATCTAAAAGATCCGTTAATTCAGAAATTCGTTCCTCTTCTAACCAACCATTTAATATAAATAGATCACTACCATTTAATAAAAGGTTTTTTCCAATTTCTCTTTCAACTAAATTATAGTAATATTCCTCACCTAGTTGTAATTCTTTTGTTTTTTCTTTAAAGGTCTTTATTGTATTTTTTAACGTCTTCTCTTCTTTTTGCACTTCTTCAATTTCTTTAAGCGTTGTCTTCAATTCTTCTTGAGGCTTCATGCTATACGAATAATTAAGTTTTGATAATTGAAATTGATCAAATACTTCTTCCAATAAAGATTCTATTTTTGATGGTACAAAAATCAAATAAGAAGCTTCATCTTTATGATGAAATATTTTTTCTAAATAACTATTTTCTATCGCTTCAACTTTTTCTTCAAATTTTTCTACATTTCCAGAAGCTATACTTCCAACAGTACCAGAGATCAATTTAAATGATTTTAAATCATTGGGGTTAAAATCCATATTCTGCCATTTCCGAAGAAACTCTTCTTTTTCCCTAAGATTTTTTTTCATCTGATCAAGTTCAACCAGTCTTTTTTCAAATTTTCCTAGCTCAACAATTATTTGGTTTACATTAGAATGACTAACGTTCTTTTCAAGTTCTGCGAGAGTATACTCTTCACGACCTTTTTTCAGCTTTTCAATCATACCTGGTTGAGAAATATGTTGGTTCAAAAAGCTTAATGCTGCTTGAACCTCTTTTAATTTTTCTTCATATTCAACACGTTTTTGAGGTTCTGTATCCGATGAATAATAATCAAGAAATTCAGATTCTTCCAAAGTAGATAATTCAACCATTTCAAGTTTTTGCAATTCTTGTACTGCTTTTAATAAAGAATCTTTATTTACTTGTCCAGCTAAAAGTGTCATCTGTTTCATTTTAGCTATTGCCATAGTGAGTGCTTACCTCCTTTACAATATGATCAACAACACTGTTTTGCTTGTTCTCTACTAATTTAAGCATTGCTTCTATTTCAATAGACAGTTCTTGATCAACTGTTTGCTTTTCTTTTGCTAAACGATTACGATACAGATCTTGTTGATTAGTTTCATAATCATATAACTCTTGTTGCATATTTTGATTGCTTTCTTGAATTCTTTGTTTAATGGACTGATTAATTTCTTGAACTTTTTTTTCTCCATTAATTTCAACTTGGCGGGCTCTTTCTTCTGCTTCTTTTACATATTCAACTGCTTCCAAACTCATTTCTACACCCCCTTAAAATACAAAAAAAGGCATCACTTAAGAACTCTTCTTCTCACCCCTTGAAGAAAATATCCTTGAAAGCAACTGCCCCAACCATTATTTTTAATTTAACTACTTATAATTTACCATAACGTTTTCTTGTTGTCAAAACATAAAACCTTAATCAGTAACGATTTGTAACGGCTTTCTAAGATGAAGAAAACTTAATAAACTACTTAATAGATGAAGAAAAAAGTAACAACTACTTCTAACTATTATATCGACTGTTTCTCTCATTTATTAAGCGTCCTCCTACCAAAAAGTAACCTCTATTTTCTTACGTCTCCAAAAGAAAATAAAGCAACTGATCCAAATCCAGTGTGCGCAGCAATAGTAGGACCATAAGGGTGAACTTGTATATCTTTTACCTTGATTTTTGATTCGATTTCTTTTTTAATCCATTCAGCTTCTTCGGGAACACCGACATGTCCAATAAAAATCGTTTGAGTTTCAGGATCTACCATACCCTCAACTGTTTTATTGATTAAATAATGCAATGATTTTTTTCTTCCACGCACTTTAGCAGAGGGCACTAAACCACCTTTTTCATTCATTACGATAATCGGCTTAACATTTAAAACACTTCCAAGTGTTGCAGAAACGGAAGATATTCTCCCACTACGTTCAAGATGTCTGATATCATCAACTGTTACCCATGAATGAAGTTTCATTTTATATTCTTCTAGCCAATCCACTACTTCTTCTAACGATTGACCTTCTTTTTTTCGATTTACCGCCTCATACACTAAAAGACCTTCTCCTAAACAAGCAGCTTTGGAGTCTACTATCGTTATATTTACTTGATCATATTCTTCTTTCAACATCTTTACAGCTGTTACAGCATTATTGTAAGAACCACTTAATGCAGAAGACAGTCCTAGAAATAGAACAGGTTGACCTTTATCAACATATTTTTTAAATACTTCTAAAAATGTGCCAATATTAACTTGAGAACTAGTTGCCGTTGCGCCATTTTTTAATGCTTCAAAGAAGGCATCACGGTCAAAAGTTTCTCCCATGTCATCTAAATAATCTTTTCCGTCCATGTTGATCATTAAATTGATAATTTCAATGTCATTATTTTTTATAAAATCTAATGGCAAATCGCAGCATGAATCTGCAATAATTTTATAATCCATTGTTCAAACCCCTTTTTCAGAAATCTATACATACTTATTTCATTATGCCATTTTTTAAGAAAAATAGAAACTTTAAAAAAATAATTAAACAGCTTGCTTTGTTGAACGTTTGTTCGTATAATAATATTATCAAACAAACGTTCGGAGGAATAAAGATGAAAAAAAATACTTTAGAAGAACCAGTTCATCCCTTTACCTTTCTGCAAAAAAAATTCTTTTTGTCTAACACGACTAATGAATTGGAATTTTTGCCTCAAATGCCTGAATCACAAATCATTCTTTTCTTAAATCAAGCTTTCACTAAAAAGAAGAAAATAATTTTACAGATCAACCAACTAAAAAACCAATCTCAACTAACAGAAGTTACAGGATTTATCAGGTATACGCCTTTTAAAAGACCACAAATCGTTTTAGAAAACACTCTGCTTCATATGACCTATCTTATTCAACCAAGTGATATAAGACATATTCGTTTGTCTTAAAATAATCTGTATTTATTCTTTTAAGTATAGAACGATACGAAAAAAGCTCTCCTAATGGCAATTAGATATACAACTATCTAATTCGCTCAAAAGGAGAGCTTTTTTATATTGAACTGATTTTATTCTTTTCTGATCATTACGATAATATTTTTTTATTTTTTGTTGGATCTAATTTTTTCTCAATCCAACCTAACAATAAATCACTGATAACTGCCATGAAAGCTGTAGGAATAGCTCCTGCAAGAATAATAGCTCCACCATCAGTTACATTGACTCCTCTAGTGATGATATCCCCTAAACCACCGGCTCCTATAAAGGTTCCAATCGCGGTTACTCCAATACCCACTACCATAGCATTACGAATCCCTGCCATAATAATTGATAAAGCTAATGGAAGTTCAACCATATAAGTCAGTTGCCATCTTGTCATGCCCATTCCTTTACCAGAATCTAAAATGTTTTTATCTACGCTTTGAACTCCAGCGTAAGTATTTTTAATAATCGGCAATAAAGAATACAAGAATACTGTAGAAATAACGGTATTCACACCTATCCCCAAACCTAACATTAGAATAGACAACATGGCTAATGAAGGAATTGTTTGGATTACATTAGCGGCTCCTATAACCCAATCAGCTAACTTCCCATGTCGAGAAATCCAAAAACCGAGAGGAATTCCTACAATCGCTGCAAATAAAACGCCATAAATTGAAATTAAGAAGTGACGAAAAAATTGACTCCAGATGTAAAGTCCATTTTCTGAGAAGTAATAAAGTAATTGTTCCCATAAATTCATGTCTGCCATCATTATTGTTCGCCCCCTTCTTCATTTACTTCAACAGATTCAAAATAATTGTTTTCTTTCAAAAAATCGTCCGCTACAACC
The DNA here is from genome assembly GCF_040274945.1 of Carnobacterium sp. Classification (GTDB taxonomy): domain Bacteria; phylum Bacillota; class Bacilli; order Lactobacillales; family Carnobacteriaceae; genus Carnobacterium_B. Next base: position 284,515 of record NZ_JBEMAR010000001.1, read on the forward strand.
TTAGGTTCAATTAAATTGTTGTCTGAAATATAATTTAACTCTTGCATTTTTTCATCCGATATTGTATTTTTCAACTTTGTTAATACTTCATTCAATTCAGGATACGCTTCTAAAACTTCAAAAGTTGCAACCGGACTTGCGTCATACGGAGGGAATAGTTGTTTGTCATCTTCCAATACGACTAAGTCATAACTTTTAATACGACCATCTGTTGAATAACCCAACACAACATCCATTTCACCAGCTTGTAACGCATTATAAACTAAACCGATTTGCATAGGATAGACACGGTTAAAATCAAAACCATAAGTCTCTAGAAACGCATCATAACCATCTCCTGCACGTTGAATCCAAGAGGAATCTACTCCAGCATCAAGTTCACCAGCAATGTCTTCTAAATCACTAATTGTAACCAAGTCATATTGATCTGCTAGTTCTTGTGTCACCATAAAGGCATACGTATTAGCAAATCCATATGTCGGAAACCATTTTTGATCAAACTCAGCCGCAAATCCCTCTACAACTAATTCCAACGCTACTTCAGGATCCGTAATTGGATCTTGTCCTAACTCACCAGTTAACGAAGTTCCAGTATATTTTATTGCAGATACATTCGCATCTTCACCAATTAGAGCTTGATGATTTAGGGAAGAGGAACCTAGATTATTAACAATTTGAGCATCTATATCAATGTAATGCTCCACCATACCTTCAACAATATAACCCATAATTTGTTGTTCTGTTGTTGAACCACCTGTAATGGTGATACCTTCTTCATTAAATCCGCTGCCTAGTCCAGGCAATGAACAACTGCTTAATAGTATTGCTGCTAAAAAAAGGGCAGCAATTTTTTGAATCTTCTTCATAGTTGAAGCCCTCCTATTCAATACCTTGCACAACTCTAGGCGTTACTTTTTTTTCTAATTTTCCTAGTGCATAATCTGTCAATAATGCAAGAATAGTTACAGGTATAGTTCCACCAATAATTAAACTAGGAATATAAAGAGTTAATCCGTTAAAAATAAAATCACCTAACCCACCTGCTCCGATGTATGAAGCTAAAGCAGCCCATGAGATAACGTAAACTCCGGACAATCGAATTCCTGCCATAATAACCGGTGCTGCTTGAGGCAACTCCACATTACGAATTAGTTGAATGTTTGTCATTCCCATTCCTTTTCCTGCATCTCTTAAGTTAACATCTACTCCATTCATTCCTATATAAGTATTCCTTAAAATAGGCAACAAAGAATAGATAAATAATGCCACAATCGCAGGGACCTTACCAATTCCAAATAATGGAATCATTAAAGCCAGCAGTGCTAATGAAGGCACCGTTTGTAAAATAGTAGATAAACCAATAATAAATTTAGCACTTTTCTCAAACCGCGTTAATAAAACTCCCAAAGGGACAGCTACAATAACACCTAAGGCCAATGCAATTGCAGAAATATAAAAATGTTCCCATGTTTTTAGGAGTAAATCAGAGCCGTTTGTTGCAAAAAATTCAGCCATCGTCTTTTCCTCCTCTATTCATTGCTTTCTTTAGGAATGGTTGTTTCAAAAACACTGCTGTTTGTCAGCTCTTCTTCTTGCTCTTCACCCCATATTGTATCGTAAACAACATCTACTAACGAGGTACGAGTAACTAGACCAATTAAACGGCCTTTATTATCCACAACGGGGATGTTTTTAAAGCCACGTTTTAAAATTCTTTGAACAGTGTCTCTTAAAAGTGTACCTTCTCGAACGAAATAAACTTTGTCGATCATAATATCTCCAACACTTGTAGCGCGCTTGCGGTTACGGTCAATTTTTTCGATATCTACATACCCTTTTAACACACCTGAATCATCCGTAACAAATAACGAATCCACACGTTTGTCTCTCATTAAACGTATAGCTTCTGAAATAGATTTTCCAGGAGTTACTGAAATCGGATTTTTTATCATGACTTGATCTACCGTTTGAATATTTGGTCTAGCTTGAATTAAGCGGTCTTCACCGATAAAATCTTCAACAAATTGATTAGCCGGTTCAGCTAATATATTATCTGGTGTATCAAATTGCACCACGCGTCCGTTTTGCATGATAACAATACGATCCGCTAATTTTAAAGCTTCATCCATATCATGAGTAACAAAAATAAAGGTTTTTCCCATTTCGACTTGCAACTCTTTAACCAATTCTTGTAAAGCATCTCTAGTAATAGGGTCTAATGCTCCAAATGGCTCATCCATCAATATCACATCTTGATCGGCAGCTAAAGCACGAATAACTCCAATTCTTTGTTGTTGTCCACCAGAAAGTTCAGCTGGGTAACGTGACAAAAATTCTTTTGGTAAATCGACTTTCTCTAGTAAACGTTCTGCAGATTCTCGTTGCTTATCTTCGGACCATTTTAATAATTTAGGAACCATTACAATATTGTCATAAATAGTCATATGTGGCATTAGACCGATTTGTTGGATAACATAACCGATTTTACGTCTTAACTGAACAGGATCTTTCTTCATAATATCTTCCCCGTTAATTAAAATCTGGCCTGATGTTGGTTCAATCATGCGATTGATCATACGCATAGATGTTGTTTTCCCACTTCCACTCGTACCAATAAAAACAATAAACTCTCCATCATTAAATGTGAGGTTAACATTGTCAACAGCTTTTTTTCCACCTTTGTAGACTTTGGAAACATTTTTAAATTCTATCACTACATTCACCTCTTATATAGTTTCATATTTTGACCATACTCTCATTTATTATCTCAGACTAGATTCATCATATCAAATTTCATGCTTTTCAATTAAATTTTTTTCATAAAAAAAGGGTTAAAACAAAAAATACTTGTTTCAACCTTTTTAATTCATTGTTTATAAAATTGGAGAAAATAACCGTGAAAAAATTTGTTTAAATTTTAACCATTTAGATTGATTGTCTAGCATTTCTTTAGTTAATAAGTAACTTTTTTTCATATCTTCGTAGAAAAATTGTTCCTGTTGCTTTGCAATTTTATCATCGTAAATAAAGACATTTACTTCAAAATTTAATTTAAAACTTCGGATATCAAAGTTAGCTGTACCAATAGAACAGATGTCCCCATCAACAACTACTGTTTTTGCATGCAAGAATCCATTATCATAGATATAAACTTCTGCTCCAGCATCGACCATCGCTTGTGCATAATAGATTGTTGCACGGTAAATAAATGGGTGATCTGGTTTATTCGGTATCATAATTTTTACATCAATACCCGACATGACTGCAATTTGAATAGACTCTAATACTGAGTCATCAGGAACAAAATAAGGTGTTTGTATGAAAACTGATTCTTTTGCCATACTGATCATTTTGATATAACCTTTTTTAATTTGTTCAAGATCTGAATCTGGACCGCTAGACACAACCTGGATATTTGTGTGTCCTTTTTTATCGATCAAAGGAAAATAATTTTCTTCGTATTCCAACTTATGGTTTGAAACCGCTGCATTCCAATCCATTAGAAAACGAGTTTGTAACGCTAACACTGCATTTCCTTGGATTTTTAAGTGGGTGTCTCTCCAGTAGCCAAATTTCTTGTATTCGCCTAAATACTCATCCCCTACATTGAAACCACCTGTGTACCCAATTTTACCATCGATTACTACAATTTTCCGGTGATTCCGATAATTAAAACGTAAATTAATAATTGGTAGCTTTGATCCAAAAAATGGTTCAGCTTTTCCACCTAATTTTTTTAAGGTCTTAAAAAATTTTGGTCTTAATGATCTAGATCCTAACGCATCATAGATGACTAGAACTTCTACTCCTGCAGCTGCGCGTTCTTCCAATGCTTTTAGAACTCGTTTCCCAATTTTATCGTTATGAATAATGTAATAAATCATATGGATATGATGTTCTGCTTTAGAAATATCTTCAATCAATGAATCAAATTTCTTTGCCCCATCGGTAAAGAACTCAACCTTGTTTCCTTTTGTTAAAATGGATTCATCACTTTCTAAAAACAAACTAGCCATTTCCTTGGCATTTTCAGAGGCTTGTTTTTCCGATAATAAATCTTCATCCTCAGCCAGCATTTCTTTCTGGGCTTGCACAAGCTCTGGCATCCCTATATTTTCCTGCGAATTAATATCAAATATTTTATCGCGGGTCAATTTTTTTCCAACAAACAAATAAAAAATAAAACCTATACCTGGTAAAAGAATGAGCACAAGCAACCAAGCCCAAGTAGCTGCAATATCACGTTTTTCGCGAAATACTGTAATAATGGAAAAGAAAGTATTCAAAAAGTAGAGCCCTAAAACTATATAAATAAAAATGTTCATTCAATTATTCCTCTCCACCTTGTTATTGTCTAATCTTACTACTTCCGTTTTCTTTTAGCTACTAGAAACTAGCTGTATAAAAAAATAATTATCAAAGAAAAAAAGAGATTGGAGTAATTATCCAATCTCACAATCTATAGACTTATTTAAGTAAATCAAACCTTAGTTTTTTGGTAAAAATAAAGTTGGCGTCGTTTTGGCCATGATGCACAACACTACACTAGTGGCTATTCCCGTTGCTAATGCACTTCCACCATTCGCAATAAATGAGTACCAAATGGGATTCATACCTTCTGGAGCATAGCTTCCCCAGAAATAATAACCTGCAATAAAGTGCCAAAAGAAACGGGCAATTGTACCAATAAACGTTCCAATTAGAATAAATTGATATTGCTTGAATTGATTCTTTTCTTTAAAAGCAATTTGTAAAGGCTTCCTAACTACACCTGCAAAACCAACAAATGCAAATGCAACAAAATACTCTATAAATCCTTGTAATGGATGCAAAATACTAGCATTTCCTATCAAAAAGTGCAAAATCCCCCAAATAAAACCCGCTGCAGTTGCTGCTACAAATCCACGTCTAAAAGCAAACAAGGTCAATGGTATCATCCCTAAAGAGATGGTAAATCCTGTTCCAATATTTGTTGGAATCAAAGACAATACAATAGCTAAAGCAGCAAATATTGTTCCTTCTATCCAAACTCGTAATCGATCATTTCTCAAAAAAAAACTCCTCCTTATGTGTTGAACAGTGCCACACATCAAAGGAGGAGCTCGAATTATCATTATACATAAATAACATTTCGTCCCCGTCACAATCCCTACGCTCGTACTAACGAACAGGTTCCAAGGGTTAGAATCAATTGATTCAATCTCAGCTTTTTACAGCACCCCTTTGTGATGGTTGTTCATTTAATTTTTATTACATCCATTATTTTACGATGATTGTTAGGAGTTGTCAATGGGCCATCTGACTTTTCTTTTATTTTAAACCTAACTGTTTTCATTTGTCAGTTTTTTTGAATAAATAAATTTATAACCATTTAACTCTTTCACTTTATTTTTAGTATCCTTAAATCCAGATTTTATATACATCATTTGTCCACTAATGTTATCGTGATCAATCAATAAGATAATTTCAGTAATAGAAGGAAAATGTTCATTAACAAAGCTAGGTAATTTTTCTATTGAAGCTTTGCCATATCCTTGTTTTAAATACCGCTTATCAACTGAATGAGCTTTTAACAAAATCGCATGAGGATTTGAAACGTAATTTAGAATAGCATCTCCAGTTTGAAGGATAAAAAATCCCACCATTTTATCCCCGTCTAATACTAAAATCGGATGTTTTTCACTTTCATGTAAACTTTCAGTCATACCATCCATAGGTTTCACTGTATAGGGTGTTTCTTCTATTGTATAGTCTTCTATTATAAGGATATCGCCTACCATTGCTTCTCTTAATTTTAGACCCACCATCTCATCCATAACAAACCTCCCATACTTTTCATTTCAAATCCCCTCAATTTTTAAGGTATGACCTATTTTTCTCCATCCCATTCAGCGTAAAACTCTTCTAAGTATGTTTCCATGTAAGCATGCCTTTTTTCAGCCATTTCTTTTCCAATACTCGTATTCATCTTATTTTTTAATTTTAATAATTTTTCATAAAAATGCATAATTGCTGTATCTTCTCCCGAACGATAATCTTCTATTGTAAGTTGATTTCGTGGCTTTTTCGCTGGATCATGGATTAACCGATTTTTTGAACCCGAGTAGGCCATCGTTCGTGCAATTCCAATTGCCCCTAATGCATCCAATCGATCTGCATCTTGAACAATTTGTCCTTCTATAGAAGATAGTATTACTTTATTTGTTCCACCCTTATAAGACATATGAAGAATAATGTCCATTATCTGTTCGATTTCTTGTTCGCTTAGAGAAAATCTAGAGAGCCATACTCTAACCTTTTTCTCTCCTTCAGCTTCTGTTTTATTTAACTTGCCGTCTGCTACGTCATGTAAGAGAGCTGCCATTTCACAAACAAAAAGATCAATGTTTCCTTTTTCCTTTTTCGCTATACTTTTAGTTAAATTTCGTACACGGTGAATGTGCCACCAATCATGACCGCTAGCATCGTCTTTTAAAAGTTGGTAGACGTACTCTTCTGTCTCATTTATTATCTTTTTTTGCAATTCCGTTAACATCCATCGTCCACCTCTTTTGTACCATTAAAGTACTTAAAATAAGTTTATCAATCCCACTTAGAAACCACAAGTTATATGTCCATCGTAATGTTATTTTTTATTGGATTTTTTTTAAATAAACGATCAAAAAATGACCTAAAAAAAAGTTTTTTCATTTTTTTTATTCATGCTCTAAGGTCTGTTATATAGGCAAAACAAAGGCACTAAAGCTTATTTTTGAAAATGCTTTGGTTTTTCATTTGTTTTCATTCATGTTACACTAATCATTGTGTTCCATTTGAAACTATTTTTTTATGAATAGTTGTCGTTGTTTTTTGTAAAAGGGGTTTTAGATAAAACTACTATGGACAGTGGTTAGCTAGTCAATTTATGTTTGGATCCTCTTTTACATCAATTTTGATTTATTAGTTTGAGATTCATACCTAAAAAGGGAAAGGAGATGTTATTTTGTCAAAAATAACTGTTGAAAATGTATCGAAAGTTTTTGGTAAAAAAACAACACAAGCCTTAGAGATGTTGAAAGAACAAAAATCTAAGCAAGAAATTTTAAAAGAAACGGGGGCCACTGTTGGGGTTAATAATGTTAGTTTCACTGTTGAAGAAGGTGAAATTTTTGTTATTATGGGATTATCTGGTAGTGGAAAATCAACTCTTGTTCGAATGTTTAATCGTTTAATCGATCCTACAAAAGGAGATATCTATATAGATGATGAGAATCTCTCTAAAATGGATAAAAAAGCTTTACGTCAAGTCAGAAGAGAAAAATTAAGTATGGTTTTCCAAAACTTTGGTCTCTTTCCTCACCGGACAATTCTAGAAAATACAGAGTATGGCCTAGAAATCCAAGGTGTTGACAAAGCTGAAAGACAGCAAAAAGCTCAAAAAGCTCTAGATAATGCAGGTTTAGGTGAATACAAAGATCAATACCCTAATCAACTATCTGGCGGAATGCAACAACGTGTAGGATTAGCACGTGCTTTAGCGAATGACCCTGAAATCTTATTAATGGATGAAGCTTTCTCAGCATTAGACCCATTGATTCGTCGTGAAATGCAAGATGAATTAATTGAACTTCAATCTAAAGTGAAAAAGACGATTATTTTTATCACTCATGATCTAAACGAAGCTTTACGAATCGGTGATAAAATTGCCTTGATGAAAGATGGATCAATTGTACAGATTGGTTCTCCTGAAGAAATACTAACTAACCCAGCTAATGATTACGTTGAAAAATTTGTTGAAGACGTTGATCGTTCTAAAGTATTAACAGCTGAAAATATTATGCAACGTCCTGAAACATTGAATATAAAAAATCATGGTCCGCGTTTTGCACTTGAGCAAATGCGTAGTGAAGGAATATCCAGCATCCTAGTAGTAGATAGCCAACGTAACCTTTTAGGTTACATCACGGCAGAAGATGCTTCAGATGCACGTAAGAATAATATTACAACAATTGAAAACATCCTGAAAAAAGACATCCCAACTGTTACTAGAACAACTTCCATGAACGATATCTTTTCAGTTATTCATGATGCAACTACTCCCGTAGCAGTTGTAGATGATGGTAAGTTAGTTGGTATAATTGTCAGAGGCGCTGTAATAGCTGCCCTTGCAGGAGAAAGTGAGGTGCTTGAAAATGTCTAGTATATTAGATATCATTCCAGAATTGCCAGTAGCTGATGCTGTAGAAAACTTTACAAGTTGGGTAACTCAAACTTTTGCGTTTTTGTTTGACCCTATTCAAAAATATTCAGAAATCGTTATGGAATTTGTGACAAATACGTTATTGCTTGTTCCGCCAATTTTGTTTATTTTGATTATTGCTTTGATTGCTTTTATTGCTTCAAAGAAAAAAATCGGATTGGCTACATTTACAATCATTGGCCTTTGGTTTACCTATAATCAAGGTCTTTGGGAAGACTTAATGAACACTCTGACTTTGGTTCTGGTTGCAAGTTTATTATCTGTTATCATTGGGGTTCCATTCGGAATTTTAATGGCTAAAAGTAAAATTGCAAATGCCGTTATTACTCCTGTTCTTGATTTCATGCAAACAATGCCAGCCTTTGTTTACTTGATTCCCGCAGTTGCTTTCTTTGGTATTGGTATGGTCCCAGGGGTATTCGCCTCTTTAATTTTTGCCATTCCACCTACTGTTCGCTTTACTAATCTTGGAATTCGACAAGTTTCACATGAGTTAGTCGAAGCTTCTGAGTCGTTTGGTAGCACAGGTGCTCAAAAATTATTTAAAGTAGAGTTACCTTTAGCTAAATCAACAATTATGGCTGGTATCAACCAAACTGTCATGTTGGCTTTATCTATGGTAGTTATTGCTTCAATGATTGGAGCTCCAGGTCTTGGTAGAGAAGTTCTTTCTTCACTACAACGTGCACAAATCGGAACAGGTTTCGTATCTGGTTTAGGTTTAGTTGTCTTAGCGATTATTATTGATCGCTTGACGCAAAAATTAAATAAAAAATAAAATAACTAATCATTAAAAAATTAGTTTACAAAAAAGGGGAAATTAATTTAATATGAAAAAACTTAATTGGAAACATTTAGGACTTACAGCTGGTTTAGGATTATCATTAGTTGCAGCAGGTTGTTCAACTGAAAAGTCATCAACTGAGGATGAATCAGCAACTGTTGGTAAAGGACAAGAAATTGAATTATCTTATGTTGAATGGGATACTGAAGTTGCTTCTACTAATGTTATTGGTAAAGTATTGGAAGACTTAGGGTATGATGTAAAACTAACACCATTAGATAACGCTGTAATGTGGCAAGCCGTAGCTAGCGGAGACGCTGACGCTATGGTAGCTGCATGGTTACCAGCTACTCATGGTTCTCAATTTGAAGAATATGGCGACCAAATGGTTGATTTAGGACCAAACTTAGAAGGCGCATTAGTTGGTCTTGTCGTTCCTGAATATATGGATGTTGATTCAATTGCGGATCTTAAAGACGAAGCTGCAATGACTATCACTGGTATCGAACCTGGTGCAGGTGTTGTTGCTGCAACTGAAAAAGCTTTAGAAGATTACGGTAACTTGAGTGAGTGGGATCTTGAAACCTCTTCATCTGGTGCCATGACTGTTGCATTGGGTCAAGCAATTCAAAATGAAGAAGATATTGTTATCACTGGTTGGTCTCCTCACTGGATGTTCGCCTCTTATGACTTAAAATATTTAGAAGATCCTGAAAATTCATTTGGCGAATCAGAAACAATCAATACGATGGCTCGTGAAGGTCTTGAAGAAGACATGCCTGAAGCTTATCAAGTATTAGATCAATTTAATTGGACAACTGAAGAAATGGAAAGCATTATGCTAGATATTTCTGAAGGAGAAGATCCTGAAGATGCGGCTGAAACTTGGATTGAAGAAAATCCTGACCGTGTTGCTGAGTGGACTGAAGGCGTAGCAAAATAAGCTAGTCTGAAATCACTTTCGATCAAAGAGCATTCACTTAATGTGAATGCTCTTCTTTTATAACAAAAAAGCTCTTATTTCCTTTTCTAAAGGAAATAAGAGCTTTTTTTTGTTGTGTTTAATTTTTACGGTTGCGCGAACTTGTTTCCATGATGATTGGTAGAATAACCGGACGTCTACGTGTTTGTTCAAAAAGATGTTTATTCAAAGCATCTCTGATTTCTTGCTTCAAACGGCTCCATTCAAATTCTTTACGATTTAAATTTTCTTCTACTACTTCTCTAATAATCTCATTACTTTGATTAATTAGATCTGTATTTTCTTTAACGTATACGAAACCTCTAGTCATGACCTCAGGGCCTGAAATAATTTTACTTTTTCTACGGTTAATGGTAACTACCGCTACAAAAATACCATCTTCAGATAACAATTTACGGTCGCGTAAAACAATGTTTCCAATATCGCCAATTCCGATACCATCAACCATTGTATTCCCTGCTGACACTTGTCCAGCTACATGCATACGCTCATTTTTGTATTCCATGATGTCGCCTTTACCTGGTATAAATATGTTTTTATACGGCATTCCAACTTCATGTGCAAGTTTTGCATGAGCCGAAAGCATACGGTATTCTCCTTGAACTGGAATAAAGTAACTAGGTTTAATCAGATTAATCATTAATTTTAAATCATTTGGAGTGGCATGGCCAGAAGCTTTCAAATTAGCTGAAATTTGTTTTACTGTTCCACCCGCTCGATAAATTAAGTTTTCTGCTTGAGCAACCGTTACTTCCATTGCTGTTGATGGGCTTGTTACGATATAAACTAGATCGCCCTCTTTGATATTTACTTGAGAGTGCTTTCCTTTTGCCATACGTGTTAATGTTTTAATGGGCTCGCCAGTAACACCCGTTTCTAACACAACAATTTCTTGGTCACTGTATTTTTCAATATCTGTTATTGGAACAATCAAATCTTCATTAGGCAATTGAAGCTTATTCAGTTGCATAGCAATTTGAACGATCTCTTCAAGGTTGCTTCCAGTGATGAAAATTTTCTTATGCGATTTGTGAGCAGCATCAAATACTTGTTGGATACGTAAGATATTACTAGCCACGCAGGCAACAATAATACGACCATCAGCATTTTGGAATGTATCCAATACTTCTTCCGCTATTTTTAAATCGCTTATATTTTCAACAGAACTTTCAGCTTCACTTGAATCACTCAATAAAGCTAAAACTTTACTTTTACCAATATCCGCAATACGTGATAAATTGCTTTGATACATTGGTTTTGCACTTTGATCGAACTTGAAATCACCTGTGTAGACAATGCTTCCTTCACTTGTTTTAAGAGCTACTCCAACAGAATCTGGAATAGTATGGGTTGTTCTAAAGAAACTAGCCACAACATCTCCAAACTCAATCTCTGTATTTTCATCGACAATATGATAATCATCAAATGTACTAACTTGACTATCTTTTTCAACAAATAATTTTGCTAAAGCTATTGTTAATTCAGTTCCAAAGACTGGAACATCAAATTTTTGAAGAAAATAAGGTAGTGCTCCAATTGCATCTTCGTGCCCATGAGTTAAAAACACTGCTGTAACACGGTTTCTATTTTCTTCTAAATAACTAAAGTCAGGAATGACTACATCAATTCCTAATAATTCTGTTTCTGGAAACATTAATCCACAGTCTAAAACAAATATGTCTTCATCCACCTCAACAGCATACATGTTTTTTCCATTTTCACGCACACCCCCTAGTGGGATAATTTTTATTGTGCTCATTTCTTCACCTCTTTTACTTTCATTTCGTTTTTTATTTTTTCCAATTTAATTCAGTTAACACATAATCTTCTTCTGCTTTTGTACAAGGTACTAATGGCAATCTCAATCCACCGACGTTAATCCCTAAGTGGTTTAACGCAAATTTAACAGGTGCTGGAGAAGGAACAGAAAATAAACTGTTCATTTTAGGTACTAATTGACGATGAATCTGCGCAGCTTCAGCCATAGATCCTTCTTGCAACAAGTTATACATTTCAGACATCTCATTCCCTAAAACATGACTTGCTACAGAAATAACACCAGTTGCTCCAATACATTTAGCAGGAAAAGAGTTGCCATCTTCACCAGTGTAAACTAAAAAGTCATCTGGTGTTTGTTCAATTTCTTCGCTTAAAGCATCTAAGCCTAGGCATTCTTTCACACCAATAATATTTTCAATCGATGAAAGTTTGATTGTTGTCTTAGGATCAATGGAAACACTAGTCCGTCCGGGGACGTTATAGATGATGATCGGCAGTTTAGTACTTTTCGCTACTGCTTCAAAATGAGCATACAAACCAGCTTGGTTAGGCTTACTGTAGTATGGCGTCACTACAAGTGCTGCATCTATACCTGCAAGGGCTTCAACCTCTTTTGTAAAAGCAATCGTCTCAGCAGTGTTAAATGACCCCGTACCGGCAATGAGTGGTACACGTCCTGCAACTAACTCAACTGTCTTACGGTATAAGTCTAACTTTTCATCATGAGTTAATGTAGGAGATTCTCCAGTCGTGCCCCCCACTACTAATCCTTCTGTCCCATTTTCAAGTAAGAAGTTGATCAACTTTTCTAGTTGTCCATAATCAATTGATCCTTCTGCATCAAATGGAGTAGTCATAGCGGTTATAATACGCGCTTTTTTTAAATCCAATACCATCACCCTCTACTTTAAATTCAACTTATTCTTAATTATTTGTTTTAATTAATTTTAACTTGTGTAAGCTTTCAGCAATTTGAACAGAATTCCAAGCAGCACCTTTGATTAAATTATCCGAAACGATCCACATATGATAACCTTTGTCTAAGTCACGATCTTTCCGTATTCTTCCAACAAATGTTTCTTTCTTGCCTGCTGCTTCCAATGCTGTTGGATAAACTTGATTAGCAGGATCATCTTGAAGTTCAACACCTGGTGCATTTTTCATAAGCTCCTGAATAGAAGCTACACTAGCTCCCTCTTCTTTCACTTCAATATATACGGACTCCGAGTGTCCTGAAATGACTGGAATACGGACGCATGTTGCAGAAACTTTTATATGATCATCGCCCATAATTTTTTTAGTCTCATTAATCATTTTCAACTCTTCAAATGTATAACCGTCTTCAGTAAACAAATCGATTTGTGGCAATGCATTGAAAGCAATTGGAAAATGTTTTTTATCTCCACCTGACGGCAAAATAGCCGCTTCATAAGGCTCACCATTCAACATATGTTGCGCTTGTTCTTTCATTTCTTTAACAGCTGAAACTCCAGCTCCGCTTACCGCTTGATACGTTGAAACAATTACCCGATCTAATCCGTATTGTTTGCGAATCGGTTCTAAAGCAACCATCATTTGAATTGTTGAGCAGTTCGGGTTAGCAATAATTCCTTTATGAGAACGAATTGCTTCCTCATTTACTTCCGGAACGACTAAAGGTACTTCAGCATCCATGCGGTATGCGCTTGTATTATCAATGACAACTGCACCCCTCTTTACCGCTTCGGGAGCAAATTGTTTTGAAATCGATCCACCTGCACTAAATAATGCAATATCAACATTTTCAAAAGAATCTGCCGTTGTTTCTTGGATTTCGATTTCTTTTCCATTAAATAAAGCTTTTTTCCCAGCAGATCGTTTCGAGGCTAAGAGCTTAACTTCGTTGATTGGAAAAGTTGCTTGCTCTAACATTTGAATCATTTTTGTTCCTACAGCTCCCGTTGCTCCTACGACTGCAATAGTATATCCATTCATTTATTATCTCTCCTAATACATATTTCTATTTTTACTATTATCTTATGGCTCCATGTACTCCCATTATACATTTTAGCACAATTCTTGAGTAATTTATACAAATGTAGATTATTCACTCTGTTTTGTTTGATTTATCTAACGAATAAAGCGAAATATATGATACACTTTTTCTGTTCAACTTTATGAAATAAATTATTTTGGAGGGAGCATTTATGAAGCGCAGCTATAAAATTTTAATTGGTTGTTTTATTTTTTTCATTTTGGTTTTATTAGGCAGTTTATTTTTTGTACAGTCTAAAACATATCAACCATTAAGTGAAGCTCTGAATGAAACAGAGCCTACTGATCAATACATGGTTGAAGAATCCTCAGATGCGATTATTTTCAGGCCATTAAACGAGCAACAATCTACTTCTGTCCTCTTTTATCAAGGTGGCCTTGTAGAAGAAAAAAGTTACAGTTCCATTGCGGCAAAGCTCGCTGCAGAAGGATATCCCGTTTACCTTTTTAAGCATGCTTTGAACCTTGCCGTAACAGATGCAGATAAAGCAGAAACCATTATCACTGATGAGGAGATTCAAAACTTTGTTATAGGTGGTCATTCCTTAGGTGGTGTGATGGCTAGTCGATTTGCCAATGAAAGTTATTCAGAATCCTTAAAAGGTGTTTTTTTACTAGCGAGTTACCCAGATGAAAAGGGTCGGTTAGATAAACTGCCTATTTCAGTTCTTTCTCTTATTGGTTCTAATGATGGCGTAGTGGATGAAGAGGCTTATCGACTTGGAAAAAATTATTTACCCGTTACTACCTTATTTTATACTATTGAAGGAGGCAATCATGCCGGTTTTGGCGATTATGGAAACCAAGAGGGTGATCTTCCTGCCACCATTTCACCCGAACAGCAGCAAGAACAAACAGTTGACCAATTAGTAAAATGGTTAAGAGGAATTAATGAAAACGAATAGCAAAAAAGAGCTCAATTTTTTTCAAATTGAGCTCTTTTTACTATCTATTTTTTAGTCTTCTTCAGTTGTTAACAAAACTTTACGAGAAAGGTTAATTCTTCCTTGTTTATCGATTTCGATAACTTTAACGTCCATTACTTCACCTAAAGTCAAAACATCTTCAACTTTAGCAACACGTTCGTTAGCTAATTCAGAAATATGAACTAATCCATCTTTTCCTTTAGCAATTTCAACAAAAGCTCCAAATTTTTCAATTCGTTTTACTTTTCCTGAATAAATTTTACCGACTTCGATATCTTTTGTTAATTCTTCAATAATTTCTTTAGCGCGTCTAATCATAGCTGCGTCTTCAGATGCAATACTGATATTTCCTTCTTGATCGATATCAATTTTAACGCCGGTTTCATCAATAATAGCATTAATTTGGTCACCACCGCGACCAATAACAACTTTGATTTTTTCCGGTTTGATTTGCATCATCTCAATTTTAGGAGCATATGCACTTAATTCTTCATGTGGCTCAGCAATTGTAGAAATTAATTCATCAAGAATTTCCATTCTAGCTTTTTTAGCTTGAGTTAACGCTTCTTCTAAAATTTGTTGTGTGATACCTTCAATTTTAATATCCATTTGAAGAGCTGTGATTCCTTTGCTAGTACCTGCTACTTTAAAGTCCATATCGCCTAAATGATCTTCTAGTCCTTGGATATCTGTTAAGACAGTATAGTTTTCGCCTTCTTTAACAAGTCCCATTGCAATACCAGCTACTGGAGCTTTGATTGGAACACCTGCATCCATTAAAGCTAGAGTACCCGCACAAATACTTGCTTGTGATGAAGAACCATTTGACTCTAAAACTTCAGCAACTAAACGAATCATGTATGGGAAATCTTCTTCGCTAGGGATAACTTGTGCTAATGCACGTTCTCCTAACGCCCCATGTCCAATTTCACGACGGCCTGGTCCACGTGACGGTCCAGTACTTCCAACAGAGTATTGAGGGAAATTGTAGTGATGGATGAATCGTTTGCTGTTTTCAATTCCTAAACCATCAATAATTTGATGTTCGCCTAATGGTGCTAAAGTAGCTATAGACAATGCTTGAGTTTGTCCACGAGTGAATAAACCAGAACCATGTGCTCTTGGCAATAGTCCAATTTCTGAAGCTAAAGAACGAATTTCATCAATTTTACGACCATCTGGTCTAATTTTGTCAACTGTAATCAAACGACGGACTTCATTCTTTTCCATGTCCTCAACAATTTGTTTTACTTCTTTATTGATTCGTTTAGCTTCATCATTGTCTTGATATTTTTCTTCATAAAAAGCCATTGCTTCTTCTTTAACCGCTTCGATGTTTTCTTCACGAGCTAATTTTTCTTCGGTTTGAATTGCAGCAATCATCTTAGTTTGGAAAGTATCGTTAACTTCTTTTTCTAAATCTGCATCGATTTGCAACAATTGAATAGTCATTTTTTCTTTTCCAACAGCCGCTACGATTTCTTCTTGGAAAGCAACTAATTCTTGAATTGCTTTATGACCAAACATTAAAGCACCAAGCATATCTTCTTCTGAAACTTCAGCAGCTCCACTTTCAACCATGTTAATGGCATCTTTAGTTCCTGCAACTGTTAAATGAATGTCTGATAATGCTTCTTGCTCAAGAGTTGGATTAATGATGTATTCTCCGTCTACACGGCCTACATCAACACTTGCAATCGGTCCGTTAAACGGAATATCTGAAATAGCAAGTGATAAAGAAGAACCAAACATTGCTGAAAAAGCTGGCGAACAGTTTTGGTCTACAGACATCACAGTATTTGTAATTTGAACTTCATTACGAAATCCCTCTGCAAACATTGGACGAATCGGACGGTCAATTAATCGAGCTGTTAAAGTAGCCGCTTCACTTGGGCGTGCTTCTCTTTTAATAAAACCACCTGGGATTTTACCGACTGAATACATTTTTTCATCGTAATTTACTGTTAAAGGAAAGAAATCTACGTCTTTCGCTTTTTTGCTAGCTACTGCTGCAGATAGCACTACAGTGTCGTTATAGCGAATCAAAGCTGCACCATTAGCTTGTTTTGCTAATTGCCCTACTTCAATTTCTAATGTACGACCTGCCCATTCTTTAGTAAAAACTTGTTTCTCTGTCATTGTGTGCATTTCTCCTTTTATTAAAGCTTTTATTCGTTTTTTCCAAACAGACTACTAAACAAATGTCAGCATTTAAGCTGCTTAAACACTCACATTTGTATAGTAGGATGGACAACAAAATAAACAGCTTTTTTCTTTTACAAACAAAATGAAGCGAGATTCGTTAGAACCTCGCTTCTAAATAGACTACGAAAAATTAACGACGTAGACCTAATCTTTGAATCAATTCACGGTAACGAGTAAGATCTTTGTTGCGTAGGTACGCAAGCAAGTTACGACGGTGACCAATTTTTTTCATAAGTCCACGGTAAGAATGGTGGTCTTTTTTGTGAACACGTGCGTGTTCGTTTAAATGATTGATTTCAGCTGTTAATACAGCAACTTGTACTTCGGGAGAACCTGTATCTCCTTCGTGGATTGCGTATTCTTTGATGATCTCATTTTTGCGTTCTTTAGAAATTGACATTTCTAAGCACCTCTTTCCTCAATTTTTCCTCTTACTGAGTAGACGTTGGTGATTCGTTTTACCAAGTAAAAGGTATGTGTTTAGTACACAATTAAATTCTACTAGAATCTATAAGAAATTGCAAGTTTTTAATCGGTTTTTCCATTTTTAATAGATTTGTTTCATTCTTCTGTACCATTATTTTAATTTGTACTGTGCCGTTATTTCTAAGATCATGTCTCTTATATTAGCCGCTTTTTCGAAGTTTAATTCTTTTGCTGCCACCTTCATTTCAACTTCCATACCATCAATCAGCTCAAGACGCTGCTCTCTCGTCATCTTAGCAATATTTTCTAAGCCAGATGCTCCCTCATCGTCACCTTCTACTACTGAAGTAATCGAAATCAGATCACGAATATCTTTGATAATTGTTTTAGGCGTAATGCCATGTTTTTCATTGTATTCTTCTTGGGTTTCACGACGTCTCTCAGTCTCTGATATAGCGGCTCTCATAGAGTCTGTGATACGGTCCGCATACATAATAACTTTCCCATTCTCATTACGTGCAGCCCTACCAATCGTCTGTACAAGTGAACGTTCACTTCTTAAGAAGCCTTCTTTATCTGCATCTAAAATAATAACTAATGATACTTCTGGGACATCGATACCTTCACGCAGCAAGTTGATCCCAATCAATACGTCGTATACGCCTAAACGCAGATTTCGAATGATCTCGGTTCGTTCTAATGTTTTTATCTCACTATGCAAGTAGGCAACTTTGATTCCAACCTCTTTCAAGTAATCCGTTAAGTCTTCTGACATCTTTTTAGTTAATGTAGTAATAAATACTCGCTCATTTTTTTCAGTTCGTTCATTTATTTCACCAATCAAATCATCAATTTGACCTTTGATTGGACGCACTTCTATAATTGGATCTAATAATCCTGTAGGACGAATAATTTGTTCAATAACTTCTGGAGCGCGTTCCAGTTCGTAAGGTCCTGGCGTTGCCGAAATATACATAATTTGATTTACATGGTTTTCAAATTCTTCCAGGCGAAGCGGACGGTTATCCAAAGCACTCGGTAATCTGAAACCATACTCAATCAATTGTTCTTTTCTAGCTCTATCGCCATTATACATCCCTCTAATTTGGGACATCGTGATATGAGACTCATCTATAACAATCAGAAAATCATCTGGGAAGAAATCAATTAATGTATACGGTGCTTCACCAGGTTTACGTCCATCCATGTGTCTAGAGTAATTTTCAATTCCTGAACAATACCCCATTTCCAATAACATTTCCAAATCATAGTTTGTTCGCTGTTCTAGTCGTTGAGCTTCAATTAATTTATCTTCAGCTCGTAAAACTTTTAATCGTTCTTCTAATTCCTCTTGGATATTTTTTATAGCTGATCTTGTTTGTTCATCGTTTGCTACAAAGTGAGTGGCCGGAAAAATAGGGACATGTTGGACATCGGCCTTAATTTCACCTGTTAAAACATCTACTTCTCTAATACGATCAATTTCATCTCCAAAGAACTCTACACGTATTGCTTCACTGTCACGTGATGCTAAGAAAATTTCCACGACATCTCCTCTAACACGAAAGCGTCCGCGTTGAAAGTCAATATCGTTACGTTCAAACTGCATGTCGACTAGACGACGTAACATCTCATCACGATTCATTTCAGCACCTACGCGTAAAGACAGAACGTGATCTCGATAGTCCTCAGGGTTAACTAGTCCATAGATACATGAAACTGAAGCTACTACAATGACATCTCTTCGTTCTAACAACGCACTCGTTGCGGAATGACGCAGTTTATCTATCTCATCGTTAACGCTTGATTCTTTTTCAATAAAGGTATCACTTGAAGGAACATATGCTTCTGGTTGATAGTAGTCATAATAGCTGACAAAATACTCTACAGCGTTATCAGGAAAAAATTCTTTAAACTCTCCATATAATTGACCTGCTAAAGTTTTATTGTGTGCAATAACTAAAGTTGGCTTATTTACTTCCTTAATGACATTTGAGACCGTAAATGTTTTTCCGGTTCCTGTGGCACCTAATAAGGTTTGTTCTTTCTCTCCAGCTTCGATACCTTTAATTAATTTTTTTATGGCATCCGGCTGATCACCACTAGGCTGGTATTTAGAAACCAGTTCAAATTGGTCTTTTGGCATTTCAAGTACCTCCTCGCACTTCTATTCAGTATAAAAAGAAGCCTGTCTAATTCAAGACACACAGTTTCAATTCTATTTTATTATTCTAGCACTGAACGTGTGTTCTTACAACTAATTTGATAAAACTTCACTAGTATTCAAAAAATAAAAAAGCCTCAAGTCTTGAATACTCAAGACTTGAGGCTTTTTTACTTACACTTTATAACAATGACCTCTTATTTAGCTAATTTAGCAGTTAAACGAGATTTGTCACGGTTAGCTTTATTTTTATGAATCAATCCTTTAGATGCAGCCATGTCAATTGCTTTGATTGCTTCTTTAAGTAATTGTTCAGAATTTTCGTTACCTGCTTCAATAGATTGAACATATTTTTTAATAGCAGTACGCATTGAACTTTTTTGAACGTTGTTTTGTACAGCTGATTTTTCAGAAGTACGGACACGTTTGATTGCAGCTTCGATGTTTGGCATTTGATTCACCCCACTTTCAATTATTTACAACTTAAAATAGTCTATTCTAGTTGTTTCAACAAATTCAATTATACATAAAGACAAGCTTCAATGCAATAAAAATGTGTAAAGTTTTTTTACTTGATAGCTGGATTATCTTAAACGCTTGTAATGATCTCTATTCGCTATCTTTTTTTGTGCATACTGCAGAACGAATAATTCAAATTGCATTTCTTTATCGCCTTTTCCTGTCTTCAGTCGATACTCAGCATCAATCAATCCATTATACGCTTCGATCAATGAATGCTCCTCAATTTTTCTCATTTGTTGAATAGCTAATTTCACTCGATAGGGGTGCGTTTTTAATTGCTTAGCAATGTCTCCTTGCTGATACCCTTTTTTTTCTAAAATTTTGACTTGGATAAGCAATCTAAATTGAGATGTCATAATCGCATTTATTTTAATAGGGTCCTCTTTTTGCAGTAATAAATCTTGGTATAAATTAAGCGCTTGTCCTACGTCTTTTTTCAAAACGTATTCATTTAACGCAAAAATATTTTGTTCTAACGACTTAGCTACTAATTCTTGAACTGCATCTAGTGTAATAAATTTAGTATCTTGAGCATAAATAAAGAGTTTCGGCAATTCTCCCATCGCTACTGATAATTTCGCATCTGTTAATTGGATAAATAATTCAAACGCTTCTGGTGAATAACGGTAATCTTCATTTGCAATAGTATCCTTGATGTATTTTCGCATATCTTTTTCTGATAATGCATTTACTTCTATTATGGTAGCTGTTTTTTTAAGTAACTTAGTTATTTTTTTCCGTTCATCTAATTTTTCATAAGGGGCAAAGAATACAAGTGTCGTTGATTCAGAAGGATGAGTTAAATAACTTTCTAACCATTTCACATCATGTTCTACCTTTAACTTTGTTTTATCTCCCGTTAAAAAGACCGGTCTGTCTACAAAAACGAGACGGCGATCGCCAAAAAATGGAATTGATTCTGCATCCTCTAAGGCTGTTCCGATCGAAACTTCTTCCATATCGTAAGCACCGTAGTTTAATTCCAGTTCTTCTGCACTAAGCAATGAATCCAACAGTGTTTTTCTAGCTACGCTTGCTAAATAGGACTCTGTTCCTAATACAATATAAACATGGGCAATCGTGCCGTTTTTTATTTTTGCTAATTCTGATACAAAATTCACTCTGTTCCACCACTTTCTTGTATTGCCTTAATGGTACAAAGCATTAAATTATTTTGCAAGCCTATTTTAAATTTATTTTAAGATCGTTTGAAAGTCTTTTTTTACCCCTATGTGTAAATAATCGGCATACGTATACCTAAAACTTCCTTGTAAATCTGTTCGGTAAACCGTTGCATTTACTGAATCCAAGCGTTCTAGCACATCCTCATTTGGGTGATTGTAGCGATTGTTTAACCCACAAGATATCAAAGCTTTTTTCGGTTTTATTTTTTGAATAAAACGTTCACTAGTTGACGTTTGGCTTCCATGATGTGCTACCTTTAGAATATCCACTTTTAGATTAGGGTAAAGAGCTGTTACCTCTGCTTCCCCCGTCTCTTCGATGTCACCTGTGAAAAGCCAATTAAACTGACCAATTTTCCCATACAATACAAGAGAATCATTGTTTTCACCTTCACCATTGTCTAAGGGCCACAAAACAGCTAAAGAGGGTCCAAAAAGTTGCTCTCGTGATTGTTTAGCGCTGACTACACGTAAAGCTACACCACTTTTTTCTAATGCTTGAGCTGCATCAAAGAATGATTGTTTTTCAGTTGTCCCTATTGGGAAAACAAGTTCTTTAATTTCAATACCTTGAGCTAGTTCGATTAATTCACCCATGTGGTCTTCATCGCCATGAGTAATCAACACTTGGTCTAATTTGGTTACTCCTAAAGATTTAATCACCGGAATCAACACACGGTTTGACACTGTTGACTGATTTTTTCTTATTTGCCATTCTTCTTTTTCAAATGCTAATGCTCCGCCTGTATCTATTAGATAGACACCTTTTCCAAAAGGCTCTTTAATTAAAGTCGCATCTCCCTGGC
Source organism: Carnobacterium sp. (assembly GCF_040274945.1). Taxonomy (GTDB): domain Bacteria; phylum Bacillota; class Bacilli; order Lactobacillales; family Carnobacteriaceae; genus Carnobacterium_B. Next base: position 306,566 of record NZ_JBEMAR010000001.1, read on the forward strand.
CTACATCTAGCATCAACACTTCTCCAAATGGACTGTACTTTTGATACTGAATAAAGACTATAAAAACAGTTACCAACAAAATAAGAACTCGTTTCCGTTTCTTTCGCTGTTCTAATGCGATCAAAAAGATAACAATGACAATGATCGTTACAACAAATAACATCAAAGGAACTTTTCCAGTAACAATCGTACCATATGGAAAAAGTCTGATTTTTAATACCAGCCATTCTATCATACCCAACAATTGTTCCGCTAAGTGTATAAGAAACTGGAAAAACAGTGTTCCTGAAAAAAAATAGGAACTAAAAAACAATAAAATCATCAAGGGCATAATAAACCACGTAAATAATGGAACAAAGAGCAAATTAGCAAACATTCCAATCCACGAAAACTCAAAAAAATGGAAACTGAGAATCGGTATAGAAATAAGGGTTAAAATAAAAGAAATGGCTAAACTATTGATAATGCTATACTTTGATTGATTGAACAACGAGGTTGAAAATAAAATCAAGGCTAAACTAAGCAGATAGCTCAATTGAAAACCGATAGAAAATAATTGATAAGGATCTATCCAAAGCCCGATAATCAGTGTCCATGACCACGAGTCTAATCCAGAAATGGGTCTACGAATCTGTGAACCCGTCTGACTGATCAGACTCATCACGACAGCTCTAAAAATACTGGTTCCCCAACCGGTCAAACTTCCGTAAATAGGAAGAAAAATAACTAAAAGGATATACGTGTGCTCACGTGTCACCCCCATTCGCCATAGGATATAAGTCAGCCCAGCTATCAAAAATTGGATGTGTAAGCCTGAAATACTCAATAAATGGATAATTCCAATTTCTTTGTATCCATTCATTACTTGATCGTCAATAGAACTATTATGTGCGAACAATAGAGTTTTAATGTAACTTGACACAGTAACGGATGTTTTACTTTCAATGTGAATCAAGATAGTTTGTCTGATATTTTTCAAGTTAAATAGATTCAAAAAATTTTGTTTCTCAGTTCCAGAGTGTGCTTTAATTGATTTTGCATCTAGTATCCAATGAATTTTGTTATGAGACAAATAACGTTGATAATCAAATTGATTTAAATTTCTATTTTTTTCAGGTTTGGTCAGAGATCCTATCACTACAAAATTTGCTATTTTTTGTTGCTTTTCCCAATACTCTTTTTCTTCTTTAGTAGATAATCGATAAAAAACAACAATTTTCTCAGAACGCTTTAGCGTTTCTCCAGCTTGATTAACTGTACCGTAAAATTGCACTTGATCGCCATCAATTTTTAGTTGATTGGGATCCATTTCAATCAAAAAATTCTGAGCGTCCATTGAAAGACGCGTTTGATTGTTGTACTTTTCTACTCCTACAAAAAAAGCTGTTACACTCATGAACAAACAAGAATAAATGAGCCATTTCTTTCTGCGTGCAAACAGCAATCGGATCAACCACATCAAGAATATAAAAATACTCAACCGGTTAGGGTTTAAAATAACAATAGCGCACAATAAACAAGAAATAGCTGAAAAAAGAACATATCCCTTCACTTATTGGAGTGGCATGTGTCCATTAAGTTGGCTTAAACTAGTTTGAGCATTCGTATTGAAATCTAGTTGTTGGAAAAAATCTTTTGGAAGGACAACTTTTTGACATTGAACGTGGGCTTGTTCAATCAATTTTAAAGCGTACTCATTGTTATGGTAATCTTCTAAGTAATTTATTTTTATGATACCAGCTTGAATAATCATTTTCGTACATTGTAAGCATGGGAAATGAGTAACATAAATTTCTGCACCTTCAGTTTGCGCTCCAAATTTTGCACACTGAAGAATCGCATTCATCTCAGCATGAATCGTACGTAAACAATGACCGTCAACAATATAGCAACCGTCATCTATACAATGCGCATCCCCACTTACCGATCCGTTGTAACCTCCTGCGATAATCCTCTTTTCCCTTACAATTGTAGCTCCAACAGTTAATCGAGCACAGGTACTTCTTAAAGACAGCAACAAACTCTGAGACATAAAATATTGATCCCATGGTATACGTTCAGTCATATTAATCCTCCTACTCATTTGTTTGTTTAAGTTGTTGATGAACTTAAGCATTTTCTCAAGTATACAAAAGCCCACAAAGACTTTCAATACTTCATTTTTACTCACCATCGCCCACAGTAATGTTCGCTCGTAACGCCTCAAAAGTTTTTTCACCAATGCCGGACACATTTTTCAGGTCTTCAATTTTTTGAAATGAACCATTCTCTTGTCTATAGCTCATGATTTGCTCTGCTTTTTTCTCCCCTATTCCAGATAATTGTTGGAGTTCAATTGAGTCTGCGAGATTGATATTTATCTTTTCAGACGTTGCTGTTTCACTATTTTCTTTTGGAACTGTGATAACAGCTTCTTCTATTGGAACGGCTGAAGTTTCTAGTTCTGCAGTTTTTTCTTCAACCGCTCCAATTTCTGGAATAAAAATCACCATTTGGTCTGTTAACTTTAAGGATAAGTTTACAGGATTCTGATTTGCCTTATCACTAAAACCACCAGCTAGTTCAATAGCATCAATTAACCTCATTTCACTTGTCACTTCATACACACCAGGCAGGTACACAGCACCCTTAACATCTACATAAATTATTTCTGATTGACTTTCTGATTGTTGTTCAGCCTGATTTGATGTTACAGAATACTGGCTCTCACTTTCCAAGTAACTCATCGTATCTGAGGTTTCTTCCACATCATCTGTGCTGCTCAAAAACATCAGAATAATTCCAACTACACTGAGTACTAGGCAACTGAGCATACCTATCTCAATAAATAAACGATTTTTTATTAGCCAGTCTTTGCTAGTTTTCAACATCCCCTAACACTCCTTTTGAGTCCTTCTAAGAAGTAATATGCGTAAAAAAACACCTATTTCTTTTAACCAGTCGCTTTAATTTATTTTATTTAAAATTTGTAGTATGGTTAAGTTAACGTAATTTTTAAAATTACTAAATTAAGGAGTGATGAAAATGACTATAGGAAAACAGATTGTTTTATATTTAGCTTATGGAATAATGATTGCCGTAAACGCTTTAGCTAATATCCTTCCCATTAATGGTTATCAAACAGGAGAAATTTCTGATATGTATGATGTGTTTTTTACTCCTGCTGGTTTTATTTTTAGTATTTGGGGAGTCATCTATTTTGCATTGTTATTATGGCTGTTAAGTTTTAGTTTAAAAAAACAAACGTTAAGTTCCGCCCAATTCTGGGGATTTTTACTAACTTGTTTGTTTAATACATTATGGATTTTAGTTTGGCATTTTCTCTTGGACGGAATTGCTTTTATTGTTATTTTTTTACTGCTTCTATCCCTTATTTTTTTATATCGAACTCAAGAAAAAGCTACTCATTCTAAACTTTACCTCATTCCTATATCACTTTACTTAGGATGGATCATTGTTGCTACCATTACAAATTTCAGTTATTGGTTAGTTGCTAGTATCGGTATCGAGGCAAATCTCCAAACAATAGTCACTTATGTACTCTTATCGCTAGCGACTCTTTTAGGACTAGGGATTGCTTATTTCTTAAAAGATTGGGCTATTATCTTAGTTTTTATATGGGCAATGTATGGGATATTTACTAAGAACTTACCAGACCATCGCTCAATTGCTATTGTTACCGTCGGATTAATGATTGTCCTTATAATTGGAAGTATCGCTTCATTCTTCATTAATCGAAAAACAGCCCAAAAAAATCCTTATCACTTTTAAAGTTAGTCCAAAAAAGCCGAAGACATAATTGTCTTCGGCTTTTTTTATGGATTTTTTGATTAAATCAAATGGTTTATAGTTTTTTTAAATAATCAATGGCATCTTGAAATGTTTTTACTGGTACAATTTTCATATCGGTATCAATTTCTTTTGCTGCCTCGAGTGCTTCTTGATAATTAGACTTCATTTCAGGATAATTTTTTTGTATGACTGGATCGATCGTATCATCTGGAGCAAAAAAGATTGTCGCTCCTTCTTCACTGGCTGCAACAACTTTTTTATCAATTCCGCCAATACGACCAATTGTGCCATCTGGTTGCATCGTTCCAGTACCAGCAATTTCATTTCCTTTTCGCAAATCCTCATCCATCAACTGCGTATAAATCTGTAAAGCAAACATAAAACCAGCAGATGGCCCTCCAATTTCTCCGGCATCAATAGATACTGGGATATCTGTTTCAATTGACGTATTATCGACTAAAGATATTCCTAGACCAGCTTTTTTAGTTTCTTCCATTTCCATTAACTTTCCAGAAATCGTTTGTTGTTCGCCATTCCGTTCATATGTTACTTCAATGACTTGACCAACTTTTTGTTTTTGAACGTATTCAATAAATTCAGCTGAACTATCAAAAGACTGTCCATCAAGTGAAAGTATGGTATCTCCAATCTCTAACTTGCCTTCAAAATCGGACCCTTCCAAAATGGACATGATATAAACGCCATTATACGTCAACTGATACTCTTCTCCAGCAGCCTCATAAGCTTGTTCGATTGCTGAATTGATTGAACTAGTCATATAATAATTCTGTAGGTTAGTGTATTCTGCATCAGAAGTATTTGTACCAAACAGTTCTTCGGTGGTGAGACCTTCATGAAAAGGCAAATATTTCATGAAATACGTAAAAGGAGTCGCTCTTCTAATCGCAACGGTCGTTAACATAAAATGACCATCTTCTGGGTCTTTTTTGTTGTCAACTTCTACCAATTCGTTCAATTGCACTGCCGAACCCGGTCCTTCTATATAATAAGGAATAGGGACAAAGACTCCTGCAAGAATAATTACGATCAGTGCAACAAGCAAACCCTTGCGACTCTTTTTTTCTTTAGCATTCATTCCAATCATCCTCTGCATACCTAAATTTACTAACGAATTGAATTGATTTATTCTATTTTAGCATACTTTTTTTTGATAGCTTTATTAACTCCATCTGGAACGAGACTGGAAACATCGCCACCAAACATCGCCACTTCTTTAATTAAGCTTGAGCTTAAAAATCGGTACTTTTCATTTGACATTAAAAATACAGTTTCAATATCTTTATGCTGAATTTTATTCATTGTTGCAATCGTAGATTCATACTCAAAATCGGCATTATTCCGTAATCCTCTTACCAATGTGACTGCTCCAATTTTTTTTGCAAGTTCTACCGTCAATCCGCCACTATGTTCCGTGACCCTTACATTTTCAATATGTTCGACAGACTTTTTAATAAAGGTCATTTTTTCTTCTAGAGAAAATAAAGCATTTTTTGACGTATTAGTCGCTACAGCGATGACAACTTGATCAAATAATTTTGAGGTTCTTTCAACTGTATCGAGATGGCCATTAGTAAATGGATCGAAACTTCCAGGAAATAAAGCAATTTTAGTCATTTCCCTGCCCCATTTCCTTAGTGTATTCATACATTACAATTTGGCTTGCCCCATAAAATTCTTTTCTAAAGACTTTAGCTGCACCAATATTTTCATTTAATTGAGTCCGCTTGTCCAACTCACAGATAATAATGGCTTCATCATTCAATAAATCAGAATCGACTATTTTTTCAATTTGTTTTTCAATCTCTTGTTTAGCATAAGGAGGATCTAAAAATAAGAGGTCAAATTTTTTCTTCCCTCTTAATAAGTCGATTGCTCGATTGGCGTCATTCCGATAAATTTCAAATTTATCTAATTCCTTTGTTACGCTAATATTTTCTTTTATCGTTTTGATGGCTAAAGGATCTCGATCAATTAGTACGGCACTATCCATACCGCGAGAAACTGCTTCAATAGCTAGTCCCCCACTTCCAGCAAATAAATCTAAACAATTTCCACCGTCAAAATAAGGTCCTATGATATTGAAGATGGATTCTTTTACTTTATCTGTTGTGGGTCTTGTATTGTTACCTGGGACAGCTTTTAATTTTCTGCCTCCATATTCTCCTGTAATGATACGCATACATACAACTTCCTTTCAGTTTATCTTCCCGATTAAGAAACCTTTTCACACTATAAAATGCTAAATAAGCCGATGAACTTATGGTATCGACTTATCTAGCATTTTAATTAGATTACAGTCTCGTTAGACTCGTTTTCTTTTATTTGTTCTTCAGCAACATCTTTTTTTTCTTTTCCGAAAAAATCTTTAAAATCTAAATTAATAAACGGTCTATAGGATAACTCTACTTTTCGAACGAAATGTAAATCAGCTAACTTTTTTTGCGTCATTTCTACATCAGATTGATTGATATACATCACAACGTATTTCATTCTTCTAGAAGCATAGTGAATCAACCCAAAACGTTTAAGTGTTTTAAAATGTCTTAAACTATAAACCCAAACAATGATTCCTTGTCTCTCATTTGTAGTTAATTCCATATCGCCCCTCCTTAATTTAGTAATTTCAATCGTATAGCTTCTTTTTTTTAAAAATGTCTTATTTAATGAAGGATCAGTAACATATCATTTGCACGATAAGCTAGTCCTATTTCTGTCATACCAGCATCCATCAAAAAAATTCGTTCAATTTCAAGACTAAACCAGTTGGTTGCAAGCCATGCCACGTCCGTTTCTTGAATCGAATACAACACACGTACTTCATTTAACTCTAACTCTGTTTCTTGCAAAGTAAGTTCTATTTGCTCACTTGTTAGTGTTTGATAGGTTTGATTTGTCTGCTCATCAATAGAGTTAGAGTTGTCATCTATAATAAACGTTTCAATTGAAGAATTCTGATTCTTTATTGCTTTGTCTGAGTTTTCTGTTTCTGAAAAATTACTTTCTTTATTAGCTTGACGATCCGCAATAATTTGTTCTTCTTGATTGATAAAAATAGTTTCAGCTACTTCAGTTAAAGCATCACTCGGAGTTAGCGCAGACTGTTCATATCGTTGACGTAAAATATTTAATATCTCATACACTTGTTTTTGATTGGCTTCGTTAATGGTATCCTGTTTTATTTCATCTAGCTCAAAAGAGGGTATTAAGTGTTTTTTCGAACCATCATCATAGACTCCCAAACGAATCAGTGATGGTGAGTCTAGATAACGAACAGCAATAATTTGATTTGTCGAACGATCCATCATTAATACAGCAAATGTTTGGTTGTCAAAAGCAATTAAAGGGCGATAGTTTAAATCACTTTCTGTTAATTCTAAAGTAACTTGTTCCCCTTGATTCTCTACAGAATAAGTTGGATAAAAACCCGCTAATTGAAATACTTCAGTAATGGACATACCAATTTTAAATGGAGCTACATCTAATTCTGATCCAAATACAAATAAATCTGTGATTACACCATCTTTCACAGTTAACTGTGCATAATCTGTTTCATCCTCTCCAAATATCCAACGTTCTTCTTCATAAACAGTCGGATCGATTCGCTTTGGATCGCCAAATTTTTCGGTAAAGTTTGCAACGTTTTGACCGACATAACTGCCTAAACCAGTAATTGGAAGCTGTTCAGGTTCTAAATCTGTTGTTTGATAATCAAAAGATCCAGATTGAATAGTTTCACTTTCTTCTTTTGGCGTGATGATGTCTGCTGGATTTCTTGAAATGACTTCTGGCAACCAATAAGTAGCTAGAAGCATAATAAAAATCAGCGGCAAAGATCTTAAAAATGTCTTCACTCATTTAGCCTCCTCAATTTGGTAGCTAAATCATTTTAACTGAACCTTAGTGCTAGTTATCATCATTAAAATGAGCATTACTTTGTTCGTCAATCTATTCGGTTCTAGTTAGCTTTCACTTCAATCAGTAAATCTCCTGTTTCAATGATATCCTCATCTGCAACATAGATTTGATCAATTACCCCTTCGACATTGGCTTTGATCGTCGTTTCCATTTTCATTGCTTCTGTGATAATAATAGGCTGACCTTGAACTACACGTTCGCCCTTTTGTACCAATACTTCCAGTACGGATCCCGGCATTGTAGCCCCAATATGTTCTTTATTTGTAGGTTCTGCTTTTTTTCGTATAGCTTTTGTACTTGTGATACTGTAATCTTTTACAACTACTTCTCTTCCTTGACCGTTTAGATCAAAGTATAAAATGCGCATTCCTTCAGAATTGGGTTCACCTATTTGATTTAATTTTATAATCAACGTTTTCCCTTTTTCAATCTGAACTTCAATAGATTCTCCAGTTCGCATACCATGGAAGAATGTCATCGTATCTAAAAGAGTTACCTCTCCAAAAGTTTCTAGATTATTACGGTAATCTAAAAATACTTGAGGGTACATAATGTAACTAAGGACATCTTCTTGAGTAGGCTCTGCTTGAATTTTTTCAGCTAGCTCTTTTTTGACTTCGTTAAAATCAACTGGTGCTGCTAAGCTACCTGGGCGAACGGTAATCGGTTCTTTGCCTTTTAATACAATACGTTGAAGTTTTTCAGGGAAACCACCAGTCGGTTGTCCTAAATCACCCATAAAGAAACTGATAACAGACTCAGGAAAATCGATAGCCATTCCTTTTTCATATACGTCCTCTTCAGATAGTTTATTTTGTACCATAAATAAAGCCATATCTCCAACTACTTTTGATGAAGGGGTAACTTTAACAATGTCTCCAAACATTCGGTTGACTGTTGCATACATTCCTTTGACTTCATCCCATTGCTCAGCTAATCCAATTGCTTTAGCTTGTTGTTGCAAATTGGTGTATTGTCCACCTGGCATCTCATGTTGATACACTTCGGTAGAAGGTGCACTGATCCCTACTTCAAAGTCACTATATTGTGCACGGATATCTTCCCAATAATGATTGATTTGTTGCACGTTCTCAATATTAATTTCAGGTGCTCTATCTTCATTTAACAAGGCATAATACAAACTATTCATGCTTGGTTGACTGGTTGCTCCACTCATTGCGCTCATAGCCACATCCACAATGTCCACACCAGCTTTTACAGCTGCAGCATAGGTAAAGATACCATTACCGCTCGTATCGTGTGTATGCAAGTGAATTGGGACATCTACTGTTTCCTTCAATTCACTAATTAAACGATAAGCAGCTTGCGGCATCAATATTCCTGACATGTCTTTAACAGCAATAATGTGCGCACCTTGGTTTTCTAATTCTTTAGCCATATCTTTATAGTAGTCGACTGTATATTTATCTCTCTTAGGATCATTAATATCTCCAGTATAACAAATCGTTGCTTCTGCAATTTTACCAGCATCACGTACACTTTGAATACTCTTTTCCATTTGTTGGATCCAGTTCAGACTATCAAAAATACGGAACACATCGATACCATTTTTAGCTGCTTGCTGGATAAACGCTTCAATAACATTATCCGGATAATTTTGATACCCTACAGCATTGGATCCTCTAAATAGCATTTGGAATAGAGTATCTGGCATTTTTTTACGTAATTTCTCTAATCGTTCCCAAGGGTCTTCATTTAAAAAGCGATAAGCTACGTCAAATGTAGCTCCTCCCCACATTTCAGAAGAAAATAACTGTGGAATACCTTTTTGAGTTTCCTCAGCAATATTTAAGAAGTCTTGCGTTCTCACGCGAGTAGCTAATAAACTTTGGTGTGCATCTCTAAAGGTGGTATCTGTCAGCAACACTTCGTTTTTATTTTTGATCCATTCTACTACGGCATCGGCACCACTATTGTCTAGAACATTTTTAGCACTTACATAGTCATTATCTAATGTTATCAACTTTGCAGGCTTTCTTGCAGGTTCAAAGAATTTTTTCTCTCTTTGTTCAATACCAGGAAATCCATTGACTGTAATGTTTCCGATGTAATGCATCGTTTTATTTCCACGGTCTCTAACTTTTGAAAATTTAAACAATTCAGGTGTCGTATCAATGAACGTTGTTTTAGCTTCACCAGATAGAAAAACTGGATGCGAAATAACGTTTTGCATAAAGGGAATATTCGTTTTTACTCCACGTATACGGAACTCTTTTAACGAGCGAGCCATTTTTTGTACCGCCAACTCAAACGTTGTGGCATGGACACAAGCTTTAACCAACAATGAATCAAAGAAAGGTGTAACTACACTCCCTTGAAATCCATTTCCTGCATCTAGACGAATACCAAATCCACCTGGAGAACGGTAAGTATTGATTTTACCTGTATCAGGTAAGAAATTATTCATTGGATCTTCAGTAGTGATACGGCATTGAATGGCAGCACCAATCAATGGAATATCTTTTTGTTTTGGAATCTGAATATCTTTGTGCAGATCTTTCCCTTGAGCAATTAGAATTTGAGATTGAACGATATCTATACCCGTAATCATTTCAGTTATGGTGTGTTCAACTTGTACACGAGGATTTACTTCGATAAAGTAATAATTCTCGCCTTCTAATAAGAATTCAACTGTTCCAGCATTTACATAACCAACATGTTCCATTAGTTGAACAGCTGATTGACACATTTCCATTCTTAATTTTTCTGAGATGGATACACAAGGAGCGACCTCAACTACTTTTTGATGGCGCCGTTGAACAGAACAATCTCTTTCATATAAATGAACGATATTTCCATGAGTATCCCCTAAGATTTGTACTTCGATATGTTTTGGATCTTGAATATAACGCTCAACATAGATCTCGTCACTACCAAATGCTGCTCTAGCTTCACTTTGTGCCCGTTCAAAACTATCTTTTACATCTGCTTCACTGTTGGCTACACGCATTCCACGTCCGCCTCCACCAAGAGCAGCTTTAATAATTATTGGATAGCCATATAGGTTTCCGAATTCTTTTACGCCTTCTAGATCTGCAACTGGACCATCTGATCCTGGAATAGACTGAATACCCGCAGCAATTGCAGCTTCTTTTGCTTTTATTTTATCTCCAAAAATATCTAAATGGTGTAGTTTAGGACCAATAAAAATGATTCCTTCTTCTTCACAACGTCTAGCAAAATCAATATTTTCAGATAAAAAACCGTATCCTGGATGAATAGCATCTGCTTCAGAATCTTTAGCGATACGAATCAAGTCTTCAATATCTAAATAAGCATCAATAGGTTTTTTTCCTTTTCCTACTAAATAAGCTTCATCAGCTTTAAAACGATGAACAGACCCCTCATCTTCTTGTGCGTAAACAGCTACCGTTTCAATAGCTAACTCTGTTAAAGCTCTAAAAATACGAATGGCTATTTCACCGCGATTTGCTACTAATACTTTTTTCATCATGTCACTCCTAATCTTTGTAATTTTTCTTTCTAATAGTCAGGATGCAACTTATCTTAAAAAAAGACAGTACTGTAAACAAGTTGTTTACTACATCCAGTAAACACATTTAACTTTTACTATTTTTCTCTAATACTTGCTGATTGCGCTTTTTATCTGTTGCACTAACATTTAATACCAAACCAATAGAAATCGTTAAAACAATCGTGCTGGAACCTCCATAACTGATAAATGGAAAGGTTACTCCTGTGATAGGCATTAATCCAATAACCCCACCTAGATTAACAAGCCCTTGGACTAATAACATTGTTGCGATACCGATGCAAATAAGTGATCCAAATGAATCTTTTGCTCGAATACCGACTAAATAAATACGTAAAATCAACAAACTAAATAGTGCAACAATAACCAATATGCCAATCAATCCCATTTCTTCACCAATAATAGACATGATGAAGTCTGTATAAGGTTCCGGCAAATAACCAGTTTTTTGAATACTTTCCCCAATACCTACTCCAAAAATGCCGCCACGTCGTAGAGCATAATAGGAATTCACTAATTGAAGCCCGGCACTTTCAGAAACGGCAAAGGGATCCCAAAAAGCTAAGAATCGGTCGTATTGATATTTCTCTAAAAAAGGTAGGCTCATACCAAATACACGTACAAGTGCAAGGATACCTCCTATTAAAGCAACTCCTACTGCTCCAACAGCCGCTGATAATTTTGTTGAAACCCCACTTGCTAAGATCATAATAGTTCCTGTAACAAGTAAAATGGCCGCACCACCGACATCGGGTTGCAAAAGAATCAACACTAAATAAAAACCAAAGAGTGTTAGTGGTGGAGTGACCGTTTCCTTAAAATTATGCACGAGTTGATTTTGTTTTTTTGAAAAAATATAAGCGAAATACCAAATGACTACTATTTTTGCAAACTCTGCAGGTTGAAACCCGAAACCTAAAATGAATATCCAACCTTTTGCTCCATTGGTAATTTTACCAAAAAAGAATAAGTAAACAAGCAAGATTGCAACAAACCCACTTGCACCTACCAAAAAGCGTTTATTTTTTAATAGTTTATATTTGAATAAAAAAACTATCATACTCGTAATTAAGCCCAAAATGACAAAGGCGGCTTGTCTGGTAAAATAAAATTGAGAATTATTATACTGACTAATAGCAACATAGCTACTAGCACTATAAACCATTAAGATCCCTATTATGGATAAAACTAAATAAGGGATAAAGATATAGTAATCAAGATATTTAAATTTTCTCATGTTTACGGCTAAAAGAAGCCTTTAGCCTCCCTATTCTATAATTTTAATACTGTACTGATTAGATTTCAATCCAGTCTTAATCCATCGTTCATTAGTTGCAATTTACGCAACACTATTATTATAGCAACAAACTATCCATCCAACAATAACAAAGGGCACTAATTTGGCTTAATTCCTCTATTAATAAATAGTAACTATAAAAAAAGACAGTTCCCGAAAATGATAAACCATTTTCGGAAACTGTCTTTTAATTTTTAGTTTTGTGATGCTTTATTTTTCTTAGCTGATTTTTCACGTTCGTTTTTATTCAAGACTTGTTTACGTAAACGAACACTTTCCGGAGTAATTTCACAGTACTCATCATCACCCAAGAACTCTAATGATTCTTCAAGTGTTAAATGACGAGGTGCTTTGATTACGTTAGTTTGGTCTTTATTCGCAGAACGTACGTTAGTTTTTTGTTTAGCTTTCGTGATATTTACAGTAATGTCATTTTCACGAGAGTTTTCCCCAACGATCATTCCTTCATAAATTTCGGTAGTTGGTTCAATAAAGATCGTTCCACGATCTTCTACACCCATGATACCGTAAGTTGTTGCTTTACCCGTTTCAGTTGAAACTAAAGCACCATTACGACGTCCACCAATTTTAGTTTTTAGACGAGGCAAGTATTGATCAAATGTGTGGTTCATAATTCCGTATCCACGAGTCATTGAAAGGAATTCAGTAGAATATCCGATTAATCCACGAGCTGGAGCTAAGAAAGTCAATTTAACTTGACCATTTCCATTATTGACCATATCTGTCATTTCACCTTTACGAGCACTTAAAGATTCAATGATTGAACCCATGTACTCTTCTGGTGTGTCAATTTGAACTAATTCAAACGGTTCACATTGAACACCATTAAAATCTTTCAAAATAACTTCTGGACGAGAAACTTGTAATTCATAACCTTCACGACGCATGTTTTCAATAAGAATTGACAAATGCAGTTCTCCACGACCTGAAACAATCCATGCATCTGGAGAATCAGTAGGATCAATTCGTAATGAAACGTCTGTATGCAATTCAGACATTAAACGTTCTTCAATTTTACGTGAAGTAACCCATTTACCTTCGCGACCTGCGAAAGGAGAGTTGTTAACTAAGAATGTCATTTGTAATGTTGGTTCGTCAATATGAAGAATTGGCAATGGATCAACATGATTAACTGGTGTTACTGTTTCTCCAACGAAAATGTCTTCCATACCTGAAACAGCAATTAAATCTCCAGCTTTAGCTTCTTGGATTTCTAAACGTTCTAGACCAAAGAATCCAAAAAGTTTTGTTACACGGAAATTTTTAGTTGAACCATCTAATTTACTTAGGGTTACAGAATCTCCAACTTTAATTGTTCCACGGAATACACGTCCGATACCAATACGACCAACATAATCGTTGTAATCCAATAATGATACTTGGAATTGTAATGGTTCTTCAGAGTTGTCAATTGGAGCAGGGATTTTTTCAAGAATTGTATCGAAAATATGAGCCATTGTTGGTTCTTGATCATTTTTGTCATCTGATAAACTAGACGTACCGTTCATAGCAGAAGCATAAATAACTGGGAAGTCCAATTGATCGTCATCAGCACCTAATTCAATAAACAATTCAAGTACTTCGTCAACTACTTCTGCAGGACGAGCTGAGTCTTTATCAATTTTATTTACTACAACAATAGGAACAACTTTTTGTTCCAAAGCTTTTTTCAATACAAAACGAGTTTGTGGCATTGTTCCTTCGTAAGAATCGACAACTAAAACTACACCATCAACCATTTTCATAATACGTTCAACTTCACCACCGAAGTCAGCATGGCCTGGTGTGTCCATGATGTTGATGTGAGTATCTTTGTATTTTACGGCTGTATTTTTTGCTAAGATTGTAATTCCACGTTCTTGTTCTAATGCATTTGAATCCATTGCACGTTCCGCCAATTGGCTACGCGCGCCTAATGTGTCTGATTGCTTTAATAATTCATCAACTAAGGTTGTTTTACCGTGGTCGACATGGGCAATTATGGCAACATTTCTAAGATTTTCTCTATTTTTCATTAATGTATTCCTCCAAGATTCTTCTTGTTATTTCAATGCTACTGAATCGCTATCTACGAATAAAAAAATTGTTCAATACATTTTTCGCACTTGAACTATTCATAAGTTTTTTGCAATTCTTTAATGAAAACGCATTGAAAACTTATGAAGACAACTATCAACTTATCCATTCTAACACTTATATAAGGAATTGAAAAGAAAAAAGATAGGTTATTTTTAACTTTTTCGTTGTAAGCGATTTATTTATTAGACGATTCACAGATATCTTTTTAATTGAACAGTCAATGATTACTTATTAAAGGAAAGTGAACATTTTTTTGATCCTCAAACTTTGTTTTCGGCACTCAACAAACTAATAATTTCTTCGTGAGCTAGAGGTGTGGCCACAAGAGAAGCATTTTTTTTCAACAAATCAATACTATCTCCATTTAACTTAGTATAGATTAGCCCCACTTCTTCAGCAATCACTTTCCCAGCTGCTATGTCCCATGGTGCAAGCGATGCGGCAAGGTACCCTATCAGCCTTCCAGAAACAACATGAGCAGTCTCAATACCTGCTGATCCAATTAAACGAACGCCAGAACTTGCTCTACCAACTATTCTTGCCAAACCTTCTTCGTTAGACATTAAGGCACTACTTATAGCCACTAGACCTTCTTTTAATGGTTTATTATCAACTACAGGGATAAGGGTTTGATTGCAATAGGCGCCACTACCCTTTTGAGCAGAATACAGTTTATCTTGCATGACATCATAGATATAACCCATTTGACCCTTTCCATCTTCATAAATAGCTACCATAATCGCAAAGTCAGACTGTTGTTTAATAAAATTTAACGTTCCATCGATTGGATCTATAATCCATACCACACCATCTAAATTCTGAATGTCATCTCCAAAACCTTCTTCTCCCAAAATACGCTCTCCAGGAAAAAACTGCTGAATTTTTTCGATAAACAGTTTCTCTATAGCTTTATCCATATTGGTTACTAAATCATTACGATTCGTTTTTTGCTGGATATCTAATTCATCATTAAATGAAGTTTTTATTGTCTTAGCAGCATCATAAATCCATTCTTTGATTAACTGGTCTCTTTTCACAAGCTGATCCAAAAAAATTCACTTCCTTTCAAGAAATAATTTAAACTAATTTATCAAAAAAGACAACTAAAATACAACGAGTTTATTTCTCTGTTAAGTGAATGTTTTTTTTAGTAGATGACTGTGCTTCTTTTACTACACGATAAAGAGAATAATTTGAAATATCTTCAAATTTTTTACCCCATCTTTTTTCCTCACCAATAGCAGGAATAACCTTTTTAAATTTTTTGTATTTCAGTAAAAACTCTTCACGGTCGATTCCTTTTTCATAGGCCAACTCTACCATACGCCATACATTCACTACATCTTCCATTTGTTCTTTAGTCCAATCGTAATCAATTGGGTAACTGTAACTCTTTTCCATTAGTTTGACCTCCATAATTATCCTTGCTCAACCCAATCCAGTTGGATTCTTATTTCATTAGCACTGATTAATAAACTTTTTTGTTCTGTTTCAGAAAAATTCAATCCAGCAATTTGTCTTATACCATTTTCTCCTAATATTACAGGTATAGATAACGGTATATCTTTCAATTCACCAATGTCCATAAGGTGAACAAGTGGCACAATGGCTTTTTTATTTGTTAAAATATATTGGACCAGTTCAATTAAAGCTGTTGCAGTTGTTAATGTCAATTCTTTATTTTCGTTCATTCGATTCCGTTTAGCTATCTTTTCTTCTATTATACTCATATCATCTTGGTTAAAATTAGTATTTGGATCCATTGTTAAGCCTAACAGTGAATTTCCTCCCATACTTGAACGACTCCATGCAACTGTTTTTTGCAAAGGGCTGCTTCCTCCGATAATATACCCTTTAACTTCATTAAAAGAAACATCTAGCGCTTCACTTAATAATTTTTGGAAATAAACGGTATCAACGTATGTTCCTAATCCTACAATTTTATTTTTTGGTAAGCCAGAAAATTTCCAAACTAAGTATGTAAACAAATCATCTAATTTATTCGCAACAACAATTAATCCACTAAAACCTGAAGCCATTGCTTGATTAATCATTTTACGTACCAATAAAATATTTCTTCTAAGGTATTCTGAATCTGGTTCGTTCTCTAGTCGGTTCTCTTTTGCGGTTAAAATTAAAACATCAGCATCTGCATAATCTTTTTCATTGCCCATTTTTATTTTACTCATAGGAAATAACTCGGAAGCATACTGCAAATCATTCGTTTTATCTTCTTGAGGAATTGGATGTGGATACAGATAAACTTCTTTTAAATTTAATGTTGTCATGCTTAAAAAACAAAAATGATAGGCGATATCGTCTGATCCAACAACTATAATCTTTTTATCACTTTTCATTTGAACTCCCCCAACTTTATAAGTGTGATTCCCTTTATTTATTATTATAATAAACCCATTCCTAACAAGCTTAGTATACCAAACTAACCAGTTAAAGTGGGTATAATGAACTTTTAACTAATTAAAAAGTTAAAAAGAGCTTCTCATTCTTTTGGAATGAGAAGCCCTTTTTCAGTATGAACACGTCTTAATTGGTTCAATTAGGACGACTACAAAAATAGTAGATTTTTTAATAATTACGCGTGAATCGGTAAACCTAAAGCTAATTCAGCAGCATCCATAGATACTTCAGCTAAAGATGGGTGAGCATGAATAGTTGAAGCAATATCTTCTGCAACCATTCCTGATTCAACTGCTAAAGCAAGCTCCGCAATTACATCACTAGCACTAACACCAGCAATTTGAGCTCCTACAATAACACCTTCATCTTTAGTTGTAACTAGGCGAACAAAACCTTCAGTAGCATTTAAAGACAATGCACGTCCGTTACCAGCTAATGGGAATTTAGAAGTTTTCACATCTAATCCTTTTTCTTTAGCTTCTGCAGCTGTATAACCAACCACCGCTAGTTCAGGATCTGTAAAGGCAACAGCAGGCATAGCTCTGTAATCAATAGCTACTTTTTTACCAGAAATTGCTTCTGCAGCAATTTTTGCTTCATAACTAGCTTTGTGAGCTAAAGCTGCTCCTGGAGTGATATCTCCGATTGCATAAATGTTTTTCACGTTTGTGCGACCTTGAGCGTCAACTTTAACAAGTCCACGTTCATTCATTTCAACACCAGTTGATTCTAAACCTAGTTCATCTGTGTTTGGACGACGACCAACTGTTACCATTACATAATCAGCTTCAATTGTTTTTTCTTCGCCTTTCACTTCATAAGTGACAGATACGCCATTTTCAGTTTCAACTGCTTCTTTAGCCATAGCATTGTTTTCAATTGTAACATTTTTCTTTTTAAAGTTATCCGTTACTAATTTAACCATGTCTTTTTCGAATGTTGGTAAAATAGAGGGTGCAAATTCAAGAATGGTTACTTCAGCTCCTAAGTTTGCGTAAGCTCCAGCTAATTCACTACCAATATATCCGCCACCAACTACAACAAGTTTTTTAGGAACTTCTGGTAAAGCCAATCCACCAGTTGAGTCGATTACACGTTTGCCGAATTTGAAACCTTTGATTTCAATTGGACGGCTACCAGTTGCAACGATTGCATTCTTAAATGAATACGTTTGTGCAGCTACTTCAGTCATTACACGTAAAGTATGTTCATCATTGAAGTAAGCTTCGCCACGAAGAATCTCTACTTTATTTTTTTTCAATAAACCTTCAACACCTTTAGTTAAAGATGCTACAACTTTATTGTTTTTCCACTCTTGAGTTTTAGCAAAATCTAGAACCACGTTTTCAGCAGAAACTCCAAAAACAGATGAATCTAAGGCATCTTGATAGTGATGTCCAGCACTGATTAGTGCTTTAGAAGGAATACACCCAACGTTAAGACAAACCCCACCAATGTACTCTTTTTCTACGATGGCAACTTTTTGTCCCATTTGAGCAGCACGAATGGCTGCTACATATCCTCCTGGACCAGAACCGATGACAACTGTATCTAACTCTATTGCGAAATCTCCTACTACCATTTAACCTTCACCTTACCCTTCCATTAACAATAATTCTGGATCAGCAAGCAACGTTTTTAATTCGTTCATTGCTTTTTGTGCAGTTGCTCCATCAATGATACGGTGGTCAAAACTTAATGACAATTGCATAACTGGTGCTACAACAATTTCATCATCTGCATTAACAATTGCTTTTTTAGCGATACGGCCTACACCTAAAATAGCAACTTCAGGGTAGTTGATTACTGGAGTGAACCAGCCTCCACCGATTGAACCGATGTTACTGATTGAAATTGAACCATTACTCATTTCGTTAGCTGCTAATTTACCTTCTGTAGCTTTACCAGAAAGTTCAGTAATTTCGCTTGCGATAGAGAAAATACTCTTAGCATCAGCATCTTTAACAACTGGTACAAACAATCCGCGGTCAGTATCTGTAGCAATACCGATATTGAAGTAATGTTTGTAAACAATTTCGTTTGTTGAATCATCAATTGATGCATTCAATGCTGGATATTTACGTAATACTGAAACGATAGCTTTAACTACGTAAGGTAAGAATGTTAATTTAACACCTTTACTTGCTGCGATATCTTTAAAGTGTTTACGATGAGCCATCAACTTAGTTGAATCCACTTCATCAAACAATGTAACATGTGGAGCAGTCGCTTTGCTGTTTACCATTGCTTTAGCGATAGCTTTACGCATTGGAGTCATTGCTTCACGAGTTTCAAGTTCAGCTTGGTTAGATTTGAATGCTTTAGCTGGAGCAGATTCTTTCTTAGCCGCTGGAGCTTTAGCTTCAGTTGCTTTTTCAGCAGGTGCTGCAGCAACAGGTGCTTCTCCACCATTTTTCTTGAAGTTTTCAATATCTTCTTTAGTTGTACGACCATTTTTACCAGTAGCAGCAACTAAAGTGATGTCAACATCGTTTTCACGAGCAAATTGACGTACAGATGGCATAGCTAGAACATTTTTATTTGAAGCTGATGCTTCTGTGGAAGTTGAAGTTACAGTTGGTGCAGCTTGAGCTTCTTTAGCAGCTGGTGCTGCTGAACCTTCAGGGTTATGCTCTGGAGAGTCAATTTCGATCAATACTTGACCTACCATTGCTACAGTTCCTTCTTCAACTAAAATCTTTTTGATTGTTCCAGAAACTGGAGTTGCAATCTCTTCTACAGATTTATCGTTTTGGATTTCTGCAACAGAATCTTCTTCATTAACTGTATCGCCTTCAGCTACTAACCATTTTACGATTTCACCTTCAGCCATTCCTTCTCCAACGTCTGGCATTTTGAATTGGAAGAATGAAGTTCCTGATGAAGCTGGTGCTGCTGCAGGTTCTGGAGCAGATGCGGCTGGTGCTTCTGGTGAAGTAGCTGGAACAGATCCCTCTTCTTCGTCATCTTCATGTCCTGGAGCATCGATTTCAATAATAACTTGTCCAACTGTTGCTACTGTTCCTTCTTCAACCATAATTTTTTTAACGGTTCCAGAAACAGGAGTTGCAATTTCTTCTACAGATTTGTCGTTTTGGATTTCTACGATTGAATCTTCTTCTTCAATTGTATCGCCTTCAGCTACTAACCATTTTACGATTTCGCCTTCAGCCATTCCTTCTCCAACATCTGGTAATTTAAATTTAAATGACATTTTATTTTTCTTCCCTTCTATATTTAGCTATTCTTTTAGAAATATCAGTTTAGTTTTTAATACTAGAACAAACAAATGCAATAGACTTGATAAGCTTTATCGCATTTGTTATTTCACATATGAATAGATTAGAAATTGTACGTTTCTTTAACCTTATCAGCAATATCAGTTGCATTTGGTAACCATGCATTTTCAGCTAAACCAAATGGGAAAACTGTATCTGGTGCTGCTACACGTCCGATTGGAGCTTGTAGTGAAAGGATAGCACGTTCAGAAATTTCAGACATAACCATTGCGCCAACGCCTGCTTGACGTTGTGCTTCTTGAACTACTACAACGCGTCCAGTTTTTTCAACTGAAGCTACGATTGTTTCGATATCTAATGGAGAAATAGTTCTTAAGTCAACGATTTCTACAGAGATCCCTTCTTTTTCTAGTTCATCAGCAGCTTTGATTGCTTCACGCACCATAGCTCCGTAAGTGATAACAGAAACATCTTTACCTTCACGAGTGATGGCAGCTTTTCCTAGAGGAACAGTGTAAATTTCTTCAGGAACTTCATCACGGAATGAACGGTATAATTTCATGTGTTCCATGAATACTACTGGGTCATTGTCACGTAACGCAGAGATCAATAAACCTTTTGCATCGTATGGGTTTGATGGAACAACTACTTTGATACCTGGAGATTGAGTAAGCAAACCTTCAAGGTTATCTGAGTGCATTTCTGGAGTATGAACTCCACCACCAAATGGTGTACGAATAGTAATAGGCATGTTACGAGTGCTACTCATACGGTAACGAGTACGTGCAGCTTGTCCTACGATTGAATCTAATACTTCAAATAAGAAACCAATAAATTGGATTTCTGGAACAGGACGGAAACCTTGAAAAGCAAGTCCAATAGCTAATCCACCAATACCTGATTCAGCAAGTGGTGTATCTGAAACACGTTCTTCGCCGTATTTTTCTTGAAGACCAGCAGTTGCACGGAAAACTCCGCCGTTTTTACCTACATCTTCACCGAAAATCAAAATATCTTGATCGCGTTCCATTTCTTGGTCAAGCGCTTCAGTGATCGCTTGAATCATTGTTTTTTGTGCCATGTTTATTTACTCTCCTTTGCTTCGAAAGTTGCAATTTGTTCAGCGATAACTTGAGTTGGTGTTTCATACATATTTTTCAAGAAATCAGAAACTTTTTGTTTTGGTGCTTGGTCAGCTTCTTTAACAGATGCTTTAATTTCCTCTTTAGTTTTTTCAATTAATTCATTTTCTTTTTCTTCAGACCATAAACCTTTTTCAGTTAAGAAATTACGGAAACGAATCAATGGATCACGCTGTTCCCAGTAATCAAAACTGTCTTTGTCACGGTAACGAGTTGGGTCATCTCCTGATGTTGAGTGAGGACCAAAACGTGAAGTGATTGTTTCAATTAAAACTGGACCATTTCCAGCTACAGCCCATTCTCTTGCTTGTTTAGTAACAGCGTAAACTGCTAATGGATCCATACCATCTACTTGAACTCCTGGGATTCCAGCTGCTACAGCTTTTTGAGCTAAAGTAGTTGCTGCAGTTTGTTTATGACGAGGAGTTGAGATTGCGTATCCGTTGTTTTGAACAAAGAATACTACAGGAGCTTTATATGCACCAGCAAAGTTCAATCCTTCATAAAAATCTCCTTGAGATGAACCGCCATCACCTGTATAAGTGAATGCAACATTTTGTTTGCCACGTTTTTTAAGACCGATACCAGCACCCATAGCTTGGATGATTTGAGCACCAATAATAATTTGTGGTGGTACAGCATGTAAATCTTCAGGATATTCGTTTCCTACTGAATGTCCACGAGACCATAAGAATGCTTTTGATATTGGCAATCCATGTTGGATCAGTTGAGGAATATCACGGTATCCTGGGTATAATTCATCTTCTTTTTCAAATGCAAAATGACTTGCTAATTGAGAAGCCTCTTGTCCAGCTGTAGGAGCGTAGAAACCTAGGCGTCCTTGACGAGCTAAAGCCATTGAACGTTCGTGTAAGATTCTAGACCAAACCATTTTTTCCATTAATTCAACAAGTTGGTCGTCAGACAAATCAGGCATAATATCTTTATTTACGACTTTACCGTCCTTATCTAAGATTTGTACCATTGGGAAAGCAGCATCAATTGTGCTTAACAATGCTTCAAAATCTACTGGTTGTTTCTTGTTAACCATGTATAACCCATTCCTCTCTCGTTTACAATATTGTTTTTCAAAATTCTGTTTTATACTGTTAAAGAAACTGTATTACTCAGAACTTTTTACAATTTAAATTTAACACGCTTTCAACTTAGATGCAAGTAAACTAACTATTAAACCATATGAATTCTATCTATTCACCTTACTTTAATCTAGTTTTCCAGCCATACTGGAATCCTTATTGTGAAATTTTTCACTATAAAAAATGTTTATTCGTTGTTATATAGCACAATAGCTTTAAATTAAACTCTGAAAAAAGCGGATACTTACCTCTTTAAAACTGTTATATAATTTTTATAGAACTGTATTACTTTTTACAAAAACATCTTCATTTTTTTGGATACATCTTTTTTCACAAAAAGATTTTCTTTTGATTAGGATTCAGTAATTGTTCACTTTTTCGCCTTTTTTTTATTTTTCAACTGTTATTTTTCGTAAATTTTAACTATAAACACAAATAAAAACACTATTGTTTTTATTTGCGCTAAAAAAAACCCGTTTTTTAACGGATTTTCTTTTAGTTCTATTTAAATAATTCCTTGACTTAACATTGCTTTTGCAACTTTTGTAAAACCAGCAATATTCGCTCCAGCTACAAAATCTCCATCTAAATTATAAGACTTAGCTGTATCTTTTATTTCTTTATAGATGTTTTTCATGATTTTTTTCAATTCATCATCTACTTCTTCAAAACTCCAATTTAGTCTTTGACTATTTTGGCTCATTTCTAATGCTGAAACTGCTACCCCACCAGCATTAGCTGCTTTAGCTGGACCATACACGATTCCAGCTTTTTGAAACTCTTTAACAGCCTCTAAATTACATGGCATGTTGGCTCCTTCAGCAACAGCACCAACTCCTTGGCTAATCATTTTTTGGGCTGTTGGTCCATCAATCTCATTTTGTGTTGCACATGGAAGTGCGACCGTATATCTTTCATCTAGGTCCCAAATATTGCCGTTTTCATAGGTTGCGTTAGGACGTTCCGTTAGATATTCAGAAATTCTTTCTCTTTTTTCTTCTTTGATTTTTTTAACAAGTGCTAAATCAATTCCTTCTGGATCAAAAATATAACCATCTGAATCCGAACAAGCAATAACCGTTCCGCCAAATTCTTGAACTTTTTCAATTGCATAGATGGCTACATTTCCACTTCCAGAAACAACGACCTTTTGATTTTTGAAAGATTTTCCGATATCGTCTAACATTTCTTTAGTAAAGTAAACTAACCCGTAGCCTGTAGCTTCTGTTCGTGCTAAACTACCACCTAAGAAAATCGGTTTTCCAGTTAAAATTCCTGCTTGGAAACCATTCAACTTTTTATATTGTCCAAATAAAAATCCAATTTCACGTGCACCCACACCGATATCACCAGCTGGTACATCGATATCCGGTCCTATATGACGTTGCAGTTCTGACATAAAACTTTGACAAAAACGCATAACTTCATTGTCAGATTTCCCTTTTGGATCAAAGTCACTACCGCCTTTACCTCCACCAATAGGCAATCCAGTTAGACTATTTTTGAAAATTTGCTCAAATCCTAAAAACTTCACAATACTTTGTGTAACAGATGGATGGAAACGTAGTCCTCCTTTATAAGGTCCTATAGCAGAATTGTATTGCACTCTGTATCCACGGTTTACATTTACTGCCCCTTGATCATCAACCCAAGGAACTCTAAATTGTAGAATTCTTTCTGGTTCCACTAAGCGTTCTAATATATTTTTTTCAATTAATTCTGGATGAGCTGCGAAGACTGGTTCGATAGTACCAAAAAATTCTTTGACTGCTTGCAAATATTCCGGTTGATCCGGATCCCGTTCCGAAACTTTAGTATAAACTTCGTTAACATAACTTTTTGCATCTATCATATTCTAATCTCCTCTAACTTTTGATTTGAAAACATTTTTTCTTTTCATGTTCACCATTATCCCATAATCTATTTATGAAAAAAAGTTTTTTTTCAATTTTTTATACATCGTGCAAAATGTTGAGTTTACTGATAAAATAAATAAGATGAAATTGATAAGGATTTTCCCTATGTGGAAAATGACTATTATGAAACATATATTAGGAGTGAACGTTTATGATTACAATGGAAGACATTATTAGAGAAGGCCATCCTACCTTAAGAATGGTTGCTAAAGAATTAACATTGCCCATTAGTGAAGAAGAAAAGCAACTAGGCAAAGATATGCTCCAATTTCTAAAAAACAGCCAAGACCCTGAAATTGCTGAAAAATACAACTTGCGTGCTGGAGTAGGACTTGCAGCACCTCAATTAGACATTTCAAAACGTTTGGTTGCTGTGCACATCCCTGGAATTGAAGAAGGAATTGACGAGCCAATCATTAGTGCTGTTATGGTCAATCCAAAGATCATCAGTCATTCAGTTCAAAGCGCTTGTTTAACTGAAGGTGAAGGTTGCTTATCTGTGGATCGTGAAGTACCAGGTTACGTACCTCGTCACAGCCGTATTACATTAACGTACTTTGACTTAGAAGGAGAACTTCACAAAACGCGTTTAAAAAATTATCCAGCGATTGTTATTCAACATGAAATTGATCATATCAATGGCATCATGTTTTATGATCACATCAATAAAGAACACCCTTTTAAAATCGATGACGATGTAAAGGTTATTTCTTAATACTAAAAAAACAGACGCCAGAACCTGTCCCCCTCCTACAGTAATTTACTTTAGGGGGGATTTTTGTGCGTTCGAATAGTAAACAGACAGTTACAGAACTAGAACAATCTATTCAACTGTATCTCAATGAAAGGATTAGAAAAAGACATTGAGAGAGAGATTAAGTTTTATAATACCAAGAGAGTAACGTTAAGAATGGGTATATCCATTCCAACATAAAAAGCCATGTATGATAAAAATCATACATGGCTTTTTATTTACCTGTCTACTTGACAGGGGCAGTTCAATTTAGGTCTCAAGCTTCCTTTTTAACTACCTTATAGGTCTTTTCCATTGGATTCAATGACTTTTTTGTACCAGTCAAAGGAATCTTTCTTACTGCGTTCCATCGTCCCATTACCTTCGTTATCACGGTCGACATAGATCATACCATAACGTTTTTTCATTTCTCCAGTAGTGAACGAAACGATATCAATGATGCCCCAAGGTGTATACCCCATCAATTCAACACCATCGTGATCTATCGCGATGCCCATTTGTTTAATGTGTTCACGCAAATAAGAGATACGAGCTTCATCATGGATGCTGCCGTCTTCTTCAACAGTATCAATCGCACCAAACCCATTTTCCACAATGAACAGTGGTATTTGATAACGATCCCAGAAACGATTCAACGTGTAACGCAAACCTACAGGATCAATCGTCCAACCCCAGTCACTAGCTTTTAGATAAGGATTGTCTACTTGATAAGGAATCTTTCCATGCACGTTAGCAGCTTCATCATCGATGTTTTTATCTTTATGATCAACCACATTAGACATATAGTAACTAAACCCTAGATAGTCCACTTTACCTTGTGCTAATATTTCAGCGTCACCTTCTTGAATGGGAATATTCAAGCCATCGCGTTCAAATTCTTTCAGCGTATAGTTTGGATAATACCCACGTACTTGTACATCTGGGAAGAAATAACGCAAATGCATCGATTCTTCAGCCAACATAGCATCTTCTGGATGAGCCGTTAATGGATAGATTGGTACATGAGATACCATCGCCCCAATTTGGAAATCAGAATTGATTTTGCGACCGATTTTCACTGATAGAGCACTTGCTAACAACACATGGTGCGCTGCAGTATACATCACTTCTTTAGCGTTTTCGCCTTCTTCAACTTGTACACCCACGTTTGTCCATAAGAAAATCGGGTTAGTATAGTCCATCATATTGTTAATTTCGTTAAACGTCATCCAGTATTTCACTTTATTTTTGTAACGCTCGAAAACTACTTCGGCAAATTTAACAAAGAAATCGACTACTTTACGGTTTCTAAATCCACCATAAGTTTGTGCTAAGTGAAGCGGCATTTCAAAGTGAGTTAGCGTAATGACCGGCTCAATACCATTTTTCAATAATTCATCAAATAAATCATCGTAAAATTGAAGTCCAGCTTCATTTGGTTCAGCTTCGTCACCTTTCGGGAAAATACGTGTCCAGTTGATAGATGTACGTAAACTGTTCAATCCCATTTCAGCGAACAATGCCACATCTTCTTTATAACGATTGTAAAAATCAATGGCTTCGTGATTCGGATAGAATTTACCCTCTTCAACCGTTTTGGTGATTTCGCGTGGCTTACCAGCTGCACCAGCTGTCATTACATCAGCGACGCTCGGTCCTTTACCACCTTGGTCCCAGCCACCTTCGAATTGGTGGGCGGCTAAAGCTCCGCCCCATAAGAAATCTTTTGGAAATTTAGACATTTGAACATCCTCCTATTTTTAATGGTTACTATTGTGCCTGTTGCTTCTTTTGATCGAGAGACCAATACATCTGCGTAGTCATCATTATTCGTTACAATGACTATTGTAATAGTCGGCAGATTAGTTGTTGCCTACAACATCCGTTTCTGTTGTACTCGATGGTACATCAGCTGCTTCTTCTACAGCGTCATCCCCATAACCAAAGATTTGAACTAATACAATTGGCAATACAAGAGCGATAACCGTTCCAGTTAACACTCCCCAGAAAGAAGATGGATGATCAGCACTGTACGTGTTGATGATGGTTAGAGGCCCCGGTAATCCTGTATACACAAACGAGAAAGAATTAAAGAAACTAGTTACCAACGAAGCAACTGCTCCCGTAACAATTCCAATAATAAATGGTTTCTTGAAACGCAAGTTAACCCCATAAATTGCTGGCTCAGTAATTCCGAATAAACCTGTAATGGCTGCAGATAAACTGACACTGCGGACTTCTTTTTTCTTTGTTTTTAAGAAAACGGCTAAAGCTGCTCCTACTTGAGAGATAACCGCAATCGTTTGATACACTTGGAAAGTGTCCATTCCATATTGTTCATGGTTAGCTAGAATGACTGGTGTAATTCCCCAGTGGACTCCCAGCAATACAAACAACTGCCATGCTCCCCCTATAATGATACCAGCTAAGGCTGGGAAAGAAACCGCTAAGGCTGTATAACCTGCTGCAACTACATTTGCTCCGGCTGCAGACAACGGTCCAATGACAATAATGGTTAACGGAACCGCAATCAAAATACTAAATAATGGTGTAAACAAGCGCGTTACGGCCTCTGGTAAAATGCGTTCTAAGATACGTTCCAAATACGATAATAACCATACCAGCAAAATAGCTGGGATAACCGTTGAAGTATAAACGGTTTCACTTAATGGCATACCGAAGAAAGAAATGGCTTCTCCTGCACCTGCGCGTTGCGCCAATTCCGAAAATCCTGGCGCTACCAAGGCAGCGTTTGCAAAAATTGCCGTATACGTATTTGTTTTAAAATGTTTAGACGCTGTTACCGCAATAAAAATTGGTAAGAATGTAAATGGTGACCAAGATACCACATCAAATACTTGATAAGTACCTGTTTCTACAATGCTTGGCCAAATCTGAGACAAAATGATCAAAGCCCCTTGAATCGTTCCGGCAGCTGCCAATACATAAACAAATGGCGCAAATACAGCTGACATCGTCGCGATGATTCGGCTAAAGATATTGCCTTTCTTCGTATCTTCTGTTGCTTCTTTCTTCTCTCCTCCAGTTAGTTCACTAAATTCATTGTAAACTTTATCTACTGTGTTTCCAATAACAATTTGGAATTGTCCACCTTTACGAACTACGTCAATAACCCCTGGCAGTTTTTTCACAGACTGGACCATCTCGTCGTCTTCTTCTTTCAGTACCAACCTTAAGCGTGTGGCACAGTGAGTCGAATTGGATATGTTTTTTTCTCCACCAATCTCTTCCAATATCCGCTTAGCTAAATCGCGGTTTTTATTTTCTTTCATGTTCATCCTCCTTTTCACTTAAAAAGTGTATGGGTATAATTTTATTTCTATAACCATATCATAAATTATACCCATACACTTTGTCAATACCCTTACAATTTAAAATATGCTATAATTCTAAATAAAGGAGCCAAAGTGATGAACAAATACCATGAAGTCGCCAACAAAATCAATACCTACATTCAAGAAAATAATTTAACACGTGGCCATAAATTGCCTACTCTCACTGAGTTAGAAGGTACATATGAAGTCAGTAAAAACACGATTATTAAAGCGCTGGAAGTTTTAGAAACAAATGGTGTGATTTACCAAGTAAGAGGCAGCGGTACATATGTACGTGGTCGTCACCGCAAAGGATTTGTGAATTTAACGGATGTTCAAGGATTCCATAGCATTTTTAGAGAATTCAATTTGTCTTCTGAAGTAATTGAATTAAAAGAAATCGAAGCACCTTCAAATGTCGCAGAAATACTTGAACTCACAGACCAAGAAACGATCTATTACATTAAACGCGTCCGCTACATCGAATCACGTCCCTTTTGTGTGGAAGAATCCTATTACCTCAAGACGGTCGTGCCTTATTTGAATGAAGAAATTGCCAGTCAATCTATTTTCAACTATTTAACTGAGGACCTAAAAATAAACATTCGTTTTTCAGATTTATTTATGCGTATCGGAAAATTAAATCAAGAAGAAGCAGCATATTTACAGTTGGAAACACACGATCCTTCTTTAACGATCGAAAGCATCTATTATTTAAACAGTGGTCGTCCATTCAATTATTCCAATATCAAATACCATTACGAAGAAGCTCAATTCTTTGTGCAAGGGAATAATTTTTAAATTAGATTTGAACTATCAATATAAACAAATACTTTTCTAAAGGAGACAGACTAAATGTCAGAAGAACTCACTCAAGAAATGCTCGATGAACTATATGGCCACATCATCGTTTTGCATAAACCTGTCTTTTCTTTTACGAAATGCCTAACGACTTATTCAAAAGAAGATATGATCGCAATAGCTACTGACCTTCGTTATAAAGTGCGCCGCAGTAAAACAAAAACCGTTATTGCCGAAGATTTCTTCAAAGAACTATCTCTTAAAAGCCAGCATCAATTATCTTTTCAACCTAAAGAAGCCATTCAACTCCTACAAGAACTGATGAATGGTCCGAAAGAAATTAATCTCATACCTTTCTCCCGCAAAAATCCGGACTTATTTGATTTACTTTATTTTCGTTGGGTATTCTTATTTTATTACGAAGATACTTATACCCTAGTACTGCCACACGAGACCAAAGAGATGTTGCAAAACTTTATTGACGATCCTGATTTCAAAGAAGAACATAAAAGGAAAAATCTACTCCATGGATACGTAGAGGCGTTTATGAACCTGTACGGCACTTTTGAAACGGACTTTTTCTTAAAAGTATGGAATCAACACAACCAACAATACCCATTAGAACTTAATGGATTATTGTTTGAATTAATTGGGTTAGCTTGGTTTAATGAACAACTAAGGTTTACAGATAATCTAGAATACATTTTTGATAATTCTGCTATGGATGAAAATGAAGTACCCTTTTTCATGTCGAGTTCTTCACACCACGATTATTACCAACCAACTAAAGCTGATATTGACTATTTTGCTCACCATGAATTTGACGAGCGAACTGCTCAATACAAAAAAATGAGTCGATTTTTCGCTAAGAAGTTGAATTCAGAAAAACTTGTAGCTGTCATGGATATGATTATGATTTATATTAAACTGGATTTAGCCACGCAGGGTCTAGTTGAAGAACTAGACAGTCAATTTGGCATTGTTTTTGATGGTGTGAAAGACGTAGAAGAATTCAGCTATCTATATTCAAACTTAAACAACCATTCGCGCAAATGGTCCAATCGAGGCCATACGCCAAAAGAACTAACTAAAAATCATAGTACATTGTCCTCTGTTCCTAATAATGTTATTCCTTTTACGAATAAGAACACTGGAAAGCAAGAACCTATCCAAGTAAAAAAAATTGGCCGAAATGAGCCTTGTCCTTGTGGTAGCGGAAAGAAATACAAACATTGTCATGGGAAGTAACTATTAAGAAAAAAGCCAACAAGCAATTTTCTGCTTGTTGGCTTTTTACATACTAATGCTATTCAAAGTCAGTGTATTTATTATTATTCCCCTTACTTTTACTTACCGGGTATTTATCATTGTTTTTTTTTAATTTTTCATCAATGATCGAATCAATATTTAAATTGAGGTTATCTGCCAACATATGAGAATAAATTAATACATCTGCTAACTCTTCCTTGATCCGTTCTAAGTTAAATTCTTTTACTTCTTCGGCTGATTTCCATTGAAATAATTCAAGTAATTCTGAAGCTTCTAGTGAAATAGAGATAGCTAAATCTTTTTCATTATGAAATTGACGCCAATCTCTATCATCTCTGAACTTATTCACCTTTTCCATACTACTTTTCTCATTATCCATCGCTTTTTTACCCCTTTGCTGCATTTATTAGCGCTTTTTGAAGTTCCTCATCTACCGCGTAAATATATAAACCATTTACTCCTCTTGTTAAAAGCACATTTAATTCGTTTTTTAACAACATATCAGAGAACTGTTCTTTTTTTCCGTTCTTTAATGTTCTTTGGCGAGTAGCTTTTTTGTTTTGACTGAAACTTCTATCGAATACGATTTCTCCATTTCTATATTTTACAGAAGGACCTATAATCACACCTGCATAATTTAGGTCAAATCCTTGAATAGTAAATGTAGAACCCACTTCATAAATAGTTTGTTCTTGTTCTGCCCAAGAAAGGTTTCTATTCTTTCTCTTTTGCTCCTTCATTTGAGGCAGTTGTAGATTCCAAGGTAGAGACCAATCCCCTATCTTAACTCTCCAATAATCATCTTTTTCTGGTTTTCTCTTATCAACGTACTCCCAATCAAATGTTGCAGTAATTCGGGAAATACCTGAATTTTCATCTTTTGCTTTTTCTCTAATAGCTTCATATAACTCTTTAGGATGATTAAAGATTTTCAAATCATATCCTTTAATATCCTTGAGAATAGGATTGATTTTTCTATCATCAATCATCGACCTTATCCAATTAATAGTGCTCTGACTCGCGTTAATCCTCATTTGATTTTCTAAATGAATAAAATTTCCTTTTAAATTCGCCTCATGTTCTAAAGTAAGCAGTTCCTCTTCTTCCCAATATTGTTCAGTAGTGAGAACTTGATTGATATCAAATACCGCTACCACTACTTTTGCTCTCTCCATTAAATCATACAGCTGGTTCTTTCCTCTATAAGATTGCTTACCTTGTGTCCATAACAAATGAGCCTCATCTACAATAACAACATCTGCTTTTTCCTTTGGAGTATGATTATTGATAAACGTAGTTGGTTTACTGACTAAATTAGGCACTTTCTTAGACGTAATACCTAATTTATTTGCAATTTGTTGATAAACTTTCAACTGTTGCTCATGATTTACCAACAAATAACTATTTGCTTCTTGTAAAACAATATTCTCTGACTCTTCTTGAGCTAGCTGTTTTAATTCGTAAAAAAGACTGCTCATTAAAACTGTTTTGCCTGAACCAGCTTCTCCTGTTACTAAAATCAATTCTCCTGACTGGTTTCTCGTTAAAGCCTCCATAATTTTTAAGATAACTTTATCCTTAGCTTGGATTTGTTCATCACTTAGTTTATGAAATGGCGAAGCTTTAAATAGAGCAGAGTCTTTGATTATTTTTTCAACAGGGAAAAGAGTTTTATTCTTTTTTCTTAATTTTCTCCAAATCTTAGAAAAAATCTCATCTAATTTATCTACCGTATAATACTCTTTTTGTTGATTGGTTCTTCGATTATACACGGATTGAACCGAATCGATACTAGACATATACATCATTAATTTATTTTCAATATCTAATGTCAATGATTTATTAAAATAATTATGGCCTATTATGTACATTTTTGAATCATCCGACTTTGCGAGGCTTTCCCAATCTTCCCGTTTTTTGGGATCTTCAATAAGATGTTGTTTGGTTCTTTGTCTTATATCAGAAGTTTCTCCGATATAAACTGAAAATTCGCGACTCTTTTTCTCATCATGAACGATGTAAACCGTGGGATAATCCAATAGGTATTTTGCATTAGGTCCTTCTTCTTGAAGAATTCCACCTTCTAAACTTTTCACTGCTTCGTAGCTATAATCTGTTTCATAGATGACTGGATTAGAGATTTTACTCATTTCTTCACATTCCTCTCAAAGCACAAACTTATTACTACAATAACTTTTCTCAGTTTATTCTAATTCTATGCTCGCATTTAAATTAATATCACTTTAAAATAAATGGTACCTAAACGTTAGTTGTCATACTACTCCTCTTCAAGTGTAATTTAACAAACAAAATTAATTATCAAACATTAGTTTTGGGTTATATTATTACCATTAAAAGATGAGGGTACTTTTATGTCAATACTAGAATTAAAAATAACCATTAATTTTTTCAGCTAATTCAAAAAGAGCTTCAAAAAGACTTTCTTTACTAGGTAATTAAACTCAATTTCTTGGTCTGAATAAAAAAACTTACTTTATTGCCTTATATACTAGGTTTAAACCCCAATAATCCATCAACAAAAGATGCCATCTCTTGCCGTTCAGTTTTATCTAATTCTTTCCTAGCGGCACACTGAACAGTACCCAATTTTCACTAGACATAAAATCATCATCATAGAGATCTTCACCAAAACTATTAGGAACTTTTTTAGAATTACCAGTTAATAACACATGTGCAAGGTCGTTGTAGTTCTTCGAAAATCTATAGAATTAATTCTTTGAAGTTAGAATTAATCTTTTAAAAATCCATTTTCGCAATTTCCTTTCAAGTATGTTGTTACTATTTTACTACAATAATACTAAGAATATATGATTATTTATTTTTTTCTATAAATACTGTATTAATCACACCCTATCTCTACATTGAATCCAATTCTCAAAGATCTCATCTGAATAGTGTTTGATAATAAAGAAATCACTATCTACTCCTGCAATTTTAAAACTACACTTTTGATACAAGACTAATTGACCTAAACTAAAATTCCCTGTCCCTACTTCGATTGTTTTACAACCTCTTTGCACAGCTTGCTTAACAGCACCCTGTACTAACTTCTTTATAAAATCGGGCCTTTATTTTTAGTGTTGATAGATTATTCAAAATACTCACCAAATATTTCTGGAGGAATAGGGTTGCTTGTAGTCCTGTATAGGATTCAATGAGAATTATAAACGGTTAACGCTTCAGCGATTACGGTTTATTTGAAGCTTGAAAGTCTGTAAGACTACAGGCTTACAGGCGGTCCCACGGCTCCACAAGCAAACCCGTCCATTCCAGAAGAAATTTTATTTTGAAGCATCCACACCATTTGTCATACAACCATAAAATCTGCCTAAAAAAAAGGTAAGTCACTATAACATAGCGACTTACCTTTTTATTAAACTATAAGTTATCTATCAGAAAATTATTTAGATACTTTAGATTCAAGACCTTCAGCTTTTAAGAATTCA
Organism: Carnobacterium sp.; assembly: GCF_040274945.1. Classification (GTDB taxonomy): domain Bacteria; phylum Bacillota; class Bacilli; order Lactobacillales; family Carnobacteriaceae; genus Carnobacterium_B. The sequence continues at coordinate 340,622 of NZ_JBEMAR010000001.1, forward strand.
CTAAATGGTACTAATTCTTCAGCTTCATATTTTTCTCTGTAAGCTTTAATTTCTTCAGCACTATACAATGTAGGGTCTAATTTCAATGTTTCCACCGGAATTGGACGTTCTTTTGTAATTTTAGCATCGATTACTACTGTTTTACCTTCTTTAGAAGCTTTAACAGCATCAGCCATTACTTGATCCATATCTTCAATACGGCTTACTGTGAAACCAACTGCACCTTGTGCGTCTGCAATTTTTGCGTAGTCTACATCAGTAAATTCAGTACCAAAAGTATTTTTGTTTGTATCTTCATATTTGTTCTTGATGAATCCATATTCAGTGTTTGTGAATACTACGTTGATAACAGGCATGTTGTAACGTACATTAGTAACAACATCTGGGTAGTTCATTGAAAACGCACCATCACCCATTAAGTTAAATGCTTGACGATCAGGATATACGTTCTTAGCAGCAATACCACCAGGAAGCGCAATACCCATAGAAGCAAACAATGGAGAAGTTCTCCACATATTCTTAGGAGTCATGTGTAAGTGACGGATAGATGTTTGAGTTGAGTTCCCAACATCAATTGAATAAATTGCATCTTCGTCAGCGTGATTGTTGATAGCATTGTATACTTGATAAAGTTGTAATGGACCATTTTCTTTTGTTTCCAACTTAGTCATGTAGTCACGCCAGTTTTGAATGTTTTTCAAGTTAGCATTCCACCAAGCTGATTCTTCAACAGGTGCTACTTTTTCAAGCAATGAATGAACTGCTTCACCAGCATCTCCAAGAATAGCAACATCTGCATTATGGCGTTTACCAAGCATTGTTGGGTTGTTGTCGATTTGGATGAAGTTTTCAACATTTGCGAAAGTATTTTCTACTTCAGCAAATGGGAAGTTTGAACCAACGAAAAGAACTGTATCTGCTTCTTTAACAGCTTCGTTAGCTGGTTTCCAACCAACACGGTATGTTGAACCAGTTAATCCTTCAAAGTTGTAATCGAAAGTTTCAAAGTTTTTACCAGTTGTAATAACTGGAGCTTTAAGTTTACGAGATAATTCTTGAACCGCTGGACCATGTCCCATAGTTCCGATACCTGCATAAATAACAGCGCGTTTAGAATTGTTTAATACTTCAACAGCTGCGTCAATATCCGCTTCGTTGATTGCAGAAGAAACGTAATCACGGAAGCTGTGGCCTGAAGAGTAGAATGCATCGTTATCGATTTCATGGTAACCGAAATCACCAGGTACTTCTAATACAGCTACTCCACGTTTAGAGATAGCAGTACGAATTGCGTCGTCTATCAATTTTGGTAATTGTTCAGCGTAAGCAACACGACGGTTGTATACTGCGATATGATCAAACATTGGATTTTGGTTTAATTCTTGGAACGCATCCATGTTAAGTTCTCTTTGAGGACGAGATCCTAAGATAGCTAAAACTGGTGTATTATCCATCGCTGCATCATAAAGACCATTGATTAAGTGAGAAGCACCAGGGCCACCTGATCCAACACAAACACCCAATTTCCCACCGAATTTCCATTGCATTACAGCTGCCATTGCTCCAACTTCTTCATGTTTTACTTGAAGGAATTTGATGTCTGTTTCTTGTTGATCACCTAAAGCTTCCATTAAAGGGGCTAAAGTTCCTGAAGGGATTCCATAAATTGTATCTATTCCCCATCCTGCCATCACTTTTAGTGAAGCTGTACTAATGTTAGTTTTGCCTTCTGTCATTTTGATAATCCTCCTAGATAAATTTCACAATATTAAATGCAAATCCAATTCTATCACGTTTAAATTAAGAATCAAGGTTTATTTCCCATTAAATTCCATTTCTGTGAAAAAATGTACAGATTTTTTAACCTAATCTAACTAACAACTCAAAAAACCACCATTTATTCTACATATTTACAAATAAAAATAATAAATCGCTCAATTTTCGTAGATAGAAATTAGTACCTGATCTGTAGAACGAAAAAAATATAGATATGAAAATATCCAAGGTGGGGACGGGGTATTAAGATAATAAGCTAGTAATCTATTTATTGGGGGTGGCTTTTTTATTTTGATTTATTTTTAGATTTTTTACTATCCATACCTGCACCAACTGCAACACCAAGAGCAATACCTATAGCGATTCCTACCGCCAAATTATCAAATACTAGTCCTAAAGCAGCGCCAAACGCAAGACCCAAAGACATGCCTAAAGCAAGATAAGTCATTTCATCCGTCTTTTTTTCATCATTTTTCTGTTTACTGTCTTTGTTATTTAAGTCTGCCATAAGAAAATCCCTCCTTATATTTTTATTTTAGCATATAAGGTAGGAGAGTCTATTAATCTAGGTTTAAAATATAACTTTTTATGTGGGATAGAAAAGAGATAGGCATAACAAAACCCTATCTCCTAATTGAGGTAGGGTTTATTTTTTATCCAATGTTAGGATTTACCGGTCCCGTCGATTCTTCAAACCGATTTAAAGTTAATTTAATTTGCTCTAATTCACCTTCAGAAGATGCTGAAGATTCCTCAATTACATCTAATTTTTCTGCAATATAATCAAGCTTATCGTAAATCTTCTCTAATATTTCTACAGTTTTATCATCCATGCTCAACACTCCTTCATAATTTTACCTACATTGTAATCCTTATCTTCAGATAAATATATAAAGTTGTTTTAAAACATACACTTTTTGTGTAGCAGTTTTCTGCCTTTATAAATCCACAACTGCCAATATTTAGTAGGTTGTCTATTAAATTTGGATGACTAGATGACCATGAAAAGGACTTTAATTCAAGAAATCCTTAAGAACTAAGAGAACCAATAACAAACGTGGAATGAGTCGTGAAATGAAAAAAAAAGCCGTTAAAACGTCTTTTTAAAAATTATGTAATGGAGTCTACGGGAATTGAACCCGTATTAACTGGCTGCCAGCCAGTCGTAATCCCATTATACCAAGACCCCAGAGTAGAATGCTTCAGCCAATAATCTACTGATTCATCCCCTCAATGTAAATAAACCGGAATTTATTTATTGATTATATCAAACCCAGTTCTTTCAATGCAATAGAAATTCCATCTTCATTACAACTTTTTGTTACTTTATCGGCTCTCAACTTTACACTTTCTAAAGCATTTCCCATAGCTACTCCAGTTCCAACTTTTTCAATCATTTCTAAATCATTTAAGCCGTCACCAAATGCAATGATGTCTTCTACACCATATCCATTTTCTAAAGCTACTCTCAAAACTGTATTCGCTTTTGATCCGTCATGCGGTAATACATCTACTCCAGAATCATGCCATCTGACAAAGCGGAATTTTGAAAACTGACCACTTTCATAAAATTGTTTTTCGTCCTCGCGGTAAAAGAGCAAACATTGAACTAAAGAGTTGTTTAAGTAAAAATCTCGATCGTATTTAGGAACGCCATAACCTACAGATTTCATAGCTGTTGTAATTTTAACATCAGCTTCCTCATTCCTTCTTCTCAGCTTAGCTGGTGTTTCATAAATGATTTGATGGTTATTCGAATCTGCTACTTGAATAAGTTTTTCTAGTTGAGCCTGATCCAACGGGTTTTCGTAAACTTGTTCGTTATGTAAGTATCCTGCTGCTCCATTACAAACAACATAATGGCTAATTTCTAATTCATCGATGATATTTTGAGCCATAAATAAATTTCGTCCAGTAGCAATAGCTACTTCATGACCGTTATTTTTTAGTTCTTTAATCGCTAATTTGGTGCTCTCTGGGATGTTTTTTTGATCATTGACTAATGTTCCATCGATATCAAAAAAAATCATTTTCTTTTGCATGTTTAAGTACTTCCTTTCTATTGCTGCCTATAAGACAATTGTACCCTTTTATCTTCCAGACTACTAGGCCGAAAAAAAAATCATGAAAGTCCATTCATACTGGACTTCCATGATTTTTCCACTTGGCTGTTACTCTTCTTCACTAAACTGGCTATTGTATAGATTTGCATAAAAAGCTCCTTTTTCAAGCAGTTCTTCATGCGTTCCTTGTTCAATGATTTCACCTTGATCCATGACTAAAATCAAATCAGAGTCTCGGATCGTAGATAAACGATGGGCAATGACAAAGCTTGTTCTGCCTTCCATAACTTTTTTCATCGCTTTTTGAATCAAACTTTCTAAACGTGTATCTACTGAGCTAGTCGCTTCATCTAGAATCAATATTTTCGGATTGGAAATCACTGCACGCGCAATGGTCAACAGCTGTTTTTGTCCTAATGAAACATTTGAGGTCTCTTTGTTCAATTTCATATTGTATCCATCAGGCAATGTCCGTATAAAATGATCAACGTTCGCTGTCTTGGCTGCTTCCACCACTTCTTCATCAGTTGCATCTAGTTTACCAAAGCGAATATTTTCAGCAATCGTTCCACTATAGACCCAAGCATCTTGTAAAACCATTCCAAATAACGAACGAACATCTTGTCTGGACATTGATTTTGTATCGATACCATCAATTTTGATGGCCCCTTTATCAACATCATAGAAACGCATCAATAAATTGATCAATGTCGTTTTTCCTGCTCCTGTAGGTCCAACAACGGCTACCGTTTGCCCTTTTTTCACCGACACATTTAAATCAGTGATCAATGGTTTTTCTTTGTCATAACCAAAAGCAACATGTTCAAAATCTACATTACCTTCTATGGTAGCCGGTAATACGTAATCTGGTTCATTCATGATTTCTTCTGGTTCATCTAAAATTTCAAACACACGATTAACCGCTGCTGCTGCACTCTGTATAACACCAGATAGTTGTGTGATTTGAGAAATAGGCTGGTTAACTTGCCAAATGTATTGAGTAAAGGCTTGTAAGTTTCCTAAAGACAAGTTCCCCATAATAACCAAGTACCCACCGCCGACTGCAATACCAAAATAAGCCAGATTGGATACAAATCCTACTAAAGGACTCATTATCCCAGAGATAAAAGCAGCTTTGAAACCATAGTTATTCAACGTTGCATTGATTCCTTTAAATTCTTCTAATTTGTCTTTTTCTTTTCCATAAAGTTTAATCTCAGTAAATCCACTAAAACTTTCTTGCACGTGTCCATTCATCGCTCCTAGTGATTCTTGCTGCCCTTTAAAATAAGGTTGCGATTTTTTGATAATGGCTTTTGAAATAATAAAAGAAAGTGGAATGGTTACCATAATCACTATCGCTAATGGAACAGAGATATACAACATCATTGTTATAGCAAACACAATTCCCATAAATGAATTAACCATTTGAATCAGACTTTGTTGCATCGCATTACTGATGGAATCAACATCGTTTGTGACACGACTCAATATATTCCCTTGTTGATTTCGGTCAAAGTAAGAGACAGGAAGTCGATTGATCTTTAGTTCAATTTCATTTCTTAAATCACGCATGGTATTTTGAACTACATTCGTCATAATATACGAAGATAAATACAAGGTAATTTGATAAATAGCTGCCATACCCAAGATAATGATGACAATGTTACGAATATAAGGAAAATTAACTCCAGCATTCGGTACATTGTTCAACATATCCGAAACATTTTTGCCTAACTCTGTCATAGCTAATCCAATAATGTAAGGCTGTAGAGCATTTACGATCATGCAGACAACGGTTAATGCGATAGCAGATAGAAAACCAAGTTTATAAGGTTTGATATACTGCCAAATTCGGCGTAATGAACCTTTCATATGACTCATTCTAACTCCTCCTTCGACAACTGTGATGAGGCAATATCATAATAGACATCAGATTTTTTCAATAATTCTGCATGCGTTCCTTGAGCAACTACCACACCTTTATTTAATACAATAATATTATCTGCATGCATAATGGTACCCACTCGTTGGGCAACAATCAAGACTGCAGCATTTTTAGTTTCCATTTTTAAACGTGCTCTTAATTTTGCATCTGTTTGATAGTCCAGTGCAGAAAAACTATCATCAAAAATATAAATATCCGGTTTTTTTATGATGGCACGTGCTATCGATAGTCGTTGTTTTTGCCCACCAGACATATTGCTTCCGCCTTCAGATAAAAACTCATCAAACTGATTCGGTTTTTTCAAAATAAAATCTTTTGATTGAGAAATATCTGAAGCTTCTTCAACTTCTTTATTGTCAGCATTCCATTTCCCATAACGCATATTGTCAGTAATTGTTCCGGTAAACAATAAAGCTTTTTGAGGAATGTAGCCTATTTTTTGGCGTAACGCACTTAATTTGTAGTCTCTAACATCTACTCCATCGACTAAAATACGGCCTTTCGTAACGTCGTAAAAACGAGGAATCAACTGAATCAAGCTCGATTTCCCACTACCTGTACTCCCAATAAATGCAGCAGTTTCACCAGGTCTCACTGTAAAACTCACATTTTCGATAACCGGTTCTTCGGTATTTCCAGGATAAGCGAATGTCACGTCTTCAAAAGTCAAGTAACCATGTGTTTCAGTTTCCGTTATGCCATTTTCATTTTCTGTAATAGACGGTAAAGTATTTAATATTTCTTCGATCCGTCTAGCAGAAACGGCTGCTCTTGGGTACATAGTAAAAATATTAGCAAACATCATAAATGAAAAGAGAGCATGAAAAATATATTCTATAAATGCAACTAAACTTCCTACTTGAAGATCCCCAGTATTTATTTCTATAGCCCCTAACCAAATAACAACCACAAAAATACAGTTAAAAATAATCGAAAAAGTTGGCATGGCTAAAGCCATCAGTTTAAATAATTTTTTAGAAACATTCATATAATTGTCATTAACTTGATAAAATCTGCTTTCTTGAAACTTTTCTTTTACAAAAGCACGAATCACTCTTAAGCCTGTTAAATTTTCGCGTAAATTTAAGTTGATTTCATCCAAATTAATTTGTTGTCTATTAGATAATGGCGCAGAATGCTTTCCAATGAAATAAACGATACCAATTAAAAAAGGGACTGCAATCAACACGACATATGACAATGATGGACTGGTTCGAATAATCATGATAAAACTTGAAATGAACATTAGCGGTGTCATCATTCCTACTCGTAAAACCATCTGCATGAAAACCATAATTTGAAATGCATCATTTGTTGTGCGTGTCACTAATGATGAGACGCCAAATTCGTTGTATTCTTTGTGGGAAAAAGATTGTACTTTTTCAAAAATATCATTACGAATATCACGAACGAGTCTAGTAGTGATTCTACTAACGGTATACGCTAGACCGATTAACCCAATCAATCCAATAATAGAAATGACAAACATCCATTTTCCATAATAGGCTACAACGTCAAAATCATTAAACATCAATCCTTTATTGATTAGCTGTGCCAACAAAGTGGGCAATCCTAGTTCAATCAAGATGAAGCCAAAAACGCACAAAAAATTTAACAAGACTAATTTTTTATACTTCATTGTATATCTCCACATTAAATTCATTTTCTCATCTCCCTTAAAAAATTAGTCTATCGCTGATGATTTTGTATTTTTTACCTTTAAAACCAAAAATATAATTTCAGTCTATTTATAGCCTGTATCGTCAAAAAACATCTATTACAATATAGCATATTTTCTTCTGAGTACGAATAGCCAATTTCTATTATTTTTCGTACCAACTAACTTTCTATACTTAATTAATGAATTATGGTAAAATAAATTTAGCTGTTGTGTACTTACCACAACCACTAGTTCGGGAAAAAACTAAACTGAATAAGAGAAGAATCAGAATTTTTTTCTAGTAGCTTTACATTCATGTTAAGGAATTAAACTGACGTGGTTTTCGTTTATCATCTTTGAATAAACTTCATAGATTGATTTTTTTGTAATGCAAAACACTTCACCAATTTTTTTATAAAAAAAGACTAACGTTCTACCTATTTAGAGAGAACGTATATAGAGGAGAGAAATAAATGATTTTTAAAGTCAATTATCAAGAAACAAAATTAAGAAATCCAAAAAGAGAAGACACTCAAACACTTTATTTAGAAGCAGGAAGTGTTGTTGAAGCACGTGAATTGGTTGAACAAAATACCCCCTACAATATTGAACTTGTTCAACAAATTGATGGAAAGTATCTTGAATACGAACAAAATAGTCCAGATTTCAAGTTAGTGGAGTTTAACTAATGAAACCTTCTATAAAAAATAATGAAGCTGCTGTCTTTGCCATTGGGGGTTTAGGGGAAATTGGTAAAAATACGTATGGTGTTCAATTTCAAGATGAAATCATCATTATTGACGCCGGTATTAAATTTCCTGAAGACGACTTATTAGGAATCGATTATGTTATTCCTGATTACAGTTACATCGTTCAAAATATCCATAAAGTTAAAGCTTTAGTTATCACACATGGACATGAGGATCATATTGGAGGCATTCCTTTCTTATTAAGACAAGCCAATATTCCAATTTATGCCGGTCCATTAGCTTCTGCTTTAATTCGTAACAAATTAACTGAACACGGTTTATTGCGTGATACAGTATTGCATGAAATTGGTGAAGATGACGTCATAAAATTCCGTAAAACAAGTGTTAGTTTTTTCAGAACGACACACAGTATTCCCGAAGCTTTTGGTATTGTCGTTAAGACACCACCCGGCAACATCGTTCTAACTGGAGATTACAAATTTGATTTTACTCCAGTGGGCAAACCAGCAAACTTGCACAGAATGGCTAAAATAGGCGATGAAGGTGTACTAGCTCTTTTATCTGATAGTACTAATGCTGAAATCCCTACTTTCACTAAATCTGAACAAGTCGTTGGAGAATCGATTACAAGTATCATGCAAAAAGTAGAAGGCCGTATCATTTTTGCGACTTTTGCTTCTAACATTTCTCGTCTGCAACAAGTTGCAAATGCAGCAATCAAAACAGGACGCAAAATAGCTGTTTTTGGTCGTAGTATGGAATCGTCTGTTACAACTGGTCGTCAATTAGGCTATATCACTGCTCCAGAAGAAACATTTATTGAACCTAGAGAAATTAATCGCCTTCCTGCAAAGGAAAGTATTATTTTATGTACAGGATCACAAGGTGAGCCTATGGCAGCCTTGAGTCGTATCGCTAACGGTACCCATCGTCAAATTTCTATTCAACCTGGTGATACAGTAATTTTTTCTAGCTCTCCTATCCCTGGGAATACTTCAAGTGTAAATCGTGTCATTAATTTACTCTCTGAAGCTGGTGCAGATGTTATTCATGGAAGAGTAAATAATGTTCATACTTCTGGACATGGTGGTCAACAAGAACAAAAATTGATGCTTCGTTTAATGAAACCTAAATACTTTATCCCTGTTCATGGTGAATACAGAATGCAAAAAATTCATGCGGGTCTTGCTGAATTAGTAGGAATTCCTAAAGAAAATTCTTTCATCTTAGATAATGGCGATGTTATAGCTTTAACGGCTGATTCAGCTAGAGAGGCTGGACACTTCGAAGCTGGAGATGTCTATGTAGATGGTAAAGGAATCGGAGACATCGGGAACGTCGTTTTACGTGACCGTAAGTTGCTATCTGAAGAAGGATTGGTTGTCGTCGTTGTAACGATCGATTACAAATCTAAAGAAGTATTAGCAGGTCCTGATATCTTGTCTCGCGGATTTATTTATATGCGCGAATCTGGAGAATTAATTAATGATGCACAACAAGTTATGACTAAAAGTTTAAATAAAAGTTTAGCAAACGATAAAGTTACCGAACAATCTTTAAAAAATACAATTATCGAAAGTTTAAAACCATTCTTATTTGAACGTACTGAAAGACATCCTATGATTTTACCGGTTATTATGCCAGTTTAATCCAAAAAAAAGTCTCACCTGACATTCTACAAAATGTCGGGTAAGACTTTTTTTTTAGTTTTCAATAAAATGGTAGATTGGTTCTTCGCGTTCTTTATCATAGTTAACTTGCAAGTCGTATCCGCTAAAAAACCATTCATCGTTTTTATCAATAAAGTAACTGACCCCATTAATAATGGTCTCAGCTAAGGCATTAGCTGGTTGAGTTACTTCCATTCCGACCGAGAATCCTTCATGAACTTCAGTGCTTCCATATACTTTTCCCAAAAATCGAACGCCATTTCCCTTTTCAAGACCTACCTCATTTTCAAACCATTCTTTAGCATTATCTGTTATTTCAATTTTCATAGTAAGTTCCACAGAAACGATTCTCTGTGATTCCTCCTCTCATACGAAAGTATTATCCTTATTAATAGTACCACAACTAAAGATGCAACTACATCTTTGGCTTTTTCTTGAACGTATCTCTATGGCATTTGATTTTCCAACCAATCAATTTCTTTAATACCGCCAACAATCATAAGTGTATCATTCACCTGAATAATGGCATCAGCTGCAGGAGAAATGATCATCTCTTGTCCTCGTCGAATTCCAATAACATTTAATCCATAACGTTGTCTAAAATTTAATTCTAAAAGTGTCTTATTAAAAAACTTTGGGTTGGTTACTTTTAATTCAACCAATGAATACTTATCTGATAATTCTAAATAATCCACTACATTTCTTGAAACTAAATGATGGCCAATTCGAATACCCATATCTCTTTCAGGATGGACAACATGATCGGCTCCTATTTTTTCTAACACTTTTCCATGGTATTCATTTTGAGCTTTAGCTGTGATATAAGGATTGCCCATTTCTTTGATCATAAGTGTGGTTAAAATACTTGCTTGAATATCCTCACCAATAGCTATAATGACATGATCAAAATTACGGATTCCCAATGAACGTAAGACACTTTCATCTTGAGCATTTGCAACAACTGCATGAGTGGCTATATTCATATATTCATTAACTCTATCTTCATTTGAATCGATCGCCAGTACATCATGCCCACTTTCTACAAGCGTACGACAAATACTGCTGCCAAAACGTCCTAAACCAATAATTGCAAAGTTTTTTTTCATCTCTTTACCAACTTTCATTTCCCTAATTCTATCCTAATTCCTATCGACTTCATTGTACTTGTTTACCTTGTTTTACTCAATAAGGTGATGTTTAAAAGCATAAATCGCTGCTTGCGTCCGATCTTCTACTTCTAACTTAGCTAATATATTTGAAACATGTGTTTTAACGGTTTTAAGGGTTATGAAAAGTGCATCAGCAATTTCTTGGTTAGAATTGCCTTGAGCAATCAACATAAGAATCTCTTGTTCACGATTCGTTAGGTCCTCATGCAATTGGTGAACCTGTTTTTTAGTTAGACGTTCCATCATTTTTCCGGTTACTTCCGGTTCCAGAATCGTTTCACCCTTATATGTAGAGCGAATCGCATTCGCAATTGTACTCGCTGTCGACGTTTTTAAGATATAGCTAGACGCTCCTGCTTCCAATGCAGGATAGACTTTTTCGTCATCAATAAAACTAGTTACAATAACGATTTTTGCTTCAGGCCATTCTTTCATAATAGCTTTTGTTGACTCGATGCCATCCATTATATCCATCACTAGATCCATCAAAATAACGTCTGGACGCAATTCCATTGCCTTTTCGAAGCCAATTTTCCCGTTCTCTGCTTCTCCTATAACCTCTATATCACTTTGGATGGATAAATAAGAAGAAACACCTAATCGAACCATTTCATGATCGTCCACTAATAATACTTTAATCATATCGTATCTGCCCCTTTTTCGATTTTAGTCATAAGTGGTATCTTTATCTCAACACTGGTCCCCTTATTTCTAAAGCTGATGATCTTACATGTCCCACCCATTCCAATTACTCGTTCATTAATGTTCTGCAACCCATAATTCCCAGCTTTATTTTCAGTAGTATTGAATCCAATTCCATCGTCAATGACTCTCAATAAAACAGATTGATCAATGACATGTAAGTAAACTTCTAGTTCTTTTGCTTTTGAATGGCGTAGTGTATTTGAAAGAAGCTCTTGAACGATACGAAAAAGATGATCTTCTATGCCATTTGGTAGTGAAACATCCTCAATATCCCATTTTAGTTCAATTTGAATTTTTGTACTGAGCTCATTTAATAGTTGCTCGATTCCTTTTTTCAAGGACTTTCCTTCTAAATTAACAGGTCTTAAATGAAGTAATAAAGCTCGCATTTCAGCCTGAGCTTCATTTACAATAGATTCTATCAATTTTACTTGTTTTTGTAAGGCTCCGCCTGATTCATTCATTTGCTCATTTAAAGCAGACAACATCATCATAGCTGCAAATAATTGTTGACTGACTGAATCGTGTAATTCACGTGCCAAACGACTCCGTTCAGATACCAGAATTTCTTCTTTCGTCTGACCATTAATAGAATTGGCTGAATTGCTGTTTATTTGTACTTCATTAGATAAAGTCACTAGTTTTTCACGAATATCTACGAGTGCTCTTTTCAATTCATCAGAAAAAAAATAATCCTCTTCATTTTTAGCAAGTAGTTGATCAAATGTCTCTTTTGAATAGTCTCCCTTTACAAGAGTGTGAAGAGTCTCCTCTATGTGCTGCCACTGACGTTTGTTCAGATAATAAACACCAAGTGTAACACCTAGACCAATCGCTGCTGAGACAGCCAGTAAATACCCAATAAAAGGAATATAAAAAAAGCGAGTTGTAAAAATATCTAAATACCAACTTTCAGGAGAATACACAAAGCTGTAACTAGCTATGATAACAAAAAACAACATAAATATAATGATACTACTGGAGAAAAAAAGCGACCGAATGACTTTTTGCTTCATATTGCGATCACCTCTAGATCTCCAACTAAAACGTTTGTGATGATCTTTAATGTTCTGGCTTGGTCTTCATAATGCTTACTATACATTTTAACGGATTCATTCTCCAAAATATACTGTTGTTCCTCAAATGCAATTTTTCCTTTAATAGCACTGTGTTCAATCATGATACCAATACCATTTGGAACCAAAATACGTGTTTTTCCAAATCCTTTTCGAATAACAATATAACTTTCATTTTTGGGTAAAATAGTGTTTCCTAGATCAATGATCGTGTCTCCCATAAAAATTGAAAAATTAATATCATCCCATTCATATATTGTGTTGCCGATTCTTTCATTTCCCAACCAATTTCGTTTAAGGCGTTTAGCATTCTTCGGCAAACTATCGGTTGTTTCAACAACTACAATGTCTTTTTCATTCCATGGAGCTTGCTGGAAATTAAAAGAGTCCATTTTCGAAAATACTTTCCCATAATTTAGATAAAGGAAGATAACAGCTACAATTAGCATATACCAAAAACCGGCTAACGACATTAATGCAAAAGCCGTTAAAAAGATTCCGATAACTAAAGGCATTCTTCTTTTTCCTTTTTGTTGATTACGGCTTAAAAAAATCAACCAGCAGCCAGCAGCAAAGAGTCCTAATATAAATAGATTATGAATCAGCTGGTATAAAGCTACTATCAATAAGAGTGATTCAATTAGTGAGAACCATTTCCAATTATTTTTCATACCCTTTAAGTCTCCTTCGCTATGTTTCTTTTATCTAGTATACCGTTTTTAACTCACTATGTAATGTTCTTTAGCATGAACTCTAACTAAGACTAAAGACGTATATTCCAAAAAAAATAAAAGCTGCTCAATGAGTAGCTTTTATTAAAAAAAACATTAGATTAACTAATTTTTACAATTCTAACGAACATATCTCCACCTGGAGTTCCAAAAGTAACTTCACTACCTACTTTTTTGCCCATTAAAGCTTTTGCAATAGGTGAGTCATTTGAAATCAATCCTTTGAAAGGATCAGCTTCTGCGCTACCAACAATTGTATATTCTTCTTCATCACCATCTGGTAATTCAATAAATGTTACTTTTCTACCTAATGAAACTTCATCTGATGCGGTATTTGAGTTATCAATAATCTCAGAAAAACGCAACATATTTTCAATAGTTGTTACTCTTCCCTCAACAAAAGCTTGTTCATCTTTCGCTGATTCATACTCAGAGTTTTCAGATAAATCTCCAAAACTACGAGCGATCTTGATTCTTTCTACAATATCTTTACGTTTAACCGTTTTAAGATATTCTAATTCTTCTTCTAACTTTTGTTTGCCATCTAATGTCATTGGATATACTTTTTCAATCATTTAATGCGATCTCCTTTATTAGAATCATCTCTGATTCTTGCTTTCACTATTTAGTTGAAAGCGTAATTATATTTTCAATATTGACAAGATACCATGTAGAATTCTATTTGTAAACCAAAAATTCTAATTTCTTCGAACTTTTAATTCAACTATCATATTTTTTAAGAACCTACTTTGACTTTTAAATTTTAGACTCTTCAACTAATATACTTCTAATTTTTGTCGTCATCAAGTCTATCGCTACTTGGTTGGTTCCACCTTCTGGAATAATAATATCTGCGTATTTTTTTGAAGGTTCCACAAATTGATGATGCATCGGTTTCACGACAGTCAAGTACTGTTCGATTACTGAATTAAGTGTACGGCCTCGTTCTTCTATATCCCGTTTGATTCGGCGAATAATACGTATATCGTCATCTGTATCTACGTATACTTTTATATCCATTAATTTTCTTAATCTCGGGTCTTCCAAAATCAAGATTCCTTCAAGGATGATAACCTCTTTAGGTTCTTGAATGATAATCTCTTTACTTCTAGTATGTGCAGCATAGTCATAGACTGGCTTTTCAATCGATTTGTAGTGAATCAAATCTTCTAAGTGCTGAATAAGTAAATCTGTATCAAACGCAAATGGGTGGTCATAATTTGTTTTTAAACGCTCTTCAAAGGATAAGTCATCTTGATTTTTATAATAAAAATCTTGTTCCAACATTAAAATGGAATGACCTGTAAACTGATTGTAGATTGCACGACTGACACTAGTTTTTCCGCTACCAGATCCTCCGGTTACTCCAATCACTATTGGTCTCTTGTTGTTCGTCATACTTATTCCTCTTCCCTTATGAAAAGCATTGGATCAAGTGATCCAATGCTTTTTTTAATTCTTTTTTTACAGTTCATTCAAGTTAATCAATCAACATATTCAGCTTTATATTCTAAATGCTGTTCATATGTCTCAGCGTAGTAGATTTTTCCAGTTTCCATATCAGCTAAAAAGTACATATACTCTGATTCAGTTGGCTGTAAAGTTGCTTTTATAGCGTCTGCACTTGGACTGTTAACAGGTCCGGGACCAAATCCAGGGTGCACATATAAATTATAGGGAGAATCTACTGAAACATCTTTATTTGATATATATTCCTTATGCTCATCTAATGCATACAAAACGGCAATATCCGTTTGTAGAGGCATATCGATTGCTAAGCGGTTATAAAAAACACCAGCAATCTTTTTCCGGTCTTCTAACGTAAATCCTTCACGTTCGACTAGAGAAGCAATCGTTAAAATATCTTGTACAGTTCTATTGGACTCTTTAATTTCAGGATAAAAACCTGTCATTTCTTCATCCATTCTACTAATCATGTTCTCAATCAGTTCTTCTAATGTCATGTCTTCCGGAAAATCATAGGTAGCAGGAAAAAGATATCCTTCTAATCGATACCGTGTATCCTCTGCTTCAAGAGCTGAAGTTAATAACTCAGGATATTTGGTTTGCATATCCGTTACAAATGACTCATTTTGAATAGCCGTTAAAAAATTTTCTTTAGTATACTCTGAATTTTCAGCAATAGTATCTCCGATTTGATCAATCGAAGTACCTTCTTTAACTAATATTTTTATTCCTTGATAACTTTCGGCTGTTCCGCCTTCTTGAAGTTGATCGATAATCGAATCAAGAGACATTGACGGAGAAAAGGCATAGTTTCCAGCTTGAAAGTCCGTTTCATTATTCATGCGGACATAGTAACTAAACACCATTGCACTTTTTATAATGCCATTATCTTGTAAAATTTGTGCGATATCTTTTGAACTCGAACCTGTAGGGATTTCTACCACTACTTCAGTTTTATTTTCTGTATCTAATGGTTCTAACGATGTCGTTACATACTGATAACCTATTAAACCAAAAAGAATCAACAAAATAATAAATGCTGCTAAAATGCTAAGTACAATTTTCTTAACCAATGATTTTTCTTTTTGTCTTTCACTTACATTACCAGTTAAATCGGTTTTTACTTCTTTAGTATTTTTTGTTTGGTTGTTCTTATTTCGTTTTGACAAAAAGTGACCCTCCTAAACTATAATAAGGTTTCCATTGATTTTTCACTTTGGCTATGACACTAACTTGTATCATTATACATGATATCTTACTTTATGAGAACAAAAAAAAGCTAACAAATCAAATTTGCCAGCTTTTTCACACATTTTACTCATAGTTGCATTAATAAAATTAACGAATTATTCTTCTTCGTCTGCTAAGAATGTGTTTAAGACTTCTTCAATCATATCCCATTCTTCTTCAGTTTCAATTGGTTTTAATTCGCCTTGTTCTCCAGTTTCTGTTTCAATGAATGAGTAAACTTCAAGTTCAACTTCTTCTCCTTCACTTGCTCCAGCAGGATATACAAAAACGTAAGATTTGCCATAATCATCTGAGTCAAATGTAAATAAAATTTCGTATAATTGTTCGTTACCTTGTTCATCTACTAAGGTAATATGTTCATGATCGTGGTCATGTTCATGGTCGTGATCGTGGTCATGTGACATTGGTCAACACTCCTTTAATTATGAGATAAGTTTCTTTTCTATTTTAGCGCACTATTGACTGAATTACTAGTTTTGATTTTGATTCAAATAATTCTGCAAAATCATTACTGCCGCTAGCTTATCAATAACTTTTTTTCTTTTTGCTCTAGAAGTATTTCCTTCTTCAATCAACATTCTTTCAGCCTGAACAGTCGTTAAACGTTCATCCTGTAAAATTACTGGTAAATTAAAGGTTTCTTTAATTAATTCAGCATATCGAAGAGAAGCTTCTGCTCGAGGACCGATAGAATTATTCATATTCTTTGGCAAACCGATCACTACTTTTGTGACTTCATGAATCTTAATCAATTCGCCAACACGCTCTATGCCATATTCTTCTTGTGCCTCATTAATTTTAATGATCTCAATTCCTTGTGCAGTCCAGCCGAATGGATCACTAACGGCTACACCAACAGTTTTGGAACCGACATCTAATCCCATTGTTCTCATTAAGCTTTAGGTCCACTCTCTTTCAAATAGGTTTTAACAATCTCTTCAACGATTTCATCACGTTCATGGCGTCTAATTAGATTTCGAGCATCATTGTGACGTGGAATATAAGCTGGATCTCCTGAAAGTAAATAGCCAACTATTTGGTTAATCGGATTGTATCCCTTTTCTTCTAATGCATCATGTACTAATTTTAAAGTTTCTTTGACACTTTTTTCGCTGTTGTCACCAACGTTAAAACGTACTGTTTCATCTGTTGAACTCATGGTCTACACCTCAATTTCTGTAACGTCTACTCTTATTTTACAAGAAAGCACTTCAAACTACAATGGTTATCAGAAAATGATTATCATAAAATTTGTTTATTTATTTTATAACCAAAAAGGAGTTGAAACTAAAGTCTCAACTCCTCTTAATAGTTAATTATTTATTCTAAAAATCATTCTGGATACCAGTTTCTTCATACCTTAGCATGCGTAACTTAAATAAATTTAGTCTTTATCTTTAACCCATTCTACTACCTTAGCTAAAGCATCTGATAAACCTGCTGGATTCTTTCCACCAGCTTGAGCCATATCCGGACGTCCACCACCGCCGCCGCCAACAAGTGGAGCGATTGTTTTGATTAAATCGCCTGCTTTAAAACCTTTTTTAATTGTTTCTGCATCAACAGCTGTTAACAAATTAACTTTTCCATCATTTGAAAAACCGAGTGCTAAAACATTAGATACAGCATTTTGTTTCCATTGATCAGCCAATTGACGGAGTTGATTCATATCTTTTACATCAACTTCTGCAGCTACGATCGTTACGCCATTCACTTCTTGGATATTTTTAAAAATATCGCCTGCTTGATCATTAGCTAATTTTGCTTGTAACGATTCATTTTCTTTTTGTGCTTCTTTTAATTCTGTTTGTAATTGTTGTACTTTAGTTTTCACATCTTGTGTTTGTTGAGCTTTTACTAAAGCAGCAACTTCAATTAGACGTTTTTGCTCTGTTTGCAATAATGTATAAGCTGCTTCGCTTGTTACAGCTTCAATTCTGCGAACACCAGCACCTATTCCTGATTCAGAAACGATTTTGAAGATACCAATTTCGCTCGTATTGCTGACGTGAACACCACCACATAGCTCAATAGAATAGTTTCCAACATTAACGACACGGACCAAATCGCCGTATTTTTCGCCAAATAATGCCATTGCTCCCATTTCTTTAGCACTAGCGATATCCGTTTCCACTGTAACTACAGAGATGGATTCCCATATTTTTTCATTTACAATTTGCTCCATTTGATCTAATTCATCTCGTGTAACTTGACCAAAATGAGTAAAGTCAAAACGCAAATGATTTGGTGTAACTAATGAACCAGCTTGGTTAGCGTGTTCACCCAAAATATCTTTTAAGGCTTGATGCAATAAATGAGTAGCCGTGTGGTTTCGAGTGATTTTATTTCTTAAGGATTTATCAACTTCTAATGCATAGGTTTCTCCCACAGTCAGAACTTCAAGCACTTCAACTATATGCAGTGGTTGTCCTGCTGGAGCTTTTTTAACCTCTACCACTTTAGCTATAAGTTTACCAGTCATATCTTTGACAACACCCTTATCGGCAACTTGTCCACCCATTTCAGCATAAAATGGTGTTTGATCAAAAATTAAGCGGACACGTTCTCCAGGTTGTGCTGAAGTCACAAGCTCTTCATCAGTTGCAATCACTTCTAAAGTACCCGTTTCAGTTGTTTTATCGTACCCTACAAAGATACTGTCTTCTTTTAGATCAGAGAATAATTTTGTTTGGACGCCCATCGATTTCTCACCACTTCGAGCAGCACGTGCACGATCTCTTTGAGCAGTCATTTCTTTTTCGAATCCTTCATGATCTACGTTAAAACCTTCATCTTGTGCATATTCTTCGGTCAATTCAACCGGAAATCCATACGTATCATACAATTTGAAAATATCAGATCCTGCGATGCTTGTTTCACCTTTTGCTTTTAATTCAGTGATTCGTTCATTTAAAATCGTTAAGCCATCATTAATGGTTTCGTGGAATCGCTCTTCTTCATTTTTGATCACTTTAACGATGAAATCTTCTTGTTCTAATATTTCAGGGTAAAAACTATCCATGATGCTTCCAACAATAGGAACTAATTTATACATAAATGCTTCATCAATACCTAATTTTTTTCCATGCATAACTGCTCGGCGTAATAAGCGACGTAATACATATCCGCGTCCTTCATTAGAGGGTAACGCACCATCTCCGATAGCAAAGCTTACTGCACGGACGTGATCTGCAATTACTTTAAATGAAATATCGTCCGTTGGATTTTTACCGTACTTTTTAGTTTTGCTCAAGGTTTCTACTTTTTTAATAATTGGCATAAATAGATCTGTTTCAAAATTTGTTGGCGCATCTTGTAAAATGGAAACGACCCGCTCTAACCCCATACCTGTATCAATGTTTTTATTTGGTAGCGGCTCATAGGTGCCATCTGGTTTATGATTGAATTCTGAGAATACTAAATTCCAAATTTCCAACCAACGTTCATTTTCGCCTCCTGGGTAGTTCTCAGGATCATTTTCAGCTAAATCATTGAAGGCTTCTCCTCGATCATAAAAGATTTCAGAGTCTGGACCGCTTGGACCAGCTCCAATATCCCAAAAATTATCAGCCACATCTACTATATGATCATCCGTTAATCCAATTTTTTCTTTCCAAATCTTTTTAGCTTCTGTATCTTCAGGGTACACCGTTACATACAGTTTTTCAGGATCTAATCCCAACCATTTATCTTCTGTTAAAAACTCCCATGCCCATTCAATAGCTTCTTCTTTAAAGTATTCCCCTATTGAAAAATTTCCGAGCATTTCAAATAATGTATGGTGACGAGCTGTTTTCCCAACATTTTCGATATCATTTGTACGAATACTTTTTTGTGCATTTGTAATTCTTGGATTTTCAGGTATCACTGAACCATCAAAATATTTCTTTAATGTTGCTACACCGGAATTGATCCACAATAACGTTGGGTCTTCAAAAGGAACGAGTGATGCACTAGGTTCCACTTTGTGTCCTTTTGATTCAAAAAAGTCTAAAAATAATTGACGAACTTCATTGCTTGATAATTTTTTCATCGTTTTCTTCCTTTCAAATTTAACTCGTGTATTTATAAAAGAGCACAAAAAAAGTCCAACAACAACATTGCCAGACAAGGACGAATGAATCGCGGTACCACCTTGTTTGCAATGAAGTCATTTGACTGTTCATTACCTCTTAAGTCTCGATAACGCGAGAAACGATAGTATTTCTACTATTTTAATAAGGGAGCATTGATTTAATATTGTTAGTTTCCTTTCAGCCATGGAAAACTTTTCTTTAAACAAGTGATTAAATAAATTTATCCTTAGTACGCTTTAAAGTATAGGAGAAGATGCGCAACTTGTCAATAAATAAAAGTATCTTTTTCACTAAATCCCTTTAGATAATAGGCTTTTCCTTAGCTAGAGTAAACCCACGTCCCCAAACTTCACTCGCACTCATTACCACTACAAAGGCATTTTCGTCTACATCTAAAACAGCGTCTTTTAAGAACGTAAATTCTTGTTCAGCCACAACACACATTAGCATTTGTTTATCTGAATTGCCATATCCGCCTTTAATACCCCAGTTCGTCACTCCACGATTAACCGTATTAAAGATTGCTTGTTTTACTTCTGATGGGTATTCAGAAATGATCATGACAGTCTTAGAATGATTAAACCCAACTTGTACAACGTCGATAGTACGACTAATAACAAATAGCGAGATAATGGAATACATGACAACTTCACCATCAAAAACAAGTAGGGCACATACAATCACTAATCCATCAATTAACGCAACACTCATACCTAAAGGCAATTTTATGTACTCATGAATCACTTGTGCGATAATACTTGTCCCACCGGTTGATGCTTTTGCTCTAAATACAATACCTAAACCAATACCAGTTAAAATACCTCCAAATAAAGCTGCTAATAAAGGTGTATCCGTCCATGGTTTGATAAAGTCTAGCATTCCAATGAATGCAGGTAATATTAAACTTCCTAAAATAGTTTTATATCCTGCTTCTTTTCCTAAAAATATAAAACAAATCAACAATAAGGGTATATTGAAAGCTAACTGTACGATTGAAGGATCCCAGCTAAATACGCTTTTCGTAATTGTACTGACCCCACTGATACCGCCCGAAATAATTAAATTTGGCAGTAAGAATGTATTAAATGATAAGGCTGCAATAAACGAACCCACCACAATGTAAAGAATGTCAATTACTCCTAGTGTATATTTGTTTGATAATAGTTTTTTCTTCATATTTGTCCATCCTTCCTAAACGTGAAACAAAATCCTTGTTTATTCTAACACTTTCAATTAGTTTGTAACTGTTTTTTTTTGATTTTCTCATAAATTTACTTCGAATTTAATTTTTATTTGTTTTATAATGTAAAGTGGCGCAATTATAAAAGCAAGTCAAAAGGAGTACTCATGTCAACAATTAAACATTATCATCTTATTATTAACGAGCTTTCAGGTTCTGGTAAAGGAAAAAAAGTCAGTCACCAAATAGGTAACTTGCTGATGGCTCAGCAGATAAGTTTTACTGTACATAAGTCTGCTTATCACGGACATACTGTGGAATTAACTAAAGTATTAGCTCATGAAATAGAAGAAGAACACAATCTGTCTCAATCAATTATCGTTATTGGTGGTGATGGCACCTTACACGAAGTTCTTACAGGTTTAGGTGAACAATATGCCCACATCCCAGTAGGGTATATCCCCGCAGGCTCTGGTAATGACTTTGCACGAGGAACAGGTATTTCAAAAGATCCAAAAAAAGCTCTAAAACAAATCCTTACTGCTCAACAAGCAACAAAATTAGATATCATTGAATATTACGACCACAATCAACAAAGTACGGGATTTGCTGTAAATAATGTGGGTATCGGTTTTGACGCGGCCGTCGTAAAAAGAGCAAACCATTCTCCATCTAAAGTCTTTTTAAACAAGTTAGGGTTGAGTTCTTTTGTTTATTTTGCCAGTCTAATTCAAGTCTTTTTTAAGCAAAGTGCTTTTCCTTTGACCATTACAACAAATGGCGACACAACTCAGTTTGACGATTCTTTTTTAGTTATTATCAATAGTCACCCTTATTTTGGCGGCGGCATCCCTGTTTCACCAAAAGCTTCTCAAATAGATGGAAAATTAGATTTGATTATTTTACCTAAACACTCATTTGCTAACTTATTGTATCTTTTTGTGTTAATGATCTTTGGAGGAAAACATTTAAATCATAAAAATGTGTATTACTATCAAGCACCTTCTATTTCTCTCAAAACAACTTCAAAAATAGATTCAAATGCCGATGGGGAAATATTGGTGGATCAACCAATTGATTTTCAACTCAAAACCAGCTCACGTTATTTTTGGATTTGAACCTAACGTCTTCCTTGTGCATAAAAAAAGTTCCAGAAGAAAAATCTTCTGAAACTTTTTTTTATACACTTGGTACTATGCCATCCATGCCAATCATCGGATCAATCGCATTGGATTGAATCATTTCGATTGTCAGACGATAATTCTTCGGTTCTTCTTTATTTATCGTTTCAGCTTTATTTTCTGTTTCTGATGATAGAGTAGAAATAGAATCGGAAAGTTCTGTTTCTTTTAGCTTATCTTTATTAGCAGGCATTTTCACAACAAGTTCAACATGTTGGTCTTCTCCTAATAGACGTTCCGTCAATGTCGTAAGTCTGGTTGCAGAAGATTTTGCTACACATTCCTCAAAGGCACTGGGTTCACCACACAAAATAAGCAATTCACTACTTCTTGTAATTCCTGTATACAATAGATCGCGTCTCAACATACGATGATAATTTTGCACCATTGGTAAGATAACCATTTTAAATTCTGAGCCTTGAGACTTATGAATCGAACAACAATAGGCCAGCGTAATTTTCATCCATTCATTTCGTTTGTAGACAACTTCATTAGCATCAAATTGAATGACAATTTCATCCACTTTATCTTCGGTTTCTTTAGCTAAGTTGATTCCGACAATCTCTCCCATATCTCCATTGAACACGTTCATTTCCGGATAGTTGACTAACTGCAATACCTTATCCCCGATACGGTAATTCTTATCGTTAAATTTAACTTCTTTTCGTCTGCCAGAAGGATTTGGATTAAAGATTTCTTGCATCATTTTATTCAATGCATCTATCCCAGCTGGACCTCTGTACATGGGTGCCAAAACTTGAATATCTTGGGCAGTGAATCCTTTTTCTTTAGCCTTTTCTACTACTTGACGAATGACCGGTTCAATCTGATAGGTAGTGCATTGAAAGAAAGATCGGTCTTTTTTATTTTTCGTGAAATCTGCAGGGAGTTGCCCTTCTTTAATAGCATGTGCTAATGAAATAATGGAAGACCCATCGTCTTGTCGGTAAATTTCAGTTAACTCTCTACTAGGAATCTGTTTTGCGCGAATGAGATCGTGCAAAACTTGACCAGGGCCCACAGAAGGCAATTGGTCTTTATCTCCTACAAAGATGACTTGCATATTTTGTGGGACTGCTCTTAACAATTGATTTGCTAGCCATGTATCCACCATAGACATTTCATCAACGATCAATAATCCACCTTCTAGTTCTCTATCGGAAAGCTCTGCACTTGGTTTTTCTTGACCATTTAACCCTAAAAGACGATGAATCGTACTGCTTGGCAATCCCGTAGATTCATTCATTCGTTTAGCTGCACGTCCTGTAGGTGCGGCCAAAAGAATCGGAAAGATCTTATCGTGGTAATCATCTATCTCTAAAGACAAGCCATTCAATTCAGCAAACAAGGTTACGATTCCATTTAATACCGTTGTTTTCCCGGTACCTGGACCCCCAGTCAGAATAAACAATGGTGAGACAACTGCTTCTTCAATTGCTTCGATTTGTGAATTCCCATACTGGATACCCAATCTTTTCTCCATTTTACGAATTTCTTTTTTGACATTATGCGCTGGATACTGAATTTTTTTACTGTTTTCCATTAACCGTTTTACAGAGTTTGCAATTCCCCACTCAGCAGCATATAGCGAGTTAATGTACAACTTGTGCTGATCTTCAATTAATTTGTTTTCTTCGATCAGGTTTAATAATTCTTTTGCTACTATATCTGGTTCAATAATGAATGAACGACTTTCTTCAAGTACTCTTATGGTTTCATTCAATAATGGTTCTGCTAACGTATACGTATTGCCTTCACTGATACACAACTCATTTAATGAAAATGAGATAGCCGCTTGAATACGTCTGGGAGAATCTGCAGCAAAACCTAAATTTTCAGCAATGGCATCTGCTTTTTTGAACCCGATATTTTCAATATCTTCTATTAATTGATAAGGATTCTCTTGAATGATCTCTAATGTTTCTGCTTGATAGGTTTGATAGATCGTGTATGCTAATCGACTTCCGAACCCAAAGTCATTTAATCCAATAATAATTTTTTCCATTCCGTTACTGGAACGTATCGTGTTAACGATGACTTCTTTCTTTTTTTCATTTAACCCGGGAACTTTAGCTAAAACAGTTTCATCTGCGTTAATTTGATCAATCGCATCTTCACCTAAAAGATCCACAATCGTTTCTGCAGTTTTTTTCCCTATTCCTGGAAACTTATCACTAGAGAGATAAGCGACGACCCCTTCGGCCGAAGTTGGTTTTTCTTGCCGATAACGCTCTGCATTAAATTGCATCCCAAATTTAGGATGCTCAGTTAATTGGCCAAAAAAACGATACGTTTCATCTTCTTGGATTTGTCCAAAATTTCCCGTGACGACGATTTCTTTTTCTTTGAACGAACTGTTAGTATCAACAACGCGTATTAATAATACTTTGTAAAAATTTGTCGGATTTTGATAGAAAACTGCAGCCACTTGTCCTACAAAATAGGGAGGCTCTCCTGCAAATAAATCTAAATTGTCTTGCATAACCACTTTACTGCCTCCACCCTTTCTATCTTAGCTAATTAACAGAATTAGCCTTTTTGATTTTTCATCATAACTTCTATGGCTTTTAACTGCTCGATACGTTCCTTATATTTTATAGGATCTAACTCTTTTGCTTTATTGAAGTACTCATCAACAGAATCCTGCTCTTCCTTTAATGCCATTCCTACTACTCCACGTTTGAACCAAGCTTCATCATTTTGAGGAGCTTGATCGATACTTATGTCAAAATACTGTTTGGCTTCTTTAAATGATCCTAATTGCATTAACGTATTCCCTATGAATAAAATAACTGTCATATCCAGTTTGTCTTCTTCATAAGCACTTAAAAAGTAAACCAATGCTTTTTTAGCTTGATCTAATGCTAAGAAGTTTTGTCCGATCATAACCATGGCATCTTTTTTCAAAGGTGTTTCACTAAATTGAATCACTTGATTAAAATACTCTAGCGATGTTTGATAATTTTCAATTTCATAATAGAGATTCCCAAATGCATAAACAAAAATAGGATCTTCAGGGTACTTTTCAATTGCTGTTTCTAAAATAACTTTTGCATCTTCATATTTTTTACCTAAAATAAACATGGTCGCTAAATTATAATAACTATCGCTATTTGCAGGATGATCGTTAATTTCTTCCATAAGTAATTGAATGGCTTTGTTAAATTCGCCTTTTTCCCATAGCTGAAATGCTTCATGGTTTCGATTCATACTTATTTCCTCCTTTTTGCAACTTTACTTATTTTACAACAAAATTCTATTGGATTCTACTGATGTCTCTATTTTCTAGTTATTTCAGGTTAACTTTTATAAGAAATTTTATTTTGGAGCATACACGCCATGTAAATTAGAATTTTAGGTAGAAAAGGATAAAAAAAAGCTAGGAGTTCCCCCCTAGCTTTTTTTACTGTATGAAGTTTTTAAACGTATTGTAATTCTTTTTTTTCATTATAAGCTGCGTCAATCGTACCGCCGCCTAAACATTCCAGACCATCATAAAAAACAACTGCTTGACCTGGTGTGATGGCACGTACAGGTTCGTCAAATTCAACTGTAGCTGTAGTTCCATCTTCATTCAATTGAACCGTCACACCTGTATCTGCTTGGCGGTAACGGAACTTCGCAGTACATTTAAATGTACGGGATTTTTCTTCATTTGTTGTAAAATGAAGGTCAGAAGCTTCTAAATGTGTAGCCAACAACCATTCATGATTAAACCCTTGTCCTACATATAGTGTATTTGTTTCTAAATCTTTTCCGACAACGAACCATGGATCACTTGATTTTCCGCCGCCACCAATTCCTAATCCTTGGCGTTGTCCAATCGTATAATACATTAATCCATCATGTTGCCCTTTTACTTCGCCGTCTACTGTCATCATATTTCCAGGTTGAGCTGGTAAATAAGTCATTAAGAATTTTTTGAAGTCGCGTTCTCCAATGAAACAAACCCCTGTAGAATCTTTCTTCTTAGCTGTTGCTAACCCAGCTTCTTCAGCAATTTTACGTACTTCAGATTTTTGCATTCCACCCAATGGGAATAACGTTTTAGCAAGTTGTTCTTGAGATAATTGATTCAAAAAGTAAGTTTGGTCTTTATTATTATCTAGTCCTCTTAGCATATGTGTAACGCCATTTTCATCACGTTCCACTTGAGCATAATGTCCAGTAGCTACATAATCTGCTCCTAGTTCAATAGCGTAGTCTAAAAAGGCTTTGAATTTGATTTCTTTATTACACATAACATCTGGGTTAGGTGTGCGTCCTTTTTTATATTCTTCTAAAAAGTAGGTAAATACTTTATCCCAATATTGTTTTTCAAAATTAATCGAATAATATGGAATTCCAATTTGGTTTGCTACTAACGCAACATCATTGTAATCCTCTGTCGCTGTGCAGACACCAAACTCATCTGTATCATCCCAGTTTTTCATAAAAATACCCACCACATCATAGCCTTGTTGTTTTAGAACTAAAGCTGTAACGGATGAGTCAACGCCTCCACTCATGCCAACTACGACGCGAGTCTTGCTATTGTCTTTCATTACATCACCATCATTTCAAATAGATTCTGAAAAATCTTTTTACGATTTGAAGGTCGCATTTTTTCAGTCTCTATCATTATACTAACTTTTAGTCAGAAATCAAGTTGCTTAATCTAAAAATAGGGAGATGCTCACCATAGTGAATATCTCCCTATAAATCTTGTAATTAAAATTTTATACTTTTTCTAACACTCCGCGTTCAACAAGGTCTGATAAAGTGAACGCTACTTTTTCACGAATTTCTTTATACGCATCGCCATTGTAGATGTTTACTGGACGCAATCCATTGCCAGTAGTTATTGAAATTTTTAATTGTTTTACCTCATCTGAGATCACAATTTTCAATTTTACTCCTTGTTTATTCAATAAATTAGTATCCATCGTACGCATCAATTGAAAATTCCCTTTTTTAGTTTCTTCAAATCCATTGTCTCTTAATGTATATTTTTTTGCGTTAGGATTTACTTTAAACGTTTCTTTGGATCCTAATAAAGTTGCTTCTTTTTCAAATGCCATGCTATTCCCTCACTTTTTCTCTTCACTTAGTCGTAACCCTTTTCATTTCTACTATACCATAGCTTTTATCTTTTTTTCTATAAAAATCAGTAGAAATACTAAAGAGCCTGAAAACATTCCAGGCTCTTTAGTATTTCTATCTCTGCCATTAAAGTTGTTTTTTCAATCTTAAACTAATGGTCGCCAGTTGTTCAGCTAGATAACTGATTTGTTTTGACGTTGTTCCTAAACCAAAACTGATTCGAATCGTTTCAGCCACAATCGGATTGTTCTCTCCATACATTGCTATTAAGACATGACTCGGATCAATATTGCCAGCAGTACAAGCTGAACCAGATGATACTGCTATGCCACTTAAATCTAAACTCATCAACAATTGTTCAGCTGATACATTTTTGAACCAGACACTTACGATATGATCTAATTGTTTAGCCGTATTTCCATTGACTTCAAATTCAATCTCTTTTTGAGTCAATTCTTCAATAAGTTGTTTACGCAATTCTAGATGTCTTTCTTTACGGTTCTCTCTTTGAGGTTGAATGATTTCAACTGCTTTTTGCAATCCTGCAATAGCAGGAATATTCTCTGTGCCAGCACGTCGTTTTTTTTCTTGTTCGCCGCCTAGCATAAAGCTTGGTAAAAAAATGGTTTCTTTCACATAAAGAAATCCAATACCTTTAGGACCGTTAATTTTATGACTTGAAATAGATAATAAATCGATATGGTCTCTTTTAACATCAATTTCCTCTGTTCCATAAGCTTGTACAGCATCGGTATGAAAATAGGCTGTAGATTCACTTGCTTCAATTAGGGTACCAATTTCTGCTATATCCATTACGGTACCAACTTCGTTATTTGCATACATGATTGATACCAGAATGGTATCTGGTCTCAAAGCTTCTTCAACCATTATAGGATCAACTTGACCTTTTTCATTTACTGGTAGATAAGTCACTTCAAATCCTAGTTTCTCTAAATACTCCATCGGTTTCAAAACAGCATGGTGCTCCACAACTGATGTAATAATGTGTTTTCCATCTTGTTGTCTCTTTAATGCCGTTTCAATAATTGCGGTATTGTCAGATTCTGTCCCACCACTAGTAATAATGATTTCACTCGGTTTGGCACCAATACTTTCAGCAAAAACTATTCGAGCATTGTCTACAATACGACGACTGTCTCTTCCGAAATTATGGATACTTGATGCATTGCCATAATGATTTTTCATTGCTTCATAAACAACTTCAATAACTTCTGGGTGTACAGGACTAGTTGCGGCATGATCAAAATACATTTTTTCCATCTAAGAAAGTCCTCCCTATTTTATCCAAACTTACAATTCTTAAAGTTTATCACTTTTCTCTATCTACAACAACCACTTATTTTGAGTAAGCTTATTTATTCGTTATCTGTTTCCTTTTCCCATAATTCTGGAAATAACATCTTTAGGATACCCATAGTTAATCGGCGACCTTTGCCTTTGTAAACAAAAGCATGCATATGCATAGCAGGATTAAAGTTAGCTTCTAATACTGTATAGCCTAAATGGTCTTTAGTACTACGTAAAGTTGTATCCGGAATAATCAAATCAATCCCACTAACTTTCGCACCAATAATCTCAGACATATCAATAGCAGCTTGTTTATAGCTGTCATCAATTTCATCTGTAACATCGATAGAGTCTCCTCCAGTACTGATATTTGAATTTTCTCTCAAATAAACAACAGTGTTCAATTCGGGGATACTTTCAATAGTATAACCTTGAGCTTTTAACATTAATTGTTCAAGTTCACCTAACTCGATTCTTTCAAGAGGCGAACGATGCTTTTCTTCCCCGCGTAAAGGATCTTCATTTTTTTCGGCAACCAATTCTTTAATTGATTTTTGACCATCTCCGACAACATTTGCAGGAGTCCGTAACAAAATGGCTGGTACCTTTCCATCTAGAACAAAAAAGCGGTATTCAGTTCCAGGAATGTATTCTTCAACTAGTACAGCAGTATCTTCCTTAAATGCTATCTCAAGTGCTCTTTCATAATCCATTTTTGTAGGTGCATGTTTAAAGACAGAGATACCTAACCCATAGTTAGTTGATTTAGGTTTTACAACGATTTGTTTTTGTTCATAACGCCAAAACGCTGTTTTTCCTTCTGCTAAAGTAGTGTACTCTTCACCCGCTGGAACACGAAATCCTGCTGAATCAAGAATTTTTTTCGTAACGGTCTTATTTTCCATAATCAATGGGGCAATATAAGAATCTTTTGATGTCATATTTCCATTTTTAACAAATTCACTATGTTGATCATAAGTTAACTTTAAAAATTGATCTTGTGCATCTAAAATCTCTACTTGAATGCCTTTTTGTAGCGCATCAAATAGCAATAGTTGGGTAGACATTTCTAGTTGTTCGAAACCTCTTAAATTATACGGTCTCATAGTCGCTTCATTTTTGTATCGTTTAGCTAGCTCTAGACTAAAATCAATATAAGACCCTTTTTCTTCTATGCCACGCACCATACGTGCAGCAACGGTTAATGTTGGGTCAATAAGAAGCTTCTTAGTTTCTTGAATACAGTTTAGAGCGGATTTAGTTCCATTTGTAGAGAGAAGCATTTCTTCCATTTGCTTAAATAAATGCAAACCTTCCTTTTGAAAGCTTGAAATTTTTTCTGGGT
The DNA here is from genome assembly GCF_040274945.1 of Carnobacterium sp. Lineage (GTDB taxonomy): Bacteria > Bacillota > Bacilli > Lactobacillales > Carnobacteriaceae > Carnobacterium_B. Next base: position 371,020 of record NZ_JBEMAR010000001.1, read on the forward strand.
GTTCCATTGCTGTTAATCGACTCATTTCTTCCCCAACTGCAATTTCTTCCATAGTAACTGTTTCATCCATCCAGATCATGTATAAACAAAAAAGATGAACAAATTCCATTGTCTGTTTTGACATACCAAATGGGTCAAATGGGTTTAAATCAAAGCTTCGCAGTTCAAGATAAGAAATACCTTTTGTCAACAATTCTTCCGCTTTATTTGTACCTCTAAAACGAACGGCTGAGTAAAATTCTTTTTCTTCTGATAAAAATCCTTTTGCAACCATATCTTGTAAACTATGCACATAATCTTCAATTGAATGAAAAGATACAGCAACTTCTGACGGATTGACGTACCCGTACTGACTGCTTCGAATACTTCGAACATAATCTTGTGGAATTTCTTGATCCGCAAAAAATGACTCATCTACTATAGGAGAGGCTCCTAGTAAATAAGTTAACAACCAACGATAGCGAAGGAAATTTTTTGTCAATTTTAAATAGAGCATCGACTTGAAAGATTCCTTATTTGAGTAGTCCGTTTGACAGTCAAATAAACGTGCGATCAGTTGGTCGTCTAATTCAAAATTGTAATGCATACCACTAATCATTTGTTTTTTCTTGCCATATTTTTCTGTCAGTATCTCTCTATACGTTACATCATCTTTATTGTCTAACTTTGCAATCGGAATAACGGATTCATCCGGAAGAACCATCGGCATACTTATCGGCCAAATAGCTTCATCAGAAGGGATGGTTTGAAGGACAACATCATGTAGTGCTGCCAACCAATCGTAACTTTCTTTTATGGTTCTTAAAGGCGGCGTGATCAATTCCAATTGTGATTCACTATAGTCTGTTTGAATATAGGGATGAAAACTCCTATTGCCAAATTCCAGTGGGTGAGCTGTTAAAGCAAGCTCACCTGTTGAAGTTACCCTTAAACCTTCTTTTTCAATCCCGAAGGTTGCTTGATAAAAAGCTTCGCCTATATCTGTTTCTTGAATCATTTGTTTCACTGTTTTCATTTTACTATTCCCTCATCTACTTTAGTTATTTGTCGCTCAATTTCTGTTCGAATTTTTGGTTCAGGAGCGAACTCCTTTTCCCAGTTATCAGGTTTCATAACTTTTCCATCCGTTTTTCTGTAACGTGGTTTGCCATCAGCAAACAGTTTTCCCATATTTGCTTGATGGACGATTGAGAAAATCGGATCTGGATTAATACCCATTAATACAAAAGAACCATAGTTAAAATAATTTGCATCCGTTAGCGCATCTACTTGTCCAATTAAACGATTCGGGACCTCTTTGGATTGCTCTTTTATTTTGACAATAGATTCTTCAGCTGCTTGCTTCCATTCTGAAACCAAAGATTCAAATTGGTTGATGTCCCCTTCTACAGTTGCATAAAGGAATTCTAATAGTTCTTCTGTTGTAAAATTTGCCCGTGTAACAGCTTCTTCAGGAGTTAAAGCTTGCGGCTCTTTTTTTACTGGCTTATCGAATACTTCATGAAATTCTTTGACTTGCTCAAATGGTGACAATTTAGTCATACTTCGGTTCTCCTCCTGATATAAATAAGGTCTTAAGATGATCAGATTTTTTATTCGATTGCTTCCTCACTAATTAAATGCTTTCTCAATGCCGCATTCTCTGACTCTAAGATCCTTCTGTTAATTTCAGATTCTTTCAAATCAGCTTGCATAATTTTTAAAAATTCCATATTATCCTGCGATTGTCGTTTGGTCCTCTCAAGCTGGATTTTTTCATCACTCAATTGCTTGATATCTTTTTCGAGATCTTCTATTGTATCGGTTAATGCTTTATTTTTTTCAATTAATGAAGCATTTTGAAAACCAATTCCCTTTATTTTCTTTTCATTTTTACCATCTACTAAATTAATATAAACCACTACAAATGCTAAACAAGCAATAACAAAAGCTAAACAAGTAATAATAAACGTAAACAATGGTGTTGAATACCTAAGTCCAGCTAATAGCACACTCATTACGACTGTACAGCTAAAAATCACTAGTCCAATACGATAAGAATTTATTTTTCTTTTCGCATTCAATGCTTTTAAATAATCCACTTTATTTTGCAATGCAGCTTTTTCTAAGTGTTCTTGTTCTATTTTTTTTCGAGTTTCATAAAAAAGAACTTTTTCTTTTCTATCCATAGATTCTTGTACTTGTTCTTGATACTGTTCAAACCATTCTTTTTCTTTGACTAACCTTTCTAATTCTCTATCTATTTCCTGATGATAAGCTGCCTTTTTCAATGAGATTTCCTCTTCTACTTGTTCAGATTTAAACTGAGCTGAAGCAAGCATCTCTTGGGCATACAGTTCAGCTTTTCGAGTAATTTTATTTGCTTCCACTTTTTCTTTATCATACTGTTCAATGGATTGCTCTTTTTTTAATTTAATTTCTTCTTTAGCGGCCGCTATGTCTTGTTGAACTTCTTGATACATCTTTTCAGATTGATGAAAAGTCTCGGCCAAAATTTCCTCTGCTTCATTCTTTGCCTGCTGGAGAAGCTCTTTCTCATTTAAAAGGGCTGTTTTTGTCGTTCGTTTAGATGGTTTAAGCTGATTCGATCGCAATGATTCTTTTTCTTTTATTGCCCTTCCTAAAACAGAGTTAAAAACGACATTTGCTGTTTTTGAAAATAAACTGCGTTGCTGTTTATTTTCCGTTTTTAATAACCTGTTTAAAAAATTGGACTCGTGTTTTTCATCCATTACAAAGTTCCTTTCTTTCTCACTTTCATAATCCTCTGATTAATCGAACCTAATCAAAAAAATGACTTCTTACACATTATCGCAAATAATCATAGAAAAGCCAAACCAAAAATTCAATTTGCTTTATAAAAGTAAGCTAATTTTTAAAAATCAAACAAACGTTCTTTATTGTAGAATCCATTTTGGTAGAATGGTATACTAAGGATAATAATGTTGATAGGAGGATACGCTTTATGAATCAACCTTTAGCTTATCGGATGAGGCCTACTCATATTGATAATATTGTTGGACAGCAACACTTAGTAGGAAAAGGAAAAATCATTCGACGTATGGTAGAAGCTAAAATGCTTTCTTCGATGATTTTATACGGCCCTCCTGGGATCGGAAAAACCAGTATCGCTAGTGCGATTGCTGGGACAACAAAATACGCATTTCGCATTTTGAATGCTGCTAGTGACACAAAAAAAGATCTCCAAATTGTCGTGGAAGAAGCAAAAATGAGCGGTACTGTGATTTTACTTTTAGATGAGATCCATCGTCTAGATAAACCTAAGCAAGATTTTTTGCTACCCCATTTGGAAAATGGACGTATTATCTTAATTGGTGCAACAACTGAAAATCCATACATTACGATAAATCCTGCCATCCGAAGCAGAACACAAATATTTGAACTTAAGACACTTTCTAATGAAGATATACAACAAGCTATGTGGAATGCAGTAAAAGACCCAGAAAAAGGCTTTGGTAAAGAAAAAATAGCTATTACAGATCAAGCATTACTCCACTTTTCTAGAGCCACAAGCGGAGATTTGAGGAGTTCTTTGAATGGTTTAGAACTGGCGATTAAATCAACAGCTCCAGATGAACAAGGAACGATCAATATTACTTTAGAGATTGCTGAAGAGTGTGTTCAAAGAAAAGCTTTAACACATGATAAAGATGGTGATGCTCATTATGATGTTATTTCCGCTTTACAAAAATCCATTCGTGGAAGCGATGTTAATGCCGCTTTACATTATCTTGCTAGACTGATTGAAGCTGGCGATTTACCTATTATCTCAAGGCGGTTAATGGTTATCGCTTATGAAGATATCGGATTAGCTAATCCTTCTGCAGCTTCTAGGACTGTTACCGCTATTCAAGCATCTGAAAAATTGGGCTTTCCGGAAGCCCGAATACCTTTAGCTAATGTAGTAGTTGATTTATGTCTCTCTCCAAAATCAAATTCGTCTTACGCAGCGATTGATGCAGCCCTCCAAGATGTACGAGCTGGGAAAAGTGGGGATGTACCTGATCATTTAAAAGATTCTCATTATAGTGGAGCAAAGGAACTTGGTCGCGGTGTAGATTATCTCTATCCGCATAGTTATCCTGGTGCATGGGTAAATCAGCAATACTTACCTGACAAACTAAAAAATGCTTCTTACTATACACCAAATCACACAGGAAAATATGAAGATACTTTGGCAAAGCAGTATGATTCAATCAATTTAAAAAAAGGAAACAAGAGTATTCATTAACCGCTTTCTTTGTTGTTAAAACAATCTTTCAACAGAACGTTTACAGGCAAATAATTGACAACATCATATGCTTATGCTACTATAAGGATAAGATTTCTGAGATGCTCGTCTTGCTCAACATGTGTTGACCGAACAATTAATATTACCTTGGGATCCAACCTGATTCAATCGGATAACAAGCCTTTTCACTTGGTAGTTAGAAGATTGACGGCGGAGCCCACCTGCTTCTTGCGGGTTCAATACTAACTGAGCATATCAACGGCATCATCGGATTTCTCATTTAAAGTTTAAAACTTTTAAAGTCATTCTTAATTGAATGGCTTTTTTCTTTGTTATTAAAGCAAATTTACCCTTAACTTATTAGGAATATATGTTATTCTTATTTTGTAATTACCTATTGAAAGAAGGTCTTATCATGCTATTATCGATATTATTTTTTATTTTTTCAGCGTTGCTTCTTTATGCAGCATTCTTTTTTTACACTGGAAAAGCCTCTATTCTATTATCTCGTACGGATAAAACTAGCCCCTCAGAAACAGCACCATTTTTTAAATTCTATGGTGTTCTCTTTTTTATTGGTGGACTTAGCTCTCTTCTACTTGTTTTTTTTCATCCTGTTTGGCTGGCTTTTACCGTTTTACTCTTTGTTATGATCAGTATGCTTTTTTTTATTATGAGTTTAAACAAGCGGATGTGATTTTTCATTAACCTTTTAAATGACCTCCAATTTCTTATTTCTATGAAAATGGATACATTTAAGGTACAATAACCTTAAGAAGAAATAGTTCATATCGTTTATCATAAGGAATGGAGTGAATGTGTATGTTACAACAATATAATCGAATCTTAGTGGCTGTGGACGGTTCAGCAGAAGCTGAAATTGCTTTTAAAAAAGCTGTGCAAGTTGCTGTCCGAAATTCTGCTACGTTAGTTCTAGCACATGTTATTGACACCCGAGCATTTCAAAGTATTTCTACTTTTGATGGAGCTATGGCTGACAAAGCAAGTGAACAAGCCAAAAACACTCTAGAAGAATATGTACGTTATGCCAAAAATCACCGTGTTCAAGACATCACTTATTCTATTGAATACGGCTCTCCAAAAGTTTTGATTGCAAAACAAATTCCTGAAGATCAAAAAATTGACCTTATTCTATTAGGTGCAACAGGATTGAACGCTGTAGAACGTATCTTTATAGGTTCTGTTTCAGAATATGTTATTCGTCATGCAAATTGTGACGTGCTCATTGTTCGTACCGATTTAGAGAATAAAAAGAGTTAACATTATCTAAAATAAGAACAAAAAAAACAACCAATAATTAGTTGGTTGTTTTTTTGTATTACTATTTAAGCACGTAATCTTTCAACATCACGAGCAATCATGATTTCTTCATCTGTAGGAATCAAAAGTACTTTAACTTTTGATTCTGGAGTAGAGATGATTCGTTCTTTTCCACGGACATTGTTTGCTTCAGCATCAATTTCAGCGCCAAACCAGTTCATACCATCAATAATAATTTGACGTGTTTCGGGAGAATTTTCACCAATTCCAGCAGTGAAGACAATTGCATCTGCACCATTTAAGATTGCAAAATATTGGCCAATGTATTTTTGAACACGGTTATAGAAAATATCTAATGCTGTTTGAGCATCTTCATTTCCTTTTTCTGCTTCATCTTCAACATCACGCATATCGCTTGAAACATGTGAAAGACCTAGTAAACCAGATTTATTATTTAAAATATAAATCATGTCATTGATATCCGTAATGTTTAATTTATTCATTAGGAATGGCAATAAAGATGCATCGATATCACCGGTACGTGTACCCATCGTAATACCAGCTAAAGGAGTGAACCCCATTGAAGTATCAAGTGATTTTCCACCCTTAACAGCTGTAATAGATCCACCATTACCTAAATGACAAGTAATAATTTTTGTTTCTTCAAGTGGTTTGCCTAACATCTCAGCTGCACGTTCAGATACATATTTATGTGAAGTACCATGAGCACCATATTTACGTGCTGCAAAGTCTGTATAATATTCCATTGGAAGACTGTATAAATAGTTTTCTTTAGGCATTGTAGTATGGAAAGATGTGTCAAATACAGCTACGCTTGTAATCTCTGGTAACAATTTTTTGAATGCTTTGATTCCTGTTGCATTTGCTGGGTTATGCAATGGAGCAAATTCAGCTAAGCTTTCAATTTGTGCTAATACTTCGTCAGTAATTAGTGCTGAATCTTTAAATAATTCTCCACCAGCTACTACACGGTGTCCTACACCAGTAATTTCTTCGTAGTTTGCAATAACTTTTAGTTCAATTAATTTATCTAATACCATTTGAATAGCAATTTCATGGTTATTAATGTCTTCAACCACTTTGTATTTTTCGCCAGCATATTTTGTAGTAAAAATTGAATTATTCAAACCAATTCTTTCGATAATTCCTGAAGCGATTTCTGTCTCAGCTGGCATTTCATATAAGGTAAATTTTAAACTTGAACTACCTGCGTTAATTGCAATTGTTTTTGTCATATTTTTCCATCTCCTAATTCAAATTTTTTAAATATTTTCTTTTTTCCAGCTATCCACTTCTTGCATAAATTGAAGCATGGCTTTTTGATTTTTAAAATCTGGAATCTGTGCTAACAAAACTTGTTTAGCTTGTTTGGCATTGCTCCCCTTCTTTTGAATCAAAAGAATTGATTTCCGTGAGTTTTTGGTTTTAAATAACTCATTCGGCAGATTTAACATTCCTTGTAAGAACGCTTCTTCTTGAATCATTTTCAGTAATCCTGGGGCCTCATCCGTTTCAAATAATTGAGCTGGAACTAAAAATAGTCCAAATCCACCATCTTTTAGGTAATGCAAGCTTTGTTCAATAAATAGATGATGTGCATAAGAGTGACCTTGTTTTGCAGCCGTTTTGTATTTACTGGCTTTTTCATCCAAAGGGTAGTAGCCAACAGGTAAGTCGCTTACTACAACGTCCACAGGATCCATTAAAAGATCTTGTAGCGCATCTTGATGTGTCAAGGTGACGTTTTGCCTTTGCAAGGTTGTATTGACTGACGCAAGAGTTAAAAGCAAATCATCATTATCGATTCCTTCTGCCTCAACCAAAATATTCTTTGAAACTAATCCATTATAAACAGTTGATAATAGATTTCCCATTCCTACAGCAGGATCAAGCAAACGTATAGCCTGCTCTTTTCCACTAATTAATTTTTCAATTAAATAGTTTAAGATAAAGCCGATAGCATCTGGTGTCATTTGATGATTTGGTTGCAACGCATCCGTTTTCGAAGCTTTCAAAAGAGCTAATTGAACAGCTTTTCGAATATCTTCTGGTTCCATACTGTCTATTGAAACCTCTTTGTAAAGTTTCGTCAATTTTCCAACCGTTTCATCTGAAGGAAGACCATCAACTTGATGAGGAATTCTATTGGCTAAAATATTCTCTCCCGTTTCTGAAAGAGCCTCTAAATAAGAAATATCTAATTCCTTTTGCAAGAGTTGGACAGAACTATCCAATTTATTAAATAACTGTTCGATTTCTTTTTGAGACAATAATTTCAACCTCTTTCTATTTTTCTTACAGTACCTTTGCACCAGTCATGTAAGAAATGAAATGAGTCATCTATAAAAAAGCACTACTCTTCCATTTTAACGAATATATTGTAAGGTTTCAAGTATGAGCTTAACTTATTTTCAAAAGTAAATTATCTTTGCTTAACCTAAGTTAAATTAAGAAAACATACGTTACCATGGCAGTAAAAAAAGCTCTTCTAAGAATAGAAGAGCTTTTTTTATTTTAAATTATTGAGCTGCTGGATAAACAGAAACTTGTTTTTTGTCGCGGCCTTTGCGTTCGAAACGAACAACTCCGTCACATTTAGCAAACAAAGTATCGTCTCCACCGATTCCAACGTTAACACCTGGATAAATTTTAGTTCCGCGTTGACGGAATAAAATTGAACCACCTGAAACAGTTTGTCCATCTGCACGTTTAGCGCCTAAACGTTTAGAGTTTGAGTCACGTCCGTTAGTTGTAGAACCGCCACCCTTTTTATGGGCGAAGAATTGTAAATTCATTTTTAACATATGAGTTGCACCTCCTATTATAATTTTTTTACTGTGCAAGTTTGACATATTCTGGATACTCTTCAACTATTCCCGTTAAAGATAGAAGTAGACTCTCGAGAAGAATTTGTGAAATTTTCGACTGTTCTTCAGTCAATTCGCTTAGAAGTTCAACATATAAATAGCCGCCTTCGACTTCTTCATTTGTTTCTACTAAAGGAGAAACGCCTGATAAAGCAGAAATGCTATTTGTTGTTCCTATAACTAGTGCTGAAACAGCTGCACATACGATATCGCTGCCGTAGGGTCCAGACTCTGCATGTCCTGTAACTTCAAAGGAAACGATGTCTTCTTTGTTATTACGTTTAAAGAATGCTTGAATCATACTGGAACACCACTTTCTTATGCGTTGATTGCGTTGATAATAACTTTTGTATATGGTTGACGGTGACCTTGTTTACGGTGACTATGTTTTTTAGGTTTGTAGATAAAAGTCGTAACTTTCTTTTGAAGACCATGTTTTTCAACAGTACCTTCAACAGTAGCTCCTACAATAGTTGGAGCTCCAACTTTTGTTTCTTCTCCACCAATTAAGACAACTTCTTCAAAGACTACAGTTTCACCAGCTTCTACATTCAATTTTTCAATGTAGATTTCTTGGCCAACCTCAACTTTAATTTGTTTTCCACCTGTTTTGATAATTGCGTACATTCTTTCGCACCTCCTTATTAGACTTAGACTCGCCATCATGAGTGCCGTTATGGACTTAAACTCATTCCAGTGCGGTTGTAGTTGTGGTGCTACACATTTACAACATTAACATCATACCAAATTGTATTGCTTGCGTCAATAAATACTTGTGTAAACAAAAAAATACTAAAACAACCGTGCTTTAACTTTCAATTTTTTTAGCTTAAAAATTCATCTGAAGACACAACTCTTGTCCCAAAGGTTTCAGCAAACTCAATATCATGTGTGACGATTAAGATTCCTGTACCGGATAATGCTATTGATTGAATCATCTTGCCGACTTCATTTGAAGAGTCTCGGTCTAGGGCAGAAGTTGGCTCATCAAAACAAAGAATTTTAGGATTGAGCATCATGGATCGAGCAATGGCGGCACGTTGTTGTTGTCCACCTGATAATGTACTTGGGTAAACATCCTTTTTATCTAAAATTCCCATTTGTGTCAGAAGTTGCTCGGCTTTTTCGACCGCTTGCTCTTTTGTCATCAATTTTTGATCTAGCGGTGCTTCAATACAATTTTTCATAACGGTTAAGTTCGGAAATAATTGATAATCTTGAAATACCATACCTATTTGGTTGTTGTAGGTCATTCGTTCTTTTTTTGAAACGTATTCTGCTTTACCTTCCGGAGTTTCACGACACAAATAATGATCATCGATTGCTACTGTTCCATTATCAGCTTTTTCAAGTTGATTAAGAACTCTCATTAACGTTGTTTTTCCTGTACCTGATTTACCAACAAGCGTCACGATCTCTCCTGCTTCAATGGTGAAATCAAAGTTTCTTAAAACATCTATTCCGTTAAACTGCTTTGTTAGATTTGTTGCTTTCAATCCCATTTCCAACCATCTCCTTAGTAATTTGCCTTCTTCTCAATAGCATTTAATAGCAGCGTGACTAACCCAGTTACTACTAAATAGATTACTCCAACTGCTGCATAAGGAACTAAAGAAGCATACGTATTGGCTGCAATTTGCCCTGCTCGTAATAATTCGCCAATTCCTAAAATATAGATAAGAGACGTATCTTTAACTAGTGCGATTACTTCGTTTCCTACTGAAGGCAGTACGACACGCATAACTTGTGGAATAATAATTTTTCTAAATCCATTTATTTTTCCAATACCCAATACTCTGATGGCTTCAAATTGTCCTTTTGGAATGGATAAGATACCGCCACGAAATATTTCTGCATAATATGCTGCATAGTTTATCGTGAAGGTGAACACGGCTGCTGAAAAACGGTCAAAGGTTATTCCCACAAGAGGCAATCCGAAAAACACAACCATCAATTGTAACAATAATGGGGTTCCTCTCATAATATAAATGTAAACTTGTATGATCCAAGTTATCCATTTTGGAGCATACACTCTTATACAAGCAATCAAAAATCCTAATGGAATGGTTACAATAACGATAATTAAAAATAGTAATAAGGTCGTTTTTAGTCCATCTAACAAATTAGGGGTTATCTCAGCAATCAAATCCATTATTTATTCACTCTTTTCCTTATTTAATTTATTCTGTGATCCATTTACTTTTAATTTCACCCAATGTTCCGTCTTTCTCCATGTCAGTTAAGGTAGTATTCAACTTTTCTAAAAACTCAGTATCTGTTTTTCTAACACCCACTGCAGTATCCTCTTCAGCAAAACTTTGCTCTAAAACTCGGTATTTCCCACTACCTTTTTGTTTCATTGTATACCGAGCATATATTTCACTGACTGCGATAGCTTCGCTTCTCTTACTGTCTAGGTCATTAAAGACATCATTGTATGACGGATATTGAATAATTTCTCCATTTGCAAATGTATCCATAATTCCACTTTCATGATTTGCTAATAAGTCGACTGTGCTCGAAGATTGTTGTGCAGCTACTGTTTTCCCTTTTAGATCATCCCATGTTTCTATTGGGCTGTCTGCCAGAACTACAAATATTTGTCCTCCACCAGTATAAGGAATACTGAAATCAACTTTTTGTTTACGTTCTTCTGTAATAGAATAGCCATTCCAAATCACATCAATATTACCAGAGTTTAATTCGGTTTCTTTCATTGCCCAATCAATAGGCTGAAATTCAATATTCAACTCAAGCCGCTCCGCTACTTCTGTTGCTAAATCAATGTCTAGTCCCACTAAGTTCCCTTCACTATCGCGAAAACCCATTGGTACAAAAGTATCATCCAACCCTACTATCAAAGTGTCTCCAGGTTCACCTAAAAACACCTCAGCTTCTTCAGTCTTTGTATCAGTTGTACTCCCACAAGCCACTAACAGCAGGGAGAATACCCATAAACTCATTACCATACTTATTCTCTTCATCTCTTTGCCCCCTAGACTATACAGTACTTTACGTATCTTTCAAAAGAACATGCTTCCTTATTTTTTACTCAGCGAACCATTTAGCATAAATCTTATCATAGGTTCCATCTGCTTTCATATCTTCTAGAGCTTGATTGATTGCTTCTGTTAACTTGTCATCTTCTTTACGCATACCCACAGCATATTCTTCTTCTCCAAAATTATCTTCTAGTACACGGTAACTAATGTCTTCATTTTGCTTCATATAATAGCGACCAAGCGTTTCATCCACAACAATAGCGTCACTTCTTTCTGAAGCTAAATCATTAAATACGTCATTATTAGAAGGATATAAGACAACTTCTTCATCCGCAAATTCTTCAATAATATTTGATTCATCAGCATTGATGGCATCCACTGCACTTGAAGATTGTTGCGCAGCAACTACTTTTCCACTTAAATCTTCTTTTGTTTGAATCTCACTGTCTTCCAACACAATAATAATTTGGCTGTTTTCTAAATAAGGTGAACTAAAATCAACTTGTTTCTTTCTTTCATCCGTAATCGTATAGCCGTTCCATATCAAATCAATATTTCCATTAGTCAATTCTGTTTCTTTTAAAGCCCAGTCTATTGGCTGGAATTCAACATCTACATCTAATCTTTCACCAACTTCATTTGCTAAATCAATATCAAAACCTACAATTTCTCCGTTACTATCACGAAAACCCATTGGAGCAAATGTATCATCTAACCCTACTATAAGTTTACCTTCTTCAATAATTTGATCATATGAATCTGTTCTAGCTTCATTTGTACTACATCCGGCTACCAGTGCTGTAAATCCTAATCCTAAAATCATTGTTGCTAGTGTCTTTTTCATGTGTAACGCCCCTTTTATTTTTATTGTATTTGCTTTTAAGCTGCAGTTCTTAAAAACAAAAAAAGCCCTTTGATTTTCTATTATCAGAAAATCAAAGGACGATTGATATCATTTATCGTGGTTCCACCTTTATTCGCAACTCCTTCACAGAAAGCTGCCTCGTCGTGTTCAAAACTACTAAACACTAGTACTATAACGGGTACTCCCGAATCAATTTACTTGTAGAAAAATCTACGTTCAACAGTCAGCTCAGAGATGTGTTTTCAGTATAGTTCCTTAATTGCTCTCACCACCGCAATCTCTCTAAAAAGTTCCTAAACTTACTTTTTCTCTTCAAAGCTTTTAATCATTTTTTAATACTATAGCACACTTATTTCCGCTTGCCAAATAATTTCTGCCATAAAGTAGGTTTTTCTTTTGTCAACGTCATCAAAGGAACTGTTTCGCCTAAAATTCGACGAGCAATATTTCGATATCCTTGAGAAGCAGGATTCTTTGGATTTAAAACAATAGGATCTCCCTTATTAGAAGAGCGAACTACGTCATCATCATCAAAAACGATTCCTAATAAATCAATCGATAAATGTCTAGTGATTTCGTCAATGTCCATTACTTCTCCATCTTGCATCATCCGTTTACGAATACGGTTTATGATTAAGCGAGGCGGTTCAAGTTCTGTTTGCTCTAAGAGTCCGATGATTCGATCGGCATCACGAATAGCAGAGATTTCAGGGGTTGTCACTAGGATTGCTTGATCTGCTGCTGCAATCGAATTTTGGAAACCTTGTTCAATTCCAGCTGGGCAATCAATTAAAATATAATCGTATTCTTTTTTTAATTCAGAAACGATTTCAATCATTTGTTCGCCATTCACATCATTTTTATCTGCATTTTGAGCTGCAGGAAGCAAATACAAATTATCATTAAACCGTTTATCTTTTATAATCGCTTGATGCAATTTCGTGCGGCCTTCTACCACATCAACAATGTCATAAATAATGCGATTTTCTAAACCAAGAATAACATCTAAATTTCTTAGCCCAATATCCATATCTATCAAACAAACTCTCTTCCCTTGAAGGGCAAGAGCGGTACCTAAATTTGCAGTGGAGGTTGTTTTTCCTACACCGCCTTTTCCAGATGTAATAACGATTGCTATACCCATTCGTTTAATCCCCCGATCACTTTACCTAAATTTGGACGCATTTTTCTTAATTGTTCCAATGAATTAAAATCTAAAATATGTAGATCATTGATATAGGCAAATTCATTTTTTCTAATGCTGTCTTGATGATTGTTTTTCTTCTCTATGATCTGTATGCTGTCTGCAATTCTAACTTGAGCATCCGTATGAAAATCTGCAACAATTACTGCATTTGTATCTCCTTCAAATCCAGCATGTGCGATTCCCATCAATTCTCCAATGATAAAGATGCTTCCATTAGCTCGAAGCATGCCACCAGGATGGACCTTACCTACAAAAAGAAGATTGCCTGGGGCCGATAAAACCTGTCCACTTCTAACCGTTTGAACTTCCATTTGAAGGCTTACTGCCTCTTGCCATTCAATCGCTTTTTCATAGGTCACAACATTAGACGTGATTTTTTTAATTAAAAACGTACTTTTTGATTCAATTTCTTCAATCACTCGTTCTTGTTGTTCTTGAGATAATAGACGGTTTCCTGTTTTTATCTCTAAATAAATATCTTTTTGAACTTCTTTCGACCTTTTTTGTTCACCATGTAGATGTTCAAGCAATTCATTTAATTCTTTCATGATGGATACAAAAGAAGCTGCTTCATCCAAGCTTAACACAAAGCTGCCTTTAGTTCCTTTTAACGTCACACTTTGTTTCACTTTAACAACTCCCTCAGCCAAAATGTTGATTCTTACTGTCGGTTACTCTCCTTGAATACGTTCAGTTATCTTTTTTAACGGATAAAATACAATAATAAACAAGACTAAATTCAAGAGCAATGTCGGCCCTAATCGGTCCGCCAAAAATGTTGCCCAATTAATAGTTGTGTATCCTAGAACTTGATAAAACAGATAAAGATAAGTTTCTATTAAACTTAAATTGATAATAACCATCATACCAATAACAACAGGATTAGGATTGAGAATTTTTTTTAGTTTTTCTGTTAAGTAGATGATTAAAGGAAATAGAAGAATGTATACTCCTAGGATTCCCACATAATAACTATCATAAATTAAACCAAAAATAACTCCATAAACAAGCATTCTACTTCTTGGAATATAAAAAGACATTAAGATAAGCACTAATACGATCAGCCTTGGAGTCATAGTTTTTGTACCTTCAAGAAATTGCGCTGAAAAAATAGCAGTCAATAGTCCATCTAGTAAAAATAAAAAAGTGATCACTAGCGGGATTAATGTAGTTGTTTTCCAATTCGCTGCCATTTACTCACCACTTTCAGCGGATCGTTTAATAAAGGTTACATAACGAATATCATTCGTATCCGATGCTGGAACAATGTAGGCTTCTTGTGACAAGCCAAAAGAATCTAATTTAACTTCTTCAATCGTTCCTATCAGTAACGCACTAGGCGATACTCCACCTAAACCAGAGGTCATCACTTGATCACCTTCTTTTAATTCGGCATCCGTTGTAATTTGTTTCATAACTAATCGATTGGTTTCAGGATCATATCCATTCACAATCCCATGCACAACCCCTTCATCTGTACTAACAGATGCTGCAACTCGATTATTATTTTGATCCAGAGTTGTTACTAATTGAACCTTTGAACTAGTAGGATTGACTTCAACAACACGTCCAATCAGACCATTTCCTGACATAACGGACATATCTAATTCAATGCCATTTTGGCTTCCTTTATCTACAACGATTTGATCAACCCAACTATCAGGATTTCGACTAATGACTGCTCCATTGATTGATTCATAATCCGATAAGGTAGCTGTTAAATCCAATTGTTCTTTAAGCTTTTCGTTATTTTGTTTTAAATCTGCAATTTCTACTTCTGTTTCGTACAGTTTATCTATTTTTGATTTCAATAATTGATTTTCTTCATACGTATTTTTCAGACGGTCTACTGATTCTAAAAAATCAACAACTGCATTCGTCGGTTTTGCTACTACACGAGAAACAACTGCAGTAATATCATTAGTAAGTTGTTGCAGGATAGGAATGTTTCCAGTTCCTGTAATTGAAAAGGCTATCAGACCTAAAGAGACAATCATACTTACTAACAAAATGATTAGTTTTTTATTTGAAAAGAACTGATTCAAAACATCACCTCATTAATTTTACAGGCTTCCTTTATTTTAACATAAATTAACCTAAATAACTTGCCTAACTTGTTTCTTTTTTTACATGAAAATATGCGGGAAGAAAATAAACTTCCCGCACCTTTTCAACCTTATTTAGGCTTGCTTATCTATTTGCTCTTTTTTTATAGATATCAATGTGTTTTAATGACTCTCCTGTACCGAGTGCAACACAATCAAGTGGTTCATTTGCCACGAAAACTGGAACATCTGTTTCTTCTGCAATAACATCACCAATATTTTTCAATAAAGCTCCACCACCAGTTAAAACAATTCCATGATCAATGACATCTGCTGAAATTTCAGGAGATGTTTCTTCAAGAGTTTCTCTAACAGCAACAATGATACCTTCTACAACTTCTTGAATAGCTTCAGCAATATCAACCGCTGAAATTTCAATCGTTTGTGGCAGTCCTGTTAACAAGTCACGGCCTCGAATGTCCATAACCCCATATTCTGATGCTTTTTCAACAGAAGCACAACCAATTTGGATTTTGATTTGTTCAGCTGTACGTTCACCAATAAGCAAATTGAATTTTTTGCGTACATAGTGAATGATCACATCGTCCATGCGGTCTCCAGCCAAACGAATAGAACGGCTACTAACGATTCCGCCTAATGCGATCGTAGCTACATCCGTGGTTCCACCACCTATATCCACTACCATACTTCCTGTAGGATCCATCACTGGTAAACCGGCTCCAATTGCTGCTGCAAATGGTTCTTCAATAATGAAAGCATCTTTTGCTCCTGCCATTCTGGTAGCATCAACAACGGCTCTTTTTTCAACTTCTGTAACCCCACTTGGCACACAAATCATGACAAATGGTTTAGATGTTGATTTTCCAATTGCTTTCTCGATGTAATATTTCATCATAGCTGCTGTCGTATCGTAGTCCGCAATTACACCATTCTTCATAGGACGAATAGCAATAATTGTACCTGGTGTTCTCCCAATCATGTTTCTTGCATCTTCTCCAACTGCAACAATTTCTCCTGTTACAGTATCTTTTGCAACTACTGAAGGTTCTCTTAAGACAATCCCTTTTCCAGCTACAAATACATTTGTGTTTGCAGTACCTAAATCAATTCCTATATCTTTATTTCCAAATCTAAACAAATAATTTCATCCTCTCAAGTCTACCTGATCTTTAATATTTATAGTTCTTTTCAGATTGATTGCAATTGTACCTCTTTTATTTAATACTGAAAGGTAGACACTTAAACAGTATAGCAAAAAACAGAATAGAATGCTCTAACCGAAACCATCATACTGTATTTTTTTACTTATGACATCAGTATTTTTTATATTTTAACATAAATTTAAGCAATTCCATATATAAGTAAACAAAATGAAATAGTCCTTTGAAATAAGACTACTGTTCTTTTTGGAAGCACACCCTTGTGTTTAGAGGTTTTATTTCATAAAAAAAAAGAGCCTAGCGAAAAATCGCTAGGCTCTTAAAATTTTAAATTTTATGCTTACGCTTTGTTTACGTTAGCTGCTTGAGGTCCACGGTTTCCTTCTTCAACGTCGAAAGTTACTGCTTGTCCTTCTTCTAAAGATTTGAATCCTTCGCTTTGGATAGCTGAGAAATGTACGAATACATCGTCTGCTCCTTCACGTTCGATAAATCCAAAACCTTTTTCTGCGTTAAACCATTTTACTGTACCTTGTTCCATAATGAAATTCCTCCTCGTGCCTTATAGCACATATAGTGATATTCTTGCTAACGGTACGAATCAGACTGTATTAAAACAATTCTAAGTGCTCCCTAACAAAAACATTACAGTAATTGTAGCATTCATTTATTAAAAGTTCAAGAGAAACGCTAGTATTTTTATACAAAAAAAGAAGCTAGCTAAAGGCTAACTTCTTAAACAATTTTAATTTTGAATTAAGCTTTGTTTACGTTTGCTGCTTGAGGTCCACGGTTTCCTTCTTCAACGTCGAAAGTTACTGCTTGTCCTTCTTCTAAAGATTTGAATCCTTCGCTTTGGATAGCTGAGAAATGTACGAATACATCGTCTGCTCCTTCACGTTCGATAAATCCAAAACCTTTTTCTGCGTTAAACCATTTTACTGTACCTTGTTCCATAATGAAATTCCTCCTCGTGCCCTTAAGCACATATAGTGATATTCTTGCTTGCGGTGCGAATTGGAATGTTCTGAAACAATTCTATTTTCTACCTAACAAAAACTCTACCTTAGTATAGCATGTCTTTAATTATTACACAAGCGAATGCTTAAACAAAAAGAATTCTCTTCTCACTATGAGAGCTTATTTAACAATTACACTAGATCTATCTATTTCTTTACCACTAGTTATTCAGTAACAATTAAATTCTTCAAACAAAAAAGGAGCCAGTCCTAAGACTAACTCCTTAAACAATTTTAATTTTTAAATTAAGCTTTGTTTACGTTTGCTGCTTGAGGTCCACGGTTTCCTTCTTCAACGTCGAAAGTTACTGCTTGTCCTTCTTCTAAAGATTTGAATCCTTCGCTTTGGATAGCTGAGAAATGTACGAATACATCGTCTGCTCCTTCACGTTCGATAAATCCAAAACCTTTTTCTGCGTTAAACCATTTTACTGTACCTTGTTCCATAATAAAATTCCTCCTCGTGCCTTATAGCACATATAGTGAGATTCTTGCTTGCGGTGCGAATTGGAATGTTTGAAACAATTCTATTTCCTACCTAACAAAAACTCTACCTAAGTATAACATGTTATTAAATAATGTACAAGCGAATACTTATTAGGAAATTAAGAAACCCTTAACCTAAGGCGCTATATATTTAATGTTGGTAGAATAACAACGAAGCTAAGTTGAATTTACTGAAGAATTAGGTATCGACAGGTTCCTGTACAAACAAATCCTTCCATTCCAGAATTTTTTCCGAACCTTTAACATCAGTTGGCAGATAACCTAACTCAACTAATTGCTTCAAACAAAAAAGGAGTCAGCCCTAAGACTAACTCCTTAAACAATTTTAATTTTTAATTAAGCTTTGTTTACGTTTGCTGCTTGAGGTCCACGGTTTCCTTCTTCAACGTCGAAAGTTACTGCTTGTCCTTCTTCTAAAGATTTGAATCCTTCGCTTTGGATAGCTGAGAAATGTACGAATACATCGTCTGCTCCTTCACGTTCGATAAATCCAAAACCTTTTTCTGCGTTAAACCATTTTACTGTACCTTGTTCCATAATGAAATTCCTCCTCGTGCCCTTAAGCACATATAGTGATATTCTTGCTTGCGGTGCGAATTGGAATGTTCTGAAACAATTCTATTTTCTACCTAACAAAAACTCTACCTTAGTGTAGCATGGACATTTTAAATAAGCAACCTTTATAAACTTTTCTTTTAACAAACCCCTAATTCTTTTAAACTAATAAATTCTTGCTCTCCTATAATAATGTGATCCAGCAAATCGATTCCCATTAGTTCACCGCATTCAGACATCCTTCGCGTAAATTGGATATCCGCTTCAGAAGGTTCTGGATTACCAGATGGGTGATTGTGGCCAACGATCATCCGCGCAGCTGAGTACCTGACTGCCCCTCTAAAAATCTCACGTGGATGAGCGATACTAGAATTAAGACCTCCAATAAAAATAGTCTCTTTTTTAATAATTTCATTTTTTGTATTTAAGTAAAGAACGACTAAATGTTCTTGTTGCAGTCCACGCATTTCTAGAAGCAACATTTCTCCAGCTTTCGTACTGGAAGTAATTTGACCAATTTTGATTTGAGAGGCTTGCGAAATACGAACGCCCAATTCAATTGCTGCTTTTAATTCAATTGCTTTGATTCTCCCGATCCCAGCAACTGTCATCAGCTCTTGACAAGAGGCTGTCTTCAAATAATAGAAATCTTCAAATTGATTGAGCATGGATAACGCTAACGTAACAACATTTGTTCCTTTTGTTCCTGTTCTAAGCAAGATAGCAAGCAATTCATGGTTAGCAAGAGCTTTCTCACCATATTGCTCTAATCTTTCTCTAGGCCTTGATTGAATGGGAACTTCTTTTATAAGGTTCATACTTTTTATTGGCATAAAAATCCTCCTTTTTCACATTAATATTATCCGCGAAAAGGGAGGAAGCAATTTTTTATTTTCCTATTGATTTTGTTGTTCAATAAAAGTTTTCACTTGGTTTAAATCATCTAAAATCATGAGCGTTTTTTCTTTTGCTTCATTCGTTGGCAGTATTAAATCCGGTATCATAATAACTGGGATGTTAGCATCATAACTTGCTCGAATTCCATTAAGCGAATCCTCTAAAACAAGTGTATGCTCTTTTGGAACCTGCGTTTTCAACCATGCCTTTTCATAAATTTCCGGGCTTGGTTTTGCTCGCGTTACTTCATCTCCTCCAATAATGGCATCAAAATAGGGAGTGAGTTGTTCTTTTTCTAAAAATAGTGAAACAAGCGATTTGATACTGCTGGAAGCAACTATCTTCTTTATATTTTTACTTTCTAAATAGTCCAGTAATTCAATCAACCCTTTTTTCTTACGCAATCCGTTAACTTCTACATGTTCTAGCAAAGCTTGACCGCCTTCGTTGATAAGTGTCTCAGCGGCTTCTGTTTCAAATGTTAAATAAAGTTCCTTATGGAATTCTTCATCAGAAACTCCAATATATTTTTCATGAAACTCCCACGTATACGCCAAATCAATCCTTTTAGCAATCGTTCGATTCGCTTCATAATAAAGCACTTCTGTATCAAACATTAGCCCGTCCATATCAAAAATAACTGCTTCAATTTTAGTCATGATTTTTCCTCCAAAATTTTTATTCCTTATTTGCTGCTTTCACATATTCTCTCACTTCAGAAACAAAATACAAAGATCCTGTTACAATCACTACACCATTTTCATCCATTTCATTAAGAGACTCTACCAATGCCTCTTGCCAATATTCGATTACTGTCCCGTTCTTTAGCATTAGTTTGGTTAAGTCATCGATTCCAGCGGCTCTAGGATAGTTGAAACTCGTCAGAATCAACCGGCTATTGGGTATCGTTTGCAATTGATCTGTCATCCCTTGAATGTCTTTATCCCGCATAGCTGCCATAATAATAGAAATTTCTTGTTGAGCAAAGTTTTTTTTAATCGTTTCAACTAATGTCTTTATTGCGTGTTCGTTATGTGCCCCATCTAAAATCAGCAACGGTTGATCGTTTATTTTTTCCATTCTTCCAGGCCAAAAAGTATTTTTCAGACCACTCCGTACTTTTTCATGATTCACAGCTAAACCTGTTTCATGACTGTAAACTCTTAATGTTTCAATTGCTACAGCTGCATTTTCTACTTGATGTCGTCCCAACATTTCTATTTGAATAGGACTAAGTCGCATAAAATCATCTTCAAATACGAATTGCTCTCCCCAAGTAGGAAGAGTTTGCCATTTTGTAACAAAAAAGTCTTTATTGTATTTCATTACCGTACTATCTTGATCAGTTGCTTTCTGTTCGATTACTTCTAGGGCTTCTTGGCCAATTTTTCCAGTTACTACGGGAACAGCTGTCTTAATAATACCTGCCTTATTCATAGCAATTTCAGACAAAGTCTCTCCAAGTAAATTCATGTGATCCATTCCAATTGTCGTAATAACTGAGACTACTGGATTAATAACGTTCGTTGAGTCATACAACCCACCTATTCCTACTTCAACTAGCACTACATCAGCATGTCCTTCACCAAAATAAATCAACATCATCATTGTAATAATTTCAAATTCACTTGGTCCGCCTAGGTCTATCTTTTTTAATTCTTCTGTAAGAGGATAGACAGTATTTGCTAAACGCAAAATCTCATCATCAGACAGTGGTTCACCATTGACGCTCACTCGTTCGTTAAACATTTCGATATATGGTGAAGTGAACGTCCCAACTATTTGTCCATTTGCTTCCAACATATTCCTCAAGAAAGCCAATGTAGAGCCTTTACCATTTGTGCCTGCTATATGAATCGATTTAAATTTTTTTTCTGGATGACCTAGCTTACCTAACATCCATTCCATACGCTTTAATCCTGGCTTTTCACCAAAAGTTCTTGTTGCATGAATCCAGTTCAATGCTTCTCCATACGTAGTGAACATGACTTACCTCCACTTATTTATATTCCATACGTAGTTAATTATAAACTACGCTGTTCATTTCAACCATTAAAATATCACACTGTACATCCCATCATTTACTATAGGCTTTTCTCAAAGAACAATAAAACGAGTAAAAAGCTAAGAGAGATCCTAGTTTTTACTCGTTTTATTGTTAATAGGTTACTGATTAAAGTTGATTTTTCAGTACTTTTATACGTTCATTTACTGCAGCATGTTTTTCAAGGTAATCGCCTTGTTTTGCTTTTTCGGCTTCAACTACTGCATCAGGAGCATTATCTACGAATTTTTTATTCGCTAATTTTCCTTCTACACGTTTCACTTCTTTGTTCCATTTATCCAATTCTTTTTCTAAACGAGCGATTTCTTCTTCTAAATTGATCAATCCAGCTAGTGGCAAGTAAATTTCAGCACCTGTGATTACAGCTGACATAGCTGTTTCGGGAGCTTCTACATCACTTGAGATCGTCAATGTTTCAGGATTACAGAAGCGTTCAATATAAGAAGTATTATCTTTCAAGAATTGTTCAATTGTTTGATCGTTTGTTTTGATCAATAACTCAATTTTTTTAGATAATGGTGTATTTACCTCAGAACGAATATTACGAACCGAACGAATCAATTCCATCAATACATCCATCCCTTTAGTTGCTGCTTCATCAGAAAGTTCTGGATGAACAACTGGGTATTCTGCTACCACTAAGGATTCTCCTTCGTGAGGAATATTTTCCCAAATCTCTTCAGTAACAAATGGCATGATTGGGTGTAACAGACGTAACGTCTGATCCAATACATAAGCTAAAATACTTCTAGTCGTTTGTTTCGCTTTTTCATCTTCTCCAAATAATACTTCCTTACTCATTTCGATGTACCAGTCACAAAAATCATCCCAAATAAAGTGATACAAGTGGCGACCCGCTTCTCCAAATTCAAAACGCTCGAATAAGTCGGTTACTTTTTCAATGGTTTCATTTAATTTGGTTAAGATCCAACGGTCAGCAACCGTTTTTTCACCTGTTAAATCAATTTGATTGACAGTAAAGTTTTCCATATTCATCAATGCAAAGCGACTAGCATTCCATATTTTATTGATAAAGTTCCATGCAGCATCCATTTTGTCATAACTAAAACGAACATCTTGCCCTGGAGCAGAACCGTTTGACAAGAACCAACGTAATGCATCCGCTCCATATTTTTCAATCACATCCATCGGATCGATCCCGTTGCCTAGTGATTTACTCATTTTACGGCCATCCGTGTCACGGATAAGTCCATGAATCAATACGTTATTAAATGGTCGTTTTCCAGTAAATTCTAAACTTTGGAACATCATACGACTCACCCAGAAAAAGATAATGTCGTATCCTGTTACTAATGTATTGGTAGGGAAATAACGTTTAAAATCTTCAGATTCTTCATCAGGCCAGCCCATTGTAGAAAACGGCCATAAAGCTGAACTAAACCACGTATCCAAAACATCTGGATCTTGTACCCAATTTTCACTATCTTCAGGTGCTTCCATACCGACATACAACTCACCGCTTGTTTTATGGTACCAAGCAGGAATACGGTGGCCCCACCACAATTGACGTGAAATTACCCAATCGTGAACATTTTCCATCCAACGCATATACGTATTTTCGAAACGCTCTGGCACAAAATTAACTTTCTCTTCTGTTCCTTGGCTTTCGATTGCTTCTTTAGCTAGTGGTGCCATATTTACAAACCATTGCGTAGATAACCTTGGTTCTACTACAACTCCAGTGCGTTCTGAGTGACCAACACTGTGAACCACTTTTTCGATTTTGATCATTCGACCTTCAGCTTCTAAATCTTTTACCACAGCTTTACGAGCTTCAAAACGATCCATTGTTTCATACTTGCCAGCCAATTCATTCATTGAACCATCATCATTCATCACATTGATTTGTGGCAAATTGTGACGTTTCCCAACTTCAAAGTCATTAGGGTCATGAGCAGGAGTGATTTTTACAACACCTGTACCAAAATCCATTTCAACATAATCATCTGCTACAATTGGAATTTCACGATTCATTAATGGCAATAGAACTGTCTTACCAATTAATTGTTGGTAACGTTCGTCGTCTGGATGGACCGCAATCGCTGTGTCCCCTAGCATCGTCTCAGGTCGTGTTGTCGCAATTTCTACTACTCCGCTGCCGTCTGTTAACGGATAACTCATATGATAAAAGGCGCCTTCAACATCTTGGTGAATAACCTCGATATCTGATAAAGCTGTTTTAGCTTTTGGATCCCAGTTGATGATGTATTCTCCACGGTAAATCAGTTTTTTATCGTACATCGTTACAAATACTTTACGAACTGCTTCAGATAATCCTTCATCTAGTGTAAAACGTTCACGACTATAATCAACTGAAATACCAACTTTTGCCCATTGTTCACGGATCACACTGGCATACTCTTCTTTCCAATCCCATACAGTATCAATAAATTTTTCACGTCCTAAATCATAGCGTGAAATACCATCTTCAGCTAATTTAGCTTCTACTTTTGCTTGGGTTGCAATTCCTGCATGATCCATACCTGGCAACCATAGAGTATCAAAGCCTTGCATTCTTTTTTGTCTAACAATAATATCTTGCAAGGTTGTATCCCAAGCATGACCTAAATGCAATTTTCCTGTTACATTTGGAGGAGGAATAACGACAGAATAAGCCTCTTTCGTCTTATCTCCACTTGGCTTAAATAGTCCTTTTTCTACCCATTTTTCATAACGACCAGCTTCTACTTCATTTGGTTGATATTTAGTAGACATTTTCAATTCATCAGTCATTTTATCTCTCCTTTACAATTTTAATTAAAAGATTTATACAAACAAAAAAAGCATCCATCCCAATAATAAATTATTATTAGGACGAATGCTGTTCACTCGCGGTACCACCTATATTGCGTACTTTACTAATTTCAAAAGTACACCTCTTAGTTCCAATTTTAACGGATCGTTACTCCGAACAAAGTTACTGTATGTTCACCTTGTCAGCTCCCAAGCTACCTTCATTTTATCACGACTAAGAACTCCCAGCATTCGTTCTTTTCTCTATCAGTCAGCAAATAAAATTACTCTTCTTGTTCATTGCCTTTTATTTTTACATAGTAGCATTAAAAAAGTTATTTTTCAATACGTCTTAGGGATTTCCTCAACGTGCTGCTCTAGCTGCTTTGATCGCTTTATCATAGTCAGGTTCACTAGACATTTCAGGAACGATTTCTTGATACGTGATTTCACCTCTTGGATTAACAACAAATACTGAGCGTGCTAATCGCTCAAGATCTTCCATTACTAAACCATACGCGTTACCAAAATTTAATTCACTATCATGCAACAACTCCATTGAAATGTCTTTTCCAGCACACCATTCAGCTTGTTCTTCTTTAGTGTTATTCGAAATAGTAATCAATTGTACACCCTCTAATTCGCTGGCGATTTTATTGAATTCTTTTGCTTGTAAAGCACATACTCGTGTATCAATGTCTGGAATGACACTGATTATAACAACTTTCCCCGAAAATTCGTTTAATCCAACTGTTTCATCTGCTAAGTTTTTTATAGTAAATTCAGGCGCTTTATCTCCAACCTTTGTTTGAACCCCTCTTAATTTATGTGGTGTACCTTTTCTAGTAATTTCCATATTAAACACTCCTATTCTATGACTCATCTTAGAATAGTATACGAATAATCATTTTTTAAAGCAATATTTCCGTACGAGTAGTCAAATTCTATTATTACTCCACTTATCTGAAGGCTTATTTTATCTCATTTATTTTTTCAGATGGATTACCAGGATATAACGCTTCGTTTTGATAGACCATTGTAAAAATTTCACTGGAGAAATCAATATATTTCATTTGAATAGTATCCGGCACTTTTATTCTTCCAGGAGCAAAATTTAAAATGGAAGTGATACCAGCGTCTATTAGATCATCTACTACTTCTTGAGATACTTCACTAGGTACAGCACAAATAGCTGTGTGAATTTGTTCTTTCCTAACGAGTTCTTTCATTCGTTCCATAGGAAAAATTGGTACACCAGATATTTCTTTCCCTAAATAAGGCGATTGAATGTCAAAAGCACACTTGATTGTAATGTTTTTTTCTTTCTTGAAATTATTGGTTAAAATGGCTGTTCCTAAATTCCCTACGCCAATAAGTACTACATTAATGATATTATTCACATTTAATAATTCTCGAAATACTTCAGTTACATAAACGACCTCATACCCATATCCGCTTCTTCCTAATTCACCAAAATGAGAAAAATCTCGACGAATCGTTGCTGAAGGAATTTGTGTCAGTTGACTTAATTCTTTTGATTTTATGCGCTCTACCCCTGTTTCATTCAATTTTTTTAATGCACGATAATAGATAGGTAGCCTTTGAGCTGTTGCGTTTGGAATTTGATGTATTTTAGTCGTTATTTCCACTTATCCTGCCTCCTGTCCTTTAATTTCTTCATTATCATACCATCTTTCAATTATTAACTCAATATAATTGTGATTAACATCACAATTATATTGAACAAAAAAAGAAGACAGATGTTTCCATTTATCTTCTTTCTTTAAAGACCTCCTAACTATTAATCGTTTATCGAAAAAACGATGTTTCCACCAACAATGGTTTTCGAAACGACTAGGTCTTTCAATGCATCTTTTTCTATTAAAAACGGATTTTGCTTTAGAATTGTAAAATCACTACTATAACCAGGTTTTATTTTCCCTCTAGAATTCTCTTTATAACCTGCAATGGCACTTCCTTTTGTGTAAAGCGATAACGCTTCAAATACAGAAAGCTCTTCTTCCGGAAAATAACGATATTTACTTTTCCCATCTCTTTTCGTTCTAGTAACAGCTGCGTGTATACCAAAAAAAGGATTGGGTATTTCAACTGGAGCGTCACTACCTCCTGCAATTGGAAATCCAGCATCTTTTATAGTCTTCCATGCAAAGGCTAGAGGTGGATGATCTCTACCTAAAACATCTAGTGCCCACGGCAGATCGCTGCTCATAAATTGCGGCTGTAAATCAAAAATCAAAGGTAAGTTTTTAGCCTTTTTTAGTAATTCAACATTTAACCAAGGTGTATGGATCATTCGATCAAGTTGTCCAGGCAGCGGTGGAAATTGACGTAACGTTTCAATTACTTTTTCAAATGCTCTATCTCCTAAAATATGGATGGCTACTGGAAGTTTAGCTTTACGTGCAGCTTTGATAAGGGCTATAAAAACTTCATCTGTTTGAACTTGTAGGCCATAATTAGTAGTACCTGGATACGGGTAGCTCATTAAAGCTGTTCGAGATCCTACTGTTCCATCATAAAAGATTTTCATTGCTCCTAGTTCTACATAAGGATTGCCATCCAGGTACATTTCACTTGAATGATTGTAGGCACTCAATTCCTTATGGTGAATCAAGAGATGCACTCGAAAAGCTTTTCTTTTTTCTTCAATAACTGTATGAAACGTTTTCAGGGTTCCTTCGAAGCCGTTAAAGTAATGCAGATCCTCCGAATGTCCCCCAGTTATTCCTTTTGACCATAAATCTTCGATCGCTAAAGTTAAGTATTCTTCTTGTTCTGAAGGAGTCGTCTCAGGAAAAGCATTTATAGCTAAATTTGTTGCTTCATCTTTTAAAATACCTGTTAATTTCCCTTCTTTATCTAATTGAATTTCACCACCACCATCATACATCTGGCCATCTTTAAGCTGTATTTTATTGATTAATGGTGTGTTGATAACAACATTATGGTAATCGATTCTGCGAACCAATAAGGGATGTGATGTTGAAATAGCATCCAAGTCCATTTTTGTAAGAGGCGTTGGATCGTCTTCCCATTCATTTTCATTGTACCCCTCAACAAAAAGCCACTCATCTAGAGCTAATTGTTCAACTTTTTTTCGGATTTGTTCCAAACTTATTTTTTTACTTTTAAATTGGTTTAAATTTAAACGGGCTAAACTCATTCCATACCACAATAAATGCAAATGGCTATCTACAAACCCCGGAAATATCGTTTCTCCATTTAAATCAATTTCCTCGCTTATTTTATTGCCATACTTTTTTTTCAATTCATCTTCTTCGCCTACAGCCAAAATGGTTTCACCATCAGTAAGGACTGCAGAAACCGTTTCGTCTTCTTTTTCCATTGTAAAAAAAAGTCCATTTTTCCATAACTTCACTTTGACATCCTCCTATCGTATTCGCTATTTTTATTATACCTACTTAATTTTTATTTAGCAGTATTAAGTTACATAAGTAGAACGATAGAAAAAAGCTAAACACATACTTTGTGCCTAGCTTTTTTCGGATCTATAATCTTTAGTGCTGATAGATTAATCAAACTACTCACCAAGAATTTCTGGAGGAATAGGTTGGCTTGTAGCCCTATATAGGATTCAATGAGAATTATAAACCGTTAGAGCTTCAGCGATTACGGTTTATTTGAAGCTTGAAAGTCTGTAAGACTACAGGCTTACAGGCGGTCCCATGGCTCCACAAGCAAACCCGTCCAATTCCATAAGAAATTTTAGTTTGAAGCATCCACACCATTTGTCATACAACCTTTTTTCAAGACTGCATTTAATTATAATAAACTTGAAAAATCAGCTTCTTGTTGTGCTTCTAATGTGTCTCCAACAGTAATTTTAGTGATTACTAAACCGTTCATCGCTCTTTCTATTAGTCCTTCAACATCAAGTCGCTCTTCATATTTACGAGCTTTTTCTAGTTTAGGTTGTGTTTTAGGCGCTGGAGGAGCAAAAATTGTACAGCAATCTTCAAATGGTTGGATGGATAAATCAAATGTATCAATTTTTTGAGCAATCTCAATAATTTCATTTTTATCCATTGAAACAACTGGTCGTATGACCGGAGTCGCAGTTACATCATTGATTGCAATCATACTATGCAACGTTTGCGAAGCTACTTGTCCTAATGACTCACCATTGACGATTGCTAATCCTTTGCGTTCTTCGCGGATAAGGTCGGTCAATCTCATCATCATTCTTCGTGTAACAGTCATTAAATAACCTTCTGGAACAATTTTCTTTATTTCTTCTTGAATTTCGGTAAAAGGAACTTCAATAAATTGAACGCTGCCTGAGAAAGCAGCTAATTTAGCAGCTAAATCTTTCGCTTTTTGAAGAGCTCTTGGACTTGTGTATGGAGGGCTGTGGAAATGAACAGCTTCTACATTAACACCGCGTTTCATGGTTAAATAGCCCGCTACAGGTGAGTCGATTCCACCAGATAACATCAGCATACCTTTTCCACTTGCCCCTACAGGTAGACCACCTGCCCCCATAACCGTCTTGCTGGATAAAAAGAATCCTTCATTACGAATTTCAACTCGTAATGTAATGTCTGGTTTTTTCATTTGAACTTTTATGCCTTCAACTTTGCTGAAAATTTCTGCTCCCAACAATTGATTCATATCGTTCGTATCCAATTCATAATCATGATCAGAACGTCTAGTCATGACTTTAAAGGTTTTGCCATCTGTATACAGCTCTTCGATCATTTCGACTGCAACTTTTTTCAACAATTCAATATCTCGTTCCAAACGTCTAACCGGAGAATAATTTTGAATACCAAAGATAGATTCTAATCTCTTCAACACTGCATCACTATCTGCACCATTTAATTCTAGATGCATACGGTCACGCTCTCCATGTACTTTTAATTCTTCAAAATCTTGTAAAGCAAACTTTACATTTTGAGCCAATTTGCTAATAAAAATGCGTTTATTTTTACCTTTAGTTGATAGTTCACCATAACGGATCATTACTTCATCGTATTGCATGTGTTACTTACTTCCTCTCTTTATTCCCTTTAAGTTTATTTAATATCTTTAAATTGTTGATACAGTTGATCAAATTCGCCCATAAAAAGTTTTGCTTCTGCTAAATTATTGGTATCGGTCAAACTGATACGCACTGCACTTGTGGCTAATTTTTCAGGGACATGCATAGCTTCCAAAGTACTAGAACCCACACCACTACGGCTTGAACAAGCACTAGTGGTTGAAATATAAATGTCCTTTTTTTCAAAAGCATGAACCATTACTTCTCCACGAATGCCTTTTAAAGCAAAACATAATATATGAGGTGCTCCTTCTTTTTGAGAAAAAATCGAGACTTTTTTATATCCTTCTAATTGCTGTACCAAGTATTTTTTTATTTCTCTTTGATCCTTTTGCTTCTCTTCTGATTTTTCAAGTACGAGGCGTAACGCTTTAGCCATAGATGCTGCGCCAGCTACATTTTCTGTACCACTACGTTTGCCAGATTCCTGTCCACCACCATTTAAAAGCGGGGCAATTTTTTTCCCTTTTTTAATATACATAAATCCCATACCTTTAGGCCCATGAAATTTATGAGCAGAAAAAGTAGCTAAGTCAATTCTTGACTCTTTACCTAATAATAACGGTACCTTCCCAATCGCTTGTACTGCGTCCACATGAAAATGAACGGTTGGGTAATCTTTTAGCACTTCCCCAATCTCTACAATTGGCTGAATACTTCCCACTTCGTTATTTACAACCATTACCGACACTAGAATAGTATCCGATCTTAATGCTTCTTTTAAATCAGAAACAGAAACTCTTCCACTCTGATCAACGGGTAAAATAGTTACATCAAATCCCAACATCTTCAACTGACCAACGGATTCCTTGACTGCAGGATGTTCCACCGCTGTTGTAATCACGTGTTTGCCGAATTGTCTTTTTTCAATGGCTGTTCCTTTTATAGCCCAGTTATCTCCTTCTGTTCCACCACTAGTAAAGTAAACCTCTTCAGGCAAAACATGCATTAAATCAGCTATCTGTTTTCTAGATTGCTGAAGCAACCCATCCGCATAGTTGCCTAACAAGTGTAAACTGGAAGGATTTCCATTGATGGTTTGACTTACCTTTTCATAAGTTTGTAAAACATTTTTATCCATTCTTGTTGTTGCGCTATTATCAAAATAAATCATTTTATTGTCACACTTTCCTTTAAATTATTCCTCAAGTGAAAATTCTTTACTATTATAACAAAAACTTTTTCGAATACAAGACGTCTCTTTTTTAACAAAACAAAACAGAGCAGCGCTAATCACCACTCTGTTGACTCTTTCTTAATCGGTTCAGTTCTTTTATCTATTTAGCACTTTGGCTTTTTTCTTCATAATACTGGTTCTCAACTTTTTTGAATGCACCTGGTTCTACAACTTCTAGTGCTGTAGAGACAACTTCAAGCGCTTCTTTATATTGAAATTCTTTATTAAACAAATCATTGCTTTCCAAAATGGCTTCTCCAATTTCAGGATGTTCATTTCGGTACCGATTCGCATACTGCATCATATATTCTGTCAGTAATGCACTATCCACGATTTCTTCAGTTTTATCAATAAGTAATTCAACATCATCTTCACATAGGTCACACATTTTTTTTATTTCTGTCATATCGATTTTCAATTTATTTAATTCTTTGGCTAATTTTTCAATCCGCTCTGTTGTGACAAAAAATAAATCTAAATATTCTTCAGGTAACCCTGGTAAGTGCTGCTTTTCAATGTAGCGTTTTATGCCACGCATATTAAACTCAAAATCATCAATTTTTTCTTTTACTTCAGTTTCTTCTTTGCGTAAGTCAGCTAATTGAGTGATCA
Organism: Carnobacterium sp.; assembly: GCF_040274945.1. Classification (GTDB taxonomy): domain Bacteria; phylum Bacillota; class Bacilli; order Lactobacillales; family Carnobacteriaceae; genus Carnobacterium_B. The sequence goes on from NZ_JBEMAR010000001.1 coordinate 402,410, forward strand.
ATTTTTCTTGCTCTTCTTCAATATGAGTTAACTTTTCTCCATCTGCAGCATAGGTTTCTTCAACCACTGTATAGACGGCTTGATTTTTCTCAATCCCACTTTTAAATGTTTCAAAATCAAGTTTAATTTCATCAATTTGTTCTTGCATTTTTTTTGTTTGCTCTAAAACAGCATCGTTTAATTTGTAACTTTGTGATACGCGGTCAATCTCAATCATTAGTTGTTGATTTCTCTTATTCACAAATCCAATAAATTCAGCCAAAATAGTCTGCTCTTTTTCGACTGTTTCTTTAGCATTTAATTCTGCTTCCATAACATCATAGATCTGGTTGATTTTTTCTTCAATTATCACATTCAGCTTTTGGGCCTCTTCAGGTTCACATTGCTTAAGTAATTTCTCACCTTGTTTGATATCATTTTCAATATCCGAAATGTCGGCGGCTATTGAATCTTCTAAAAAGACGAAGTGTTGCACATCCTTTAATTCATGGTATCCTTCTTTTAACTCTTGAACTTGAGCCGGAAATTCTGTACTAATTTCTTTAACTAAGCTAGGAATAGCCGTAACTGCATCATTTAACTCTTTTGTTTCATGGCTAAGCTTTTTCAATACTTCTTCAGCCTCAATGTGGTCTCCAGAAACCGTTAAGTCAGAAAAATTAGCAAAACTTAATTCTAAAAAAGTAAGTTTCTTTTCTAATCTATCCAGTGCTGGGCCAAAAGAAAAACTTTGTGTTAGTAATTTTTTCCGAATGCTTTGATACATTTCTTGGACTTTTTTTATAGCTTGATTATTTTTTTCTTCACTTTTTAATAGTTCGTTTAACGCTAATTGAATTTCTTTAATGTCCTGTTTCGTGCTATTCATCAGCTCGCTGCTTTTCTGTTCAGCTTTGCTAGCTTTGATCAATTGTAGACGGTCTGTTGCCTGCTCAGCATCAAACAAAAGATTTTCTATATCAGGAAATGCCGTCATCTCTAATTTCTTCCATTTTTCTTTCCATTGCTCAAAATTTTTCTTTGTCTGTCCTGTCAAAGAAAGATCCTTAACACTTTGAAGGGTTTCTGATATGGGTGTATCTATTAAATCAAATTTTTCTTGTTCCAGCTTGTTGATCGTTTGATAATGCTTTTTTTTCATAATATAACTGGTTATATAAGATACCAGAGCTAATACAATGATAACCATTAAAACTGTTTCTATTTTCATTTTAAAACCTCCGATTGGATTACTGCTAAGTTCATTTTGATTTCACAAAAATAGTTATTTCATTCTATGTAGGAATGTAATGGTATGTCTAATTTTTATAAAGGATTTACTTATAAAAACACCTATTGTATATTATAACATAGAAGAAAATATTCTCACACCTCAATCTAGGAAAATAATCATTTTTCTGATATGTTGCTGAGAGACTTTTAAGGAGTGCTTACATGACAAAAGAATCTGCTTATTCATTAACAAATAAACAACTTAGTGCTGTAATAGGTGATGAAACTAATTTCATTGCAAATTTAAGTAACGCAGCAGCTCTATTATTCGAGAACTTACCTACTATCAATTGGGCAGGATTTTATTTATATGAACCAGCTTCTGACGAATTGGTCTTAGGACCCTTCCAAGGTAAAGTAGCTTGTATAAGAATACAAAATGGTAAAGGGGTTTGCGGAACAGCATTTGCTAAAAAAGAGAGCATTTTCGTTGAAGATGTTAATCAATTCCCTGGACATATTGCTTGTGATGCAGCAAGCCAATCTGAAATTGTTGTGCCTTTAATCAAAGAAGGTCATGTGATTGGTGTTTTAGATATCGATGCTCCTATTACTAGCCGATTTGATGAAATCGATCAAAAATATTTAGAAGAATTTGTCCAAATTCTTTTAGATCCTTCAATTATATAATAGAATACCTTGACTTACTAATGATTTATAGCGTATAATTGCGTTTGTGTAAAATAATGCAGCGTGAGAGTGGTATTCACGTCAACAGTTCATTGCCAGTAACGGTGCAATTGCGTAACCTATGGCTGCAAAGGTGAAGATTGAAAAATGGACTGCACGAAATACTGAACTTCAACTTATTATTTTACTCCAAAAAAAAACATTTATTGGAGGAATTACATTATGTCACGTTATACAGGTCCAAGTTGGAAAGTTTCTCGTCGTCTAGGCATTTCACTTTCTGGCACAGGTAAAGAAATCGAACGCCGTCCTTACGCTCCAGGCCCTCATGGTCCAAACAGCCGTAAAAAATTAACAGAATACGGTCTTCAATTACAAGAAAAACAAAAATTGCGTCACATGTTTGGCATGAACGAACGTCAATTCAGTAACTTATTCTTAAAAGCTGGTAAAATCAAAGAAGGTAAACATGGTGAAAACTTCATGATCCTTTTAGAACAACGTTTAGATAATGTTGTTTACCGTTTAGGTTTAGCTACTACTCGTCGTCAAGCACGTCAATTAGTAAACCACGGCCACATTCTTGTTGATGGCAAACGCGTTGATATTCCATCATACAGCGTTTCAGTTGGACAAGTTATCACTGTACGTGAAAAATCTAAAAACATGGATATTATTAAATCAGCTGCTGAAGCATTATTCGGCCGTCCTGATTACGTAACTTTCGATGTTGAAAAATTAGAAGGTTCATACAACCGTTTACCATTAAGAGATGAATTATCTGCTGAAATTGATGAAACAATCATCGTTGAGTACTACTCTCGTTAATAACTAATTTTATTAAGAATCAAAGAAATGGCTCAAGCCGTTCCTTTGGTTCTTTTTTTGTTCTTTTATTAAAAAAATTAGGCAGATTTTTTTAATAGACAACCGTTTCCAATGGCTAAATACCAAGTTTTATATGAATTTGATGAGAATTTCAAAAAAGCAGTTCAAGTATATTTTAATTCCTATAATTTTATGGTAGACTTTATTGATTAATAAATAGCAATTATTCTTTTTATCCAAGTAAACTTTATTAAAAAAGTCATTTGCCCTCATTTCATTTAGCTAAAAAGGAGTGTACATTGTGTCTAACCATACAGTAGTTGAAGTTACTGGCCCTGCCGTCAAATTAAAGAGTAACAAGTCGAAAATAGTGATTCATTTTCAAGATGATTTTAATGCCCTTATAAACTATGAATTTATCGTCCGTAAATTTAATGAGAAAAAAGATAACGATAACAACGACAAACGCTGAGACTGACATTCAGCGTTTTTTTTTATTTTCTATCTTCTATGCTGAAAAATAATTATTTTTAGTCTGAAGCTAAAAGTGGTACACTAATGAATAGGAACTTAAATAGCGTTAGAAGCAAATAAGGAGTGTATTGTTTATGACAAACAAAATGAATGTGGAAAGTTTTAACTTAGATCATACAAAAGTTAAAGCACCTTATGTTAGATTAGCAGATAAAAAAATGGGATTAAATGGAGATAAAATTTTAAAATATGATGTTCGTTTCTCACAACCAAATAAAGAACATATGGATATGATGAGTGTCCATTCCCTAGAACATTTAACTGCTGAATTGATTCGTAACCATGCAGATTATATTATCGATTTTGGTCCTATGGGTTGCCAAACAGGTTTTTATCTAACCGTTATCAATCATGAAAACTATGATGAAATTTTAGAAGTTTTACAAAAAACAATGGAAGACGTTTTAGTAGCTACTGAAGTTCCAGCAAGTAACGAAACTCAATGTGGTTGGGCAGCTCATCATACTCTAGAAGGTGCACAACAATTAGCAAAAGATTTCTTAGCAAAACGGAATGAATGGCATATTGTATTTGCTTAATCTAAAAAAGGATTCAACGCGATAATTACCGTGTTGAATCCTTTTTTGTTTTAATTGCTGCTTTCTTGTAATTCATGTACGCTGTAAGCCTGTTTATACAATGGCAATAACTGCATAAATGTATCAAGTATATAGTTTTGGGTCTGATTTGGATTCATCAAAAGTGGATCATTGGCCCAAATCTGTCTTCCAATTAAAAATTCTCCCTTCTTGACCGTTTTCCATCGCATCAATCCACTGAGTAATTCGGCTTGATGAATTGGTATCACTTGTTCTTTTGTGTGATCCCATGAAACAACGTAATCATTAGGCATATCATATAATAGAGTTGGTTCCTCGATAATTTTCTGAGCCATTTTTTCTTCATATAGAGGGTTATCAATAAAAGCCAACCAAATAAAAAGATGCGTTCCATACAAGCCTAATTGAAAATGAGGGTATTTTTTGTATCCTCTTTTATTCCCACCAATCGCCATCCAAGTATCTTTTGGAGCGTTCTTTGTTCTTCTTATATGTTGGGCAATATGAACAGGCAGACTTTCTTTATTCAATTCAGCTGCTAACTCCTTCGCTAGCCTCTGTCCTAGTAGATGAAACTTTGGTTGAATTTGTTTTCGAATGGCTGACATTCTAGGTTCTAGCCCTTCAATAGTAAACACCGCAAAATCGTCTTTGGTAAATGTGACATTATCCATTCTTCCACTCCTTGAATTCGATTCCTGTCTCTATTTTACCAAATAAACAATCAAATTAGATTAAATTTTTAATAGAGACCTTTATTTTATAAAATCACGTCTTTAAACTATCAAGGTATGATTCATTCATAAGGCTGCTCGTATAGAATTTTTTGGTCAATTTTTTTTTAGCTTTTCTTTGTCAGCTTGATCAAATACAAAAAGTTTTATTTCATTGAGGTTCATGCTATACTATTTTTTAATCTAAGAGAATAGTGAAAATGTTAATTCATTAACAATGACTATAAAAGGAGGGTTTTAAAATGGCTGACAGAGAGACTCAAGACTATTTATCAAAAGGCATACATGGAAATAAAAAAACAAACCCTGATGAAAGAAATAAATATTTTGGCAGTCTTAGAGAACGTGTCTATCTATCAATGACCGTTGAACAACTTATTTCTGAAAATTATATAGATGCTTTAAAACAAGAAATTCAGCTTCATCCAAATCAACAATTGCTCTTGAATGGACAAATTGATATGAATAAATTAACCCCCTATATCAAGCTATGTCAAGAATACAATTGTTCTTTTCGGATCGTATCTGATGAAGGAGCTCTACGTAGTCCACTTGGATTGATTTATGTCTCATCGACTGCTGTTGATGAAACTGAAGTGGACGTAGCCGTTAAATACCCTTTGATGACTCCTCCAGAAGAAGAGGACAAGAAACCATCATTTTTCAAAAATTTATTTTCATAATGAATACGACAAAAAGCTAAATCGTTATCCTTTAGCTTTTTTGTCGTATTCATTACTGTTTATAGCTGTGATTGGATTGAATCGCCATTCATAATAGGCTACCCTGTCTCCTCCAGTAAATAGACCTTCGCCTGTTTTTACAAACCCCAATTTTTTTAAAATATGTTGCGATTTTTTATGATACAAATAAGTTTTAGCCTTTATACTTTTGATGTTCTCAGTTAAAAGCCAGTCTAAAAAAGCTTGTGCTCCCTCTGTGGCATATCCATTTCCCGCATAGGCCTCTACTATACCGTAACCCAACTCTGCTTCACCCGTCAGTTCAGGATTGCCTTGTGCACTGACTTCTCCAATTATTTTTTGTTCAGATTTAAGGATCACTAAATGGGTCCATTTTTCTTTTATTTTGTCTTGTTTTACTGTTTCAAGCACATAAGGTAGATAAAAGAAAAATTCTACACCCGGCCATTCTTGTGCAACACTATAACCAGACATTTCTTGTAATTTATCATCCCCAATTAGTGTAGCTTCAATAAAGGATAATTGATAAGGTACGAGTAGTAAACGCTCCGTTTCTAAAATAGTCACCACTTAAAGCCTCTTTCCTACTAATTTTGTCTTTCACCAATGAACGTGTTTAATATGATTAGGTATGATATCTTTATTTTAAAATGTTTGCGCTTTTATAGCAAACCTTATTTCATTTTTTATATGTGTATTCAGAAATCAACTATTTTTATTTTCTTCCTTCTCGTGATAAACTATTAAGGTGTGTTTAATTTAGAAAAATGAATATAAGTGAGGCTTTAATATGAAAGTTATCGAAACAAGAGATGCGCAATTAATGGCAAAATTGGGCTATGTCATGCAAGAAAAACATAAAGAAATGTATCCTGATTTTTTCAAACCATACGATGAAGGAGCAATCTTACACTATTTTCAAGAACAATTTAAAAATCCAAAACAACAAGTATTTCTTTGGATGGATGATCAGCAAGAATCTGAACAAATTGCTGCTTATCTTTGGTTAGAAGAAGAAGCAGTAGCAGAAACGGTTTATCGCTATGGATACACTCGATTATACTTGCACCATGTCTTAATCATGCCTGCTTACCAAGGGAAAGGACTAAGCAAAGAACTTTTAGCATTTGCTGATAACTTTGCAAAAGAACGTGGCATCTCCCAACTGGAACTGCATTATTGGTCTGATAATGTAAGAGCAAAAAAAGTATACCAGCAATTGGGATATGAAGTTTACACTGAAGTAGCATACAAACAACTCTAACGTTATCTTCTGCACTTCTTACACACATAAAAAACGAAGCGGCAAGGATGAAAACATCCTTGCCGCTTCGTTTTTTTATCAAGCTAAATTTTTTAACAATTCTAGTACCATTTCAGCGGATTTCTTACCTGCATCAATAATAAATTCATCAAAACTCATTCCAGCTTCTTCATCTGCTACATCTGACATAGCTCTTACAATAACAAAGGGTTTGTCAAATTGGTAACAAACTTGTGCAATAGCTGCACCTTCCATTTCAGAAGCCAAAGCATCTGGAAAGTGGTGTTTGATATGATTCACAATTTTTTTATCTGCAACAAAAGAATCACTTGTCAGGATTAACCCTTGAACCATTTGCAAACCTACTTGTTTAGCTGCTTGGCTAGTTTGTTCAACAAGAGAGCGGTCTGCTTGATAACGAGCTGGCATTTGAGGAACTTGTCCAATAACGTAATCAAATACAGTTGCATCAACATCATGATAAGCCATTTCAGTTGAAATAACCACATCTCCTACAGACAGTCCTTCTCCAATTCCTCCAGCAGACCCCGTGTTGATAATGGCATCTACTTCGTGTTTAGACAGCAAGAGCGTTGCAGCAATGGCCGAATTAACTTTTCCAATACCAGATTGCACTAAAATGACTTCAACTTGCTCAATTTTTCCAGATACAAACGAAGCATTCGCTTCTACCCACTCTTGTTTATTGCTCATACTATTTTTTAATACAGTTACTTCTTCTTGCATAGCACCGATAATCCCAATTTTCATACTTTAAATTCCTCTCTAGACTAAATAATAAATACAATTGCCAATACAATAACTAGTAATATCGCTACCACTAAAATAATTTTATCTAGCTTACGCCCTCTGTCACGAACTTTTTCATTTTCATTCTTACGGCTCTTCGTAACGATGCCTTCCTTTTCTAATTGCTTTTGGTATTCTCGCTCAACTTTTTCGCGTTCTTTATCTCTTTTCTTTTGCTCTTTTTCTTTTAATTCATTTTCTTTTCTAATTTCTGCTCTAGTTTTTGGATCCATCTAGTAAACTCACCCTTTCTATTTCGTTGTGGCTAATTTAAGTTTCCAAGCAATGAGAGCATATACTGTTTTTGCATCGTAAATCAAGTGTTTCTCATAAGCTTCCCAAGCCTCATCAAACGTTAAGTAAACTAATTCAATAAATTCATCTTCATCTTGAGCAAGAGGATTTTCAACTTTCTTAAGTCCCTTAGCAGAATAAACATAAATCAGTTCATTTGCAAATCCTGGAGAAGTATAAAAAGAGGTTTCCATTTCAAATGATTCTGCTTGGTAACCTGTTTCTTCTTCTAATTCTCTTTTTCCTGTTTCCAAGGGATTTTCATCTGTTAAATCAATTTTCCCAGCGGGTATCTCTAAAAGGACTTGCTCAACAGCTTTTCGGTATTGCTTAACAAAAATCATTTTGTTATCGTCTGTGAATGCCATAATAGCTACTGCACCAGGATGTTTAACCAACTCTCTAGTAGCTGTTTCTCCATTAGGCAATTCAATAGTATCCACTACAAAATCAATCAAATTTCCATTATATACAGTCTCAGTAGAGAGTGTTTTCTCTTCAAATATCATTTTATTTCCTCCATAAAAAAATTTCTTATGCCTTATCATACCTTTCCTTTTCATTTTTTTCAATCAAGTCTACATTTTATGCTTTTTTATAAAGAAATTATAGACTGTCTACACGCTACTCCACTTCATTAGTTGTAGCAAGAAATCATTCTTAGGTCTGATAGGAGATTTAGTCTTATTTATGCTAAAATAAGACTAAGAAAATAAAACTTAAAAACAATTCAAAAAATAAATTATTGGAGTGAAAAATATGAAAAAAAATATCAAAAGTTTAGGTGACATTTTCTATTACACCTTGACCAGTTTATCAACCATTTTAATTTTCGTTGTTGTTTACGTTCTGTTCGATTTTGATTTATTCTTGTCCTTAATCATCAGTATGGCTATAGGAGCATTCTTTATTTATAAGCAATCCGTCAATGAGGATTCTAAGTCATCAAAAAAACTAAATCGTTTATCCCCTGAAAAGGAAGCTTTTTACAAATCTAAAGGAATGTCTAAAGAAGAAATTCAATTCTTTAGAGAAACCATGCATACAGCCAAGCTAAAATTATTAAGCTTAGAAAAAAACCTTCACAGTGTCTCAAAACTAGAAGCAATTGAAAAGCGCAACAATACGATTCAATTATCTAAATCTTTATTTAAAGGAATCACTGAAGAACCCAATCGTTTACACGAAGTAGATAAATTTTTATATGTCCACCTCCCTTCTTTAACCGATTTAACGGATAAATATCTGGAAATTAGTCAACATGAAGTGAAAAATAAATCAACCTTTGATATTCTTGACGAAAGTGCCTCTACAATAGATGAAATGTGTCAATTGATCGCTGAAGATTATGTTCTGTTTAAATCTGATGATTTTGAAGATATGGCCATAGAGGTAGAGCTTGCAAAGAAAGCAATTGAACGCGATAATGGTCATACACAATCAATAGAATCAGAAGAATTATAATCTTTAAGGAGATGGTAAGATGGATAAAAAAAATGAAGAACTAGAACAATCTTCTACGGTTAAAGAAGTCGACTCTGAATTAGAAAGTTTATTAGCTAATCCTTTCGGAGATGTATCTGAAAACGCACCTGTCTTACAGAAACAAGAACAAATTGAAAAAGAAATGGTTCAGACAGAACAAGTGCCACGCTTAATTGACAGCTTGCCAAAAGAACGCCAAGAACAAGCTCGCTCATTAGCTGAACAAATTGATGTTACCAATGCCCAATCTGTCATGATGTATGGTTCAGCTGCTCAACAAAAACTTGGAGAGTTTTCTCATTCCATGTTAAATCATGTTCAAAACCAAGATACTGGTGAAATTGGTGATACATTAAATGATTTAATGTATCGCTTGAATGAAGCTAATCCAGAAGATTTGCGTGCTGAAGACAGCAATATGTTTAAAAAAATATTTGGCCGTGTAAAAAAATCGATTTATGAAATGACTGCAAAATATCAAAAAATTGGTGCTCAAATTGATAAAATTTCCGTGAAATTGGATAAGGAAAAAGCCGGTTTATTAAATGATAATTTAATGTTAGAACAGCTTTATACTAAGAATAAAGATTATTTTGATGCCTTAAACATTTACATTGCTGCTGGAGAAGTAAAAATTGACGACTTGCTTAATAACCTTATTCCAGAAGCTGTAAAAAAAGCAGAAACGAGTACAAATCAAATGGATGTACAAACGGTCAATGATTTAAATCAGTTTTTAGACCGTTTAGAAAAAAGAACCCATGACTTGAAACTTGCGCGTCAAATGACTATTCAACAAGCCCCTCAGATTCGCTTGATCCAAAATACGAACCAAGCCTTAGCTGAAAAAATTCAATCATCTATCAATATGGCCATCCCTCTTTGGAAAAACCAAATTGCGATTGCTCTTACGTTACTTCGTCAAAAAGATGCTGTTACAGCTCAACGACAAGTATCCGAAACAACTAATGATTTAATGAAGAAGAATTCTGAAATGTTAAAAATCTCTTCTATTGAAACAGCCAAAGAAAACGAACGCGGCATCATCGATATTGAGACTTTGCAAAAAACTCAAAATGATTTAATTGAAACTCTACAAGAAACATTGCAAATTCAACAAGATGGACGAATCAAACGAAAAGAAGCAGAACGGGAATTATCCGTTATGGAAACCTCTTTACGTGATAAATTATTGGAACTGACAACTGATAACAATTAACTAATTGCATTTAGATAGTCAATTGATAGACTTCGATTGATTGTCTTAATGCTTTTTTTGTCTATCAATTACTGCGAAGAGCATATTATTTGATATGTGAACAAAAGGTGACTATACTAATAAGAGTAATAAAGAATAACATTTTTTGAAGGAGGAAAAGAACATGGGATTTATTTGGTCATTAATTGTAGGTGGAATTTTAGGAGCTATCGCAGGTATGATAGTTGGTAAAGATGTACCAGGCGGAATTATCGGAAACATTATTGTTGGTTTTATCGGATCATGGATCGGTAGTTCATTACTAAGCGACTTCGGACCTATCATTGGCGGTTTCGCGATTATTCCAGCACTAATTGGAGCTATTATTTTAATTTTTATCTTCTCACTTATTGTTGGAAGACGCAAAGGTTAAGAGAATTAATTAAAAAGCAGTCCAAGAAAGAAATTTCTTGGACTGCTTTTTTTGTATCTAGTGGTTGAATATCATAGGCTCTTTTTAATGTAGAATAACGCCATTTTAAACATCTTTATAAGTAACACCAATAAAATGTCCAACCGCACTCCTAAAGACCTTAAAACACACTAAATTTAATAAATAACTTCTTAATTTTATCTTTGCTAGGCATAAAAAAAGGCATGAATGAAATTCTTCATTCACACCCTATGGGCATAGCTATTTTTTTAGATTTATCTTCTTACTCTTCTTCTTGATCAAATTGACTATTGTAAAGATCTGCATAAAATCCATTTTGTTGCAATAAAACATCATGGTTGCCACTTTCTACTACATCTCCATCTTTCATCACAATAATCAAATCCGCATTCTTAATGGTTGATAGACGATGTGCAATAACGAAAGACGTTCTTCCATGCATTAAACTGTCCATTGCTCTTTGGATTATCAATTCAGTACGTGTATCAACAGAACTTGTTGCTTCATCCAAAATCAATAATGGTGCATCTGCGACCATTGCACGAGCAATCGTCATTAATTGTTTTTGACCAGCAGATAAACTTGTTGTATCATCTAAAATTGTATCGTAACCGTGTGGCAACGTTTGAATGAAATGATGTACTCCAACTGCTTTACAAGCATTTACTACTTCTTCATCTTTTATACCTTTTTTACTGTAGACAATATTTTCTCTAACCGTTCCTTCAAATAACCAAGTATCTTGTAGTACCATACAGAATTGTTCGTGTAAGGCCCCTCTAGTAACACTGGAAATCGGTGTTCCATCAATATAGATTTCTCCACTATTCACTTCATAGAAACGCATTAGCAAGTTTACTAATGTCGTCTTACCTGCCCCTGTTGGACCTACGATTGCAATTTTTTGTCCAGCTTTAGCCTCTAGAGAGAAATCATTAATGATTGGTCTGTCAGGATTGTATCCAAATTTCACATGGTCGAATGTAACATTTCCTTTAACAGTACCTAATGAAGTAGGTTTTCCAGTTTCAACTTCTAACTCTTCTTCTTCTAAGAAATTAAAGACACGTTCACTAGCTGCAGCTGCTGATTGTAAACTAGTAAAAGCTTGTGCAATTTGTGAAAGAGGTTGCGTAAAGAAACGAATATACATCATAAAGGCAACAATCACACCAAAAGTGATTTGATCATTAAACGCTAGATAAGCTCCGACTACACAGACCACTACATATCCAAAGTTCCCAATAAAGTTCATTAACGGCATCATTAGACCTGAAATGTATTGAGACTTCCAAGCACTATCAAATAATGTATCATTGATTTGATTAAATTCTTCAATCGCTGACTCTTCACCATTAAATGCTTTTACAATATTGTGACCTGTATATATTTCTTCAACATGACCGTTTAATTCACCTAAACTTTTCTGTTGTTGACTGAAATATTTTTGTGATTGTTTAATAATTGTGATCATTAAACCAAAACCGATAACGGTTGATAGGATGGCAGACAAAGCCATAGGAACATTTGTGTAAAACATCATAATCAATGAACCGATAAATAAGCTAATAGAGGTTACCAATTGACCTAAACTTTGGTTTAACGTTTGTCCAATTGTATCCACATCATTTGTTACACGGCTCAAGATGTCTCCATGGTTGTTGCTATCAAAATAGCGTAACGGTAAACGATTAATTTTTGTTGAAATATCGGTACGCAATTTTTTTGTAACGGTTTGAGTTACAGTAGCCATAATAAATCCTTGGAAATAAGATAAAATTGCACCAAGAACATACAATGTAACTAAAAATAGACCAATACTTTTTATTTTTTCTAAATCTATAGTACCTGTAATGCCTGCAGTGATGATATCTGTAATTTCACTAAGACGATCCGGGCCTATTAAATTAAATACTGTACCGAAAATAGCAAATACAAATGCTACTATAATGTATATCATATAAGGTTTACAATATTTTGCTAACTTGCCAATAGACTCTTTAAAATTATCAGGTTTCTTACCTACCATTGGTCCACTCATCGGTCCATTTTTTTGTTTACTCATCTGCTAATTCCTCCTTAGAAAGTTGAGAATAAGCGATGTCTTGATAGACTTCACACGTTTGCATCAATTCTTGATGTGTACCAATTCCAACAATTTTTCCTTCATCTAAAACAATAATTTTGTCTGCATCACGAATGGTACCAATACGTTGAGCGACAATTAATTTTGTTGTATCTTTTAATTCTTTGTTTAACGCTGCACGTAATACACGATCTGTTTTGTAGTCTAAAGCTGAAAATGAGTCATCAAAAACCAAAATCTCTGGCTTCCGTGAAATCGCACGTGAGATTGCTAAACGTTGACGCTGACCTCCTGATACGTTGCTTCCTGATTGAGAAATTGAGGCATCATATCCATCTTCCATTTTCTCAACAAAGTCGCTACTTTGAGCTATTTCAATAGCTTTTTTCATGTCGGCTTCAGTTACTTCGTGTCCAGCATCTCCATAACTCACATTTGAACGAACCGTACCACTGAATAAAAACGCTTTTTGTGGAACAAATCCAACTAAAGAATGCAGATATTTTTGTGTATATTCTTTGATATCCTGGCCGTTAACTTTAATTTGGCCATCTGTTACATCAAAGAAACGAGGGATCAAATTGACTAACGTACTTTTCCCACTACCGGTAGAACCAATAAAAGCAACTGTTTCACCTTTGTTTGCCGTAAAGGAAATATTTTCCAATATAGCTTCAGAAGCATCTGGATACTGAAAAGATACATTATCAAATACTACAGTACCTTTTTGATCTTGAGTAGACTGTGTCAATGTTCCATCCTTAATGGTTTCTTTTGTATTTAAAACTTCTAAAATACGTCCAGCTGATACTGCAGCACGAGGAACGATAATAAATACGATCGTTAACATCATAAATGAAATAACAACTTGAATAGCATAAGAAGAGAACACAACCATATCACTGAATATATCAACACGATCTAAAACACTTGCTTGACTAGTTAGTTGAACATCATTGATTAAGTAAGCACCGATCCAGTAAATAGATAAACTTAATCCACTCATGATCAATGTCATCCCTGGTCCCATAATCGCCATGATTCTATTGATAAATAAGTTTGTATTCATTAGTTTGTGATTTGCTGTTTCAAATTTTTCTTCTTCAAAATTTTCCGCATTGTATGCACGAATAACACGTAATCCGGTTAGATTTTCACGTGTAACTCGATTAAGGTTATCTGTTAAGTTTTGGATCACCTTAAATTTCGGTAAAGCGAATATAACTACAACACTTATGATAAGGAGCAATACAACTACAGCACCTGCTGTTGAAAGTGTCCACTCCCAAGACTTATCAACTATTTTTGAAATGGCCCATATAGCCATAATAGGAGCTTTGATTAACACTTGCATACCTAATGACATTGCCATTTGAATCTGGGTTACATCATTTGAAGAACGGGTGATCAAACTTGAAGTAGAAAAATGATTGATTTCTTCCATTGAAAATCCTTCAACCTTTGTAAATACTTCTGATCTTATCGTGCGAGAAAGACCAGCCGCTACTTTTGAAACAAAAAACACTGTTACAAAAGATGCGACTAAGCTACCTAGAGCACACAGCATCATATAGCCGCCATTTTCAAATATATCTTGCATTTTTGAACCCGGAATTTGAATAAGTTGCGTAATTTTAGACATATATTCTGGTAGTTCTAAATCCAAATAGACTTGAACAACTATAAAGATAACGCTAAATAAAATCATCATCCATTCTTTTCGTTTTAAATATTTTAATATTTTTAGCATAGTCGTTCTCCTTCGTTTCTTTAACTGAGTCTTACTCTATATCTTTCAACATATTTTGTTGCATCTTATGAATGGTCTTGAAAAACTGTTCAAGCTCTTCTTCAGTTAATCCTTCGATTAATAAATTTTCAATTCTCTGGTATTCTCTTGTTACTTCTTCAACCAAACTCTGACCTTTTTCTGATAATTGTAACTTTTTCACTCGTGCATCCGTTTCAATGGAAATCCGCTTAATTAATCCTTTATCTTCCATACTTTTCAACATTTTTGAAGTAGTAGAACGACGCATTGAAAATTTTTTTTCAATGTCTTTTTGGAATATGTCTTCGTCTTTAGCATTATTTAAAAAACCAATAATCATTCCATGCATCTTAGTAATATGATGATTATCGTCTTCTATTTTAAAAGATTCAACATTTCTGTGTATGAAATTTACCAATTTACGTATTTCCATTCCAATTGCCTTTTCATTACTTTCCTCATCAAAAAAAATTTTTTTCCACCTCACTCTTTTGGATAACTTTCTTAAAATTTATAGAATAATATAGTTAGCACGCTAACTATATTATCTTATTGCTAACTTAAAGTCAATAGAAAAGTCAGGTTTAATATTTTTCTACAAAAAAAGTACCAACAGATTAAAAATCTGTTGGTACTTCGATTAATTGAATTAAAATTAAAGTTTTACAACGTTTGCAGCTTGCGCTCCACGATTTCCTTCAACGATCTCAAATTCAACTGCTTGTCCTTCTTCTAATGATTTGAAGCCATCACCTGTAATTGCACTAAAGTGTACAAACACGTCGTCTCCACCTTCAACCTCAATAAAACCAAACCCTTTTTCTGCATTAAACCATTTTACTGTTCCTTTTTCCATAATTCACTGTACCTCCGCTTAGTCATTTTGCAATTGATTCTTTTTTGTGACTTATCGTCTTTAAAAAAATAAAATCGATCACAAAATTATTATAACTTAGGGTTTTTAGTTTTGCAAGGGTTTACTTTGCTTTAACAGCAACATTTTCATTTATGTTTTTTTAATCAATCGTAAGTTCCTTTAAAAATTTATGGTAATTTTCATTTTCATTTAGTGGGATTTGGGTATGATTATCTAGTTTATGAGTTAAAATGTCTTCTAATGAGATAGACACTTTATTTAAATACGTTGCATTTCCAATTAAGTCCATCCAGTAAATTCCATCTTCATCTTTGTGAACAACTGTTTGAACCATTCCCCCAGGGTTAGTCACTTGAATCTTTTCTTCAAATTGGCCATTTTTTAATAACACATACATTAAACTGCTCGCTGCCATTGCAGTACCGCAAGCATTTGTAAAACCTACTCCTCTTTCAAAAGTACGGACAAATAGGGATTGTTTATCCAATACTTCTACAAAGCTAACATTTACTCCGTCAGGAAAATAAGGGTTTTTACCATTTAAATAGGTTGCAAGCTCCTCAAATTGTGAACTGTATACTGTTTCATGATCAACAAAACTGATTAAATGAGGATTTGGCACTGCAACCGCAGAAAATCGCAAATTAGTAGCTAGTTCTGGTAATTCTTGATCAATAAACTTTTCTGATGACCAATTGAATGGCAAATCATCTACATTAAAAGATACTGGAGAAATCTCTACTTGAAAAGTTTGAATATCTTTTCCTAATTCTTCTGCTTTTTTTACGTGTAGATCAGCATGCATTGTTTCAACAACAAACTCATTTTTTTTATTTTTTTCAGAAAGATAACGCGCAACCGTTCTTAATCCATTGCCACACATACTAGCTTCACTACCATCATAATTGATTACTCTCATACGTCCGTCTGATTCTTCATGATTCGTTGTTCCTACTAAAAGAACTCCGTCAGCTCCCTTTAGAAGCCCTGTGTTGCGATCCGTAATGATTTGAGTCAGAGATACAAGTTCATCTTGTGTCACTGTTCTTTCGAGCAATGTTTCATCTAAAATAAAAAATTCGTTTTCTGATCCATGAACTTTAATTAAGTCTACTTGCATAATGATTGTACCTCCTTTTTTCCTTACCATATTTTACCATTTCATTTACAGATTACAATAAAAAATATAAAGTATCAAAATAAGGGAGTGAGACGTTTGTCTCACTCCCTTATTTTATAACAGGTTTATTCTTCTTCAGCTTCAGGTACTAAAGCTTCTGGAAAATGTTCTTCAACGATTGCTGCACAACGAGCACAAAGAGTTGGTGCATTTTCATCAGAACCTACATCTTCTTTGATAGCGCGACATCTTTCGCAAGTTTCTCCATGAGCGTGTTCTACTACAACCGCTACAGACTCTGAATGAACCGCATGACTAGGTGCATCTTCAATCGACTCTGCTATTTCTAAATTAGAAACAATTAATAATTGTGCTAAATTACTATTTAACGAAACAAACAAGTCTTTTGTTTGTTCTGTAGGGTAAAGAGTTACTTTTGCTTCAAAAGATTTTCCAATGATTTTTTCATTACGTGCTTCTTCAAGAGCTTTTTGAACCACATCGCGAATATCCATGAAAGCATCCCACATGTCTAATAGTTCAGCTTCATTTTCATAACGATCGATAGCTGGCATATCCGTTAATTGAACGAACTCATCAGTTTCACTTAAGAATGACCAAATTTCTTCAGCAGTATGTGGAAGAATTGGTGTTAATAGTTTTGTAATTTTTACTAATACTTCATAGAACACTGTTTGCATAGCACGGCGTTCATAAGCATCCTCAGCTTCAATATAAACAACATCTTTAGCGAAATCTAAATAGAATTGAGACAAGTCAACTGTACAGAAGTTATTAATTAATTGATAGATAGAAGAAAATTCATAGTTATCATAATGCCCTTCTGCTTTTTCTACCAATTGATTTAAACGAATCATTAGGTATTTGTCTACAGATCTTAAATCATTAAACTCTACTTTGTTTGTTGAAGGATTGTAGTCAGCGGTATTAGCCAATAAGAAACGCATAGTATTACGAATTTTGCGGTAAACTTCAGAAACTTGTTTTAAGATTTCATCACTCACACGCACATCTGCTTGTGTATCTACACTTGAAACCCATAGACGCACAATGTCGGCTCCCATTTGCTTAATAACTTTACTTGGTGCAATTGTATTTCCAAGAGATTTGCTCATCTTGCGGCCATCCCCATCTAAAACCATTCCTTGAGAGAGAACTGTTTTATAAGGTGCTACTCCATTGATGGCTACACTGGTCGTAATGCTTGAATTAAACCAACCACGGTATTGATCTGAACCTTCAAGATACATATCAGCTGGAAAAGTTAAGTTTTCTCTAGCTCTTAGTACAGCTTCATGAGATGAACCAGAATCAAACCATACATCCATGATGTCTGTTTCTTTTGTAAATTGATTATTTGGACTTGAGGGATGAGTGAATCCTTCTGGTAATAACTCTTTAGCTTCGCGTTCAAACCAAATATTTGAACCAAACTCTCCAAATAAACCTGCTACGTGTTCAATTGTTTCCGGTATTATAATAGCTTCGCCATTTTCACCATAGAAGATTGGTAAAGGAACTCCCCAAGCACGTTGACGTGAAATAACCCAATCGCCTCGATCGCGGACCATATTATACAAACGTTGCATACCCCATTTTTGAACCCATTCAACGCCTTCAACGGCTTCTAAAATGTCTCCACGGAATTGATCAATAGAAGCAAACCATTGAGGTGTTGCACGGAAAATAACCGGTTTTTTAGTTCTCCAGTCATGTGGGTAACTATGAGTAAAGAAGTTTAATTTCAATAGTGCTCCTTCTTTTTCCAACCACTCAGTAATGACTTTATTTCCATCATTATAAAAAATACCTTCTAAACCTGGAGCTTCATCTGTAAAACAACCCTTATCATCAACTGGTGATAAAACACTTAATTTGTATTTTTGTCCTACAATAAAGTCATCATCTCCATGACCTGGAGCTGTATGAACAAGACCAGTACCGGCTTCAAGAGTTACATGGTCTCCTAAAATCAAAAGAGAAGTACGGTCATACATTGGGTGTTGAGCCGTCATGAACTCCAAGTCTTTACCTTTTAATTCTTTAATCGTTTCAACTTGATTCCAACCAATTTCTTCTGCGACAGCATCAATCAAGTCTTTTGCTAAAACATATTTCTTACCGTCTGCAACTACAACAGAATAATCATATTCTGGATGAACAGTAATAGCAAGATTTGATGGGATAGTCCATGGTGTAGTTGTCCAAATAACAAATGAAGTATCTTCATCGATCAGACCTTTTCCATCAACAACTTTAAAACCTACATAAATACTTGCTGATTTAACGTCTTTGTATTCAATTTCAGCTTCTGCAAGTGCAGATTCACTAGATGGAGACCAATAAATAGGTTTTAAGCCTTTATAGATATAACCCTTTTCGGCCATTTTCCCAAACACGCGAATTTGAGCTTCTTCATATTCTTTCGTTAATGTTACGTATGGATGATCCCATTCTCCCGCTACACCTAAACGTTTAAAATCTTCTTTTTGTTTATTTACTTGCTCCCAAGCATACTCTTCACATAACTTACGGAATTCTGCAAGGCTCATTTCTTTACGCTTAACACCTTTATTTGTTAAGGCTTGTTCAATTGGCAGACCATGAGTGTCCCAACCTGGAACGTAAGGAGATCTGAATCCAGACATTGATTTGTAACGTACAATGATATCTTTACTGATTTTATTCAAAGCGTGTCCAATATGGATGTTTCCATTTGCATACGGTGGCCCATCATGTAAAACGAATGTTGGTTTGCCTTCATTGATTTTTTGTCTTTGTCCATAAATATCCAATTCTTCCCAGTTTTTTTGCCATTCTAGCTCACGAACTGGTAAATTTCCACGCATGGGAAATTTTGTTTTTCCTAATTGTAATGTTTCTTTCATTTTCATTAAGATCTACCCCTTATTTGTTCTATTTTATTTCCTTAATTCCAAAATGACATGCTCATCATACAACTGAGATTTATCAATTGCAACTAATCTTATCAATAAAAAAAAGACTTCATCCCTAGAGGGACGAAATCTTCGTGGTACCACCCAAATTTAGAAGGAAAAAATTTGGAACTTTCTCCTTCTCTTAAGTAATTGTATAACGTCAATTAACCGGTTAATTTTACTCAAGTTCAAATTAACACTCATGGAGGATCTGACAACTAGAAGGGACTGTTAGGCTTTCACTATCTCTAACTCGCTTACTTTAGTGTTCTAGTGTTTTTCTGTTCCATTCACTGCTTTTACTTATTTAGGCAATTCAATAGCTGGCAAAGTGCCTTCTAATGAAGGTTGTTCTTGTATATTATTATTTTCTATTTCATTGGTGCTAACTACTGTCAGTCTCTCAGAATTATTCTCTTCAATTGTTTCATCGTTCGATTCAACATCAGAACTCACAACTTCTTCTGGTTGATTAACACTTGCTAAAATTTCTTTTAATGTAGGAATGTTGAGTGTTTCTTCTTCAGCAGGTCGTAACAAATCATCCCATTCTGAATTCTTAACCATTTCTAGTTGAGATTCTATCATAATTTGCAGACGTTGTTTAAAGACTCTACTTTGTTTTTTCAATTCATCTGTTTCAGTAGTAATTTTTCTAGCTTTAGAAACTGCCTCATCCAACAAACGATCCGCATTTTTTTCAGCTTCTAAACGAATAATATTTGCTTCTTTAGCCGCATTTTCTTTTAATCTATCTGCTGCATCTTGAGCAACAATAATCGATTTATTTAGAGCGTCTTGAAGATTGTTGAAATGCCCAACCTTTTCTTCAGAAAATTGCAAGTTTTTTTCTAATTCACGTTTTTCTTTTAAAACCATTTCGTAGTCCTTAATGATTTGATCTAAATAATCATTTACTTGATCTTGATCGTAGCCTCGCATCTTGACAGGGAACTCTTTGTTATGTATATCTAAGGGAGTCAACACCATATAAGACACCTCCATTTTTTTAATTTTTACGTGCTTTAGTACTAAATTATCATAAACTAACTTACAAGTAAATGAGTTAACCGTTATTTATATAATACACCTAACTGCAAACGCCATTTATCTTTTTTAGTTTTGCCTTCAATTTCTTGAACTTGTAACCGTCCATATCCTCTAACTGAAACAATATCTAACAACCCAATTTCAAAATCTGGTCGAGTTGATTCAACCCAATTCAACTTCACTTTTCCTGATTCGATCATCTGTTTAGCACGTTGTCTAGACATCTTAAAAACGCTGGAAACCAACGTATCCAAACGCATGGATGAAACTGTTTGACTTTCAATCGTCCAATTATCTATAGGAACTAAAATGTCGGTATAGTCTCTTTCTTCCATACGGACTGCAACTTTCCCAATACTGATAACTTGCTGTTCCACATAACTTTTCGTTGTATTTTCAACAAATACTTGCCAACGTGTACCATCCGAAATGATATCTCCGAAATAATCTCTTTTTAGCCCAGTTGACAGCAGAGTTCCTAATACTTTTCCATGTGACAACGATGCAAATTTTATAGGGTAACGGATTTCACAAATCGTTATTCCAAAATCATCCTGCTTCGGAGTGAAATATGAAGGGCAAATGAAAGCTCTCACCCTCTCTGCTGCTTCATATCCTCCAAAAGAATGAATAGTAATCTCGCTATTTTTCCCAACGATTGTTTTTACGATATGCAATTGACGGGGATCTAAAAAATTTGTCAAATAAGGAGTATATTGGTCTTCAACGTTTCTTATCCAACCAATAACTATATCAATAAAGGATTGCTCTTCTTTTCTAAAATGTTGATAGACATTTTCAATCATTAGAAAATACCTCCTTCAATTAATACAAAATCCTCATGATTAGCTGAAAGAGTGAAAACAATCCGCTTTTAGCTAAATTTAAAACAATTAAAGCAACAATTCCTGAAAAACTAATCATACCAATTGGTGGGATAAACCGTCTAAAGAAGTTTAAGTACGGCTCACAAATGGATGACAATATGCGCCCAAATTTTGATTGATAAGCTCCTGGAAACCAAGACATTAAGATATATACGATAATCAGAGTAGAGTAGATATCTAAGGCTCTAGAAAGTACCGTGTAGAGTAAAGACATAAAATAAGCCACTATTGATTTTTCCTCTTTTCTTTAATAAAAATCTTTTTCTTGCATAACATCTGATAATGCACCATCAATTTCAACATTCTTAGGTGTACACAAGAAAATTTCTTCACCAATGCGTTGAATATCTCCGCTTATAGCGTAGATTGTTCCAGTTAAAAAATCAACGATTCTTTTAGCTTGATCTTCTTCAATACGCGTGAAATTTAAGATGACAGATTGATTGCTAAGCAGTAAATCTGCAATCTCTTGAACTTCAGAATAAACTCTAGGTTCAAATACAACAATTTTAGATTGGTAAGGATTCTCTGGATTTTTCATTGCAACAACTTTATTTGTTGTTGCTGGTTCGCGACGTGTATTGAAAGCTCGTTGATTTTTCAATTCTCGCTTAGCTTCATTTTTTTCTGCTTTTGATGATCCACTTTCTTGATTGTCAGATGCAGTTTCTAATTCGAATTCTTCTTCATCATTTAAACCAAAAAATTGAGACAAATTAGTTAACATACTCATTTAAAGTCCTCCTTTTTAAATCAATTCCTTCTTTACTGAAATTGATTCTTATTCAAAAAAAGACGTTCCGATTCGAATAAAAGTTGCTCCTTCTTCAGCAGCAATAGTATAATCTTTGCTCATTCCCATACTAAGTTCTGTACACGGTGCGTGAGAGAGAGCTTTTTCTTGAATCGTCTGTTGTAAGTCCCTCAATTGGGCAAAAGCCGTACGAACAATTGTCTCCTCAGCATTTAAAGGCGCCATAGTCATTAAACCAACTACTCTTATCTTTGAATACTGTGAAAGGCTATCAATAAATTCAGTAAGATTATCCGGGCTTACACCGCTTTTGGAAGCTTCACCCGTCACATTTACTTGAACAAAACAAGAAATAGTTTTGTTCGACCTTTTTTCAATTTCTTCAGCTAATGCCAAACGATCCAAAGCATGAAAGTAATCAATTTTATTGATTACTTTCTTTACTTTTCTTGTTTGTAGATTTCCAATATAATGCCAGACCAATTGAGGTTCATTTAGTTCTTCCAGTTTTGCTTCCAAACCTTCAGGACGATTTTCTGCCAGATGCGTATAGCCTTCTTCAATCACAGTAATAGCCTGCTCACTAGAAACACTTTTAGTTACTGCAACAATTTGCACACTAGAACGTTCTCGATTGACTTTTTTTAATGACAAACCTAACTTACGTTCAATTTCTTGACAATTTTCTTTAACAGAACTCATTTTTATTTACGGCGTCTTCTAAAGAATGGAGGTGTATCAAGATTATCTTCTTCTTGATGACTCTCTTGTTCTTGCTTTTCTTCTCGTTTAAAAATGTCAAAGTCAGGTTTTTCATTTTGTTGATTTAACTCATTCGATTGAGATTTAGCTCTTTGATCACGTAAACTAGGTTCGCGACGAATGTCCCAATCGCCAAAAGGATCTTTTGTTTGATCAGATTGTACAGCTGAAGTTTCAGGTACAATTCTTTGAGTAGAACTGTTTCGATTTCTTTCACTTGTTTGTGGTTTTACTTCTTTTGCTTTAGTTGTATCGATACCTGTTGCAATAACCGTTACAATAACGTCATCACCTAAGTTTTCATTAATAGAAGTACCAAATATAATATTTACTTCTGTAGTAGACGCTGCAGAAACGATATCTGATGCATCTTGTGCTTCGAATAATGTTAAGTCAGATCCACCTGTAATATTTAACAATACAGACTCTGCGCCATCAATTGAAACTTCTAGCAATGGAGATGAAATAGCTTTTTTAGTAGCTTCGACTGTACGATTTTCACCACTTGCCATACCAATACCCATTAATGCTGATCCTTGATTTTCCATAACTGTTTTCACATCAGCAAAATCTAAGTTTACATATCCAGGTGCAGTGATTAAATCTGAAATTCCTTGAACACCTTGGCGTAAAACATTATCGGCTTCATGGAAGGCTTCAAGCATTGGTGTCTTTTTATCAACAATTTCTAATAAACGGTTATTTGAAATGATGACAAGCGTATCCACGTGTTCTTTCATTTGTGCTACACCTTCAGCAGCAAAGCGTCCACGTTTAGGTCCTTCAAAAGTAAAGGGTCTAGTGATTACTCCAACCGTTAAAGCGCCTTGTTCTTTAGCAATACGAGCTACGATAGGTGCAGCACCAGTACCTGTTCCGCCACCCATACCAGCGGTTACGAAAATCATATCGGCTCCACGTAATGATTCAGCAATTTGTTCTTCACTTTCTTCTGCTGCTTTACGACCAATTTCAGGATTTGCTCCTGCTCCTAGACCACGTGTTAATTTTGGCCCAAGTTGGATTTTTACTTCGGCATTTGAACCTGCTAAAGCTTGTAAATCAGTATTTGCTACGATAAATTCTACACCTTGTACATTTTCATCAATCATTCGGTTAACAGCATTGTTTCCAGCTCCACCAACACCAATTACTTTAATTATCGCTCCATTAGCTGGATTTGTGTCAAATTCTAAGTCCATTCCATTTCCTCCTACTACAATCTGAATGTATTCTATTTAATCAAAGAAATTTGAGATAAAGCTTTTTGCCTTATTACTCCACTTGTCTTCTTTTTTCTTTTCTTTCTTAATGGGTTTTACTTTTTCATATTCTAAAGAATTATTCTCATCATTTTCTGAAAAGGTCTCTGGTTTAGCATAGTAAGAAGAATCTTCTTTCCTTGTAATACCTAATTGATATTCTTTCATAATTTGATGAATATCATCTAAGTTAGCTTCATATTGGATCAAGCCTATACCCGTAGTAAACGCTGGATAACGCAGACCCATTTGATGAGGAATATAAAGTTTTACTGGAATTTCAAAAATATCTTCAGCTAGCTCTACTGCACCAGGTAAGGCTGCAGCACCACCCGTTAAAATCATTCCACCAGGCAAATCTCTTGCTCCAACTTTGTCTAATTCAGATTTCACTTTTTCAAAAATCTGAACCATCCGAGCTTCAATGATTTCTGACAGATAACGCTCATCAATTTTTACCGGCTGGCTTTTGCCAATTACTTCTACTGGAAAAGTTTCTTCTTGAGAAGTTTCTTCTGGCAAAGCATATCCATAATCGCGTTTTATTCTTTCAGCACTTTCAATGGTGGTGTTTAAAACAACAGAGATGTCTTTCGTTACGTAATCTCCACCTTCTTGATCTACGTATGTGTATTTCAACTGGTGATCATGCATAACTGAAGCCGTTGTTTGTCCGCCTCCCAAATCAAGCAATATTGTGCCAAAATCTCTTTCGCCGCTAGACATAGCTACACTGCTTGCTGCCAAAGATTGTAAGACGATGTTTTGAATTTGTAAACCAGCTTTTTCCACACAACGTTTTGTGTTATGTAAGATAGTTTTTGGTCCAGTTAACATGATAGCATGCATTTCCAAACGAACACCAATCATTCCTCTCGGATCTTTGATGCCATCAAATCCATCAACGATAAATTCTTCCGGTAAAATGGTTAAGATTTCTCTTTCTGGAGGAACCGATTTTACCATTGCAGCTGCCAAAACATTTTGGACGTCTGCTTCAGTAATCTCACGATTTTCTCCTGATACTGCTATCATTCCATGACACGCTTCTATTTCGACAGAGGTACTTGGAATGCCTACAATAACGTTATGAATATTTACATTTGCTTTTTGCTCTGCTTGTTTAATTGCTTTGTTAATTGATTGTACCGTTTTATCAATATCTACGATAATTCCACGGTTTAAGCCTTCAGACTTTTCATTTCCTACTCCAATAATATTCATTTGACCGTTTATATATTCAGCTACAACTACTTTTATTGAAGTGGTTCCAATATCTAGACTTACATACATTTCAGTATTCCCCAATTCATTGAAACCTCCTATATCATCATTTTATGTTAAAACCTATAGTTATTACCAATTTTAACATAAGCGTTACCAATTTACGAAGTATTTCAGTATTTTTTTCTGTTTAAGTAAAAAACTTTTTATTCCTTTTTTTCTATTGAGCTTCTTCCTCTGGATCGAGTTCAACACTGTTTTCATCAGAAGTTCCGTTTGACTCTTCCTTTTTATCTTCACTATATTTAAATGGAGAAAAATAAGCCCCAACTTCAATATTTATTGTTCCTTTTTGGTCGCCCACTTTTTTTACCATATCAGGATAGTAAATCATTTTTTCTGCAAAGGAAGGTATCGAAGCGATTACTTCATTCCCATCGTTCATGTATAGCTTAATAAGGTAGTCGTCAACCTCACTGGGCGTATATTGGACTTCTGAAATGCTGTTTTGGATATTTTCATTTAATGATTGGTACTGAGCAATCATTTCCTTTAACGCTTTGTTTTCTTCAAACTCTTTAAAAATTGGCGGATTTCCAATAGATACTTTTCTACTTTCATTTACAATTTTCCCATTTTCAAGAATATTGTAGTATTTATTGTCTTTAACTAAATAAGCAACTGTTTCATACTCTTCGATTTCCAAAGTGTAGTCATTCAAACCATCTAAAACAATTTCCATGGATTTAACTTGTGGCAATTCAGATACAACTTTTCCAGAAATTTTGTTTCTTTCAAAGAATATCTTCCAGAGATTGCCTCCAGATTTAATACCACTTTCATCAATTATTTCTTGATCGGCTACTTCTTTTGCACCACTAACAGAAACGATATCTACTTTGCTTAAGGGACTTATAAAATACACAACTATCAAAATTGCAAATGAAAATAATAAAATAAGCGTGATTAATCGTGTGAAAAGTTTTTTTTGACGTTGTTTTTTTAATTTTGGTAACGTATGCTCTAATGATTTTGTTTTTTGAAATGCAGCTTGCTTATTGCTATCTGCCGTTTCTTTTTTATGTTCTCCTTTTTTTAAAGAAGAAAGATGCAGGTTAGTTACAGCTTTTTGTTTCTTATTCTGTTTTCTCATGCACCTATCCTCCTTTATAAAAGTTATTTTTTCACAATTTTATTTATTACTTCA
The DNA here is from genome assembly GCF_040274945.1 of Carnobacterium sp. Classification (GTDB taxonomy): domain Bacteria; phylum Bacillota; class Bacilli; order Lactobacillales; family Carnobacteriaceae; genus Carnobacterium_B. Next base: position 429,137 of record NZ_JBEMAR010000001.1, read on the forward strand.
ATTATTCTATCTGACGCATCTGGCATGCCCATTTTTTTAGCATTTCTTGCCATTTCTTGACGCGTATTTGGGTTCAACATCAAATCATCCAATGTTTGAACTAACTTTTCACCAGTTAATTCTGATTCATTGATTAATTTTGCAGCGTTTTTGTTTACTAAACTTTCTGCATTTTTTGTTTGGTGATCATTGGTCACATATGGACTAGGAATTAAGACACTTGGTAATCCGAGTGCTGTAAGTTCTGCCAACGTTGTAGCTCCACTTCTTGAAACAACCAAAGAAACCGTCGAGAAGACTTCTGGCATATTTGGAATGTAAGATACTACAGAAACATTAAACTTCTCATTTTTGATTTTTGTTAACTGACTTTGAATCGTTTCAAAATGAATATCTCCTGTAGCCATCAATACCTGATAATCTTTATTCGCTAACAATGGTAGAGCTTCAACAAAAGCATCATTGATCCTTTTGGCTCCTCTACTACCACCAAAAATCAAGACTGTTGGTTTTTCAGAGTCTAAATTGTACTCTTCTAAAGCCGCTTTTTTTTGCACATTACTGACTTCTTGTGCTCTTGGATTACCTGTAAAACAAACTTTTTCAGGATATTTAGCAAAATCATTTCGTACTTCTTCAAAACAAATAGCAATTTTGGTTACATAACGTGCAAGAAACTTATTCGTTATACCTGCAACGCTATTTTGTTCATGGATAATACTAGGAACGCCTAATTTTGATGCCGCGTATACTATCGGCGCACATACATACCCACCAGTCCCAATAACAATATCTGGTTGGAAGTTTTTAATGATTTTTTTAGCTTGCTTAATGCTACTGATAAACATCCGTATCGTTTTAACTGTGTCAAGAGACAATGAGCGTTTAAATCCTTTTATTTCTACAGAAGCAAAAGGTATCCCATATTCTTTTACAATTCTATTTTCTAACCCTTTTTCAGTTCCAACATACAAAAATTCTGCAGTTGGATTTAATTCTTGTATACGACGCATAAGTGCGAGTGCTGGATAGACATGTCCTCCAGTTCCACCACCAGATAATAAAATTTTCATCGGCTGCTAGACCAAAAGGCCTATTCCTCCTCTTCTGTTGCTTCTTCTACTAATTGTTCAACGGAATGAATAAAGGCATCGCCACGAACCTCAAAACTTCGGTACTGGTCCCAACTTGCACAAGCAGGCGATAATAAAATGACATCGTTTGGCTCACTTAGCTCATAAGCAACTGGCACAGCCGCTTCAACATTTTGAACAGATATAATCGTTGGAATTCCAGCTTCAGTACCCGTTTCACTTAATTTCATTGCCGTTTCTCCAAAAACAATTAACGCTTTTACTTTTTTATTCATTACTGGAATCAATTCATCAAAATTGTTCCCTCGATCTAAACCACCGGCTAGTAAAATAACAGGAACATCAAAACCTTTTAAGGCATTTTCTGTTGCTAACGTATTCGTGGCTTTTGAATCATTGTAAAAACGACGTTCATTCCACTCTCTTACAAATTGAGTACGGTGTTTAACACCAGTAAACTGTTCTAAACTCGTCCGGATCACGCCATTTTCTTGATTCAATAACTTAGCAACTGCAATAGCTGCCATTGCATTTTCAACATTATGATCACCAGGAATCAAAATGGTTTCTTTAGCCATTACAGGCTCTCCTTGATAATAGATCACATCGTCTTGCAAATACACTCCTGTTTCTAAGACTTCTTTTCTTGAAAAAGGCACAATAGTGGCTTTACTTTGTTGAGACAATTCTCTTAATTCAGGTTGATCCCAGTTGACAATTAAATAATCTTCTTCAGTTTGATTCTTAGTAATACTCATCTTAGCTGCCACATACTCTTCTCTTGTTCCATGGTAGTCTAAGTGAGCAGAATAAATATTCGTTATCACCGCGATATGCGGGTTTAGTTCAGTGATTCCCATTAATTGAAAACTAGATAATTCCATAATGATTTCATCATCGCTTGTTGCTTTTTGGGCTACAAGGCTTGCAGGAGTCCCAATATTTCCAGCCACATAAGCATGACCTTTGGAACGTCCTGCATTTAACAACTCTGCTATCATAGTTGTAGTAGTTGTTTTCCCGTTTGTGCCTGTAATACCGATGATCATACTTTCAGCTACTTCATAAGCTAATTCGACTTCCGTAATGACCGGTATGCCCTTTTCAACAGCTTTCATGATGATAGGATTGTTATACATAATACCTGGGTTTTTCACGACCCATTCGAAATCTTCGTCTAATAGCTCAACGGGATGTCCTCCAGTTACTACTCTTATACCAGATTCTAATAATTCTTGAGCTTGAGGATTTTCATCAAAATTTTTATAATCATTAACGGTTACTAGTGCGCCTAATGAATGAAGTAATTTAGCTGCATTTACTCCACTTAGTGCAAGCCCTAAAACCAATACTTTTTTATGTTCATAGCGTTTTATTTTTTTCATGTCTAAACCTCTTTTTCTTAAAAATAAGGAATTTTTATTAACAAGCAGTTAAAACTACTGTAAGCTTCATAGAATAATTATTAGACATGCTGCTGCAGCTAATAATCCAACAGACCAAAAAGTAAGAACAACACGCCATTCACTCCAACCGCTCATTTCAAAATGGTGATGAATAGGGCTCATCTTAAATACCCGTTTGCCTCTTAGTTTAAAAGAAGTAACTTGAATCATAACACTTGCGGTTTCCATAACAAAAACAAGACCGATTAAAAGAAGTGACCATTCTTGATGCAATAGAATTGAAATAGCTGCTAAACCACCACCTAATGCTAATGAACCAACGTCTCCCATAAATATTTTAGCGGGTTTTTTATTAAAAAAGAAAAAGCCAATCAACCCACCTATGACAGTTAGACAAACAATTAAAATATCAAATTGTTGTTGATTCCAAGCAATAATAGCATATGCACCATAAGCAATACTTGCTGTTCCGGCAACTAGCCCGTCTAGACCATCCGTTAAGTTAACGGCATTTGAAAAACCAACTAACCAAAAGATAATAAATAGTCCATAAAACCAACCAATATCAACTGTGCCTACAAAAGGGAAAGCCAATTCTGTTGGAATATTTTCATAAAGGAAAACACCAAAGAAAAGCACTCCCCCAAGTATTTGTCCTATTAATTTTTGTTTGGAAGTCAAGCCAAGATTTCTTTTTTTGAACACCTTAATGAAGTCATCCAAGAATCCCAATAAACCATAGAGAATGAGGATGAAAAGAGTTAACATAATCCCTATTGAAAAGACATTTTGCCATATAGAAACCCAAATAGTTGAAATAATTGCAGCTACTAGAAAGACAATCCCTCCCATGGTTGGAGTTCCTGTTTTCACTTCGTGCCACTTTGGTCCTTCATCTCTAGTCGTTTGACCTAATTGTTTTGTTCTAAAAAAACCAATCACGATTGGCATTGCCATAATAGTTAAGGCAAATCCGCTCACAACTGCGATTAACATTTCCGTCCACTGCATTATTTTCCGCTCCTATTTATCATTGTTTTTTATGTGTATCGCTTTTTCAGCCTCTTCAACATCATCAAAATGAATTTTTTCAGTCCCAATAATTTGATAATTTTCATGACCTTTTCCAGCAATCAAGATAATATCATTTGGCGCTGCTTGTTTAATTGCAGACTGGATAGCTTCTCTTCTATCAGGAATCAATTGATACGACTCTTCTTCTAATCCTGCAACTACTTCATTTAATATAGCATTAGGATCTTCTGTTCTTGGATTGTCAGATGTAAAGATGACTGTATCTGAATTTTTTTGTGCAATTTCAGCCATTATCGGTCGCTTAGTGCGATCACGGTCTCCGCCACAACCAACTACGCAAAATACATTTCCAGTTTTAATTTCATTTACTGCATTTAATACATTTAATAATCCATCTGGTGTGTGTGCGTAATCAACGATTACAGCAAAATCATATTCCCCTTTAACGATCTCAAAACGGCCTCGTACGCCACTTATCTGGCTAAGGGATTGGATAACAGAAGGCAATTCCAGTCCAGCCGCATATGCTCCTGCAATAGCTGCTAAAGCATTCGACACATTAAACTTGCCAACTAGTTGTAATTGTACTTCGTATACTTGATTTTCAAAATTCAAATTAAAACGGGTACCTTTATTTGTGATTCTTAAATCAGTAGCTTTAAAATCAGCCGGTTGATCGATTCCATAAGAAAAAACAGAAGCAGCCGTTTTTTCTTCAAAGCTTCTGCCCACTGGATCATCAAAATTTAAAATAGCAAATTTTGGTTTATCTTGCTGATAGCCATTACCTAATTGTGAAAATAATAAACTTTTGGCTTCAGCATATTTTTCCATAGTGTGATGATATTCCAGATGATCTTGACTTAGATTAGTAAAAATTGCAATGTCAAAATCAGTCCCCCACACCCTACCTTGAACCAACGAATGTGAAGAAACTTCCATAGAACAAGTCTGTACGCCGTTTTCTTGCATTTCGCGCAACGTTTTTTGCAGTGTAAGACTATCTGGTGTTGTATTTTTTGTTTCGTAAACTTCAGAGCCTATACGACGATACATCGTTCCGATAACTCCGGTTTTTTCCTTGTGATCATGAAAAATATAATCTAAAAGATGTGTGACTGTTGTTTTACCATTTGTACCAGTAACACCTATGACACGCAAATTCTGGCTCGGATAATCATAAAAAGCAGCTGCTAAAATTGCCATAGCTTTCATTGTATTGTTTACATAGACAACTGGAACTTCTATATCTAGTGGTTCACTTGCCACCACTAGAACTGCTCCTTTTTGAACAGCTTCTTTTGCTAGCTCATGTCCATTATGAAGAGAACCAATAATACAAACAAAAAGAGAACCCTGTTCAACTTCTCTTGTATCTTGAGTAACTTTTGTAATTTCTAAACTATCAGAAAAATCTGCCGAAAATTTCTTTGATTTTAATGGTTTGATCAATTCGATTGCTTTCACTGTTTTTCACCTTTTTCTATTCTTGTGGAGTTTCTAATTTTATGGTAATTTTATCCGTACTTTGCATATTGGCATTTGGTTCGAGGCTTTGACTGACGACATAGCCTTCCCCTTCAAATATAAATTCTAATCCAGTTATTTCTGAAACCTTTAAAACATCATTTTTTGACCATCCCATCATATCCGGCATAGTCATAGCTCCATTAGTCATTAAAACCACACGTTGATTTTCAATAGTAGTCTCAGTTGGTAATGGTAATTGTTGTACTATTGTATCACCATTTCCAACAACGGTCACATTTAACTGAGTACCTTCTAATGATTTTAGTGCTTCATTTTTTGAAATTCCAGTAACTTTTGGCATTTCGACCGTATTTGTCTCAGCTTCTTCGTCTTCTCCTAAAGCCAAATATTCTAATGCTCGTTTCATAATAGGTTGGTAAATTTCTTTAACTACTCCACTTCCTGTTATACTGCCATCTTTAATTTCAGGTTGTTGTACTGTAATGTAAAGAATCACTTTTGGATCATCTGCTGGAGCCATAGCCGCAACAGAATAAATGTAATTTGTTCCTCCACTATAATACTGTTTTGTTTTAGGATTGACAATCTCAGCAGTCCCAGTTTTTGCAGCAATTTCATATCCATCGATTTGATAGCCTACACCTGTCCCATTTTCGTTGTAAACGACCTCTTTTAAATACTCCAATGTTTGATCTGCTACTTCTTTACTTATTGGTTGGCCTACAACTTCTGGCTCAACGATTGTTTCTTTTCCTGTGTCTGAATCAACAAATTTACTTATAAATTGCGGTTTCATCATTTGGCCATCATTTGCTACCGCTGTAAAAGCTTGCAACATCTGTAATGCGGTAACGGTTAACCCTTGCCCAAAAGCGGTATTTGCTTGTTCTAGAGGATAGTTAAAAGCAACTGAACCTTTAGCTTCATTTGCTAAACCAGAATTAGTCGTTTGACCAATTCCGAAGGCATCCATATATTCTTTCCAAGTTTCTGGGCTCATTTTTTCCATTAAGTTAGCAAAAGCCACATTACTCGAACGTGCCAAACCTTCTAAATAAGAAATCGTACCCCAACCATTTGGATTATGGTCATGAATCGGATCATCAGCAATCATTTTCACTCCAGATTGGAAATAAGCATTTGGATCAAAAACACCTTCACTGACAGCTGCAGCTAAGGTCAATATCTTCATTGTAGATCCTGGTTCATAGGTGTTTTCCACCAAAACGTTTTGCCACAATTGATCGATGCCTTCTTTTGTAGTTCCATTAAATGTAGGTCTCTGTGATGCTGCAATAATAGCGCCTGTTTCTGGATTAATCAACGTTGCGGTTACCATAGCAGGATTGTATTTATCATCAATTTCGGTCATAACATTTTCCATGTAGACTTGCATTCGTTTATCTAAAGTTAGATAGATATCATCCCCATTTTCAGGTTCTGTTGTTTCTACTTTAGAATTTGGAATAACGTAACCAAAACTGTCTTTTTGATAAATCGTTTTCCCATCTGTACCTTTAAGAATATCGTCATATGCAAGCTCAATCCCCATCATGCCGGTTAAGTCCGTGCTAGAAACACCTTCTTTTTCTCCAGAGGGTAATGCAGCATAACCGACTAAATGCGAAGCGAATATTCCATTAGGATAAAGTCTTGTAGGGGTCTCCTCAAAGACGATACCTGGTAGCTTTTCTTCTTCAATACTCTTTTTTGTATCAAACGATAAGTTTTTCCCTGCTTCACCAAATTCAACTTGATTAAGATCTTTTTGATTTAAGTTTGCTAAAATGTCTTCTTTACTCATAGGGATGTATTTTTCTAATACTTCAGCTGTTTTTTCTTTGTCCGATACATGGAGTGCTTCATCAGGATTAGACCATTGATCTGTTAAAACCGCTACTAAAGAATAAGAAGTAGCATCTAATGCAACCGATTCCCCCCCAACATCATATATGGTTCCTCGGTTTGCTTCTAGGATGCTACTTCTCGTGTATAAATTATTTATATTTTGCGATAAATTTTCTCCATTAACTTCACCTTTTACCATGATAAATGCAATTCGTCCCGCAAAAACAATGAGTAAAAGAATTGTGCCAAAAAACAATAGTATGGCAACTTTTTTTCTGTTTTTTAGAGGGTTTTTATTCGTCATTTTATAACATTCCTTACATTTTCTTCATTCATTTCTAAACCAAATTTATTTGCAATTTCATACACACGATCATAACGTGATAATTCTTGAACTTCTTGTTCTAAGTTTTCATTTACCGTTGTAGATTCAGCAATAGAGGTTGTTGCATCTTGTAGCGTACGATTCGTACTGGCAATGGTAATCTCTAAAGAAATACTAACAGCGATAAGAGCAAACAAAATAATTAAAACTGAACTGATAAGTATTTTTTCTCCTTTTGTTATACCTATTCTTTTTGTAAAAGGAGTATGTATTTTTTCCTTTTTAGGAGTAGGAGCTGTCTGCGGCTGAAAGGGTACTTCGACTTCAAGGTTTCTAGCTAAATTACTTTCTAATGGCATACTATAATACTTCCTTCCTATCCTTTAATGTTTAGTTTACTTTGGTTTGTTTTTCAGCAATTCGTAACTTGGCACTTCTCGAACGATTATTTACGGCTAACTCTTCTTCTGAAGGTAAAATTGGTTTTCTAGTAATCAATTTTAATTCAGGTAAAAATTCGTCTGGAATAACTGGTAATCCACGAGGCAATTCAGGTCCTTTAGAATGATCTTTAAAGATAGATTTAACGATTCGATCTTCTAATGAATGAAACGAAATCACGCTGATACGCCCACCAATTGATAATAATTCAATTGCTTGTTCCAACGAATCTTCTACTGAGGATAATTCATCATTAACAGCAATTCGTATCGCTTGAAAGACACGTTTTGCTGGATGGCCGCCTTTTCTTCTAGCTGGTGCAGGTATTCCTGATTTAATGAGTTCAACTAATTCGCTAGTTGTTTCAATAGGCTTAATTTCTCTAGCAGCTTCAATTTTACGAGCAATTTGTTTCGAAAATTTTTCTTCTCCATAACGGTAGAAAATTCTAATCAAATCGTGGTAAGACCATTCATTAACGACATCTTTTGCTGTTAAGGGAGCATCTGTATCCATTCGCATGTCTAGAGGTGCATCTTGATGGTAACTAAAGCCTCGTTCTGCTTCGTCTAGCTGTGGTGAAGAAACTCCTAAATCATATAACACTCCATCTACTTCGTTTATTCCACGTTCAGTTAATTCATCTTTAATATATCGGAAATTTGCTTTAATAAAGGTAACCATACCTTTTTCAACATATTCAGCTAAACGGATTTTTGCGTTTTCAATTGCACGCTCATCTTGGTCAAAAGCAAATAAATGCCCGTTTTCATTCAATTGTGATAATAAATATTCACTATGACCCGCTCCACCTAAAGTGCAATCAACATAAATACCTTCTGGGGATAACGACAGCCCATCAACTGTTTCGCGCAATAAGACTGTTTCATGATTAAATGCTGTCATTTTTTTCGCCTACCTAACTCACTAATTTATTTATCTTTTTTTATTTTTAAATTGATAGATTGCTAGAATCCAAAATCAATCATATCTTCAGCAATACTATCAAATGTTTCTTCAGCTTCTTGGGAAACTTGGTTCCATCTGGTCTCTCCCCAAATTTCAATTCGTTCAGAAACTCCAACAACATGGCAAACTTTTTCTAATTTTGCATGTTCTCTCAATGTTTGAGGAATATTGATTCTTCCTTGTTTATCTATTTCACATTCAACAGCAGCTGAGTAAAAGAATCTTGTAAAAGCACGAGCTTCTTTTTTTGCTAGCGGAAGCTGTTTGAGCTTTTCTTCAAGAGCAGACCATGATTCTTGCGGATATCCAAACAAACATCCATCTAATCCACGAGTAAGAATAAACTTCTCACCTAAATCAGATCGAAACTTTGATGGCATGATTAAACGACCTTTGGCATCAATGTTGTGCTTGTGTTCACCCAATAACATAGCTGTCTCACCCCAAACTCCAATTAGATATTTTTAGTCTACCACAATGCCCCACTTTCCTCCACATTTATTCAAAAAAAGACATAAATCTTTTTGATTACAGCCTGATTGTGTTTAAATACTTAAATGCTTCTATTCCTATGTTGATTTTCAAGTGGGGAATCCTCCCAAATTACTGTAAAAAAAAAGCAAAAAAGAGACAAAATTGTCTCTTTTTTGCTTTTTTTTGTTTAATCCATCTTAAAATCATTTTCAAACAATACTATTTTAGTTAAACTGCTATTCGCCTAAACTAGAACTAACACTTTTTTTCAATTAACCAAAATTTTTTATGTCTTTTTCAAGTCATTATTACATTAGCTGTAACCAAACTGTAATAGGCTAGTATAGAACTAATAAAAACAAATCGCCAATACGTTTTAAAAAAACTTTTATATAAAATCTCACCTTTTTTTGCCGCAATAACCAAAAGTACAACAATCCCTAAACTAAATATAAAAATTAAAAAATATGGAATTACAGAAAATCCATAGGTTAACTCGCTAAGAATATGAATACCTAAAATTAAAAAAGGAACCAGCAGATCTGGTAACTTAATAGCTGAATGTTGCCTTTTAAAATGACGTTGCGTTATTTTACTGAAAAAAAGCAATAAAACAAGTGGCAAACAGTACAGTATCAGTTTCCCTATTATTAAAGAAGTCTCGGACTCCATTTCATCCCACCTTTTAAGTATGTATATGCCTTACTTAATATCTGGCTACTTATTAGACTACACTATCACAAAAACGCTCTTCTTAAATTTAACGTAATTTCAGCTTTTTGTATACTCCAAATTAAATACTAGTTTAAAAATCAAAAAACCCCCATTGAGCCATGGTCTCAATAAGGGTTTTCAAATCATCTCGTAATGAAATGTGCAAAAAATTAAGCTTCTTTGCTGATTACTTCTTTACCATCGTAATGTCCACATGATGCACAAACGTGATGGCTTTTTTTCAATTCGCCACAGTTAGGGCATGCGTTCATACCTGGAACTTCTAATTTAAAATGAGTACGACGTCTGTTTTTCTTAGCTTTTGATGTTCTTCTTGCTGGTACTGCCATTCCTTACACCTCCTTAAAAATTGCTTCTCTACACAAATTTGTGCTAAAAAGAAGCCTATAATACATACTTATTTCTGATTATCAGATTCGTCTTTAAACAAATCTTTCAAACCAGCAAAACGCGGATCTTCAGTTTCTGATTTCTGTGTTTCTAAATCTGAAATGTATTCATCTTCAGAAACGACCAGCCAATCATTTCCACTAGGCATTTCTTGTCCTTCTATCTCCTCTTGCGTAAAGACTTGCAATGGAAGATTTAACAAAACTGCATCCGTGATAGCTTCAGACAGATCAATCATATCTTTATCTAAAAGAATGACTGTTTCTTCCTCATTATCTATTTTAGATCCAGGAGTAGCAGAAGGCGGAATATAGATTTCATCTATTCCAATTGACATAGGGAACAAAACTGGTTTTAGTGATCTTGCAGAGGGTAGTGTCACATTTAATGAAACAACCATATGAAGCAAGATTTCTTTTTCATGAACAATGAGTGTTCCTTCTAAGTTAATTGGAGAAACATCCATTAATTCCTTTTCTCGATTCATCAACGGTTTTTTTAAGTCAACAGTTTCCGAGAAAACTAACGGCTCATTGCGGTATTTTTGCAATTCGTTTAATGACCATTTCATTTTACATCACTCCTAAAGCAACAAAGATTATTATACTAGTGAATGAACCCTTTGTCAACGTATTTTACCTTACAGTCTTTTCTTGCTAAGCTTTGTTTTCATAGGTATTTTCAAAATAAAAATTTAGTGGCTGACGATAATAATCTTGTTCTTTTATTAAACCCAACTGACCCATTTGGTAAATTTTACCCGCTTTTATATCCAATGTCCATAAATCTTTGTTCTTTTTAGTTACATTGGCCATTAAAGGTATCGACAACTCTTTCTTTATTTCTTTCAAGTACTTTCTTCCTAATAAGCTGAATCCTAATAAATGGATAGCTTTTGGTTTTTGCAATTCCTTGACCATGTCTTCTTTTTTTAATTGAAGTAAGATGTACACACACATTCGTTGCAACCGAGTCCATGATACACGTTTATTTTTAACTAACGAAATAAACTGCTCAAAACTTTTGGCTTTTTGAATACATTCTTTTAAGCGGTATTCAATCCCTTCTGTTACTTGGTAAATAGACTGAAGTTCCTCCAATGACTGAACTTCTATTTGATATTTTAAATAAGGCCAATAATTTTCCCAGCTAACAAGCGGATTGGCGATTAGTAACTCCAAACTGCTTGTTGGCATACTTGCCCTCAATTCTTCAAGAGGTACAGTTTTTTGTTTGGTCTCCAATAATTTTTTTCGAATAGCTGTAGCACTTGAAAAGCTTTGCTCAATTAATTCTTCATCATGATAATCCGATCCGATCCGTGTCAGGATATAAAGTTCCATCGGTTTTTCATAAAGTAAATTCTCTTTTGCATAGGCTAATCCCAAAATATTATTTGGCGTAGATAAAGCGATGGGTTGGTTCGGAAGGAGTTCCTTAAGAACTTGTTCCATTTGTGAAGCATAAGTTTGTCCTTGGTTTTTATTTTCTTTAAATCGTTGGTTAATAGCTGCTGTATGCTGATTTAAAAATTGAGCTAGTTTTTGGTAATCCGCCCCTTCACCTGATTCAGAGCCAAAGCAGATTGCATCACACTTCATGGCTTGTAATAATTCAACGGCTCCTTTAGCAAAATAATCAGCTGGTTGCGCACTAAAAGCTACTGGTAGTTCGATCACTATATCTGCTCCAGCTGCTAACGCCATTTGTGTCCGAGTCCATTTGTCTACAATAGCTGGTTCGCCGCGTTGCAAGAAATTCCCACTCATTACAGCAATAATAATATCTGCACCCGATAATTCCCTAGCTTTTTTCAAATGATACACATGACCATTGTGCAATGGGTTATATTCTACAACTACACCACAACTCTTCATTATTCAAAGACCTCTCTTTAACTTGTTACTTTAGCTTGTTTTAAGCAGGTTAAAAAAGCTTCTCCGTATTTTTCTAATTTATTTTCTCCTACACCTTTTACTGTCAACATTTCAGTTTCATTTTGAGGCATTAATACACACATTTGGTGCAATGTTTCATCTGAGAAAATAACATAAGGTGGAACTTTTTGTTCCGTTGCGAATGCACGCCTTAATTCTCTTAATTGATCGAATAAAGCATCGTCTACTGCTACTTTTTGTGCTACTTTTGCTTGTTTTCTCGTAACGGACAGTTCTCCTTTTAAAACAGCAACAGCTTTTTCGGTTAATTTTAAAATAGGGTACTGACCGTCAGTAGGCGCTAAATATTTTTCAGCCGTTAAATAATCAATCAATTGAGTCACATCTTTTTGAGGTACCCCTTTCATCAATCCATAAGTTGAAAGGTCTTCAAAATGCCATTGTGTGACTTTTTTATCTTTTGATCCAGTTAATACTTTCATGATGAGCGACTTTCCATACGTTTGACCCATACGCTTAACACAAGATAATACTTTTTGAGTCTCCAACGTAATGTCTGCAACTTCACGGTCATCTAAACAGTTGCTGCATCTTCCGCAATCTTCACAGTTATCGCCAAAATATTCGACAATGTACCGCTGCAAACAAATTTGCGTTGACCCATATTGAGCCATTTCTCTTAATTTTCGGTATTCTTGATTTTTTAATTCTTCCGTCATCTCTGATTGGTCGATAAAGAATTTCTGAATTTGCATATCTTGAGGAGAAAATAATAAAATCGCATCACTTGGCAGTCCATCTCTACCTGCACGTCCAGCTTCTTGGTAATATGCTTCAATATTTTTTGGAATCTGGTAATGAATTACAAAACGGACATTACTTTTATCAATCCCCATACCAAATGCATTTGTTGCGACCATTACCGTTACTTCATCATATAAAAATTTTTCTTGCCAGCTATTACGTTCATCTTCTTTTAATCCGCCATGATACTTACCAGCCTTGATTTTTTTGGCATTTAACAGTTCATAGATCCGCTCCACTTCTTTTCGTGTGCTAGCGTAGACAATTCCAGATTGCCCTTTGTTCACTGTTAAATAATCCAATAAGAACCGGTTGCGTTCTTGCCCTTTAATAACTTGAAAAGCTAGATTATCACGCTCAAATCCTGTTTTCACTCGATTATCAGGAAGAATACCTAATAAATTCAAAATATCGTTTGAGACAATAGGTGTTGCCGTAGCTGTTAAAGCCAACACGATAGGTCGATAATCCAATTGTTGGATTGATTCTCCTAAAGATAAGTAACTAGGCCTAAAATCATGCCCCCACTGAGAAATACAATGCGCTTCATCGATAGCTATCATTGAGATATTTATCGTATGCATCAAGTAAAAAATTTCTTCCGTTTGGAATCGCTCAGGAGCAACATAAATCAACTTATAGTCTCCATTGACTGCTTTTTTCAAACGTACATTCATCTCTGCAGCAGTTAACGTACTATTTAAATAAGTAGCCGGTATACCTACTTCTGTTAATGCATCTACTTGATCCTTCATCAAGGAAATAAGCGGTGAAACAACTATTGTCACTCCTTCAAAGACTAGAGAAGGAATCTGGTAACAAAGGGATTTCCCCCCGCCTGTTGGCATAATGGCTAACGTATCTTTTCCTTGTAAAACTTTTTCAATGACTTCTTTTTGTCCTGTTTTAAATTCTGTAAAACCATATGTCTCTTGGAGCACATGATAGGCCTTTGTTAACAATGTATCTCTCCTTTCGATAGAAATCATTATGTAAAAAAACAGAAAAATCCTAATCGATTTTTCTGTTTTCCATTAAAAAGGTTTCATTCATAAGCTATTTATTTCGTACAAACAAAAAACCAACGTGGACTTTCTTCGGTTACTTCAGTATCCCCGAAATCAGCACTTACTTCAATTGAAGAAAAACCAGCTTTTGAAAGCATATTTTTGTACTGTTCGATTGAATAGGTTCGTTCTTTATGTGTTTCATCGTAGCGTTCATATAGATCTAATTCTTCATCATAAACAAAGAATGTTAGGTCATGTTCGACAGAATGAGGTTCTTCACCCGCATAACTTTTCCATAAAAAACTAATTTCTTCAGATTGGTCGTTAAACATATATCCTGGAAATACGGTATCCGTTTGATAGGTCGAATGAACATCAAACAAAAACGTTCCTGATTCTGTTAACACATTATAGACTTGTTGGAAAACTTTTGACACTGCTTCTTCATTTGGCATATAGCATAATGAGTCTGAAAAACAAGTAACAGCTTCATACTGACCAATGTCAGATAGTTCCATCATGTCTGCTTGAATTAAGGGTAGATCTACTTTTTCTGCCATTGCTCGTTCATTTGCTAAACTCAGCATATTGTCAGATAAATCTAGTCCCGTTACAGTGTAGCCTCTTTTAGAGAGTGCTACAGCTAACGCACCCGTTCCACAAGCAAGTTCCAACACATTTGTCTTTTTATTTTGAAGGTGCTTATCAACAAATTGCCCCCAACGATCATAAAGGGATTCATCCATAATCGCATCATACACTTGTGCAAATGTTTGATAACTCATTGAAATTAGACCATCTTAGTGATGTCTACCAACGGAGCATCACTCCATAATTTTTCAAGATTATAAAATGAACGTTCTGAGTAATGGAAAACATGGACAACTACATCTCCAAGGTCAATTAGCAACCATTTAGATGAATCACGTCCTTCAACTCTTCTTACATCAATTCCAGCTTCTTCAGCTTTATCAATGATTTCTTCAGAGATAGCTTTAACTTGTTTTTCACTATTACCATGCATAACAATAAAATAATCTGCTAAAATAGAAATTTTGCTAACATCCATTGCAATGATGTCCTCTGCTCTTTTATCATCTGCTGCTTTTACGACCAATTCTACTAATTCTATGCTTTCAGTTACCATGTTGTTCCTCCTAAGGATTTGCTACCCATTTATTATAAGTAGCAATTGTTTTTGGATAAATTTTTCTGTTTTTTTCAATCAAATGTTGCAAGGTTTGTTTTGTTTCAAATTGAACTGCTGCTTGTAGATTTTCTGCTGCAATTTTCCGAGCATTTTCTACACTAGGGAAATTTCTACCGGGTTCGATATAATCAGCAACGTAAATAACTTGTTCTAAAATAGTCATTTCTGCTGCACCTATTGTGTGATGTTTAATAGCATTTAGAATATCTGGATCAGTTATTCCTAATTCATGTTCAACTAAAAATGCACCTAATGGTCCATGCCAAATATTGCTTCCGTATTCCAGCAGTTCTAATTCAAACTGTTCGCGATAAATTAATTCCTGCATCTCTTTATCACTACGTTCTTTTGCGTAATCATGCGTTAACGCCGCAATACTAGCTGCTTCAGTTGAAGCACCATATTTTTCTGCTAATTGAACTGCTGCTTGCTCTACACCTAAAACATGCTGAAACCTTTTTTGGCTCATTTGACTTTGAACAGCTTGAATCAATTCATTTCTTGTAAGAGTTGTGTATTTGTTCGAATACCTTAATTGATTCAGTTTATCTTCCATTTTGATACAACCCTTCGCGCCAAATATACTCTAGCGTTTTTCTAGGGATCAAATAATTTACTGGACAGTTCATTTCTAAACTTTTACGCAAGGAAGTAGAACTGATATCCATTGAAGGTACATCTACCCAAATAATTGGATAAGGGCTAAGAAGATTGTATCCTGGGCGGTTAACTCCCACAAACTCTACAAGCTGAGCCAATTCTTCTATTTTATACCATTTTGGTAAGTACTCCACCATATCTCCACCAATAATAAAATAATAATCTGTATCCGGATGTTCTTCCTTCAATTTCACTATTGTATCATAGGTATAACTTTTTCCACCACGTTCAATTTCTGCTTTTTCAACATCAAATCTTTGATTGCCTTCAATGGCTAGTTCAACCATATGAAGTCTATGATTAGCTTCAATTGCTTTTTTTTCATCTTGATGTGGCGGATTGGCACTTGGCATGAAATAGATTTTTTCTAACCCCAATTGATGGCAAACTTGATCCGCAATAATCAAGTGTCCGATATGAGGAGGGTTGAACGTCCCTCCAAGAATACCAACTCTTTTTTTTGGTTGGATGTCAAATTCAACTTCTGTTGCTAATTGAGTTCTACTATTAGAAAAAGATTGCCTTTTCAAGCTAATCACCTTTCTTCCCAAAAATATACTAACTAAACGGTTTGTTATTTTGCTCGTGGAATTTCATTCGAAATACGTTGATATTTTTCTTGATTAGATTTCTTAAATAACACAATAACACGACCAATGACTTGTACTGCATCACAGCCGATTTCTTGTTCAAGAACAGCTGCTACATCTTCAGCTATTTCATCTGTATTTTGTAATAATCCTACTTTGATTAATTCTCTTTTTTCTAAAGCTTCATTAATTTGTACGATAACTTCTTTATTCAATCCATTTTTCCCAATTTGAAAAATAGGATTTAAATGATGTGCTTTGCTTCTTAAAAAACGTTTTTGTTTACCTGTTAACTTCATTTTTATTCACTCCATTAAGACCATAGTGATCTCTTCTACTTTATTTCTAGTCTGTTATATTAAAGATTTCCGAATAAGGACATCTATACCTTTTGGTGCCCATCCAGCTACGACACATCCAGGCTCATTAACTGTTACCCAACCAAGGCCCGCAAAGACTATGTCAGCTTTTTCTTTAACGGAAAATTCAAATCGAACCAATTCTGGGAACCCATCAACCTCATCTTCACGAGGCGGTTGCAATAGTTTACCTACTTGTTTTTGATACAATTCATCCGCTTTTTCTAATTTAGTACGGTGTATATGCAAATCATTAGACACAAAGCAAGTAAATGAATGTCTTGCTCCTTTTAAGTAATCAAAACGAGCGACTCCACCAAAAAATAAAGTTTGTCCTTCATTTAATTGATAAACGATCGGTTTGATCTCTTTTTTAGGTGCAATCAACTTCAAATCTTTGTCTCCTAAAACATGAGCCATTTGATGACGATGAATAATTCCTGGTGTATCAATTAAATTTTTACCATCATCTAACGGAATTTCTATCCGATCAAGTGTTGTTCCAGGAAATTGAGAAGTCGTAATCAAATCTTGTACACCAGCAGTTGATTTAATGATTTGGTTGATCAATGTCGATTTCCCAACATTGGTAACCCCAACTACAAATACATCGCGTCCTTTACGATGTTTCTCAATAGCATCAAGCAAGATTTCCATCTCAGCAGGTTTCATGGCGCTAGTTAGTAAAACATCTTCTGGACGTAACCCTTCTTCATGAGCCCGTTCACGTAACCATTGCGTCATTTTGCCACGCTTCAATGATTTAGGAAGTAAGTCTACTTTATTCCCCACTAACAATACTGGATTTTTCCCAACAAAACGGTGTAGTCCAGGTATCAAACTGCCATTGAAGTCAAAAATATCAATTACGTTCACGATTAATGCATCTTCCGAACCCAGTTCATTTAATAATTTCAGAAAATCATCATCAGTCAGTTGAACATCTTGAATTTCATTATAATGGCGCAATCTGAAACAACGTTGACAGTAGACCTCACCTTTTTCTAACCCTTTTTCCAGGGCTGAAGCTGGTGTATATCCTAAAGCCTCTTTGTTCGTTGTTTGAATAATAGCTCCGCACCCGATACAACGAATTTCTTCCTCATTATTTAATTCTTTTGTCGTCATTTATTGACTTCCTCCATCTCATAGTTGGATCTTTTTTGATCATATAATTCATAATGTGCAGCTCCATAAAACGGTTAAATCGAGTATTCCAAGCGTCTGTGTTTAGTATCGGTTTTACTAATACATTACGAATCCCAGCAAGGTTCGCTCCCCAAATATCCGTCATAATCTGATCGCCAACCATAATGATCTCATCAGTAGATAGATTTAATTTTTTACTCGCTCTTTTAAACCCAATCGTCGTTGGTTTTAAAGCTCTTGAAACATAGTCTAGTTGCAATACATTTGCAACTCGCTCAACACGTGTTGCTTTGTTATTAGAAAGAATTACTACAGGAATACCGGCTTCTTCCATAAGGCTGATCCATTCAATTAATTCTTCGGTCCCATCTGGATTATTCCATGCAATCAAAGTATTGTCCAAGTCTGCTAAGACAGCTTTAATATTTTGTTCTTTCAATTGTTCTGGTGTTATATGGTAAATCGCTTCTACCATATAAGTCGGTTTAAATATCTTTAACATTTTTTTCACCCTACTCATTAAAATAGGAGTACCTCTTACAGTACTCCTAAAGTTTACTATTTACTTAATTATACGCCAAATTATTAAAAAAACAATCATTAGCGGTCTTTTTTAGGCTAATTCTCATGTGGCAGATTTATTTTAACCTTATAAAGAATAGCTAAAAATTTTTTCATTTAATTTATTTGCAAAAACACTTCATGAAGTTCATTCAATGCTAGTTTCAAGTTTTTTTCTTCAATAAGAATCCAAATAGTTGTATAACTATCGGCAGATTGATAGATGGGTATGTTCAATTTTGCCATTGCTGTTACAATTTTAGCAGTCACACCTGGGACTCCCGTTATTCCCGCGCCTACAATTGCTACTTTCGCACAATTTTCGTGAGTCGTATAACTAACGCTTTGTTCACCCAATAATTGTTTGGCTCTTTCACTAACCTGTTGTGGCAAAGTGAAAACGATTTTCCCAGGGAATATATTGATGAAATCCAAACTAAATCCGGATTGAGCTAAGAGATTGAACAATGACTCCTGCAGCTTTTCGTTTGTTTCAATCGTAAATTGTACTAAATGAGGTACATGAGCAATTCCTGTCACTAGTCGTTGTGGGATATTTCGATCTTTCGAATGTGTGATTAATGTTCCCACATCTGTTACAGTTTCATAGGTTGAACGAATCCGAACCGGTATCCCTGCTTGTTGTGCGATTTCGACCGCTCTCGGATCAATGACTTTTGCTCCTTCATGAGCCATATTACTGACTTCGTTATAACTTACGACTTGTAAAAATTGAGCGTTTTCTACTAACCTAGGATCTGCTGTCATCATTCCAGAAACATCCGTAAAAATATCAATACTTTCTGCTTTAAATGCAGCACCTAACAAGGCAGCAGTCGTATCACTACCGCCGCGACCAATTGTTGTCACATGTCCATTATCGCTTACTCCTTGAAAACCAGCTACTACAGCTACATCTTTTGTTTTAAATTGCTCATTTATTGTTGCGGTATCGACCCTTATCACCTCTGCCTGCCCGTAATCTTCATTGGTTCGAATACCAGCACTTTGTCCCGTTAAACCGACTGCATTGATGCCATTTCTTTTTAATTGATTTGTAAAAACAGCTGTTGAGATCGTCTCTCCAACGGACAACAGCATGTCTCGCTCCCTTAGGTCTAAATAGCTTCTTTCTCCATCAATCAAATTCAATAACGAATCTGTTGCATATGGATCGCCCATTCTTCCAATAGCGGATACAACAACAATAACTTTATAACCTAATGAGATAGCATGCTCAATGTGTTTTTCAGCTGCTAATCGACTTTCTTCATTTTTTACTGATGTACCGCCAAATTTTTGAATTAAAATTTTCATTGTTTTACCATCCTTTAAATCTGTTTATCTGTAAAAACTATCTGATTCTTGCGTTCGTAATTTAAATTAAAAAAATTTTCGATTTAGTATTTCTGCTTTATTATAGCGAAGACATTCTTTAGTTTCAATTATCTTAAGGATTTCGTAGAACAATTTAGTTTTTTTTTGCTATACTAATAATGGTTACACAATGAAATAAGCAATTAAAGAGTCAACAAATTATTACATTCACTTAAAAGGGGTTTATACTAATGTATTTAAAAGAAGTTTGTCTAGAAAATTATAGTTTTATTCCTAAAGCCATTGCTCAAGGAGCAACCAGAATTGAATTATGTGATTACTTAATCAGCGGGGGAACAACTGTCAGCAAAGGCGTTATGCATGAAGCAGCCGCTTATTGTGCTGAAAAAATGATTCCATTGATGGCTATGATCCGTCCTCGTTCAGGTGATTTTATTTATAATGATAGCGAACTGAAAATTATGGGTTATGACATTATTGAAGCCCGTAATTTAGGATTAGACGGCATTGTATTAGGTTGTCTGACCAAAGATCATCGGATTGATGAAGATGCCATGGAACAATTACTAGAAGAAGCCTACGGACTACAAGTAACGTTTCATATGGCTTTCGATGCTATACCCGTTGAAAAACAATTTGAAGCTATTGACTGGTTAGCTGAACATGGCGTCCAAAGAATTTTAACTCATGGTGGTGATTTAAGTTTGCCAATAGAAGAAACACTTCCTCACCTTAAAGAATTAGTTGATTACGCGAAGGATCGCATTCTTATTCTTCCTGGTGGAGGCATTACTAGTGAAAATGCAGATTCTATCCAACAATACCTAGGCGTTACAGAATTACATGGTTCAAAAATAGTCGGCGAACTTTAAATTCACATCTTCAACTCATTTTTTCTTTATTCACGTCCATCTGCAGTAATTGATTTTGCTTATGCAGAGACAGGTTCTACCTGAAAATTGCAAATAAAAAAAGTCAGAACACAAAGTTCTGACTTTTTTTATTTATTTTTTCACTTGGATACCTTCTCGTTCAACACTAAATTGTCGTACATCTGCATCTGTAAAGGTCTCTGTTAATCGTTGTTCTAGCTCTTTTAATTTCGAATAAGGCACTAAAATCAATACCGTTGATCCTGCTCCGCTTAAAAATGTAGCGTAAGCTCCATTTCTTTTAGCTAGACTCCGAATTTGAGATAGATGAGGCACTAAATCTTTACGGTAATTTTCATGCCATAAATCATTTCCCATCATTTCTCCCGCTAAATTCAAATCATTCGCTAAGACTGCTGCAATCATTACATTGCTGATAGAGCTAGCTTGTACGG
Organism: Carnobacterium sp.; assembly: GCF_040274945.1. Taxonomy (GTDB): domain Bacteria; phylum Bacillota; class Bacilli; order Lactobacillales; family Carnobacteriaceae; genus Carnobacterium_B. The sequence goes on from NZ_JBEMAR010000001.1 coordinate 450,251, forward strand.
CTTGCGCATAATCCAACGTTTTCGGCAACACATCCCGACTTTCTTTTGTCAATAATTCATCGATTGGAATAACCGCTAGGATACCTACATCCGGGAAAGTATGTTTCACTGCATAAACAGAGTCTTGAATTTTGCTAGCTACTACAAAATCGCCAAGGATAGCGGGTACTGCATTATCTGGATGGCCTTCTAAGTTAGAAGCCAAGGTTACTTTTTCTTTATCACTCAAGGTTAACCCAGCTAGTTGATTAGCCATTTCAATACCTGCAATAATTGCTGCTGAACTGCTTCCTAATCCGCGTGTTGCTGGAATCTCACTTTCCATCCATAACTCTCTAGGCGTGAGCTTTGGAACTAGCGATAAAGCAGTTTGGATAATGAGATTTGTTTCATCGTTTGGTATACTCGCTCCAAGTTGGTGGTGAATAATCCAACTGTCCGTTTCGGTCCCTATCTCCAATGTTAAATAGAGGTTTAAAGCTAACCCACAAGAATCAAAACCGGGACCCAAGTTTGATGTTGTTCCTGGTACGATTATTTTCATAATTTTTCAACACCTGCTTGCAAATGTTTTTTCATATCTTCTAAGTCGTCCATCTTTGAAATAGGAATTGTCGTCACTTCAAGTGCAGTATCTGGATCTTTCAGTCCGTTTCCAGTAAACACACAGACAACTGTTTCGCCTTTAGTTATCGCTCCACTTTTGACATCCTTGATCACTCCTGCTAATGAAGCTGCAGATCCTGGTTCAATAAATACACCATCCATTGCAGCAACTTTACGGTAAGCATTGATAATCTCATCATCAGTTACAAAATCAATTTTCCCTTTAGACTCATCTCGTGCGTTCTCCGCTAATTCCCAACTAGCTGGATTTCCGATCCTAATAGCCGTTGCAATTGTTTCAGGTTTTTCAATCACTTTTCCTTGCACAATAGCAGCCGCACCTTCTGCTTCATATCCATGCATTCTTGGCAATCCCGTTTGATTTAATTTATCCCATTCTTTAAACCCTTTCCAGTAGGCAGTAATATTTCCTGCATTACCGACAGGGATAGCTAACACATCCGGTGCCTTTCCAAGATCTTCACATACTTCAAAAGCTGCTGTTTTTTGTCCTTCAATACGATAAGGATTAACCGAATTAACTAATGTAACAGCTTCTGTTTCAGCCAATTTCCGAACAGATTTCAAAGCTTGGTCAAAATTGCCTTGGATCGAGATAATATCTGCTCCATACATGACTGCTTGAGCCAATTTACCTAAAGCAATTTTTCCATCCGGAATGACGATGTACGCTTTTAAACCAGCTCGTGTAGCGTATGCTGCAGCTGCAGCGCTGGTATTCCCAGTGGATGCACAAATGATTGCTTTCGCTCCTTCTTCTTTTGCTTTTGCTACGGCCATAACCATTCCACGATCTTTAAATGAACCAGTAGGATTCAACCCTTCGTATTTTCCATACAACTCAATCCCTAGTTCTTTAGAGAGATTCGTTAGTGGAATGAGAGGTGTATTTCCTTCATAGAGAGAAATCATGGGCGTTTTATCTGTGATAGGCAGTAGTTCTTTATATTTTTCAAGTAAACCTCGATACATTATTTCCCCTCCATTACTTTAAAACAAACAAGGAGATCCATATCACTGGAATCTTTGAGTGCTGTTAAAATTTCTTTTTGTTGAGCTTTATTTATTTCATGTGTCACGATCACTACTTTTGCCGTTTCACTTGAATGTGGTTGCTGAATAATTTGGTCAAAACCGCTATCGCATTGGCTGAATACTTTTGCTAAAGCTAAAAATTGACCAGTTTTATCTTGCATCTCAATAGCAATATAATATTTATTTCTTACTTCAATGTCTTGCGCAAGACTTGTTTCATGCTGGTAAGAACTAAAGACATTACCACTTGTACCTAACTGAATATTCTTTGCAACTGTAATTACATCACTGACAATACTATTTGCAGTTGGTAACTCTCCTGCACCGGGTCCATAATACATCGTTTCCCCAACCGCTGCACCAACAACAAAAACAGCGTTATTTTCATTTTGAACACTTGCCAATGGATGATTAGCTGGTACAAGGACTGGACCGACATCCACACTTATATTTTCTTCGATTTGAATAGCCGAACCAATCAATTTGATTTTATAGCCTAATTTTCCAGCCATTTGAATGTCTTCTTGTTGTAAATTTCGAATTCCTTTTGTTTCAATTTGATCTAATTCGACATTCATACCAAAAGCTAAACGCGTCAATATAACCATTTTACGTGCAGCATCTATGCCATCAACATCATTTGTTGGATTACTTTCTGCAAAACCTAATTCTTGAGCTTCTTTTAGAGCTTCTTCATACGTTTTTCCTTCACTCGTCATTTTTGACAGAATAAAGTTCGTTGTTCCATTAACAATTCCAAAAACTTTTTGGATTTCATCTGAAGCAAGACTATCTACTATCGTACGTAAAATTGGAATTCCACCAGCAACACTAGCTTCATAATATAAATCACACTGGTTTGCTTTTGCTAATGCCACCAATTCATTTCCGTGCAGCGCAATTAAATCTTTATTTGCTGTGACAACATGTTTTCCAGCTATCAAAGCTTTTTTGATGTACATTTTTGCTTCATCAATGCTACCCATAACCTCCACTACAATATCTATTTCTGGGTCATTTATAATCTCGTCAACGTCCAGAGTCAACTCAATACCCTCAGCAATTGCGCCTCGCTTTTTATCAATATCGCGCACTAAAACTTTTTTTACTTTTAAAGAAACACCGGTCACTTGATTTAGTTTTGGTTCATGGTGTTTCAATATACGCAACACACCACTTCCAACTGTTCCAAAGCCTAAAATTCCTATTTGCAATTGGTTTTTCATTGTTTGTCTCCTTTTCCAGCTAAATTAATTCTCGTTTTTTATGAGGTTTAACCAATCTTAATCTCATATATTTTTAATCATACGTATTACTAGTATAACGAATATCAAAAAAAATACTAGCTTGAAAATAAACAAAAAAAAGACATACGTAAAAAATTCTCGAAAGAATTTTTTTGTATGTCTTTAACAGGCTATTTTAATCTTGAAGTAATTCAAATATTTCCATAGCAACTAAGTCTACGTCATCAAATTGATAAACTTGTTGAGTAGAAGTCTCTAATAATTCAAATGTTTCAGTTTTTGCATCATACGTAATAACACAACGTTCGTTTCCTTCTTTTTCAAATCGACGAACTTGAACTTCACTTTCTGTATCTTCTAGCATAGCTTCCAATCGGCGAATAATTCCTACTAATTGTGAAGTTGTCATAGTTTCGTGCCCCTTTCAAACTTAACTCAGTAATCATTCTACCAGAATTTTATATAAAAGACATTAAACTCACTCTATTTTCATAAAAAAATAATCTTTACACAAAAAATGTCGAATCTTTGGAAGAACTTATGTTAATATAGTTGAAATACATTATCAAAAGGGGGCACCAAAGTAATGAATCCATTACAAGAACGTTTCAACAATCAAGTCTATAAAATTGAAGTTTCAGATATTCGAAAATTCGATGAACGCGTGTCACCAATAGAAGGCATGCTTAAATTGACTTTAGGAGCACCGGACTTCAACACACCCGACCATATTAAAGAAGCAGCTATAGAAGCTATTAACAATAATGAGTCACATTATACAGGTATGGCTGGTGATATTCAGCTAAGAGTGGCAGCTTCTGATTTTCTTAAAAAGAAATATGCTCTTTCTTACAATCCTACAAATGAAGTTTTAGTAACCATTGGTGCTACTGAGGCTATCTCCGCCTCTTTATTAGCTATTTTAAATCCAGGCGATAAAATTTTGGTGCCTTCCCCTATTTTCCCTGGCTATGAACCATTGATTACTTTAAGCCAAGCAACACCTATTTTTATTGACACGAGTGTAAATGGTTTTGTCTTAACTCCTCAGATGATTGAGGAGGCCATGACAGAACATGGTAGCTCAGTAAAAGCAATTATTTTAAACTACCCAAATAATCCGACAGGTGTAACTTACACGCGAGAAGAAATTAAGGCTCTTGCTGAAGTTCTAAAAAGACATAGTTTATTTGTTATTAGCGATGAAATTTATAGTGAATTAACTTACGACAATGAGCATGTCTCAATTGCTGAGTACTTAAGAGAACAAACGATTCTAATTAATGGTCTTTCAAAGTCACATGCCATGACCGGTTGGAGAATTGGCTTTATCTTTGCGCCAAAAGAACTTACTGCACAAATTATTAAAGTACACCAATATTTGGTTACTTGCGCCACTTCTATTTCTCAAAAAGCTGCTTTAGCTGCTTTAACTGTTGGGATAGATGATGCTCTTCCTATGAAAAAAGAATATCAGAAGAGAAGAGATTACCTTTTCGAAGAATTGATTCAATTAGGATTTGAAGTAGCACGTCCTAATGGCGCTTTTTATCTTTTTGCAAAAATTCCGAAAGAGTACATCCAAAACAGCATGGATTTTTGTGTGGATCTAGCTGAAAAAAATAAACTAGCTTTAATTCCCGGTTCAGCTTTTGGAGATGCCGGTGAAGGTTATATCCGTCTAAGTTATGCTGCCAGCATGGAAAACTTAATAGAAGCTGTTAAACGATTGAAAAGCTATATGGCCTCTCATATGAAAACTGTATAGTTTTAAAAAAAGTACACCAGTCCTAAGCATCATTGCTTATAAACTGGTGTACTTTTTATTTCTCTTTTAATACTTTTTATGGGCGTTTTCCTTCTGGCCACCATAACTTAATAATAGCTTGCGTTCCGTCATTTTCAAAACCATTTAGCGCTAAGTCTTCATATAATTGTTTAGCTAAACGTGTAGAAGGCAATTCTAAATCCAACTGTTCAGACTCATCTAACGCAATTTTTAAATCCTTAATAAAGTGTTTTACAAAAAAACCAGCTGTGTAATCTTCTTTAAGAATTCTTGGTCCGTAATTTGATAATGACCAATTTTGTGCACTTCCTCCTCCAACAGTATCCAATACTTTGTCAAGGTCTAAATCTGCAGCATTAGCATAAGCCAAAAGTTCTGCCATTCCCATCATTGTGCCGGCAATCATAATTTGGTTCGCCATTTTTGTATGCTGCCCACTACCCGCTCCACCTTGTAAATTTACTTTAGCAGAAAATACGTTAAAAATAGGTTTTACTTTCTCATAAGTACTTTCTTCTCCGCCAACCATAACGGTCAACGTCCCATTCTTAGCGCCTAGGTCTCCTCCAGATACAGGAGCATCTAGAACTTCGATCCCTCGCTCTTTACCTTCTTGATACACTTTTTGAGCTAATGTAGGTGTGCTTGTTGTCATATCCACTAAAATATGGTTTTGGGTTGCTGTTGTAAAAATTCCTTTTTCACCAAAATATGTTTGTTCTACATCTTGCGGATACCCAACGATTGTAAAAACAATTTCACTCTTAGCCGTTACTTCAGCTGGTGAATCAGCCCATTTAGCCCCTAACTGAATCAATTCATCCGTCTTACTCTTCGTACGATTGTGTACTGTTACGGCATAGTCAGCCGCTAATAAGTGTTTAACAATTGAAGAACCCATAACCCCAGTTCCAATAAATCCGATAGCTTTTGTCACTTGCATCCTCTCCCTTAACTTAATTTAATTCTAGTATATCAGTTCTAATAAGAAGAACGCATTCATTTTGATGAAATAATTACAAAAAAAGCACAAGAATCCATTAGATTCTTGTGCTTAACAGTTTCTATTTAGTGTACGCTTCAACAAGTGTTACAACTTCATCAGCAGTATCACAATCATTGATTGCTTTATCAGCTAACTCAGCCATTTGTTTTGTATCTAAACGTTTCATTAGACTACGTGTTTTAAGAATACTTGAAGCACTCATAGAAAATTCGTCTAGTCCTAATCCTACAAGAAGCGGCACTGCTGTTTGATCTCCAGCCATTTCTCCACACATACCAGTCCATTTTCCTTCTTTATGAGAAGCATCAATAACATTTTTGATTAAACGTAAAATTGATGGGTTATAAGGTTGGTAAAGATAAGAAACGCGTTCGTTCATACGGTCAGCAGCCATAGTGTATTGAATCAAATCATTTGTACCAATACTGAAGAAATCAACTTCTTTAGCAAATTTATCTGCAATAACAGCAGCAGCAGGAATTTCAATCATGATACCTACTTCGATATCATTTGAAACGTCTACGCCTTCACTTACTAATTTAGCTTTTTCTTCCATAAGCATTCCTTTAGCTTGACGGAACTCTTGTAAAGTCGCAATCATTGGGAACATAATACGTAATTGTCCAAAAACAGACGCACGTAACAATGCGCGCAATTGCGTTCTAAACATGTCCGGTTGTGCTAAACAAATACGAATTGCTCGGTACCCTAGGAAAGGATTCATTTCGTGTGGCAATGTTAGGTAAGGCAATTCTTTATCGCCACCAATGTCCATTGTACGGACAACAACAGCTTTGCCTTCCATACCTTCTAAAACTTCTTTATAGGCTTCAAACTGAGCTTCTTCTGTAGGAAAATCAGGCGAATCCATATAAAGGAATTCTGTACGGTATAATCCAACAGCTTCCCCACCGTTACTTTTTACTCCCACTAAATCTTTTGGAGTCCCAATATTTGCAGCTAGTTCAATGTGCTTTCCATCTGCAGTTATTGTTGGTTCATCTTTTAATTTATCCCACTCAGCTTTTTGATCAGCAAAAGCTTTTGCTTTTGTTTCGTAAGTTGCAACATCTGTTGATTCAGGGTGAACGATTACATCGCCTTCTAAACCATCAATGATGATAAGATCTCCTTCTTTAACAAAAGAAGTGATTTCTTTCGTTCCTACAATTGCAGGAATTTCTAACGAACGAGCCATAATAGCTGAATGCGATGTACGCCCACCAATGTCTGTAACAAATGCTTTGACAAATTGACGGTTTAATTGAGCAGTATCACTTGGTGTTAAGTCATGTGCAACCACAATCACTTCTTCATCAATCATTGAAGGATTAGGAAGTTTGACACCTAACAAGTGGCTCAATACACGTTTAGTAACATCTTTGATATCGGCTGCACGTTCTTGCATGTAAGGGTTATCTTCCATGCCTTCAAACATACCAATAAACATATCCGTTACTTCTTTTAAACCGCTCTCTGCGTTGATTTTGTTGTCAACGATTGAGCTTTCGATGCTCCCGATTAATTCTGGATCAGAAAGAACCATTAAATGAGCATCAAAAACTTGGGCTTCTTCTTCGCCTAAAGATTCTGCTGCTTTAGATCGAATGATCTCAAGTTCTTTTGATGCTTCGTTTAATGCCGATTTTAAGCGGTCAATTTCTGAATCAGAGTTCTCAACTGAAATTTTGTTGAAAGTTAAATCGGGTTCAGTTAGTAAGTAAGCTTTTGCTACTGCAATACCGTCACTTGCTGCGATCCCTTTTAATTTTTCAACCATTATTCAGCTAAGCCTTCTTTCTTCATTGTTTCTTCGATTCCAGCAAGAGCTTCAGATTCGTCTGAACCATCAGCAGAAATAACTACGTCAGCTCCTTGGCCAACACCTAAAGACATAACGCCCATGATGGATTTTAAGTTTACTGATTTACCTTTATATTCTAAGTTGATATCTGAGCTATATTTGCTTGCTGTTTGTACTAATAATGTTGCTGGACGTGCATGGATACCTGTTTCAGCTACTACGTGAAATTCGCGTTTTTCCATAATTAAAAATCCCCTTTAATAAAAATTATTTTTGAGAACTACATCCAGTTTTAACTGTCAATAACATTCATTTCAGTAAAACAATTGATACAGCCCTTACAATTTACTAGAATACCATTTTTTGCTCATTTAAACAACTATTATTTCCTAATTTTGATTTGTTACTCTTTAGTTTGACCTATACCGATAAATGATATTCCCATTATGCAGAGCTTCTCCAATAATCCGGTCTTTTTTTTCATGGTTGATCCAAATTTCGCGAAAAATCATAAAATCATTTTTTTCAATTGTTATACTATCCACTTGACCTTGAAATAATTCATCCATCTTCATTTGCAGTTCTTCTTTTGTCATTTTAAAAACATCCTTGCTTTATTTTTTATTTATCTTGAATATCAATAGTTTAATGGAAAATACTGAAAATTTATAGTGTCAATTACTTGAAAGCAAAAAAAGGTCAGTGTATAATGTAAATCATAAAAGGTCAGTAATGGTCAATTAATTGCTTGGTCTTTTATTTTCCTAACTAACCGATTATATGAAAGGTTGTGCAGAAATGTTATGTCAAAATTGTAACCAACGTGAAGCAACTATCCATTTATATACCAATATGAATGGTCAAAAAGGTCAATTAGATGTTTGCCAAAATTGTTATCAACTTATTAAAGATGCACAAAGTCGTGGAGAAATTAGAAACAGTCGCCCACCACAAGACCCATTTGGTTTCGGTAACTTAGATCAATTTTTCCGTTCAATGCAAAATGCACAAAACAATAATTTCCAACAAAATAATCCTGACGTCCCTCCCACTCAAAACGGTTCTGGAGGACAACCACCTATTAATAAGATACCTGGTCTTTTAGGTGAATATGGAACAAATTTGACTGAAGCTGCTCGATCAGGCGCTATTGATCCAGTTATAGGGCGCGACAAGGAAATTGAACGTGTAATTGAAATTTTAAACCGCCGTACTAAAAACAATCCTGTCTTAACCGGAGAACCTGGTGTTGGTAAAACAGCTGTTGTTGAAGGTTTAGCACAAAAAATTGTTGACGGTGATGTTCCTCAAAAATTATTAGGTAAAGAAGTTATTCGATTAGATGTCGCTTCATTAGTTCAAGGAACTGGTATTCGTGGACAATTCGAAGAGCGGATGCAGCAATTAATGGATGAATTAAAGAAAAACCCACAAATTATTTTATTTATTGATGAAGTTCATGAAATTGTTGGAGCCGGAAGTGCAGAAGGAAGTATGGATGCTGGAAATATGCTTAAACCAGCTCTTGCACGTGGTGAGTTGCAAATGGTTGGAGCAACAACTTTAAGAGAGTACCGTACAATTGAAAAAGACGCTGCATTAGAACGTCGTATGCAACCTGTACGTGTAAGCGAACCGTCTGTTGAAGAGACGATTACCATTCTTAAAGGTTTGCAAAAAAAATATGAGGATTACCACCACGTTCATTACACGGATGAAGCAATCACAAGTGCCGTAAATCTTTCTAATCGTTACATTCAGGATCGGTTTTTGCCGGACAAAGCAATCGATTTATTAGATGAATCAGGTTCTAAAAAGAACCTGACGATACAAGTCGTTGATCCTAAACAACTAGAAGATAAAATCGCAGAAGCTGCTCAACAAAAACAATTAGCTTTACAACAAGAAGATTATGAAAAAGCTGCTTTTTATCGTGATCAAGCTAAAAAGTTCTCTACCATGCGCGATCAGCAAAAACCAGATTCAGATGAACCTACTGTAACCGAACAAGATATGATTGAAATCATTGAAATGAAAACAAATATTCCAGTAGGCGAATTAAAGGAAAAAGAACAAGAACAATTGCGTAATCTAGGAGAAGATTTGAAGAAACACGTTATTGGACAAGACGAAGCAATTGAAAAAGTTTCTAGAGCTATACGTAGAAATCGTATAGGGTTTAATAGCAAAAATCGTCCAATTGGTTCTTTCCTTTTCGTTGGACCTACAGGGGTCGGGAAAACTGAATTAGCTAAACAATTAGCGCTAGAACTTTTCGGTAGTAAGAATGCTTATATCCGTTTCGATATGAGTGAATATATGGAGAAACATAGTGTCTCTAAATTGATTGGTTCTCCTCCAGGATACGTTGGCTATGATGAAGCAGGTCAGTTGACTGAAAAGGTTCGCCACAATCCTTATAGTCTCATTTTATTAGATGAAATCGAAAAAGCTCATCCAGATGTTCTGCATATGTTCTTACAAATTCTGGACGATGGCAGATTGACCGATGCTCAAGGACGTACGGTGAGCTTCAAAGACACCATTATTATTATGACAAGTAACGCGGGTACTGGCAATGTAGAAGCAAGTGTTGGTTTTGGTGCTGCCGCTTCTGGTACTCAAAAATCTGTGTTAAATCATTTAACGGATTACTTCAAACCCGAGTTTATTAACCGTTTTGATGGAATCGTTGAATTTAACTCACTTACAAAAGAAAACTTATTGTATATTGTAGATCTATTGATAGCAGATGTGAATGATATGCTCGAACATCAAGGTATATCCATAGAGGTTGAGCAGTCAGCTAAAGAAAAATTAGTCGAATTAGGCTATGATCCAAAACTAGGTGCTCGTCCTTTACGTCGTGTCATCCAAGAACAAATTGAAGATCGTATTGCTGATTTTTATCTTGATTACCCTTCTGTGAAAGAATTAGTGGCAAAAACAGACCAAGAAGGAAATCTAATTGTAGAAGCAAAAGAACCTATTTTAGAAGAAACTATTGTTGAAGAAATTGAAGAACCAGATACTGAAGATTAATGCTAAACTAAAAAATCAGAAGAGCTCACAATCAAGTAGTCAAATCTTGATTGTGAGCTCTTTTTATTGGTTTTATCCTATAATAATTTTTTCAGTTGGGTAATGATAATTTTTATCGTCTTTATGCTTAGGAACCAACAGCATCAACATATACAACATTCCTATTCTTCCGATAAACATTAGCACAATAATAATCAATTTACCTACTACTGTAAGAGTAGGCGTTATACCTAGTGACAATCCGGTTGTTCCAAACGCCGAAGTCACTTCTACAATTAACGTAATCAGATCATGTGATTCACTGACACTTAACACCATGATACTGAATAGACACAAAATCATAGACAAAATAAAAACGGTAATTGATTTTTGAACATCGTCTCGCTCAATGCGACGCTTAAATAACGAAACTTGATCATGTCCTCTAATAAAAGAAATTAAGTAAACCATCACAATTGCTAACGTAGTGGTTCGTATACCACCACCTACAGAACTAGGACTTGCTCCAATAAACATCAAAATTGAAAATAGTAACAAACTTCCTTCACTAAAATTACCTAACGACGTTGTCATTAGACCTGCATTTCTAGTGGTAACCGAATAAAAGAAAGAATAAAAAGCACTTTCTGTAAATGACATTCCTTTAAAAAACTGATTGTATTCTAACAACCAAATGCAAATTGCTCCACCGAATAATAAAATAAAGAAGGAAAAAACTGTAATCTTAGTAAACAAAGAAAAACGGAAAGGCAATGTCTTTTTCATTTTATGATACTGTAAAAAATCTTTGATTTCTAATAATACTGGAAAACCAATTCCACCTACGATGATTAACAGCATAATAATGAATTGAACAAAATAATCATCATGAAAAGGAATCAACACTTGTCCTGTAAGATCTACACCGACATTTGCAACTGCTGAAAAACTCGTAAAAAAACCTTGAAATAGGATTTCTTTTAACGGCCAGTTTGAAAAAAAGAAAAAATAAGTACTTAAAATCAAGCCACCAATAAATTCAAATCCCAGAATGATAAACACAGTGTTACGTATCAATCGAACTGTTCCGCTCAATTTGGGTTGGTTCATATCTGTCATGATTAACTGTCTTTGCTTTAAGGAAACTTTTTTTCTTCTGATGAGCATAAAGGAAGTCGAAACCATCATTACCCCTAAACTTCCTAACATAAATAAAAATTGCATAAGAATCACACCCGCTAAATTATAGGTTTCTCCTAAATTTATTGTAGCTAGTCCCGTTACACTAACAGTACTAACGGCTGTAAAAATCAAATCAATAAAAGATAATTCCATCCCCGGGTTCCTAAATATAGGTAACGCCAAAAGGACGCTAGCAGCTATGACGACAATAAAATAGTACAACACAATCAATTGAATAGAAGAAAATTGATTAGATAACCGAGTTATAAATTTATACATATTCAAAAAACTAACCTCCTTATGATGTATCAACGTTATCTTTTCTTAACTAGTACTGACTAAGAAGTTAAAATGTTTTGAATTGTTGTGTTTTTAATTATATAATATTCGTAACCTAACCGGTATAGAAGAGGTGAAAGATTATGAAACTAATAGACGTTACAAATAATCATTCTGAACTAGTAATGGAACAGTTAGAAAATACTGATGCTAATTTTGTGAAAGTTTTTTCTCTAGGTCCGACTACTGTTATTTATTCAGGTGCTCCAACGCATAAAGATGTTCTTTTACTAAACAAAGTGCGCAATATAAAAAATGCGGAAATCAGCTTTGCGATAGAAAATATACTTGAAACAACAGTAGACAATGTTGACATCTTACATGCGCCACATATTGTTGAGCTATCTATTCCTGTTTACGAATAATCTTCTTCATTTAAATCCATTAAAGCCACAGTTCAACTTTAATGGTTACTACCTTTTATTTCAAGCACTCTTTTAAAGATATTTATCGTTTTTACAATCAAAAAAAAGCAAGCCGTTCTAAGTTAAAACAGAATGGCTTGTTTTTTTGTGTTTTATAGTAACGACGTTAATTCAACATCCGGATATTTATCTGCAAACCAACGAAGCGCAAATTGATTTTCAAACAAGAACAAGGGATTGCCAAAACGGTCACGCACCAATAAATTACGGCTGGAAGACATGTTCTCATCCAAATCGTCTGGCTTGATCCAACGTGCAATTTTACTCCCCATTGGTGTCATGATGATTTCTGAATTGTATTCATTTAACATTCGGTATTGAAAAACTTCAAATTGCAATTGTCCAACTGCTCCAACAATGTAATCTTCCGTATGGAATGTTTTGTACAATTGAATAGCTCCTTCTTGAACTAGTTGTTGCACACCTTTATGGAATGATTTTTGTTTCATCACATTTTTAGCCTGAACTTTCATGAACATTTCCGGAGTAAATTGAGGTAATTTTTCATATTCTATATTTAACTTACCTTCAAAAATCGTATCCCCTATTTGAAAATTCCCAGTATCATAAAGTCCAATAATATCTCCTGCTACAGCGTGTTGAACAACTTCACGTGTTTCAGCCATAAACTGGGTTGAATTTGATAGTTTCATTTTTTTATTTGTTCTCGCTAAAGTAACATCAATTCCACGATCAAAGATTCCTGAACAAATACGCACAAAAGCAATCCGATCTCGATGGGCAGGATTCATATTAGCTTGGATTTTAAATATAAAACCAGAAAATTCATTTGTTGTCGGTTCAATTTTTTCACCGTCCGTTGCAGTATGAGCTGTTGGGCTTGGTGCAAAATTAATAAATGTATTTAAGAATGTTTCTACTCCAAAATTAGTTAATGCTGACCCAAAGAATACGGGTGTTAATTTTCCAGCAGCAATTTTTTCTTCGGAAAATTCATTACCCGCTTCATTCAACAACTCAATATCTTCTAAAGCTTGAGTATATAAACTAGAAGCTTTAAGAGGATGATCGCCTTCGATTTCTCCATCTTTATTCAATTTGATGACTTTTTGTCCATTTAAACCATTAATTTCAGGACGATGCACTTCAATCGTTTTGTTGTAGTTATCATAAAGACCTAACAGACCTTTTCCCATACCGATAGGCCAATTCATTGGATAAGAATCAATCTCTAGTACTTCTTCCAATTCTTCTAATAAATCAAGTGGTTCTCTTCCATCACGGTCCAATTTATTGATGAACGTGAAAATTGGAATGCCACGCATACGACAAACTTTAAATAGTTTTTTGGTCTGAGGCTCAATACCTTTTGCACTGTCAATAACCATCACTGCACTATCAACGGCCATCAATGTACGATACGTATCTTCAGAAAAGTCCTCATGTCCTGGTGTATCTAAAATATTAATTCTTTTGTCTTTATAATCAAATTGCATCACAGAGCTGGTTACAGAAATCCCACGTTGTTTTTCAATTTCCATCCAATCTGATTTAGCAAATTTCCCAGATTTTTTCCCTTTGACCGTACCAGCTTGACGAATTGCTCCACCAAATAACAATAATTGTTCTGTGATGGTCGTTTTACCTGCATCCGGATGGGAAATAATTGCAAATGTTTTTCGTGATTCTACTTCATCTTTTAAATAGCTTTTCATTCGTTATCCCTCATTTAAGTCTTTTTATTTATTCTAACTCAATCTTTGATTACATTCTTAGGTAATGCGAATACCTTAACCTGGCAGCCTATCTCATTAACTCAATTATTATAGCATATTTAGTAGTGTATTTTATACCCTATTCACTTTTTATTAAATCCATATTCTCCAACATACCCCTCAATAGACCAGATATTTACATTTGCTACTTCTGCTTCTTGCTCTGCTTCTTCAAGCTTACTTAAGTAAAGCTCATCGCCATTTTCATATCCTACACGCGCTAATCCTTTTTCAACCATCACTTCTTGTATCAGTTCTCCATCTGCGTAAAGATAAGCCAAAACACGATTATAGTCATCTATTTTTTCATGAGCAGGGTCATATTCTATCGATAATTTTTTTCCTTCTAAATAATTCGTTAAAAAGTCTTTCGCTTCTGTACCGTATGGCTGTGCAGAACCCGTTTTTGTCGTACTACTTTCTGGAGTGTCAATCAGCAATAACCGCAACTTCTTTTCTTCACCATCTTCAGTAAAGACGATTGTATCTCCGTCAATCGTTCTGACCAACTCAATAGCTAATTGATCTTCTGCTACTGTAATAGGTGTTTCTTGCTGTTGATCGATAACAAATGATCCAGTAAAGAAAAGAATAAGCGCAATAATACCAGAAAAGATCTTCTTGTTTATTTTCATCGTTGAACCTCCAGTTTAAATGCTTATAAAAAGGGTCTGAGACTATCTGTCTCAGACCCTTTCCTATTTTATTATGAATCTTTTCAACTATCAAGCTTCAAAGATTTTAACGCTGTTACACATTAATTTATCTATTAGATTATTTAGCTAATTGGTCTTCTTGATCACATGCTGCTTGAGCTAAAATGTTCAAGTAGTTCCAAGGACGATCAAAATATGGTTGGAAGAAGAAATCAACATATGCTAAATCTTCAATAGTCATTTTGTTTTGAATAGCTAGTGAAAGTGTGTTGGCAGAAGCTGTTACATCATATTTAGACATAATTTGTCCACCAACGATGCGGTTTGTTCCTACTTCATAAACTAATTTCATAAAGACTTCTTCAGTTGTTGGCATAAATTCTGGACGGTAGTTGTCTTTAACGAAAACTGCGCGAACATCTAAACCAAAGTGTGCAGCACTATTAACATTTACCCCAGTCGAACCAATGTTATATCCAAACAAGTAAAGACCTGAAGTCGATTGTGTTCCTCTGTATCTTACTTTAGGTTCAATAATATTTTTACCTACTAAAGTACCCATACGAACAGCGTTAGTTGCTAAAGGAATGTAAGCTGATCCGCCGTTTGGATTGTAATGAACTGCACAACTGTCTCCAGCTGCATAAATATCTTTATCACTTGTTCTCATGTAATCATCAACAAGGATTGCGCCATTTGGCATCATGTCAACTTTACCTTTTAATAATTCATTGTTTGGACGGAATCCTACACACAGAATAACTAAGTCTGCTTCGTAGTCTCCTACTGGAGTTGTTACAGATTTAACTGCACCATTTTCATCAGCATTAAATGACGTAACCGCTTGGTTCAATGCTAATTTAATTCCACGTTCTTCTAAAGTGCTTTCTAATACATCCGTAAATTCTGGATCTAAGTATTTATTAAGAATACGGTCTAATCCATCAATTAAAGTTACTTGTTTACCTGATTGTTCAAATGCTTCTACTAACTCAATACCAATGTATCCTCCACCAACAATAACTACTTTTTTAGCTGTTTGATTTTGTTTGATTACTTCTTCTGCTTGATTATAATTTTTACATAATAAAACATTTTTAGTTTCGATACCAGGAATTGGAGGTGTAATAGGCCAAGATCCAGTTGTATTTACTAATTTGTCGTAAGATTCTTCAAATACTTCTCCAGTATTCATGTTTTCTACAACTACTTTTTTAGCTTGCGTATCAATACTTTTAACGTTGTGTTCCATGTTAACCTTTGCGCCCATTTGAGTTAATTCCTCAGGGTTTGAGTAGAACAAACCTGCTGGATCTTTCACAACTCCACCAACATACATTGCAATCCCGCAAGATAAGAACGAAACATTATCATTTCTTTCAAAAATAGATACTTCCACAGATGGGTTTTCTTTTAATATTGTTTTTACAGCTGAGGTACCAGCATGTGTACATCCGATAACGACTACTTTCATTATTTGTATCCTCCTATAAGGCCATTTAAATTATATGACTGCATTCATTTACCACAAAAAAAAATTGTGATATAGTGTTCATGCTTTCACTCTGAACACTATATCACAAACTCTATAAAGAAAACAACAATTTATATGATCTTTTTTAAGTTGAAGCATGTTTTTTTCTGATCATAAACATATCTCTTAAATAAACAATAACTGTCTTAACTACCGCATACGTTGGAACTCCCAAGATCATTCCAAGAATACCTGCAATATTTCCAGCAACTAACAACAATACAATAATGGTTAATGGATGGATTGATAATGTTTTCCCAATCACATTTGGTGAAATAAACGCACTGTCAATTTGTTGCACCACTAATACTACGAGCGCTACTAGTAAAGCTTGTGTTGGAGAAATCGTTAAAGCGATAAAGACTGCAGGGGCTGCCCCAATATAAGGACCGATATAAGGAATAATATTTGTAACTCCTGCAATGATCCCTAACAATAGTCCATAAGGCATTCCTGTAATCAAATAACCTAAATACGTAAATATTGCTACAAATAAACAGACTAAGGCTTGACCGCTAATATAAGAAGCAATTGTCTCATTCATTTGGCCTAATAATTCAATCATTTGACCTCTGTACTCTTTTGGAAAAAATTTAGCCACCGCTGGTCGAAAGTTTTTTCCATCTTTAAACATATAGAATAAGATGATCGGCACAGTAAAAATGACAATTGTAGTATTCGCCAACGCGCCTACTAAAGTTCCAACACTTGCAGTCAATGTTGTGAAAATTGTATTGGCAATATTTTCAATGGAAAGATCCATAGTACCTAAACTTTTTTCTAAATCAAAGTTTTCAAGCATTGGTCCTTGTAAAAGTTCATTAGAAAAATCTTCTAAAGTTTTTAAAAATGACGGTATACTCGTAATTAATTGCCCAACTTGTTCTAGTAAATTAGGAATAACTGAAACAGCTAAAAATACTACAAAACCAAGGAATAGTAGAAAAACGATGATGATTCCATATTTTCGTTTGATTTTGATTTTTTCTAATTGGCCAATTACTGGATTTAATAAGTAATATAAAAAACCTGCTACAATAAGTGGTGTAAACAATGTCGAAACAAATGTTGTCAATGGTTGAAAAATAAACTCAATTTTAGTGCTCATAAATATTAATGTTGCACTAACCAATAGCCAAACTGTCCAAAACATTAATTTTGATTTTTTAAAATAATCCATAAAAAAGTTAGTCCTCTCCGGTTAATCTAGCATATTGCTCATTAGATACTGCTCAATCAATTGTTCTGTTGCTGTGATCGATTCCACATGGGTTCTTTCATAAGCATGACTAGCTTCGATTCCTGCACCTACTAACGCATGACGAACATCAGCACCAGCTTTCATAGCTGCAGATGCATCACTCCCGTAAAAAGGATAAATATCGAGTTGGTAAGGAATTCCTTCATCTTCACAAATTTGAGTTAGTTTTTTTCTCATTTCATAATGATAAGGACCACTTCCATCTTTGACACATATAGACACAGAGTATTCGTCTGTTTGTTGGTCATCTCCCATTGCACCCATGTCAACCGCTAAATATTCGACCACTTTATCAGAGATATTCGAATTCCCCCCATACCCAATTTCTTCATTCGTTGAAATATAAAAGTGAGTTGTATAAGGCAAGTTTATTTTTTCAATACTTATTTTTTTTAAAAATTGCAATAGTATAGCTACGCTTACTTTGTCATCTAAGTGACGCGATTTAATATAGCCGTTAGCTGTAATCTCAGTTCTAGGATCAAAACTAATAAAATCTCCTATAGAAATACCAAGTGCTTTTGTTTCCTCTTTAGTGTGTACTTTTTCATCAATCCGAACTTCCATATTATCTTGATTTCTCTCAGCAGTTCCTGCATCTTTATAAACGTGTACACTAGTTTGGTGCATCAGAATCGTACCAGATATATTTCCTTTAGCTGTATGAATCGTACAATACTCACCTTCAATAGCGTTGTAACGAAACCCACCAATTAAATCCAATTTAAGACGTCCATTTGGTTTGATTGCTCTTACCATTGCTCCTAATGTGTCCACATGAGCTGTTACAAACCGTTGTTTTTGATGGTTTGTTCCTTTTACGGTAACCATTAAACTACCTTTATTTGTTTTTTTTGCTTCATATCCTATTTGTTTTAAATAGTTTTCAATGAAAGCGATAATTTCATACGTATTCCCTGTTGGAGAAGGGATCGTTGTTAATTTTTCAACCAGTTGAATCGTTTTTTCATTCATTACATTAACCACCATTCCTATGAATTATACTCTTTAGTATAGTTCATTCATTGAAATAAATAAAGAAGCTCTGAATAAAAGCCGTAGCTGTTTTCTTATAGATTCCTTTTATTAGTTATGGTACGATTTTAACTATGTAGAAAGAAGGGGTATTATGGAATTTATTTGGACAACGGATTTAAGCTCTATCAACTATAAGGATGCTATAAAAATCAGAAAAAAAGTATTTGTAGAAGAACAACTTGTTCCACCAGAATTAGAAATTGATGACTTAGAAAATCAAACACTCCATGTCATCGGCTACTTAGAAAATAAAGCAGTTTCCACAGCAAGAATCTATAAAAAAAATACAACTACATTCAAAATCCAACGAGTAGCCGTTTTAATGAACTTTCGTAAAAAGAATTTAGGTCATGAACTAATGATGGAGATAGAACGGTATGCTAAAGCACAGGAATTTAAAACACTCATGCTTGATGCACAAGACCATGCCTTAACTTTTTATGAAAAATTAGGTTATCACGTTGAAGGTGAAGGTTTTATGGATGCGGGCATCCCCCATCATTTAATGATAAAAAAGTTAGATTAATCATCAAATAAATTCCTGCACACACAAAAAGCACTGAAAAACAGAAGATGTTTTTCAATGCTTTTCGTGTTGTTTTTTATTTAAAAGGTTTGCTCTCTTTTGCTTCATTTTAGCAAGTCTTTCCTCTGTTTCTTTTTTTAAAGGTTTAATAACAATAACTTGTTCATCTTCGATAGTCACTTCATACAACTCACCAATGCGATAATTTTCTGGTAAGCAATCTTTTTTCACATGAATTAAAGGCCCTTCATCAGGTATGAAACGAGCCAATTCACCTTCTATTTCTTCAAGCACCATCTTCATCAGGATTCTCTCCCTTTTCAGTTTGAATACTACAGGTTCCATCTTCATGAACCGTTAAAGTAATCGTACCATTTTCGATTGTTCCATAAATCGGAATAGCCAGTTTTCTTAATCGGCCAAGCGCTTCTTTACCAGGATGTCCATAGCTGTTCGATTCTCCTGCTGAAAAGACTGCCAACTCAGGTTGACTTGCCTGAACCCATTCTTCACCAGTGCTAGTGTCTGATCCATGATGTCCCATTAAAATGAAATCAGCTGTTACATCTGCTCCAGATTCAACAATTTCTTTTTCAATATTTTGAGAGGCATCTCCACTGAATAATCCACTTACTTGATTAACAGTAATTTTGGTCACGATCGAATCATCATTTTGGTCATTATCTGACTGGTCATTAGGACTTAGTACATCGATTTGAAAAGGCCCAATTTGATGCTTTTCTCCTGTTTTAGGTTCAGTATAGATTGCATTACTTGCATCTACAGCATCTAGTACCCGCTCGTAAATCTTACTGGTGGCATCATTTCCATTCATCCAGACTTCTTTCACATCATAATAATTGATGATAAGATCTCCATACCCAATATGATCTGAATCATTGTGAGTAAATACAAGAAGATCAATCGTTCCGCCTGTTCCAACATATTCATCAAGCTGTTGAATAATTTTCTTATCTTTATCTTCATAACGCCCGCTATCTATTAAAATAGTTGTTCCGTCTTTCGCTTGAATAAGAGTTGCTGATCCTTGATTTGCATCTAAAAAACGGATCGTTGTTTCTTGATTTTTTGTCTTATCTACTTCTTCTTTTTCTTCTGCCTGAAAAATTGTGATCAGTTCTTCTTTAAACTGCTCTATTTTTCCACTTAAAGAAAGATCAGACTGTTTATTTTCTCCTAGAAATAATCCCATGAAGAAAACCAATAAGAGTACGACACCGGTGGAAATTAATTTTGTTCTTTGTTCTTTTTGTTTTTTTGTGATCTTTTTTTTCTTTCTATTTGCCACAGATGTTCATCCTCTTCTAGCGCAAATACTTCTATCTTGTTTAGTTGTATTTACTATTTCAGTAATGCAGTTCTAGACTAAATAATTCATAAATAATGCAGCAATATTAAAGTATATCAGCACACTAGTTAAATCTGTGAGTGTCGTGATAAAAGGGCCACTAGCCACTGCCGGATCAAATCCTATTCTTTCCATTAAGATAGGTATAAAACTACCCGCAAGGTTGGCGATTGTGATAGCCGCCAGCATTGCAATACCAATTACTAATCCTAAAATGTAATTTTGTTGCCATAGTCCTACTGCTAAAAAAATCGTAACTCCCGTCACCACACCGGTAATTAAACCAGATGCTATTTCACTCAAAATTAATTTTCTAAAACTTCTCTTGTTATCATCGCTGTCTGCTAATTTACGGACCGCTACAGCTAATGATTGGGTTCCTGCATTACCCGCAGTTCCTGTGATTAACGAGATAAAAACAGCTAAAATGCTTGCCTCACTGATCATTTCTTCATAATTGCTAATTAAAGTAGATGTGCCAATGCCAAGGAATAATAATATGATTAACCATGGAAGTCTTTTTGAAGCGACAACAAATGGATTTTCAGATTTTTCATCTACATCGACCCCAGCCAACCCAGAGTAATCGCTGGCGGCTTCATCATTAATTACATCAATAATATCATCAATCGTGATGATTCCAATTAATCGTTCTTCATTGTCTACTACTGGAATAGCTAAAAAGTCATAGTCTTGCATTGTACGTGCTACATCTCTTTGGTCATCATTCACATTGACGTACACTAAGCGGTCTCCCATGATGTCGGAGATCATTTCATCGTCTTCATGTACGATTAAATCTCTTAATGAGATTACGCCCACTAATTTTCTATTCAGTTCTACCACGTACACATAATAGATTGTCTCAGCTTCTGGCGCTTTCTTTTTTAAAATGGCCATAGCTGATTTTATTGTTTGATTCGCAAAAATTGAAACATACTCAGTTGTCATTATTGAACCTGCAGTATCGTCCTCATAATTCAATAATTTTTTAATTCCATCCGCATCTTCTGAAGGCATTAAACTTAAATATTTTTTGATTGTTGCTGGTTCTAATTGATTCAACATATCTACTGCATTATCTCTGTACATCTCGCTTAACATATCTGCAGCATACTGAGGATTCATTTCTTCTAAATATTTTTCAACTGACTCTTCCTCTTCCTCAAGGACTTCAAACATATCTGCCATTTCTTTAGGAGATAAAAAATTGTATAAGTCTAATCGTTCATTGTCGGATAAAGAAAGATACACTTGGCTTTGTTCGTAAACGTGCAATTCTAAAAATCTCTCTCTAAATAAGATGATATCTTGGGCAGCCAAATAATCTTTTAGTTGTTCTATTTGTTCTTCAAATTCCATTTGTACTTCTTTCAAGGGCTACACCCCTTTCTAAGTTCGTTCCATTAACTATTAACCTCTTGCTGTTCATGTTGATGTAGCCATTGGGTAATATCTTCTGGGTAATTAAGTTCAAGATTTATTTGTTCATTTGTAAAAGGATGACTAAAGTTCAGTTCTCTGCAATGCAGCGCCTGCCTAGTTATCCAAGTATTTTTTTCACCACCATATAAGTCATCACCCATTAATGGATGACCGATATGGGCAAAATGTACCCTAATTTGGTGGGTCCTGCCGGTGTGCAATTGAATATCAACTAAAGTAGCTTGTGGAAAAGATCCTTTGATCCAATATTCAGTTAACGCTTCTTTTCCAGAATCATGAGCTCTTCTAGTAATAATTGAATCAGTGGTGCGGGCGATTGGCGCATCAATAAATCCATGTTCAGCTTTGTTCAACTGCCCACCGATTAAGGCAGTATATTTTTTTGTAATTTCTTTAGCTCTTAATTTAGTATCCATTAGTGCATGTGCGTATCCATGTTTAGCAAACAACATAAGGCCTGTGGTGTCACGGTCAAGTCTAGTCACAATATGAATAACCTGATCAGCGTAATTTTGACGTACATAATAGCCCTTGACGCGATTAGCCATAGTTCCTTCAGGATGTACTTGAGAAGGGACTGAGGCTACCCCATATGGTTTATTTACAACCAAATAGTGCTCATCTTCGTATACGATATCAATAGGAATATCAATAGGGACAGTTGTTTCATGAGGCGCTTCATCAGGGATGGTAACTTGCACAGTATCTTTGCTTTTTAAAAGATAGCGTACCGTTACCTCCGTTTCATTAACTTCGATCTTTCCTCCATGAAACTTTATTTTTGCTAGTAAACTACGTGAAATTCCTTTTGTTTTTAGAAATGACTTCACTTGTAAACTAGTTGGCAAATCATAACTCCAACTAAATTTCATATTTTTTTTTCGCTCCAATAAAAGCATCTTCAACTCGACTCCAGAAATGAGTATGTCTGTATCGAGCAAAGTGAATGCGTTCTTTCGCAATGCTATAAGTTAATTCAGTAATATTCTTCTCAGAAGAGGTTAACTGGTCAATCGTTAAAACAAATCCTTCTGTAGTAAGTGGTTTTATTCTGATCCATTCATCTCGTGCCACAATTAAAGGAGACCCTAAGATGCGAAAAACGCGATTATTAATAGGTGCAATTTCAGTTAACTGCAATGCTTCAAGACGTGGATGGATAACAGCTCCTCCAACAGACTTATTGTAACCTGTTGAACCAGTAGGCGTTGAGATACACATCCCATCTCCCCTAAACCGCTCAAACAACTCGTCCTTTATAAAGACATCACACACCATAGTCCCGTCTATACGTTTCATTGTTGATTCATTTAAGGATAAAAAGTGAGAAGGTTCCTTTTGTCCTTGATAGGTCACTTTTACATCAAGCAACGGGTAACTGACACTTTCACCTTTATCTTTAAGAAGACTTGCGACGAGATCTTCTAGTTCATAGTCTCGCCAATCGGTATAAAAGCCTAAATGCCCTGTATGTACGCCCACAAAGCGGACTTGATCAAGCATATGGGCATACCTGTGAAAGGCGGACAACAGCGTTCCATCTCCACCAATCGTTACAACGACATCTGGATTTTTATCATCTAACTGAAGACGGTTCTTCAAACAGAGTATACGAAATTGTTCGGCTAGCTTTAAAGATTGCTCAACATTATTATTAACTACTGCTATTTTCAAAGTTGTCCCCCCTTTTTCATTTAAACATGTTGCTGTAGCAGCTTCAATCAATATGCATTAAAAAAAATCATTGTTTTCAGGTGCTTTATTGATTGCTGTTCTTTTATTATGAGAAAATAAGTGCTGTGCTTCTTGGATTTCTTCTCTAATTTGAGACATTTCTTCATCTAATTGAAAAGCGGCTTCTGCTGCTCTTTTTAACCGGACATTGATGGCATCCGGAAACTCACCTTGATATTTGTAATTTAACGAATGTTCAATCGTTGCCCAAAAATTCATAGCTAACGTCCGCACCTGTATTTCAACAAGGATTCTTTTTTCACCATGAATTAATTGCACTGGGTATTCAAACACAACATGATAGGAACGGTAACCACTTTCTTTCTTATTTGAGATATAATCTCGTTCTTCAATGATTTTCATATCATTTCGACTTCTTAACAAACTAACGACTTCATGAATGTCCTCTACAAATTGACACATTATTCTTAGTCCTGCTATATCTTGCATTTCAGTCTCTAGATCTTCAAAAGAAATATTCCTTAATGCCGCTTTTCCAATAATACTATTCACTGGCTTTACTCTTCCAGTAACAAATTCAATTGGTACATGCAGATTACTTCTACTGTATTCTTTGCGAATACCTTTTAATTTAATTTTTAACTCTTCAACAGCTTGATTATAAGGTGTTAAAAAATTTTCCCAATTTTGATCCATCATTTTATACCCTCTTTTAGGAACTTATGATTTACACTATTTAAAGTGTGATACGGCTTCATTTTACCATATTTCCCCTAAAAGGAGAAATAGACTAAAATAGAAATTAAATGATAAAATAAATAGACTCATTAAATTAATTTAAAAGGAGAATAACTGAATGACTCAGCAAATAGAGATTGAATTTAAAAATAGTTTAACAAAAACAGAATACACTAATTTATTAAAGGACTTAAACCTGTCTGAAAATGATTGTTATATTCAAGAAAATCATTATTATGATACTAAAGATTGGAAATTAAAAAATAAACACTCGGCTTTGCGTATTCGTTTATTTGCAACTTCTGCTGAATTAACCTTAAAGACACCTCTTGGGGAAGATTTATTAGAAACAACTGACCCTTTATCATTAAAAGAAGCACAGCAATTTTTAAATTCAAAAACTATTAAAACAGATGGCTATGTAGCAAACAAACTTGTTGAATTACAAATCGATCCAAAAAATTTGCGTTTATTTGGATCCTTAACAACTAAGCGGTGTGAAAAAAGGATTCCTCAAGGACTTATTGTATTAGATGAAAGTTCATATGGCACTAATAAGGACTACGAATTGGAATTTGAAGCAGCCTCTCGTGCAACTGGGAAAGTTTATTTTGAACAATTTCTAAAGAAATATTCAATAGAAAAAAGACCCACCAAGAATAAAATTGTTCGAATGATGGAATCAATATAGCAGTTTATCATTGCTATTAAAGGATTTCATCTAAAATGTGGCGACTTTGTTACAATTCATACGAATTTTAGTCCAAAAACAAGGCCCTTTATTATATTTTTTTAGCTATTTTTGATAAAGTATATTTGTTAACAAAAAGACCATGTATATAAATATAAAATCAAAGACTAAGGCTAAGGTGAAAATAAATGTTCTCAACTACACATACAAAAAATGAATCCACTCATAATGAAATGATTGAAATTTATTTATTTATTAATCCAATTGACTCCCGTTGCTTACAAGCTGAAAAAGAAGTTTTGAAGTTTGTTGAAAAATCTACTGGTAAAATACGCGTTCAGTTTATTCCAATTCATAATTTAAGTACCGTTACTCAGTACCTTACTACAAATAATTTATCAAAAAGTGATTTAAACTTACGTAATGCTGTATGTTCTGTAACTTACGATATCTGTCTTTATTATTCTGCTGCTACAATGCAAGGAAAGAAAAAAGGACGTAATTTTTTACTAGAACTGCAAGATGCACTAATTGAACAAAAAAAATCTTTTTCAGAAGCTCTTGTTTTAGAAGCAGCTAAAAAAGTTAAATTAGATATTCCAATGTTTCTTGAAGATAAAGAATTAGAATTTACAAAAACTTCCTTTGAAGCTGATCAAAAAGTAGCTCGTGAAATGAATGCTTTTAACGCTCCTTCTTGTGTATTATTTAGTGATCAACATAAAGATCATGGTTTATTAATTGAAGAAGGCATCACCGTTGAATTGCTTCAAGCCTTGCATAACCCTAACCCATTAATCATCGAAGCAAGAAATCAAATGATTTCTAAAAATGGTATTCGTTCAATTAATAAAGCTTCATTGCAAGTATTGTAATCATTTATTTTTTAGTCCATACATCAAAAAAAACTGAGCCTGTTGGCTCAGTTTTTTTTGATGTATTTTACTTTAAGGTTTCAATAAGCTCTTCTAATTCATTTAATCTAGATTCAAAAACTTTCATAGCATCTTCTAGATATGTTTTCTTAGTCATGTCTACGCCTGCTTTTTTCATTACTTCAATAGGATAATCACTGCTTCCAGATTTCAAATAATTTAAATAGTTATCTAAAGCACCTTCTTCACCATTGACAATCTTAGCAGCTAAAGCTGTAGCAGCTGAAAAACCAGTTGAATATTGATAAACATAATAATTGTAATAAAAATGAGGTATCCTAGTCCATTCGAAAGCTATTTCAGGATCTTTTACAACATCTGGCCCATAATAACGGGCATTTAGATCACCGTAATAATTTGATAAAAATTCACTTGTTAAAGGTGTTCCTTTTGCATCTTCTTCATGAATAAAATGTTCGAACTCCGCGAATTGAGTTTGTCTAAATATAGTTCCTTTAAATCCATCTAAATAATGATTCAGTACATACGCTCTAACCTTTGGATCTTTTTGTGTCTCTAATAAATAATCTGTTAAAATATTTTCATTTGTAGTGGAAGCTATTTCTGCTAAGAAGATAGAATAATCACCATAGACATAGGGTTGATTCGTTCTTGTATAATAGCTGTGAACACTATGACCTAGTTCATGGACCAGCGTATACAAATGATTTAAAGAATCATGCCAGTTCAATAAGATATAAGGATTCGTATCGTATGATCCAGAAGAATAGGCTCCACTTCTTTTCCCATCATTTTCTACACTGTCAATCCAACGGTTATTAAATGCTTTTTTCAGTACAGATAAGTAATCTTCACCCAAAGGTTCTAATGCTTTTAATGTTTCTGCTTGGGCATCTTTATACGTATACTTAATTCCTGCTTCACCACTTATTGGAGTATACATATCGTACATATGAAGTTCTTCTACCTCTAGTAATTCTTTTCTCAAAGCAACATAGCGATGCAGCAATGGTAAATGCTCATAAACAACATCTAATAAAGTATCATATACAGCTTCTGGTATATGGTTGTTGCTTAATGCTTTCTCACGTGCAGATTGATAGTGATGGACTTTTGCATTGTAATTATGGTATTTAACGTGTGAGGAAAGAGTACTTGAAAAAGTATTTTGTAACCCTTCATACACTTTATATAGCTGTTTGAAAGCTGATTCGCGAACAGAGCGATCAGTGCTTTCCATTAGTTGTCCATATACACCGTGTGATAACTGAATATTGTTTCCTTCCTCGTCCTTAATGGTTGGGAAAGTTATATCTGCATTATTCAAAATACTAAATGTGCGACTTGAAGCATTAAAAATTTCTCCTGCCCCTGCTAACAATGCTTCTTCATTGGCACTCAAAACGTGTTTTCTAGCAGCAGTTAATTGTTCGATAAAATGTTTGTAAATGACTAAATCTTCATTCTCACTAAAATAGTGGGCTATTTTTTCTTCTGACAATTCTAAAACTTCAGGTTCAAACCATGAGATGGCTTCATTAGCCTGTGTAGCTAATTTACTAGCTTGTTCATACATTCCTTGATAGATTGAGTTTGTTGTATCTTGATCATTTTTTAATTGAGCATAGACATACAATGTTTCCAATTGATTTGATAAATCTAAAATAGATTGAATAGCTTTTAAAAACCTGTCTGATCCGTTATCAAGCGTTCCTTTATAAGATGTAACAAATCCTATTTTATCTTCAAGTTCTTTATAAGATTTTTTGAAGTCATCATCGGATTGAAAAATAACTTCTAGATTCCATGTCAATTCATTAGGTACTTTATTTCTTGTTGGCAGTTTTTTTGATTCACTCATTAAAAGACCTCCTCGGAATTATCTTATCATCAATCTTACCATAAACTACCTTAAAATAAAGAAAAATTCCTTTAATCCTCTTTCTTATGAATCCATGATAAGAGAATTATCTAACTTTAAAAAAGCGGTTATCTTTTCATTTTCATTTTTATATCTCTGTGGCTCCTTTTGTACCATCCATTCTGAATGAGAAATAGCTATTAGTACGCCGCGTTTGTTCAATAACGTGATAAAATGTATGATGCACTTTCTTTTACTTTCATCAGAGATGAGAGGCATAATATAAAAATTGAGCTCATTATTTGTTATCATTATTGTAGTTTTTTGGATAATTTCTTTTTTAGTTATAATGTCCCCGCTGTTTCTTTCCATTATCCATTCTAGAAACTGGTATTTCCAAAAATAAGAAAGTGTTTTGATAAATAATTGATTTTTCACGGGCAGATACACTTCTAGAGGCAATGAAACCAACGAATCGCCTTTTTTATAAATGTATTTTTGGAAGTCCACTATTATCGGTACTTGATAGTTCCTCCCCCTATTTAAATAATAATGACTTTGAATCAACTTTTTTTTAGGATCTATTTGGTTATTTGTTGAGTAAAGCAAGATTTGTTGTATTACGGTATTTAAACTAGTGGTTTCATCTATCTTTAAATGACGACATTGAGAAATTATAGATGCTGAATTTCCTTCTTGACTGATGTCATAATGGATGACAATATCGTTTGATTCTACATGCAATTCTAAAAAATAACACCCTATTTTGTTATGTTCCTGTATAAATAATCGCTGAAAATTTGTTAATTTATCTTTTAATTGGAAATTTTGTCCTAATATCCAATAAACTCTATATCCATTTTTAATATAGCCTGATGTTCGTTCCATCATTCTTTCAGCAGAAAGAGCACTGCACTGAAACTCTAAAGCTACTGGCGTCTGTTCATCTAGCCAAATTAATAAATCTGGCCGCTGCTTTAAATTTGGTAAATAGGCTTCAAGTTGACAAGGCATTTCCTGTTGTGTAAACCAGCGATAAAGTATTTTTTTTCCTAAAATATGTTCTTGAGTTTCTCCTTCTGAAAAAACAGTACAATCACTTTTTCGAAAGTGAGTAAAATGTGCTTGTTTGATTAATCCTTTTTTAAGAAAAACCGGTTCTTTACAACTTGGACAGTAATAGTCCCTTTTTTGTTTTTCATTTTTCTGCACATCTAATGCATTAACATATTGATTTCCCTTACTTACTGCAACTAACATTCTAATTAATCCCCTCTCTTTGCTATTCTATTTAAACTATCCGCAAAGAAGGTGAGAACGCTACTAACAAACAAAAAAATCAAAGAAAGATAACCTTTCTTTGATTTCCAATTTAATACTATTTAGTTTATTTAAAGTAGTGACGTGTTAACTCTAATGCATTTTTTTCCATTAGTATTTTGCCATGTTCTTCTAAAACACCTTGAGTAATAGGCGTTTTTTCAGCAAACTCTAGCGCAAGAGCGATTTCTTCCTCAGCACTTCTTTCTGTCATTTCATTAACAAAAAAGACTAGATTTAAATAGTAGCTTTCTTTGTAAAGAAAGAGATTAGAACGAGCCTTATCAACATGCATCATTTTTGATAATTCAATCATATCTTCAAACTGATTAAATTTCAAAACAACTTCTTTTATTTCCTCTTCAATTTGATTTGCGGTTTCATCAATATCAGTTTCGGATTTTTCTAAATTTTGTACCATTTGTTTTTTTATATATTGAGAGAATTCATCTGAGTTAAGATTCTCAGATGCTGAAGAAAAGTCTAATTGGTCGTTTAATGGTCCACCTTTACTAATAAACAATTCTAGTCCATTTCCATTTGGCAATACTTGAAATGTTATGGCATCAGATTCATGGAATTGTTCGTCAACATCCACTTCTTCTAAGATACTATAAAAGAAATTTTCAATTTGTTTGTGATTTCCTAAAAGATCTAAAAATGTTACGCCTCTTTCTTCTAAATCAGCATTCTCAATCAATACTCGGATGGTGTTTTCGTTAATGTGTTCCATTTCCATAGTCCTACACCTCATTTCTTTTCTTCATCGTTAAACCATTTCAACTAATGAATAATCTATATAACCATTCTAAAGGAAATAAATAAAATGTAAAGTTAAAAGTGCCAAAAAAAACTACATCATCCTTTGGGATGTGTAGTTTTACCACATTACTAATATCCAACTATCAGTTGTGCTTGTTTTAATTCAAGTGCTCTTACTTCACGAGGCAAGAAGCGACGGATTTCATCTTCATTATATCCAACCTGTAATCTTTTTTCATCTACCATAATTGGTCGACGTAAAAGTCCTGGGTTATCTTGAATCAAATCGAACAACTCATTTAAAGGTAAATCATCAAGATCAACATTTAGTTCTTGAAATACTTTAGAACGGGTCGAAATGATTTCTTCTGTACCATCTTCTGTCATTCTTAAGATCGATTTAATTTCATCAATCGTCAGTGGTTCAGAAAAAATATTTCTCTCTTTATAAGTAATATTGTTTTCCTCTAACCAAGCTCTTGCTTTACGACACGATGTGCAACTAGGCGATGTATATAAAGTTACCATATGTTATTCTCTCCTTTTTTAATCAGATAGATCGTTCAAAAAAATTGAGGACTGTTAATGAAACTATGAAATGCCTTACAAGATTATTATAAAACATTCATTTTAAAATTACTACCCCTTTTGCCATCTTTTTGTCACTTATACTTAATTTTAACATTAATTTTACAGAGTAAAGTTTTTTTAGTTCACATTTAAATATAGAAAACCCTTATTTAATAAGGTTTCCTCTTAAATAAGGATAATGATAATGAATACAAATAAAAATTCATTCTAAATAAAATAATGTTTTGAATTAAACATTATTTTGTTCAGCTTGTATTTATTTACAAGCATTCTCTATTGCTAAAATAATTTTATAAACTATTTATTCTTTTTTAGTAATAAAAAAAGCTACAAAGATGACTATTTTAGTCTTCTTTGTAGCTTTTACTCAATTATTTAGCGTAGCTTGCTTTCTTTTCTTTCAAAGCAGCTACATCAGATTCTCTACAGTAAACATAATGTCCTGGAGAAATTTCACGTAACTCTTCAGGTTCTCCATTTGATTCACGAGGAATATAAGGAGTACGCACACGATTACGCTCATATTCAGGATCTGGTAAAGGTACAGCAGACAACAAGCTTTCTGTATAAGGATGTAATGGAGTATTGTACACTTCATCAGCAGGTGCTAATTCAAGTAATTTACCGGTATTCATTACACCAATACGATCACTGATGTATTTAACCATCGATAAATCATGGGCAATAAACAAGAACGTTAAATCTTGAGTTTTTTGCAATTCCATTAATAAATTGACAACCTGTGCTTGAATTGAAACATCTAATGCAGAAATTGGTTCATCAGCAATGATAAACTTAGGCTTAACTGCAAGAGCTCTTGCAATACCAATACGTTGTCTTTGTCCACCTGAAAACTCATGTGGGTAACGAGAAGCATGGTCTGGGTTTAACCCTACTGTCTTTAACAGTTCATTTACTTGATTATTTCTGTCTTCCGTAGAAGTAGCTAAACCATGTATATCGATACCTTCTGCAATGATATCGCGAACTTTCATTTTTGGATTCAAAGATGCATATGGATCTTGAAAAATCATTTGCATTTCTCTTCTGAATTTCAACATATCTTTTTTACCAGAAATATCATGAACTTTGGTACCTTCAAAATCAATTTCTCCAGATGTTGGATCATACAATCGAATGATCGAACGACCGGTTGTTGATTTACCTGAACCAGATTCGCCAACTAAACCAAAAGTTTCACCTTTATAGATATCAAAAGTAACATCATCTACGGCGCGAACTTCATTTTTTGTTCCTTTGTTGAAATATTGTTTTAGACCTCTAACTTCTAAAATCTTTTCTCTATTTTCCATCTTAATTTACCCCTCCTTTGACTTCAGTCTTAGCATTTTTTAAAGATGCATGGAGTGGGGCAAATTTTTCTTCATAAATTTTTTGACGTGCTTTAATTTCTGGTGGCGGTTCAACGGCTGGTGCATCGGGATGTAATAACCATGTTGAAGCTAAATGCGTTTCAGAAACTTTAAAGTATGGTGGTTCTAACTCTGTATCGATCTTCATCGCAAATGCATTTCGTGGAGCAAACGCATCCCCTTTTGGCGGGTCCAATAAATCTGGAGGAGTACCTGGGATAGCATAAAGTGTTTCAGTAATTTCTAAGGTAGGCATAGAACTGATTAGTCCCCATGTATATGGGTGTTGAGGATTGTAAAAAATTTCATCCACTGTTCCAATTTCTATAATTTTACCTGCATACATAACTGCAACACGATCTGCAACGTTAGCTACTACACCTAGATCATGTGTAATGAAGATAATAGAAGTTGCAATTTTCTTTTGTAGTTCTTTCATAAGATCTAAGATTTGTGCTTGAATTGTTACATCTAAAGCTGTTGTTGGTTCATCAGCAATTAGCACTTCAGGATTACATGCAAGAGCAATTGCAATAACAATACGTTGTCTTTGCCCACCAGAAAATTGGTGAGGGTATTGTTTCATACGTCTTTCTGCGTCTGGTAAGCCAACTAGATTTAATAATTCTAACGCTCTTTTACTTGCATCTTCTTTGTTTAGCTTTTGATGCAAACGAATAGGTTCAGAAATTTGTTTTCCAATAGTCATTGTTGGATTAAGAGATGTCATCGGATCTTGAAAAATCATCGCAATTTCTTTACCACGAATAGCTTGCATTTCTTTTTCAGATTTTCTTATAAGATCTTCACCATTAAAAAGGATTTCTCCATTTTCAATATTTGCATTTTGTGAAAGCAAACGCATAATGCTACGAGTGGTAACAGATTTACCTGAACCGGATTCCCCTACAATAGCTAATGTTTCACCTTTTTTCAAATCAAAACTGACACCACGGATAGCTTTTACTTTACCAGCATAGGTGTCGAATGTGATTTCTAAATCTTTAATTTCTAATACATTGCTCATTCATTTTCACCTCGCTAATCTTTCATTTTTGGATCAAATGCATCACGCAAACCATCTGCTAACAAGTTAAATGAAATCATTAGAATACAAATAACTGCTGCTGGATACCACATTAAATGAGGTAAGAAACGGAATGTTTTATACCCATCATTAATCAGTGTTCCTAGTGACGCTGTTGGTGCAGGAATACCTATACCGATGAAACTCAAGAAAGCCTCGAAGAAAATAGCTGACGGAATTGAGAACATGGTTTGAATAATGATAACACCTGATAAATTTGGAATTAAATGTTTAAATGCTATTTTTATTGAAGATTCACCCAATGTACGAGCTGCTAAAATATATTCTTGATTTTTCAATTTCAATGTCTGTGCACGAACTACCCTGGCCATTGAAATCCACCCTGTAATAGCTAACGCAATAATAATAGACATAATACCTGGATCTAAAACTAAGAGCATTAAGATAACTACTACTAAGTTAGGAACTCCTGATAATATTTCTAAAACACGTTGCATGAAGTTATCAATTTTTCCACCACACCATCCTGAAACCAAACCATAAGTTACACCTATCGTTAAGTCAAAAAATGCTGCAACAAATGCAATTATTAAGGAAACTCGAGTACCATAAAGAATACGTGAAAGTAAATCACGTCCTAAACTGTCTGTACCTAAAATATAGTACTGGCCTTCAGGAACGCCTTTTTCAGCATATTTATCTACACGTGTATCTCCTACTGCTTGAGTTCCATTTAATCCATCAATCCCAATTCCTGGAATTTTAGGAGGCAAGCTTGCAAACTCTACAGTTTGAACATTTGGGTCATGCGGTGCAACAATTGGAGCTGCAATTGTAAGAATAATCATAATTATCAGAACAATCAGACTAACTACGGCCGCTTTATTTTTTTTCAGTCTTCTCCATGAGTCTTGAATAAAACTTAATGAAGGTGCTGCAATTTTTTCGTTATCTTGAATACTAGACTCAGATGCTGGAGCAAACATGTCAGGAGACAGATTCTTTAATTCATCTGCAACAGGAATATTCTCTTGATTATGCATTATTTGTCCCCTCCTTCTGTAGAAACACGAATACGTGGGTCAATTACTCCGTATAAAATATCTACAACTAAAATAATAAATACTAGCATAGCAGAATAAAGAATGGTTACACCCATGATGGTAGGGTAATCATTTGTCATAATTGATTTAACGAATTGTTCTCCAATTCCTGGAATAGCATAGATATTTTCTACAACCATTGAACCCGTCATTAAACCAACCGCCATAGGGCCTAAAATCGTAACTAATGGAATCAATGCATTACGAACACCATGTTTAAATGCTACTGTCCATCTGCTTAACCCTTTGGCTCTTGCCAATTCAACGTAATCACTACTCAATACATCTACCATTTCTGTTCTAATAAAACGAGCAGAATCGGCTAACGGAGATATCGTTAAAGCTAATGTAGGCAAAACAGATGAACTGAATCCGCCATCCCACAATGCGATTGGGAACCATTGTAGATATACTCCAAAAATAAGTTGCAATAATACTGCAATAACAAAGTTAGGAATAGATCTACCTAAAATTGCTGAAAATGTTGCTAATGTATCAATCCATGTGTTTTGATACATTGCTGCGATTACTCCTAAAACAATACCTAGTATTGTCCCAAGTGCGACTGCTTGAATACCTAGCTGCAAGGATGGCCCTATACGCGTAGATAACAGTTTTGTTACAGGAGTATTGTTAAATTGGAATGACGTTCCTAAATCCCCTTTAAGCAATCCACCAATGTACACTAAATACTGAACCGCAACCGGTTCATTTAATCCATATTGTTCGTTCATAATATAGATTTGTTCTTCTGAAAGTTTATCCTGGTTACTATATGGAGTACCTGGTAAAAGCTTCATTAAGAAGAAAGTAATCGATGCAATTAAAAATAATGTCAATAACATGTATAATACACGTTTTCCTAAAAATCTCGCATAACTTTTCATCGATTAAAGCACCTCCAACAATTTTAATTTTAATTCTCCTACAAAAAAGAATATACTATATAGAATAGCTTGTCAAAAGCAATATTGCAAAACTTTTTTGAATTATGCCATCATATTCTATCGTAAAATTAGAATTAGATTAGAAAACGAATAGAAAACATGTTGTTTTATAAAAGATAAAACATTACCTGTGCCTAATTTTATTCATACATTTTTCATTGTATTCCTTTATAATGAATTTAGAACGATTATTTATCTACTTCAAGGAGGAAATTAAGTGAAACAAAATTTTACACCTGTTCGGATCTTTTTAGCTATACTCGTTTTATGCATACTATTAGAACTTATTATTTATAGAGAACTTTCATTTTATCATACTACAAATCTTACTTTTTATGGAGCTGCCTTATTTCTTATTATTGGACTTTTTGGTGCATCTTTTTCTTCAGGTTTTTTTGATTTTTTTAACTACAGTATGAGGAAAGCTGCTTTCAATATTCGAAAAGGCAGAAACTCAGATGAAGAATTAAACGTAAAACCACTTTCGAAAGTATTCGGAAAAGGGTATTACTTTTTTTTAAAAGTAGGTTCTGC
Organism: Carnobacterium sp.; assembly: GCF_040274945.1. GTDB lineage: Bacteria > Bacillota > Bacilli > Lactobacillales > Carnobacteriaceae > Carnobacterium_B. Next base: position 485,851 of record NZ_JBEMAR010000001.1, read on the forward strand.
CTTATTAATTGTTTGTATCTTTACTTTGATAGCTTATTACCTTATTGAAAGGTGACCATTTAGTAGTTCTTATGAACAAATTCTTTAATCCATCTTAAAATAGCGTATAATAATTAATGTATTTAGAATTAAGGGGTGTATAATTAATGAAGACAATTTTTTCAGGTATCCAGCCTAGTGGAACTCCTACTATTGGGAACTATATTGGGGCAATGAAACAGTTTATAGATTTACAAGAAAGTTATACGAGTTACTTTTGTATCGTGGATGAGCATGCAATTACTGTACAACAAGAACCGTTGAAACTTAGACAACAAACGAAAAGTCTTGCTGCATTATACTTAGCTATCGGATTAGATCCAAAAAAAGCAACTATTTTTATTCAATCTGAAGTCTCTGCACATGCTGAAGCTGCTTGGATCGTCCAATGCAATACCAGTTTAGGTGAATTAGAACGGATGACACAATTTAAAGACAAATCTGCAAAAAATAATCGTGCTGGTGTATCAGCTGGTTTATTGACTTACCCTCCTCTAATGGTAGCCGATATTATTCTTTACCAATCTGACTTAGTTCCTGTGGGAGATGACCAAAAGCAACATTTAGAATTAACCAGAGATTTTGTTAGTCGATTTAACAATAAATACGGTAATGGCAATCAATTGCTTACAACGCCAGAAGTAAACATACCAGCATCTGGTGGACGGATAATGAGTTTACAAGATCCCTTGAAGAAAATGAGTAAGTCTGATGAGAATAAAAAAAGTTTTATTTCAATGTTGGATGAACCCGCAATCATTCGTAAAAAAATTAAGAGTGCTGTAACAGATTCAAGTGGTGTGATTGAATACGACCCTGAAAATAAACCTGGCATTTCTAATTTGTTAACCATCTATGCTTCGTTTACTGATTTCAGTATTGATGAATTAGTAGATCGTTACCAAAATAGTGGGTATGGTCAATTTAAAGAAGATTTAGGAGAAGCTATTGTTTCAGTATTAGAACCTATTCAAATTAGACACGATGAATTGATCAATTCAGATGAGTTAGACTCTATTTTAGATGAAGGTGCAATTAAAGCAGGCACTGTAGCTAATAAAACACTTTTGAAAATGAGAAATGCTATTGGTTTAGGTAGAAGACGAAAATAGTAAAAAAGAGAAAAGCAGTTAGAATACTCATTCTAACTGCTTTTCCCTTTTTTAATATATTAAATGCACTAGTTCTTCTTTAGTGATATTTCCAAAGTACTTTTTAATATCTGTCTCATCCAGGGCTTCGCTTATCGATGCTGCATCATACTTAACGCCGTTTAATTTTTCTTCAACATCAGATATGTCCCCTAAGCCAAAGAAATCTCCATAGATACGGATATCTTGGATAAACCCTTTGTCTACATTCATTTTAAATTCCACTGAACCGATAGAAAAACGGTGACGACGAACTAACTCGAATTTGGGCGATTTTCCATAGTTCCAATCCCAATTATTAAAATACTTTTCAGATAGATTTTCAATTTGTTTCCAATCTTCTTCCGTCAGTTCGTATTCCTTAACTTCTTCAGGAGTATTGACATCAAATATATTCAGTAATAAGCGGTCACGAAATTCTTTTGTACTTAAAAATTGATAATCATCAGATAAGTAGGGTTTTATATTTGTTACACGGCTTCTTATCGATTTAATTCCTTTTGACTCGATTTTATCTTTTCTCACTTTAAGAGCGTTCACGACTTCTTCAATATCACTATCAAACATGATTGTACCATGTGCGGTCATTCGTCCATTTTTTGAATACATCGCATTTCCAGAAAATTTTTGTCCATTGATCAATAAGTCGTTTCTACCTTCAAGCTTAGCGCCTTCTACTCCCATTTTGTGTAAAGAATCAATTATAGGCTCTGTAAATTTACCGAAATCACGAAATGAATCTCCATCATCTTTTGTAATAAAACAAAAACAAAACACTCCAAAGTCATGGTAAACGGCCCCACCACCTGAAAATCGACGGACTACATGGATATTCTTTTTTTCAACATAATCTGTATTGATTTCTTCGATCGTATTTTGATTTCTTCCAATTATAATAGAGGGCTCATTAATATAAAATAGTAAGATGGGTTCATCCAATACGACATTATTTAATAGGTGATATTCAATTGCTAAGTTAATAGCAGGATCTGTTATTTCTTTTCCGTTGCGGACGTTTTTAACGTAATACATTTAGTTTTCCTCATCTCTGATTGTTTTGTTTATTTTTTTACTGTTTTTTTGTTAAATTTCAATTATCAGATCTTTTTTAGCCAATACGACTTCTGTTGTTGGTGTTTCATTAACGGTTTGAGCTTTTAAAAGCTGTAAGTCTCCTTCTTGAGGTAAATGCGTCAAAACAACTTTTTTCACATGCGCTTCCTTTGCAATTTTTCCGACTTCAGAAGCTGTCATATGAACACGATGATTTTCCATCCCGTTGAAGAAATTCGTATCCGCTAGTAAGACATCAGCATCTTTACTAAATGAAATAAAATTAGATAAATAACCAGAATCAGCGGTATAAACAAGAGTCTTTCCTGTTTTCATTTCAATAATTCTCATTGCATAGCACTCTACTGGATGTAAAGTTTTCATAAAGTGAATTTCGAAAGGCCCAATATATATTTTTTCATTCTCTTTGTATTCTATCCCTTCACTTACAAGGTCCATTGTTAATCGTTTAAAATTTTCCTTATCTCCTGTATGTCCATAAATAGGCAGCATTGGAGCTCTCTCAAGATTATTCTTCATTCGCTTCAATTGACGTGTAAATTGCAACACCCCTAAATCAGCAATATGATCATAGTGGTAATGAGATAAAATTACCGCATCTAACTGTAATGGATCTAAATGATTTTCTAAAGCAATTAAAGAAGCACTTCCTGCATCAATTAATAGGTGATAATTTTCAGCTTCCAATAAATACGAACTTGTACCTGAATTATTCGTTGGATATCCACCCCAAAAGCCTAAAATGGTTAACTTCATTTTTATCCCTCACTTCTGTTTTTTATTTATCATTTCTCTAACACCTTACACCAAGACAGCTCAGTTTAAAATAAAAAAAACCTTTTTATTTTAAAAAGGAGTTTTTTATTTTATTATAAGCAATTAGATTTTTATGTTAAATACAATTTTGTTTTTTTATATGTTCAACTATTTTCTTGCTTGTTCTATTTGCTTGGACAATACATTGATTGATTCCAAAACCTTCTAGGCCTATTCCAGAGATATAAATTCCCGGATATTCATAGTTTAACATTTCTATCATTTCTTTTGTTTTTTCTTCTTGGTCCACAGTGTATTGAGGTATTGCGTCAGGCCATCGTTTCACAATTCGGTTTATTGGTTTATCAGTAATGCCAAGTATGATTTCCAAGTCTTTTAATATCGATTCTTCTATGTCTTTATTGCCCAAGGTAACAAGTAGGTCTTCACCTTTTCTACCAAAACTCACACCTATAAAAACGTCCTCTTCATCTTTAAGAAATGACCATTTCTTATTTAAAAAAACAATTGAAGTCACATAAGAATCATTTCTTCTAGGAGTCACTACACCAAAACCAATTGGTTCATTTTTAATAGCTGTTTTTTTAAATTTAAATAAAATGTATCCAATAGACGCCGTTTCAACTTGATCAAAAGTTTGCCTAAAAGTTTCATTTTTTATTAATTTTGAATATTCGGTTACAGGTGTTGCAATGCAAATTGCACCGACCCGCACCTGTTCTTTTCGGTTTATATCAATAATATACGTGCCTTCCGTACCTTCTTTAATTTCAAAAACCTTTTTGCTTGTTTGAATATGTGGTTTTAGAATCTCAGTTAATCTATCCGTTAAAACAGCTAATCCCTTTTGAAATGTAACATAATTGCCAGAACCATCTAATAATTCTGGATGATGCTTAATGCCATTAGATAAGCTTCCATACTTTTGTTCTAAGGAATAAATGACCTCTTTAGAAGATTTAATTCCCATTTCATCCAAATCACTAGCATAAACTTTTGAAAAGAAAGGCTCTACAATATGTTCCACTAATTCTTCTCCAAATCGGCTTTTAAGATACCGGCTCATCTGAATATCTTTATCTAAGGGTTTTAAGGGAAATAGATTATCTTTAAAACTAGCCATTTTCCCTTGAAACGTTAGTAAGTCACTTTTCCAAATATCCATTTTCCTTACTGGAATACCTTTATAAGTTGGGTAATTAAGATTGTGCAACTTATTATAAAAAAAGATATCTGGTTTATTTCCTTCACTATAAATTAACTGATCCATTAGACCTAATTCTTTAATCAGATCCATTGCTTCGGGATAGCGAACATCGATTGATTCAGCACCTAAATCAAAGTAGTTGTCACCTACCTTCATAGTGTAAATTTTACCACCTACTTTTAGAGCAGACTCTAATAAAATAAGTTCGAAAGGCAGCTGTTCATTTTCAATTTGCTGTTTTATTCGATAAGCAGTAACTAGCCCTGTTATTCCACCGCCTATTACTGCAATCCTCTTTTTGGCTCTCTTCATTTATTCCCCCCCTCTCTCATTTTTTAATCCATTACTCTCATTTTACTTGTTATTTTAATAAAAAGAAACGTTATTCTAGTTTATCTATAAAAGATTAGTCAAAAGTTCATGGATTTGTCATAAAGATATAGGAATATGAACAGGCAAAAAAAACTGTAGTGCATATCTTTCATATGCACTACAGTTTTTATTTCAATTTAATTTTAACTATGGTATTTAATTTTTTCAACTGTATCACTATCTAGACGTTTGATGACTTCTGTAACTAATCTTACAGTATTCAAATAATCGTCTTCATGAATAACTGAAGTATGAGAGTGTAAGTAACGCGTCGCAACCGTAATCGCTAATGCTGGTATACCATTTTTACTTACATGTTGACTTCCTGCATCCGTTCCTCCACCTGCAATCACAGTATATTGAAAAGGAATATTTAATTCTTCTGCAATAGAAACAACAAAGTCACGCAAACCTTTATGAGCTATCATGGAAGCATCATAAATAATAATTTGTGGGCCTTTTCCTAACTTAGAGTCTGCTTCTTTTTCAGTCATCCCTGGAGTATCTCCAGCTGTACCAGTATCTAATGCAAAAGCAATATCCGGATCGACTAAATGAGTTGCTGTTTTTGCTCCTCTTAAACCCACTTCTTCTTGTACGTTCCCAACCGCAAATGCTCTATTAGGATGTCCTTCGGCTTTTAAATTTTCTAATACTTTTAGAGTAACAGCTGTCCCAATGCGGTTATCCCAAGCTTTAGCCAATAGAAACTTAGATCCATTTAAGCGTCTAAATTCAGTATATGGTGTTACCATATCACCAGGCTTGACTCCCCATTGTACTGCTTCTTCTTTTGAGGAAGCTCCAATATCAATAAACATTTCTTGAACATCATACGCTTTATTGCGTACTTCAGCAGTTAAAACATGTGGTGGTTTACATCCAATCACTCCATGAATAACTTTATTTTTCCCAGTTGTAATTTGAACTTGTTGAGCCAACATTACTTGTGCCCACCAACCACCAATTGTTTGAAATTTAATAAAACCTTCTTCAGTAATGTTTGTTACCATAAAACCAACTTCATCTAAGTGTCCAGCAAACAATACTTTTGGGCCTGTTTTATCTCCAACACTCTTTGCAATGACACTACCCAGTCCATCAAAGCTAATACTATCTGCACTAGGATTTGCATACTTTACAAATACGTCTCTTACTTGTCCTTCATTTCCTGAGATTCCCTTTACATCTGTTAATTCTTTTAACATCTTTAATTCCGTTTCTTCCATAATATAGGCCTCCAATATAATTTATTCATTTAATTATAACATTGTTTATCAAAAAATAGTTTTTCTCCGTCCCTTTTTCATTACTCAATACTTAATTTACAAAAAAAGTAAAAATAAAGAGTCTTGGAACTTAATCCAAGACTCTTTCCATTCTTTAAGTTAACCTTACTTTGTTACAGACGTCCATTTAAGCGACCATTCTGCTCCAACTAAATATGTTGTAAAATCTTGAACATATGGCTTTTCTAATACTGCATAAGCACGTTGATAAATTGGCGCAATACCAGCTTCATCCATTAATACTTTTTCTGCATCAAGCATATCTTGCCAACGTGATTCTAAATCTGTCACATTCGTTTGAGCACTTTCAATTAGTGCATCGTAATCAGAGCTATTGTATCCAGACTTATTATTTCCGTTTTCAGATTGGAATAACTCTAAGAAGTTAATAGGATCAGCATAATCTGCTCCCCACAATGCTAATTGAATATCATAATCTTGATTGCTGTTAGCATCAAGGCGTACTTTAAACGGTACATTTCTTAATGAGATATCTAATCCCGGTAAATTTTGTGTTAATTGCCCTTGTAAAAATTCAATTGATTTTTTAGCGTTTTCAGTATCATCACTTAAAATTTCTAATGTTAAAGAATCTAATCCTAATTCTTGTAATCCTTTTTCCCAGTATTCTTGAGCTTGCTCAAGATCAAATGTCAACAAATCACCGTTTTGATCACGGTAGTCTTCTCCTGTTGATGGATCAACAGCTAATGATTGTGGAACAAGTCCGTTAGCTGGGATAGAACCGTTTTGAAGAACAGTATCAACATATGCTTGTTTATCAAAAGCCATCGCGATAGCTTTACGAATATTTTCGTTAGCTAATGCTGTTTGTTCTCCATCACGTTCTTGGTTAAATTTAAGATAAGCTACAGTAGAAGTAGGTTGAGTTTTCAAATCTGGGTTTCCTTGTTGAGTTTGTACATAATCACCTGATAGTATCATACGATCGATTGAACCTGTATCATATAAATTCAAAGAAGTTGACGTTTCTTTAATAACATCAATATTAACTGTATCTAATTCAACAGTATCTGCATCCCAATACTCTTCATTTTTATTCATTACCCAGCTTAAGCCGGTTCCATCCCATTCATCTAATACAAATGGTCCGTTATAAAGAATATGATCACTATTTGAAGCATAAGCTTCTCCTTGTTCTGTAACATAAGCCTCATTTTGAGGGAAAAACATTGACAATGTTGTCAAACTTTCAAAATAAGGTACTGCTTTTTCTAGTTGAACTTCAAATGTTTTATCATCAACAGCTGTTACACCTAATTCAGAAGGTTCCATTTCACCTTGTAAGACAGCAGTCGCATTTAATACTACTCCATCAATCATATAAGAGTACTCTGCAGCCGTTTCAGGTGTTACTAAACGTGTCCATGCAAAAACAAAGTCGTTAGCTGTTACAGGGTCGCCGTTTGACCATACAGCGTCTTCTCTGATTTTAAAAGTATAAGTCAATCCATCTTCACTGACTTCTGGTTCTTCTGCAGCCATTCCTAAAACAAGTTCACCATCTGGTCCTTGACGGTATAGTCCTTCATTAACGTTGTTCATAACATTGAAACTAACAGCATCTGTTGCTAATACTGAATCCATTGTCGGTAATTCAGCTGACTCAATTAAGTTTAACTCTTGTTTGTCGTTTCCATTTGTAGTTGTTGTCGATTCTTCTTTGTTTCCACCACAAGCTGCTAATAAACTAACAGAAGCTAGTGATAACCCCATTAACTGAAGATATTTTTTCTTTTCCACTTCTTTTCCTCCTAATGAATCGTAATAAAATTTGATGATAAAATATTCATAACTTCTTCATTTTATCATCATTCAAAAGAGAGAGAAATGAGTATTTACTTACTCTAATAGGAATCTTATCCTTCTCACATTCTACACACAAAAAAAGAGCGAATAATATTCGCTCTTTTTTTCTAAAATTTTATTCTTTTCCTTCAATAGAAGCCCATTTGTACGAGTATTCTGCACCTGTTAAGTGACTTGAGTAATCTTTAAGATAATCTTTTTCTAAAACAGAATATGCACGTTGATAGATTGGTGCAATTCCGCCTGTTTCCATTAAGATTTTTTCAGCTTCTAACATATCTGTCCAACGGCCTTCTAAATCTGTTACGTCTGTTTGAGCACTTTCAACTAATGCATCATATTCAGGATTAGAGTAGCCAGATTTGTTATTTCCATTTTCTGTATGGAACAATTCTAAGAAGTTAATTGGATCTGCGTAGTCAGCTCCCCAACCAGCCATTTGAATATCGTAATCTTGATTTGAGTTTGCTTCTAAACGAACCTTAAATGGAACATTTCTTAAGTTGATTTCTAAACCTGGCAGATTTGAAGTCAATTGTCCTTGCATAAATTCTAAAGATTTTTTAGCATTTTCAGTATCATCACCTAGAATTTCTAAAGTAAGTGAATCTACACCTAACTCTTTTAAACCTGCTTCAAAATACTTTTGCGCTTGTTCAACATCAAATGATAATAAATCTCCATTTTGTTCACGGAAATCTTTATCCGTAGCAGGATCAACAGCTAATTCAGCTGGAACTAATCCATTAGCTGGAATAGAACCGTTTTGAAGAACTGTGTCAGCAAAAGCTTGTTTGTCAAATGCCATTGCAATAGCTTTACGAATATTTTCATTAGCTAAAGGTGTTTCTGCTCCATCACGTTCTTGGTTAAATTTAAAGTAGAAAACAGATGATGTTGGTTGAGTTTTCAATTCAGGATCGCCTTGTTTTGTTTGTACATATTCACCTGATAATGTAATACGGTCAACTGCTCCTGTATCGTATAAGTTGATTGCAGTTGATGTTTCTTTAACTACATCAACATTGATTGCATCTAACACTACAGTTTCTGCATCCCAGTATTCTTCATTTTTATTCAATACCCAGCTTAAGCCAGTTCCATCCCATTCGTCTAATACAAAAGGACCATTATAAAGAACAGTATCACTATTAGTTGCATAATTTTCACCTTGTTCTGTTATGAAAGCTTCGTTTTGTGGTAAAAACATTGGAAGCGTTAGTAAATCTTTAAAGTAAGGTACAGCTTTTTCTAATTGAACTTCTAAAGTTTTTTCATCAACAGCTGTAGCACCTAATTCTGAAGGTTCCATTTCTCCAGTCAAAATTGCAGAAGCATTCTCAACAACACCGTCAATCATGTATGAGTATTCAGCAGCTGTTTCAGGAGTTGCTAAACGTTGCCAAGCATAGACAAAATCATTTGCTGTAACGGGTTCACCATTAGACCAAACTGCATCTTCTCTGATTTTAAAAGTGTAAGTTAATCCGTCTTCACTGACTTCAGGTTCTTCCTCAGCCATTCCTAACTCAAGTTTATTCTCTGGATTTTGACGATATAATCCTTCATTTACGTTATTTAAAACAGTACCACTTACTACATCTGTCGATTTTGCAGAATCCATATTTGGCAATTCAGCACTTTCAATCAGGTTCAGTACTTGTTCTTCAGAAGATCCAGAATCTGTTGATTCTGTACTTGCTGTTTCTCCATCGTTTCCACCACCACAAGCCGCTAAAACTAATGCAGACGTAGCTGTTAGACCTAATAAACTAACTAATTTACTCTTTTTCATTTTAAATCCCCCTATTTCTTTTTCAATTCTTCTAATAATCCATAACGAAATATTAGTTTACTCAAATTATATTATCATCTTGTTATCACAAATTCAATACAAATTATTAAAATAATGTAATAAAAAATTCTTATTCTAATCCTATACTCATTGTTTTTCTGAACAAAGCCTATACCTATAGTTTTTATAACTAGTTTTACTTATTAAAAATTTCGTTTTATTTGTTACAATATCGACACATTTAATTTCAATATTATTCCATAAAAAAAGCTATTTCACAGAATAGTGAAATAGCTTTTAGAATATTATTTGTTGTTTAATGCAGTTTTAGCTTGTTCAGCTAATGCTGTGAATGCAGCAGCATCTGTAACAGCGATATCAGCTAACATTTTACGGTTAACATCAATTTCTGCTAATTTAAGACCATGCATAAATGTGCTGTAGCTCATGTTGTTTAAACGAGCAGCTGCATTAATACGAGCGATCCATAATTTACGGAAGTCACGTTTCTTTTGACGACGATCTCTGTAAGCATAAGTATATGATTTCATTACTTGTTGCTTAGCTGTTTTGAATAAAATATGTTTAGAACCGTAATACCCTTTTGCTAATTTTAATATTTTTTTACGACGTTTACGAGTAACCGTTCCACCTTTTACACGTGGCATATTAATTTCCTCCTCTAAGATGTTTTCTCTACAAGAAAACTCTTTTGACTAATTTAAATTACATTTGTTCATTTTTTTAAATGAACTAAAATACGCTAAGGTAAAAGATTACCATTTAGCTAATTGTTGACGGATACGTTTCATATCGCCAGAAGATACCATTGCTGATTTACGTAATTTACGTTTTTGTTTTTGTGATTTGTTTGCAAACATATGGCTTGTTTTAGCATGGTGACGTTTTAATCCACCATTACCTGTTCTTTTGAACCGTTTTGCTGAACCACGGTGTGTTTTTTGTTTTGGCATTTGTTATTTCCTCCTCAAAATACTCTTACTTTTCATTCTTTGGTGCTAAAATTAAGAACATGCTACGACCATCCATTTTAGCAGCTGATTCAATAGTTGAAATATCAGCTGTTTCTTTAGCTAAACGATCCAACACTTCTTTACCAATACCTTTATGAGTAATGGCACGACCTTTAAATCGGATTGAAGCCTTTACTTTATCTCCTTTTTCAAGGAACTTACGTGCGTTACGTAATTTAGTATTAAAATCATTCAAATCAATAGTAGGACTTAATCTTACTTCTTTGATACTAATGACTTTTTGATTTTTACGGGCTTCACGTTCTTTTTTCTGTTGCTCAAAACGGAATTTACCGTAGTCCATAATACGTGCTACAGGTGGTTTTGCTTTTGGAGCTACTAGTACTAAGTCTAAGTTTGCTTCTTCTGCAAGTTTTAACGCTTCACTTTTTGTAATTACACCAAGTTGTTCGCTGTTACTACCAATAACGCGTAATTCACGTGCACGAATGCCGTCATTTACCATCATATCTTTTGCTATGGTCATACACCTCCATTAGATTTGAGAGAAAGAACAGCAGAAAAATAGACGAGTTCATTATGAACCCGCCTATAAATAATTTCTAACTCACACCGAATGCAAGTTATCATCGTTTATATCTAGCCCAGAGACACTTTCGTCAACTTAGGCGAGAAGCGGGTGCTTCTGCTTGATTTTCTCAACTCATTTATTATACTTTATTGAATCTAGAATGTCAATCAAATTAGATGCTAAAGTTTTTTATTTCTGATGAAACTTTTTCTAAATAATTAGTTAATCCAATTGTTTCAGTCGCTTTCTCACCATACTTACGTACCGCAACCGTGTTATCTTGGACTTCACTATCTCCAACAACTAATTGATAAGGTATTTTTTGTGTTTGAGAAGCACGTATCTTATACCCCATTTTTTCATTGCGCTCGTCAACTTCTACGCGCATTCCAATACTTTCCAGTTGTTTTTTGATCTCATAAGCATAATCTGTATGCATGTCTAAATTAACTGGAATAATTGTCGCTTGAACCGGCGCTAACCAAGTAGGAAACGCCCCTTTGTATTCTTCGATCAAGTAAGCTACAAACCGCTCCATTGTAGAAACAATACCACGGTGAATAACTACAGGACGGTGATTATTTTCGCCATCTTCTCCTACATATGTTAGGTCAAAACGTTCTGGAAGTAAAAAGTCTAGTTGGATCGTTGAAAGTGTCTCTTCAATTCCGATAGCTGTTTTTACTAATACATCTAGTTTAGGACCATAAAAAGCTGCTTCGCCTTCTGCTTCAAAATAGTCTAGTTCCATATCGTCCATAGCTGCTTTAAGCATTGTTTGAGCTTTTTCCCACATACCGTCATCGTCATAGTATTTTTCTGTGTTATTAGGATCGCGGTAGCTTAGACGGAAACGATAATCAGTAATATTAAAATCACTGTAGACAGCTAACATCAGTTCCAGTGTACGCTTGAATTCTTCTTCAATTTGATCTGGACGTACAAATGTATGCCCATCATTCAAAGTCATTTCGCGTACTCGTTGCAATCCTGATAAAGCTCCACTCTTTTCATAGCGATGCATTTGTCCTAATTCAGCAATCCGAATCGGCAACTCACGGTAGCTATGCACATCATTTTTGTATACCATCATATGATGTGGGCAGTTCATTGGGCGCAAGACAAGCATTTCGCCATCACCCATATCCATAGGTGGGAACATATCTTCATGATAATGGTCCCAATGACCAGAAGTTTTGTATAAGTTTACATCAGCCATAATAGGTGTGTAGACATGTTGGTAACCTAGACTAATTTCACGGTCAACGATGTAACGTTCAATTGTACGACGAATCGTAGCGCCTTTTGGCAACCAGAACGGCAATCCAGACCCAACTTCAGGAGAAATCATGAATAAGTCTAATTCTTTTCCTAATTTACGGTGGTCACGTAATTTAGCTTCTTCACGCATTTTTATAAACTCTTTCAAGTCTTTTTTATCAAAAAAGGCTGTTCCGTAAACCCGTTGCATCATTTTATTGTCTGAGTTCCCTCTCCAGTAGGCACCTGCAAGAGATAACAGTTTAAATACTTGAATGCGACCTGTAGATGGTACATGGACACCACGACATAAATCCACAAAATCACCTTGGTCATATACTGTGATTTTTTCTGATTCAGGTAAAGCTGTAATCAACTCTACTTTGTAAGGATCATCTTTGAAGATTTCTAACGCTTCTTCCCGAGTAACTTCTTTACGAACAATAGGATTGTTTTCTTTTACAATTGCCATCATTTCAGCTTCAATTTTTGGAATATCCTCATCTGTTATTGGAGCTTCAGAATCTGTATCGTAGTAAAATCCAGTTGAAATAGCCGGACCCACTCCAAATTTTATATCTGGATACAAACGACGTAATGCATTTGCCATCAAGTGAGCAGTTGAATGACGCAAAATTTGTAAAGCATCTTCATGATCAGGTGTAATAATTTCAATCTCACCATTTACTTCTAGTGGGCGTACTAAATCCACTAATTCTCCGTTAAATTTACCAGCTAATGCTTTTTTAGCTAAACCTTTGCTGATACTTTCAGCAATATCTTTTGTGGATGAACCCGTTGGAAAAGACTTTACTGCTCCATCTGGAAATGTAATGTTAATTTCTGACATAGTTTATTCCTCCATATTCTAATTTAAAAATACCATCTTTGTTCAGCTAGAAAACAAAAAAGCCCCTTTTATAGTATATTAAATACCATAAAAGGGACGTTCATTACGTGGTTCCACCCAGATTCAGAATTTAGCAAAACCACTAAATTCACTCTAAGCTGTTAACGCTAGCTAAACGACCAACTGCTAATACGAAAAGGTTCACAGTGGCACTCGAAAGGGGTCAAAACAAGAACGAAATTAGAAAACTTTCAGCATTGTTTTCTTCTCTAAAAAAATCGCAACCAAGTTTTGGTGTCTTTCTCAATGATTTCTTTTATATCTATCATTAAAGCACTTTTTCCTTCTAATTTCAAGAAGAGGATGTATAATTTTTATTTCTTCATTGGAGATGGCGTCGATTAGAACCCGTCATTTTTACTTCTTTAGCTAGATAACGAACTCTTTCCATTATTCTTTTTGCTTTTAATGGTTCATCTTCGCCTCTTTGAGTTACTCTTAAGTGCTCTTCTTCAAGTTGTTTCATATCAAAATTAGAAGAGAAAAAAGTAGGTAGTTGTTCTTGCATGCGGTACTGTAAAATAACTCCTAATACATCGTCTCTTATCCAACTAGACATAGAATCTGCACCAATGTCATCTAACATGAGTATTGGGGCTTTTTTTACAAACTCTAACTTTTCGCCGGTATTATTCTTGCCAATAGACTGTTTCATCTCCACTGCAAATGACGGAAAGTGCATGAGCGTAGAAGGAAAACCGTTTTTAGCTAATTCATGTGCTAACGCACCTAAGAGATACGTTTTCCCTACACCAAAGGATCCTTGTAAATACAAGCCTTTATGGTAGCCTTTAGGATTCGTCATATACGCATCAATAAAGTCATATACCTCTGAAATCGCAAATCTTCGTTCATCCGTCAAATCAAAATCAGCTAGCTTTGCATTCCGAACATCTTTAGGCATATCCATAGAATAAATACGATTTTTAATTTCCAATTCTTTTTGCCTAGCAATCAACTCAGCAGAAGGCACATAAGTTACATCAATGTAATGGTAGTTTAATACCAATTTAGGATGGTAACCTGGAGCCATCATACCCTTATTTAAATGAAATTTCTTTTTTTCTTGTACGTATTCATACAGCTTAGCATAACTTTTGACAATCGCTTCATCGTCCAATTTTTGGCGATTCTCTTCAATAAATTGCATGACATCTGGATCATCTAATACTTCTTGGATCAATTCCTCATATTTATGATTCAAATTACGCTCTTTAATCATTCGTGTTAGACTTTCACCAATATCTTCCATCATTATTCACCTTCTTTGCCGAAATTTTGAATTCTTTTCAATCTTTCCATAAATGCTTTTTGCTCTTCTTCACTCATCGGCTTTTCTTCCAATTGATTATTTCCTTCTTTAGCCCAATCGGGAAGCGTTTCTTTTCTTGTAGTTGTTTGATTACCATAATTTGCTTTGCCTCTGTTTTGCGTATACGATTTACTACGATTTTCTTGTTGTTGTCGTTTTTCAGCATTTTCAGAATACATTTTTTTCACTTTTTGAATCGCTTCTTCAGGTGCAACGACTTTCTCTTGTGCCCAGTCATTCGCGATCTTATAGGCTAATTTTTGATCCAGTGTTGGGTTATTTCTTACCACTAGAATATAGTGAATTAAAATATTGATAACGGCCGTTGGTAAATTAGCTTTTTTGACAATTTCTTCTAGTGTCCATTCTTCTGGTTTTGTGACAAACCCGCCTTTTTGATCTTTAATAGAATTCATAAAATCAACCGGACTAATTTGCTCACTCACTTCAATAACGGCAATGTCTTCTTTGGTTAACCCTCTTTTAGTTAGTTCTGTTTCGCGCATTTTTTGTTGGTTTGAATCTACTTCTATATCTTTTTCCACAACGTCTTTTAACGAAATGTTTTGTTGATTTTTATTGTGGTAATCATCATACGCCAGCTTTTTTAATCTTTTTTCGTCAATTTTACCCGTTTCGATATCCGAAGCATTTAATACGAATTGTTGCATAGCTAACTCATCTAAGCCGTATAGTGTATGCAATACCAGAATTGTCTCTTCAATTTCTTTTGTAATCGATGAACGGTTGACATATTGGTGATTTAACCCTGTATAAAAGAATTTCAAATCAAATGTTTTAGGATCAACTTTTGGTCTTGTAGAACTTGTATTGCCAATATAAGAAACCGGTTGTTTAAGTAATTCTTTCTCTCTCTTTAGTAATTCAGCATCAAACTGAAAAACATCCAAGAAAGACTTTGTGATCTCTTGAAACTTATTCTTATCGATGGTTTCTACAACAAAGCGATTTCTTAACTTTTTAAATTTTCGTTCTCCAACTTTTTCTAATAGCAATAAACTTAATAAATCGTCTTTAAAAAAGACGTCACTCGTTTGGGGAGCTTGTAATTCATAGACAATTAACTTTGTCGGACTTGTTTGAAGATACGTTTTAATCAATCCTATTGCTTCCAGTTTAATTCTAGCTTGATACAACTCAGGGATACCAATATTTAACAAAGCTAGCAATTCTGAATGTAAGATACCTTCACTCCAATAATTCTCTTCTTCTATCTCTGTCCACAAAGTCATATAAAGACTGTATGCAGCATTTCCTACTAAAGGTTGATACAAAAAAGTGAGAATTTTTTGATCGATATCCGAAAGCAATGCCTGTTGTTTTACTAAAAAACCATCCTTGGGACTTAAGTTTTTCCATGGATACCCCAAAACGACTCCCACCTTTCTGTTTCACTTAATTTTTTTCAGCTTTTTTTCTTTCAAATTCTTGTAATTCTTTTAAGAAAACACTCATATCTTTAAAATGGCGATAAACACTAGCAAAACGTATATAAGCTACCTCATCTACATCAGCTAATTTTTCCATAATGTATTCTCCAATGATAGCAGAAGCAATTTCATTTTCGCCTAATCCTCTGATTTGATTCTCTACCTCATCAACTATTTTTTCGACTTGCTCCATTGCTACAGGTCGTTTTTCACACGAACGAATTAATCCTCTTAGAATTTTTTCGCGATTAAATTCTTCTCTGGTACCATTTTTTTTAATAACTAAAAGTGGTGTTTTTTCTACTCGTTCAAATGTAGTAAAGCGAAAATTGCATGCTTCACATTCTCTCCTTCTGCGAATAGCACGCCCATCATCTGCTGGACGACTATCGACAACTTTAGAACCATTATTTTGACAGCGTGGACATTGCATGTTTATCATTCCTATCTTAAGTGTTATTCTTAGTAACACTCTATTTGTACGCACTTATTTACTCTATTATACCACACAAAAACTAGAGATAAAACCGGTTAAATAAGGTGCAAATTTGATCTATAAAAAAAAAACAAGCGAAAATACTTGTTCTTACTTCTCTTATTTGGCTGTTATTTTGTCTATCCATTTTAAAACTTGTTGTTTTGTATGTTCAGTTGATCCGCTATTGTCAATAACGCTATCTCCAAGAACAACTTTTTCTGAAATTGGAAGTTGAGAGTTGATTTTTTGAATTGCCTCTTCTTTTCCTATCATATCCCTTTTCATCAATCGATCGATTTGGATTTCTTTTGACGTAGCTACTACCATCACTTGATTCACTTCTTTTTCATAACCCGCTTCGAATAAAAGTGGGATATCCAAAACAAGAATCGCATGGTCGCGTTTCAAACACTCTTTTTTTTGATCCATCAGCCATTTATAGATTCGTTTAGATAAGATTGCGTTTAACTTCTCTCTTTGTTTTTCATCTTTAAATACGATTTTCCCTAATGCTTCTCGGTTTAACGTACCGTCAGCCAAAATAACGTTATCGCCAAACTGTTTTTTTATTTCACACAATCCTTCTGTTCCTGGCTTAACGACTTCTCTTGCTCCGAGGTCTGCATCCACTACAGGAAAGCCTTGTTCTTTAAAAATTTTGCTAACAGTTGATTTACCTGTAGCAATACTTCCAGTTAATCCTAAGATCACAGTCATTCTATCACCTCTTTTTTTAATCCATTATTAATTGCTGACAATTAGGACAAAAATGAGTCCCTCTTTGTGCAACTTTAATCTTTTCGATTGGTGTACCGCAACGAACACACGGCAGCCCTTTTTTGCCATAGACTGACAACTTCACTTGAAAAGAACCCGCTTCTCCTAACGCATTTTGATACGTACGAATGGTCGTTCCACCCGCTTCAACAGCGTCCCCCAATACTTTTATGATGGCTTCGTGTAAGTGAGAAACTTCAATTTTTCGTAAACTATTCGCCGTTCTTAAAGGATGGATTTTGGCTAAAAACAGTGCTTCATCTACATAGATGTTCCCTAAACCTGCTACTATCTTTTGATCTAATAAAAGAGGCTTAATAGCTCTTTTTTTAGTTTGCAAGGTTTTATAAAAAATTGCTTCATCAAACGTTTCTACTGTAGGCTCTGGGCCCAATAATTTTATCCCAGTTGCAGTGAACTCTTCTCCTATCGGCACAAGCGTCATCCGTCCAAATTTGCGCACATCCAAATACCGTAAATCTCTCCCATCCGCTAAATGGAAAACTACATGTGTATGTTTTTTTAGAGGTGCTGATGATTCTTCTACTTCATACTTTCCCTCCATACGCAAATGCGAAACCAATGCCCATTGTTTAAATCGAATGATAATGTATTTGCCTCGTCTATCAAATTCAATAATTTTTTCACCCATTAAAATGTGTTTAAACTCAGTAGGTTCAATTGGTCCTGAAATAATACGATCCCAGTATACATCAACGGATTCTATCGTTGCTTTTAATACAAGCTTTTCTAAACCTTTTCTAACTGTTTCAACTTCAGGTAATTCGGGCAACGTATTTCTTCCTTTCTAGATAAAATAAGTGCTTCTGCTATCAATAATCATAGCAGAAACACGTTTTTTATTATTTCGCTTCATACCAACTTTTTCCACTGTTGCTGTCGACTTTTAATGGAACAGATAATTCTACTGCACCTTCCATAACTTCAATCACTAATGCTCTTAATTGTTCAATTTCTTCTTTAGGTGCTTCAAAAATCAGTTCATCATGTACTTGTAGCAGCATAGTTGCTTGCATAGTTGACTCTTTTAATTTTTCGTCCATTTTAATCATAGCAATTTTTATAATATCTGCTGCACTCCCTTGGATAGGCGTGTTGATAGCTGTTCTTTCAGCAAATGAGCGCAAATTAAAATTTCGAGAATTGATTTCTGGTAAATAACGACGACGTTGGAAGAGCGTTTCAACAAAACCTTTATCTTTCGCTTCTCTCACGATATCTTCCATATATGTTTTTACGCCAGGATATTTTTCAAAATACGTATCAATAAATTGCTGTGCTTCTTTTCGGCTGATTCCTAAGTTTTGCGATAAACCATAATCACTTATGCCGTAAACAATTCCAAAGTTAACAGCTTTAGCTCTTCGACGCATTTCAGAAGAAACTTCTTCTGGAGATCCAATACCAAATACACGCATAGCTGTACTTGAATGGATGTCTTGTCCTTCAATAAAAGCTTCTTTTAATAATTTATCATCTGAAACATGACCCAATACACGCAATTCAATTTGTGAGTAATCGGATGCAAATATTTCCCAACCTTCATGACTAGGAACAAACGCTTGTCTAATCTTTCGGCCTTCTTCTAATCGAATCGGAATGTTTTGTAAGTTAGGATCAACTGAACTTAAACGTCCCGTTTGAGCAATTGTCTGCATGTAACGTGTATGAATTTTTCCGGTTTTTTTATCAATTACTTTCAATAAACCTTCTATATAAGTGGATTGTATTTTTGCGATTTGACGATAGTCTAGAATGTGCTCAACAATCGGAGCTTGTTCTCTTAATTGCTCTAAAACATCCACTGCAGTAGAATAACCCGTTTTAGTCTTTTTAATCACAGGGTAACCCATCTTCTCAAATAAAATAACGCCTAATTGTTTTGGTGAGTTCAAATTGAATTTTTCACCAGCTAGTTCATATACTCGTTGTTCAATATCTGTTAGACGAATGGCAAATTCTTCTTTCATTTCCATTAATCGTTTATCGTTTACTTTTACCCCAGTAAGTTCCATTTCAGCTAAAACGATGGATAAAGGCAACTCCATTTCATTAAACAACTTGGTTTGCTCATTCTTTTCTAAGTTTTCTCCTAATTGTTTACTTAAGATACGAATCGCTTTTATCTTTCTTGCAATATGATCATATGTCACAGTCTTCTCTTCTGGAATAGCAATTTTTGCTCCTTTTCCATAAACACTTTCATCTGAGGAAACCTCATAATACTCATGTTCTGTAGCCACTTCAGATAGATCTTTACTGTTGTCTTTTGTGTTTAGCAAATAAGAAGCCAATAGGATATCAAAGTCAATTGATGCGATATCCACATTTTGTCTCTTTAATGCAACGTAGGTCCTTTTAGCATCAAATACTTGCTTTTGAGCTCCTTTATCTTTTGCCCAGTTTTTAAAATCATCTGATGCAAAAACAACTTCTGGTTCCGCAACATAGATGTGTTCATCATCTCCCCATCCAATACAGAAAATAGGAGAAGTGTGATAGTTATCGCCTAACATTTCTACATAAAGCGCCATATTATCATTAAACATATTCTCAGTAATTTCCGTCACGATCGTATATGAAATAGCTTCTTTTTGGCTATTTTGTTCTGCATCATATTCCGCAGTATCAAGCTTACTTAAGTGAGAATTAAAATCCATTTCTTTATAAAAAGAAATAAGTTTTTCCATGTTCGGTCCATTGAAACTCAATTCTTCAACGCCAACTTTTATAGGAGAGTCGGTATCAATAGTCGCAAGTCGTTTACTTAGTAATGCTGTTTCTTTTTCATTTATCAGGTTTTCTTTCATTTTACTTTTCTTTAATAAATCAATATTTTCATAAATTCCTTCTACCGATCCATACTCTTTCAATAACTTAAGAGCTGTCTTTTCGCCAATCTTTGTCACACCTGGTATATTATCTGACGCGTCCCCTGCTAAACCTTTCATGTCAATGATTTGAAGCGGGCTGATCCCCATCTCTTCATAAATTGATTCAGGTGTGTACCCTTTTAACTCACTAACACCTTTTACTGTGATGTCTACTCGAACATTCTCTTTTGCCAATTGTGTTAAATCTCGGTCACCAGATATGACCACTACATCATATAGTGTTGGATCAACTTGTGTTGCCAGAGTTCCAATAATATCATCTGCTTCGAAGTTTTCTAATTCATAATGTCTAATCCCAAATCCATCCAACAACTCTCTTAGATAAGGCATTTGTTCTGAAAATTCTCTTGGAGTCTTTGAGCGACCTGCTTTATAGTCATCAAAGAAACTATGTCGAAAGGTTGTATTTCCTGCGTCAAAAGCGACCAAGACATGTGTTGGCTTCTCTTTTGTTAATACACTATCAATCATATTATGAAAACCATATAATGCATTCGTGTGCAAACCGTTCTTATTTTTCATTCTTTCTAATTGAGAATGTAATGCAAAAAAAGCTCTATATGCAACACTATTTCCATCAATTAATACTAATTTCTTTTTCTCATTCATCATAAAACTCCTTTAGCTGCTACTGTTTTAATTAATTTAGTCATCTACTAACTTCTTTTGAAAGCCCTACTTATCGTTACTATTTTAACAAAAAAATAGTAGGATAGCGAACTTGATTACACTTTCAGATAACGAATAAGTAAAATTAACCTCTGAAAAAAGACCAAAAGCTATGGTTAATCTCATAGCTTTTGGTCTTCTTTCTATTCTTTTGTTAATGACGAATGACTTAGCAATGTCTCGTATGCTAGTTCAAATTTTTGAACATCTCCAGCTCCCATAAAAATAGCAACTGCATCATGATGATCTAATAATGGTGACATATTTTCTTCACTTAATATTGTCGCTCCATTATCGATTTTGTTAACTAAATCTTGTATTGTAATGTCTCCTTGATTCTCACGTACTGATCCAAAGATATCACATAGATAAATAGAGTCAGCTAAATTCAACGATTCTGCAAAATCACTCAGCAATGCTACTGTCCGAGTAAAGGTATGTGGTTGAAAAATAGCAATAATTTCTTTATTTGGATATTTTTGACGAGCAGCATCAATTGTTGCACGAATTTCAGATGGGTGATGTGCGTAATCATCAATGATTACCATGTCCAACATTTGTTTTTCGCTAAATCTACGTTTAACGCCTTTAAATGTTTTTAAGTTTTCCATTACGCCTTCTTTATCAATATTTTCATATTGGCAAATAGCTATCACACTAAGTGCGTTAAGAATATTGTGTTTACCAAACGTTGGAATTTCAAAATGTCCATAAAATTCATCTCTTACATAAACATCAAATGTAGAACCTGTAGTTGAACGAGTCATATTTTTAGCTTGAAAATCATTATGATCTTCAAAACCATAATACAGGATTGGCACATTCGCTTGGAGTTTTTGTAATTGTTCGTCATCTCCACAAGCCACAATAGCTTTCTTTACTTGAACTGCCATTGATTGGAAAGCATCAAAAACGTCATTAAGACTGCTATAATAGTCTGGATGATCAAAATCAATATTTGTCATAATAGCGTAATCGGGTTGATAAGCTAAAAAATGACGACGGTATTCACATGCTTCTAAAATAAAGAAGTCTGCATCAGGGACTCCATGACCAGTTCCATCTCCGATTAAGTAACTTGTGCTTTTAAGTGGACTTAACACATGGGCTAATAATCCTGTTGTACTTGTTTTTCCATGTGATCCTGTAACTGCAACACTAGTAAATTGACCAATAAATTGTGCCAAGAAATCATGGTAACGAATAACGGTTAAGCCTAATTCATTAGCCGCAACTATTTCTTCATGAGTATCTGGGAAAGCATTTCCCGCAATAACAGTTAATCCTTGATGAATATTTTCTTTGTTAAAATTTAACATTGGTATTTTAGCTTCTTCAATATTTTTTTGTGTAAAGAAATATTTTTCAATATCCGATCCTTGAACTTTAAATCCCTTATCGTGCAAAATTAAAGCTAGAGCACTCATACCAGAACCTTTAATACCAACAAAATGATAAATTGTTTCTTTTTTCATTACTTTATTTCCTCCATATTCGTAAATTCAGCCTTATGCTTTTTGAATGGTTATGTTTGAGAGAGACTATTTAATGTATCCTATTCCAGTACGTTCTTTAATGTTAGTATAGAACGATGCGTTAAAAAAAACCATCTTTGTATTTCTCGCTAAAATAAGATGGTTCGTTTAGCGGTAGTTAAAAAAGACAAAATTACAACGAAATTAGTATACCATGAATTAATTTAATAGCACACTTAAAAACTCGTTTTCCTCTGACTCTTAGCAGAATGAAATATTGTGAACGGATTCAATTATACAATTGACATCTTTTTTTAATACTATTTTTGTAAATGATATGTCCATTTCTAATTAAAATGGTAAATAAGACACAAAAAGACCTCCAAAAATCAGCTTTTTGGAGGTCGACTTAAGAACGCTTTTTTTATTTTTCAGTAGAACTGTTTATAAAAATTTTTCTTCGTAATCAGCTTTAGTCAAAAATACTTCGCGTGGTTTAGATCCTTTGTTTCCTGATATAAAATTTTCATTTTCTAAGGATTCAATCAAATTAGCTGCTCGATTAAATCCTATTTTAAATTTTCGTTGAAGTGCTGACGCTGATATTTGACCCTCAGAAACAATAAAAGGAAGAACATCTTCAAATAATTCGTCTTTTCCTTCAACTGATTCTAATTTAGCCATCAATGATTCTGGTTCAAAAAGATACCTTGCAGGTCGTTGATCTTTTACATGTCTAACGATTCGTTCTATTTCTTTTTCAACATACGTTCCTTGAACACGTATTGGACGACCTGAACCATTTTCTTGGAACAGCATGTCCCCTCTACCAAGAAGTTTTTCAGCTCCACCTGTATCTAAAATTGTCCGCGAGTCTACCTGACTAGATACCATAAAGGCCACTCTAGTTGGAATATTGTTTTTTATTGTTCCTGTAATAACGTCTACACTTGGACGTTGTGTAGCCACAATTAGATGGATACCTGCTGCTCTAGCTTTTTGTGTAATTCTTGCAATAGAATCTTGCACGTCACTACTGGCAACCATCATTAAATCGGCTAATTCATCGATGACGATTACAATATAAGGCATTTTCAATCCGAGATCATTATGTTCTTCTGCTTTTTCATTAAAGCGTTGGATATTTCGAACTCCTGCAGCTGCTAGTTTTTGGTAACGTTCTTCCATTTCGTTTACTGCCCATTTTAAAGCTTCACTTGCTGCTTTAGGTTCAGAAATAACTGGAGAAAGTAAATGTGGAATTTCATTATAAGGAGCTAGCTCAACTGCTTTTGGATCAATTAAAATCAATCTAACTTCGCTTGGTGTAGCTTTATACAATAGACTCACTAACAGCGAATTAATAAAGACACTTTTTCCTGAACCTGTTGCTCCCGCAATCAGACCATGAGGCATTTTATCGATAGTCGAAACAACTGCTTCTCCCGCTATATTAACCCCAATTGCAACCGTTAAAGGAGAATGACTTTCTTTGAACTCTTTACTTTCCATCACTTCTGATAGCATCACAGGTCTAGATTTTTTATTCGGAATTTCAATCCCTACCGAACTCTTTCCAGGAATTGGAGCTTCTATACGAATATCCTTTGCCGCTAGCGAGAGTTTCAAATCATCAGATAGGTTCGTAATTTTGTTAACTTTTACGCCACGACCTAATTGAAGCTCAAATTGAGTGACTGCTGGCCCAATCGTCCAACCAATTACTTGAGCATGGATATTAAACGCATCTAAGGTCTCATTTAATATTTCTGCTTGTTCTAGAACCCAATCGTCAATTGCATTTGGTTCTAGTTTTACAGGTCGAAGCAAAAGATCTACAGATGGGAACATATAATTTTCATCGTATATTTCTTCAGTCATTTCCAATAATGGAGTGGTAATCTCACTTTCCATCTCTACAATATTTTCAATTCCATCTTGGTTTGATTCTTCTAAATTGTTGATAGAATTATTTTCTTCAATGGCTTCGGTAAGAGTTGTATCCAGTTGTGTTTCTGGTTGTGTTTCTGGTTGTGTTTCTGGTTGTGTTTCTGGTTGTGTTTCTGGTTGTGT
>NZ_JBEMAR010000002.1:0-294017 GCF_040274945.1 Carnobacterium sp.
CTGGCGTTGCTTCTTCCTCTTCACTTGGTACTTCTGTTGGTGCTTCTTCTACTGGTGTTGATTCTTCCTCTTCACTTAATACTTCTGTTGGTGCTTCTTCTACTAACGTTGCTTCTTCCTCTTCACTTGGTACTTCTGACGGTGCTTCTTCTAGCATTGATTCTTCGGGAGTTGGTTTCTCTGCTCCAGATAAATCATCATGTATAGGTTGCTCAATTATTTCTAGTTGTTGAATAAAATCTGCTAATGTAAATTCTACAGAATATGTATTATCTTGATTATCTTTCACAACAGCTTTTAAAGAAGAAGCTTCTAATAATTCTTTAATCTCTATTTCAAAGTTACCATTTTCATCTGAGACACCCGTAAACTTCTCAGTATCATCAATGACAAGAATAACTTCACTATTTTCTAATGTACTACCTGATACTTTATATGTTTTTTCATCTATTTGAGTAATGGTTATTTGTTCAATTAAATCTTTAACTTCTACCTTATTTTCACCTTCCATACTATAAGCAGTAATATATTCAATGATAATAGCATTATCAACTAATTCAATATTATTTATTATTTCAGGCTGTTCTGTTTCAGATGCATAGATAACATCTTGATTTGTAGCTAATGACAACAATATTCCACTGGACAAGGTAATAAACAACTTTTTTTTATTATTTTTTTTCAACTAACAATCCTCCAAACATATTATAAAAAAATGATACTATTTTAGTATAACATAAGAAAAGTTAAGAAAATTAAATTACATTGTTCTTTTATTAAAACAGTTACAAGTTGTTCACATTCTATTAATAAATTGAATAAAAACAGTATAAACTGACCTCTATTTTTATACATTTACAATAAGTTTTTTAATACCTAATTTCTTTTTCCGATAGATCTATTTAATATGATTAAATAGATCTATTAATTTTAAAATCAAAAATGAATCTTATAATACACATTTAAACTTTGCACTAATTGCTAAAATAATTAATACCTTAATCCTGAATAAAAACACAGAAAAATAGCGTGAAATACATGGTTTCACGCTGCTCATTTTTTATTTTATTTTAACTTAATTCAGCTCATCCATATTTTTGAACGAAGAGCCAAACAATATAAACTTTTGGGAATTAAACCAAGTAAATTAAAAATTTTATCTACTTATTATTAACTCTATTATATTTAAATGCCACGTTTCTCAACCTTGTTTTCAGCTAAGATTTTTTTATTTTTCTAATTATATTTAATATCTTTTGTGAAATTCTGTATATTTCTGGATGTTTAAAATAAAATATATATTTTCTATATATACTGTACCCATTATTTATAATTATAAATCTAATATTTTTTAATTGTACATAATGTTTTCTTCGATCATTTAAACTCATTTTCGTACAATAAATAATACATTGGCCTAGAAGATGATTAACTCTACTATTAAGAGCATTATCCATTTCTACTGTAATTTCTTTTAAATCACTATTAAATTCTATAGTTTTTTGAATAACTTTGGTAAGAGATTCAATACGACGTTCATAATTTAGCGATGTAATAGTAGAATCCAAACGTATTCTTCGATAGAATAACTTATCCTTAATGCATTTAACTTTTCTACTCTTCATTAAAAGTTGGTAACTAAACAATTCATCTTCATGTATAATGCCTTCTAAAAAATAAATACTATTTTCTAGAAGCACTTTTTTCTTTATAAATTGCAAGCAAGGCGATGCGTAAAAATCTTTATTTACTGTCATTTCTATAAATAAATCTTGTCCATTTAATGTTTTGTCATATACCTTATTTCTTTCATAGTTCATATTTCCAATTTTCATATTATCTACAGATTTATCAAAAAAAGATTTCCCTTCAAATAAAATTAATTCTAAATCTTCTTTAACTGCTAAATTATATAGGTGCTTCATAGCTAAATCAGGTATTAAATCATCACTGTCTAAAAAATAAATATATTCACCTTTTGCATGTTGAATGCCTTTATTTCTAGCCTTACTTTGACCAGCATTTTCTTGATAATAGCCTAGTATATTAGTATAAGATTCTGTATACTTTTTAATAATCTTACTTGACTGATCCGTAGATCCATCATCAATAAGAATCAACTCAATATCTTGAAAATTTTTTTGAGAAATTACACTTTCAATACAATCTTCAAGATAGTTTTCAACGTTATAAACAGGTACAATAACCGAAATCTTTACATTTCCCATATTATAATAGCCCTTCTCTCTTAAATAATAGAGCCATCCCTAAACTATACTTATAAATAACAAAAAATTTCGCAATAAGTATACTAAAAATTTTCAGAATAGATTTCACTTAACTTTTCCATATATCCTTTAACTGAATGATTTTTTGATACCGCATCATAAGATTGTATGCTTTTTTCTTTGATTTGTTGAGGGTTCTCTAAAATTTCTAAAACAATTTTTTCCAATGAATTTTGTAAATGAGCTCGTAGAGTTTGCTTTTTTGTTATACTACTCACATCAACTTCGCCTGAATTATCTAAAGGAAGCTGAATCATCCATCCTATAGTGCCATTATTTATTTCTGGAAGAGCACGAACATTAGTTGTAATAACAGGGCAGCCGGATGCTTGAAATTCTAAAACTGAGTAGCCATAAGTATCTGCCCAAGTTGGCAACAAGCCGACATCACTATTTTTCATCATTTCAAGTAATTTTTTATTGTCTAAACTTTCGTAAAAATTTATCCAATCTGTATTTCTTAGTTTATTTTTCATCTCTTGTATTTCTTCTTCAGTATCTTGATATTTACCAAAGGCATAATTATAGCTTTTGCCTAGGGAAACAATTGTTAGTTCAAAATCGAAATGACGCTCTTCTTTAATCTTAGAAAATACATCTAGTATCTCTTTACCACCTTTACGAGTAAAGTCTTTCCCAACAAACAAAAATTTTAAAATAGGGTTAACTACCTTTAGCTCCACTTCTGATTTTTCCATCAATTTTTCTTGTGGTGGGTTTATTTGAATCATTTTTTTCTTAATAGTATCTTTGTATTGTGGGAAAAATCCTAAAAATCTTAATTCCATTTCATAGTTATTTTTAGATAACGATATCACCTTTTTGCAATAATCTTTTGCTAATATTTCCACATATTTTTCTGTTCTATTCTTTTCTTTTATACTCTTTTTAGTAAGATTGTTATGGTCTAAAAATGATGTTGCTGAAGTTCGAGGAATATAAGTTTCAAAAGTTGAAATCCAAGAGATTTTTTTATTAGTAACAGTGTTAAAAAGGTGTAATCCATCTACTCCTTCATCATTAAAAACTATATCTTTAAAATAGACTACTGCATTTCTACCTATAAAGGGTATTCTTTTTAAAGCTGTATGTGGATAATAAGTATTTAAACTTTTCACTTTTTTTAATGGGTGAAGATTTCCATTTATAATAGTTCTTCTTTCAGGATATGAATCATTAGTGTAACCTATTTTTTTCATTGGGCACCTCTCTTTTAAGAATAATTCATTTACTTATTCGAAATTGCCTAATCTTTATTTTTCATCATATAAATAATGATTTTCCAAGTATATGGTCTAAATTTAGTTGTTACAGATAAATTTTGATATCTTGTTTTTATTTCTAGTCTTCTTTGTGTTCTGCTAAGATTTTTGTCAGAAGCAATACCAAGTAGAATATAGTTTAATATAAAACTTTCATACGCTAATTTTGAGAAAAATTCTTTATGAGTTTCTAACCACTGTTCAGTAAAGTTCCATCTATTAATATAACCTACTCTTGACTCCATAGGCACATCAGAATGATAAATTATCTTTGGATCTTCAACTTGTATTATTGTTAAATCATGACTATTATCGACATTTAGCAACCAGTCCCAATCCTGATGCTTGATTAATCCTTTAGTAAAAGGTGTTTCAATAAGAATATGTTTGGGAACAAGCACGGTTGAAGTTTGAATAAATCCTATATTTTTTAATCCTTTTGTTTCAAATAAATAGTCTGAAATTGTTTTTTTACCGCTATTTTTATAATCAACATTTGGTAATTTATCATATTTTTTTTGATTTGGCTTTTTGTATCTTTTTAGCGACGTAAAGCATAAAAAATCATCATCAATTGACAATCGATTTTTCTTAATTAAATCCATCTGACTACTTAATTTATCACTAAACCATTCATCATCATCGTCTAACAAACCTATTAGTTCTCCATTAGCTTTTTCCACACCTATATTTCTTGCTTCACTTCCACCAACTTTAGTATTTGTTTGAATCAAATTAATTTCTATATTACTCATTTTTTTAGCTTGTTCAATATATTCTCCAGTTCTAGCAGAAAAACCATCTACAACAACGACAATCTCTATATTTTTATAGTCTTGTTTAATAACACTCTCAACTGCTCTTTTTAGAAAGAACGGTCTATCAAATGTAGGTATTACAACACTAATTAATGGTTCATTCATTCAATTCATCCTTTAATTTTAATTCTTATTATACTAATAACAAATTTCAAAAATCCTAAAAACTGAAAATAGTCTCATAAGGTATATACTCTATATACGTTCCGGAAATAATAAATATTAAACAAAAGACTACAAAAGTAAATCCAAAAAATAGAAATAGATTAATTAATTTATTTTTACTAAAAGATGAAAATAAAGTTGGTACAATAAGTATTTCACTAGTAGAAAATAAAGTACCTATTCTCCCACCCACAGTACTTAAAGTTCCTAAAAATATTAATATTAAGGAAGCTATAAAATATATTTTTAGTAATAAATTAAATCTATTTTTTTCTTCTTCTATTTTTGGATAAGCTAAAAATACTGCTGCAAAAAAAAGAACTAATTGCATCCACAATATTGGATTAAAAATCCATTGTCCATTTGTATAATTTGGGCTAGTAAAATAGGCATTGTACCGATCAGGAATTGCCCAAATATATATTTGGGGAATTTGTACAATTATTCCAACTATGAGACTAATACTTAATAGAGAAAATATATTTTTTAATGTCAAATGCTTGAATACATAGTGGAAAATATAAACAATAATAAATGACCAAGCTGTTATATGAAATAACGAAGCTATAAAAGTAATAAGTAAAAATTTAAATGGTTTTTTATTTAATATATAAGGTATAGTGTATAACAGTATAATACAAGCCATTGCAGATCTAATTTGTCCCATATCACGAACCAAAAAAAATCTTGCATAATAATAGAGTAAAACTAAAGAAGGAAATGGAGTGAATTTATAAACGAAATTAGTTAGTAAAATTAAGCTCACGAAAGAAAAAAATAATATAAATGTATAATAATTAAAACCCATAGATTTAAAAAGATAATTTAAAAATAAAAAACCACTTTCTGCTTCTATTTTTCCATTAAAAACATCAGAGAATTTTTCAATCTCTGAATAAAATTTTCCATATGAGTTGAAATCATATCCTGTATAAAAACGGAATCCCGCTACGATAGCAAGTATACTACCAGTTATAATAGAGATTTTTTTATTTCTCAATACTACTTCGATAGTCGCTAAAATAAGCAAAATAACAAAAATACTTACATAAAAAAACATATTGGGCCTCCGTTATTTATCATATTAAAATCACTTTTATCTCACTTTTATAAATTTTCAATAATTCTCTTTGTGTTTCATACCATTTCTTCGTAGTATAATTCTTTTTACATATGATTATAACTTCATCAAACGATAATGTAGGATTAACTGAAGATACAGAACTATTAAATAGGATAGAAGTTTGATGTTTATTAGTTTTCATATTAGATTTATCTTTTAACTTTTCAACAATATAATTGTCTAATTCTTGTTCAGAAAGTATAAGTTTTGAATCTCTTTCTGGATGAAGTATTGCATGTATCATTTGATCATACTTTTCATTTTCATTCTGATATTTGTTATTGCTTATATTCAATATTGTATCATTATCTTTGAAAGCAAATCCGTATATATCGGTAACTTCTTTTTTTAATAAATTCCTGATTAGTGCCATAAAAATCCCACCAAAAATACTTATAACTAATGCTATTGCAGTGTACAAAATGATTTTTTTGTAAGAAAATCTTTCTTCAACATTAATATCTAAATCAGAATTAGGTATTGAATCTGATTCCATTTCGTAGCTTTTAATTACTTCGGGTTCAGTGACAACATAAACCGTTTTGTTATCAAAGAAAGGGCTATCCTCGTTAGAAATCATATTAAAATAAACATCTGCAATCAACCGATTTTTTTTCGTATATCCTGTTCCAACTTTCAAAGTCATTATTTGTGTATTTGGATTTAGTGTTACTTGCACTGCAAGTTCAGGACTAGGATCAATAGAAGTACCTGATTCTTCTTCAACTTTTTTAAGAACATCTTCAGAAGTTAAAAGTTCATTCATTAATGAATTAGCTAAAAAGGGCTCACCTAAATCGTTTTCCATATAGAAACTAAAAGCCATTCCTCCATCTTTTTGAAGATTTTTCATAATTAATTTTATCTCTTCAGGTTCTAGTTGTGCCTCAAATGGTATATCTTGATTAAGTTCACTCAGTTTAACTTCCTGTTCTTCTAAAATATTAGTATTCTCATCAATTTTACTGTCTGTGTAAATTGTATAACCTATGCCTAATAAAAATAAAGAAAAGAACAAAACTGTCATAGTGATAATTATTTTTACATTGTCTTTAAGAAAAAATACTATTTCATCTAAAGTAGGTAAATTCTTCAAGTACATGTCCTCCTCATTTTGAGTAAATTTCATCTAATAACATAGCTGTATATTTCATATCATATTGTGATAATTCTGGAAGAGGCTCATTACCGTATGGTTTTTTAAGTATTATTTCAGCCCACTTTTCTGCACTTTCTTCTAATTTAATAAAGTGGACATTTTTAGATAGTTTTGTTTCAGAAGATACTTCCGTTGACAAAATTAATTTAATATTTGCTGCTTGAGCTTCTACAGCCGAAATTGGTAACCCTTCATACAAAGAAGGCATTACAAAAGCATCCATAGCAGTTAATAAATTTGGAATATCATCTCTTATACCTAAAAACAAGACTTTTTTTTGTAGTTTTTTTGAAAGAACCTTTTCTTCTATTTTATTCCGTAAAGAGCCTTCCCCTATTAAGATTAGAAAACTATTAGAATTTTTCCGAACTATCTCTTCAAAAATATCAATGAGGAAAAAATGATTTTTTTGTTCTTCGAATCTTCCTATATTTCCTACAACAAAAGCCTCTTTAGGTATATTAAGGCTCTCCCTAATAAATTCTTGTTTTACAGGTACATTCCGATACATATCTATATCAATGCCATTAGGAACAAAAATAAACGGTTGATTTTCACCATAAAGACCAATCCCTGCTTCAGTTGAACAAGCTAAATAATCAGTTGCATTCACTTTCATCAATTGATCAAAAAATTTACGAGCTATAGTCAAAAATAAATTACTTTTTTTCCCATCTTTGGTAGCATGACTATGAATAATTCTTTTTTCAATCCCAGCCCGCTTAGCTAATAATAAATTTAATCCTCCTCCAAAAAACACTTCATTATGAACTATGTCAAATTGTTTTTCTTTCAATAAAGCATTAACACCTTTTATATATCCAACAATGTTTTTTTTAGGATTAGGAACAGCGTATATGTGACCACCCAACTCATGAATTTCTAAATTGTATGGTTTAACATCTATAAAATCATTGTATATTAAAAAATCAAATTGAAATTTTGAGCGATCAATATTACGGTAAGCATTCATCATAAATGTTTCAGCTCCGCCTTTTCCCATCCGTCCCTGAAAATGAAGAACTCTCAATGGTTTGTTCATTATTGTCTCAAACCTTTCTTTTAAAATCTTCTTTTAAACTTTTCAATTGTTTTTGGTGAAGTCGTACTAATTGTATACATTATTTTTGAAGCTGTATAATTTAAAAGCACAGATTTTGACTCAAATAATATTTTCATTACTTTCCTCATTTTAGTGTCTAAAAGAGTTTCGTCAGTGGCTTTCTTTACATCCGGAAAATTCACAACTTCTCTAATATACTCTAATTTATCACGATAAGTTAATGTACAACTTTTACTGTGTAAAGGGATGAGGCAAGACATGACCCCTTTAAGAAATAGAGCACTAAATCCTCTATGATTTTTTTCAGTTAAGAGTGTTAGTTCACGGTAAAATTCTACAAATGTATCAAATTTATTATCAAAATACTTATTTGTTAAACTATTTCGTCCATCGAATGAATAATTATAAAGAACGTCATTGACCACTTTACAACTGTTCACGTGATGAAAATATTGAATATTAAATAATCTGTCTTCACAACTATTATACGCTGGGAAAACTATATTGTTTTCCTTCACAATAGATAGTTTATATAATTTGTTCCAAACAACATACATTAACTGTTTATTCATTAAGGGATAGATATTATTTAGAAATTCTTTATCAGTATTTATCATTAGTTGAGGAGCCTTTACTTCACGAGTTTCTACAACTTCATCACCATCTAAAACCATTAATTTATACGAAGAAATAATTAAATCAATATTTTTTTCATTTACATAACTGGCGTACGTACTTAGTGTGTTTTCTTTCATTACATCGTCTGAATCAATAAATAACAAATAGTTTCCATTGGCCAACTCAATACCTTTATTTCTTGCATTACCTGGTCCGCCATTTTGAATGGTTTTAACCTTCACTCGATAATCTTTATTATGGTAATGTTCGATTACTTGTTTTGTACTATCTGTAGATCCATCATTTATAATTATCAATTCGAATTCAGTAAATGATTGTGCCAATATACTCTCAATAGTTAGGCCTATTGAACTTTCGCAATTGTATGCAGGCATAACTACACTGAAAAAAGGAGTATTCTCCATTTCACTTTATCCTTTCATTTACAAATCAAACCAAATAAGTTATATCATTTGGAATTTCTTTATTTTTTTCTTCTTCCTCGTCTAAACCTTTAGATGAAACTTTATCGAATAATATTTTTATTGTTTGCAACATGATTTTCACATCAAGTAAAAGTGAATACTTTTTAATATATAACAAATCAAAATTTAGTTTGCTATTAAAATCTGATGCATATTTACCATAGACCTGAGCGTAACCTGTAATACCTGCTCTAACATTATGGCGCAAATAATAATGAGGATTTTTTTTTTGGAATTGATCTACAAAAAATGGACGTTCTGGCCTAGGCCCTACTACAGACATATCGCCTTTTAAAACATTAAATAATTGTGGTAATTCATCAATTCTTAAAGAACGAATGTATCTCCCAACTGTTGTTACTCTAGCATCATTAGAAGATGCTAAAACAGGACCAGAGTCCTTTTCAGCAGATGCACTCATACTTCTAAATTTTAAAACGTTGAACTCTTTACCGTCTTTGGTAATTCTTACTTGCTTGTATAGTACTGGTCCTTCAGAAGTTAACTTGACTAATAAAGATGTTATCAACATAAATGGTGAGGTGACCATGATTAGAATAATGGAAAAAAGAATATCCATTAAACGTTTAATTAAATCGTCTTCAGAAGAAATTTCAAAATTAGAAATTTCAATAATACTCTCATCCTCAATATTCATAATATTTGGATTAACTAATAACAAATTATCAAAGCTAGTTGTTAAAAATAATTTTTTCTTTTCGCGAACTAACAAATTATAAATATTTTCCTTTTCTTGTTCACTTAATCCGCTAGCTAAATAAACAATATCCACCTCATCAAGGTATTTCTTTACATTAGTATAATAGTTAGATACTACAGCATACTTAACAATGTGTCTTTTACTTTTTGCATTTCCAATATTGAATATTGCATTTTTTATATCTTTTTCAGTTCCGACAACCATTACTTGTTTACTTCCACTAAAACGTTCATAAAATTTATAGACAATTACACGCCAAAAGAATAAGATAATTGTGCTAAAAATAAGACTAATTAATAATACTGATCTTGGAAAAGTAAACCATCTACCAAAAAAAGTTAATGCCATGATTGATATGGTCATAATTAATTGTATTATAATAGTAAAATATAAAAAATCTGCAATAGATTTATTATAAAAAACGTAAACTCCAAATAATAAATTTAATAAAACAAATAAAATTAAAATATAAAAAATTGAATTCTCATAAGCATTATAATTATACATTGGAATGTCGCTTTTATAGCGTACATAAAAAGAAAGGAGAATAGACAGATGATATAAAAAAACATCCATCAATACTATTATTATCTTTTTCGTTTTGGTAAACTTTTCTCCTTGAGACATAATTTTTTCCTCCGATCAATAACTGTTATTCGAACACGGCTTATATATAATATCATAGAAACACTCGAAATCCTATTACGTACTTATTAAAAAAACTTACTAACATTTCAAATCATACCACAAATTTTTAAAGATTTCATAAAATCAAACAGTCATTACCCTACACTTTATATCCTCCATGTTTTTTATTTCCTATATAAATAAAAAACAATAGTAGAAATATTGAAAAAGCTGGGTTTAAATATCCACCTTTTTGAAAATTTAACGCTATAAAGACTAATCCCATTTTAAAATTTATTACTAATGCATAAATACTGAAGGCACTAATTAGTAAAAATGGTACCAAACCTAAGTCGGATAAAAAATAAGCATAAACATTCCATATATTAGGTGTATGTCCTATCCCGTTCCCAAGAAAAATATGTTCTGTATTGACATAATCCCAGCTTCTGATAATCCTAAAATAAGCTGATCCATCTTCTCCACTTAATATATCAACTGTCCTATTTATAATCGTTTCATTGATTAAATCCCATGAAAAAAACACCACAGCTATAACCAATAGTAAGTATATAGTTGTTTTTTTCGTCCAGTTTAATTCTCTTAAATTAATTTTATCTATAAAGTGTAATGCTTGTATCATCAACATAATTCCTATCGCACTATATGAAAAAGTCAAAAATAAGGTCAAAGAAATAAAAATAGTAAATCCTTTTTTTATTTTTACATCAACTTTGTTGAAGTAATTCATTGATAAAATAACATTTAGAAAATATCCAAGGTAAGCTGGTTCTGAAAAAATACTCCTTGTTCTAATGAAATTTACGTTTTCATTAAAGGCATAACTCAATAAATCTGACCTAGTAAATTCCCAAAAAAATTCGTATGGTAGCTGACCATTTGAATACAATGCAAGAGTGATATAAATTCCTATTAAACAAATTATGACAGCTATAATATTAAGAATTTTCAAAAACAACGCTTCTAGCTTTTGTTCTTTAACATAATTATATACTCCAAAAGTTATAGCAATATAATATGAAATTCTTATTAAGCTTGCTAATCCAGTCTTTAAAATAAAACTACTATTTAGCTGTATATTCATTATAATGTTCATTGCTATTAAGCCAACTATCAAAAGAATCCAAAGCAGTTGTTTTTGTTTCACTTTATAGTTCCCACTAATTATCAGACCTACTCCTACTAAAACAAAAATATAATCACTTAAAGTGAAGATACCAACCATCCAATCTGTTACAATAAATGATACACTCATCAAACTCAAGATAATTACTGCCCACATGCTATGGTACTGCTCATTAAAATTTAACCATTTTGTTAAAATAGAACTATTCTCCAAAGTCAAAACCCACTTCCTAAAATTAATCTATTTATTCCCTAAAAATTCTGTTGGTTTTTGCTTGTCTATACCGAATTCATATAAGATGGCAGATAAAATTCTTTTACTTGCTTGTCCATCTCCATACGGATTATTTGTTGTGGCCATTTTTTTATATTCAGATTCATTTTCTAGTATTTTTGTCATTTCTTTTATGATAGTTTCAGTTTGAGTACCTACCAACTTAAGTGTCCCAGCTTCAACGCCTTCAGGTCTTTCAGTTGTATCTCTAAGTACTAGTACTGGAACTCCCAAAGAAGGTGCCTCTTCTTGAACACCGCCTGAATCTGTCATGATCATATAGCTTCTAGCAGCTAAATTATGAAAGTCCATAACTTCAAGTGGATCAATTAGATGAATTCTAGGGTGTCTCCCTAAAACATTTTTAGCCATATTTTGAACATTAGGATTTAAATGAACAGGATAAATAATTTCAATATCTTGATGTTGATCCACTACTTGCCGTATAGCTTGAAAAACTCGTTCCATGGGTTTTCCATGGTTTTCTCGGCGATGCATTGTCACTAAAACAACTTTACTATCTGGATTAATATTTTCTAAAACAGTATGGTGATAGCCCTTTTGTATCGTTTCCTCAAGTGCATCGATTGCAGTATTTCCTGTAACGTAAATTTTTTCTTCCGGATGATTTTCTTTTAATAAGTTTAGTTTGCTTTCCATTGTAGGTGCAAAATATATATCTGCGATTACATCTGTTAATTGACGATTCAATTCTTCAGGAAACGGTGAATGTTTATTTCCTGTCCGAAGACCGGCTTCAACGTGTCCAACTTTGATTTGATTATAAAAAGCAGATATACTTGCAGCAAAAGTAGTTGTCGTATCACCATGAACTAAAATGATATCTGGCTTGTCTTTTTTCAAAATTTCATCAAGACCTATCAATACAGATGATGTAATTTCTGATAAAGTTTGATTTTCTTTCATGATATTCATATCATAATTTGGCTTAATTCCGAATGTCTGTAAAACTTGATCCAACATTTCTCTATGTTGAGCAGTAACTGCAACGATAGATTCAAACCTGTCTGATTGCTTATTTAATTCTTTTACTAATGGAGCCATTTTAATTGCTTCAGGTCTAGTACCAAATATTGTCATTACTTTTATTTTTCTCATAAAGATAAACCTCCTGAACATTTATTTAACTATTTAATTTTTTTCTATTAATTCTTATAAACCTATATGTCAGATTTCTTCATTTTTTTAATTTATGCTGTATCTTTTATTTTTACTAAAAATAAAGCTGCCTATTTTTAATGGCAGCATCTATTTTATGTTATTTGACTATATTGATTACTTTTTTAATATATATATAAACTTTATCCATTAAATTGATACCTTTTATTTTTTTAAGGCCCTGTTTTTTTTCACTTTTTTTAATGGAGCTAGTTATTAATCCTGAATAAATTGAAATCATTTCTCTTTTAATTAATTTTTTCTGTTCTTTAGAATATTCACTTTTTAAATATAAATTCCTTAGTTCTTTATAAATAACTAGATAAGAATTAAATGTTTGTTGCAACCGTTTTTGACTTTGATTCGTCATAATTGAATTTTCACGATATCTTCTATTGTAATAAAAAATATTGACGTAACACATAGACTTACTATTTAGAAATACCTGAGTAGTAAATAATTCATCCTCGTGTAAAATTCCTTCATAAAAAGAAAGCGCATTTTTTACCAAAACTTCTCTTTTAACCATGTACAAATATACTGGAGATG
This sequence comes from Carnobacterium sp., assembly GCF_040274945.1. GTDB lineage: Bacteria > Bacillota > Bacilli > Lactobacillales > Carnobacteriaceae > Carnobacterium_B. The sequence continues at coordinate 13,478 of NZ_JBEMAR010000002.1, forward strand.
CTAATGTTTTACGATTTGATTTGAAACGATCCTGTGTATATTTTTTTCCTTCTTGCAGACGTTGGCTAAAATCGTAGTTATTTTGTTTGATTGGTTTATTTAACCCATCTAAAAATGCTTTGCCGTTAAACCTTATAAGATCGACTTGTTTTTCTTCCATTAATTCAACTAGTTCTTTTACGGTCGTTAATTCAATATAGTCATCAGAATCTACAAATAGTACATATTTTCCATTAGCTGCTTCTAATCCTGTATTTCGAGCACTGGAGAGTCCTTTATTCGCTTGTTGAATAAGTTGAACTCTATTATCTAACAGAAAGGGTTTCACTTTTTGATTACTTGTATCTGTGCTTCCATCGTCCACTATAATAATTTGTAACATCTGATAATTTTGTTTTATGATAGATTTCAAACAATCTTCTATATATAGTTCAACATTGTAAACAGGCACAATTACTGAAACCAAAGGTTGATTTTGCACCAAAATTATTCATCCTCTTTTCTATTTATATTACCTGTTATTACTTATTTTTTTTTGAAATTAGTTCTTTTAACAATTTTAATTGACCTGTAACCAATAGTCCTATAAAAAATAAAACAATAAAAGCAATTCCATAAATTACAAGATTTATAAAATTAGCAAATGGTAAACTAGGTACTACTAAAAAGAATACTGCTTGAATAAGAGCCATGATAATTGGCTTTATTAAAACTTTTATGACTCCTTCAAAATTAGATTGAAATAACCGATACATCAATAGATAATTCATTTGAATAAAGTTTATCGTAAAAGCTAATACGACCATCAATGCAACAGACTCAATACTTCCAGCTACCACTCCTATTGTTATAGCTGTCACAGTTACAATTGCTGATAAAATTCCAGAAAGTAGCAATAAATCTGTACGATTGGCAGATTGAAATATTGCACCACTACTGCTTGATATCATTTGTATCCATACAGAAAGTGCTAATATTTGAAATGTTATTACACTATCTCCCCATTGGTTACCAAAAAGAAATAGAATGATTTCATTAGAGTTAAAAAATAAGAAAACAGATAAAGGAAGTCCAATTGTTGCTAATATGGAGGTAATCTTTAAATATACATCTTTAATTTTTTTATAATCCGTTTCATAATTAGACATTATCGGTTGAATTACTGGAGAAATTACATTCGTTAAAATTTGATTAGGGTATAAAGACACTTGATAAGCTTTGTCATAAAAAGCTAAAGAACTAGATGATAAGTAACGTCCTATCAATACACTATCTAAGTTTCTAGAGAAATAATTAATAAAATTAAATAGAAACTGATTTTTTGAAAAGCTAAAAATCTTTTTCAACGGTTTTTTATCTATTTTTAATTGAGGTTTTAAATTTGTCTTCATATAAAATATACTGAACAATAAAGCTGCTTTTACAGTATTACTTATAATTAGTGAATAGTAACTAAATCCATTTATAGCAAGGACAACAGATACAACCCCTGCTGCGATATTAGCTAATATCATTACAATATTTACCGTACTAAACCTTTTCTCTCTTAATAAAATTGATTGTGGTACAACCAGAATACCATAAAAGAATAATGTCACTGCTAATACTATGCTGATTGGTCTATAAACTTGATTATTATAAAACGCACTAATAGGATAACCTGCAAATGCAAATATAATTCCTAAAAATAATGCTAAATACAATGAAAACCCAAATATACTATTGATTTCTTGTTTAGTTAATGTTTTATTTTGAATAATTGCCGGGCCTATTCCAAAATCGGCAAGCATTTGAAAGAAGATTAAAAAGACATTTACCACAGCTACTATTCCGTACTCATCTGGAGTTAAAATTCTCGATAATATTGCAGTAACCAATAATTGAATCACGACATTCGAATATTTTCCTAACGCACTATAAAATATTCCTTTTTTAAACTCTTCAGCCATTCCCATAATTTCTCCAACTCCTAAATTCTTTTTATAAAGTTGTTAATCTTTTGTAAATTAACAATCCTTATACAATGTATTTAATCTTATAACTTTATATATTTTCTAAAAAATCTATATTAACTCTTTACTTAAATATTTAAGTAAATATTTTCCTATTTATTCTTTTTATAACATTTTTAACTACTAGATTGTGTAACAACCCTTATTAGAAAATCTTTACAAAAGGTAACAATACTATTTCAAAAAAAAATATCAAGCTAATGTAAAATTTATTTTAATAAACAATTTAGATAAAAACATTGATTAACCAAACCTCTTTTTAATCACGTTAAAGCTCTTCTGAAATTTCTTTCCTACTGTTACTCTCAACTGCATCACTTTTAGTGCACCAGAATATTTTTCATTTCTCAACAGTAGAATTAATATTTTAACAAACGAGTTCTTCTCTTTTTCAGTTTCTATTTCGGAAATGGCTTGGTTAATTTTCGAATCATCCATTAACTCTTCGATTCGTTCTACTTTTTCAGTTCCGGTTAATGGGCAATCCTCCCAAGATAGGTTACTTAATTCTAAGTATAACGCTCCCCAATATTGTTGATTTACTAAGTCACGATACTCTTTTTCCTTGCCCCAATGCACCATCCACTCTTCAAAATGACTGGCAATTGTGTATTCACAAAAAAAGCGTTCTTTACGGTAGCGATTCACAGCCGAACCTTCTCGAAAGACATAATGATAATAGGCTTTTTGATGGTAATAAATAGTTTGGACATTCATGCCTACTTGTTGATTAAATAAAGCATCTTGTCCAACTTTTTGATTGGTAAAGCGGCAGTTGTGTTGCTTCAAAAAATCGTGTTTGTATAATTTATTCCATAAAGCATAAGGAGATAAAGAATAGTGTTTTCTAAATTGATTTCTAAAGGCTTCTTTTGTTAAAAGTCCATCTAACTCAGAATTTTTTTCTAGTGTCGTAATATTGCCTTCTTTGTCTACTTTTTCATTATAGTACCCACAGACTACAACATCAGCATTTGATTCTATTGCTTTTGTAACGGTTTCTTCAATTAAATTGGATTCAAAATAATCATCTGGATCCGCAAAATAGATGTACTCACCAGTCGCTCTATCCAATCCGGCATTTCTAGCAAAACCTGAACCGGCATTTTTTTGATGAATGACACTTATACGTGGATCTTTTAACTGATATCGGTCGCATATTTCTCCAGACGCATCGGTTGACCCATCATTCACTAAAATAATTTCACTATTTTTATACGTTTGGTTTAGCGCGCATTGAATCGCTTTTTCCAATTGTTCTGCAACATTATATATAGGCATAATAATTGATACTTTCTTCATCATTTATACCCCTTTCACTTTACTGACACAATGACTTGCCTATTATAGCATAATCAATTAACTGAAACATTACAGTTTTCTAAAGTCTGTTCTCTATTTTCATTGTAAACTTTACCAAATTTTAATTTGCTTTGCGTTGACTTATTTTCGTTAAATGAGTAGACTTAATCTTGTTGGGTAGAACTATTAAAATCAAAATTCGAAAAAAAAGAGGGATATTATGGCCATTTTAGTAACTGGTGGTGCTGGTTATATCGGCAGCCATACAACTGTAGAATTATTGAATGCTGGACATGAGGTTGTCATCGTAGATAATTTTTCAAACAGCAAGCCTGAAGTGTTAAATCGAATTAAAGAAATTACTGAGAAATCGTTCTCTTTTTATGAAGTTGACGTATTAAACAAAACAGATTTAGAAGCGGTTTTCAAACTTCATGATATTGAAGCTGTCATCCACTTTGCTGGTTACAAAGCTGTAGGTGAATCTGTTAGCGAACCGCTAAAATATTACCACAATAACTTAACTAGTACCTTTGTTTTGGCTGAGTTAATGGAAACTTACAATGTTAAAAAAATGGTTTTCAGTTCTTCTGCAACAGTTTACGGGATGAACAACGTTTCTCCGTTAACTGAAGACTTGCCTTTAAGCACAACAAATCCATATGGCACGACTAAAATGATGATTGAACAAATCTTACAAGATGTTTATGTTTCGGATCCTTCTTGGAGTATTGCTTTACTTCGTTACTTCAATCCTATTGGAGCTCACGAGAGCGGACGAATTGGTGAAGATCCAACTGGTATTCCAAATAACTTAATGCCTTACATCACACAAGTTGCTGTAGGTAAACGGGATCAATTAAGTGTATTCGGTGGCGACTATGATACTGCAGATGGCACAGGCGTGCGCGATTACATCCATGTGGTTGATTTAGCTAAAGGCCACTTAAAAGCTGTTGAGAAAGTCCTTTCTACTGAAGGAATCGAAGCTTACAACCTTGGAACCGGCATTGGTTACAGCGTATTAGATGTCGTAACGAATTTCGAAAAGGCTACAGGGAAAAAAGTGCCATATGCGATTATAGACAGACGTCCTGGAGACATCGCTACTTGCTATTCAGATGCTTCAAAAGCTGGTACAGAACTTGGCTGGAAAGCTGAACACACACTAGAAGATATGTGTCGTGATTCCTGGAAATGGCAAGAAATGAATCCAAACGGATACGAAGAACTAAACGTTGAATAAACCCATTAGTTAAACAAATTCATTCCCCTATCTGATGATTTATTTCGTTAGATAGGGGAATGTTTTTTTAATTCTACTATTATAACGAGCAGTCACTTTTACAAGAAATGTCTTTCTATGAACAAGTCACACAAAAAAATGACTCTACTCTTTCTTGTAATTGCTCTGCTTGAAATAATAGCATAAAGTGGTATAAGAAAAAAAACACTCTTCCATGAAAGAGTGTTTTTCAACAGTTAACCAGAAATTATTTTTTTATGCGATATTTTTTATTAGAAAAAACTTTTATTTTAGAACGAATGTATTTTCTTGTACGAAATGGTGTTGGCTCATTAATGGACCCATTTTGATAAACTTCAATTGATGCATTAATAACTGCGCCTGCGGTCATCAATGACCCAATAACTTGTAGCCAGATCAACATGATCATGAATGTTCCAATCGTTCCATACGTTTTTGCACCAAAAGCAAAATATTCCACATAAATAGCAAATACTTGGGAAACCAACATCCACCCAATAGTTGAAATGGCTGCTCCAGGAAGAACACTTTTTAAGGTTACTTTTGCATGTGGAACAAAGTAATACAACATGCAAAAAATAACAAAGAGCACACTCATCGTTACGGGCCACCTCAGACTTTGAAACGTCTCGCTGATCATTAAAGGCAATTCGAACACTGGAGTAATGTATTCCAATATCAATTGTCCAAATCCAAAAACAATAACCAGTATCATAATACATACAATCAATAGTGTCGTTAAAATTAATGAAAATAAGCGAATAATCACTATGTTTCTTCGAGACTCTACACCATAAGCTTTATTCATACTTACTTGCATCGCATTCATTCCTCGACTGGATGACCAAAGTGCTCCAACTACAGCAATGGATAAAATGCCCCCACTGCTTTTACTAAACCAATTCATCAACAAGTTTTCTAATTGATTAAAAAAGTAAGTTGGAACAGCATTTTCGATATAAGGCAACAGTTCTGCGGCGTCTAAGCGCAAGTAAGGTAGTACATTACTTACTACAACCATCACAGGGAAAATGGATAATAAAAAATAATAACTAATAATAGCTCCTGAATTCCACACTTCAGCTTCCCGATATTTTTGAATGAGAATGACACTAAACTTTTTTACTACCTTTACTGTTTCTTCTTTCTTTAATTCTAACTTACTTAACAGACTATTTGCCAACATCTTTAAACCCCTTTTTCGAAACCAAACCTCATTATACCCACTTGATTGAATAAAATAAAACAAAAAAAATCTTTTTATAAAAAAAACTTATCATATAAATCGTTTTATAAGCGGCACCTTTGACATACCTTTTACACAAATGTAGCTGATACAAAAAATTATAATAGTCAAAATTGGCACCGATAAAATCGGAGTCATAAACAGTGTGGTTACTCCCGTTTTCCATACAAGAAAAATCAGCAATACATGAATTAAATAGATTCCAAATGAGTAGGTTGAAAATTCTGTAAGAATATGTCTAAACAAGACAGAAACACTCTTAGAATGCAATTTTTCTTTCGCTAATAAAAAAACAGCAGCACTCATAAAAAAGACATTTGGTGTTAAATACTGATATGGCAGATCATAATGTTCCCCTTTTTTTAGCGACTCTATACTGGTTACTACAATCGTACTAATCAACCCGGCCACTCCTAGAAGGTAAATCGCAGTTTTTATCCACTTTTTCAAGTTATAATGAGCCAGGTAATAGCCAGCAAAGAAATAACCAACATACCCAAACGTAATGTCTAAATTGATGCCTCTTTCAGCAAAGGTAACTGTCGAACTAACAGGAAATTCATAATAAGAAGGCAAAATAATACCGATATACCAGCAAAATGCGATTAGGTAGAGAATAATCTTTTTCTCTTCTGCAATTTTTCTTAAAAAAGGAATCATGACGTAAATCTCAATCATCCGAAAAAGAAACCATAAATGAAAATGCCCTTCTTTAAATGCTTCAACGATCACGTCCCACACTTCTGCATTAAACGTTCGATACTCATTCCAAGTAAAAAAAACTGCATACATTGCTGACCAAAAGATAAACGTTGTTACTAAGCGAAATATATTCTTTTGATACAGTTTTTTAATCGAAAACGCTCGATTTGGGTCTAAAAAAAAGATTCCACTCAGCATGAAGAAAATTGGCACACTCATCCGAGCAAAGCTGTCGTAAATATTTAATACTTGCCACTGGTACGAATCGATGGCGTATAATTCAAAATCGCGTGAGACAATGTGAATCGTAATCACTAAAAATGTAGCTGCTACACGAAGAATATCCGCATATAGTACCCTTTCTTTCATTATTTTCTTATCCCCTTTTAACTGTTTTATTTCCTCACTATTAGTATACCATCAAAAGAAACAAGAAAACGAAGTAATCCCACAATTCTATTTGGGGATTACTTCGTTTTCTAAAATCTAATAATTAATCTTTTTGTGCAGTCAAAATTTTTGGACCATCTTTTGTGATTGCTAATGTGTGTTCAAACTGACAACTTAATCCACCGTCTTTAGTGCGGGCAGTCCAACCGTTGTCATCCATTTTAGACTTCCATGTTCCAGTATTGACCATAGGTTCAATCGTGATCACCATACCTTCTTTTAAGCGCAGACCTTTTCCGGCTTCCCCATAATGTGGTACAGATGGTGCTTCATGCATAGTGGGTCCGATTCCATGTCCAACAAATTCGCGAACCACAGAAAACCCTTCTGCTTCAACGTACGTTTGGATAGCATGTCCGATATCGCCAATACGATTTCCAACTTGTGCTTGCTCAATACCTAAGTAAAGAGCTTTTTTTGTTACTTCCATCAATTTTTCCGTTTCAGGAGATCCTTCACCGACGATATAGCTCCAGCAAGAATCTGACATTGCGCCTTTTAAATTAACAACCGTATCAACTTTAATCAAGTCGCCGTTCTTCAATACTTCTTTTTTATTAGGAAATCCATGACAAATTTCGTCATTAACGCTGACACATGTTGCATATTCATAGCCTTCAAAACCAATTTGTTCAGCAATTCCACCATGCTCTTCAATATAGTTGTGCATAAATTCATTGATTTCCCAGCTCGTAATACCAGGTTTAATAATCTCTCTCAAGGCAATATGTGCATTTGCCAGTAATGTTCCGGATTCATCCATTGCATCAATTTCACGTTGTGATTTTAGTGTAATCAATTTCGTTCCTCTTTTCTATTTAGTCATTCATACGAGTTTGTTTTTACTCTTCTATTCATTATAAGCTTATTTCTTGAAATTGTGAACCATTCTTCTGGTTGATTAAAATATAGGCCTTTTCTCTCATAAATAAATGGTTTCACATCTTAATTTTAGCGTGAATTAGTCTTTAAAAGGCTTTCTATTTGAAAAATTCTTACTTTAGGGTTATTTTTATCCCGTTTTCCGTTATACTTTACTATAGAACAATTAATGAGAGCGAGTGGTTTTTAATGAGTAAAAAAACAACCTATACCCCTAAAAAAAATACCAATAATCAGCTATATACGGTAACTGAACCAATGGAATTACTGCCATTTTTATTAAGCATTATGAGTCATACAAGTCGAAATTCAGTTAAATCGATTTTAACTAGAGGCCAAGTGACTGTGGATGGAAAAGTAATAAAAAAACACAATCACCCACTGCTTCCTAATCAAGTTGTCGCGATTCAATCCAATAAAGCAGCAATCAAGGAGACCGCTTTAGTTGGAATGACGATTCTTTATGAAGATGATGCGATTATCGTTATCGATAAAGAGGCCGGTTTATTGTCCATTGCCGCTAAATTTGCGCAAGAATTAACAGCACACCGTCAATTGATCAACTATGTCAAACAAGAGAATCACAACAACCGCATATATGTGGTTCATCGCTTAGACCGTGATACTTCAGGTGTGATGGTTTTTGCAAAAACAGAACAGGTCAAACAAGAGATGCAAGAAAACTGGAAAGACATCGTTAAAGAACGGATCTATACTGTTTTAGTCGAAGGCATCGTTTCTGAAGATGAAGGCACCATTAAAACGTGGTTAACCGAAAGCAAAGCGATGAAAGTTCATTCCGCTACTTATGATAATGGCGGAAAATTAGCCCTTACCCACTACAAAAAAATACGGAACAATGATGACTTCACATTATTGGAAGCACGTTTGGAAACGGGACGTAAAAACCAAATTCGGGTTCATATGGAAACACTTGGTCACCCCGTTGCAGGAGATAAGAAATATGGTGCAACTTCTAATCCTTTAAAACGATTAGGTTTGCATGCCACTACATTAGCTTTGATTCACCCTACTAGTGGAGAACTGGTTCGGTTCCATTCAAAAGTGCCTAAAGTTTTCTTGATGAACTCAAAATAATTCTATTTAATAAAAAAATAAGAAAGCTTTGCTTTATCTCTCCTCTAGTTCAATGGTATGATAGTTAAAATGTCTATATTAGTAAAAGGGTTTAAGGATGGTTGGCGATTATGGAGCATAAAAAAGTATCTGTATTAGGAGTTTCTTTTGACAATAAAACAAAAGAAACTTTCCTCGAAGAGTTAATGGATCGGGTCAATCACAAACAAAAATCTTTTGTGGTGACCGCTAATCCAGAAATTGTGATGTATGCAAAAAAAGATCCTGCTTATATGTCTTTAATGAAAGAAGCGGACTACGTTATTGCTGACGGAATCGGCATTATAAAAGGTTCAAAAATATTAGGAACCCCAATTGTAGAACGTGTTGCAGGATATGATTTGATGTTGGCATTGCTTGAAGAAGCCAATAAACAAAGCAACCGGGTTTACTTGTTAGGTGCACAAGAAGAGGTTTTACAAAATACTGTTAAAACCGTGCGTGAACGCTACCCTGCTATCAATCTAGTCGGTGCCAGAAATGGCTACTTTGATTTTTCGGATGCTTCGATTATTAAATCCGTTCAAGCAACGCAACCAGACATGGTCTTTGTTGCCTTGGGTTACCCAAGGCAAGAGCAATGGATCCAGCACTATATGACTACTGCCTCAAAAGGGTTACTAATGGGCGTAGGTGGCAGCTTTGATGTTCTTTCTGGAAAATCAAAACGTGCTCCAAAATTCTTTATTCAATTGAATATGGAGTGGTTGTATCGTTTAATTAAACAACCCTATCGATTGAAACGGATGATGGCCTTGCCTCACTTCTTACGCGAAGTAAGAAATGAAAAGAAACAATTTTTCAAAAAATAGTCCGAAAAAAGCTGAACAAATCTGTTCAGTTTTTTTTGCAAAATTTTCAATAAAAATCGATACAAATGAGGTTAGACAACTATGAAAATACTACACATCAATGCAGGCTTAGAAGACGGTGGCGGAAAAAACCACATTCTTTCCCTGCTTTCTCAATTTGATCCAACTACGGCTGAGCTGCTTGTTCTAGAAAATGGCATTATTGCGGATGAAGCTAAAAAGCTTGGGATCGTTGTACACGTTCTTGAGCAACAATCCCGCTATGATTTATCTATTTTGAAACGTTTGACTCAATTTATTAATAACCGGTCTTTTGACATCGTGCATACCCATGGCGCGCGTGCGAACTTTATTTTTTCTACGATTCATAAAAAAGTTGCTGCACAGTGGCTTATCACGGTACATAGCGATCCTACGCTTGATTTTATGAACAGAGGCATTAAAGGAACGTTATTTACTAAATTTAATCTAGCTAGTTTAAAAAAAGCAGATCACCTGATTGTAGTAACCGACAGTTTAATGGACCCCTTGCTTAAACTAGGCATCAAAAAAAACAAACTAACGATTATTTATAATGGGATTCAATTCAATTCGAATACAAGCAAAACGCCAATGACGAATGATAGGTTCACTTTGACTTGCGTTGCTCGCTTGCATCCAATCAAGGGGCATGAACGACTAATAGACAGTCTACACGCTGCTAACTTCACTAATTTTTCGTTAAATTTAGTTGGGGATGGAGAATTAAAAGTCTCTCTTGAAAAAAAAGTCCAACAGTTAAGTATGCAAGAAAATGTTCATTTTTTAGGCTTTTTAAACAAACCACAAGTAGAAAATACCATTGCTAACTCGGATCTTACAGTCTTAGCCTCTTCCAATGAGGGTTTTCCAATGGTTCTTCTTGAATCAGCGAACCAAAAAGTGCCTTTTATTGCTACAGATGTCGGTGACGTTGCTCTCTTAGTACCAGATGAAAGTTATGGTTGGTGTGTCCCACCTGATTCTATTGAGTCGTTGACAACAGCTCTAAATGAGGCCTATGCTGAGTGGGAAAATCACACATTAAAATCTAAAGGCGAGCGGCTCTATCAATTGGCTTCTACTCAATTTTCACTTGACCGTTTTTATAGCGAAACAGTGTCTCTTTACGAAAAATTAACGCGTAATTAATCCGCTCTTTAATAAATGCAGTCGTTTCTTTTATTGCAGAACTTACCTTACCTTTGGTATACTCTGTTAAGGAAATTACACACGTGTAGAAAAGGATGATAGATAAATGACCAAAGCTTTGATTGTCTTTGCAAGTTTAACGGGTAACACAGCCGAGTGCGCAGATATTGTAGACGAAGCGTTAAAAGATTTAGGTGTGGATGTTGAAACAGTAGAATGCATGCAAGTTGAACCGGAAGATTTATTGGATGTTGATATCTGCATCATCGGTACCTACACTTATGGAAATGATGCGAATTTACCAGATGAGTTCGTGGATTTCTATGAAGAACTGAGTGAAGTTGATCTAACAGGAAAAGTTTTTGGTACTTTCGGATCGGGAGATCATTTTTATGACAAATTTTGCCAATCAGTAGACGATTTTTCCGATAAGTTAGCTTCTATCGGTGCGGTAGAAGGTGCTGAAAGTGTCAAAGTTGACTTAGATGCTAACGAAGAAGATATTGAAAATCTAAAAGCTTTTGCTAAAGCATTAGTGGAAAAAACAGAATCTCTAGCATAAAAAACTTCCTCGCCATTATGACGAGGAAGTTTTTTTATGCTTTATAATTTGGAACATGTTGTACTAATACTTGATTGATATAATCGGTTACGTCTTTTTCGTGGAACTTCAAGAAGCCTTGTGCAATTAAAACAGCTGTGCCATGGACTGTAATCCAAATATTTTTAAATAGTTTCATTTTTTCAGCTTTAGACAAGTCTTTTGTTCCTTCATTTTGTTTAAAGACTTCCATCATCATATCCAATGAAATGGCATGCATTTGATCCGTATCCAATTGTGATTCAAAGAAAAGTGCTTTGAAAAAAACAGGTTCCTCTTTTGCAAAATAAACATAGTTCAAACACATATTGAGCAATGGATCTTCTGTGCGCTCATTTGTATAAATGTTCTCATCGATATAATTTTTAATTTTCACAACGAGTTCTTGTTTTAAATCATCCATGTTTTTAAATTCTAAATAGATCGGTTGCGTTGAGCAATCCATTTTTTTAGCAATGTTGCGTGCCGTAAAACCTTCGAATCCTTCTGTTTTAACAACTTGATAGGCTGTTTCAAGAATTTGTGATTTTAAAATTGTTTTTTTTCTAGCCATCTCAGTTCACCTCTTTTGCATCATTTACCAGTAATTAGGAGACATTATAAACTATTTCCGAATGTTTCGTCATCTACAACCAACAGTTTTTGACTTCTCTTTTACAACTAACTGACCAACGTCATCTAGAAATTGAGTTCAGTGAAAAACAGCATTATTTTAAGATTTGTGTTTAAAAAACAATACTGTACCTGTTTTGTTCGGATTCTTTCTCCAATAACCCTTAATTTATTCTATCACTATTGTGATTAAAAGAGAACTCTTTTGTACTGCAAAAACAAACACTTGTGCAGTATACGTTTGGTCTATCAAATTGGTCTAGTTATTTCTTTACTTAAAAAAACGGATTGAGACACGACTGTTATCTATTGTCAAACTATTTTTTGGTTTCCATTCCAAAAAATTTTTTCGTGAAATTGTTTCTCTTTCTTTCGTATGCTATTATTATCTAGTAAGAGTTTGAAACCGGACTAACTAGAAGAATATTTGATTGCTTTTAGTTCCTTTTGTTCCAACCTCATTTCGTATCTTAGGAGGAAAAAATATGGTATTGCCAAACTTTGAAGAAAATTTACAAAAATATGCTCATTTGCTCGTTAAATCGGGTATAAATGTAACAGAAGGGCACACGGTCGTCTTGCAAATCGATGTAGACCAAGCACCCTTGGCTCGTTTAATTACAAAAGAAGCTTATGCTTTAGGCGCTACAGAAGTTATTGTGAAATGGGCAGATGATATCGTGAACCGCGAACAGTTTATCGGAACGCCTCAAGATCGTTTAACTGCTATTCCACAATATAAAATTGATGAATCATTAGATCAAATTGCTAAGGGAGCTAGTCGTATCAGCGTTCGTTCTTCAGATCCAGATGCATTATCTGGTGTAGATAGTGATAAAATCGCTGCTTATCAATCTGCAGCTGGAAAAGCATTAAGTGAACAACGCAAAGCAACTCAAGCCAATAAAGTGAGTTGGACAGTTGCTGCAGCTGCTGGTGCTAAATGGGCAGCTAAAGTCTTCCCTGATCTACCAACTGAAGAAGAACAAGTGGATGCATTATGGGACGCTATCTTTAAAGCAGTTAGTCTTTATGACGCTGATCCTGTTGCATCTTGGGCTAAAAAGGATATCACATTAAATGAAAAAGCTGATGAATTAAACAAAGAACAATTTGTTGCCTTGCACTACACCGCTCCTGGTACTGATTTAACGGTTGGTTTACCTGAAGGTCATCGCTGGGAAGGTGCCGGTAGTGATAACGTTCGTGGCGAACGTTTCATGGCAAATATGCCAACTGAAGAAGTCTTCACTGCTCCTGACGCTAATCGCGTTGACGGCGTAGTTCGCAGCACTAAGCCATTAAGCTATGCTGGTAATACAATCTTAAACATGGAGTTTACCTTTAAAGACGGTAAAGTGGTAAATGTTACTGCTGAACAAGGCGAAGAGGTTTTGAAAAATTTAGTTGCGACAGACGAAGGTTCTGCACGCTTAGGTGAAGTAGCTTTAGTTCCTGATCCTTCTCCTATTTCTCAATCCGGTATCGTATTTTTCAATACTTTATTCGATGAAAATGCCTCAAACCATTTGGCTTTAGGCTCTGCTTACGCCTTTAGTTTGATTGGTGGGACAGAAATGTCAGAAGAAGAATTAAAAGCTGCCGGCTTGAATCGTTCAACGATTCATGTTGACTTCATGATTGGTTCTGACAAAATGGATGTCGATGGTATTCGCAAAGATGGTAGCACTGTTCCCGTTTTCCGTAATGGCGACTGGGCTTAATGTATTAGTTAACCTATAGATACACAAAAACGACTAGGCAATTGCCTAGTCGTTTTTGTGTATCTATACTGCTCTATTAGTTACTCTTTTTTTACCAAACGAACAATTTTTCCTCTTACCCGTTTATCTTCTTTTAAGACTTGTGTGATTCTGAAAGAAACTATATCGCCTTCTCTTATTTCTATATGCATTGGAATAGAGCACAGTGCATCTAAATTCGGTGCAATCCTTACAAAGATACCCCATTTTTTAATACTTCTCACAGTTCCTAGCACAACTTGATTGGCTTCCATATCCTCCAAAGAAACGGAAGCTTCACTTTTATATTTTACAATAGGTTCTACTCTCAAGTTTTTATTTTCAGTAATTCGATTAAACCGTACTTTGATTGTATCCCCTATAGTTAAGATATCGCTAATCGTAGTATGGTCTTCAGCGAAATCTTTATTCAGCATTTGAACAGAGGTATTTCCAATTAAAAAGTAAGCTCCATAACGCAAGTTCTTGGTTAATTCAGCTTCGAATATTTTCCCCTCTTTTAATTCTTTATGTAGTAAATCAAATTCTTTTTCTTTTATTTTTTTTGCTGATCCTAGCATCCAACCTTCTTTCTCATTTATGTTGATTAGTTGAAACTGAATTTTTTCCCCTACATAACGCATTAATGGCAGTTGATGAGCTTTAAATTCCAACTCATTCCGTTCAATAAAAACTGGAATCCCATCTATTTCTACTTTTACGACATCACTAGCTAATGCTCCATCATATTGAGACGATAAAACGGTACTGGTCAATTCGACTTTTTGTTCGATCATGTTGTAGTAAACTTCATAGTTTATTGGTTGACTCACTTCTTCTTCAGTAGTTAAAAAAACGTTTTCAATTCTTTCTAAAACTGCAACATCTGTTGAACCTACTTCACTATTGTGATTTCCAATCCATTTTTTTACTAGATCCCTTATACCCATCTTTAACTTCTCACTCCTCAAAATAATAAACGATTTGTTTAGTCGAACTTATTATAGCATATGTTTTTTTATTTTTATGTACTTTTTTTTATCCGTTTAACAAACGTCTTCTTTTGAATCGTTTAAATTCTTGTTTAGGCACTATGTCGCTATTTTCATTAGGATATTTTTGAACAATTGGTGACAAATTGCTGATATGTCACCAATTGTTCACTTATTAATTCTACTGATTTGTCTTTTCTAACTTGTTTTACTGTATACTAATACTTGTATATACTACTATTTAAAAATCAATTTTCATGCGTAGATAACTAAGTATTACCCTAATTTCAGGAGGAAATTTTATGTCACAAAAAGAAGTTGTCGATATTCGCATTATGCGTAGTAAAAAGGCTATATCTGAAACGTTCATTACCTTATTAAATGAACGCGATTTTAAAACAATTTCGATTACTGAAATTGTCAATAAAGCTGGTGTTAATAGAGGGACATTTTACAAGCACTATGCATATAAAGAAGATATTTTAACAGAAATACAAGATCACTTTTTAGAGCATCTAACGATCATGTTGAATGATAACTATCAAGGTATTTGTTATTCTAAATTAAAAACCGAACCTTTATCAGATGCCCTCTTTATTTTTATCTCTGAACGCCGTAATTTTTTTCATTTAGCCATTCACTCTGTCGGTTTTTTAAACTTCCAATTGCATTTTTCTGCTGTTTTAAAACAATTTTTGATCAATAATTTTTTCCTAACTGCTCAATATTCTCTAAAATCACAAAATCTTCTTGGCGCCTATATTGCTAATGGAATTTATGGTTACTTAGTTGAATGGGATGAAATGAACTACGCTTCTTCTACTATTGAGATAGCACAACAATTGACGGATATTTTTGTTTTAGACCGTAGTGTTTTTAAATTGCCACTATCCGATCTTGTAATTGAAAATGACTAGATTGAAATAAATTTATACTTTTATTTAAACCTAGACATTTATTTTAAACTGTGAGAAAATAGAGCCTGTGTTCACACGGTCCTATAGCTCAGGTGGATAGAGCAAACGTTTCCTAAACGTTAGGTCGGGAGTTCAAATCTCTCTAGGATCATCATACATTGGTGCAGTCTAAAATGTTGGCAAAAGAATAAAAGTAATAAAAAAGAAGAATAACATTCCTTCCATTTTAAACATGGAAAGAATGTCGTTCTTCTTTTTTTACTGTCTTCTACTACCCTACTGTTGAAATAAAACTTTACTTAGATATAATTCATCTCTTTTAGCTGATTGATTAACTTCCCCCTCGATTGCTCCTTCAAAAACAAGCTCCCCAGAATTAGTGTCAATTGCCATAATTTGCATAGCTTTATCTTTTACCTTGGAACTTTCTACAAAGAAAATAATTCCATCATTCACTTGCACAGCGACTTCCGTTTTTAATGCTTTTAATTGTTCAGCCGATAATTCAACCGATTCAACCTCTACTAGTTCTTTTTGCTCTAAGGAATAAGAGTAAATAGATAATGTTGTGTCATTCATTTTATAAAAATACAAAGTCGAATTTTCCATGGCTATCCTATTTCCTAAAGCTGGATTACCTAATTCATCTGAAACATCTATTAAAAACTGTTCTCCTGTTTCTATGTTTACACCAATTAAACCAAATACAGATTGAGTTATCATTTCATTTTCATCATATACTTCCATTTCTGCCTGTGGAACATCAAGCGTTACACGATAAACCAAAGTTTTTGAAGAATAGATGTCATTTCCTGTATTCATTAATTCAACATATTGAATTTGTTTGCCTTTTGCATCTATTAGATCTAATTGAATTTTTTCATCTTTTTCAATTTTTTCATTTGGTAAATCGATTGAATACAAATGCTGTTCATCTTGCCCATTTTCGCTATTTATTGAGTAACCATTTGTTACCACCATTAATTTATTATTGGCAACTTGAACGTCTTCAACATACACAGAAGCATAGTCCGTTGCTTTGGGGAAATCTACTGAAAAAGAAAGCACGTCATTAGTCTTTTTATCCAATACTTCAATGAGAAATTCCGAATCTTCAGTGACAGCAGATAAAGAATCCAACGTTATCTCTGCATAGGCTAATATAGAATCATCTTCAAAATAGTTGACTAAATAAGGTTCTTTTCCACGCATAAAGCTTCGGTAATCTTTTTGCAACTGAATCATTTTTTCATTGCCGCTTACACTATCTTGTAGCTGATTCAGATAAGGCTGAGTTGGATAGTAATAAGTTGTACCCTCTTTCGCAATTTCTACTTCTGTTCCCATTCCGTAAAAATTATTTTCATAGTAATACCCTTCTAGGGACATATTCTCTATTAATGTTTTATCGCCACTTTTTGCTGAGACTGTAAATTCTGGTCTTTTCTCTGCTGTAAAAATAGGTTGAATATAATAAATGCCAATTGAAAGAATCGCTAACCCTACTATGATGACTAATTTTCCATAACGTTTCATATTCTTCGCCTCCTCTTTAGACCGTTATTTTTTTATTCAATAAGTAATGACTCATCCAGCTGCTTAATGCAATTACAAGTAGTCCTGCAATAACTTCTGCAATCAGCAGTTCAACTGGGTAAAACCAATTAGAACCTAATACCGTATCAACAATAATAGGTGATAAAAACACAAGAAATAAAACAATACTAAACCCTATTCCCATTATTATCCCTTTAAAACGGAAACTTCTTTCAAACAGTATAGTTGTGAATCCTAAGAAGAGGAACACAAATCCAGTACCATAATAAACGATAAAAGAAAGAAAAGATTGTGGTATAAAAAGAGATAAATAATAGGTTGCTTCACTTATTTGTTGAAGAGATAGATCCAGTCGAATATCACTTGAAACTAATAACTTTAATAATTGACTTTCAACAAGCAATAAAATGAGTTGAATGGAAACCAATCCAAAAATCATCAAAGCTATTGTTGTTAACTTAGACCAAAAAACAGTTATACGAGTCGTTGGCAACATCAATAATCGATAAATAAACGTATTTTTGCCCATCCACTCAACGTACCAGATATAGAAACTATAGAACAACACAGCTGTGACGCTGATAATAATAGGTAATAGAAACCAACTACTATTTGCTACCCAAAACATACTCATTTCACCTGTTTCACTTAAAAACTGAGCTTTTGGTATCTTATTTTGATAGACCGCTTCATTCATTTGATTTATGTAATTTCTTGACTCTACAAAAACTGCAATAAGCTGTGACACAATAGTCAACCCAATTAAAGAAAAATACAGTTTTACACAACGGTTAAATTCAAAATTTACTAATTTCAAATAGTTTTTCATTGCTGAAACACCTCTCTCATAACATCAACAACAGACTTTCCTTCTTCTTCTCGGACTTGTTCTGCATTAAATTCTCTCAATACCATACCTTCATCAATTAACACAACTTTATCAATCAAATGCTCAATATCATTAATTTCGTGTGTCGTTATGATAACTCCACGATCTTCAATCAAGTGACTTGTAAACACATTGGCAATCTGTTCGCGGCTAAAAATATCAATTCCAGAAAAAGGTTCATCCATTAATAAATAATCAACATCTAAAGCCAAACCTAACATCAAGCTCACTTTTGCCGTATTTCCTTTAGAAAGTGTAGATATTTTATCCTCTTTTGTTAATTTGAAAAAGCCTAGTAATTCGTCAGCACGCCCTTGATTCCATGATTGATAAAAATCTTGCATGAATTGCATGGCTTGTTCAATTCTAAATCCAGGCAGCATCGTCATTGCATCGGGTATAAATGTGATTTTTTCATAACTTTTTTTATTTATCTTCTCACCGTCAATGAGGATCTCACCACTATTCATCGGAGTTAAGTTCATAATTCCATTTAAAATAGTCGTTTTACCCACGCCATTAATGCCGATTATACACGTAATCTCGCCTTTATTAGCTGTAAACGTAATTCCCTTCAAGACTTTTTTTCGGCCAAATTTTTTTGTGATCCCTTTTACTTCAATCATTTTACTCCTCCTGATTCATCAACGTATTTTTCTTTGATTAACCCTATGACTTTATCTAGCGGTACTTGAATCGGACGAATCGCAGACACAAAAGAAGAAACGGCTTCTCCCAACAATTCATCTTGAACGGCTCCCAAAACACTTTGATTTTCTGAAACTTTACTTGGTGAATTGCTTTCTGTATAAATCAAGCCTTGTTCCTCCATTTCCTTATACGCTCGCTGAGCTGTGTTCGGATTGATTTTCAATTGACTTGCTAGTTCCCGTCTAGACGGCATTTCTTGACCAGGCAGTAATTTTCCTGCTGCAATTTCTTCTTTAAAATGACGAACGACTTGTTCATAAAGCGGATCTCGTTTATTAAAATTAACGTTCATAGCAGCCTCCATTTTGATTTCATTTTCTTGCGACTGTATTAATCGGCTAATACACATTAGATAAAAAAAACGTGTATGAAGCAGTTAATACATCTTTGACTGTATTATATCCTTCACACACTTTTCTTGTCAATCACTTTTTTGA
The DNA here is from genome assembly GCF_040274945.1 of Carnobacterium sp. Lineage (GTDB taxonomy): Bacteria > Bacillota > Bacilli > Lactobacillales > Carnobacteriaceae > Carnobacterium_B. The sequence continues at coordinate 32,916 of NZ_JBEMAR010000002.1, forward strand.
CGTATTCGATTTTACAACTATATATGGATATAAAAATGACAAAGTGGATTAGAATTAACTTTTCAAATTATAGTGAGTTAAGTGAATACATCTAAAGAAAAACAGTCCGTACTTGTTATTCCTGAACACTTGATTATTGCTTTTTTGAAAAAACAGCCTATAGTGATTCAATTGGATACTTTTCGTAACCGAAAAGTTTTCTATATTAAACAAACTGCTATAGAAAAACTGTCTAGTTCATATTTGTTAGTAATCATTTGTTTGAAATGGCGGATAGGAGCCGTCTAGAAGACATTTACTAGCTTTAATTCGGGAAGAATGGCTAGTAGCGCACCTTTACAAGACATTTGCTAGCATTCATTCGGGAAGAATAGTGAGTAGAGCGCCTCTAGAAGATATTTGCTAGCATTCATTCGGGGAGATTGATGAGTAGAACACCTTTACAAGACATTTGCTAGCATTAATCCCTGGAGAATGGTAAGTAGAACACCGCAAGCTTAAATAAGTTAAGTAGTTTCCTGTTCTTTCACTCAAAAAGAAACCAGTGAAATGATAATCAATTTCATTGGCTTCATAATTTTATTTAGTTAGTTGTTCCTTATATTGAGGATAGACCTTATTCCATTCTTCTTGCCGATCTTCAATTGGTTCATTGGCTAATAATAGACCAATCACATCCAAGCAAACATGCCACCCTGCGATGTCTCGAGCTGTATGTTCGGTTACTTCTTTCATGTATTCTTTCAACACTAAATGAGTTCCTTCTGGATTTTCACTTAAGTTAAACCGGATCAAATTTTCATCCCACGTAAATTCCCATACTGTCGGAACCTTAACTTCAGTTATTGTCATTTCTTCAAAGGAACCATCACCCATATCAAATAACAATTTTCCACCTTCAGCTAATTCTTGAATCTTAAGTTCACTAAACCATTCTACTAAGTGGTCATTATCCGTTAACATTTTCCATACTTCCTGTATAGGATATGGAAAATCACGGTGGAACTCTGCAACTGTCTCATCATTCACTCGTTGTATTTCTGCTAACATTTCGTTACCTCCATTAGGTTTTTCTTTTGAACAGTTAGTCTTCTTTCTTTTCCCCTTTATTGTATAAAACAAAACCTAAAACAATCAACATTATGCCAATTCCTAGAATGAATATGCGATGCTCATCTAGACCTGTGAGTCCTAATATAACGGCAACAAATCCAATTGTCATCATAAATAATCCGTTCTTCAGCATGCTCCCTCATCCTCACTCTTTTGTATTCAGTCCTTCAGTCAACAGCCGAATCTTCTTCACATACCTATTTTCACCAAAATGAAAACATGTGTCAACTTTTTACCCTTATCTTGAGTACTAAAGCATAAATAACGCTTCCACTTTATTTTAGGATGTGCTATCATACGAATAAAAGCTTACCTACTCTTGTTACATGCCTTTTCCTCGTTAGACTGTCTATTAGCATATTCCTTTGTTTCTTTACTATATCTTGTTACACTAATGCTAATGAGTTTGACTAAATTGGAAATGAGGGAGTTTGATGAACCAGTTAAAGGCAGGCCATTATTCCATGTGGGCATATTCTATTCTTATCCTTGCTCTTTTTTTTGCTGGATCGATTATTACTGGCTGTGGTACAACAGATAGTAACAGTGCGGATAGTGCTTCTGCTCCGAAAAAAGAGGCCCAAGCTGCTTCCAAATCTAGTCCTGCGGTAGCCACACCACTCGAATCAATCACTCTAAAAGAAGATGACGGTGTGATTACATTTGACGATTTCAAAGGGTATTGGGCTACTTTTGATTCAAAAGAATCCGTTCCTTTTCAATCCGATATCGGTAAATATACTGTTGCAATAACGAATGATTCCTTTATTCCAGGTGAATGGGGAACAACTTTAGGTGGCAGTGATATTCTTGGTTATACAATTGAGGGATTTATGCTAACATTAGAACTATATACTCCTGATTCCATTCTAGAAGGCATAGACGAAACCTACTTATTGACACTAGAACTTGTAGAAAAAGACGGTCTGTTTGTTTTAAAATCAGCTAACGGATCAGTTATTTTTTACCCCGTTACTTCCCAAGAATTTCTAGATGCCGGTTGGAAAATACCTAGTGATAGTTTATAGAATAAGTTAAGTTTCAGCTTGCTTTTTAAAGTATCCATTGAAAAAAGCCTAGAAAAATACATTCCTGTATTTTTCTAGGCTTTTTTGCTTTATTCGACTTCTTTGTTTTTTGTTTTTCTGCGAGCACCCTTATTTTTATCCACTTTTTTGCGGTGTTTTTTCTTTTTCTTAACTGGTTCGATGATTTCTTTTTTAGTTACCTCAACGGTTGGTTTAATAATCCTTTTCACTTTAACAGGTGCTTTTACTGTTTCAGATGTTTCTGGCTGTTCTTCAGTCAATGGGCGCTCTTCCACAATTTCTCCACCATACAAATAGACTTGGCTCAATTTGATTTCCAATGAAGAAATCAATTTTTTGAATTCTCTTAATTCACGTTCATTGACCAAGGTCAAAACAGTTCCGGTCTTCCCCATTCGTGCTGTACGACCTGAACGGTGAATGTAACTTTCTTTCGTTTGTGGAACATCATACTGAATCACGTATGGTAAGTCTTGAATATCTAATCCTCTAGAACCTACATCCGTCGTTAACAATAATTTGATTTTGCCATCACGAAATTGTTGCAACGCTTGTTTGCGCTCTGTTTTGTATTTTTCTCCGTGTAAAACAGCTACAGATATGCCTTCGTAGTTCAATTTCTCAAAAGCCAATGTTAAGTTGGCAACATTATTTACAAAAACTAACCCTCTAAAGTCTTTCATATGTGTCAATCTTCTAAGCGTCTCTACCCGTTTACGTGTAGGCGTTTCAATATACGCATGAAGGACTTTACCTTTGGACTGATCATCTTTTGTTGCATCAATCCATTCCGGTTCTACATTAAACCATTTTGCCAAATCTTGCATTAGTTCATTGCTGGTAGCTGAAAAGAAGCCCATTTGACGTTGCCCAGGCATTTTATTGACTAATTTTCTTACCGTTGCCAATTGCTCTTGCTGCAATAATTGATCCGCTTCATCCAAAATAACCGTTTGTACTGTATGCAATTTTAATTTTTTTGTTTCAGAAATTTCAAAAATCCGACCGGGAGTACCGACAATAATTTCTGGTTTTTCTTTCAATTTATCCAACTGACGATTTAAATTGGCTCCACCAATAATGGTCTGACTGTTTAAGCCTAGTTGGCTTGCCCACTCTTGGACTACTTCTCCCACTTGAATCGATAGTTCTTGTGAAGGTGTCAAAATAACTACTTGGACACCCGCTTTTGGTTCAACTTTTTCTAAAGTTGGAAGTGTATAGGCTACTGTTTTACCAGTTCCTGTAGGTGAGATACCCACCACGTCTTTTCCTGTTTTTAGGGGTTCATAAACTTTTTCTTGAATAGCAGAAGGTTCTTTATATGCTAATGCTTCCCAATGCTGTTTAAATGCGGGTAAACTGTTCTCTATCATCATTTAGTCCTCGTTTCTTTGCGTACCTGTTGCTGTCAAGCTCTATCATATCAAAATTATGCCGTTTCAGCTAACTTTTCTACTGTTATTTTTTTATTCCGTCAAATTAAAAAGGGAACTCGAATAAATGATTCGGGCTTCCTTTTAGTTAACTTTATTTTATTTTTCGTCTGCCGCAAAAACGATACCGGCATCCTTACGTAAATCTGTCATCACTTGATTCACTTCTTGGCTTAGATTCAACCATTCTTTGTATTCTTTTTGTTTAGTAACGTCATCTGGGAAATTGATCACATCTGCAAAGTCTTTAGCTTCATCCATCATTGGATTCTCAGATGTTTTTTGAGCAATGCTTTCTTTCAATTTAGTTTTACGATCAATCACTTCAATAGTTGTGATTGATTCGATACTGTCCATCGATAATGTTTTATTTAATCCATAAATCTCAGCTGGCAAATAAGAATTAACAATTTTACCGGCTAATATGGTTACATCAAACCCTTTGTAGCGTAAGATGATGGTCCCTTTTCCATCGACTCCTGTAGCAATTTTTGTACAGAAATAATGGCTGCTTTCTGGCACACCAAACCATGAGATAGCGGCATATAATGGATAAATTCCTAAATCAGCTAAAGCTCCACCAGAAAAGTTCAGTGAGAAAATATTAGGTTCTTCGCCATTTAAAACAGCATCATAACGAGACGAATATTTCATATAAGCAAAAGTTGCGCCTTGTAGGTTTTCAATCGATTTCACTTCTTCTTTTACAATTTTGAAGTTTTCTTCGTGAACATGACGAGCTGCTTCAAAAATAAAGACATTATTTTCTTCAGCTACTTTAATTGCCGCAGTCCATTCGCGTGGATTAGAGAAAATAGGTTTTTCAACAATAACATGTTTACCGGCTTTCATTAGGGTAACAGCTTGTTCATAGTGCATGCTATTTGGTGAGGCAACATACACAACATCAATATCTGAATTTGTAGCGAAGGCTTCTAAACTTGTTTCAAAAACAGTTGCATGGTAAGGTTCGCCAAAAGCTTTGGCTTTTTCAAGCGATCTTGAATACACACCGACTAATTGATACTCTTGCGTTGCGATTGCTGCATCTACAAATTGATTCGTGATCCAATTTGTTCCAATAATTCCTAAATTTAACATCCTATCAACCCCACTTAATAAATCGTTCACACGTTAAGTGCAAGCGTTTTTTTATTTTATCATACCATATTCTTCCACTTAATTGAAATGAGAATAAGCATTTAACCAATTGATTTCTTCTTCTTTCTACTCCAATATTCGTTAATGTCATTTTTTCCTCTGTAAAAAACCAGTGAACAAAAATGCTTAGTAAAGCCTTTTTGTTCACTGGTTTAGTTAAATGATTCTTATTTTTTGACCTTTATTTTTGTATCCTTTATCTGCGCCCCTGTCTATTCTCACGACTTGTTCGACCTTTTACATCTCCAGAACGAACCATTCCGTTTGGATTGCGGTCTCTATTTTGTTTATCTAAATTATTGATTGTATTCATATCTTCATCTGATAACATAAAATCAAATACTTCAATATTTTCCTGCATCCGGTCTTTATTACTAGACTTAGGAATCGGAATTACATCACGTTGAATATCCCATCGCAAAGCTACTTGTGAAGGTGTTTTACCATACTTTTCACCAATCGTTGTTAAATGACGTTCTTTGCTGACATTCCCTCTTTTCAAGGGGCTATAAGCCATTGTGACAATATTTTCAGAATCACAATAATCATTTAAATCTTGATTTGGGTTTCCTGGATAAACTTCAAATTGATTAATCGCTGGACGTACTTTTGCTTCTTTTAGTAATTCAGCTAAGTCTCCTCTGCTAAAATTAGAAACACCAATTGATCTTGCTCTGCCCGATTCATAGATATCTTCTAACGCTCTCCATGTATCTATGTTTACCGCATCGTCTTTGTCAGGCCAATGAATCAGCAATAAATCTACATAAGGCTGGTTTAACCGACTTAAACTTGCTTCAAAGGATTGGATAGCATTATCAAATCCTGCATCTGTTTTCCAAATTTTAGTAACAAGAAAAATTTCATCTCGAGAAACGCCTGAACTAACTGCACGGTTGATTCCGCGTCCAACATCTTCTTCATTATCATATTGTGAAGCTGTATCAATTAATCGATACCCTTTCATGATAGCTGAGAAAACTGCATCTTCAGCTTCTTGTCCTGTCATCCCACTAGTTCCTAATCCAATTCCAGGAATCGTGTACCCGTTGTTTAACGCCATTCTGTCTAATAAGCTTACTACCATAGTTATCCGCCTCCTAAACTTTGTGTTATCTTTAGTTTAAACAACAGTAGGTTAAACTTCAAAAGAAAACACTTACAAACCAAAAAAAGACAAAATGTGATGCTGCACCGATAGCTTAACTATTGGTGGAACATCACACTTGTCATTTATAATCCTATTTTAGTGTAAGAGGATAACGACCATTTCAGGTCGATTATTTACCCGAAATGGAAAAGTAGAATTACCAATTCCTCGACTAACCATCATTCGATAAGCAGGCATATTGGGATCGTAATAAATTCCGCTGGTAAATGCAGGTAACTTCCCTTGACCTGGTGCAAACAAGCCGCCTAAGAAAGGCAAACGAATTTGCCCTCCATGAGCATGGCCACTGAGCGTAAGTGCTGGAACACGTGTTAAATCCATTAGATACTCTTCAAACATTTCTGGATGGTGTGCCAATAAAATACGAGGCTTCGTGCGTAGAGATTCTTCGATAGTCACCTCTCTCAAAATAGGTTTTGGTGTATTCTCGAAATCTTCCTTCTCAGATAAACCCATAACTACGATTCCATCGTCTCCAATTGGTAGCCAATCTGCTTCATCAATCAATACTCTTACTCCTGCAGAAGTTAGAACCGTTTCCCACTTTTGCAAATGACCCGAACCAAGATCATGATTTCCTGTGACCGCAAAAGTTGGCGCGATCTCAACTAGCGCCTTACAAAAAGATTCCAATTCTTTTTCTGGAAAATCACCTCGTACATCTATCAGATCTCCAGTCAATGCAATCATATCTGGTTTTTCTTTTGCGACTTTTTCAGTTAATTTTTTTATAGAAACACCTTGACGTGGAAAATGTAAATCACTTAAATGAACAATTTTAGATCCACTTAACTTTTTCTCTGAGAAAGGTAGTTTTATTTCTACTTGCTTTCGTTGCAGTTGTGTATTTTGTAGAAATAAATAAAGAACGATACTACCTATAATTGCTACGATCACACCAACTATTGTCCATCCTGACATGCTTATTCCCCCTTGACCAAACCAAAACTACTTAATGTTACTTACTGTTCTAATTACTTGACTCACTTAGTTTAATAGTCTAGTCCCATTGTATCATAGTTTTCTTGGTAAAACGGTTACCAGTGAATGGTTCTTATCAAAAAAAGTAAAAAAATTCCGATTCTTTTGGATAAAAGAATCGGAATTGATTTCATTTTAGTTTAATTCGTGTAAAACATTTTAGTATTTATTAATGTATCAGCTTTTACTGAGTCAAATGAATACTGTTCTTTGCCACTTTTAATCTCAAGTTCAATAGCTTGGATTTCCTTTTCAGCATTATAGGTCATTAATAAATCTATCAGGCCTTTTGATTGCGTTAATATAGCATCTTCGCTTAATCCTTCTTCAATTGTTAGCTGAATCGTAAGTACACCACTCACTAAATCAAAATTATTCTTGCTAACATCCCATTTTTCAGAAAGTGTTGTATCAGAATTCGAAGTTACATTATAGTAAAAATGTTTCATTCTTACTCCTTCATTCGTTGTTTCAGCTTTATAATGGAGTTCTTTTTTTGCATTCGTTTTTTGTACAGAATCTTGATAGGTTAAAATTGTCACTTCTTGTCGTTTTTCTTGTTTCAAAGCAGCGGCTTCTTTTACTATTTCTTTTTCAGTGTTAGCAGAATCAGAAACAATCTCCAAAATTTCTTTCTTCGCTGCTTGTTCTGATGGAAAAGAAGTATGATAGACACTGACTGCCTTGACGTAACTAGGATGAAATAGGTATCCTAGTAAGATAAAAATCAAACCAAAAAGTAAAACTAAACTTAAACGAAGGTGGATTGTGTTCTTTTTGCTTATACGAGTTTGCACACTTGGATTTCTCATAAAAAACACCGCTTCCTATTATTCAATTTTAATCTACCGCTATACAACAAACATACAACTTTATGATATAAATGTCACTTTTTTTAATCAGAAACTGTATAAAAATTCTATTTATTTAATATAAAACCCTTACATTTTAAATTTAACATTTAAATTAATCTTTTAAAAAAATTGTTATCTTATATAATTAATCGGCATATATTTTCATTGATTAAGAGATAGTTAAAAAAAGGCAAAAAAAAAGAGAACTAGTTTCCTAGTTCTCTTAGATGAAGCTCTTAGATTTGTTTTAAAGGTAAGAACTTATTTTATTTTACTCATTCGTTTATCTGTTCATCACTTATTTTTTCTTCAGGTATTATCTACTCGATTTCTTCTATTGGTTCAGTGACTGCATTATCTGATTCAACAATTTCTTCAATTGGTGAATCATTGACTTGATTTATTTCATTAATTGGATTTTCTTCGGCAACTTCCTTGACAGGGGCTTCAATAATTTGCTCATCTGGCACCGTGATGTCTATTGGTTGAGTTGGTTCTTCACTTTTTTTAACGTTTACTTGCTGCTCAGATTCTTGATTTTCTATAGGAGCACTACGAAATTTATTTTCTATTAACCTGAAGTCTTTTTGTAATAATAAATTTCGAGAAATATTTAGTCTATTTTTTGCGTCTCCTGTAATTTCAACATTCAAAGTAGCACCATTAAATTGATGACCAGAATTCAGCCATATTGGAAATGGTCCACCATTATTTAATAGGTAAGAAACTTTTTCATAACTTTCTCCTGTAACTTTAAAATCAACTTCTTCATTTGTTAATGTAACATCTTTAAAATCATCCATACTTGCATATAAATTACTTTCTATTTGAAGTCTCTTAAATGACAATAATCTTTCATTAGTTGTAAGTTCAATTGGTAATTGAAAATAGTCCGTTGTTTTATCTGGAATATCAGAACTTAATACCAATCTACTAGCAAAAAAACGATCATAACTAGATGATATATCATAATATTGATAATAACCGTAGTCGTTATACTTATCTATACTAATATTTAATTGTAAGGCATAGCTACTTTTTCTAGAGTAGTTAAGTGATTGATTTGGATCAACTGAACTGTAAGGATATTCATCTTTCAAATTGAACGTAATAACAATACCATTATGTTCTTCATTTATTTCTCTAGATTCTTCTATAAGAGATTCATTACCCGTAGAATAATTAGCACTCATTAGTGTAGGCTTGAGATAAGTGATAATAAATGTGTCTTTAGTTTCTGTTGTGCCATCATTTTTTACGACTGTTTTCTTTAGAGGTTCATCAGGTAATTGAATATACAAAATTGCTTTATTTAAGTTTTTGATTTGTCGATTTTCAGTATTAATAGATTCTTGCGTTTCACTAAAAACCATTTTCATTTTTTCCAAACTATAGGAATATCCTCCATTTGCAGATTTAACAAATGTATTTTCATCCGGCCAGTAACTTTCTTCTTCAATAACTTTAGGAATAAGAGTAACTGTATTTGTCAACGATTCTTCATCTGAAAACATTCCAGCGTTAGCATCAACTGCATTGGACTGGATTAGTCTAAATGTGACTTTGATTGTTAATTCTTCTTCTTCTGTAGGAGCATTATGTTTATATTTGACAGTAACTGGTACAACAGCTGTTTTATCAGGATTAATTATAACCTCTTTATTATTAGCATCCTTCATAAAAGTAAAATTAGTGTTTAAACTTGCTGCAGTTGCTGTTACTTCTTTTGCTAATGTCCCAAAATTAATGATTATTGAAGTTTTTTTTAATTCTTCTGCAGACAACGATGATCCATTTTTTTTTGCTACATCAATCTTATAAGCTAATTTCCCAGATAAACTACCGTCATTTATCAAATTACTTGAAACGATTAAAATGGGATCACCTTCAGTGAAATTCACTGGGTTAATAATATTAGTATTCTCTGCAGCTAAACTTACTGTTCCAAGCTCTAACTTGATTCCCATATTTAAGTTAGCCTTATCGTTAAACATAGCTTGTACATGTATAGAAGGGAATAACACAAAAAAAACCAAACATAGCAAACTGATATTTATTAATGCAATCAAACTAAGTTTTAGTCTCTTCATATGTTATTCTCCTCCTCTAATACTTTGTGTAAAAAAATTTCTGAAGAAAAAACGATTAGATGACTTCCTAACCGTTTCCTCCAAAATTTAGTATTTTTAATTATATTCGTTATAAAGTTATTTCAAATTATTTTTTATTTGTTTGTTCAGCATTCACGCTAAATGTATTTTGCAAATAATTTGCAGTAATTTTATTAGCTGGAAGGAATTCTTTATGTCCCTTATTATATGAATTACCTACAGCAGATGGATCAACAGTAATAGTTATCGTGAATTCTTTTTTATCAACTATTCCATCTTTTTTACCCTTAAGCTCAAAATTTTCTTCTAAATCATTTATCACAATTGTAAACGGGCCATCAGGATATTTTTTATCATTTACAACTGATGCAAGAGAAACTGGTATATTTGCTAATTTCAAATTTACCTTGGTATCAAGTGAGCCTTTATTTTCAATGATATATTTTTTTGTGAACGAATCTCCAGGTCGTACATTTTTAATATCAGTAGCATCTGTTATTGATTCATCTTTATCTACATTAGCGCTTAGATTTTTATTCTTGTCCAACTCAGGAGTTCCAGTAACTGCTAAAGGTTCGTATTTCCAACCTTTTGTATTCTCAGTTGAAATATCTACATTACCTAAAGACAATTGAATATCTCCTTGTACAGTAGAACTATCTGAGAAGTAAGCGCGTGTTCCGTATGCTGCTACACTGATGATTAATAAAGCTCCTAGTAATAATGGTAATTTTTTTCTTCTGCTTGTCGATTCTTTTTTCATTTTATATTCTCCTCCATTATTTTTCTGATTTTCAATTCATTTCCCTACAAACGCAACTATAATCTTAGGAAAATAATAAGTCAAACGATATAATTTTTATTCAAAATAATAAATATACATCATATGCGATGTAACTTTTGTTCTATATTTTTTATTATTATTTTACTTTGATATCCAAAAAAATTGCATTAAAATAGCATTCGCATTATTTTTGTTATACTTTTGTACAAGAACGAATGTAATTTTAAACAGATTTGCGACTTTTGTTTAACATATAAAGTATATAGCGAATACTTTATGTATAAAACTTCAATTTTAATTCCTTTTTTACAATAAAAAATGTCTATTTATAAAAAAAGGGCCATTTTTAGTATTATTTATAAAATACGAGTAATGATTTTTTGTTTTTTTCGTTATACAACCCTTTTACTTTCAATTTTTGTTGAAATTCTAATTTAAAAAAAAATGCAAAAAAATAGAAAGCGGATAAATTCCATCCACTTTCTATTAACTAAATACGCTTTATACTGTATAAATATTTTTATGTCAAATTTGTTACAATTTAGCGAATAGGTATTTAACAAACATTTGTTTATTAAATATTACTCTTTAACTTCTTCCTTTGTTGCTGGATTAAGATAAAGATAGATAAGATAGACACCCATTAGGGCAACAATTAGTGCAAAAGCAATTGGTTTTTGTAAGAAAGTAATGACATATCCAAAGTATGGAATTAGTATTTTTTGAGTTCCTATGTAGGACTCTTCTAGTACAAAACCTTGATCTTTGATATTATTTGCGTCCCCTTTTGTTACTAATCCTTCAGCTGTTATGTCCACTACTCTATGCGTAACAAGTTCTTGGTTGTATTGAAACGTAATAATGTCTTTTTCATTCACATCGTCATAAGGATCCATTTCAACAATAATAAAATCGCCTACTGCTATTTTCGGTTCCATACTTCCGCTTACGACAGTATATCCTTTGTATCCAAATAATCCGCTGCTGTCAGGAGCAGAAAAGAAGCTGATTCCGGCGATTACTACAAAAATCAGAACGACGACTACTGCTATAGTTGTTCCAATAGTTTTTACTATTTTCATGATTTATTTCCTCGCTATCTTTTCATTTGCCTTAAAGATAGCATATCTTACCTAGTAAATCTATCTCGTATTTTTCAAAGTAAACAAAAATCACAGATTATTCGTAAAAAATATTGTTTGCTAGACTTGTATGATATTCACTTTCTAACTGATTTTTAGATAGGTTCGGTCGAACAACATACAATGAGTTAGACGTATGATGTGCATTCGTTAGTCCAACAATCACACTATCAACGAGATCTTTGCCTTGAAATCTACTATGAATTACACCAGCGCAAAACGCTTCATTCATTCCCCAATTGTAACGTTCTCCTCTATTGCTTGAATAGTTGATGATGTGAACACCATTTTTTTGATTTCCAAAACCAATTTTAGAATTTCCTTTTGAGATAACGACATTTTCAAGTCCTTTATCTAACCATTTTTTCACAGCTATTTTAAGATCATCATCTGTCTCAATGGTCATACCAAAGTACGCTGCAGTTTCGTTGTGCTTCGTGATCAATACTCTTATTCCTTCCAAATAGCTAGGAAGATTGGACAACCTTTGAACTGAGACGGTCAACAACGCGACAGGGATATCATATTTACCGGCAAAACCATTTATAAACTCAATAGTTTCTTTAGGACAATTCAAGTCTATGATAATGTATTTAGACCGTTTTAACACCGAAAGATGTCTACTAAGCCATTCAGGTGTCATTCTATCAAATATTTCTACTTCAGCTAGTCCTAATACCATTTCACCATTCTCATCGATTACTTCCGTAAACATTCCTGTTGGACATCCTTCAATGGTATCAACCGTTTTGATATTCATAAAATGTTCTGAGTGGTTCTCAATCATTTTCCATTCTGCATCATTTCCAGCTACAGAAAACAACATGACTTTTTCTTCTAAACGCCCTAAATTTTCCGCAACGTTACGTGCAACTCCTCCAACATTTGTACGAGATTGCACGTTATGCGACGTTCCTTGAATCATGGTATCTTTAACTAAATAACGACGATCGATGTTCGCTCCGCCGATACAAATAATTGGTTCTTCTTCATTGAGTACATAAGCTTTTCCTAATAAATAATCTTTTTTTACAAGCCCAGAAATAAGATTGGCTGTAGCTGAACGGGATAATCCAATGCTATCTGCTAATTCTTGTTGGGCTATAAACGGATTTTCACGAATGGTTTCTAAAATCAACTTTTCCTTTTCATTTAGGCTCATAGCCACATTTCCTTCCCTTTTCCCTTATTAAATTCGTCTATCTTTTTATATTAACTACCTTTGATCTTTTCTCCAATTTAAATCTTTTATTTTAATTTTTAATCGTTAAAGATGAAAGCTGATTTTTATTTTTTAAATATAATTTCTTTATATTATTTAACTCTATTAGTTATATATTCATTATCTTATCTTAGATAGCGCTTAATTTCAATTTACTTACCTTTGTTTACTAAAAAAGATTCTAAAAAAAGCGGAAGTTTATTCTAATTTGGCCGAACTAAGGCTCGTTACGTCAACTCAAACGGAAATCGTTTCTGAGTTAATCGAATTAAGGCTTGTTACATCAACTCAACCGGAAATCAATTCTGAGTTGATCGAATTAAGGCTTGTTACATCAACTCAAACGGAAATCAATTCTGAGTTAATCGAATTAAGGCTTGTTACGTCAACTCAAACGGAAATCAATTCTGAGTTAATCGAATTAAGGCTTGTTACGTCAACTCAAACAGAAATCAATTCTGAGTTAATCGAACTAAGGATCGTTATGTCTACTCAAATGGTAATTGGTTCTGAGTTGAACGAACTAAGGATCGTTGCCTTAGTATGTGTATCGGACAATTATTTATCAAAAAAAATCACAAAGAAGATAAAGCATCTTCTTTGTGATTCTTTTATTTTTACACCAAGCCTACCGTCGAACTTCGTATCTTGGTTTTAGTTGAGCTTCACTTCCCAGACACTGGGCTATTTTCATGAATTGACGCAATGCGCAGGATGCTCTTGCTTTCAATTCTTGAAAATTGCTGTGTGTCTAAACGGTAACTTCGCATCCTTAGAATAGGCCTCTTGTGTTGGTTACGTCCATAGTGAAGAGTACGCCGTTTCCGGGTTGTTCAATTTTTAGCGCATTGCTGATAGATGCGACCACGGCATCTGTGGTGTGTTGTTCTGTAAGGATCATCACGACTTCTTTTTCTGGTTCAATATCCATTGAGAAAAGTCGGCTTGTTTCGTGGCTACCTGAACCACGAGCATTAATGACTGTTCCTCCTTGAGATCCAGCTGCAACAGCAGCATCAATCACTTCTTCTGCTTGTCCACGATCTACAATCGTAAAAATAGCTTGATGCATAATATCCTCAACCTTTCTGCCGTGAGCATCTGTATTGTAGATGCAATTTCGGTTTCCTAATAAATTCGCGATAGGAATCGTAAACGCAATTCCTCGATTTCTTTTTTTCAATTGTAATTTCTCTGTTAAGGCATCTAATGCTGTTTCAGCAGTTTCTTTGCGTGCAGCCATAATTAAAACTTCTTTTTTGACGTCTTCTAGTCCAAAAAATTTCAATGCTGAATTAGACGCTGTGCCTAAACCTCGAAAAACCGTTCCTCCTGATACGCCATTCTTTTTAGCAATTTGCAGAGCCTTACTACCTGTCCCGCTATTCACTACTAAAAATAACAAATCATAATCCATACCTTCAATAATCGTGTTACTCATTCGATTGGAGTCCTCCCTTACGAGATTTGATTTTAAACATTATACCAAGTATTTCTAACGTGATGATTGGCATCATAGCCACCATTGCAATCATACCAAATCCATCTAATAAGACATTTGCTCCTTCAATCGATTCAGCTGCTCCTTGTACAAATGCTAAAATGAAGGTTGCTGTCATAGGTCCTGAAGCTACTCCACCAGCATCAAATGCCATCCCGACAAACATTTTGGGCGTAACATACATTAATCCAATGGCCAAAATATATCCTGGTAAAATGAAATGCCATAATTGTAAACCTGGAATTAAGATACGAATCATTGATAAAAGAACCGCTAATCCAACACCAATGGATAGTGCCGTTAAAACTACTTTTCTTCTAACATAACCATTTGTGACATCTTCAATTTGATGTGTTAAAACATATACAGCCGGTTCAGCCAATATGGTTACAATTCCTAATACAAAGGCTACAATTAACACATAAATGCTGTTGTCTAATGCAGCTACAGTATATCCTACCACACTTCCAACTTCCATGAAACCAGCATTTACTCCAACTAAGAAAATAACTAAACCAACAAAAACATAGAAGGCTCCTTTTAGGATTTTCGTTAATTTTTTCTTTGATAATTTCAAGAAAAAGACTTGGTAAATCAAGAAAATACTGACAATAGGTACTAAAGCAATTAAGATTTCTTTTGTAATAGTAGGAAAATGATGAATAAATGGTTCAATCACCGATTTAGATCCTGTTAGATCTACTGCTAAACTTCCTGAAATCTCATCTTGTCCACCAATAATATTCATCAACATCACAGCTATAATGGCTCCTGAAGAAGAGATGGCTACTAAACCAAAACTATCTTTTTCAGATGCTTTCCCATCTTTTTTCAAAGTTGATACTCCTAATGCTAGCGACAACATAAATGGTACTGTTAAAGCACCTGTAGTAGCTCCCGAAGCATCAAACGCCATCGCTAGGAATTCATTTGATGTAAATAGTGCTAGTAAAAAAATAACAAAATAGATCCCAGTCAATAATTTATATAAGGGGATATTAAACACGATTCGTAATAAACCAATGGTCATCATGACTGCGATTCCAATAGAAACATAAATCAATATGCTCATATTGTCGATAACTCCTCCGGTAACATCCGCAATCTGATTAGCTAAAATATGCAAATCAGGTTCAGCGATTGAAATAAAGAATCCCAACACAAGCCCGGCGATAACGACGATCCAAACTTTATTGCTCTTGGCGACTCCTTTTCCTAAATTGGTTCCAATAGGAGTAATTCCTATATCCGTTCCTAATAAGAAAATAGCTAACCCAATGACCACAAACAAAGCACCCAATAAAAAGCGCAACAATAAACTAGTTTCAAGCGGTGCTATGGTAAAATTCAGTATTAAAACGATCACAACGATCGGCAATACGGATAGTAAAACTTCTTTAAATTTTTCTGTAAGTATACTCAAATAAATGACACATCCTTTCTAACTTTGGTAATTTTGTCTTTACCTAATGAGGGTTGCTGAAGAAAACAAAAGATGAATATATTGAATTAAACCCTTCTTTTTGAACGTTCAAAAGTCTACTTGTCTCGACTGAACTTATTTTTTGCTTTCATCAACTGCCCATGCAAGTACCTACTTCATTACCTATCTTTAATTGTACCATAAGATTTACTGGAATTAAAATTTGATTAACAGTTTCTACTTTTATCACTTAATGAATAAGTGATTCATTTAAACAGCAAAAAGACGAACTTCTAATAGTAGAAGTTCGTCTTTTTTATTCGCTTATTTTATAAAGTTGGACCTTGATCGTCTGTTGAGTTACTTTCTTTTTCCATCTTTTTATCTAATTTTGCTAATTGACTTTTAGCGA
The DNA here is from genome assembly GCF_040274945.1 of Carnobacterium sp. Lineage (GTDB taxonomy): Bacteria > Bacillota > Bacilli > Lactobacillales > Carnobacteriaceae > Carnobacterium_B. Next base: position 49,276 of record NZ_JBEMAR010000002.1, read on the forward strand.
AGTCGCGTCCGCCAACACCAAATGCGATTGCAAAGGCAATTGACAAAGCTCCTAAGATTAAAATGAAGGCCAAGTTAACAATGCTTGTAGCAAATTGTAATTGGTTTAAAGCCATAAATACGGATAAAACAATTAAGATGTATTTCAAAATTTCACCAGCAAATTTATTACCAGTAGATTTTGAAATGAATCCACCTAATGCAGTTCCACCTACAACACCGATTCCTAAAATAATTAAAGCGCTAAGAACAAGTGGTAAGTAAGCGATCACTGCTGCACCAATAGCATTTAGAACTTCTAAGTTTAAAACATTTAATGCTTCAACTACGAAGAATACACTAATAACAACGGTAACTGTTTGTCCAATAATTTTAGCTAAATCAAAATTCATATTTCCAGAATTTTTAACATATTTAGTTAAACCATTGATACCAGTACTTGAAAGTAAATCTGTTAATAAGCTACCTACAAATTTAGCAATAGCAATCCCAACAGCTAATAAAATTACAGCTACAATAATATTTGGAATAGCAGCTAGAACTTGATTCAATACACCAACAATTGGGCGTGAAATAGAATCAATATTCAATGTTTCTAAAGCAATTGTTACGATTGGAATTAAAACAACTACGTAGACAATGTTTCCTAAAACTTTAGCCATTGTACTCTTTTGGCTAGCAGAAGGTGTTGCAGTAGTTTCTGAACCAGAACTTGTAAGCTTAGAAACCCACTTATCAACGTTTAATGTTAACGCTAAGTTGTAAACAAGATTCTTAACAAAACGAGCAACAAATACTCCTACTGCGACGATTACTGCTGCAGCAAGCAAGTTTGGCAAGAAGTTTAATGCACTATCAAACATATTTGAAATTGGTTGAGCGACTGCATCTAATCCTAACATACTTAAAATTCCTGGTAAGAACAATAGCCAAATTAAGAAATAAAGAACTTGTGCTAGGGAATCGATGGTAGTGTCTGCTTGTTCCTGTGAATTTGTTACGCCCCATTTTGTTAATAGTCGACCAAATCCGGCTGCTTTCAACCCTTTTTGGACAGCTTTTTTAACTAGTGTGGCTACTATCCATGCCAATATCAATAATAGGATTGCGCCTAAAAGTGTCGGCAGAAAATCAAAAAATGAATGTAATCCTGAATTAAATGATTCTGTTACGTTGTTCATACTTAACATCTCCTTTTTTTTTATTTGTTTCTTTACAATTATTAGTATAGCGGATGTATTTTTTTAAAGAAAATAATACGCATTGTATATTTTAGTCATTTTACAAAAATATAGTCTAAATCTTATTCTGTCAGTCTTTAATCCATTTATCTCATTGACTAAAAATACAATCATTGTTATATTTTTAAGAGTATATACATAAATAAAACAAAAGAAGGTGCATGATGATCAAAAAAAATCGGCTTGAAACAGAATCTATTCCAAAATTATTAGCAGAATTTTCGATACCGGCAATTATTGGGATGCTAGTTAATGCTATTTACAACATTGTGGATCGCATCTTTATTGGAAATGATCCAGTATTAGGGTCTTTGGGACTAGCTGCCGTTTCAATTACTTATCCTGTAACATTGGTTTTATTGGCATTTGCCCTAATGGTAGGTGTCGGAGGATCAACTCGTTTCTCTATTAGCTTAGGTAGAAAAGAAACTGAAAAAGCTAAGTTCTTTTTAGGAAATGGAGTTACGCTAGCTATTCTTGCTGGACTGTTGTTTATGATTTTAGGAAATATCTTTATTGAACCTATCTTGCGTTTACTAGGTGCAAGTACAGCTGTTCTTCCATACGCAAAAGATTATTTGAGCGTTATTTTATATGGAGCTGTTTTCCAAAGTGTCGCTATGGCATTGAATAACTTCTCAAGAGCGGATGGAAACCCTCGCGTTTCTATGGTCAGTATGATGATCGGTGCTGGATTCAACATCGTATTTGATTACATTTTCATCGTTCAACTCGGTTGGGGTATGAAAGGAGCAGCATATGCTACTATTGGCGGACAGTTTCTTTCAATGATCTGGCAATTAACCTATTTCTTGGGACCTAGAGCAAATATCAAATTGGTTTTCCAAAACATGAAGTTAAAAGTTGCCTATGTAAAAGATATCTTAACAACCGGTATACCGGCATTCTTATTGCAAATCGCAAATAGCGTACTGAATATTGTCATCAATGCTAGTTTAGTTACTTATGGGGGCGACATTGCTATATCAGTTGCTGGTATCATTACTAGTGCAACAACTATTATCATTATGATGGTTTCAGGATTGGTTCAAGGTCTACAGCCTATTATTAGTTACAATACTGGAGCAGATCGAACCGACCGCGTAAAACAAGCGTTGAAAATCGGGAGTATTGTTGGCGGAATTATCAGCACGACAGGTTTCTTAGTTTTCCAATTATTCCCTGACTTCGTTATTACATTATTCAACCAAGAACCAGCTGTTGTTTCATTAGGAGTAGAAGCAATCCGCATCTGGACAGTAGCCTTTCCACTTGTAGGTATCCAAATCGTATGGGCAAGTTATTTTCAAGCAGTCGGAAAAGTTCAACTGGCCAGCTTTTTAAATTTAGCTCGTCAAATCATCTTTTTGATTCCTTTAGTTCTCCTATTGTCGTCTGTTTTTGGTCTTTACGGTATTTATACCGCTGTTCCGATTGCTGAAGCTTTAGCTTTCGTTGTGACCTTTATCTTTTTAAAGAGTCAATTTAAAACGACTCAGCATCCGCTTTAATCATTTAATTGATCTCACTAAAAGAGGGCGACAGTTGTTTCGCCCTCTTTTTGTCGTATTTACTGCTTGAAAATCAAAGCTAATCTGATTGCACATAGCAAATAGGCTATTTTTTAATGAGTAAAGCTGTAAAATGAATTTTCATGGACAAGTTGAGCTCAAAATTTCGTTCACTCGTCCATGAAACGGTTTTTAATGGACGAGTGAACAAAAAAACAACCGTCACTTGTCCATCAAAACTAGTTTATCGGCAAAGTGACACAAAAAAATTCCCTCACTTATCCATGAAAAAGAGATTAACCAAAATTAGTGTGCGCTTATTGATAAAGTATGCAAAAAGAACGAGTCGAGACGTCTAGTCTTGACTCGTTCTTTTTAATTTTGATACCATTCTGGGCGTTCATCAAAGTAAAAGACGCCAATCCCACCAATTCCAATATGAGAACCTAGTACCGCCCCAATTCGAAATACTTGGGTTTGGCAATCAGGCAATTCTTCTTTTAACTTCGCCTCAATCGCTCTAGCTGTTTCTTCATCATCGCCATGGCTAATGCCAATGGTTTGATCCGTAAAGTTTCCTAAACCATTTTTAACATCTTCAATTAATCTTTTGTAGATTTTTTTCTCCCCGCGAACAAGTTTATGCATTTTGATAAAACCATCGTCAACAATCAAGTACGGTTTAATATTTAACGCTGTTCCTACGTACCCCGTAGTTTTATTCACACGCCCGCCTTTAACCAGCCAATTCAGGTCCCTTAACGTAAATTTGTATAGGACATGGTCAATGTTCCATTCCATTTGACGAACGATCTCGTCAAATGGCTTTCCAGCTTCGATCATTTTCAACGCTTGAAGTGCAATAAGTGCTCCACCACCTGCCCCACCTCTTGAATCAACTAAGGCCATTTTTCGTTCCGGGTATTTTTCTTTGTATTCTTCCATAATCTGATGCGCAAATTGATACGTTCCAGACATTTTTGATGAAAAGGAAAGATAAATCATATCTTCATTTTCCTGAATCCCTTTATCCAATACTTTTGTCAGAGATTCATAAGAAATTTGAGAAGTCTTTGGTACATTTCCAGATCGCATTGCCTCATACACAGCGTCCACTGTGATTTCTTCGCCATCCAAATACGATTGATTATCTAGTATGATGCTAAGTGGAATGACTTCGAAATCATACTTTTGTTCCATTTCTAAGTTACGATCAATGGTTGTATCAATAATTAATTTTGTCAATTTCATCTCACCTTATCTTTACGTTTACCGTTATTTTGTCTCTGGGTAAGTTTCTTTTATATACTTCACGCTGTCTTGTATCAATTCTTTTAGCACCGCTGAATCAATATCTGCAACTTTTTTAATATACAAGCAGCCTTTTCCCATTTTATGCTTGCCAAGTCGACTTAGCTTCTCTGCTCTATTTTCATCATCTGGTTGAGAAAGGTAAATACTGATTTGAGCTTTTCTAGGAGAGAATCCAACTGGAGCTGCATCTCCCTCATGTCCACTTGCATATTTGTAATGATAGTGTCCAAAACCAATAATAGCTGTTCCCCACATTTTAGGTTCATAACCTGTTTCTTCACTAAATAATTGAATTAAGCAATGCGCATCTTGCCGTTTCAGTTCGTCTTCAATTTCTTCTACAAACTTCGAGACATTTTCTGACGTTTCTTGTGTTTTATTTTCAGTCATTCCATCCACCTCTTCCAAATTAGTCTAATTAGTAATTATTATCTCGTCTAATCCATGTTGTTGCTTCTTCAACAGTTAACGTTTGAGTAAAATAGTGATTCCAAACCGAAACTAAATGGTTTAGGTTAGATTTGCCATAAATTTTCTGAGCATTTTCCATCTGTCTCAAAAAGAGAGAACGATGATCTGTTTCCTCATTAATTTTGATTGAACTCGGATCATCCGTTACAAAAGAACTAAGGTCATTTGGTAGAACGAGTGTCACTTTACTATTTAGTACATAAGCAAATAAGTAGCCAGATTCCATAGCTAGCTGAACAGTAATAAGTGTTTCATCAGATACATCTTGCAAATGTCCATTGGCTACATTAGCAAGCACTTCTGTTCCTTTTGAATCCCACTGTGCAAAAAAAATCGCTGCATTTTTAATGATAACCGGTTTTAACTGCTCAATAATTTTAGCCTTTGTATAACTTTTCTTCATTAGTAGCTGGTGGTTTTCAGCAATTTGAAGCAATTGACCTTTTTTATACGCCTTCAAATTATTTTCCAATTTATGATCTGGTATTCCTTTGATTAACGTTCTATTATGTATTTCTCTCATTTTACCTAAACTCCTATACACTACTATCGTTTACATTCATTCTACCGCATTTTATCTTATTCGTAAAATAACCAAAAAAAGACACAAGAGTACTTACCTTCTCATATCTTTTCTTTACCAATTAGATGTCCATTGCATTCATATCCATATACATGATTTCCCATAGATGTCCGTCTAAGTCTTTAAAGCGACGGCAAAACATCATAGCCTCTTCTTCTTCACTCAAAGCAGTAGTTCTATCTTCCGCTCCATTTTCAATTGCTGTATTTACGAGTTTATCAACTGCATCCTTTGATTCCACTTGTAAAGCAAGAATCACTTCATTTTCTTTTGACGTATTTGTTATTCCTAGGTGGGTAAAGCTTGTAAAGAACTCTTCAGTTAACAGCATCACAAGAATCGAATCCGCGACGATCATACTTGCTCCATTATTATCCGTAAACTGCTCGTTAAATTTAAATCCAAGTGCTTTAAAAAAATCCATCGATTTTGTTAAATCCTTAACAGGTAGATTAACAAAAATTGCTTTCACTCCAGCAGTCATTTTCCACACCTCCCTTATATGTAACTTGGCGCCTACTCTTACTTGACTGAATCTATTCACCATTAGTATACTCGTAATCATAAATATTATCCAAACACTCGTCTTCTTTTTTCAGCACTATTTGCTATAAGATAGGCGTTTTGTTTGATTCTTTAGTAGTAAACGATTATGATTAACTCACTTGTTATACATCAACTGGCACATAAAATGAAACGCATTTAAGTCGTTCAGTGCTCAAAAGGAGAAAAATACTATGATAGATTCAGATATTACAATCGTTTCAGCTACAGATGACGGATTCGTTCCACATTTAGCTACATTATTTTTATCTATTTTAAAAACTAAAAAAGATGAAACCAGAGTTAACTTTTATGTTATTGATGATCATATTTCACTAACCTCTAAAGATGCTTTAAATCGAATGGTCAACGAATACAATGCCTCAGTTAGCTATTTGCAAATTGATACATTGACATTTGAAGATATGGTAGAGAGTGACCGTATTCCTAAAACAGCTTATTTTAGAATTGCGATTCCAAATTATTTTAAACATACGGATATCAAACGAGCAATTTATCTAGACTGTGATATCATTGCTAAAGAAGATATTGAAAATATTTGGAACGTTGATTTAGGTGATAACCTATTAGCAGCTGTTGAAGATGCTGGTTTCCATGAACGTTTAGACGCTATGGAAATTGATGCAGAATCCAATACGTATTTTAATTCTGGCATGATGATTATTGATATCGAAAAATGGCGTGCTGAAAAAATATCAGAGCAAGTTTTAACATTCGCTACTGATAACTCAGATGAGTTAAGATTTCATGATCAAGATGCATTAAATGCTATCTTACATGATCGCTGGTTAGTCCTTCATCCACGATGGAACGCACAAGCTTACATTATTACGAAAGAACAAAAACATCCTACAAAAATTGGGAACCAAGAATATACTGAGGCACGCAATGAACCGGCTTTAATTCACTACAGCGGACATGTTAAGCCTTGGCAAAGTGAATCAGATCATCCTTACCGGGATGAGTATTTAAATGTACGAGCTGAAACGCCATTCCCTATGGAAGACGAAAATTAAAAATAAAAATGAGACAGAGGAGATTTTAATTCCTCTGTCTCATTTTTTATAGTTCTTCTCGTTCGATTGAATGGATCTCAACTTCTCCGTTATCTTCAATCTCTTGAATTACTTGATCCAGTGTTTGCTGACACAAAATCCGATTATTGCTTACCACAGCAATTCCTAGCACACCCTGATTGATTGTATCGTGTGCTTCTACTTCAGAAATACTGACATTAAACTTATTTTGTGTCTTTTTGATAATACTTTTTATCACGCTACGTTTATCTTTTAAAGAATACGAATGGTAGATCAGAAAAGATACTTTCATACCTAAAACAATCATGTTGAATCTCCTTTAAGCACATTTTTTCTGATCTTGAGTTTGTACTAGTCGAACCACAGCTAAAATTCGAGGTCATTTGATTAATAAAATAGATTTACTAATCAAATGCTAGCTGAAATTCGGGATTGTTTGACTAATAAAATAGATTTACTATTCAAATGGCATCTGATATGTGAGCTCATTTGACTAGTACCGACTAGAAATTATTTGAAATAAGGCTTCAATGCAGCTAGTTCTTCTGAATGCAACGCTCGGTAAGAACCTAATGGCAATGTTTTGTCGAGCTGCAACGGACCCATCGAAAGCCGTTTAAGATAAATGACTTTTTTCCCAACCGATAAGAACATTTTCTTAACTTGATGAAATTTCCCTTCGCTAATCTCCAATAACACTTTACTTTCAGCATCACTTTGACTAAGAATGGTCAACTTTGCTGGTTTGCATTTAACGCCTCCATCAAAGACAATTCCGGAAGCAAATGCATCTTGATCTTCGCTAGTGACTCGTTCGTTAACAACAGCTTCATAACACTTTATCACTTCTTTTTTTGGGATCAGCAACTGATAACCCAATTGCCCGTTATTTGTCAGTAAAAGCAATCCCTCAGTATCTTTATCTAGTCGTCCTACCGGAAATAATCCGGGTACACGTTGGGAAGGGTCTATCAAATCAATGACCGTTTGATTCAATACATCAGTTACTGCACTCACTACACCAGCTGGCTTATGCAGCATGTAGTAGACATGCGGTTGATGATGAATGCGTTCCCCAGAAACTTTAACTTCTTGTAACTGCGGATCCACATTAAGATTATCCACTAGTGCAATTTGTCCATTCACTTGGACTTGTTTACTTTTAATCAATCGTTTAACTGTACGGCGTGAACCGAATCCTGTCTCAAACAATAATTTATCTAACCGCATTCGATTGCTCCTTGTACTTTATCTGTTTTCTAGTTATAGAATACGTTATAGCTCTCTTCTTTGTCAATGTGCGAATAGACTAATATCGTCTTCTAAGGAAGCAATCACAACAACTTAATGGAACAAATTTCTTTCTAGTCGGTGTTTGTTCCGTTCTTATGAATTTTGAAAATAAGGTTCATCTAACCTGATGATTTTCCCATCGAGATCAACTGTTGCATTTACACCATAAGGTAAAGCACATCTAGGATAAGCGTGACCGAAATTAACATTATATAAAATAGGCAATGTCTCATCATCAATCACTTTTAGAAAGATGTCTTTATAATCTTCGTAGTACACCTCGTTTTGTGGTTTTCCAATTATCATTCCACTAATGACAGAGAATATTCCCGTTTGCTTTAACGTTTTTAAATATTTCTTTAAAGTATCTGGAGTTGGTTTTTCTTCACTTGTTTCTAAAAATAAGATCTTACCTGTCCATTCCTTTAACGAAGGAAATAATTGATAGTTTTTACAGATCTCTGCTTCATCTGGATATCGTTCTCCAACCAAAACATCATAGAGACTTTCCACGCAACCTCCAAGCAATGGACCAGAAAAAGTTCCTGTTCCTTGCAAAACTTCATAACCATAATTTTCATCATGCTGCATCCGATCTTGTCCTAAAACTTGTTTAGAAAAATCGGTGCGCTCTTCATACCATAAATTACTGGAACGGATTTCTTGTTGTTCATGACCTTCAAAGTAACCATGTAATGTTTCTTTTGTGTACGGCAACAAATGATTCGCTAATTCAGCAATATCTGTAATAAAACTTGGTCCATAAAACGAAACCATTTCTAATTTGTAAAACATCAAATGGTTTATTGTAGTGTCAGAAAATCCTGTAAATAATTTAGGCATCTCTTGTACATTCCGTACAAATTCTTCGTCTTCCAATAAATAGGGCAGCAATCGATAAGTATCGTCGCCTCCAATTGCCGCTATAATGCCTTTAATAGATGGATCATTAAATGCGTCTTTTAAATCTTGTGCTCGTTCTTCAGGATGTTTTTTTAGATACTCTACTCCTTTAAGTGTATTCGTCATAAATACTGGTTTCAATCCTAAAGCCTCTAAGCGTTTTTTTCCTAGTTCTAATTGGTGCGCACAAAATTCCTCTCCTAAAATACCGCTCGAAAGACTAACTATGGCTACTTTATCTCCGTTTTTTAACGAATAGGGTTTTATCATAATTTCCCTCCTTTTTAGTTTTCCTCTAAAATAATATATGTATTTTTAATAATATACCAAACTTCTTTAAAAATAGCATTCTATTAGATGATTTTTTAATTTTAGTGTTGGTTTGACTCCTTATTCTAAATGTTATTAAAAAATGCGTCCACTACTTTATGTAGTAGACGCATTTTTTTATTTAAATATAAACTCAATCGATATCGTAAAAATATGAAATTGCTTTAGATACAATAAAAAAGTAACCGCAATAAAGAATTAGAAAGTAGCTCCAAGCATAAAAACTGTTGCTTACTGTTAAAAAATCCAATTGTGGAATATGACTCTGTGTGTAAGTTGTTAAAGTTAGTGCCAAAAGAACTTTTAAAATTAATAATATAGAATCTACAAAGTCTTCAATCATTTTACACCTCTATGTTTATATGTTAGCGTTATCAAATTGTACTAGCCATTTACTTTTATTTCAACAGTATTCCTGTAATCTTTTTATATTTTAACTGATTCAGTCTTACTTCTACAACAAATATGCCTAAGTTTTCACACATATAAGTTGGTCATCTATTTAATGATTTCTTTTTAAATAATATTTGGTAGTCCAACTTCCTACCCAACAAAAAGGAACTATAAATACTCGCGCGTTAGTAAAAAGTGGATAATGATCATCAATCATCAGTAAAAAAAGCAGTACACCCATCCACAACAAAAGAGCTAGCCATTCTTTTTTCCTTACTTCACTAATCATTTAATACACGCCCCTATCAAACAAGCCTTTTCATTCCTTTATACTTCAGGTAACTATTATGTATAACATGACTTATTGTATAATTAAACTATTTAGTATAGCGTCTTCACCATTCAATAATACAATTAAGTACTCGTGTTCATAATCTTTATCCACATTAATTTCATAATAAAGTGGTGTATAATAGTCATCCGCTTCTTCTGGTATTACTGTATCTGTAAAAGCTATCTTTAATTTATCTCCATCTTCTATGATCTCTGCATCAACTGTTGGACCGATAGAATTAAGAATGGCTTAGGTTATTCCTGACTTTTCAGAGACTATAGTTACATCTCCTGGTTCATTTGAAATTGGATCAAGGTTTGAGATAGGATTTACTTCTTGAATAGTTGTCTCGTCATTATTACCGCAGCCAATCAAAACGAGTGAACAAAAAGGAATTAAAATTAAGTTCTTCATATTGAATTTGCTCTTCTGAATAGTCATTTTTATGTAACTCTAGCCAAAACTTATTTCTCAATATCTGATCTGCGAAGCATGTAATATCCAATGGCTATTAGAGCATATCCTAAGCCAAGTCTTTGATTCAATATTTCAAAAATCGCTATTCCAAAAATTAAAATAGAGAAATAGTGATACCATTGAGATTTATTTATTTTTTTCACTTAAACTCCTCCATAGATAATTCCTTAAATCTTTTTACTGTCTAAATTATCTATGAAAGGTCTTTCTTTTAAAAGAACCTATTAGTTTACACGGTAGCAACCAGCAGTTGCATCCTTATAGTAGCAACATTTATAGACTTGTCAAAATTATTCTTCTTCATAAAATTGAATAGTCATTCCTTCAAACATTAAACTATCTAATTCGCTTTTTTTGATTTCTTTGTCTGTTATTTTAAACACTTCAATCGTTTCGTCCATTATAATTTTTAACAATAAATCTTTTTCATTTTTATTTATGTACACAAGCTCTGTGTAGAGATCCTCTTTATAACAAATTCCAACTTCTTCTATTTCACCCATCATTTCAACACTCCTCTTTTATTTATTAAGTGCAACCAATAGTTGCTAATTGTAAACTGATCCGTTCTTTAAAATTTAATCAAAATAAGGGATAATAGGATTAGTAAGTGACTTAACAAAACGCTTAGTCATTTCTTAATACACTACTATAAGAAAGGATAAGTAACAATGAAAACTTATAAACAAAAAGCTCTTTTACTTGTTGGTATAAATTTAGCTGTTATTATTGGTTTCATTTTTTATCCTAAAGATATTAATGGAAATCCTTTTATTCTTTCACTAGCAATCGCTATTAATAGTTACGATTTACTAACGATTAAAGAACCGTTGCCAAAAACTTATTTATTTTCTAGATACACCTTTATTTTGTTACTAATTTTAGGATTACTATTGTCATTAATAAATCGTTAAACTTATTTATAAAATAGACTCTCAAAATGGAGGTATACATATGAAGAAAAGATCATTTTTCAATCCATTACTTGTTACATTGTTTCCTATTGTAACGCTAGGGATAGTTCCATGGATTATTTACTATGCAAAAATAATTTCTGCTCAGACTTATAGTTTAACAGGTTTTTGGGCAATTAGTATCTGTTGGCTACTCCTCAGCATAACTATAACGTTAATCAGTTACCAATTAGTTCATTACTTTGATAAAAAAGATAAGTTTACAAAATGGATCCTAATTGCCTGGATAGCTATTTTAATTTTCTTATTGGTTGGTTATTACTTTGGTTATAGTTTATCCATTTATGCAGCTCTCAACCTCATTGGTACCCCTTTTGTCGAATTGACTCTTGGGTTTTACCTAAGTTTAACTGTTTTACTTTATATTAAACGATAGAATTATTATATAATTTATCAATCAAAAATAAGTTAGCACCTAAACTTAGAGTTATTTTTCTAAGAGTTGGTGCTAACTTTTTATTTATTCTCAATCCGTTTCCTCTAATTTATACAATTTCCTCTCAATTTGGTGCAAGAATCATATTTTCTTTAGTTTACCAATTTTAGGTTTCTATCTGCAACTACCTTGTCCTACAGGAGAATAAAAGTAGAATATATTGTTTCACTCCTCCATTAAACCAACTTTGATGGAGAAGTGAAGCTATTTTTTGTCGTCACTCATCCATGAAGAGCCATTTTTCGGACAAGTAGCCTACTTTTTGACCTCTACTCTTCCGTTAACGGTCATTTCATGGACAAGTGGTTTACTCCTATTTGCAAAACAAAAAAACTCATTCTTACTCTTGAAGGAATGATCCACCAAAAATAAGAATGAGTTTACTGAATGAGCTTCAAACAGCTCTTTCATATATATAAAATGATTAATCACGAACTAATAAAGTAACACTTTCCACGTGAGTTGTTTGAGGGAATAGATCTACAGGTTGAACTTTTTTAACTGTATATCCGCCTTCTGAAAGTAAAGCTAAGTCACGTGCTAATGTTGCTGGATTACAACTTACGTAAATCATTTTTGTTGGTTTCATTTCAAGAACAGCCTCAGTAAATTCTTTTTCAAGACCTTTACGAGGAGGGTCAACAACTAATAAATCAGCTGTACGGCCTTCTTCACTCCATTTAACCATAACTTCTTCAGCAGCACCTGCTTCAAAGGTCACATTATCAATATTGTTTAATTCAGCATTTGCTTTTGCATTTTCTACAGCTGGTTCAATTACTTCGATTCCATAAACATGTTTAGCATTTTTAGCTAATGTTAATGTAATGGTCCCAATTCCACTGTAGGCATCAATAACTGTTTCTTCGCCCGTTAATTCAGCAAAGTCTAAAACCGTTTGATACAATTTCTCAGTTTGAAGTGGGTTCACTTGGTAGAATGAACGGTGAGAAATTTCAAATGTGTTGCCTAATAAAGTATCTCTAAATTTATCTTCGCCATATAAAACAATTGCATCGTCGCCTAAAATCACATTTGTGTGTTTAGGGTTAACATTTTGAACAATGCTGACAACTTCTGGAATTGCTTCAAGAATATCTGGAATGATTTTGCTTGTAGGGAACAATTTAGCTGTTCTTGTTACTAATACGATCATAATTTCGCCAGTATAGTATCCACGACGAACAATAATGTGACGCAAGTTACCTGTATTTTCATTTTCGTTGTATGGTTTAACGCCATATTCACGCATGATATCACGGACAGCGATGATTGTTTCATCAATTTTAGGATCTTGAATGTAGAAGTTTTCCATTGGAATCACTTCATGGCTGTTTTTACGGAAAAAACCAGTAGTCAATTTGTCATTGATTTTACGTACCGGTATTTGTGCTTTGTTACGGTAACCTGATGGGTTAGCCATTCCAATTGTATCGTATACGGGTACTTCTGGTAATTTTGCAATGCGTTGCATACTGTTCATAACTTGTTGTTTTTTAAAGTTTAATTGTGCTGGGTATCTCATGTGTTGCAATGGCGTAATGCCTACACGTGTATAATTTTCGTCTTGGATGACTACACGGTCTTCACTTGAGTTTAAACGATTCAATACTTTTGCATAACCAAAAGATTTCCCTGTTTTATGAATTTTAACTTCTACTTGTTCACCGGGTAAAGCATTTTCAATGAATAGTGAATAACCTTGTATTCTAGCTACTCCCATACCCTCATGTGTTAAATCTTCAATTTTAACGGTGTGTTTTTCATTTTTCTTAACTGGTACTATTTTATCTGCTTTCATAAAAAAAGCTCCCTTCGTTGACCCTATTTCGTGTCATATGTTTGTCGGTATATGTTTATTCAAGAACGTGTTCTAAAAAGCAAAACCAAATCCGCTTTTCTTCACACTCCATTGTCAGTTAGTACGCCAGATATTTGATACTTTCTATCATCCACTTAACTGGGAGTGTTCCTGACTCGACCGGCTAAACGGGATGGGATTAAAAATACGTTCTTATCTAATGATTCTAATCTACACTATAGTATCGACCTTTTAAATTAACTATAAAGGCTTCTTCCAATTCTTAATCATAAGTTTGGGTACTGACTCGTAATTATACAAGAAAACTCACCTTATTTCAAAGTTTTCTTATTTTTTCTCATAAGCTTCTTTTTTTGAAGAGTGAATTTCACCATCACCATTGATGTCTTGGTTCGTTAATTCTTCAACTTCTTTGATAAAGGCGTCTTCCACTCCCTCAGCATCTTCATCTTTCTTATCAACGGCCTTTTGAATATCATCCGTAGATACAATGATTTCAATGTGTTGATGCAAATTAGAAAACGTAACGGGTGCGTTTCCGCCGTATTCGCCATCCAAGTTGATCATCATATTAGACGAGTTTCCTGGACGTGCAACAATTTTACTTGTTTTTTTGTATAAAATTTTTGAATTGGTTAAATGTTTTCCGCCATTCAAGACTTGTGCCACTAAATACATGATATCTGCTAAGTTGGAAGTTTTTAAGATAATTAACGTGAACTTTCCATCATCTAATAAAGCATCGGGGGCAATTTGTTCAAAACCGCCAATTGAATTGGTAAGAGCAACTAAAAACATCGTTGCTTCTCCCTCAAATATGCCATCATCGTACTCAATGTGCATTGGAATAGGTTTCATCCGAGGCAAAACTTCTGCCCCTTTAACAAAATAAGCTAAGTATCCAAAGATTGATTTTAACTGTGATGGAACGTCATACGTTAATTCTGTCAATAACCCACCACCGCCAATGTTAATGAAATAAGATAAGTCTTCTCCCATAACCGCTTCGCCAATATCCATGAAAAAAGATTGCTCTTTTTGAATTACTTTTGCTGCTTCTACTAGATTATTTCTTGGAATGTGTAAAGCTCTAGCATAATCATTCGTTGTTCCAGCAGGGATAATTGCCAGTTTAGGTCTTTTCCCCAAACCAGCAATCCCATTTACGACTTCATTGATCGTTCCATCCCCACCTGCTGCTACGATTAAATCAAAGCCGGCTTTTGCTGCTCTTTCAGCTTCGTTTCGAGCAGAGTTAGGTTCTGGAGTTGTCGCATAAGCACTAGTTTCATACCCTGCATCTTCGTAAACTTGAAAGATTTCTACTAGATTTTTTTTTACAATTTCACGACCTGATGTCGGATTATAAATCACTCTTGCACGCATAAATCTTCTCCTTTACTTTCACACCTAATTTTAGCGTTTGCTCAATTCATCCATCAATAATTTATTCACGACTCCTGGATTAGCTTGGCCTTTGGTAGCTTTCATAATTTGTCCCACTAAGAAACCAACTGCACGGTCTTTCCCATTTTTAAAGTCTTCAATTGATTGTGCATTATTGTCTAATATGTCATTGATGATTGGCAATAATTTTGCAGGGTCGCTTAATTGAACCCAACCATTTGCTTCAACGACTCCTTGAGCGTCTCCACCGTTCATGATCAGTTCGCGGAATACTTTTTTCGCCATTTTTGAACTAATGGTTCCATCCGAAATCAATTTGGTCATACCAGATAAGTTTTCAGGCGTTAATTTTGTCTCATGTAACTCTAGCTTTTCACTGTTTAAATAGGCTGAAACTTCACCCATCAACCAGTTTGAAGCTTGTTTTGCATCTGCTCCATTTGCTAACATACCTTCAAAGAAATCTGACATTTCTTTTGTTGCTGTTAAGACCATTGCATCGTATTCTGGTAATCCTAGTTCACTGATGTAACGGCTACGACGATCTTTTGGCATTTCTGGAATAGTCACTTTCACACGGTCGATCCATTTTTCATCAATCACAATGTTTGGCAGATCAGGTTCTGGGAAATAACGGTAATCGCTTGACCCTTCTTTGACACGCATTAAAAGAGTATCTCCAGTTGCTTCATCGTAACGTCTTGTTTCTTGTTGAATCACTCCACCAGACAAAAGAACTTTTTCTTGACGTTTTTCTTCAAAAGCTAACCCGCGACGAACAAAGTTAAAGGAATTCAAGTTTTTTAATTCTGTTTTGGTTCCAAATTCTTCTTGCCCAATTGGACGAATAGAAATATTGGCATCACAACGCATTGATCCTTCTTCCATTTTCACATCACTTACACCAGTATATTGAACGATTTGTTTAATCGCTTCTAAATAAGCATAAGCTTCTTCCGGTGAACGCATATCTGCTTCAGATACGATTTCAATCAGCGGTGTTCCTTGACGGTTTAAGTCAACATAAGAATAGCCATCTGTTCCATGCGTATTTTTACCAGCATCCTCTTCTAAATGTACGCGTTCAATACGGATTTTCTTTTTCTTGCCTTCAACTTCAATTTCGATCCATCCATCATGTCCGATCGGTTGGTCAAATTGTGAGATTTGGTAAGCTTTTGGATTATCTGGATAAAAATAGTTCTTGCGATCAAATTTGGTATCTTGTGAAATCACACAATTTAAAGCTAAAGCAGCTTTCATTCCAAATTCAATAGCACCTTTATTGATAACGGGTAAGACCCCAGGGTAACCCCAGTCAATAACGTTTGTGTTTGTGTTCGGTTCCGCACCAAAGTGAGCTGGAGCAGGTGAGAACATTTTTGAGTCGGTTTTTAATTCTACGTGGACTTCTAGTCCAATTACTGTTTCAAAGTTCATATCTATTCTCTCCTCCTACAAATTTGGTTTTTCTTTATGAAAGTCAGTAGCTTGTTCAAAAGCATAGGCCGCTTTATAAATTGTTTCTTCATCGAAATGCTTTCCGATCAATTGCAGACCTACTGGCAGATCATTTGAGAATCCGCATGGAATAGAGATAGCTGGTACACCTGCTAAATTAACTGGAACTGTTAAGATATCGCTTAGGTACATTGCAATTGGATCATCGATTTGTTCGCCAATTCCAAATGCAGTCGTTGGTGTTGTAGGCCCTAATATCAAATCAAATTCTTTAAATACATTATCAAAGTCTTGTCTGATCAATGTTCTAGCTTGTCCAGCTTTTTTAAAGTGAGCATCATAAAAACCTGAACTCAACGAGAATGTTCCAAGCATGATACGACGTTTTACTTCCATACCAAAACCTTCAGTACGTGATTTCACATAGACTTCATCAAGCGTTTTCGCTTCAGGCGAACGGTAACCATAACGAACACCATCAAAACGTTGTAAGTTTGAAGAAGCTTCTGAAGAAGCAATAATATAGTAAGCAGGTACGCCATATTTTGAATGTGGCAAGCTCACTTCTTCAACGATAGCTCCTAATGATTTGAAGGTATCGATAGCTTTAAGAACGGCTTCTTTAACGCCTTCTTCTAACCCTTTTTCATTTAAGTATTCAGTTGGAACACCAATTTTCATACCTTTGACGCCAGACTCGATCCCAGCAGTAAAATCTGGAACTTCACCTTCATAACTCATTGAATCACTTGCATCATGTCCGCTGATAGCATTTAAAACTAAAGCATTGTCTTTAACGGTACGTGTAAATGGTCCAATTTGATCCAAACTAGATCCAAAAGCAATCAAACCAAAACGAGACACACGGCCATAAGTTGGTTTCATCCCAACGATTCCGTTAAATGCTGCTGGTTGACGAATCGATCCACCAGTATCTGTACCTAATGAAACTGGAATTTGCCCCGCTGCTACTGCTGCTGCAGATCCACCTGAAGAGCCACCAGGAACTTTATCTAGATTCCATGGGTTACGTGTCTTTTTGTAATAAGACGTTTCAGTACTTCCGCCCATAGCGAATTCATCCATGTTTAATTTCCCAACTGAAATCATTTTCGCTTCTTTTACTTTTTTCGTAACCGTTGCATCATAAATCGGAACAAAGTCTTCCAAAATTTTACTAGCTGCTGTTGTACGTGTACCATTTGTTACGATATTGTCTTTGATACCGATTGGAATACCTGAAAGAACATTATTCGGGTCAATGCCTTCTTCGTCTACTTTTCGAGCTTGTTCAAGAGCTTCTTCTTCAGTCAACGTAATAAAAGCACCAATTTTATCCTCTGTTTCGCCAATACGAGCAAAAACAGCTTTAACAATTTCTTGAGCGGTTACTTCTTTTTTTACAAGCAATTCATGCAATTCTTCTACTGTGTAATTTGTTATATCCATACTATGCTCCTGCCTCCCCATTGTCCATTATTGCAGGAACTTTAATTAAGCCGTCTTTTTCTTCTTTAACATTTTTAAATAGCAATTCGCGATCTGTTCCCGGAACGGCTTTGTCTTCACGCATAACATTGTATGTGCGCAAACCATGAACCGTTACAGGCACATTTTCAGTATCTAACTCATCTAATTGTTCTACCATATGCATAATAGCATCCATTTGTTCTGTGAAATGGGCAATACCTTTGTCACTAATTTCTAGTTTTGCTAATTTTGCGACGTGTTTTACGTCCTCTTCAGTAATAGCCATCGGTTTGTTCACTCGCTTTCTTTGAATAAATTATCTTAGTTCAAACTCCTTTACTATAATACCATAAACCACTTATATGCTGTATCTTAAATCTCATTTAAATTCGCTTCACTTCGTAACAATAGTTTGATAGGATAGCTTTGAGGTGGATAAAGTGAAACTAACTATACGAAAAAGAACATTAGGAACCATACCGTTGCTAGAAGTCGTACCAAGGAAACAACGAAATGATCTGCTTCCCTTGGTGATCTATTATCATGGTTGGCAATCGTCAAAAGAATTGAATTTGACACAAGCTCGTTATTTAGCGCAACAAGGATTTCGTGTAATATTGCCAGATGCCGTGAATCACGGAGAACGCAAGCAGCCAGTTTCAAAAATTCCTTCCTTGACCTTTTGGCAAAGTATTCACTCGAATTTATTTGAGTTTGGCTTTATCATTGATTATTTCCGAAAAATTGGGTTTGTTGATGGCGTGATTGGGATTGGAGGAACATCCATGGGTGGCATAACGACATGTGCCTTATTGACACATCATCCGGAAATCAAAGCAGCTGCTTGTTTGATGGGGTCACCAAAATTACAGGTTTATCAAGAACTTATTGTGGAACATGCCAGTAAATTAAACCGATACTTGCCACAAGATTATGATGAATTATTGAACTGGATTCCAAATTACGATCTGTCGTTACACCCAGAAACATTACAAGGTCGACCTTTATTTATTTGGCATGGAAAACAGGACCAAATTGTACCTTATCAACACGCTGCCGATTTTGCAGAAGAACAAAAAGATTTGTCAAATATTTACTTTAGAGACGAGGACGAAGTTCATTTGGTGAAAACAAACACCATGAGAGAAGTCACAACATTTTTTGTGAATGAATTGTTGTAAAAAAATGTGGCTAAGTACTAGCACGAAAATATTTTTC
Source organism: Carnobacterium sp. (assembly GCF_040274945.1). Lineage (GTDB taxonomy): Bacteria > Bacillota > Bacilli > Lactobacillales > Carnobacteriaceae > Carnobacterium_B. Next base: position 68,514 of record NZ_JBEMAR010000002.1, read on the forward strand.
TAAAGATAATAAAAACCTCCCAAAATTCTGGAAGGTTTTTTATTTTAAAGTTTATTCATTTATAAGGATTCGACTGACTCTCTTAAAATCGCTCTAAAGATGAAACATCCTCTGCGATATTCCTTGTTTTTCTGTCAAGTCTAAGCGGTGTGCTACGCATCCTAATCAAATACGTGGGTATAGAATTCGGTTTCGCCTGCTTCTCGAGATAGGAATGCTTCAGTACCGTTTATTGATTTTATTGTAATCTCTATTGGTATATTGGGCAATAAATACGAAGAAGCTTTTTCAGCGACATTTTGGGTAAACGCAATAATCTCACTTTCTCCATAAAATTGTGTATTGATCGATACTTTCATATTCACAATTTGGTCATCCGTATAGAGTGCTTCAGCTGTGACACCACTTAAGTTTGGAAAGAAATTTTCAATTTCTGATTTGAAGTTTGCAAAGCTGGATAACTCAGTACTTTCTTCTCCACTAGTTGGAAATACCACTTTCTTTTGATTGATAGGCTCCCAATTCTGTACTGTAGTTGCCCCATCTTGGCTTATTGCTTCTGAAATGTACACACCACCAGCTAAGTTATCTTTCGTGGATTGTTCAAAGATACCAACAACAATCGGAATATCTCCAACACCTTCCGTTTCCCGTAAGCGTTGCACAATTTTATCAGCCATTTTTTTACCTTCTGCTAGTAATTCTTCTCGCGAAATTTCTGTTTCAAATTCTGCGCCGAATTCTTTTTTTGTATAATAATCTACAGTATTCATTGCTAAACCTATAGAAATCCCACCTAGTGCAAATCCATTATCTTTTTGTACCATATAATTTTGTTCCAACAACGAGTCTAAATAAATTGGATTCCGTTCATTTGGTTCAAGGTTTCCATTGTCTTCTGGATTCAGTCCTTCTGGATTCTCTTCACTCGCACGAGCCAACCATTTACTAGTGGTTTCAGCATTAACATATTGACCTTCTTGAAAGTAGTAGGAATCTGGTGAAAAATGGCTTTGTGATAAGTCCATTAGCCCAGTCTCAAACGCCTTTAAATTTACATTTGAGTTCAATCCTAACGTTACCCCTCTATTTAAACTGGTTTTGTAAGTTCCATCCGTAATGATTGCACTGTAATAATCACCTGATAATTGGCTTGTTGTTTCAGTTTCTTCGCCAACAGACTCTGTTTCTTTTATATCCGGATCTTCTGTTTGGCAGGCACTTAAAAGAAATACACAGGCAGCCATTAAGGCAATTGCTTTTTTGTTCATTTACTTATTCCTCTCCTTCTAATGTTTCCAACAACCGATCTTCATCCCAGACAAGAATGTTTAACGATTCAGCTTTTGCTAACTTGCTGCCGGCTTCTTCACCCGCAACGACCAAATCCGTTTTCTTAGAGACGCTCCCAGTCACATTTCCTCCAAGATTTTCAATACGTTCTTTAGCTTCTTCACGAGTAAAATGCGTCAATTTCCCCGTCAAAACAATTGTTTTCCCATTAAAATAAGAATCAACTGTTGCGACTTCTTCTTTTTTCTTCCCTAAATAATTCATGTTGACTTGGCTATTTTTTAATTCCTGAATCAATTCGTTTACTTCTGGTAGGCTAAAATACGCGACGACACTTTCAGCGATAATTTCTCCAATACCCTCAATTGAAATAATACTATCTTTTTCCGCTTGCTGTACAGCTTCCATTGTTTCAAAACGTTCTGCAATTAATTTAGCCGCTTTTGCACCTACATGACGAATGCCTAATCCAAAGAGCAGTCTCTCTAATGAATTACTGCGACTAGCATCAATAGCATTTAGTAGGTTATTAGCTGATTTTTCTTTGATTTTATCTAACGTAACCAGTTGGTCAAACGTTAATGTATAAAGATCTGCTACATCATGGACCATGTCTTTTTCAAACATTTGCATTAATACTCTAATGCCTAACCCGTCGATATTCATCGCGTTTCGAGAAACAAAATGAGATAAGCCTTCCGTAATTTGAGCCGGACATTTTGGGTTCATGCAACGTAAAGCAACTTCTTCTTCCAAATGAATCAGATCGCTGTCACAAGCCGGACAGTGCGTAGGAATCGCATAAGGTTGGCTGTCTTCCGGTCGTTCATCCAAAATGACACGAGTGACTTCTGGGATGATATCTCCTGCTTTATGAACGACTACAGTATCCAATAGGCGGATATCTCGTTCGTGGATCAAATCTTCATTGTGCAAACTTGCTCTCTGAACTGTCGTGCCCGCTAATTGAACAGGATCCATAATAGCTGTTGGCGTCACGACACCCGTTCGGCCGACTGACCATTCGATATCGCGAATTATTGTATGTGCTTCTTCTGCCGGAAACTTGTAGGCTATAGCCCATCTAGGAGCCTTAACGGTAAACCCAACTTCTTCTTGAACTGCAAACTCATTTACCTTGATCACGATGCCATCGATTTCATAAGGCAAGGCAGTTCTTTTTTCTTGAAATTCTTGAGTGTACGCCCATACTTCTTCAATTGTTTGGAACACTCTGCGGTCATGATTGGTTCGAAGTCCTAATTCATCTAATTGATGGAGTGCGTCTTCTTGGCTTACGGCTGTTAATTCACCAAAATCGCCAATCGTATATAAAAAGGTATTTAAATTTCGTTTAGCTGTTTCTTTCGGATCTAAATTACGCAATCCACCAGCTGCTGCGTTCCTTGGATTTGCAAAGATTGCTTCCCCATTTTCTTCGCGTGCTTGATTCAATTTAATAAAGGAATCTTTGGGCATGTAACATTCCCCGCGTACTTCAATAGAATAAGGATTTTTTAAGCGCAACGGAACTGATTTAACAGTACGAATGTTTTGAGTCACGTTCTCACCCACAGTTCCATCTCCACGTGTAGCTGCACGAACTAGCTTCCCTTTTTCATACGTTAACGATACGGCTAAACCATCAATTTTCAGCTCACAAATGTAGCTAAATGGTTGATCCGTTATTTTTTTGATACGACGATCAAAATCAAGTAGGTCCCCTTCGTTAAATGCATTTCCAAGACTTAACATAGGTACTTCATGAACCACTTTTTCAAAACCAGGCAGAATTGTTCCTCCAATGCGTTGTGTAGGAGAATCATTACTAATTAGATTCGGAAAAGCTTCTTCCAAAGCAACTAATTCGTGGTACAACTTATCGTAATCAGTGTCGGGTATAGATGGCGCATCCTTCACATAATATTCATAGCTGTATTTGTCTAATAACGACCGCAAATCGAATACCCGTTGTTTCGCAGATTCAAAATCTTGTGTGGACATGCCCTTAATTCCTTTCATACTTTAGTTTTATGGGAAACAGTAATAGTCATCTAGTCGCGTTACGTATTGGAAAATAAATCTTTATTTTTTATTTTTTATTTTTTGTCCCAATGGGAAGTTCCGCATCCTTTAGTTGAGCTGCACTTCCCAGACACTGGGCTATTTTAAAAATTGACGCAATGCGCGGGATGCTCTTGCTTTCAATTCTTTAAAATCGCTGCGTGTCTAACCGGGAAGTTCCGCATCCTATTTTACGCATCCTGTTTTTCGATTGGGGCGAAGGCTGCTAGTAGACGTTTGATGCCTTGTTCTTTAAAGGCTATATCAAGTTGGAGGTCATTGGCTGCACCGGTAACTTTGACTACTGTACCGACACCCCATTTTTTATGAACGGCTTTATCTCCGACATTCCAAGCTAATTTATCAGCTCCGCTTGATGTTTTGCTGGCTACTGGAGCTTTGTAAACTTGGCTAGTAGCTCGAGTTGCTTGATTGCGTTGCATAGAACTGGTTGTCGAGCGGCTAAATGGTGTATTTAGATTCTGTTGATTTCCTAGTTCTAAGACTTCATCCGTGATTTCATTGATAAAGCGAGAAGCCGAATTGCTTTGTGTACGGCCATATAAAACCCTTGAATATGCATTTGTAATGTATAGTTTTTTCTCTGCTCGTGTTATACCAACATAAGCCAGACGTCGTTCTTCTTCTAGTTGGTCTTCTTCCATCATCGAACGAGACAATGGGAAAATGCCTTCTTCCAGACCAATCAAGAAAACGATTGGAAATTCTAATCCTTTTGCTGCATGAAGCGTCATTAAGGTTACTTCGCTTTGAGGTTCTTCTTCCAAATTATCTAAATCAGAAACCAATGCCAAATCCGTTAAGAATGTCAGCAATGTTTTGTCTTCCGTATTTTCTTTTTCAAATTGTTGGGTTACGGTCAAGAACTCTTGAATATTTTCTAAGCGCGTTTCAGATTCAAGTGTCCGTTCTAATTCTAGTGCCTTTTGGTAACCACTCCGTTTTAATACTTCTTCCACTAATTCCGTAACAGGTACATATTCTTGCATTTGGCGCAAATCTTTCATCATGAAGCCAAATCCTTCAAGCTCACTAGCCGCTTTTCCAGTTATCGGTGTAATAGAAACATTCAAAGCTGTTTCCAAAAGAGACCAGTCGTATTGATTAGAAGAAACTCTCAACTTTTCTATCGTCCCTGGACCAATACCTCGCTTAGGTACATTAACGATCCGCTCAAAACTCATGTTGTCATCGGGATTGGCAATCAACCGAAGATAAGCCAGAACGTCTTTGATTTCTTTACGATCGTAGAACTTGTGTCCTCCGACCATTTTATAAGGAATATTTGATTTTAACAAGCTATCCTCAATGACACGCGATTGAGCATTGGTGCGGTAAAGAACTGCAAAATCACCATAATTGTAATTATTTTCTTTCATTTCTTCTTGTATCTTAGAAATAACGTAACGTGATTCGTCCCCTTCAGATTGCCCACGGTAATACGTAATTTTTTCGCCATCATGGTTATCCGTCCAAAGTTTTTTAACTTTACGTTTTGAATTATTTCCGATCACGTCATTGGCCGCTTGTAAAATCAATTTAGTTGAGCGGTAATTTTGTTCTAGTAAAACAGTATTTGCGTCTGGATAATCTTTTTCAAAGTTCAAGATATTTTCCATATTTGCTCCGCGCCATCCATAGATACTTTGATCAGCATCTCCAACAACACATAAGTTTTTAAATCGATCTGCCAACATATTTACTAAAGTATACTGAGCTTCATTTGTATCTTGGTACTCATCCACATGAATGTAATGAAATTTATTTTGATAGTGCTCTAATGTTTCTGAGCTTTCTTTGAATAAGCGGATAGTCAACATGATCAAGTCATCAAAATCCACTGATTGGTTGCGACGCAGTTCTCTTTGGTAATCATCGTAACAATCCGCGACAATATTTTCAAAAAAACTTGCTGCCGTTTTACGGTAGTCTTCGGGTGTCTGCAACTCATTCTTAGCATTGCTGATTTCACCTAAGATTGCTCTAGGGTTGTATTTTTTAGGATCGATATTCCGTTCTTTTAAAATTCGTTTCATTAAGGTTTGTTGTTCACCTGGATCACTGATTGTAAATGCACGCGTATAGCCGATACGATCAATATCACGACGTAAAATACGGACACACATCGAGTGAAAAGTTGAGACCCAGACATCGTTTCCGCCTTCTTTTAAGAGGCGTGCTACTCGTTCTTTCATTTCCTTAGCCGCTTTATTTGTAAATGTAATAGCTAAAATATTCCATGGGTTAACATTCTTTTCTTCAATCAAATAGGCAATACGGTGTGTTAAGACACGTGTTTTTCCGCTTCCTGCTCCAGCCATAATTAAAAGAGGTCCTTTTGTGCATACAACTGCATCTTTTTGCTTGGGATTCATTCCATTTAATAAGTCATCTCGTAATACCAATTTATTTACATCCTCTCTTCTTATAACATCCTATTTCAAATTAAAAAATAGGATTTGGACTTCACCAGTCTAGCAAAAACTTTTAAAGTTTTGCATAATTTCTCAAGAATAATTTTACCACAAATAAAGCCTCTCCGAGTAGTAAATGAACAGTTTCAAATGAAGAAAGTAAAAAAGAAAAAGGACTCTTAAAAAAGAATCTTTTTTCTTTTAACCTATTTTTTAAATTACAGTAGTTCCTAGATCCCTTGTATCGCAATTAGACTCAGCTGGTTGATCAAGATCCGTACTTCTTTTCTAGCTAAAGCGTAGTCATTCTGTTTCAAAAAAATCAAAATCTGATTAAAATGTTTTATTCTCGTTGGTTGGCTTACCTGCAGCAAACCTTGAATTTCTTGATCTACCTGTCCGTTGATACTCCTAAAGGTATCTAAAAATAGAGATGTTGTATAAGTATTTTTAGCATAATGATAAAAACTGGTCCAATAGTCAAATTCGATATCTGAAAAAACTTCATTTTCTTTTACATACGTTATCCTTTTTAATTGATCCATTATCGTTTCCAGAGCATCTGTATTAAATTGAATTTCTTTAATTTGTAAAAAATGCAGATAATCAATTGATAGGAGTTCCATAAACTCTAATCGTTCATGAAATCCTTGCAACGAAATCTGATTTTCACGAATTCGTATACCTTTATTTTGTTCAATAACTATGTACCCTTCTTCTTCTAACCTCAGAAAAGCCTGTCGAATCGGAGTCCGGCTAATACCTAATTTTTTAGACAATCCAATTTCTGTTATATGTGTTTGAGGTAACCATTGTTTGGTTAAAATTTGCTCCTTACTATATTGGTAAGCTGCCTCTACTAGTTTTTTTGGTTTAGACATTTTACTCACCTACCTATTTTTTAGCTATCGTTCTTTTGTCAACACAAAAAAATTAGCCTTTTTATTTTTTTACGCCTGTACCAATTATAAGATTTTTCTTATCTAACTTCAAGTCTACTTCTATACCTTTATGTATTCAACTCATTCTGACCCTTTAAAATAAAAATTTACTTAACCACTACTAAATATTTACATAGAATTTATACTAGAACGATATAATAGACTTGTTCCAAACAGAAACTATTTCTTTACTTTTTTTATAATTGTAAAGATCCCCCATCCTGAGGTCCGCTTTCTAAAGCGGACCTTCAATCATTGAAGACCACATAAAAGACAAATTCTCATTTGTCTTTTTATTTTATTTTCTCCTCTAGTGTTACTGAAGTTTTTTTAGGCCATTTCAGCCCTCCAATGAATGTTGAACTCAATATTAACGCACCCCCAACAATTTGAATACCACTCATTGCTTCTCCTAAGAATAATGCTGACATCACTACTGCAGCAACTGGGTCAATGTAACTCAACAGAGCAACTGTTTGGCTCTTTAATTTTTGCATCGCTGAAAAATACAATACATAAGCTAAACCAGTATGTACGATTCCTAAAACGATAAGATAAGGAACTGATGTGATCGTTATCCCTACTACATCAAACCCTTGTGTAAAGAAGACATACGGAGCAAGTATCACAGAAGCAACCATTAGTTGAATCATCGTGCTCTCTAAACTAGTTAAATCTTTTACAAATTTATTTAACATCATCACACTTGCATATAAAACAGCTGCACCTAAGCCATAAATAATCCCGATTGAATGTGTGTGACCTCCGCTAGATTGATTGCTTGTTCCTACGACTAAAAACATTCCCAACATAGCTACCAAAATGCTTCCTACTTTATTCAGCATCCATTTTTCTTTTAGTAAAAAAGGAGAAACAACCATCACGATTACCGGGGCAAAATAATAGCTCAACGTAGCATTGGCAATCGTTGTGTAATTATAGGCTTCAAATAATAAAATCCAGTTTAAACCAATAGCTGTTCCAGAAAAAAACAATACAACTGCATTCTTTTTTAACATCCCATACGAAACTTTATTTCTCTTAAAGAGCATGAAAACCAATAAGAATAAACTCCCCAATACTCCACGGTAAAGAGCAATTTCACTTGAAGTCAACTCAATATTTTTGACCATCAACCCAATTGATCCAAATAGCAACATTGCTATCACAACTTTTACCTTTTCTATTCCCATTTTCCACCCTCCTTAGTCTTCTTTTATCCGTTTTTATGTCGCCAATTCTCCTAAAAATGGTGTTAAAAAAAGCATAGGAACAATAAAGATTCCTATGCTTTTATACTTTAGTTAGTAGTTATATTACGCTTAGACTTACATAAAGAGTTATTCACCTAGACCAACTCTTTGGAAGATTTCATCTACATTTCTTAAATGATAGTTGTAATCAAAAGCATCATCAAGGTCTTCGGTCGTCAATACAGACATGATTTTTTCATCTTGTTCAAGTAAAGGACGGAATAATACTTGTTCGTCCCAAGCTATTGCTGTTTTTGGTTGGATCAAATCATATGCAGCTTCACGGCTCATGCCATTATCAATCAATTTAAGCAATACACGTTGGCTGTAAATCAATCCAAATGTTGCATCCATATTGCGTTTCATGTTTTCTGGAAAAACCGTTAATTTTTCAACAATCGTTCCAAAACGGTTTAACATGTAATTTAATAAGATAGTTGAATCTGGAAGAATAATACGTTCAGCAGATGAATGAGAGATGTCACGTTCATGCCATAGAGTAACATTTTCGTATGCTGTTACCATGTGTCCTCTGATGACACGTGCTAAACCTGTTACATTTTCAGAACCAATAGGATTGCGCTTATGTGGCATAGCTGATGATCCTTTTTGGCCTTTTGCAAAAAACTCTTCAACTTCACGCGTTTCGGATTTTTGCAATCCACGAATCTCTGTAGCAAATTTCTCAATACTTGTAGCAATTAAAGACATTGTAGCCACATATTCAGCGTGTAGATCACGTGGCAGAACTTGAGTCGAAATTTCTTGTGCTCTTGTACCTAGATTTTCACAGACATACTTTTCAACAAAGGTTGGGACATTGGCAAATGTTCCAACTGCTCCGCTTATTTTTCCAGCTTCAACACCTTTTGCTGCATGTTCAAAACGTTCAATATTGCGTTTCATTTCTGAATACCAAAGAGCTAATTTTAACCCAAAAGTAGTCGGTTCAGCATGCACGCCATGAGTACGGCCCATCATAACTGTATATTTATGTTCTTTAGCTTTTTCACCAATGATTTCAAGAATTTTTTGCAAATCTTGACGCAAAACGTCATTTACTTGTTTCAATTGGTACCCATAAGCAGTGTCCACGACATCCGTACTTGTTAATCCATAATGAACCCATTTACGTTCTTCTCCTAATGATTCGGAAACGGCACGTGTAAAAGCTACAACGTCATGTCTGGTTTGTTTTTCAATTTCTAAAATACGCTCAACTTCAAATGAAGCATTTGCACGAATTTTTTGGACATCTTCTTTTGGGATCTCTCCTAGTTCAACCCAAGCTTCAGCAGCCAGTATTTCAACTTCCAACCAAGTGTTGTAACGATTCTCCTCTGACCAAATGGCCGCCATTTCAGGTCTTGTATACCGTTCTATCATAATTATCCTAACTCCCTATTCATATATTCCTGTATCCGAAATGGTAGACAGTGTTTTTTCGATATCTTTGGTTGCTACTGTAATATGGCCTATCTTTTGCCCTTTTTCTGGGTTTGCTTTGCCATAATAATAAAAGTTCCAATCCGGCTTTAATTGAATTTGGACCTTTGCTGCTGCTTCATGTTCACTTAAAATAGTCACAGTGACTGCTGGGGTAATCAACTCAATTTCAGGTAATGGCCAACCGCAAATCGCACGAATATGCGCATCATACTGCGACATAGAACAGGCTTCGATGCTATAGTTTCCTGAGTGATGAGGTCTTGGAATCACTTCATTTACATAAAGTGTACCACTGGAAGTGATAAACAGTTCAATTCCTAACACCCCTATCAATTCAAACTTTTCAGCAACAGCTCTAGCGATGCGTTCTATTTCTTCTTCAACATACTGATTCACTCGAGCTGGAACGATACTTTCCTGTAAAATTGAATTTCGATGGATATTTTCTGACACCGGAAAGACTACTATCTCATTAGCATGGTTTCGTGCAACCATGACAGATAATTCCCGTTCAAACGGTATCCAAGCTTCCATTACACATGTACCCATTTTCAATAGATAAATTGCTTTTGGAATATCTTCTTCACTTTGAAGAACAAAACGATCTTTTTCATTATGTCGTTCATTAATGGTCTTCAACACACAAGGAAATCCAATCCCGTCTATTGCTCCTTTAATGTCTTCCACTGTAACGATTGTGGCATAAGGGGCCAAATTGATATTGCTGGCTTCTAAATAAGCTTTTTCTAATAATCGATCTTGAGTAATAGACAATAAATCAGCACCTTGTGGAACAGATACTGTCTTTTTCATTCTTATTATTGACTTTGCATCAATCGTGTCACATTCATATGTAACTACATCGCATTTCATTGCAAAATCCATCAATGCTTTTTGATTATCAAATGAAGCAATTATTTGCCAATCTGCAACCTGAGCTGCTGGACACCCTTTTTCAGGATCCAATACACCTATCCGATAGCCCATTTTTTTAGCAGATAAAGCTAACATGCGTGCTATTTCTCCGCCACCAATGATCCCAATCATTTTCCCTGGACTAATTAGATTAGACAAAACTATCACTACCTTCTAAAACTATTTGTTTTACTTTTTTGCTTCTCATTCCTAGTTTATCAGTTATTTTGTCATCTGTCATTGACAACCTTTAGAAAGTTGATTCTCTATTCATCAAACAGTTTAATATAACTTATTGCTTTTATTTATTCTCTTCGTTTCTAATTTCTTTACGGCGTTTTTTTACTTTTTTAGTCCAAAATCCACCATTGATATACTTAGGTTCATAAGAAATAATAAACGTTTTAGGTTCAATTTCACTGATTTGTTTATACAGTTTGCGTTCCGTTTTTCTAGGTGTCAAGATTTCTAAAACCATTCGATCGCCTTCACGACCAAATGCAAGACTTGTTGTCACACCGTATCCTAAATTACGTAATTCTTCAGGCATTTTGGTTTCCAAATCTGGAACAATTGCAGTAACCATAATGTAGCCAAGAGCTAAAAATTCTTCAATCTTAATTCCAAGAGCAATACCGACTCCGTATCCTAAAGCATAAACAGCCAGATTAAGGTAATTATCTAAACTATCCAACACTAATCCTAAACCGACAACATAAATGGTCACCTCAACCATTGAAACGAGCGAGGCTGCTAAGCGATAACTTTTCATGGTTAACATAAAACGGATCGTATTCAATGAGATATACACAACGTTAATGACAAATATTAATAGTAAAAAAGATAAATCTACTTCCATTTTTTTCTCTCCTGACTGATTGGTAAAAATTTTATTCCTCTATAAGATTATCAAAATTCCTTTAAATAGCAAGGAAAACAACTATAAACGAAGTACTTAAACAAAGGAGCTGAACTAAAAGCTATTCTTGCACTTTTAGAGCAGCTCCTGCTTATTCATGTACTCAATTTATTCCTCTACAAATTTTACTTGTCCTTCTTCGAAAGCACGAATGCGGGCTAACGAGTAAACCTCATAATTTTCTTCTTCAAGCAATTGGCGACCAACCTGAAAGGATTTTTCAATCACAATACCAACACCAACAACCGTTGCTTGCGCTTCTTGACATATTTTTATTAATCCTTTAGCTGCTTGTCCATTAGCTAAAAAATCATCAATCAATAATATACGATCTGTCTTTTCTAGAAATTTCTTAGAAATAACGATCGTACTCGTTGATTTTTTAGTAAACGAATACACATCTGTAGAGTACAAATCATCTGTTAACGTTAAACTTTTTTGCTTACGTGCAAATACCACTGGAACTCCTAAAGCCAAACCTGCGAATACAGCAGGCGCAATACCTGAGGATTCAATCGTTACTATTCTAGTAATCCCTTTATTCGCATAATGTTTAGCAAATTCATTTCCTATAGATTGCATAAGTTTAGGATCAATTTGATGATTTAAAAAGTTATCTACTTTTAAAACTTCTCCTCCTAAAACATTCCCATCTCTTAAAATACGTTCTTCTAGTTCTTTCATGAGGCCCAGCCTTTCTTTTCATTAATAGTTTTAGAGCAGAATAAAAAAAGCTTTCTCGTTGCTTATGCGTTCATAAGCGTTGAAAAAGACTCAAAATAGTCATCCATTCACATTGAATATACGCTTTTTCACGTAAAAGGTCAATCACTTTTAAATTCGAACAGATACTTAAGTTATAAAACACGAACATTTTCCTCGCTAAACCATTTTATATTCCATTATTTAATAGTCATTTTTAATAGAGGCTTATAAGTTAAACTAGAATTTATAAATCGAATGGTATACTATTAAACTAAAGCGATTTAAGAAAGGAGTTTAGCATGGGTAATAAAAGTTTACTAGAACTTATTAAACAGTATTGGTATCTAGGTATTTTATTTGTCATTCTTATAGTAGTGCTCGTTATTGGAACAAACCAAGAAAAACCCTGGTCAGAAAGTCTGGCGATAACTGAAACAACATCATCTACTGCAGAAGAAGCTGAGTCTGCTATTGTAGAATCTGAGGTTAGTTCTACTGTATCTGAAGATAAGGATAATGTATTTCGCAAAGAAACAAAATTATTTTTCTTAAGCGACCATCAGCCAATCATTGAAGAAATGGAAGAATCTGTTGAAAGTGAGCCAGAAGAATTGGAAGAATTCGAAGATTCCAGCGTTGAGGGTGAAAGTATTGAACCTACTGAATCAAGCAGCTACACCCCTACATATTCTAATGACACCTACTCTAAACCGAAAAGCTCAAGTTCTTCATCTACTAACAGTTCGCCTAAGCCAACTACTCCTAAACAACCTGTTAAAGATCCAGTACCTGAGACCGATGAATCAGAGTCTGTTCATGAATCAAATTCAGAACCTGTAGAAACACCAGAACCTGATCCAGAAACACCGGAAGACCCTTCTTCTGCTCCAGAAATAATCGAGTCAGAAACGCCAGCAGAAGAAATCCCTTCAATTGACTCTTCCATTAGTGAAGAATAGAAAATACTCTTTACAACACAAAAGTACATTGTCCTTTAGACAATGTACTTTTTGTATTACTTCAATTAAGACTATCTGTGCCACTCTTGGAGAGAAAATGTTGTTTTGACAGCTTCTACTCGACACTCCTAGGCTATTTTCATCAACAATTATCCACTAAACCGCCTCTACTCGACATTCTTAGAACATTTCCATCAGCAATTATCCGCTAGACCTCTTCTATTCGACATTCTTAGTCCATTTCCATCACCAATTATCCGCTAGACCTCCTCTACTCGACATTCCTAGTCCATTTCCATCAACAATTATCCACTAGACCTCCTCTACTCGACATTCCTATCCCATTTCCATCAACAATTATCCGCTAGATCTCCTCTACTCGACATTCCTAGTCCATTTCCATCACTAATTAACCACTAAACCGCCTCTACTCGATATTCTTAGACCATTTCCATCAACAATTATCCGCTAGAACACCTTTACTCGATATTCTTAGCTTATTTCACCTAGTAGGTACAAATTAGGTGATTTTTCTGTAACAAAATGTGTTTAATATAGAAAATTTTTCGGTAACGAAAAATCTCCAATTGAAAAATCAATACTTATGAAGTCTGCACCGCTATGGATGTGCGACAAAAAAACCTCCAGAAGTTTATCTCTTCTGGAGGTTAAGTTTAGTCTTCTTGTAATTCATCTTCTTCATCAACAACGGTGTTTAATCGTTCTACATAAAGACTCACTAATCGTGAACCTTCTATTTTATCGGCTTTTAACAAGTAATTTTCATACTCCACATTGGCGTTATCATCTGGTTGAGGAATATTTCCGTATTGGGTAATGAAATAACCGGCAATAGAATCCACATCGTTGGATTCTATTTCTGTTCCAAAGAACTCATTAAATTTTGACAATTGAGTGGAGCCATCTACTAAATAGATGCTTTCGGATACTTGCTCAATCATGTTATACGTTTCATCGTATTCATCATCGATATCCCCTACTATTTCTTCAAGTAAATCTTCTAACGTCACGATACCAACGACACCGCCGTATTCATCATTTAATACTGCAAGTTGATTACGTGTACGTCTTAGTTCATACAGTAAATCATCAATATGAATCGTTTCTGGAACAAATAACGCTGGATTTAGAATATCTTTCAAGTCAATATCATCGATTTTAGTTGTTCGAGAAGCTTTCAACAAATTCTTCACATGGATGATCCCAATAATACTGTCCTTATCTTCAAGATAAACAGGGACACGTGAATAAGGAATATCTAATAATTGAGGAATATTCACTTCACTTCCATCTCTATAATCGATCATAAATGTATCGGTACGCGGAACCATGATCTCTCTGGCCATCTTAGTATCCATAGATAAGATTCCTTTTAGCATAGTAAATTCATCCGGATCAATTGCTCCAGCTAGTTGACTATTTTCTAAATAAGCTCGAAATTCATCACGTGTTAATTTTTCTTTTTCTTCAGTAAAGTCTATTGGTGTTAATTTCTTTAAAATGTTTGTTGAAAAAGAAAGTAATCGTACAAAAGGTTTAGCGAATGTTTGTACTACTAGAATCGTACCAGAAGTAGCACGAGCAACCTCTTCAGCTTTTTGTAGGGCTACTTGCTTTGGATATAATTCCCCAAATACAAGGGTGATATAAGATAGCACGATCGTCACGACAAATGTTGCTATTTGTGCCCCACCTGGAATAGTTGATAAATAGGGTTCGAGGCGCGTTGCAAAACTGGTTGCTGCAGATGCACTTGAAAAGAATCCTGCTAAGGTTATGGCTACTTGTATAGTAGCTAAGAAGTTATCTGAGTTGCTTAACAGCTTCAAGATATTCAAAGACTTCTTATCGCCTTTAGCTGCCTTTTCTCTTATTTTTCCTTGATCTATCGAAACGAATGCCATTTCTGCTGATGCAAAAAATGCATTAACTGCTGTCAATATAACGATAATTAATATCTGTCCTATCAACGACTGACTATCGGGGTCTGAATTCATTTATCATTGTCTCCTTCAAATTTTTCTGTTTTTTAACAAAGTAGAAATAATATACCATTTTTTTCAACTAATTTCAACTGCTAGTCTTTTACTAGTAAGTATCCATTTTTTCAAGCATTGGAAGCATCGCATCGATGACTGTTCCGCTTGATTTTCCCTCTATCATAGATACCATCAAGTAACTGCTGTTTTCGGCATCAAATGCTAGTAAGAAACCATTTGTTTCTGCATCTTCGCCTTCTGTTTCAGCTTCTCTTGTTTCTGCTGTACCTGTTTTAGCTGCCGTTTTTTGGTCAATAACAGCTAGTTTATGAGAGGATCCGTATTCTTTTTGTACTGTTTGAACTAAATCTTCTTTAACAATCGCTGCTGATTCTGGTGTAACAGCCTGTTTGGGCTCAGCTGTTTCTTGATCAGCTGTCAGTTTAGGATATACAAGGTTTCCTTCATTTGCAAAAGGAGTATACGTTACCGCTTGTTGAATAAGATTAAGCAACAATTCCCCTTGGCCAAATGCTGTATCTGCTAAAATTCCTTCTGAATCCAGTGTGCCACTATTGGATATTTGTGCTGGATTCATTGCAATCGGTAATTTCAAATCTTCACCAAAAATATAGTTAGCTAAGCCTGCTTCATAGACTTCTCTACCCATTTCCAACGCTTCTCGTGCAAAATAAATATTATCTGAATACGCAAATGCATCTGCCAAATTCACACTTGGAGTATCCTTGACTCGAGTTACCTTGTAGTCGCCCCAAGAAGCATCTTTTTGCCAAGATAATCCGTCGATTTCCTGCGTCTCTTCTGGAATGATCGTTCCTGCATCTAAGCCTGTACCCGCTGTGACAACTTTAAACGTTGATCCTGGTGCATAACCAGCAGCGTAACGAGCAAGAAACGGGCTCATTGGATCGTCTGCATACGCTTGATAATCCTCTGAACTAATGCCACTTGACATTAAGTTTGCATCATAAGATGGTGTGCTAACTAATACTAACAAACTGCCATCTGTTGGATTCATGAAAACAGATGAACCACTCTCTCCTGTTAATTGATCGTAAGCGGCTTGCTGCATTTCAGCATCAATGGTCAAGGTAACGTCTTCACCATTTTGAACTTCTGTTTCTTGTAATACCGTTTTTAATTCGCCATCACTTGTTTGAATCTCTATGCGTCCACCCTTTTGTCCTCTTAACCGTTCATCGTATGTCGCTTCTAAACCAGATTTCCCAATGCTGTCTCCAGTTCTTAGAGTGGGGTCTTTTTCAATGTCTTCTGCGGAAACTTCTCCAACATATCCGATTAGGTGTGCTGCTGCTTCATTTAAAGGATAAGTACGGGCAGTAATTTCTTGATACACTACTCCAGCAACTTGAGGCAATTCTGCATCCTTAGTCATAGTTTTAAATGGAACAAAACTATCAGGTGTTACCCATCCTTGTTTTAAAAGATTTTCCAATTCTTCTATGGTTACATCATAGGTTTCAGCAATTTTTTCTAAATTTGTTGTTCTTTGATCATCTTCTCCTAAAGCGGAAGGCTGCATCCCCGCTTGCCAAGAAGTACCTTCTGTTGCTAATGGAGAGCCGTCTCTATCTAAAAGATCTCCTCTTTCACCGACAGTTGTGATGATAGAAATTTTATCGGTTGGTTCCATATCGGGAAAAATAAGATGTGTATTCCAATCTACTTGATACTCATTTTCAATTTGAGATAACGTTGTTTCATAAAGTTTCTCATCTAACGATCCTAAAGCCGTCTCCATACTAACGGTATAAGACAACGTGTATTGATCTGTTTCTTCATCTTGTGCAAGTTTCAAATCAGATACGGTTAACTCCGCTGCTCCTATCCCCCCATATACTGTTTCATAACGCTCAGCCATCGATTTTTTTGTATAATCAATTTCTGTCAATGATTCTTCTGAAACTATCTCGCTCATAGCTGCGTAATCTTGTTTTTCTAAAGCCGCAATAAACGTATCTACTGCTTTTTGAGCAGCTTTTTCATCTCTTGCTTCAGTCCAAGTAGCATACCCTATGATTCCTCCACCAATCACTAAAAGAACAGCTACAGCTATGCTAATTAATGCCCATAATGGAAGCTTTTTGCCTTTCTTATTACTGTTTCTCATTTTTCACACCTGCTTTAGTTTATTATTTTTCTTGTGAATCTTGCCGTTCTTCATACTTGATTTCTTCTTGTCCACGGTATTTCTTCATTAATTCGCTAAATAATTTACCATTACTAGGGGGGGTATAAGTAATGGCATTAGCGCCAGCCTCTATTGTCTCTTTGATGCTTTCATCTGTTGGCCCACCTGTTGCAATAATAGGCACTTTTGGAAATTTCTTGCGTATTTCACGTACAATATGAGCTGTCTGAGCTGCTCCACTGACATTTAAAATATCAGCTCCGGCATCTAGCTTTTCTTGAATATTTGTATACTCAGAAACGACTGTTGAAATAATAGGAATGTCCACCATTCGATTAACTTCATAATAGGTTTCTTTAGGCGTAGGAGAATTTAACACAACACCAATACAGCCGTGTGATTCAGCAAATAAAGCAATATTTGCCGAGCGATGCCCATTGGTAATCCCTCCACCTACTCCAGCTAAAACAGGCATACTTGCTACGCTTGTAATCCCTTGAATAATAGCTGGATGAGGTGAAAATGGGTATACTGCAATGACTGCATCCGCATCGTTATTCATAATAATCGCAATATCCGTTGTAAAAAGGAGCGAACGAAATCTTTTTCCGTTTATAATAATGCCGCTAGCTGTATCAATAATTTCTGGAACAGAAACATAATGCTTTCTTAAATCAGTAGTGATGCTAGGAGAACCTTTTTTTTCTTCCATTTTTTCACCTCATTAGTTAATTTTATACTGTTTATTTTAACGAATGTTTACTCTGATTGCTATCATTCTGTAACTTTATGAAGCGATTTCTTTAATGTTTAAGAGGAAGACCTGATTCATTCTTGAGAAGGAATCAAGCCTATCTTCTTAATCATACTGATTTAAATTGTATTGTTCGATTAATCGAATCAGTTTTTCTGGATAGTCTGGATCTGTAGCATACCCGCTTTCTTGTAAAGCATAAGCAGCTTCTTTATAATCTGCTGCGGTTAAGACTTTCTCATATTGATTTTCATTCCATGTTGTTCCCTTAGTAAACAACTCAGAGTGATCCTCCATAGATTCTTGCCAAGTTGCGTATTTTCTGAAATCAGCTTTAATTTCGATCCACTCGCCATCTACATATTCTTTAGTTGTCATCGTTGCAGTCGGCTCTGAATCGCTACCTTTGATTCCATAATAATTATTATTTTTAATTGAAAGCTCACTATTGCCCCAATCTGATTCAAGTATAGCTTGTGCAATACTGATACTTGGCAATACTCCATATTTCTCTTGCAGGACTTTTGAATAATCTGCAATTTGAACAATAAACTGTTCTTCATCTAGAGTCTCTTCTTGCGGCATGTGTACTTCTGAGATTTCTTGACTTAAGAAATAGAGTGTTCCAAGGAAGATAAATACAAAAACAAAAAGAGTCATCAAGATATAGCTAGGAGCAATTATTTTGTTATTCTTGCGTTTAGTTGTTTTGTAGATTTTCTTTTTTTGCTTTTTTTGGGGCACATTTTTCTTCCTCTCATTTAAAAAAAATTCACGAAAATAAGATTACTTACCAGCTTCGTTTAATAAAGCGATATACTCTTCTAAAGACAAATCGTAGTTCTTCATGTAGGCTGCATTCTCTTTGCCAACATAACGAAAATGCCAAGATTCATATTCAATTCCTGTTTGTTCTTCCTTTCCTTTAGGGAATCGAAGAACAAATCCATAATCAGCTGCGTTTTCAACTAGCCACTGTTGAGATTCCTGAGTATCAAATTCAGGAATCAATCCTTTTCCAGAATTCGACCATTCAGTATCCAATACATCAATTGCAAGACCTGTATGATGCTCACTGCCACCAGGTATAGCAATATAATCTTCCGTTAACTTGATTGCTTCTTCTTTTGAGTGTCCTTGATCTATATACTCTTGAATTCTATTATTGTAATTGGTTGTCTGCAAATCAACGGAACGGAATGTTGAAACAGCTACTATTTCGTGACCGGCTTCTTTTCCAGCCTCGGTCATCGCAGTATACTCTTCAATAATTCGTTGATCTACTAGTAAGCCGTTTGGCAAGGCACTTAAAGGTCTTTCAATCGATTCATCTATTTTTGTCCAGTTATTGACTAATTCTAGATTCCAATCTTCTGTTGAAACATCTGGTAAAGCATCTAGCATTGCTTGATGTTCTGCTTCTTCTGCTAATTTTTGTTCTTCTTCTGGTGTTAAAGAAACACTTGAAGAACTCGTTTCTGCAGATTGACTAGATTGTACGGATGCTTCTTGGTTGAATTGCTCACACCCTCCTAATATACCTGTTGCTATCAGTAGTAGTGCTAAATTTTTCTTCATTTTTTAAAGACTCCAATCTACTTTTACTTAATGTGATACATTAAAAATGCACTATGATGTGAAGTTAATGTACTTTTGATTTTACTCCTTTATAATAACATTAATACCGATTAATTTTAACAGTAAATCTTTTTTGGAGGACTATGAATGAAAAACGAAACATTAACAAATCAACTTTACAAAGCCTCCCAAGGTATTGCTGCTGCTGTAGTGGTAACGTTAGGTATTGGACTGTTGATTCAAAGTATTGGAGAATTGTTGGGCTTTTCCACACTCATTACGATTGGTGCGGTTACAAAGACTTTGTTGATTCCTGGCTTAGGTATTGGAATTAGTTATTATTTAAAGACCGATATTCTAACCTTACTGAGTGCAACTGCAGCCGGCGTTATTGGCGGACGCGCCTATACTTTTACTGATGGCCTACTTTCTTTAAAAAGTGGTGAACCTGTCGGCGCTTTAGTTGCAATTGGTATCGCCATTGCCATAGGTACCTTTTTATTTAACAAAACGCGATTTAATATGATACTAGTACCTTTTGCAAGTATTTTAATCAGTGGATTAGTGGGTTACTTTCTATCTGCCCCAATCGCCTATACACTGAATAACGTCTCTTTGCTGATTACTACCTCTGTAGCTGGCTTTCCGCTTTTATCTTCAATGGTTCTAGGGCTAGTTTTCGGCCTACTCATTTTATCCCCTGCATCATCTGCGGCTATTGCACTCGCTTTGCAGTTGGATGGTTCTGCTGGAGCAGCCGCTTTAATTGGATGCAGCGTACAATTCACAGTCTTTGCTTTTCTTAGCTTGAAAGATAATGACGCCGGTACATTTCTAGCCCAACTAATCATTACGCCAAAACTTCAAACCGGAAATATTCTTAAACATCCTAAAGTGGCATTATTCCCATTAATTCTTGGAACGCTTTTAGCTCCTGTGGGGGTTCTACTTTTTGGTCTGGAAGCTTCTGCTGAAATTGCAGGTATGGGGTTATGTGCTTTAGTCGCCATTTTTGGAATTGCTTCTTCTCAGGGAATGGGTGCTACGTTTTCTTATCTTTTCGTTGTTGTTGTTTTACCAGCTCTTTTAACTCTGCTATTTAAACCATTTCTTATCAAATCAAACCTTCTAAAGCCAAATGATTTAAAAATTATGATTTAATTAAAAGAAGTTAACAGAATGAACTCTGTTAACTTCTTTTATCGTTTAACTAGGTGTTTAACCGGAAAGTTATGCATCCTGAATATTTTGGTTGAACCATTCTAATAAATTGGGTTTATCGGTTTTTATTTGTTGTTGAATAACTCCAGGTAAACGTAATTCAATAATGTCTTTATAACTCCAAAAATCATAAACGACTTCGATTCTAAGAATAGTTGTATTTTGTTTACGATGGTGTTCAGTTAGTTGTTCTTGTGTTTCTTTTTTAAATTCAAGATCAGCGATACCGCTGTTTACCCACTTTTGTGCTACATGAAATTTAATAGCTAAATATTCATTAACTGGATTGGCTTTGACTTCTTGGAAAAATGTAGCATTTCGACAAACTTTTTGAACCAGCATCCATTCATAATCTGTAAATAATCGCGAAATTTTATTCATATTTTCGGGTTTTAACCCTTGATTGCCTTTCTTCCATCGGTCCCAACTTTGTGGTGAAATGCCTAATTGTGACGTATAGAAAGCTTTTTCGCTAACAAACTGCTCCTTTATTGCTCTTAAAACAATTTCTACTAACGCTTCATGCATCTTAATCATTCCCCTTTCAGTTAATAAATCTATCAAATAAGTGCTACCTCTATTTTACACCTATTACGTTAACTTTCAAATTTGAATGCTTTAGTTCTATAGGTTTTTTATAAAAAATAGTTCGGGTTACTTTACTCTTTCAATCCAGTGTTTTTCAATGGTAGAATAGAGTCACTACTGTTTAATTAAATTTTAGGAGGCTTTCTATGAAAAAACTAAATTGGGGAATTTTAGGTTTAGGTCAAATTGCAACTGAATTTGCAGAAACATTCGATGTTGAGAATGCTGTACTTTATGCTGCTGGTTCACGAAATGATGAAAAGGCAGCTACATTTGCCCAAAAACATGCGATTGAAAAATCATACGGATCCTATGATGCACTGCTAGAAGACCCATCTATTGATGTTGTTTATATTGCTACACCACATAGCCATCATGCTGAATTGATTTTAAAAAGTTTAGAACATGGCAAACACGTTTTATCAGAAAAAGCCATCACCATGAACAATGATCAATTAACTCAAGCTATGAAGTTAGCAAAAGAAAAAAAATTAGTCTTAGCAGAAGCAATGGTCATTTACCATATGCCCCTTTACCATAAACTAAAAGAAATCGCTCAAAGCGGATCTCTTGGAAAGTTAAAGATGATCCAGGTTTCATTTGGGAGTTTAAAAGAAGAAGATCCAGCCAATCGTTTTTTCAATAAAAATCTTGCCGGTGGAGCTTTATTAGATATTGGAATTTACGCCCTATCGTTTGCTCGCTTCTTCTTAACTAGTCAACCCAAAGAAATTCATACAACAATGAATTTTTATGAAACAGGTGTGGATGAGCAGTCGGGTATCTTATTGAAAAATGATCAAGATGAACTGGCTTCTATATCGCTTACTTTCAGAGCTAAAATGCCAAAAACAGGAATTGTTGCTTTTGAAAATGGTTTTATCACAGTCAATGATTTTCCACGAGCAGATAAAGCAACATTAACTATGCCGGATGGTTCAATGGAAACCGTTGAAGCTGGGGATACGAAGCAAGCTATGAATTATGAAATAGCTGATATTACCAACATGATTCTGTTAGATGGTCCAAATCCATCACTTGCTCTTACACATGATGTAATGGAAATTATGGATACATTAAGAAAAGACTGGGGACTTCACTACGATTTCGAATAGACTTTCTTAGTTCTCCTTTTATATAAATAAAGCCAATGAACTGTCCCACTCTACAAGGACACATCATTGGCTTTAGATTTTTTTAAAGTTTACTTTATTAAGACCTATTTAAAAATTAAAGATAGAAATACAACTGAGCAATTTTGCAATTTCAAGCCTTATTGTGTCTACTCAAATAAAAATCATCTTTGAGTTAATCGAATTAACCTTCGTTGCGTCAACTCAATTAGAAATCGACTCTGAGTTGATTGAATTAGACCTTGTTGCGTCAACTCAATTAGAAATTGACTCTGAGTTAATCGAATCAACCTTCGTTGCACCAACTCAAATAGAAATTGACTCTGAGTTAATCGAATTAAGCCTTGTTGCATCATCTCAAATAGAAATCGATTCTGAGTTGAACGAATTAACCCTTGTTGCATCTACTCAATAGAAATCGTCTCTGAGTTAATCGAATTAACCCTTGTTGCATCAACTCAAATAGAAATTGACTCTGAGTTAATCGAATTAAGTCTTGTTGCATCAACTCAAATAGAAATTGACTCTGAGTTAGTTAAAAAACCTTATTGCGTCTACTCAAACGCAATAAGGTTTTTTGTTGGTCGAACTAAATATTGTTGAGATAGACGCACAAAGTTAAAGTGCATCTTTATTTTTCAGCGAATATTTTCCTCTTAACAACCTCGTTTAAAACATATCTTAATTAAACAACCCTACAATAGCGTTCCATATTTGACTAAAGAAGTTGCCGACTTTATCCACTAGGCCGCTATCTTCAGCTTGCTGTAAGGCATCACCGAATTTATCTTGGACTGTATTAGATAAGTTTTTCAATTGTTCTTTTACTTCTGCAGAATCAATGGCACTTGTTTGTTGGTATTTTTCAAATAAAGCCATTAACTGGTCGATTTGATCTTGTGTGACAGCATTTTGTAAATTATTTTTTTCTAATGCTTCATTAATGATGCGTTCAACATCTTCTTTTGTAGCTAGCTCGCCTTGCTGCTCTTTTAATTCTGCTAAACTTTGCTTGATATCAATGATCGCTTGATCAAATTTAGCAGTATCAAATTCTTCATTATCCACATTTTCTTGTGCAATATCATTCGTTGTTTCTAATTCATCTTGAGCCACTTCCATACGCTCTTGGTCTAGTTCTTCACCATTCACGTCAAAAGCTTTGTAAATACCTGTTAAGGCGCTTTCTCCCGTAACCTTGCTGACACTTGCTACTTCAATTTTCACATCGTTTACTCCTGCCGTGATAGCTGCATTAGCGTATTGATCCTGTGTAATTTGGCTAATGTTTTCTGGAGTTACAATTTCAACATCCACACCTTCGCCAGCATCTTGCTTCTGTACTAATACGGATGAGATCATGCTAGATGTATTTCCCGAACCCTCACCTAAATAATTAATCAAGTCTTGACCCGTCACACTTCCGACAGCTACATTTTCCGGATTTTCAATTCCTAAAAGGTCTTCCGTTTCTGATATTTGATTTTCAGATAATCCACCGCCATAAATAAAAGTCGGTTTACCCCATTTTTCATCAACTACTGTCGTATCAATTCCATTTGTTGTTGCGCTAGCAGAATGCGGCATAATAACTAAAGAAGCTCCCAATAGACTCATTGATGCTAAAGCTGTTATCCCAATTTTTTTGAATTGTTTCATTTTAAAACCCTCCATCACAAATTTTTGCTTAATCTATTTATTGAATTTTATTCTTATAGTCAGTATACCTAATTCTTCTTAAGAAATATCTAAGCCTTTAGACCTAAATCAAGAAATAAAAAAATGATTTAGGAAAGTATCCTAAATCATCTTATTCCCAACAAATTATGTGCAAGCATTACCCCTCCAAAGCAATTTTATGAAATAAACGAAATAATTGCTGTTCAAAAAATTGTCAGATTCATTTGCTTTATGTGATTGCTATGTACCTTTAGAATAGCAAACTCTTCTAAAGTTGTCCAAACAAATTTAATACTTTCTTAATTTTTTTACAAAAAGCTGTCCAACCGGTTTTAAAAACGATTTATTACTAAATTGAATTCAGTGATAAGTAGCATAAGACTAGTCTTTTTCACACCTATTCCAATTAGGATTTTACTTAGACATAATTCTGTCACTTTTCAAAAATCATTTTAAAGTAGCGGTATTTATTAAGTGTCTAAGTTTTCTATAGAACAGTTAAGCCATGATACAATTTCATATCCGCTTGATTAATAAAATCACTCAAAATTTCATTGTCAAATTCTTTAATACCGCTACATACCGTTACTTTCTCTTCCCCTTTAAATTGATATTTTTCTACGGTTTTGCGCATTCTATCGATAATCGTTAGTGCTTCACTTGATGTTGTATCCGGTAGGACAACAATGAATTTTTTCCCGCCATACCGGCCGACAGAGTCCTTTTTCTTAAGTTTTTCCATTTTATTGATTTTTTGTTTTTGAATCAAAATTTTTACGCTCGATCGTTCCCCATTGTTTGCTGCCTTTACTATAATTAAAGAATGCTTTTACTCTCCACCAAACCGTTAGCTGACGGTAATAAAACTGTTCTAAAATACTTACCATAAACAACAATAAAATATCCTTCAAATTGCCATAACGTTTATAAGAGATTTCTTCAAATAAAATGGCCGAATAAGAAAATAGAATTCCCATCAAACACGTTACCAAAAAGATAAGTGCCACAGTTGAAGAAAGAATATTTAAGTAAATGGCTAATGCCATTACAATATATCCGACCATTTCAATAACTGGTCCCAACAACTCTACTAAAAAGAAGTACGGCATAGAAGCTAGTCCGACAGAACCGTATTTAGGATTGCTTATCATTTTTCGATGTCTATTCAAAGAATCAAATAGCCCCCTATGCCATCTTATCCGCTGACTTTCCAATCCTTTATAGCTGTCAGGTGCTTGTGTCCAGCAAACTGCATCTGAAGCAAAACCAATATGATAAGGTTCACCGGTTTGGCGGAACTTTTCATGTAACCTTAAAATAAGCTCCATATCTTCTCCAATCGTTCTCTCAAATCCTCCAACGTCTAATACGGCGGACTTTTTAAATAGACCAAATGCACCTGAAATGATCATCA
This sequence comes from Carnobacterium sp., assembly GCF_040274945.1. Classification (GTDB taxonomy): domain Bacteria; phylum Bacillota; class Bacilli; order Lactobacillales; family Carnobacteriaceae; genus Carnobacterium_B. The sequence goes on from NZ_JBEMAR010000002.1 coordinate 93,988, forward strand.
ATGCGTTGTATCGCTGCCAACCAATACGACTAGTTAAAAAAGCTCGGAAATATTCAATAACTTGGAACCGTTCAATCATTTTTTGAGGAACATTAGTTTTAACAATCTGCCCATCTTTTATGTCACTACCATTTGCGATCCGAACCATTCCGCCTACTGCAATCGTTTCTTCGTGTTTAAGAAATGGCGAAACGATTCGCAATAAAGCATCTTTTTCAATGATACAATCTGCATCAATCGCACAAAACAATGGATACACTGACACATTAATACCGGCATTTAATGCGTCAGCTTTGCCACCATTTTCTTTATCTAATAAAATTAAATCTGAATAGGTATGGGATTTATAAGCTTGTCTGATAGGAGTTGTTTCGATTTTCATATCGCTATCTAGTTCCACAGGATATAAATCAAAAAATTGAATTAGCTTATCCATCGTCTGATCTGTTGATCCGTCATTAACGACGATTACTTCAAACTCTGGGTAATCTAACTGCATAAAAGAGTGAACACTGTCCACAATTGTTTGTTCTTCATTATAAGCAGGTACTAAAATAGAAATCGGTTTAGTATAATGACTGACACTTGTAATATTTGTTTGAATAATTCCAACAAATTCTCTTAAACGTTTCCAAGATACAACGATAAGAATAAGATACAAGGCTGTAACTGTTATGGAATAGCCTAAGATAAACAAGCTGTAAAAGTAAATGAATTTTTCTATCAGTATCACTTAGTTTCACTCCTTTTTGTTTGTAGTTGTGTCAGTTGATCAGCATTTTCCAATACCTCATTTTTTGAATCAATCATGCCATTATCTGGATAACGTTTTTTCAAGCTGTTCATAGCATTATGGCGTACCCACCAGTTTTCGTCCTTTAGCATATCATTTAATAATTTTTGTTCACCATGTGCATTTAATAAAGAAAGGTTTTTTGATACCACTGCCCGTACTTGCCAATCGGTTTCTTTTAAATATAATTCTTGGAAAAAGGGAAAGTAAAATTCATTTTCGCTTGCAGCCAATGCATGAATGGCGGCTATCCGTACTTCTTTTGATCCTTCTAAATAAGGCAAGAGTTGGTTTGCCAATAAAGAATCTTGTTTCTTTAGACGATTCTTTAAAACCAATAATAAGATAACTTTGTCTTTGTCCAACATAACCTTTTTTAAGAAATGAAGAATAGTTTTAACATCCATATGCAGATGGTTTAACATATCAACTATACGGTCTCTCATAATAGATGATTTTAATAAAGATTCGATGTAAATCGGAAGCTCCTTTTCTGACAAAGGCAACAATGAAAGAGCATAAAAAGAATTATATCCAATTTCATAATTCTTACTTGTTGTCCCCTTCATTAAAATAGAGAATGCTTTATGAAGACGGAGCTGACTAAACAGTTGTATATGCCGTAAAGATAACTTTTTTGAAGCATCTTTTATTAATTCATCCAAAAAACCTAACTGTTCTAGTGTCCACAAACTATTCTTAACTGTCTCAGGTTTTTGGGCATAGCTCATAAGCAAATTAAAGACTGCTCTTCGTTCTACCTTAGTTTTAAAAGAGATTAATCTTTCCGTCAGCTGACTTGGATCCTTGATTTCTTCTTTTATAATTGGTTTGATTTGTTGGTGAGCTTTTTGATAGCTTTTTTTATTTAAACGATCCTTTTGATTAATAATAACCGTAAAAAGAACAATGAATAGGTTGATGCTGACTAAACTAATGATTCCCACCCAGGCAATATTAGCCAGTAAATTGTTCATAGTATCTCTCCTGTCTTCTGACTTTTGGCACAACTTTCATGAAACTTTATTCTTCTAAACTTTTTAAGAAATATGCGACAATTTCAGGATCAAATTGGGTTCCTGAATTTTTTTTCACTTCAATAATAGCTTCTTCTTGGGACATAGCTTTACGATAAGGACGATCTTGTGTCATTGCATCATAAGCATCCACTACTGAAATAATGCGCGACAATAATGGAATAGCGTATCTCGTTAATCCATCTGGATAGCCATTTCCATCTGAACGCTCATGATGATGCAAAATAGGCAAAGCGATATCATCTAGCCCCTGAATGGACTTAACAATTTGATACCCAATAAACGAATGCTTTTTCATTTCAGCCATTTCTACATCCGTCAGCTTGCCTGGTTTATTCAAAATGGCATCATCAATACCAATTTTCCCTACATCATGCAGTTCTGCCAATAAAGCTAACTCATCCATTTGATAAGATGACAATTTCATAACTTTTCCAACTTCTCTTGATAAGGTAACGAGTCTTTCAGCATGTTCCTCGGTAAACTGACTTCTAGCTAACAAAGTTGTTTTAATAGAAGTTAAAAGAGCATTTCGCATGCTATCCTGGTTGAGCATCTTTTGTTTATCCATATAATCTTGAGCATTGTTGATCACTTTTTGAATGTCAAAATCTATGTTGTACTTTGTCTCATACCCAAAAGCAAGATTGATCGCTGCTTGATCTTTATTTAATTGGTTATTGTGCTTCTTAATCGCATCCTGAATTCTTTGAACGTACCAATAAGCCTGAATACTGTCAGTATTTGGCAATAAAATGCTGAATTCATCTTCGCCATAACGAGCAAGATGTGCATTTTTTGGAATATTTTCACTAAGAACTCTTGTCACTGCTTTTAAGAGTTGGTCTCCTTCATGATGACCATATTGCTGATTGATTCTTTTTAGCCCATTGATGTCTCCCATAATGATAGACAAGGGCAGATATTTTTCATTATCATAAGTAAATTTTAGCTTTTCAAACTTTATGTGATTGAATAATCCCGTTAACGGATCATGAAACGTTAAGTGATTTATTTCTGCTTGCTTTTTTTTTCTTTCTGTAATATCAAAAAAAGTTAATATTCCTCCAAGTAAGGTTCCATTACTTATTTTTGGTGTCACAAAATATTCCACTGGAAATAGAGTTCCATCCATTCGTGTAAAATAGGCCTGATCTGAGTGGCTTTTCTGTTTTTTATTCAGGTTTTCGAGAATATCCTGCGTAACGGTTGTTTCTTCTTGTGATAAGGCTTCTTTGGTCAAATGATCAAATATTTGTTGACCAACCAGCTCTGATTCTTCCTTGATTCCTAAAATTTCCATACAACTATGGTTCAAGAACGTACATTGTCCTTTCAAATCTATCCCACAAATCGCTTCTTCTGTTGAATCCAGTATCAAGCTCAGTTGATTTTCTGTTTGTTTCAAATCTTCTTGTGCACTGTATTTCTGTAAAACTTCAGTGGTTGATTCTGCATAAGCTATAGCAGCATGTTCTTTTTCAAACGAAAAAATTTGGACGCGGTAAAACTGATGTGTCACTTCAGAATAGTAGTCCATCTTATCATGTCCTTGTTTTTTTTCTGCTTTTCCACCGGCTTTTAACCATCGTAATGTTTTCAAGACTTTTGGTTCAAAAATTTCTGATACTTTTTTTCCTACTAAATCCTCTTTTTTCATCCCAATCAAACATTCATATGCAGGGTTTATATCTTTATAGATCCCATCTATAACATTGTCATCACTATCTCTAATCAATTTAAAGTAAACAAAAGCATTTGGACTTGCTTGAACTATATCTGCATAAAAAGATGGTTTCATCATTGTTCTCCCCTTATACTTCACTTGATTCTTTGTGAAGGTGTCGTAAAAATATCCTCGTATTTTTTTGACAATTATTTCCTAATCTTATTTATCGTATTCTAGAAAAGCTTCTTTCAACAAGTAATACGATGGTTTTAATCGTTCATGATACGTTGGCAGCTCCCACGATTCCCAAGAATAAGGTTCCAACATTAATTCACTAGACTCAGTATATCCTTTTTTTACTAAAGCTGCTCCTAAATAAATATTTTCTACACCAACTGCTTCAACGCCTTCATTTTGATACAAATCCCCTATAATTTGTTTCGTCGAAGGATCCATGACATTCAATAACTGCCATGGCAAAGCAATTTCAACGATACCGTCTTTTACTGCAAAATCGGTCAATGAGTTATACTCTTCATGTTCCGGATTTCCATCTCCTAATACCAAAGCTCCCGTTTCATAATTTGAAAAAGGAATAATTTCTTTTGTTTGAGGCAATGTTAACTCCGATGATAAAGCATGATAAATAGGTTTAAATATCCCTGAATTCTTTACTGTGTAATCTGGTTGTTTCTCGATCAATCCCAATTGTTCTGCATATTGGTAATAATAAGAGTCATAATACGCATCTACCATAATAGAGGATTCCGTTGCTCCGTTTATTTTTACCAGAAAATCAGCTGGTCTAGAAAACGCCAATGAACCATCTACTGTTTCACTATTTCCTTGATCCTCTTTTACATCAATAGCAATAAATAATTGATCTGCTTCAAAATTAAACTCTTTCGATTCTACTTTTATATAAAGGTATTTTTCATCTGATTTTACTGAAATAGTCGTTTCTTCATTTTTCAACAGCTGATCTTTTTCACTCCAGTCAGAATCATCTCCATCAACGTAAACTACGCTTTTTTCTTCTCCTGGATCAAAAGCAAGCAGCCCAAAATGTTGCTCATTAGTCTGAGTATTTGACCAAAATGGACGGCGATCTGGCAAATCAAAATCCATTGTGTTCCAAGTTCGTTTAAACCATTCATCTTGCCACGTAAATACCAGCCCTCCAAAGTAACCTTCATCGTGAATATCCTTCAACATATTTATTAGCATTTCTCCTTGTTCGGTTTCCTCAATTCCGCCTTGGTTAAAACCAGAGTACAAACTTTCATGAGCTTTCCCCCGCGAAGCCGGTATACCAAATTCAGCTACCATAACTGGCACACTATGTTCCTTGATTAGATCTCTTAAGTAAGCTTTATAAGTATTGACGCTACCGTCTTCATTTTTCACTTCAGTATACTCAGGCTGATAGTTCAGAAATTCAGGGTAATAAGGATAGACGTGATAAGAAGCAAACAATCCCGTTTCTAATTGATCTGTGCTTTTTATATGCTCTGTATTTACGACTGCCATGTCTTCTTTCTTATCCGGTTCATTAGGATGATCTAGCATATCGGTCGTTAACCAGTTAGTATAACTCAGTGGCCGAATAGTCTGGTACTCTTGAGCTTCGTAAGATAAAATAGCATCTCCGGCTTCCGCTAAAAACACTTCAAACGGTGAAGCCCCTTCTGTATATAGGTAATCTCCTTCAAAAGCAGTCTTTTCCGGGTTCGCTTCATTTGTTCCGTTGACAAAATACGGATCCCATTCCACGCCTAATATCCAACCTATAACATATTGAGAAATATCTTTTGTGTATTCTCCATCAGCATAACCGGCTCTTTTGGGTAAGGTTGCTTGACCGTGTAAGACATCCACTATCTCTGTAGCATCCTCTATGAAGTCTCTTTTTATTTTTTCATCTTCTGCATAGGCATTGTTCAATTCTGCAATATCTGCTTCATTCAGGTATACACCGTGCATTATGTATATCGGGTCTTTATTATTCAAGTTAAACTCATACAAAGCCTCATAAAAAGCCGGCTTTAAAGTTGTATATACCCGGATAATATCCGCATTCATGTCTTTGATTTGTTGAAACCAGCGTAAGTATTCCTCTTTTGTAATGGCTACTTCGCCTGGAAATGTCCCAGGTTTTGCAGCTCCCATATTGACACCCGTTAAGAATTTTGTGGCCCATTGTCCCTCTTCATAGACATAAAATTCTTTTCCTTCAATTTTTGCTACATAAGAAAGGCCACTTTCAGATTTATATTCTTTTTCTTCAGTTTTATTCATAAAAAGAATACCTCCTACAACGCTTAATAGTACAACTGCTAATCCACCTATCAGCCATCTTTTTTTCATCTTTTTATCCCCTTTAGTCATTTCCCCATTTAATTTACTAGTATTTGCTATGTTTTCAAATGATTTGTTTCTCTCATCTTTTATGTATAGAAAAATCACCTATTTAATTACTATACCCGAAAGACACTTTTTAGGATAGTAGATTTTCATTAGGTTTGGATCCTAATCCTGAATCAATGTCTTACCATTATTCTAGCACTACTAAAAATCAAACTGCCCTCAAAAATTAGCACTAATTTTTGAGGGCAGTTTGATTTTTCTCTAAATTTATTTTAGTGCTACTTTTTTTTATTCAGTCTTTTTACCTTCTTTATAAAGCGCTGAACTAACAGTATATCCACTAGTTGTTAGAATTTCTGTTATTGCATTTACATCGGGACTATCCATTTGTATGATGACTTGTGTAAAATGATCTTTTCGATACACAGCAATTTGATTAATACTAATTTTAGCTTCTGCTAAAATATTGGTGATGTCCTCAAGAATTCCTGGATGATCTTCAGGGATATCAATAACTACCCGACTTCCTTTATTGTTGTACCCCATAATGTCAATAAAGGCACTAAAGATATCTTTATCTGTGATGATGCCTACAATTTTATTTCCTTCTTCTACTACTGGCAATACTCCAATTTCTTGGTCACGCATACGAGATGCAGCTTCTTCTAATAAATCATCTTCCTGAACAGTAAGAACCTTTTTTTGCATAATATCGCCAACTTTAGTTTTAGTCAGCAAGTAATTCATTTCATGAATACTCAAACTTGTCGCTGTAGACGGAGTATTTTCTTGAATGATTTCTTGCGTAACCAAACCAACCATTCGTCCATTTTTTACTACGGGCAACCGATGGAAGTCATTTTCTTTCATAATATCAAGCGCTTCTAAGACTTTTGTTTCTTCCGAAACAGTTACAACAGTTGATGTCATATAGCTTTTTACGTCCATTTCTTAACCTCCCAAATAAGCTTTTTGTACTTCATCACTCGCTAACAGCTCTTTACCTGTGCCAGTTTGTACCACTTTACCTGTCTCTAAGACATACCCGCGATGAGCAATTTCTAGAGCGACTTTTGCATTCTGTTCAATCAATAAAACCGTTGTTCCTTGGTTGTTAATCATTTGAATGATATTAAAAATTTCTTTAATGAAAAGAGGAGCTAATCCCATTGAAGGTTCATCCAACAACAATAATTTCGGTCTAGACATCAATGCTCGTCCCATGGCAACCATTTGCTGTTCTCCACCAGAAAGAGTTGCTGTATCTTGTTTTTTTCGTTCTTCTAAAACTGGAAAACGATCAAACACCATTTTTAAATCTTTTTGAATCTCACTTTTATCTTTTCTAAGAAAAGCTCCCATCTCTAAGTTTTCCATTACAGTCATCCCTTTAAAGACATGTCTTCCTTCTGGAACTTGAGAAATACCCAACTGAACGATTTTGCGCGTTGAGTCTTTTTGTATCGGACGATCGTTGAAAAAAATTTCACCTGATTTTGGACGATGCAAGCCAGAAATAGCTTTTAAAACCGTCGATTTCCCTGCACCATTGGCACCAATCAATGAAACGATTTCTCCTTCTTGGACTTCAAAATTAATCTCCTTAGTGGCTTGAATCACACCATAATAAACGGATAAATCTTTTACTTTTAACATGTCTATTCACCACCTAAATAAGCTTTAATAACAGCTTCGTTATTCTTGATTTCCTCAGGTGTTCCATGAGCAATCATTCTGCCGTATTCTAATACATAAATACGTTCGCATACATCCATTACTAAGGACATATCGTGTTCAATTAATAATATCGTAATTTTGAATTCTTTTTGGATTTGTCGAATCAATGCTGTCAAATTAGCCGTTTCTTGCGGATTCATTCCAGCAGCTGGTTCATCTAAAAATAAAATTTTAGGTTTAGTAGCTAGTGCTCGAACGATTTCTAATCTTCGTTGTTCTCCATAAGGTAAATTCTTTGCCAATTCCTCTGTTTTTGTTTCTAAATTAAACAAGGCTAACAGTTCAAGGGCTTCTTCACGCAATTTTTTTTCTGACTGATAATAAGCAGGCGTTCTAAGAATACTAGCCAAAGTTCCTACTTTATTTTTTTCGTGCATACCAATCAAAACATTGTCTAATACAGACAAATCTTTAAACAATCGAATATTTTGAAACGTTCTGCCTAATCCCATAGATGTGATTGTATATGTTTTTTGCTTGATTAACGAGGTTTTCTTACCTTCTACTTCTAAATCAATCGTTCCTTCAGTTGGCTCGTAAACTCCTGTTAACAAATTAAATAGCGTTGTTTTTCCAGCACCATTTGGACCAATCAAGCCAACTAATTCGTTGTCCTCTAATTCCATATTCACCATAGAGACAGCAGACAGCCCCCCGAAATTTTTGGTTAATTGTTTAACTTCTAGTAAACTCATTCTGCTCACCCCTTTTTCATAGAAGATTTTTTATTCTTGCGGTCTAATAGACCAGAAATGGTAAATTCTTTCGTTCCTAATAAGCCTGAAGGTTTAAAAACCATAATGGCAACTAGTGCAACGGAATAGATGATCATTCTCAACTGTCCAAATGGCTGTAGATAAACATTGAGTATTCCTAATACGATAGCTGCAACAACACTTCCTGTCATACTGCCTAATCCACCAAAAACAACAATAATCAAAATATCAACGGATTTCATAAAGGTAAAATCTGATGGACGAATAACACTGAAATAAGAAGCATGCAATCCACCTGCTATTGCTGCTGAAGCTGCTCCTAAAACAAAGGCAATAATTTTATATTTTGTTGTATTGATCCCCATTGATTCTGCTGCAATTTCATCTTCACGGATAGAAATCGTTGCTCGTCCAGGACTACTTTTAATGTAATTTATTAGTATGATCATAGAAATGACAATGAATGCAAATGTGATTTGCCAAGTGGCAATAAATGGAATCCCACTTAATCCCGCTGCTCCATTTGTTACCTCATCCATATTCAAAATAACGATCCGGATAATTTCAGCTACACCTAAAGTAGCAATGGCTAGATAGTCCCCTTTTAATCTTAAGGTTGGAATCCCCACTAATAAAGCTACTATGCTGGCTACTGCGATTCCTAATAGAATTCCACCAATAAGGCCAAGTACAGTAGGGTATTTAATGCTGATAATTCCAGTACAGTAAGCACCAATGGCCATAAATCCTGCATGACCCAATGAAAACTGTCCAGAAAAACCAATGATCAAATTCAATCCTGTTGCTAAAATGACATTGATTAAAATAGTCATTAAGGTAATTTCATAGAAAGCGTTAATGATTCCCGTAGTTGTCCCTATTTGAATGAGGGTATAAATGGCTGCAATAAAAATGAGCCAACCCAGATTTTTTTTATTAAATTGTTTCATCTTTATCACCTACACTTTCTCTTTTACATTTTTGCCAAGTAATCCTGATGGCTTAAAGATAAGAATAATAATTAAAATCAAGTATACTACAGCATCTTTAATCATTGATCCACCGTATCCACTAACCAATGTTTCGATGATCCCAATTGTAAATCCACCGAACATGGCTCCTGGTATGATACCAATTCCACCTAATACAGCAGCAATAAAGGCTTTTAATCCTGGTGCATATCCCATCATTGGTTCAATTGAATTGTAGTACAATCCCACTAAAACTCCGGCTGCTCCAGCTAATGATGACCCTAGTGCAAAAGTAAACGAAATAACATTATCGACATTGATTCCCATTAAACGAGCGGCATCTGCATCCGTACTAACAGCGCGCATAGCTTTTCCCATTTTCGTTTTTTGAACAATGAGCTGTAGTGCTAACATCAGAATAATCGTTGTGGCAAAAATCATGATTTGTGTCTGACTAACTTGTAATCCAGCAAATTCATATACTTTATTTTCAATGACTTGCGGAAAAGCTCTTGTTTCCGAACCCACCAAGTAAATCATGCCATTTTGTAATAAATAAGACATCCCAATTGCGGTGATCAAAGCAGCAACACGAGTAGCATTTCGCAATGGTTTGTATGCAATTCGTTCAATTAAAACACCTAATACAGCACAAAAAACCATGGATACAATCAAGGCTGGTAGAAAACTGAGATTAAACGAGTTGATTGCTGTATAGCCAACAAATGCACCAACCATATAAATATCTCCATGAGCAAAGTTAATTAATTTAATAATGCCATAAACCATGGTATATCCTAATGCAATCAAGGCGTAAATACTTCCTAAGGAAAGTCCGTTAATCAGTTGTTGTAAAAATGCTTCCATAATATGGCACCTCTTTTCATTTTAAATATTAAAAGGTGCTAAGCAAAACTCGCTTTGCACCTTTTAATTTTATTTTTTAGGGTGTAACTTCAGTATTTCCTACTTCGACACCATCTTGTAATTCAATAACTAAAGTCGATTTCACAGGATTATGATCTTCGTCAAAAGTAAAGGTACCGGTAACGCCATCAAATTCACTCATCTCTTCAAGAGCTGTGGTGATTGCTTCTGGAGTTGCTTCTCCAGCTTCTTCAATTGATTGAGCTACAAGGTACGCCGTATCATATGCAAGTGCCGCAAACATATCTGGCTCTGCATCGTATTCAGCTTGGTAAGCTTCAATAAATTCTTTTACTTGAGCATCTTCACTATTTGGTGAGTAATGAGCTGAATAATAGACATTATCGACATTCTCTGTTCCAGCTAATTCAAGTAATGCCTGGTTCCCAAATCCATCTGCACCTAATATTGGCTGAGTGATTCCCATTTCACGAGCTTGCTTGATGATCAAACCAGCTTGGTTATAGTAACCAGGCAAGTAGATAAAATCAAAATCAAGATCTTTGATACGAGTTAAAATAGCGTTAAAATCGGTATCATCTGCAGTAAAGTTTTCTTCTGCTACGATTTCACCATCAAAAGCACCTTCAAAAGCTTTTGTTAAACCTAATGCGTAGTCACTTGAGCTATCGCCGATGATCACAGCTTTCTCAGCTCCTAGCTCACTTGTTGCAAACTCTGCCAAAGCAATACCTTGAAATGAATCTTGAAACGATGTGCGGAAAATATTTGGTTGAACTTTGCCACTCTCATCAATCGTTAAACTATCGTCTGTACCAGAAGGGGTAACTAAACTAACACCAGCTCTTGTTACAGCAGGAGTTGACGCTTTAACCGCTCCAGTTGTTGCTGGTCCCACGATTACAACTGCTTCATCTTGAGTTGCTAATTTTGTTGCAATACTAGCAGCTTCTGTATTATCCGATTTTGTATCATATTCAATTAAATTAACTTGTTTATCTAATATGCCGCCATTTTCATTTATTTCTTTAATCGCTAAGTTGACAGCATTTGCTTCAGCCGTCCCATATGCTGAGACTTCTCCCGTTTTTTCAAACATCGAACCAATTGTGATTTCGTCTGCGCTACTTCCGCTCCCAGTTCCACATGCTGTAGCTAAAAGTGAAAGAGCTGCAACCCCCATTACTAATCTTTTTTTCATTTTCTTTTCCCCCAATTTACGCAGTTGCGTTAGTTAATTTATATGACTTACTGAAGCTTTGTTTTATTAGAATATGCTAACAATAAGATGTATTAAGGATTAGTATAGAATATTCTGAATATTTAATCAATAGAAATTCAAACTATTTTTTATTTATAATTTTATCTTTAGATTGAACGGTTTAATCTAAATTTGAAATCCTATTATCAAAGGGTCTGTATAATTCTATCCTACCTAATAAGCATTCTCTAAACTAACATTGTAATGGTACCCATTATTTCCTTAAGGGGATAATGGGTTGGACAGTCCTTTTATACAGCTGTAAAAACACAATAAATAAAAAACCACAACTTTCTCAGAAAAGACTGGAAATTCCAGTTTTTTCTATGAAAGTTGCGGTCTCTTAAGTTGGTGAGTTGACCAAATAAGGCTAACCTTTACTTACTCATTTTTTTGTTGTTCAAAAAATTCCTTTTTGATTTGGATGAACCGTGTAAAATCATTTAAAAGAATAAATAAAGCTGCGCGATTCTCAAACTCTTCTCTTGTTGAAGGCAGATCGCTATTTCTAAAATCATTTAACATAGATTGAATATCTTTTGTTAAATCTACTACTGGGTTACTTTCATGCAACTGGTTCGCCGTTTGATCAAACAAACGTGCTAAAATCATATTTTGCTTTGTTGGTAAAGAACAGACACTTAAATCTATCGACATTTCTGCTAGTACTTTAACTTGCTGTTGACGCATGTCAAAGTACTGAATCATATAGTCCTCATTTTGACTGAATAACTGGTTATTGGACTCTGTATAAGCCATTTTTTCTGCTTTTTTTAATTCCATGTGAAGTTCTTTTAATAAAAGTTCTACTTTTTCATTGGTGTGACCTTCTCTTAATATCGAATCAAAACTCATTAAAACCTGCTTCATCTTTTCTTCAATTTCATCTCTTAACTGCATTAATTGAGTTTCTTTTGAAGGCATATACAAATTAAATAAAATAGCGATTCCGGCTCCTATGATCATCAATGACAACTCATTTGCAAGCCATCCAATAGAGGTACTTTGTTCCAGTAATAAATGAGAAACAAGTACAGAACATGGAGCGATCCCTACCTCTACCTTGAATTTATAGGCTAAAGGGATATAGATCAGGAGATACAATCCAAATACAATAGTGCTAAAGCCAAGTAATTGGAAAAGTATTGTTGCAACGCCTAATGCTAAAATTGTAGATCCTATTCGTTGAAGAGCAGTAGTAACAGAGGATTTTTTTGTATCTAATACGCTTAAGATTGCTACAACTCCGGCTGACACACTATATTCTAGTTGAAATGCTTGAGCTATCAAAATCGCAATTGTCGTTGCGAACGCTATTTTTATTGCTCGTAAAGAGACGGTCATGCTGACACTCCTTTAATATAAAATCTACTTCCATCTTACCTCACTTATTTAAAATCTGAAAATTTTTCTTTGTATTTCATTCGTTTATCCTTATTATTAATAGTATACTGCACTAATAGATTAGTATAATGATTTTTAAAGGAAGCGATGAGTACAGATGGAGATTGGCAATTATCGAATAGGTATGCGTACACTGAAAACAGGTTTAGCTGTTGCAGCTTGTATTCTTTTGTTTCATTTACTTGATAGAGAACCTCCAATGATTGCTGCATTGGCAGCTGTTTTTGGTTTACGAGAAGATTGGCAAACCAGTTTAAAGTTCGGGAAAACTAGAATATTTGGGAATTCTATTGGAGCTATTTTTGCTGCATGTTTAGTTTTGTTACAGCAATTCATTGGATGGCAATTTTTTATTGAATTGATTGGTGTCCCACTTGGTGTCATTTTGATTATTGTATTCTGCGATCGAATAAACTACAATGCTGGAATCATAGGAGCAAGTGCTGCATTTCTAATCATTTACTTTAGTATACCAACTGATGAAACTGTTTTGTATGCTTTAGCAAGGGTTTTGGATACTTTTATTGGAACCTTCATTGCCATTATAGTTAATCGTCTAATACCTGGCGGGCCCAAGCCAGCTGATAAGCTGCAAGCCTGAAGCTTAAATTTACTTAATCTTGAAAAGTTGAAGAGGAGTCTGGTCTAGATGACTAGGTTCCTCTTCAACTTTTTTATTACTGACTCTACTCAACATTCCGTCCCTTTTCTCGCTAGCAAATGTCCGATAGAATAGCTCTACTCGACATTTCTTCTCTCTTCTCACTAGCAAATGTCCGGTAAACTAGCTCTACTCAACATTCCTTCTCTTTTCTCAATAACAAATGTCCGATAGAATAGCTCTACTCGTCATTCCTTCTCTTTTCTCACTAACAAATGTCCGGTAGAATAGCTCTACTCGACATTCCTAACTCATTTGCAGGTATATTTAGAAGCGGGCCACTCTTTAAAAGAAAATTCAATATAGAAAACTTTTCGGGACCGAAAAGTCTCCGATTCTAAATCATTAAATCAATACAAAAAAACTAAAGCATCCCACTCTTGAAATAACGAGCAAGAAGCTTTAGTTTTTTTACAGAGCTAATTAGTGAACTCCGCATCCTTTTTTTAATCTACTGATTTTAGGGCTTCGATCATATCGACTTTTTTGAGTTTGTAATGCATCGCGATCATAACGATTCCGGAGAATATCAGAGTAATGATTCCTGAGTAAAGATAACTCAGTGGTTGAATGGTTGGACTAAACATTAAAAGATCGACTTCTGCAGTATCTAATACAAAACTGTGCAGCAAGACCCCTAAAAATGAGCCAACAACGATTCCCATTAAAGTAAGAATAATATTCTCCCGATAAATATACATAGTAACTTCTTTATCGAAAAATCCTAAAACTTTGATGGTTGATAATTCTCGCTCGCGTTCAGAAACATTGATATTGGTTAAGTTGTACAACACTACAAAAGCCAATAGACCAGCTGAAATAATCAATACAAGTGTAACGATTCCTAGACTACCCATCGTTTCTTCAAATGATTTACTAACATCGCTAACAAAATTAACCGATAGTACACTTGGCTGCTCAGTTAGAGAAGAACCTAAAGTTTCTTCATCGATATTTCCGTCACTATAATTCAATAGTTCTGTTGTATACTCTGGTGCTTTTCCAAAGGTCGTTTCAAAATAATCTTTATTCATATACACATAATGACCAGTGTAGTTTTCCACAATTTCATTTATAACGACTTCTACATCATTATTGTCTGAATCAGTTAAAGTTAAGGTATCTCCTTTTTCGACGTCTATTAAATCAGCTAACTTTTCACTGATAATAGTCCCATCTTCAGGTAAGGAATAGGTTTGACCAGAAGAACGGTCATTTAGGAGAACATAATTTTCAAGGTTTTCAGTCGTTTCAGGTACAAATACCGTTACGGTTTGTGTATTGACACCTTCCACATCAACTGTGTAACTTTCTTGACTAACTTTTAAAGATTCTTGAACAGCAGGTTCTTTTGCTAATTCTTCATCATATTCATCTTTTTCAGCATCACTCGAATCCGTATTTAAGGCAACAATTGCATCGTATTTCATAATCTTGCCATATTGAAGACCAGCTACATCTGAAATTGAATCCGAGATACCAAATCCAGTTAAAATCAAGGCCGTACATCCTGCGACTCCAAGAACCGTCATTAACATACGTTGTTTGTATCGGAAAAGATTCCTGGCAGTTACTTTTTGGATAAAGCCAAATTTAGACCAAATGAATGGCATGCGTTCTAACAAAATACGTTTCCCTACTTTAGGTGCTTTAGGACGCATCAACGTAGACGGTGTACTCTGTAAAGCTACTCGTACTGCAAGATACGCTGACATGACTGTACACAGTAATGCCACTGCAAAGGAAATTACACCATAACTTATATAGTACGTTATTCTAACAGCTGGCAAATTGTACATTGAACCATAGGCATTAAAGATGACATTAGGAAATACTTGATACCCAATAGCTAAACCAATGATGGTTCCTAGAATACTTGCTACCGAGGCATAAACTAAAAACTTCTTAGAGATATCCCAATTTGAATACCCAAGTGCTTTTAACGTTCCAATTTGTAATCGCTCTTCTTCTACCATACGAGTCATAGTGGTTAAACAAACTAGTGCAGCGATTAGGAAAAAGAAGACCGGAAATACTTGTGCAATTGCTGAGATGCGGTCTGCATTGTCGCTAAACTCGCTATATCCTGGATTTGTTGAGCGATCCAGTACATAGTATTCAGGCATCTCTAATTCTTCCAATTCTTTTTTAGCATCTGCTAGTTCTGCTTCACCATTTGCAATTTCTTTTTCAGCATCTGCTGACTCTTTTTCAAATTCAGCTAGCGCTGTTTCATAATCAGCTTGCCCGGATTCTAATTTTTCAAGAGCTGCAGCTAGTTCTGCTTCACCATTTGCTTTTTCCTGATTTAATTGCTCTTGAGCTTCAGCTAATTGAACTTCTCCATCAGCAAGCGTTGTTTTTGCAGCTTCGATATCAGCAAACCCTTGAGCGAGATTTTGCTCATTAGCTGTTAATTCAGCATCTGCTGCACTTAATTGTGCCCGTGTTTCTTCAAGATTAGTGGCCACTCCATCTATTGCTGCTGAAACCGTGCTGTTTGGAACAACTCCGGCAAAGTAACCTGTAAAGGCTTCTGCAAGCGAAGGATCAACAGCAGTGGCTGCTTGAATGATGCTCGTTTGAGTTTCAACCGGCACACTTTCAATTGGAACCGCTAAAACAGCTCTAGCATTTTCAACAAATGTTTCTCCATTGGCTAAAGATTGCTCTGCAGTTACTTTTTGGGCTTCAAAATTATTTCGAGCATCAATGAGCTGGGTTTGTGCTGTTTGCAAGTCAGCTTCATTTGCAGCTAATTCTGCTTTTCCTGTTTCTAATTCTTGTCGTTTTTGATCGATAGTAGCTTGAGCATCAGCAGTTTGAGTTTCCAAAGCAGCTAACCCCTCATTGTAATCTGCTTGACCTTGATCCAATGTAGCTTTGGCATCCTCTAATTGTTTTTGACCATCAGCTAATTGTTTTTTAGCATCCTCAATTTCAGCTTGACCGTCATCAATCTCAATTTGAGCTTCAGAACGAATTTCGGTTAATCGTTCTTCTGGTCTTTTTTCGACCAATTTTTCGATTTGCTCTATTTGTTCCTCAACATTATCCTCATACTCTGGCGAATAAGAAATAAGTGAATCATTTTCTTCAAAGGATAAATACGCTTCTGTATAAAATTCTGATGTGAAATCTTCTTCAGGAATAATAGCAAATCCATCTACTGTTCCTTTACCAACCGTGCTTGGTCCTCTTGAAGAATTTTCAATGTATTGTGGTGTGTCTACAAAACCAACCACTTCAAATGTTGTCGTTGCAAAAGTATCTTCTAAATTAGTGTCTTCACTTTCTGATGAAAGAGTAATTGTATCACCGATAGTATATTCATCCGTCATTTTACTGTTATTATCTAACGCAATTTCGCCAGTTTTCTCTGGCAAACGACCTGAAGCTACCACATAGTTATTTTGGCTAACTTTTTTATTTAAAGGATAAGACATGATTTTAGTAACCAGACTACTATCCTTTAAAATCGCATCTTGACTGTAGCTCATGGCTACATCTGCGCCTTCAATGCTTTCCAAAAGTGTTTTGTCATCATCGTTAAGTCCATAAGTGGATAACACTTTGGTATCCATCAAATTTGTCTCTTTATAATAATGATCTGCGGTATCAATCATATCCGGCCCAGTTGCTTTAATACCAGCAAAAAAAGCTACTCCTAGTGTAATAATAGCAAAGATAGATAAAAATCGTGTTTTTGATTTTCCCATTTCTTTAAATATATCTTTCCACAGTGCTTTCTTTTTCAATTTTCTCCACCCCTTACCATTCGATATCAGCTACGGACATAGGGTTGTCATTCATGGTCACACTACGTACTTTTGCATTGTTTATTTCAATCATTCGATTAGCCATTGGAGCTATTGCTTTATTATGTGTAATGACAATCACTGTTGTACCAGTTTTTTTACAGGTATCTTGCAAGATTTTTAATACTTGTTTTCCAGTTTCATAATCTAATGCTCCAGTTGGTTCGTCACATAAAAGAAGTTTGGGCTGTTTAGCTAGAGCTCTAGCAATAGCTACCCGTTGTTGTTCTCCACCAGATAGTTGTGCTGGGAAATTGTTTAACCGATGCCCTAATCCAACATCTTCTAACACTTTTTTTGCGTCCAATGCTTTGTTGGAGATCTCAGATGCTAATTCCACATTTTCAATAGCCGTTAAGTTTGGCACTAAGTTATAAAATTGAAAAACAAATCCTACATCGTCTCGACGGTATTGCGTAAGTTGTTTTGTATTAAACTTAGCAATATCTGTTCCATCAACAAGAATCTGACCTTCATCTGCTGAATCCATTCCGCCTAAAATATTTAGGACTGTTGATTTTCCTGCACCACTTGGTCCAACAATAACTGCAAATTCTCCTTGCTCAATTTCAAAAGAGATGCCATCATTTGCGGCAATAACTGTTTCACCCATTTTATAGCGTTTAAATTCATTTTTTATCTCTACAAAAGACATATTTGCACCTTCATTTCTCAAAATTTTACTTTACAAGTGCCGTATGAAGCAAATAAAAAATAACTATCACAAACACTCAATTCATACAATTTTACAGTAATTGATTGGAAATTACTAGAATAAATACCTTGAATAAATGAGTAATATGAATAGCATCTTTTCTCTTTTATTCCTACAAATACAAAAAGACGCTCGTCCCTTTTTAGGAACGAGCGTCTTTTTTACTACCTATTTCATTCCTTTTGATTGAGTTCGCTGTGTTTGTAACCATAAATAAAGTAGATAACTACTCCCATAGCTAACCAAATAAGGAACGCGATCCAAACAGATAATGATAATTGAACCATCAAGTACACACACACGATTACAGAAACAATCGGAAAAATGGGTACAAAAGGTACTTTAAATTCGCCTTCTTTTGGTTCTCCAAAGTCTTTGCGTAATTTAATAATTCCTATTGCAATAATCACAAAAATCAGTAAGGTTACGATA
Source organism: Carnobacterium sp. (assembly GCF_040274945.1). Classification (GTDB taxonomy): domain Bacteria; phylum Bacillota; class Bacilli; order Lactobacillales; family Carnobacteriaceae; genus Carnobacterium_B. The sequence continues at coordinate 112,457 of NZ_JBEMAR010000002.1, forward strand.
TTTGTTAGTTCTGCTAATTTATTTAGTGGAACTACCCCAGCTAATATAGCTGACAGCAAACCAACTACTTGTGTTGCAAATTTAGGACTTTTTGTCTTTGGATCAACTTGACTCAATTTTTTAGGAAGTAAACCATCTCTTCCAATCGCATAGATCAAACGTCCTAATCCATAAGTCATCGAAATCAGTACTGTTAATAAGGTTAAGATTGCTCCTACAGAGATAATACCGGCAATGAAATCTTGTCCGATAAACCGTATGGCAAAAGCTACTGGATCTTTGATGTCTAACTGTGCGTAAGGAACGATTCCAGTTAATACGAGTGTCACTATGATATACAATATCGTTGCAATTCCAAGTGAACCGATAATTCCTCTTGGAACGTCTCTACGCGGATTCTTTGTTTCTTCCGCAGCAGTACTCACTGCGTCAAACCCTAAGAAAGCAAAGAAAACGACAGCTGCTCCTGAAACGACACCATTTAATCCGAAGGGAGCAAATGGCGTCCAATTTTCTGGTTTAACATAAAAAATACCTACTCCAATAAATAAAGCAATCAAACCAAATTTTATAAACACCATGATATTGTTTAACCGTAATGCTTTTTTAGCACCTTGGATCACAACATACGTTACAGCGAATGTAATCAATACTGCGATTACATCCACGTAAGCCCCAGTCTCCGCGTTATAAGAAGAACGCAATGCAACCGGTAGCCCCAAACCAAGACCCTCTAAAAATCCGTTCATATATCCTGACCAACCTGAAGCTACAGAAGCATTTGCCAATAGATATTCACAGATCATCAGCCAACCGATCAACCAGCCGATCAATTCACCAAAAACAGTATAAGCATAAGAATATGCTCCTCCTGAAACGGGAATTCGAGAAGCAAATTCTGCATAACACAAAGCGGATAAAATACATGAAAAAGCTGCAATAATAAACGATAAAATCAATGCCGGTCCGGCTGTTAGTGCAGCAGCCGTTCCAGTAATCACAAAAATACCAGTCCCAACAATTGCTCCTAAACCTAGTAAGATTAAATCCATAGTTTTTAATTCTCTTTTTAAATTAGATGGCCTCTCAGTTGTTTCTAACGGCTTCTTTCTAAGGTAATTCATTTTAATACCACCAATCTATTGATTAAATTCATTTAGGATTTAACGTAACCTAATAAAACACCACCAACAATAACTAAAATACAGCCAAGTAAGATATAGCGAAATTCTCTTTTTGTTTTCGTTTCTCCTAAGAACCAAATACTTCCTAACGTTGAAATGATAATCCCTGTTTGTGAAAGTGAGAAACTAATAGCCAAACCAATTTTTTCCATTGAGATCAACATAAAGACATTTCCTAACGCCCATAACAAACCTGTCAAAATATTACGTAATGTGTACTGGCTCTTTATCTCTTGCTTCATTGAGAACAATAATGAACCAACTAGCATACCTACAGCTTGTGGTAAAATAACAGCCATTGCATCGACGCCTGCAGCATTAATGGTTATTGTATATAATCCATATCCAAGTGTAGAAAAAAGTAATGCTCTTGCTCCAGATTTTTTTTGTCCTTTAGAATCATCTTTTGTTTCTTTTGTATCTGAAACAGTGGTAAATGTTACACCAAAAATCAAAACAATAATAGCAATAATTCCCAGAATAATATCTCTAGTACTTGTCCATTCTCTAAACAATAGTACTCCCGCAAGTGTATTGACAATCAATTGCAATCCTGTTGAAATAGGCAAAGTATTGGATACTCCAATAAACTTCATACTTTGGAACTGTTGCATTTGTCCTAATGACCATAAAGCTCCTGACAATAATCCTACTAAAATAATTTTCATATCAATTGTTGGTTGATAAACAAAGTAAACACCTATTGCAAAAAGAACGGCTCCAGCTGACATTCCTACTGTCTGTTGATATGAGTTTCCACCTAATTTATTGCTCACTAACCCAATGCTGCCCCAAGCTATGGCAGGTATTAGTGCAATTAAAATTTCCATAAGTTCCATCTTCCTTTTCAATTTTATTTCATTGCCTTGTACATCATAACAGCTAAGTCACTATCTTAACAAGAAAAGTTCTTGTATCTTAAAACAGTTTACAGGTTTATGGAACAAACTGCCAGAATATGATAAAGTAAGTAAATAAAATTTGAACAAATGTACAGAATAGAAATGAGGCCAATAAAAGAAATGACAACGTATGATGTATTAGTAGTTGGTGGAGGAACCAGCGGCATGATGGCTGCTATCTCCGCAGCAGAACATGGCGCAAAAGTAGCAGTAATCGAAAAAAACAGCTCTCTTGGACGTAAATTACTTGTTACGGGTGGTGGACGGTGCAACGTTACCAATAATCGAGATAAAGAAGAAATTATTGCCCACATCCCTGGAAACGGGCGCTTTTTATACAGCGCTTTTTATCAATACGACAATTATGATATTATGGATTTTTTCAGATCAAATGGTGTTGCCTTAAAAGAAGAAGATCATGGAAGAATGTTCCCTATTACAGATAAATCAAGAACGATTTTAGAAGCTTTGATCGGTATCATGGATCGATTAGAAGTCGATATCTATACAGAGGCTCCTGTTGACACTTTGTTATTTGATGAAGGAAAAGTAACTGGTGTCCAATTGCAAGATGGGCGCAACATAAAAGCCAGTTGCGTGATCATCTCAACAGGTGGTAAAGCTATGCCAAGAACTGGCTCAACCGGTGATGGGTATAAATGGGCAAAAAAAGCGGGTCATACCGTTACTCCACTTTACCCTACAGAATCACCTATTCTTTCTGATGAACCATTTATCAAAGATACAACTTTACAAGGTCTTTCTTTAAGAGATGTTGCGCTCAGTGTGTTAAATAAAAAAAATAAAACAGTCGTCACTCATCAAATGGATATGATTTTTACTCACTTTGGTATTTCAGGTCCAGCAGTCTTACGTTGCTCTATGTTTGTTCATCAAACGATGAAACGCGATAAAACAGAGGAAGTTACCATGAGTCTAGACGCCCTTCCAAATGTATCAAAAGGTGAATTAACGCAACAAATTCAGAAATTGATAAAAAATGATGGCGATAAAAGTGCAAAAAATGCTTTGAAAGGCCTTGTACCTGAACGTTATTTGCTATTCGCATTTGCCAAAGCTGGTTTGGATGAAAATGCTCCCTTAAAACAAGCTGCACCAGACAAAATAACTCAGTTTATTGAGTTCATTAAAGATTTTCAATTTACAGCCAATGGTACTCAGCCCATTGAAAAAGCCTTTGTTACTGGAGGTGGAATCCACACGAAAGAAGTAAATCCAAAAACGATGGAAAGCAAATTCACTCAGGGTCTTTACTTCACAGGTGAAATATTGGATTACAATGGCTATACAGGTGGCTACAATATTACGGGTGCTTTTATCACAGGTCGGATTGCAGGGATGCATGCTGCTGAGCTGGCTTTATCAAAATAAAGAATTTTTCAACATGAAAGGATGTTTTTTGTGAAAAAGAAAATTGCGATTGATATGGATCAAGTTATTGCGGATATGGAAATTAGTTTTATTGAATTATTCAAAAAGGAATACCAGGTCTCTTTTGAGTCTATTGAAGAGTATTTACAGGAAAATCCAAACTTTGATTTGGTTACAACGATTAAAGAACTCTATCCTATCATCAATACGTATGCCTTTTTCAGGAATATTCCAGTCATGAAAGATAGCCAAATGGTCTTACGTGAGTTGGCCGAAGAGTATGATTTGTATATTGCAACAGCGGCTATGGATGTACCTAAAACATTCACTGCCAAGTATGAATGGCTACAAGAACATTTTGATTTTATTGATCCTCAGCATTATATTTTTTGCGGCGATAAGAGCATTGTTCATACAGATTATTTGATTGATGATTCTATTCGTCAATTAGAACGCTTTTCTGGAACAGGCATCCTGTTTGTCAATTCATTAAATGAATCCGAAGATCGTTACATTCGTGCGAATAATTGGAAAGACATCCGCGATTACTTTTTGTCTATAAAAGATGAACTATAATTTATTTACTATTTTAACTTCCAACAAGAGGCTGGGACAAAATCCCAGCCTCTTTTCTGTATACGAATGTTTACTCTAAAACGTGCTTCAAAAAGCAGACCCGACGTCCACTTCACGAATAATGCTCGATGGTCGATGACCATACTGCGCTTATTCGTTCCAGTGATTCGGGTCTAAACGCTTTTTGTCCCACTCTCTTGTTTTTTGCCATCCATTCGTTTTCTAATATCACTCATGCATTAGGAAATAACTTGGTTGCATTTATTCTATTATCTAATCGTAGGTTGTAGCATAAACTACTTCTACAGACTGATTTTTATTATAAAAAAGTATAGTATGCTTTTATTATCTTACATATGAAAGAGGGTTTTAAACATGCAGATGACTTTGTCAGGCTTTATTCTAATTCCATTTTTTCTTTTAACGGTAGTCTATATCATGAGGAAGACGAGAAACAAATCTTTTACAATTTATCAAAAAATCACGATTTATTCTTTTGCTTTTTATTGTTTTGCCGTTCTATATTTGACTTTTTTCCCTTTCCAAATACAAACGGGGATGTATGCAAACCAAACTCCTTGGTTGAGTCGGATTAATTTTGATCCTGTTCTTGATTTGTCCGCTTTACCCAACTTGCTTATGTTGGCTCCTTTATCTGTTTATTATTATTTATTGAAAAAAAACTCCACCTTTTTTAGAGCAGTTCTCATAGGTTTCTCTATCAGTTTTGGTATTGAATTTGTTCAATTTTTAACCAACTACTTTTTAGGCGGCTGGCGTGGTGCTGATATTGCTGATATTGTAGTAAATACAATGGGAGCTGCTTTAGGGTATCTATTAGTTAAAATTGTATTTACTAATGAAACTTCTTCTTTCTTTCAAAAATTCAAACTCTATTCTTAAACATACAAAACCTCTTATCATTCAAAAGCAATGATAAGAGGTTTTGTACTCATTTTACTAGAGGTCTTCAGCCTTATAAGATTTTTTTAACATTAGCACCTTAAAATCCGTATTCTTCATCTTTCTTTTTACGCATTTCTTCAAATACATCATTGAACATAATTGTATCTTCAACCAATCGTTCAATCCGGAAAATAACGTCTTCATTGATGATTTCATTTCTATAAAAATCTTTTTCTTCAATAAACACATAGGTTGGAACAATCGTTGCCTTCATGTAAGCTAAAATGGGTTTTAGCTGTTGCTCCAGCATTAGAAAATGTTTAGGGGTTCCTGCAGTACCCACCATACTCACTACTTTGTCGCGAAATGCATTAACCGGCAATAGATCAAATACATTTTTTAAAGAAGCTGGAATAGACGCTTGAAAAGTCGGCGTTCCAATAATAAGAGCATCTGCAGCCATAATTTTTTCAGAAACGTATTTTGTATCTCCTTCATATTCCCAATAGTTTCTTCCATCACTAAAAATCATTTCATACTCTGCTAGATCGATTAATTCAAACTCTACCTCTAAATACTTCTCTTTTAAATTCGTTTCCACATAATTCATTGCTGTTCTTGTTTTCGTTCCTACAGTCGAACCCGAAATACCTACTATTTTCATTTATACTCACCTCTTTCTTAAACATTCGCTAGTTATTATGTGATTTCCTGTTTTTACTGTATGTCTTTCAGGGGTGTTCAGCATCCTTTATTTAGTTGTATATTTTTTTATGGCTGGGAGGATTTGGGTGGCAATAAGTTCGATATTTTTTTGAATTTTATCATAAGGAACTCCTCCGAAATCAATTTGGGCCATGAAGCGTTGTTGGCCGTATAGCTCGTATTGGTAAATCATCTTTTCAATGATTTGTTGTGGGCTGCCTACCATTAAAGCATCTCTGTAATCGGTGGATTGGGCAAATTGTTGTTTTGGATATCCTGCTCCATTGATAGCTTGCATACCATAATTTATGTGCGGATAATATTCTCGAAGGGCATCCTGAGAATTTTCAGATGTATAAAAAAGACTTGTTGTACCAATTGGTAAGGTATTCGGGTCAAATCCACTTCTTTGAGCAGCTTCACGGTAAACATCAACCGATACTTTAAAACTTGATGCTGGTCCTCCTAGGGTTGTCAACATCATTGGTACACCGGCGTATCCAGCTTTTATCGCACTAGCTGGCGGTCCACCTACAGCACGCCAAATAGGTAATTTCCCATTTTTAGGTTGCGGTAGAATCTGTGCATTTTTTAGTGGTGCACGATATTGACCTTCCCATGTTACGCTTTCTTTATTATTGATTTGCATTAATAACTCTAATTTTTCTTCAAATAATTCTTCGTAATCTCGAACATCATATCCTAATAAGCTATATGCTCCTAAACGCGACCCTCTACCGGCAACGATTTCTGCTCTTCCATGAGAAATTAAGTCTAAGGTAGCAAAATCTTCGTACACACGCACAGGATCAGAAACGCTTAAGACTGTTGAGGAACTAGCTATTTTGATTTTGCTGGTAGCTTGAGCTATTGCACCTAAAATGACTGTATGAGCTTGCGAGGTAAAATGTTCTTGGTGGCTTTCACCAAGTGCAAAAACATCTAGCCCAGCTTGCTCGGATAACTTAGCAGCTTCAATAAAATTTTCTATTCGTTGCTCGGCAGATATCATTTTTCCAGTATGGGGATTTCCCATATGATCTCCAAGAGAGTACAATCCAAATTCCATTCCTTTTGTTTCATCGATACGATATTCTTTCATCTCTGATTTCTCCTTTTTGATTGACTAGTCAAGTGATGGTTTAAAAAAATTATTCTGGTGGCAATTTTTTTCTTTCATTATTCTTATACAATCGGGTCAACATAGTATAAAGATTTTTCAGTTCTTCTTTAGTTAATGTATCTTCAAATAAAGATGTTTGAAAATCTAACTGCTCGGGCATTGCTTTCTCTAATACTTGTGATCCTTTTGACGAAAGACTGATGGTCTTTTGTTTCCATTCTTGCGTCCTCATAACATATCCTTCTTTTTCCAATCGAAATAACATTCTGGAAATGCCACCTTGAGTAACCGTAACTCTTTGAGCTAGTTCCGTTTGAGTCAAAGGTTGATAAACTTGAATTTGGACGAGCACATCAAATTGAGCACTTGTTAATTTAAAACGTTTCAAAAATTCATTGGATAACTGATTGTTTTGATTAGCGAAACGTATGAGTCTTAGCCAAGTTAGTGAAGCTAGCGTATTATTTTTCATACTGTCCCCCCTTTAGTCATTCTTTCACTTTACATGTCAAGTGACGGAAAGTCAACTTACTTTTTAAAAGTTTCCCACAAAAAAAGAACTCTGAACCAAGATTTTTCATCTTTGGTCTGGAGTTCAATTCTATTCTTGTATTTAATTTTAATTCGCTTCAATGGATGCAAATTCAGCTTTTATCAATTTTTGTAACTCATTAGGATTCACTTCAATCTGCATGCCCCTTTTCCCTGCTGAAACAATGATTTGTTCCATCGTTTTAGCTTGGATAGAGATAAAGGTTGGAAAAGATTTCTTCATTCCAATGGGTGAACAGCCTCCACGAACGTAACCTGTTGTTTTTTCTAGATCCGTTAAGGGAAGTAACTCTACTTTTTTGTTCCCGCTAACTTTAGCTAGTGCTTTCAAATCAAGTTCACTAGTGCCCGGTATACAAGCAACGATCACGCCTGTTTTGTCACCTAAAATAACTAAAGTTTTGTAAATTTGATCCCTCGCTACGTTTAACTGCTCAAAGACCGCATCTGCTCCTAATTGATCCTCGCTCCAAGGAAACTCATATACTTGATAAGGAATGCCACTGCTTTCCAATCGCCGAATAGCATTTGTTTTTTGTACTTTACTTTTTTTCATTTGTATCAAACTTTCTATTCAAAGTAGGTTGAATAAGATTAATATCCTTTTTGTATTACATAAACTTTCAAATAATCACTTTGTGGGTAATGAGGATTGATTTTGAAATCTTCTGGTAAAGTATGTTTTTCCAAAATTTCATAAGAAATCCCTTTATGATCAAATGCTGTTTCAATAAACTGCTCAAACTTTTCCGTTGATACATTTGCTGCATTTGTAGAAGCAATGATCACGCCATCTTCATTCGTAATATCAATGATATCTTCCAGTAATGCAGTGTAGTCTTTAGAAACACTAAATGTTCTTTTTTTCGAGCGTGCAAAGCTTGGCGGATCAACAATTACGGTATCAAATTTTAACTGTTTACGAATAGCATATCTAAAGTAATCAAACACATCCATTACTCGTATCGTTTGAAGTTCTGGATCTAATCCATTTACTTCAAATTGTTCTTTTGTCTTTTCTAGGCTACGATTGGCTAGATCCACACTTGTTGTATGGCTAGCGCCTCCCATTGCAGCAGCTACTGAAAAAGCTCCTGTGTAGCTGAACGTGTTTAAGACAGTTTTGTCCATAGAGTAATGTTCCAGAATACTGCGACGAACATTGCGTTGGTCTAAGAAAATCCCAGTCATTAATCCATCATTTAAATAAGTAGCAAAAGTTATGCCATTTTCTTTGATCAATAACGGTTCCGGTGCTTCTTCACCGTAAACGTGATTCGTTTCAGGCTTTGTTTTAGTTTGGTATCTTATTTTTTCGTATACCCCTTTGACATCTGAAACAACTGCAAGAAACGCTTTTAAAATCGTTTGTTGATGCTTGTAGATTCCTGCACTGTACCATGAGAAGACATAATAATCAGCATAGACATCAATTGTCAATCCACCAAGTCCATCACCTTCTCCATTGAAAAATCGGTAAGCATTCGTTTGGTCATTTGACTTAAGATTCGCACGTTCAGTCAATGCTTGATTGAATAAGTGTTCAAAAAAAGTTTGATCGATTTTTTCATTTTCATTCATGGTTAAGATCCAACCGTCTCCCTTATTTTGTTTAGCAAGATATGCCCGTGCAACAAATTTTTTGTTGTCGTCGAGTAATTCAACAATCGTTCCTTCAGATTCAATCGGCTCTTTCACAAAATCTTCTTTCAATAATACCGGGTATCCATCTCTAACCATTTGAGTTGCTCGTCTTTTTAATTTGTATTTTTCCACTATTTATAAACTCCTTTTTCCTTTTTATTTTATCTAGTATACCATAAGTTCAGTCTAATTAAGCTGTGAGAGCAATAAGAAAACCACTTGATTATGACTTTCAAGTGGTTTTCTTATTTTGCCATTTTTTATACAGCCATTGACTTATTTCAAACAGAACAATTCCAATCATTGTTCCAATAGTATTAAAGATTAAGTCATCAATATCCGACACGCCTGTAAAGAAAAGAAATTGCATCGTTTCAATTAAAAATGAAACAGCTATTCCAATACCTAAAGAGGGTAAAAACGTATACTTTCTTTTCATTAAATAAGCTGCACCAAACCCCATTGGAACAAACCAAAGAATATTCCCATATAAGTTATAATAGTAGTCAAACAACGATGTTCCCTGAGTTAATTTTGCTGTTTCTACAAACGGTATCCAATTGATCTCACTTAAGGGACGCATAACAATGGACACATTCATAATGGAATTATCTTCGCGAAAGACCGTTAAGTGAATCAAGAGAAGGATATAAAAAATAAACACATTTAAAACAATTTCTCTGCGCCATTTTATTGGCTGTTTCTTCTTTTTTTTGACAGCTAGAAAGACTCCACGTCCGATAAGCCAAAAAATAAAATAAACGAGGGTTTGGTCAATACTGTGAAAAATTAATTCTACTAATGGAAAGTGATTGATTGATTCGCCAAACCTCGATTCAATCCAATCAAAGAGGGGTTGCAAAAATACCATTAAAAAATCCTCCTCATTTGTCATTACGAATCAAGTATACATTATTATTAAGGGATAGTTTATTCGAAGTACCTAAATTTTACTTAAACTTTACTTTTTGAAACCTATCCCTGATACAATAGACATTCGATTAAATTATTCAACTATTTTAAAGCGAGTAAAATTGACTATAATGTAAATAAATTGTAAAATGTGTTATGATGCAGGATTATCGCAGGTTTCATCTAAAATTGAAATTTTCAAATTAAACTATCTATACTGTGGTCATTTATTTAAGGAGGATTCAACAGTGAACAACACAAAAAAATTACTACAAACGAGGCTGGGATTTTTTTCTTTAGTGGTTATCGTTTTTTGGATTAAAACTTATATAGGGTACCAAGCAGAGTTCTCTCTCGGTGTAGAAGGAATTATGCAACAATTTATTTTATTGATTAATCCAGTTGCGACAACGATTATCTTATTTTCAATTGCTCTTTATTTTAAGAGCTCAAAAAAGGCCTATATTGCCTTAATAACGGTCTACACATTAATGACCATTTTATTCTTTGCGAATATCCTCTACTATAGAGAATTTTCAGATTTCCTATCGGTCAGTACCATCTTGGGCGCTGGAAACGTTGCTGGAGGATTAGGAGCAAGTACTTTTGCTTTATTGCATGCAACTGATTTTCTTTATTTAGTTGATATTTTCATTTTGATTGCTTTATTAGCTACTAAGAAAGTAACAATGGATAAACGCCCATTCAAAAAACGTTATGCAGTTGCAGCTACGATTGTTGGGTTTACCTTATTTGCTGGTAACTTAGCTTTAGCTGAAAGTGATCGTCCCCAATTACTGGCTCGTACATTTGACCGTAATTATATTGTTAAATATCTTGGTATCAATTTCTTTACTGCTTATGACGGTTATCAAACTGCTCAAGCTAATCAAGTTAAAGCTAGTGCGGATGAATCAGATATTGAAGGTGTCTTGAGCTATGTGGATGACCATTTTGCTGGGGCTGATGCTGAGATGTTTGGTATTGCCGAAGACCGCAATGTTATCTATTTACATTTAGAAAGTTTCCAACAATTTCTTGTTGATTACAAATTAGAGACTGAACAAGGCGAAGCTCTTGAAGTTACGCCATTTATAAATAGTATCTACCACAATGAAGACACACAAAGTTTCAGTAACTTTTTCCATCAAGTAGGACAAGGTAAAACAGCTGATTCTGAGATGCTCCTTGAGAATTCTTTATTTGGATTATCCCAAGGTGGGGCCTTTACACAAGTTGGAGGTAGCAATACTTTCCAATCTGCTTCACAAATCTTAGGTTCAGAAAAAAATTATACGAGTGCTATGTTCCACGGTAACGTCGGTTCTTTCTGGAATAGAGACAACACCTATAAATCAATGGGTGTTGATTACTTCTTTGATGATGAATCTTACACATTCACTGAAGAAAATACGCTAGAGTATGGAATGAAAGATAAAATATTCTTTAAAGAATCTGTCCAATATCTAGAACAACTGCCACAACCATTTTATTCTAAATTTATCACAGTATCTAATCATTTTCCTTACCCATTGGACGAGGCAAATGTCGATTTTCCAGCTGCTACAACGGGGGATAATACAATTGATAATTACTTTGTGACTGCTCATTATTTAGATCAAGCTATTGAAGAATTTTTCACCTATTTAAAAGAGTCTGGTTTATATGATAATTCGATCATTGTTCTTTACGGTGATCATTATGGTATATCTAATTCAAGAAATGAAACATTAGCACCTTTACTTGGAAAAGATCCTGAAACTTGGTCAAGTTATGACAATACTATGATGCAAAGAGTTCCTTATATGGTTCACATTCCTGGAACAGGTAATGGAAAAATCCATGACGAATTCGGCGGTCAAATCGATAGTCTTCCTACTCTTCTTCATTTATTAGGAATTGATACAAAAGACAATGTTTTACTTGGAACAGATTTATTCTCTGAAAACCATGATGAAACAGTTGCTTTCCGTAACGGGAATTTTGTAACTCCTAAATACACAGTTGATGGTTCAACTATCTATGACACTGAAACAGGTGAATTAATTGTAGAACCTTCAGAAGAAGTTCTTGCAGAAGTTGAACAACTAAGAATAGACGTAAATACTCAATTAAGTTTATCTGACAGCATTTTGACAAGTGATTTACTGCGTTTCTATACTCCAGAAGGTCTTGTTACGACAAATCCAGCTGATTACGATTACCGTGACCAATTGGGACGTATGAAGGCTTTAAATGAAGGTTTAGGAACAGAAGATACAAGTATGTATAGTCAACATGGCGATCAATCTACTGTTGATCTATATAAAACAAATGCTCCAGAGTTGTTAGTCGATCCTGAATCAGTTGATGAAACACAACCAGCTGAAACAGAAGCTCCTGACGTTAAGGTTGCAGAGTAATAAACTATCTCTTAAATATTCGAAAAAGGTTGAATCCATTAGGATTCAACCTTTTTTGTTCTAAAAAAGCTCTTCGTCAAATGGTGTGGATGCTTCAAATAAACCCTATTCCTCCAGAAATTTTTGGTGAGTAGGTTGATTCATCTATCCACACTAAAAATTATAGAACCTCTAAAAATCATTTAACTAACATTCCCTCTTATTAATTGCTTCACAGTTTTTTCATATTTAATGATTACAATAAAAATAGAATCACTATTCAAGTAGAAAGGAGTACTGTGTTTGACAATTGCTAAACGTGCTTACCGTCATTTACAAAATCATCCTTATTGTTTACTGTTTATGCTTATCTTTTACCTAGTTTATTTTATCCTAGCTTTTGTAGTTGCATTATTGGCCAAACAGTTTTCAGATTCTTCCGTTCAGTTAAGCAAAATTATCGCTTCTTTAGACTCACAACACACTTCACTGTATGAGCCCTTTAAAGTCTTAGAATCGATTACAACTCACTATACAATGGAATATCAGTACCTTCTTCTTTTAATTGTATTTGCAGGTACGCTTAGTATGGTAGTGATCCAGTTATTTTTAAGTCGATTTAGAAAAAAAGAATACCAAACTTACCTTTTGATGGGAGAACGGGTTTACAAGCTAACAACCCAATTAATAGTGGAACAACTCCTTTTAATCAACACGATTATATTGGTACTTCTTTTCATTTACAGTTTATTTACAACACCTGTAATGACTAAAATTTCTCATTTGGAATCTGAAATTTTACAACAGGAATTAAAGCCAAGTGCCTCTCTAGTACACTTACAAAGGGATTCCCCTTTATCGAGTAGTGAGGATGGAGATTTAACACGCTTCAACATTAACACTTTTTTGATGGGAGAATCTATACACAACACCTTTACTCAAAATAATACCTTGCAAGCTTTTTTCTTAATGGGAATCATCAACTTTTATAGCTTTATAGTTATCGGTATTCCTAATTATCTGCTGCTATCACTGAAAAAAAACACCCTTTCCTAATTTAACCGTCATGACTAAGGAGGAAATATTATGTTTAAACAATCTTTAAAAAAAGCTGACAATCATCCTGTATTTTCAATCAAACCTAAAACGATTTATAGTTTATCAGCTGAGGAAGTTGATTTCCCTATTTTGATGAAGCAATTTAATAGACAGTTAGGCTCTTTTCCTGGGGTCATTACAAAGAATGAAACGTTTATTGATTACTTAACTGTCCGAGAAAACATGCTGCTTGTTTTGTCCTTAGCATCTAATCAAATGAAACGCTCACTTGATTTAGTAGTAAATGAAGTATTAGAAGAACTCGATCTATCTGATAACTTAGCTGATCAACCTTTTAAAGCATTGCCTTTAAACCTGTCCCTTCAGTTGCAATTACGGTTAAATGAACTATGTAATAAAAAAATCATTTTAGTAGAAGATTGTTTCAGGTTTGAATCTGCTTCTTCAAAACAAGATTGGCTATTGTCCCTTCGCTACTATGCACGTACAAAAGATTTTTCATTTATTTTAGTTACTTCCGATAATCAGCTTTTAGCTTCTGAGAAACCGTTTGATCTAAATCCTATCGCTTACTCTTCAAGAAAAGTCAGTTAAAATACAAAAGGTTATCAGAAGTTAGACAATTGTCATAACTTCCGATAACCTTTTGTATTATTTTACTTATAGCTATTTAACCTAATTCATTTAAATCAAGTGGAAAAGATAAGGTAAAAGTTGTTCCTTCGCCCGGTAAACTCTCTACTTCAACACTTGCACCATGAAGATTTACCAATTGCTGAACGATTGCTAGACCTAACCCAGATTCTCCATATTTAGTATTTTTTCTTGAAATATCTGCTTTATAGTAACGTTCCCATATATTTTTAATTTCTTCAGCAGTCATTCCAATACCAGAATCTTTGATTTTTATGATACTTTCATTCTCGCCATAATAGCCTATAATACTGATTTTTCCATTAGTTGTAAATTGAATAGCATTTTGGATAATATTTACAATAATTTGAGAGAATCGATCGTAATCCGCATATATTGCTAATTCTGTTGGACAGTCTAATATCAGTTCATCTCCTGAATCACGAGCTTTTCCTTTCAGTTGTTCAACAATCATTTCTAATGCTTCATGTGCATCAAAAGTTTGTTTTTGCAAAGTAATTTGGTTAGACCGAATTTTTTCATAATCTAAGTTCTCATTTACTAAGCGTATTAGACGACGTGTTTCATTTTGCATCAATTGGATACTTCTCTGTTTTTGACTTTCTGGAATCATATCGTGCTCTAAACCTTCTAATAGCCCATTGATCGTTGTCAATGGTGTGCGCATTTCATGTGCAGCATCAGCCATAAATTGTCTGCGTCGTTTCTCTTGACGTTCAATTTCTTCTTGAGAACTTTTTAAAGAGTCAACCATACTATTAAAATCAGCTGCTAAATCATCAAATTCATCCATTTCTTTGTTTTCTAGATGAACATTGAAATCTCCTTTTGATACTTTATGAGTCGCACTTCTAATACGATTGATCCTTTTTACCTGGAACTTAGCAAAAAGATAACTAGCTATAGTTGCACCCACAATTGAGAAAATAAATGCGCTAAACAAATTATTTCGGATATCCTTTAGATTTGCTTCTATTGTACTGATTGGCGCACTAACGGCTATAAATCCGTAGAACTCGCCCGTACTTTGAGTAAAAAAAGGTTGATAAACGATAGCAGTATTAATCTGATTACCAAAAAAATCTGTATTTCTTTGAGTTAATGAAATTGGCTCACCATTTTTCAACTTCTTAAGATCTTGATCTGAAATACCACTAATGTACTTTTCAGTTGTACTAGGGTAAATCATACTATCTGTACTATCAAATACAAAAATGGATACACCTTGATTTTTTAAAATAACTTGTCCATTTTCAAGTTTATCCATTTGAAGATCTTCATCAATTAAAGCTTCAGCGTACCCAAATAACTGAGTTTCAGTATTCTGATAAAGCGTGTTTCGGGCAAATTGTAAAAAAGAAAATCCTAGTATAATCAAGACGATCGTCACAACTGCAAAAAAGGCCAACATTTGTTGGTAAAAATAATTCAATCTCATGAGGAAACTCCAGAATCATCGTACTTATACCCTATTCCCCAAACGGTTTGAATCACTTGTGGACCAGTTTTATCAATCTTTTGACGCAATTTTTTGATGTGAGCATCAACTGTTCGCTCATCTCCAAAGTATTCATAATCCCAAACGATCGTTAACAACTGTTCTCTAGAAAAAACTTGCTTAGGACTTTTGGCTAGCGTATAAAGCAATTCGAATTCTTTTGGCGTCAAACTGTCGATAGGTTGATCATACAAAATGGCTTCACGCGTTCTCTTATCCATTTTAAGATACTTTGTTTCAACTTCATATGCTTTTTCATCTACTTTACCGGCTTCATCATGAATCAAATCTACTCGACGATATAAAGCTTTTATACGGGCAATTAAAGTTAATGGACTAAATGGCTTTGTAACATAATCATCCGCTCCAATCTCTAGTCCAATAACTTGGTCACTTTCAGAATCTTTAGCTGTTAGCATAATAATTGGTATTGTTTTTGAAACTTTTCGTATTTCACGACAAATTTGCATACCATCCATACTTGGCAAATTTAAATCTAACGTAATCAAATCCCAATTTTCGGAATCATTTAGAAAAGCATCTAATCCCTCTTTACCATCTTGGACAAATGTAGCTTTCCATTCTTCTTTCATGAAAAACATTTCCATCATTTCGCATACGGATTGATTATCTTCAATCATTAATATATTCATGAAATACCCTCTTTCTCAAAAAAATTCTCTACCTTATTATACTCTTTTTACCATTGCAACTAAAGCATCATGCCGAATCATCTCATATTCTTCACTATTTCGTCAAAAAAAGAGAGTCAAGATCATTGTCTCAACTCCCTTCTCTCTATTAATTTAAAATGGTTAGTTCAACTTCTTGAATACCCCATTTGAACGACTCATCTATACTATCCATATGCAAGTCTACTCGATTTCCAATAATTGCACTTCCTGTATCGCCAGCAATCGCTTCTCCATATCCTTCAACATAAACTTTAGTGCCCAATGGGATTACAGTAGGATCTACCGCAATAACTTGAGGGTTTTGACTTAAGTCTATTCCTGAAGCAGTGATATTCGTTAGAGAAGGCTGATTTCGACTATAAGCAGTAGCAACTACCGTCATCTTTTCCGTTGAAGCATCAGAAGAGCCTGTACTTGTTTCTTCTATAACTGTATCTTGTTGGTTTGATACTGGGAGAGCTTCTTCGTTTGTTTCAGTTTCCCATATAAGCTTTTCAGGTTTGATCGTTTCAGTAGTTAAATTTGTTTCAATTTGGATAACTTCATCAATCTGCAATGGTGAATCATTTGTTACGTGTTCATTCCATTTTATCAATTCACTTACGTCAACTTCAAAAGCAGTTGCGATATTGATTAATGTATCTCCAGATTCGACTGTGTAGTCAACTGTATTCTTCTCTTCATTTTTAGTTTTTTCCTGATCCTCTTCAATACTAACCGGTTCTAATAAGAGTTCTTCACTAGATGGACTAGTAACTAAAGTTTGAACAATTGCTTTACTATCTTCTCTTTCATCAATTAAATAATCTAAACCATTTTGTATTTCTAATTCATCCGATTGTTTAGTTTTTGTTTCTTTTGATGTATTTTCGCTTTTCTCATTCTGAGCAGCTAAAACAGTTGTGATTCCAGTTGTTCCTAATGCCAACATAAATAAGGCAATGATGGATAAAACTATTTTTTTCATTGGATTATTTTCCTCCTATTTCAGTACGAGAGATATCATATCACGTACGATATAGGCTAAGGTTACTTAGGAATTAAGGGTCTGTAACACAACAATTTTGATCACCGTTTTCAAAGAGACAACTGTAAAGATTCTGAATATTCAACCAAAATTTATTCTAGGTTATTTTCTCATAATGTATAAATTTTTTATGCTTAATGCTGACAGAACCAGTTTTAGAACCTAACATTTTTCTAATTAAATATTCATTTTGGGTGTTATTTAATTTTTCTTGTTGTGCATTTCCTTTGACTAATTATTACAAAACCGATCGCTTAATCCTCTTATTTTTAATCATTTTTTCTATTTCATCCTATTTTATGTGTTTTATTACAATTCTGTAACAATAAGTATTCCGTTTTCATTACTTTACAGCTGTTTCTAATTTTTTGTTTTGTAAAAAATGTACCTCGTCTACTACCATTTCAACCATAAAAACAGTTTCTTCTTCTTTATTGATGTAAGACCTTGACTGTATTCTTCCAGTAAGTCCTACCATATGCCCTTTCTCACAATAAAGTTGGATAAGTTTCGCTACTTGTCCCCATGCAACAATAGGAATAAAGTCAGTTGATGGACTATTTTCTTTCTTCCCTCTTCTTGCTACTGCTAAGGTATTATTAGTGACAACTTTGTCTTCACCAACTTCTTTAAGCTCTACTTCTCTTACTAAACGCCCAACTAATCCAATTTGATTCATTTTCTTTCCTCCTTTTGTTTTACTCTATTTACTATCTGCAATTCTAATGTTTTTACTTTTTTTTCGATCAATTAAATACTAAAAAGCAAAAAACAACACAAAGAAAATTACTTGTGTTGTTTTTTGCTTTCATTTAACTTCATATAAGGTTTACAATTAGTTGACTATTGTAGGTTTTGTAAAGTAACTAAAAATGTGCACCCATGTTTCCTTTTCAAAAATAGCAAATGGATTTCCATCGCCTAATACACCGTAACCGATCATCGCTCCAATAATAAAAGCGAGAGCAATCAAAACAATCACAAGTACTATTTTTAGAATAAATGTGGCGATTTGAAGTCCTATTTTTTCCTTAGTCATTGGTTCACCTCATTTTGGTCGACTATTTTCTAAAATTTACGCTTTTTTTTTGTCATATTTTCTAATAAGATTCCTGTTCCTAATGCAACAGAATCTAATGGTTGTTCAGCAGCAAATACAGGAACTCTCAATTGTTCAGAGAAGAGTAGATCAATACCATCTAATAATGCGCCACCACCTGTTAAAATTACTCCACGATCAATGATATCTGCAGACAATTCAGGAGGCGTTTGCTCTAACACATCTTTAGCTTGTTGAACGATCATCATCATAGATTCAGCTGTTGCTTTTTGAACTTCATCTGAAGTAATCGTGATTGTTCTAGGCAAGCCAGTAATCATATCACGGCCTCTAACTTCCATTGAATCATCGCGTTTACCAGGGAAAACTGTTCCAATCTCTTTCTTGATTGTTTCAGCTGTACGTTCACCAATCAATAACTTGTGAGTTTTCTTAACGAATTGTGTAATTTCATTATCCAATTGGTCTCCAGCTACTTTTAATGAACGACTAGTCACGATTCCACCCATAGAAAGAACGGCAATATCACTTGTTCCGCCACCGATATCAATAACCATATTTCCGCTTGGTTGGAAAATATCCATACCCGCTCCGATAGCTGCTACTTTAGGTTCTTCTTCAAGATAAACATTTTTTCCGCCGCTTTTCTCAGCTGCTTCAATAATCGCTTTTTGTTCAATTGTTGTTATATTTGTTGGGCAGCAAATCAAAATATTTGGTTTTGATAAAAAGCCCTTAACATTTAATTTATTAATAAAGTGAGTTAACATTGCTTCAGTTATGTCAAAATCAGCAATAACTCCTCCTTGTAATGGACGAATAGCACGAATGTTACCCGGTGTACGTCCGACCATTAAGTACGCTTCTTCTCCAACTGCTAAAACACGTTTTGTTGTAGTATCGATTGCAACGACTGAAGGCTCATTTAAAACAATGCCTTTTCCTTTTACATGAATCAATACATTGGCTGTACCTAAATCTATCCCTATATCTCTCGCCATTACTTGTTTCTCCTCTCAAGCTCTTGTTCGTTCATCATTGACTACTCTTTTAAAAAATAAAGTAGCCATCTAATTTACTATTATAGCATAACTTGTATCATTCTTAAATGTCGAATTAAAGACATTTAATTAAATTTAATGGTTTCTGTGACAGAAGTTTACACTCTACGCAGAAACAAAAAAAATAAATTTTATTGTTGCACCGATTGAGACAAGCTCTTACATTGAACTTTCTTTTGAAGTATCCGACTATTTGTGAACCAACTAAAATAAGCCCTCTGAAGCACCACTTCTTAAGTGTCTACTTCAAAAGGCTTAAATTAAACATACATCTTCTAAATACATTTCGAAAAATATAAAAGATTAGTTTTTATTACTTTATGCTTACGAAAACAATTGTTCAAGTTCAGTTTCTTCCATAGTGATTTCTACAGACTCTTCAATGCGTTCTACATCTGCACCTAAGGCTTGTAGCTTTTTATGGAATTCATAATAACCGCGATCTAGGTATTCTAAATGTGTTACTCTAGTATAACCTTTTGAAACCAAACCAGCGATGATTAAAGCTGCGGCTGCTCTAAGATCTGTGGCAGCAACTTCGGCTCCTTGTAACTCAGATTGGCCGTAGATGACTAATGTTTGACCTTCAATTTTAAACTCAGCATTCATGCGACGCAACTCTTCCATATGCATATAGCGGTTTTCAAATACAGTTTCTTTCATCGTACTTGTTCCTTCAGCAAAAACTTGAGCGATCGTCATTTGAGCTTGCATGTCTGTTGGAAAACCAGGATGCGGCATTGTTTTTACATCTGTTGCTTTTAATTTTTTAGGACCAATAACACGTAGTCCATTTTTTTCATCTTCGAATTGAACACCCATTTCTTTCAATTTTGAAATTAAAGGTTTATTGTGTTCAGCAACTGCATCCTCAATATAAACGTTTCCTTGAGTAACTGCTGCTGCAATCATGAATGTACCAGCTTCAATACGATCTGGTATAATACTATGTTCTACACCCGTTAACTCACTTACACCTTCTATACGGATACTTTCAGTACCGGCACCAATGACTTTAGCTCCCATACGATTTAAGAAGTTAGCTAAATCAACGATTTCAGGTTCTCGAGCAACGTTCTCAATGGTAGTTGTTCCTTTAGCTAGTGTGGCAGCCATCATAATATTTTGTGTAGCTCCAACACTTGGAAAATCTAAGTAGATGTGAGCTCCTTTTAATTGATCGGCGAATGCTTCGATATATCCATTTTCGATATGTACTTCCGCACCCATCGCTTCAAATCCTTTTAAATGTAAATCTATCGGACGTGTTCCTATAGCACATCCTCCAGGAAGAGCAACTTTTGCGTGTCCTAATCGAGCTAATAGAGGTCCCATTACAACGATTGATGCACGCATTTTACTTACATATTCAAAAGGAGCTTCATAATGTAATTCCTTTGTAGCGTCTAAAGTAATTTCTTTTTCAGTTTCGTTAAAATCAACAGTTAAATTTAAGTGGCTTAAAACTTCATTAATAGTGAATACATCAGATAGTATGGGAACATTCGTTAATTTACTTTGTCCCTTACTTGCTAAAATGGTAGCAGCTAAAATAGGCAATACGGCATTTTTTGCCCCTTCTACTTTCACTGTACCAGTTAGGTGTTTTCCACCTCGAACGATAATCTTTTCCATGTAGTATCCCTCCAAAATTTTCATTGCCTTTATCACAACTGTGTGAGGTAAATAGTACAAGACAACATTTAATAGTATAACACGAAGCCAAGTGAAGGTACAAACTTAAACGATATTTTGTCATAAATTTAGTTAATTCTTAATAAAACAAAAAGATCAAATTTTGTGATGTTAGCAAGAAATCCATAAAAAACGTACTTACCGTGTATCCTATGGTTATAGACACAAATAAGTAGAGCACACGAGCTTGGCCAATATTATTTTTTTTAATCAATTTTTCTATCCGTATTCCTTTTAGTGCCCAAAAAGTTAGCAAGACAAAAAACAAATGAGATACGATAGTGATAAGAGCCTGCACACCTAGAAAGTTCATATTTTTAGTTCTCTTCCCTTCTAAATCTTACCATTATACTAACATAAAAGAAGCCGAAAGAACATTCTCTTGACTTTAAATTGTAATATAACGGGCTCAGTAGTGCTATTTTCTTTTTTAGTCAAATAAAAAAGCTGGAATAAATACAGACTAGCTGCTTTATTCCAACTTTTACTTAATTTCTTTTATGCTTAGATACAGTGATTCTATTAACGGCTTTTCTTAAAGATATTTCTGCACGTTTTGAATGACTCTTATTCTCAATGGCTTCTGTTTTACGCAATTCTTCTTCTGCACGCTGTTTCGCTTCAAAAGCACGTTCAACATCAATATCTCTTGCACGTTCAGCACTATCCGCAATAATGGAACAAACGTTATCTCTAACTTCCATAACTCCACCATTTACAGCGATCCAGTCTTCAGTATCTATTGAAACACGTTTTACACGAACGGAATGAATAGTAAGAGGCACAATAATTGGCATATGATTTGGTAAAATACCAATTTCTCCATCTACTGCTTTAGCAATCACGCTACTTGCTCGATGATTGTAGACGATTCCAGCAGGCGTAACAATGTTTACTTGCATTTCACTCATCACGTTTACCTCCTAGTAACCCATTGACTCTGCTTTAGCCACAACTTCTTCGATTCTTCCTACATTACGGAATGCATCTTCTGGTAAGTGATCATAACGTCCATCAATAATTTCTTTAAATCCACGTACTGTTTCTTCAACAGGAACATATGAACCAGGCAAGCCAGTAAAGGCTTCAGCTACATGAAAGTTTTGCGATAAGAAGAATTGGATACGTCTCGCTCTAGATACCACGATTTTTTCATCTGTAGATAATTCATCCATTCCTAGAATAGCAATAATATCTTGCAATTCACGGTAACGTTGCAATAATTGTTGAACTTCTGTAGCAACTTTATAATGCTCTTCCCCAACAATTTCAGGAGATAACGCACTAGAAGTTGATGCTAAAGGATCTACCGCTGGATAAATCCCTTGTTCCGTTAATTTACGTTCCAAGTTGGTTGTTGCATCTAAATGAGCGAAAACTGTAGCTGGCGCTGGGTCAGTATAGTCATCCGCTGGTACATAGATCGCTTGAATAGATGTAATGGAACCTTTACTAGTTGAAGTGATTCGCTCTTGTAATTGTCCCATTTCTGTTGCTAAAGTGGGTTGATACCCAACTGCTGATGGCATACGACCTAGTAAGGCCGATACTTCTGATCCAGCTTGTGTAAATCGGAAAATATTGTCGATAAACAACAATACATCTTGTCCAACTTCATCTCTGAAGTATTCTGCAATCGTTAATCCCGTTAACGCCACACGCATTCTCGCACCAGGTGGCTCATTCATTTGACCGAATACCATCGCTGTACGTTTGATAACGCCAGAACCTTGCATTTCAAAATACAAGTCATTTCCTTCACGCGTACGTTCACCAACACCGGTAAACACAGATATCCCACCATGTTCTTCAGCAATATTATGGATCAATTCTTGAATCAGAACCGTTTTACCTACTCCTGCTCCACCGAATAGACCAATTTTACCACCTTTTAAATAAGGAGCTAATAAATCAATAACTTTAATTCCAGTTTCAAGAATTGCCGTATTGCTGCTTAATTCATCAAATACTGGAGCATTACGGTGGATTGGATGACGTTGTACATCCTCTGGAAACGGTTCTTTCTCATCGATTGTTTCTCCTAAAACGTTAAACATACGTCCTAGAGTTTCTTCACCGACTGGAACAGAAATCGCTTTTTCAGTATCAATAACACTCATACCACGTTGCAGTCCTTCTGTAGCTTCCATAGCAATTGTTCTAATGACACCATTTCCTAACAATAGTGCTGTCTCTAAGACAACCGTTTCATTCTTACTCTTGTTTTTTTCAACAATGAGAGCATTATTAATTTCAGGCATAGTATCATTTATTGGAAATTCTACATCCACAACAGGTCCTATAACTTGAACAATATGTCCAATACTCATTCGTTATTCCTCCCATTTACTTACTTAGACGCTGAAGCACCACTAATGATTTCTGTAATTTCTTCTGTTATAGCGGCTTGACGTGCTCGGTTATAACGAATCGTTAAATCATCAATAATATTTTTAGCGTTATCTGTCGCACCTTTCATAGCTGTCATACGTGCTGCATGTTCCGCAGCTTTAGCATCTAAAATCGCTCCGTATATTAAACTTTCAGCATATTGAGGCAATATAATATCTAGAATTTCTTCTTTAGAAGGTTCATAAATATAATCTTTTGCATAATCTTTTGTTTCTGCTACATCCAAATCGGATAACGGCAACATTTTTTCAGCTCTGTATTGAAACATGATCGTGTTTACATGATGATTGTAACAAACATACAACTCGTCAAAAACTTCATTTTTATACATTTCAGTCGCTGTTCTAGCAATTGTACGTACTTCCTCAAAAGATGGTTGATCACTGATATCATTTAATTCATAAGCAACATTCATCCCTCTAGCTTTAAAGAAATCCGCTGCTGTTGAACCCACAGCCATAAATACATACTCCTCTGGAGAAGTGTGATCTCTGGTGATCATATCAACAGTTGATTTAATAACCGAACTGTTGTATCCACCGGCCAACCCTTTATCTGAACTGATAACAATGTATCCAGTCTTTTTAATAGGACGTTCAACCAACATATCATGAAAATCAATATTGGATGGTGAATTCGTTCCAATCATGTCATTTTCAATCAAAGAAAGTTGGTTATGCGCTAGATGAGTAACAATTTCTCTTACCTTTTGAGAATACATTTGAAAACCAGCTGCTACATTTTCAGCTTTTGCCAATTTTGCACCAGATACCATTTGCATGGCATTCGTAATCTGACTCGTCTTTTTTGTTGAACTTATTTTTTTTGTGATTTCATTTAAAGAGGCTGCCATTCTTATTCACCGCCTTTAATTGGTTTGTCCGCCGTTTGCATCAGCTGAAGAGTCAATATAATTAGTGAAAAAATTAGTAATGAATTCAGTGATGATAGCATCTAGTTTCTCTGTTCTTGGCAAATCCTTAGTTTCAACAATTTCACTTAAGATTTCAGCATGTTGGTTATCTAAGAAGTCATAAAATTGATTTTCAAAACGACCTAATTCACTAACCGGAACTGTATCTAAGAAACCGTGTGTTAAAGCATATAAAATCATCACTTGTTTCTCAACAGCTATTGTTTGATGCAAGCCTTGTTTTAAAACTTCAACTGTTCTATGCCCACGATTTAATTTTGCTTGAGTAGCAGCATCTAAATCTGAACCAAATTGAGTAAAGGCTTCTAATTCACGGAAACTTGCTAAATCTAAACGCAATGTTCCAGAAACTTTTTTCATTGCTTTAATTTGAGCAGATCCTCCAACACGTGATACTGATAATCCAGCTGCAATCGCTGGTCGGATACCTGAGTAAAATAAGTCACTCTCTAAGAAAATCTGTCCATCTGTAATGGAAATAACATTTGTAGGAATATAAGCTGAAATATCGCCTGCTTGAGTTTCGACAAACGGAATAGCTGTCATAGAACCGCCACCTAATTTATCACTCAATTTTGCAGCACGTTCTAATAAACGTGAATGCAAGTAGAAAACATCTCCTGGATAAGCTTCACGACCTGGAGGACGACGCAACAAGAGAGACAGTTCACGGTAAGCAGCAGCTTGTTTTGTTAAATCATCAAAAATAATCAAAACATGTTTGCCGTTATACATGAATTCTTCTCCTATAGCTGATCCTGCATAAGGTGCGATATAAAGTAATGGAGCCGGTTGAGATGCACTTGCTGTCATAACGATCGTATAATCCATTGCGCCATATTTTTTCAATGTTTCAACTTGATTACGTACAGTTGATTCTTTTTGTCCAATTGCTACATAAATACAAATTGTATCTTGGCCTTTTTGATTTAAAATTGTATCAATTGCTAATGTTGTTTTTCCAGTTTTTCGGTCACCAATAACCAATTCCCTTTGCCCACGACCAATTGGAACTAATGCGTCAATCGCTTTGATTCCGGTTTGTAAAGGTTCATTAACTGAATGACGATCCATAACTCCTGGAGCTTCAGATTCAATTGGGCGAGTCTTAGTTGTAACAATCTCACCTAAACCATCAATTGGTTGTCCAAGAGGATTAACTACACGCCCAATCATTGCTTCTCCAACTGGAACTTGCATAATTCGACCAGTACGTTTAACAATATCGCCTTCACGAATTCCTGTAAATTCACCTAGGATAATAATCCCAACATCATTTACTTCTAAATTTTGTGCCATACCAAAAGTACCATCAGAAAATTCCAACAGTTCTCCTGACATTGCGTTTTCTAATCCATAAGCACGAGCGATTCCGTCACCTACGTAACTAACTGTACCTACTTCATCTATTACTAATTCACTTTGATAGCTTGCAATTTGCTTTTTGATCAGTGAACTAATTTCTTCTGCTTTTACGCCCATAAACGATTCACCTCATAACTTCTTTTATCGAATCAATTGTTTTTCTAATGCTTCCAAGTTAGAACGGATACTGCCATCATAAACTTGACTTTCGGCTTCTATAATTACTCCACCAAGAACATGTTCATCCACGATCGTATGCAATAATACTTTTTTCGCATCTAATTTTTGTTTCATAACGTCTATTAAACGATCCTTTTGACTACTGGTCAATTGAACTGCTGTAGTCACTTTAGCAACTACCGTCCTATTTTTGTAATCGTAAATTTTTTCAAACTCATTTACAACATCTCTAATATCACTGATCAAGTCATAGTCATAAAGCATATGCAAAAAACTTTGAGTGTTTATATCAAAATGCTTAATCAAGTCTGCCAGAAGATGGTCTCGTTTATATTTTTCCAAACGTGGATCAACTAAAATCGTTCCTAGATTAGGAATCGTTTCTAATACTTGACGAACGTCCATCATATTATCAAACGCAACGTCAACTATCCCTTTTTCTTTAGAGTCTTGATAAAAGGCATCTGCAAGTTGGCGATTGTTCATATTTCTATTTAATTTCATTATTATTCGCCAACCTTTCAATATACTCTTCGATTAGTTCAGCATGCCCTTCATTAGATAATTCTTTGCCAATCAATTTTTCTGCAATATCCATAGACAGACGACTAATATCATTTTGTGCACCTGCTAAAGCTTGTTTTCTTTCTAACTCAATGGCTTTTTTAGCTTCTTCTTTTAATCGTGCTATTTCTACTTTAGCGGATGCTATTTGTTCTCGTTCAACTTTATCAGCTGTGTCTCTTGCTTGTTCAATAATTGCACTCGCTTTGTTTCTTGTCTCTTCTAATTCTTGTTGTTGTTCAGTAAGCAATCGATCCGCTTCTAATTTTTTTGCTTCTGCGCTATCGATATTTCCTGCAATCAATTGTTCTCGTTTCTCCATCATTGCCATCAGAGGTTTCCAAGCAACCATCTTTAATGCTAGCATTAATAGTAAAAATGAGACCAAAGTGACAATAGAATCTCCAGCTGTTATTTGTCCTACAAACAATGGACTGACCATTCTCCACACTCCTTCACCTATACTTCAATGTTGCTTTAAAAGAACAGGTAGAGAGAATACTATTCTCTACCTGTCAATTTCTAATACTTCGTTTTGCTTGCTAGCTTTTATTGGAAAACTAAGATAAAGGCAATAACAACTGCCATGATAGGAATAGCTTCTACTAAACCAATCCCAATATACATCAATGTTTGTAATTGACCTTTCATTTCTGGTTGACGAGCAATTGATTCAATTGTTTTTGATACTACTCTACTTGAACCAAGTGCTGCTCCGATTGCTGCTCCTGCTACTGCGATTGCTGCTCCTATTAAACCCATAATTCATTTTCCTCCTAATATAGTCATCTTTTATTTTTCTTAATTGTAATGATTAATGTATATCCTACTAGCTTATAACTTGATTCGCTTACGTTGCTTCTTTAATGTGATCTGTACTTTCTTCGTGCTCAATTTTATGAGAAAGATAAACCATTGTCAGTGTTGTAAAAACAAAAGCCTGTATACTTCCGATAAATAATGAGAAGGCCTGCCAAGCCATTTCTAAAGGAATACCAATTACCCAAGTGAAGACCCCTCCGCTTTGAGCTAACGAAGCTATCAATCCAAGCAAGATTTCTCCTGCGTAAATATTTCCATAAAGACGAAGAGCTAAAGTCAATGTATTCGTAAACTCTTCAAAAATTTTGATTGGAAATAGGAATGGGACTGGTCTAACAAAACTATTCATAAAGTAGTTCTTGACCCCTTGCTCTTGTACACCAAAATAATGTGTCATAACAATTACCATAGCTGCTAAAGTTAAGGTAACCACCGGATCAGCAGTTGGACTTTTCCATACTTGATAAGGTTCAACAATTAAAATCAATGGCAATCCCATAATATTTGAAACAAATACAAAGGTTAAAATAGTAAAACCAAATAACTTAAACCGTTCTCCTTGTTGTTTAGACATTGCACTTGTAGCAATATTCCCTACAAAATCAACTACCCATTCTATAAAGTTCTGTTTACCTGTTGGCTTAATCTGTAGATTCCTCGTACAAATAAACGCAATCAAGAATACAATCACGCACGCTGATACTGTTACAAGATTATTGGTGACATTGAAATCTAAGCCAAAAAATGTAACAATCGGATTTTCGTGATCCACAACGTTCACCTCTTTCCATAATTAAAATCTATAATTGCAAACAGGAAAAAAATATATTTGTGAAACTCTCATCTATGTTAATTTCACACGCCCATTTTAGCATAGTTCTGCTTTCTTTCCTATCTAAATGGATTTAAGCACAATTTTGCTTTTATTTATTTAGCAATGTAAAAAATACTGACTAAGTTCTAAAACATTTCTTCTTTTTTCACTGGCATTCGTTATCATACCACCATTCGATTTAAAATACAAAAGAAAATGAAAAACAATCTTATTTTTCAATAAATCATTATTAAAACGGGTTTTTCAACTGTTTTATCCAAAAAAATGATAACACAGTTTCGCTTTCTGCTTTAAATCCCTAACACTAAAACCTGGTTTTGCATTTATTATCTCTTCTTCCAATGACAATTTTCCCGACTTTTATAGTACCTAAAATTCTTTATTGTTTTTATATAGCTTTGGCTTTATCGTTAAATCCTCTATTTTACCCTGTTTTTTCTATTCTAATTGCACTATTTTTACTTTTTTCCTAGAGAACGAAAAATACAACCTACTCATTTTTGTCATTTTGAAATTGGTTACTGTCTTTATTATTTATGTATCTCCTATAGCAAATAAGATTTATCTTATTTTTATCATCTAATTCTTAGCAAACAGAAAAATATAACTATCGTCCATACAAAAAGAGCCGTAAACCAAGAATTTTATCCTTTGGTTTACGGCTCTTTATTTAATTAATCTTACTAATTACATTGTACCAAATAATCTATCACCAGCATCGCCTAGACCAGGTAATATGTAGCCATTTTCATCTAAACGTTCATCTAGTGCTGCAGTATAGATATCTACATCAGGATGAGCTTGTTCTAACGCTTCTACGCCTTCTGGAGCTGCAACTAGACAAACAAATTTAATCGTTGTTGCACCGCGTTTTTTCAATGAATCAATAGCTGCAATAGCTGATCCGCCTGTAGCAAGCATTGGATCTACAACAAGCAATTGGCGTTCATTGATATCCGATGGCAATTTCACAAAATACTCTACCGGTTCAAACGTTTCATGATCACGATACATTCCTACGTGTCCAACTTTTGCTGCAGGAATTAAATCTAACATTCCATCGACCATACCTAAACCAGCTCTTAAAATTGGAATAATCGCAACTTTTTTTCCAGCTAATTCTTTTTGAATTGATTTTACTAAAGGAGTTTCGATTTCTACATCTTGTAAAGGCATATCTCTTGAAACCTCAAATGCCATTAAGCGTGCAATTTCATTAACTGCTTCTCTAAAATCTTTCGTTCCTGTATTCTTATCACGAAGAATAGTTAATTTGTGTTGGATTAATGGATGATCCATAACTTGAACTTTCGACATTGTATTCAGCCCTCATTTTTCATTATTTTTTAAACATTTCTATTGTAAAGGATATTAGCGTCTAGTGCTACCTTTTTAGTGTTTTTCTTTTTATTCTACCTTTTTTGTCTATTGTAGAAGGATTAATTACTGAATGATACTTTAGATTTATACAATGGATGTTTAGCAGTCAATTGATGAACTTGCGTTTGAATAGCCGCCATTTTTTCAACATCTCCATTACTTGTCAATGTTTCAATAATGAATTCGGCTACCTTTTTAGAATCGGCTTCATTAAATCCTCTTGTTGTAATAGCTGGCGTTCCAATTCGAATACCACTTGTTTTGAAAGGACTCAATGTTTCAAAAGGAATCGTATTTTTATTGACAGTAATGCCGACTTTATCTAATAGAACTTCTGCTTCTTTTCCATTTAATCCAAAGTTTGTCACATCAAACAACAAAAGATGATTATCTGTTCCGCCACTAATCAAATGACCAATTGATGCGTTCAAAACACTTTCCATGGCTTTTGCATTTTTAATGATTTGAGCAGCATATTCTTTAAATTCTGGAGTAGACGCTTCTTTTAAAGCCACTGCCTTAGCTGCTATAACATGTTCTAAAGGACCACCTTGAATACCTGGGAAAATAGCGCTATTTATTGCTTTTCCATACTTTTCTTTAGCTAGGATCATTCCACCACGTGGTCCTCTTAACGTTTTATGTGTAGTAGTTGTGACAACATCTGCATAAGGAACAGGATTTTGATGCAAACCTCCTGCAATCAATCCTGCTATATGAGCCATATCAACCATTAGGTAAGCTCCAACTTCATCCGCAATTGCTCTAAATCGTGCAAAATCTATTTTTCTAGAGTATGCACTAGCTCCTGCAATAATCAATTTAGGTTTATGTTGCTTAGCCAATTTTTGAACCACTTCATAATCCAACTCTTCTGTTTCTTTATCTACACCATAAGAGATAAAATGGTACGTTTTGCCACTGAAGTTTACGGGAGAACCATGTGTTAGATGACCACCATGTGTTAAATCCATGCCTAACACAGTGTCTCCTGGATTTATTAAAGCATTAAGAGCTGCCATATTTGCGCTAGAACCTGAATGTGGTTGAACATTTACATATTCTGCTCCAAAAAGTTTTTTTGCACGTTCAATAGCCAAATTTTCAATAACATCAATAAATTCACACCCGCCATAATATCTTTTACCGGGATAGCCTTCTGCGTACTTATTCGTTAAAATACTTCCTTGTGCAGTAAGTACAGCTTCAGATACAAAGTTTTCTGAAGCGATTAATTCAATATTTTGCTCTTGTCTTTTGCTTTCTTGTTCAATGGCATCAAAGATCTCTTTATCAAAATTTATGTTATTCATATCGGCCACACCCTTCAATAGTTATAATAAACGCTTTTTTATTAGTTAATTCTACTGATTTATGGTTAATCAAAAAAATGGTTACCTGCTGCTTTTTGGAGTCGATTCATATAGGCTTCGCCTAATCCTATTTTCTCATGAGATTCGGCTAAAATAAGTGTGGCATCTGTTGTTTCGAAGTATCTTAATCCTGAATACAATCGTCTTGAAGCATCATGGATATTTTTATTTTCTCCTAATGAATAGGCAGCTGTAATGCTGTCTTGGAATTGATTTAGAAGATCTTGATTGGCTAAAAGACCAATCTTTTCACCTTGTTGTTGATACGTTTTAATCGCTTTTTTCCAGGTTTCACTTTCTCCAGCAACAATAATAACAGGTTCATTAGGGCTATAATGCTTGTACTTCATACCAGGTGCTTTAGGAACTTCCTCGCTTGAAACCAAGTGACGATCAACAAAAACGGTTCCTATGACTTTTTCCAAAGCTTCTTTAGTTGTTGCCCCTGGTCTCAATATGGTGGGTAACTTTGGATCCGTAATATCTAAAACAGTTGATTCCAATCCTAACCCGGTGTCTCCATCATCCAGCACACCTGCTATTTTTCCTTTCAGATCGTGGTAAACATGATCTGCAGTTGTCGGACTTGGTTTACCAGATGTATTGGCGCTTGGCCCAACAAGGGGTTTACCTGATTCACGAATCAGCTGCAATGTTAGTTCATTATCGGGCATCCGAATGGCCACACTCGTTAGACCAGCCGTAACGGTTGGCGCAAAAACATGATCCTTCACTTTAAAAATCAGTGTCAATGGACCTGGCCAAAAGGTTTGCATCAGCTTATTAGCCACTTTAGGTACTTCCTGTACATACTGCTCAACTTCTTCTATCGTCGAGACATGCACAATTAATGGGTTGTCGCTTGGTCTCCCTTTTGCTGAATAAACCTTTTTAACTGCTGCTTCGTTCGTTGCATCAGCTCCTAATCCATAAACGGTTTCTGTGGGAAAAGAAATCAGTTCACCTTGTTGGATTTTTTGAGCTGCTTTAAGCACCTCAGATGGTCGATATATAATAGTCTCCACAGTTTTTCCTCCGTTCATTTCAAGAAAACTCATCACATTTAGTTAAATGGTGTTGAATCCTTATTTTGTTTTAACTTGGATCAAGCGGTCATTTCCACTCATATCTTTTTCAATGGTTACTTCAGCCATTGGGAAAGCCTCTTGAAAAAGCTCTTGAACTTTTTCTCCTTGCTTAAATCCAATTTCTAAAAATACTTCACCACCTGGATTTAAAATAGCTGGAATTTCTTTTGCTAATCTTTGGTACATAGCTAAACCATTGTTTTCAGCAAATAAAGCTAAATGCGGTTCGTAGTGCAAAACACTTTCATCCATATAACTGATTTCGTCATTAGATATATACGGAGGATTGGAAAGAATGACATCAAAAGTCTCAGTCTTTACAGGATCCGTTAAATCACCTTGCAGAAAGCGAACATCTGCCTCTAATGCTGTTGCATTTTCTTGAGCTACATTTAGAGCTTTAGATGAAATATCCGTTGCGGTTACTTCGTAAAGCGGTCGTTCTTTTTTTATGGTGATTGCAATGATTCCTGTCCCTGTTCCAATATCCAAAACAGTTCTCTTCTGTCCTGTAGAAGAGCTTTTTAAAAATACATCTACAATTTCTTCTGTTTCCGGTCGTGGAATCAACGTGTCTTTTGTAACTTTAAACTTTCGGTCATAGAACCAGCAGTAACCTAATAATTGTTGAATAGGGATACCAGACCCATGATTGGATACATCCTGTAAGAGTTGGTGTTTCACGTCCGAGGGCATTTCTTCATTTAAATGCATCATGATATCCGTTTTCGACCAGTCCAGACGTTCTCTTAGCAAAATCTCTGCAGCAATGGGTTCTCTTTTACATGTCTCTAAAAAAGAAGAAGCCCATTTCAGGACTTCTCTATAAGTTGTCTTACTCTTCATGTTGCAATTGCTCCATTTTAGCTGTTTGATCATTTAAAATCAAAGCATCAATAATTTCATCTAATTTACCAGATAAAATTTGATCTAACTTTTGAATGGTCAATCCAATACGATGATCGGTCACACGGCTTTGTGGAAAATTATACGTACGGATACGTTCTGAACGGTCTCCGGTTCCAACAGCTGATTTCCGTTCGGCATCATACTCGCTTTGAGCTGCTTGTTGGATATGATCATATACTCTAGCACGCAAAACTTTCATCGCTTTCTCACGGTTTTTGATTTGCGAACGTTCATCTTGCATCGCTACAGCAATTCCTGTAGGTAAATGAGTCAAACGAACGGCAGACGCTGTTTTATTAACGTGCTGTCCGCCGGCTCCACTTGCATGGTAGATATCTGTACGAATATCTTTATCCGGCAGATCCAATTCCACTTCTTCAGCTTCCGGCATAACCACTACAGTTGCAGTAGAAGTATGGATACGACCTTGTGATTCGGTTGCTGGAACACGTTGAACACGATGAGCGCCATTTTCATACTTCAATTTAGAATAAACATTGTCTCCAGTGATCATTAAGGTAATTTCTTTGTACCCACCGATGCCTGTAATATTGGCATCTAATACTTCAGTTTTCCAACCTTGTGCATCAGCGTATTTTTGATACATGTTAAACAAAGTTCCAGCAAATAATTGTGCTTCATCTCCGCCAGCTGCTCCACGAATTTCCATAATGATATTGCGGTCATCATTTTCATCTTTCGGCAACATTAACACTTTCATTTTTTCTTCAATTTCTGTTTTTTCTTTCTTTAAATCATTTAGTTCTTCTTTTGCCATTTCAGCCATCTCAGCGTCTAATTTTTCACCAAGCATTTCTTCTGTATCCGAAATGTCTTGACTGACTTCTTTGTAGCGACGGTAAGTTGCGACTGTTTCACGAATAGCAGCTTCTTCTTTAGTCAGTTTCATTAATCGTTTGGTATCGCTGACTACCTCTGGGTCACTCAGCAATTCATTTAGTTCTTCATAACGTCCTTCAACGCTTTCTAATCTATCAAACATAAGTTATTCTCCTTTTCTTCTAAGCCTATTGCGTCGTTGTGTCTTTAGTTGTCTTTCTTCACAACACTAAGAACGCTACAAGTCGTCCTTCAATAGCGGATTGAAGTAATGTTTGCGACAAACTGGGAAATAACTTTCATTGCCCCCTATTTGGATTTGAGCTCCTGCATAAACAGGCTTGTCATCAATCATACGCATGTTCATCGTTGCTTTTTTGTGGCAATACCAACAAATGGTTTTCATTTCTTCAATTTTATCCGCGTATAACAATAAGTACTCTGAACCTTCAAACAGTTCATTTTTAAAGTCATTTTTCAATCCAAATGCCATAACTGGGATATTTAATTCATCCACAATATGAGCCAATTGAAGAACATGCTCTTTTTTCAAAAATTGCGATTCATCAATTAATACACATGCCGGTACGTAATCCAATGCTTTTATCGTTTCAAAGACATTTGTTTCTTCAAATATTGCGATTCCTTCACGTCTTAAACCAATTCGACTAGATACTACACCAATCTCATCACGATCATCCAAACCGCTTGTCATAATTGCGACAGGTTTGTTTTGTTCTTCATAATTATATGCTACTTTTAAAATTTCAATCGTCTTTCCACTATTCATTGCTCCATATTTAAAAAAAAGTTGGGCCATCTTGTTTTTTCCTCATTTCTCTCGTAGGAATCCATTATGAATTATACGTTAAAACGATGTAAAAGTGAAGCCTCTCTCCCGATTTATAATAGAAGAATCTTACACCAATTGTGAGAAAAGAAATTAAGTTTGTCTTTAAAATGAACAAGTTAGGCAATTTTTAACAATTTCACAAGAAATATGTGCTAGAATATCAAAGTAGCAAAAAAAGTATTTTTAGTAATTGGAGGAAACTCAATTGAGTATACGTAGTGCATTTGCCATTGCAGTAGGAAGAACAACTAAATGGGGACTTCATACGTTCTTAAAAGGCGGAAGTAGTTATCCCGGTCAACTAACACAGAAGTTAGATCCTACCGTATTAGGTACGTTATCAAGAAATTACGATGTGGTTATCGTTACCGGAACGAATGGTAAAACATTAACGACCGCATTGACTTATCAAGTTTTAAAACAAAAATATCCTGAAATTATTACAAATCCTACTGGTGCAAATATGTTGCAAGGAATCATTTCAACTTTTCTTGAACATCATTCTTACACAAATAACACCGAGAAAAAGGCTGCTGTTCTTGAAGTAGATGAAGCTAGTTTGATCCATGTAACAAAATACATCAAACCAAAAGCGATTGTATTTACGAATGTTTTTCGTGATCAAATGGATCGCTATGGTGAAATTTATACGACTTATCAAATGATGTTGAATGGCGCAGCGTTAGCTCCTGAGGCTTTGATTGTTAGCAATGGGGACGCTCCAATTTTCAACTCAAAAGAAACCATTAATAAACGTGTGTACTTTGGTTTTGACCACCTTCCAGATGGTGAATTAAAAGCTCACTACAATACCGATGGTGTATTATGTCCACACTGCAACAATATCTTACATTACAAATTTTTAACATACAGCAATCTAGGGAAGTATTATTGTCCTAATTGTGATTTCAAACGTCCAGAATTGACGTATCGTTTAACGGACTTGACTCATATGGATCATGAATCGTCTAAATTTGAAATCGATGGAGAAGACTTTGAAATTAAGATTGGTGGACAGTACAATATTTATAATGCCTTAGCTGCTTATAGCGTTGGTCGGATATTGGATGTTTCTACTGATCAAATTCGTGCTGGATTTGCCGCATCAAAACGAGTTTTTGGTCGTCAAGAGGTTATTCAAATCGATGACAAAGAAATTACGATTAACTTAGTTAAGAATCCTGTTGGTTTGAATCAAGTCTTGGATATGATCAACTTAACTCCAGAACCGTTCTCGCTTGTTTCAATTTTAAATGCAAACTATGCGGATGGAACAGACGTCAGCTGGATCTGGGATGCAAATTATGAGATCGTTCCGAATATGAACATCAAACAAGTCACTGTTGGTGGTGAACGAGTAGAAGACATCACTGCTCGCTTAGAAGTTGCTGGAATTCCTGAAGAAGAACTTCAAGTTATCCCAAGCATACCTGAAATAATTAAGAGCTTTAAAAATGCGCCAACGAAAAAAATCTACGTCCTAGCTACTTATACTGCTGTCTTACAATTGCGTAAAGAGTTAGCAAACCAAGGCTATATTGAGGGAGGTATGTAAGATGATTGAATTAAATGTTTGTCATCTTTATGGTGATTTATTAAATACTTATGGAGATAACGGCAACTTGTTGATGTTAAAACACCGTGCTAAAAAAAGAGGCGTTCAGTTTAACATCGAGATCGTTAGTTTAAATGATTCCTTTGATGCAGATAAATACGATTTAATGTTCTTCGGTGGCGGGCAAGATTTTGAGCAAAGAATCGTTTCAAAAGATATCCAAGCTAAAAAAGAAGCTATTACTGAATACATCGAAAATGATGGCGTTACAGTCGGTATCTGTGGTGGGTTCCAATTATTAGGCCACTATTATGTAGATGCTGCAGGAAATAGAATCAACGGTATCGGTGCTTTGAACCACTATACCTTGAATCAAGACAACAATCGCTTTATTGGCGATATTGTCATCAAAAATGGTGAGTTTGGCGAAACTTATAAAGGTTTTGAAAATCATAATGGCCGTACTTTTCTTGGTGAAGGCGTTAAACCATTAGGTGTCGTTGAAATGGGTTATGGCAATAATGGCGAAGATAAAACGGAAGGTGCTCATTACAAGCAAACTTACTGTTCATACTTCCATGGACCATTATTAGTTAGAAATACAACATTAACCGATCGTATTTTGAAAGAAGCAGTAAAAAAACGATTCCCTAAAGAAGCAGAAGAATTATTTGCCTAATAAAAAAGAGCTCTATATTAGTTGGTGTGAAAAATTTACTCACCAACTAATATAGAGTTTTTTGCTTTGTGAGAGAACTAGCGACTAACGGGGATTTACTTGACACTCTGACCCGATTTCCTTCAAGGAATAGTAACTAAAGGGCCTCTACTCGAGATTCTCAGCTGATTCGCTTAAACAAATATACTATAGGCGGTCTCTTCTCGACATTTTGACTCGATTTTCCTTAAGAAATAGTAACTAGAGGGCCTCTACTCGACATTCTCAACTGATTCGCTTAACCATATATGCTATAGGCGGTCTCTTCTCGACATTTTGATCCGATTTTCCTTAAGGAATAGCAACTAGAAAGCTCTACTCGACATTCTCATCCGAATCTCCTCAAAAAAAGAGCTTTAAAAATGACTAAGTCATTTTTAAAGCTCTTTTTATTTCTATTAAACTATTTTATGGTAAAAACGATAGCTATAGTCTTCCAGTTGTGGAGCATTACCGCCGTTTTTCGCACCCTTATAGTTAAGGTGATTGTCCCACTTAGCTTTTATGCGTTTGATGCAATAATGTCTAATTTGCCTTCGATTGTCCATTTTTTAATGTCATTTGGTAAGATTAGGTGAGTTCCTTTTGTTAGATTATACTCTCCTGCTTCGACAATCAATTTACCGTTTCCATCTAATACACTAATAAGAGTGTAAGGAGCAGTTGCAACAAAGTCGGCTTTACCATTCACTTCCCATTTATAAACATCAAAAAATGGAGTCTTCACAAATGTTGTGATGGTTGCGTCTCCCTGTTTCACACTGTTCATTTCAGGAGTTGCATCAACGTGCGGAACAGTTGTCACATCAACTGATTGTTTGACATGCAATTCTCTTGTGTTTCCTTGCTCATCTTTACGGTCATAATCATACACTCGATAAGTTGTATCACTGGATTGTTGTGTTTCCAGAATGGTAATACCTCCACCAATCGCATGGATCGTTCCACTTGGTACAAAGAAGAAGTCTCCTTTCTTAACTTTAATACGACGCAATAACGCATCCCATTTTCCATCAAGAATCATTTGTTCTAGTTCTTCTTTTGTCTGAGCATGGTGTCCATAGATGATTTCTGAACCTTCATCTGCATCAATAACATACCAGCATTCTGTTTTGCCCAATTCACCTTCGTGTTCCATACCGTATTGATCATCCGGATGAACTTGAACCGATAAATCATCTGCTGCATCTAATATTTTCGTCAGTAAAGGAAACACTTCTCCTTTTGCGTTGCCGAACACTTCACGATGTTGGTCCCATACTTCAGCTAGAGTCATGCCTTGATAAGGTCCATTTTCCACTGTACTTGGTCCATTCGGATGTGCGCTGATGGCCCATGCTTCTCCAGTTTTATCACTTGGCAAATCATAGCCGAATACATCATGCAATTTTTTTCCGCCCCAAATTTTTTCTTGCAACACAGGCGCTAATATTAATGGTTCATTCATCACTTTACTCCTCCTAAAATATATTACTTATTCATGGCTTCCTTTTCTGCTAAGTAACACTTTATTAAATGGTCTCGTTGGCTAAGATATTCTGACTTGTTATCATTAGTTGGATGGACACGATTAGACAGAAAAACAAAGGCTTCTTTTTCTTTGATGTCTAATAGAATAAAGGTTCCTGTAAATCCAGTATGAAACAAATAGTTCTTATTGCCGCTTTTCTTAATATCCCATCCTAAAGACCGGTTTAACTTACCAGTTGGTGTCCAATCTGTTAATAATGATAGCACAGTTGTTTCATTAAGAATACGTTTTCCATTAAATTCTCCTTTATTCAACATCATGTGACTAAAGGTCAAACAATCTGTCAGTGTCGAAAATAATCCAGCACTTCCACAGTGGTCTCCTAATATATACGCTTTAGGATCGTGGACCTCTCCTCTTATCAGCCCTCTCTTTTTATCTACTTCTGTTGGAACACATTTTTGTAGATCAATAGGATGATAAGAAGTCGCCTTCAAATTTAACGGCACGCTAACTCGATCAGCAAATAGATTAGCCAAAGTGTCTTGCTCAATCTCTTCAATAATAAACCCTAATAAGATAAATCCTGTATCTGTGTAGCGTACTTCTTCTCCAAAGCTTTTTCCTACTGGCAACTGAAGAATAGCTTGCTTCAATTCATTTGCAGATAAAGAATCACGATTGGGAATATAACCTTCTAGTCCAGATGTATGAGTTAACAAATGTCTAATCGTTACCTCTTGGGCTGAAAAAGTTGTCAAATATTGGCTGACTTTATCATCAATGGCTAATTTCCCCTCTTGCCACAATTGCAAGATCATCGTTGTCGTTAAAACTACTTTTGTTAAAGAGGCAATATCGTAAATAGAATTTTCTCTAAGGGGTTCTTTTTTCGGAACAGTGGCAGATAAGCCTTCATAATATTCCAGTTGTTTACCGTCTTTAATAAAGCCAAAACTTGCTCCCGGAAGTAGTCCATCTTCAATTAATTGTTGAATAAATGCGTTTGTTTTTGGATACATTTTATTATCCTTTCTAGATCATTTTATACTTCTATTTCCTATTTCATCATTATAATGGAAGTTGCTGCTTTCTTCTATACTGACTTCTAATCGTTATTTTCATTACAACAAAAAAAAACCGGCAAGAAGTTTGCCGGTTTGATGACTTATTCGTTAGTTGTTGTTAGTTTCATCGTTATTCCGTTAGTATCTTCCAATGAAAGTGTTTGTGTTGCTTCATCTACTTGATAAACATATTCTTTTGTATCAAGGTTGTTTTTTATTTGTGTGAACTCGTCATCCGTAACAATAATGGTAAAGTAATCTAATCCTCTTAAACCTTTTTGAGCGGCTGGAATATTTTTACCGGCCCATACATTGGCTCCAATTTGGTGATGATACTCACCGGCCGCGAAGAATTTTGCTTGAGGTCCAAATTTAAATTTCAAATCAAACCCTAAAACGTCTTGATAAAATCTTTCAGTTTCTTCCAACTCAGCTACAAATAAATGAACATGTCCCATATACGTTCCCTTAGGCATTCCTTGGAATTCTTGTTTTGCTTCTCCTATTACACCTTCTGCATCCATCGGTTCTGTTACACCAGCTATTTGGCCATCTTCTCTAATATCCCACATTGATTTTGGTTTATCCGTATAAATTTCAATACCATTGCCTTCTGGATCGTCTAAATAAAGAGCTTCACTATAACCATGGTCGCTTGCTCCGGTTAACGGGTATTTAGATACTAAAAGGTGGTACAAAATTTCTCCTAAATCTTTACGTGATGGCAGTAAAAATGCCAGATGGTACAATCCAGTTGCATTTGGCTTTTCACCAGTTGGTGCAACAGGTTGTAATTCCAATAGAACTTGTTCATCACCAAAAGCACCTAGTTTAAGGCTTTGTTCCGTTTCATTTTTTATATCTAAACCAATTATAGAAGTATAAAAATTTTTCATATTCTCCATATTTTCAACGTTTAATACCACTTTTCCAATAATCGTTTTCTCTGATAGCATCATTTATTTATTCCTCTTTTCTTTTTAATAGTTTCATTTAATTACTCGTTATTTACTTACTTTTAATAAGTATACTAGGAATGACTT
Organism: Carnobacterium sp.; assembly: GCF_040274945.1. Classification (GTDB taxonomy): domain Bacteria; phylum Bacillota; class Bacilli; order Lactobacillales; family Carnobacteriaceae; genus Carnobacterium_B. Next base: position 152,892 of record NZ_JBEMAR010000002.1, read on the forward strand.
TTAGTTACAAGTCTTTTCCACAAACTTATTTTTAATTAAACGTATTACATCTCTTTTTAACCTGACAATTATCCGTTAAAAAGAAGATTTTCACTTAATTTCTATTTTTTCGTCACACTTTTTTCATAATTGCGTACTATACTATGTATATACCAAAACAACAAACCAACTTTTTCATATTTTCTTTTTTACTCCTCCAAAGTAAAAAGAAACCTTACCCTTTCCACTTTAGCGTTCCCCGCTAAAGTGGTTTTTTTTGTACCATAAAAAGCTGAGACGAAATCGTCCCAGCTTTCAAAAATTAATCTTCTTTAAAAAAAGGATTCGTTCTTTTTTCATAGCCGATGGTGGTTTCTTCACCATGGCCTGGGTAAACACGCAAGTCATCTGTTAGGCTAAATAACTGTTCTTTAATACCTTTTAATAAGGCTTCGGAATCACTCCCAGTCAAATCTGTTCTGCCAATACTCCCTTTGAATAATGCATCACCAGATACCACAAAGTCAGCGAAAATAAAACTGACACCACCCGGTGAATGTCCAGGAGTAGGTACTACTTTAAACTGAAATCCATCGATATCATACGTCTTAAATAATTCAAATTCAGTTTCAGCAGGTTCTGCTGTAATTGGATGTCCTGAGTGAATAGAAAGATTTAATATCGGATTGCCAAGCCATGCCTGTTCCAAATCACTGACATAAACAGGAATAGAATAGGTTTTTCTGACTTCTTCCAACGCACCAATATGATCATAATGCGTATGTGTCAATAAAATAGCAACTGGTGCTACTTTTAATTCATCTAAAATATTTTTTATCTTTACAAATTCATCCCCAGGATCAACGATCAACGCTTTTCCTTCTTGATAGATGACATAACAATTTTCTCCAATCATTCCAGTAACAACTTTTTTAATCTGTGTCATTGCTTAAACTCCTTTTCTTCCTAACGTATAGTGTTAGTTTAGCAGAATCTCTTAAAAATAAAAGTATTGTACGTTGATTCCAACGGTTCTTCATAGATAAAAAGAACCTCAACTTACTTCTTTCTGAACAAACTGACTATTATATAAATCAGCATAGAATCCATTTTGTGCCATCAATTCGTCATGTGTACCGGTCTCAATAACATCTCCATGATCCATTACAATAATATTGTCAGCATCACGAATAGTGGACAGACGGTGAGCAACTACGAAACTGGTTCTGCCCTTCAACAATTTTCTCATTGCTTTTTGAATCAATACTTCTGTTCTCGTATCTACACTTGAAGTGGCTTCATCTAGAATCAATATGTCTGGGTCAGCCAAGAAAGCACGTGCAATCGTAATCAACTGTCTTTGGCCTGAAGAGATGTTGCTCGCTTCTTCATTAAGAATCGTCTCGTATCCATGTGGCAGTTTGCGTACAAAGTCATCCACGTGAGCTGCTATAGCTGAATTGTAAACACGTTCATCATCTTGGCCATATTCAGCACTCCCGTAACGAATATTATCAAGAATCGTTCCATTAAATAACCATGTGTCTTGTAGAACCATAGCAAAATGAGAACGAACGTCTTCTCTTGAATAGTCTCGGATATCGACTCCATCAATTTTGATACTGCCGCTACTTACATCATAAAATCGTTCTAAAAGATTGATCAATGTAGATTTACCGGCACCAGTAGGCCCTACAATCGCGACCATTTGCCCTTCTGTAACGTTTAAATTAAAATCTTTCATTAGTAAAGGTGCATCTTCTCCACCGTAACCAAATTGGACATGATCAAATTGAACTTTATAAGGCGAATTTACAATAGGTTCAATTGCAGATGGTTCATCAGTCATTTCTGGTTCATCCAACACTTCAAAAACACGTTCAGCTGAAGCAATCGTTGCTTGAATCATATTAATCAAATTAGCCATTTCTCGAATTGGCTGATTGAATTGATTGGAATATTGCAACATGGCTTGTACATTTCCTAACGTCACTGTACCATTAGCAACAAAAATTCCACCTACAACTGCAACAACTAGATACCCTAAGTTACGGATAAAAGCCATTAAGGGCATGATGAGACCAGACAAAAACTGAGCTTTTCGTGAAGCTTGATAAAGTTGATCATTTTTTTCTTCAAAAGTTAAAATTTCTGTTTCTTCGTGATTATAAGTTTTTACTACAATATGCCCAGCATACGTTTCTTCAACTTGATTATTTAAAATACCTAAACGTTTTTGTTGAGCTGCAAATGATTTTTGTGAGCGTGGAGCAATCAATACAATGACTACCGCGCTTATCGGAACAGTAATCATGGTGACTAATGTCAAGGTACTGTTAATGGTCAGCATCATGTATAAGACAGCAAAAAATGTCACCACACTATTTACAAATTGAGTCAGTGTTTGCTGTAAAGTATTGGCAATTTGATCCATATCATTTACTGCACGAGACATAATATCTCCGTTTGAATGCGTATCGTAGTAATTCATAGGAACCCGATTCATCTTATCTTTTAAATCTTTTCGTAAGTCATATACGGTTCGTTGCGCTACACGAGTCATCGTAAATTGCTGGAAGTATCTGAAAATGGCAGATAGAACATAAAAAACAGCAACCGTTGCTAATATACCCGCAATCAAGTCAAAATCGATTGGCAAGACATCAACAGGTTGTCCAGCTTGCTGTAATTTCGTGCCTTCTACTACACCTTTAAAGATTTCTGTAGTTGCTTCTCCTAGAATTTTTGGCGTCTGCGTCTGTAATACGATTGCTATAATCGCTAAAATAAATACAGTAATGATAGCAATTAACCGAGTAGACATGTATCCTAACAATCTTTTCAATGTTCCCCAAAAGTTTTTCGGCTTAATTTTGCGAAGAGGTTCAGTAGAAACAGTACTATTCTTACTCATTACATCTCCTCCTCTTTCATTTGCGACCTCATGATCTCTTGGTAGGTTTCATTTGTATGTTTCAATTCTTCATGTGTTCCTTTACCAACCATTTTTCCCGCTTCTAAAACAATGATAGTGTCTGCTTCTATCACGGAACTAATGCGTTGAGCAATGATGACCACCACTGAATTTCTCGTTTCAGGAATCAAGGCTTTTCTTAAAGCAACATCGGTTTTGAAATCAAGTGCAGAGAAAGAATCATCAAAAATTAAAATATCGGCCTTTGTTACTAAGGCTCTAGCAATGTTTAATCGTTGCTTTTGTCCACCAGAGAAGTTCCCTCCACCCTGTTCCACTACCGCCTCTAACCTCTTCGGCAATGCCGAAACAAAATCATCTGCTTGAGCAATTTTTAATGCATGCCAGATTTCTTCATCGGTTGCAGTTGGTTTTCCATACTTTAGATTTTCGCGAATCGTGCCTGTAAATAATAATGCTTTTTGAGGGGCATAACCTGTAAAACTGCGCAGATCTGTTTGTTTCATCTCACGGATGTCTACACCGTTGATCTTGATACTTCCTGATTCAACATCGTAAAAGCGAGTAATTAAATTTGCAATAGTCGATTTTCCAGAACCCGTTCCTCCAATAATTGCGATCACTTCACCTTTTTTTCCTTCAAAATCAATGCCTTCCAGTGCTAATTTTTCTGCTCCTGAATACCGGTACGAAACGTTATCAAAGGATAACGAACCGACATTTTCTTTTTGGATCTTGAGTGGTTTCTCCGGATCTTTTATGATAGTTTCCATAGCTAAAACTTCATTGATACGTGCTGCGGAAACTTGACCACGAGGAATAAATACAAATACCATTGCTAACATCATGACACTCATTAAGATTTGCATAGCATAGGTCATGAAGGTAACTAAATTTCCAACTTCCATACCTCCAACACTAATATACTGTCCACCAAACCAAATGATCGATATATTGGTGGCGCTGATAATCAGTGTCATAATTGGCAGCATAAAGCTCAGAATCGTTTGGGCTTTGATAGAAGTATCTGCATAGTCTTTATTGGCTTCATCAAAGCGTCTTGTTTCAGAATCATTTCGATTAAATGCACGAATCACACGAATACCCGTTAGTCCTTCACGAAAAACCAAATTAAGGCGATCCGTTTTCTTTTGCAGTGATTTGAAATAGGGAACAGCAAAATACATAATGATTCCAATAAAAATAGCCAATACTGGAATCACATAAATAAAAATTTCTGCTAGTTTCGGCTCGCGATTGTAAGCTAGTATTCCTGCTCCAATTAGCATGATTGGAGACATAATCATCATTCTTAACATCATCATAGTGACTAATTGAATTTGCTCAACATCATTCGTTGTTCTGGTAAGCAAAGAAGACGTCCCTAGCTTATCTATTTCATCATTTGAAAAATAAGTAACTTTTCGGTAAATCTCACTACGTAATTTTTTGCCTAATTGTTGCGATTGCTGTGCAGCAAAATAAACATTTGCAATTGCTGCTAAGATACTAAGGAAAGAAAAGCCCAGCATCTTTACTCCTACAGAAATAATGTAGTCTACATTTCCTGTGGCTACTCCATTATCAATAATATCTGCTGTTAAGGTTGGAAGATACAAATCACCAATAACTTGAATGATCATGAAGATGACAGCACCCAAAACAGCCCAATAATTTAGTTTCCTTATTAATTTGAGCATTTGTTGTCCTCCTTTTGTCATTACTTTTATACTGGATTCAATTTAATAGGCCTTATTTTATAAAATGGTTCTTTTGTAACCGTTTATCAATTATATGTGACCACCTATTTTTTTTCAAATTTCTGATACCTTTATTACTAACACAAGTTATATTAACTAGTTTTGTTTCTTGCTGTTTAAGAGTAACTTTAGTAAAATTGCTACAGAGGCCATTAAGAAAAGGCTCTCAAAAAAATCGAAAGAAGGATTTTATTTATGACAAAATTATTAGTGGTTCGTGCTCACCCATTAGACGAAGAAACCTCTCGTTCAATGCAAGTTACAAATGCTTTCGTAAAATCATATATTGAAAGCCACTCAGAAGACACTATTGAAGATATTAATTTATATGATCTAGCTGTTCCAGACATCGACCGTGACTTATTACAAGCTTGGTCAGAACTTGGCAGCGGCATAGCATTTGATGAATTATCTGAAGTTAAACAACAAAAAATCACCTTGTTTAATGGTTATACGGATGGCTTTTTGAACGCTGACAAAGTTGTTATCGCAAATCCTTTATGGAATTTAAATGTACCTGCTCGTTTAAAGGCTTGGGTGGATACAATCACTGTTGGTGGAAAAACGTTTAAATACAATGAAAAAGGCGAAGCCGTAGGGCTAGCTGGCGATAAAAAAGTCTTACATATTCAAGCAAATGGCGGCGTTTATGGCGGAAAAGATCCAGCCAACCAATATTTGAAAACGATTCTGAATTATATCGGCATTACTGATTTCCAAGAATTATTTGTTGAAGGTATGGATTATGCTCCTGATAAAGCAGCAGATATTGTAGCTGAAGGAATTGAAAAGGCAACTGCATTAGGTAAAACATTTTAGTTAGTTGGATTAATCTAAAAATAGACTGGAAATCAGCTGTAGCAGCTTATTTCCAGTCTATTTTTACTTATATATATTTATTAAAACTAGTCTTTTTTTGATTTTTTCTTTACTGCTACAACTGGTAGTGGGGCCGGATTTTCATCATTGTCATATAAACCAGTGTAGTCTTTATACCATCTAAAGAAATGAACAACGATAACTTTTAAAACGGCATATCCAGGAATACCTAGAATTACACCAGGAACACCAAAAATTTTCCCAGCGGATAATAAGACGATGATAATCGTAAGGGGATGAACTTCTAAGTTATTCCCTAAAATTTGCGGTTGGATCACTCTTCCTTCAATTGTCTGTTCAATAGCAAATACGATCAATACCTTAATCAACATACTTGGTGAGTCTACCAAAGCAATCACAATAGCTGGAACAGTCGCTAAAAATGAACCTAGATAAGGAATCAAATTTAAGAATCCAGCCAGTACGCCTAAGGTTATAGCATACTCCAATCCAATAACAGCAAATCCTATCCAAAACATTAAACCAACAAAAAATGCTACCATTAATTGGCCACGTATATACTGACTAATTTGCATATTGATTTCGGATAACAATTGATACGTACTAACTCTCATTTTTGAAGGAATGATTTTCATCACGTGATAAGGAAGATTTTTTCCATCTTTCAGTAAGTAAAACAAGATAAAAGGCATTGTGATAATTGCAATGACGATATTTGTCACTGCACCTACTACGCTTCCAATACTGGCAAAAGTTGAATTTACAACCCCATCTGCTTGTTCAGAGACATTGGACATTATATTTGTATTGAAATCAGATAATCTTGTTTGAAATTCAGACAACACATCACTTCTTAACCAACTATCTATTTGAGAAACAATATTATCCCAATAAACTGGCCAATTTCCAATAATACTAATAGTCTGTTCCTGAATGATTGGAATCAACGTTGTAATTCCCCAAACAATTAAAGCTCCTATAACAATAAATATCCAAGTTATACCTAACAAACGAGGAATTTTTTTTCGTTCCATCCAATCTACCAAAGGGTTAACTAAGTAATATAATACTCCTGCTAAAATAACCGGTAACCCAATAATACTCAAAAAATCTCTAATTGGTGAAAACACATACTCAACTTTTGGAAACACTAATAGATTTAAAAAAACCAAAAGGGAAATCAATAAAATTGAAACGACTTTATTATTTAAAAACCATCTCCAAAACCACGTTGCTTTCTCACTGGTTTTGCTTTTTATTTTTTCTTCGCCCATATCTTCACCTCTCTCATCCGTCCCTATACACTTATAAAACTAATGGTTGTAACTTATTTTAGTCCCTACAGATACTTCAGGCAATTCATGTGGCGATAAATAAATGCCGCTTTCAATTCGATCATCTTCTGGAACTTCTGAAAACGAAAGGGTAATGTGTCCAATAGTATTCAAATTTTCATTTGCTAAACTTCCGACTGTTTCAATGGTATACACTTGTTCATCAAAAGAAATCGTGTCCCCTGATTGTAATTTTACTGTTTCTTTATCTTTTTCAAAAGACTGAATAATCGCTACAGTACGAATTTCCTCTGTAGCTTGCTCTCCAAATAAAATTATCATTGGATCTTTTTTGCTAATAGCATTTTCTCCGATTGCAGTTATTGTTCCAGTTAACATATTATCCATTCCTTTCTCATTTTCAAATTCTTCTATTCTTATTTTATTTTACCATATTCTCTCTTCTAAAGGTTACTAAATGGTAACTGCCCAATAAACAAAAAATTACTCATTCCGTTAAAAATGCTTATAGTGATTGCTACCTGTTGGCGAGACTGGTATGATAAATTAAACTAGACTATCCAATAATGGAGGTGGATTTTATGAATTCTACTACTAATGAACAACATTTAAAAATAGAACAAGCTGAAAAAATAATTAAAGAGCTTCGTCATCCATCATTTAGTATCACAAAACAAGATGATGACTTAGTTACCACTATCACTCTAACAAAAGATATTTCAACGGAATTCAAAGAATTTTTCATATTACATAGAGAAACCGGAAAAAAATATTCTTTTAAAGCAGATAATACTAATGGATTATCTACTTTCTCCGTTGATATACGCTCTTTTATCAAAAAACATGTTCCCGAGGATCCAAAAGAACACTTTGAATTTTATTTTACTGTTCGTTATATAATAGACGGTCATGAAATCGAAAAAGATGAACCTTTATCTCTGAACCGTTTTACTCATTATGAATCCTATGGGTTGACGGAAGTACAAGATAGCGGTCATCATCTTTATCCTTATTTTAGTCGTAAAACGCAAGGATTTTGTTTTACCATCAATATTCCAGTACGCAGTGTACGCTATATTCAAGATTCAAAAATAGATACGGTTCAATTGAAAAAAGACACACTAGCACTAACAGGTACAATTGTAACAAAAGCGATGCCTATTAATCGTGTCGATACTGTGATGGTGGGAAGAAAATTCGGCCATCGCCAAGTCATCCATTCGGATCATCAGCTTACGGACTCAACAGACGGAACACATCTCCATTATTATGATTATCAAATTAATATAGATTTAGAAGAGTGTGCGCGCGATTTTTTTATCAGCAATACAAATGACGAAGATTTTGATTTATACTTCGAATTGTACTTAAATGGATTTTTTGATCCAACTATTATTCGTGTCTCTAATCCCAGCGATGCAAATGCTAAGAAAAATTACACTAGTTTTTCTTATTCTTATGGAAAAAACACTAAGTTTTTAGCTCCTAATTTTACTGGACAATCAAATAACTTTATTCTTTCTGTGACAAATTTTGAAAATGAAACTGTCGAATATATGAAAGAACTCCTCCCCTTTGCGCCTGTTTTACGCCCTTTTTATAGTAATCGGGGTATTTGGATTATCGGTGAAACTCCTATGGAAGCTAAAAATAATGGTTGGGCTTTTTATCGTTACATGAGACAACACCATCCAGAAAAAGAAGTTTATTATGTCATTGACAAAACTTCGCCTGATTACGCTAAAGCTGCAGATTTAGGAGAAGATCACCTCTTAATTTATAAATCGAAAAAATACATTTGGACGTTATTAATGGCACAATTACTAATCACAACTGAAGAACCTTATGCTATCTTGCCCACACGTAATCCTTTGTGGTTAGATGAATTGAGCGCTAAGAAAGTTGTTTTGCAGAAAAATGTCCTTGGATTGCAAGATAGTAAAGCTAGTTTAGAATACAGTGCTAAGCGATTCAAAGCAGATTTATTTTTTGTCAGTTCAAAAACGGAGAAACGACTAGCGATTGAAACCTTAAACTTTCCTGAAGATAAACTTTCTATCACTGGCTTACCTCGTTTTGATGAGCTACTAAAGGATGAGTCTCTTTCAGCAAATAAACGTCAGCTGCTTATTTTTCCGATGAATCACGATTCTGGTTTGTACTACCAATCAGATGTCATTGAACATATGGCCTTATCGTTTATTTCACTATTAAAAAATCCTACATTTTTAGACTTTGTTCAGCAGTACCAACTAGAGGTTGTAACAGCTCTTCCTACTTCAATGCTTCATTATGTAGCAGCCTTTACTGACTGTAATTGTACTGTGTTGCTTCAAAGTCAAGAAGACATCCAACAGTTGATTAAAGAAAGCAGTCTTTTGATCACGGATGCAGATCCTATTGCTTTTGATTTTAGTTTCCTACTAAAACCAGTTTTATTTTATCAACCAGATATTAAAACATTGGCTTCTGAAGTGCCGTTTAATTCAACCCATACTTATTTAAATGAGCTACCGGGTGAAATTACAACTTCTGAAGAAAGTTTGATTCATTTGCTGGAACAAATCGGTATGAATCAATTTCAAGTTTCTCGTAAAAACCAACAAAAAGCAGATGCATTGCTTTACTATCATGATACTCAATCAAACCAGCGAATTTATGAAGCGATTATAGATCTTCTTCATTAATAGAATGATTCCAATCATTGCAAAAAGACACTTTTTTTTCTAAAAAGTGTCTTTTTGCTTTAAATCTTTAATCAGCAAGTGCTATACTTGAAATTGAAACCTGTTACATAAAACCAAGGAGGCTTTATCAATGAAAGAAACCATTTATTTAGGAACCTATACTAAAGGAAACAGTGAAGGCATTTATGAAATCATCTTAAACACTCAGACAAAACAATTAGAAGAAGCAAAACTTTTAGCCAAAGTAGGCAATCCTACTTATTTAGCTTTATCAAATGGAAAAGACATTATTTATTCTGTTAGTAAAACGGCTACTGGTGGCGGGCTTGCTGCATTTAAGAAAAAACCAGCAACCTCTTATGAAAATACAGCTACTTTTTTTGAAAAAACAAGCGAATTAATTGAAGAAAATGCTGCTCCACCGTGTTACGTCGCTTACGATGCCGATCGCTCATTAGTTTATACAACCAGCTATCATGATGGCTTTGTTTCTGTTTACAAAACAGATAATAAAGGCGGTTTAACTTTAACAGATGTTAAACAACATGAAGGATCCAGCGTTCATGAAAACCAAGAAAAAGCTCATGCACATTACTTGAATCTTACACCAGATCGTAATTATGTCGTAGCTTGTGATTTAGGGACAGACAAAGTTTACACTTACAAAGTTTCTGAAGATGGAAAATTAGATTTAGCATCTACGTATACGGCTAAGCCTGGTACAGGTCCTCGTCACTTAGTTTTTCATCCAAATGGTAAATTTGCTTACCTTGTCGGAGAGTTAACGAGCGAAATTGTTGTATTAGCTTACAATGCTGCTGATGGTTCATTTGAAACTCTACAAACGGTTTCTTCTATTCCAGACACACATACTACTTTCAATAGTGGATCAGCTGTGCGCGTTACTGAAGACGGTCGTTTCTTGTATTCTTCTAATCGTGGCCATAATTCAATTGCGGTATATGCAATTAATGAAACGGGAGATTCTATTGAGCGTATTCAGTTGATTCCGTCTGAAGGAGATACTCCTCGTGATTTCGCACTAGACCCTTCTGAGCAATTTGTCGTCGTTGGCCATCAAAATTCTGATAAATTGACTTTATTTGAAAGAGATGCAGAAACTGGTCTACTGTCTCTGCTTCAAAAAGATGTTTATGCTCCAGAATGTGTTTGTGTCGCATTTGAATAACACCAAATAAAAACTAATCTGAACCTGCTTATAGGTTCAGATTAGTTTTTTGCTTTTATCTCAGTATAATTTATCTCTAATTGAACTTATTTATTGTAAGTATTTTTGCGATATGTTATAGTTACGTTATAGATTCATTTCAATGATCCATTTTTTGACGAGAGGAGATTTTATTCCGTGATTAAAGGCATCCATCATATCTCAGCTTTCACTAAATCAGCTAGGGAGAACCATTTTTTCTATACCTCTGTTCTTGGATTGCGTTTTGTGAAAAATACAGTCAATCAAGAAAATACAGCTGTACGCCATTTATTTTATGGAGATTATCAAGGAAACCCTGGTACTCTACTAACTTTTTTTGAATTAAAGAATGTTGGCAGTGCTTATCCTGAAAATAATTATTTCTCCACAGTTGCTTTAAAAATTCCTAAAGGCACGTTATCTTATTGGGAATCTCGTTTAACGCATTATTCAATTGAAACTACATTAGATCAGAACGAATCCTCTCTATTCTTTAAAGATCCTGATCACTTTGAACTCTCCCTAATAGAAGTTGATGACGTGATCCTATCTGAAAATGCGACTAAACATTCAGATATTCCACCCACAAATCAAATCATAGGGATTTTTGAAAGTTTCCTTAAAGTTGAGCGTCCTGAAGAAACACTTTCCTTTTTAACCGATTATTTAGGTCTATCTTTATCGAATCAAAGTCATCGCGTTCAAATTGATCAGCAAGAAATTTTCACATCTGTTGCTCCTAGCGGAAAGACAACTTCCTCTCGAATGGGCAGAGGATCAATTGATCATATTGCTTATACCGTTCATTCATCTAAAGAGCTAGAAGAGATGTATCAAAAAGCAATACGAATGGGACTACCGATTGATCACTATGTTGAACGCGGCTATTTTAAAAGCTTATATGTAAAAGAACCAAACAGTCTACGAATTGAATTAGCCATTGAAACTCCTGGCTTTATACTTGATGAACCAATTGATACATTAGGAACAATACTAGCACTACCTGCTTTCTTAGAAAATAAACGAGCTGCAATTGAAGCTCAACTGGAGGATTTTTAATATGACTGGACTAAAAGGGATTCACCACGTAACAGCTATTACAAGCAGCGCGGAAAAAATTTATGACTTCTTTACGAACGTTTTAGGTGTCCGCTTAGTAAAAAAAACAGTGAACCAAGATGACATTCAAACGTATCACCTTTTCTTTTCAGATGATAAAGGCAGCGCAGGTACAGATATGACATTTTTTGATTTCCCTGGTATTCCTAAAGGATCAAAAGGAACCAATGATATCTCAAAGACTTCTTTACGCGTGCCAAGTGATGCTGCTTTATACTATTGGGTCAAACGATTTGATAAATATAATGTAGCTCATAAAGAAATCTCAGAACAATTTGGAGTCAAAGTGTTGGCTTTTCATGATTTTGATGATCAACACTATCAATTGATCTCAGATGAAAACAATGTAGGTATAGCCTCTGGTATTCCATGGCATAAAGGCCCAGTTCCAGATGAATTTGCCATTACTGGTTTAGGTCCTATCTTTTTACGTGTGAAAAATTTTGACTTTATGAAAGAAATTTTGGAAAAAGTCTTGCTGTTTAAAGAAGTAGCTAAAGAAGGCAATTATCACCAATTTGAAGTTGGCGAAGGCGGAAATGGCGCGCAAGTGATCGTTGAATACAGCGCTCTGCTTCCTGATGCACGACAAGGTTATGGAAATGTGCATCACGTTGCATTTCGTGTAGAAGATCGTGCTGTTTTAGAAGAATGGATTCAACGAATAAACCAATTTGGGTTGCCAACTTCTGGTTATGTCGATCGTTTTTATTTTGAATCTCTTTATGCCCGTGTATCTCCAGGTATTTTGTTTGAATTTGCAACAGATGGTCCCGGTTTTATCGACGATGAAGAACATTACGAAATATTGGGTGAAACCTTAGCCTTACCACCAAAATTCAGGAATCAACGTGCTGAGATAGAAAAATTGGTTCGGCCGATAGATACCGTTCGCAGTACAAAAATAGTTAAAAAAGAATATTTAGATTAAAATCTATTTTTATAGTTAAAATTAACCCTTAGGAAGTGACTAATTATGTTTCACTATACAGCAGAACAATTAAACAAAAAACAGCAGTACAAATTTGTTAGCGGAAGTGTGATTCCACGCCCAATCGCTTGGGTTACAACATTATCAAAGGATGGTTCAGTGGTAAATGCTGCTCCTTTCAGCTTTTTCAGTGCAGCATCCAATGAATTACCTTTATTAACCGTTGCTATCTTAAGAAAAGATGGCGTTAGTAAAGATACCGCTCGCAATATTCTTGATCGAAAAGAAGCGGTTGTACACATTGTTGATCAAACTGTCGTTGAAGATATGAATCAAACATCTGCCCCACTCTCACCAGACGAAAGTGAGTTGGACCAAACAAACTTAACGTTGATCGATAGTCTAAGCGTACAAGTTCCTTCTATCGTAGAAGCTAAAATTCGTTTTGAAGGTGTCTTACATCAATACGTACCGATTAAAGATGAGCACGACAATATTGTAACGGACTTCTTTTTTATTCGAGTAACAGATTTCTTTTTTGATGAGACAGTCTTTGATCAAGAAAAAGAATATATTTTAACGGATAAATTAAATCCCGTTGCACGGCTTGCCGGTAACCAATACGCTACACTAAATGAAGAATTCACTATTGTACGTCCAACATAAACTAAAAAAGAGTCGCTCAACAAGAAAAACATTCTTGAGCGACTCTTTCTTTTTGGATTATTATTGTTTTATTGGACGATTGCATTCATGCAAATACAATAAGACTGTAACTATTAAAATAAATAGATTTATAATTAATGTAATGGTTTTGATTTCTAGTGGTAAAATGCCTACATTAGCTATCACCCCGAAAAATACAGTGATCATCATGCCGCCTAACATTCCTATTAAGCTCATCATACTCTGTTTAACAAGTTGTGTCTCATCCTGCCAGTCATAATAAGCCATTCGATTTCCAATAAAAATGCCTGCTACTGCTGTAAATAGTAAAAAGCTAAGTGGTGTAACGATTACCAAAATTGTTTCAATGAAGCTCATTTTTAAAGAGATACTAAACAACAGTGAACAGATAATCGATGTTGGAATAGTAAACGTCAGATTGGTTAATAAATAACTGTCATACAGGGTCTTTGGAGAAACTGGCAATGATTTGATCAACCAGACATTTTTCCCTTCTAATGCAAGTGAGATAGTAGCCGTATTCGTCATAGAAACCATAGCCGCAATGACATAACCAGCAACATTTTTTAAGATTGGAAAGTACTCAGCTAAATCAAGACTCTGTAGTATTTTTTCTGGCCCAATAATGAATGTACTAATGGCCAATAGAATTGCCATTACACAACCAACCAATAAATTTGTGGCAGCTACTGTTGACTTTAAGATTCGCATCAGCGTCTTTTTATACAATGCCAAAAGCATTCCCCTCTGACGCAACACCCCAATTTTATAATTCCCCTTGCTATTATGTGAAGTCAGTGCTGTGTTGATTTTTTTGTATTTTATAGACAATAGCTGTAAAAAGAGGAAGTACAAACCAATAGAAACAACCGCAAAGATCAGAAAAGAAAGGGATTTCCCATCCACTACTGCTTCCTTGAACAATTTTGTGGGTAGGTATAATTGGTTCAATCGATCCGAAACAAAAGGAGCTAAGTTTGAAATTGCATCAGTATTTATGTTTCCTGTTTGTGAATCAATGAGTTCTCCAAACCCGAAATTCGTTGTTGAAGCAGCCATAAGAAAAATCAAGAATACGACTACTAATCCGATAGAAAGGACTGTAGCTATTGCATTTGTGTATCTGAATTTAGATGAAATTGCTGTAATCACTGTTCCAAAAATAGCCGCAATAATAGTAGGAATCAGACTGACTAAAAAGATGCTGAGAAACCAAATAAGATAAGTTATAAAATCAGGCTGTTCAAACAATAAATAAGTTATTCCCATTGGAAACATAACGAGAAAAGCAATAAAAGTATTCCAAATATACATATTCAAAAAACGGCTGCTAATAATTGTCTTTACAGCTATTGGCAAAGACATTATTAGATCATAATCACTAAAATTAAAGAATTCTCCATTTGATTTAAATAATGAAAAAGTTAAAGTGAGCAAGCTGCTGATAAAGATAGCAATACTAGGAATTAGGTCTGTCATTCCTAAATAAATATAACCGTACGCCACCCCACCACTATAAGAAATAATCATAAGTAAAACAATGCCAATAGCTACGGCTACTGTAATTTTACTATTTCTTTTACGTTTATCCTTTTCATAACGAAAAACATTCAGACCAAGTTGCTCTATTAATCTATTTTTAGCAAGAAGCCAACTTAAATTTTTCCGCTTTATTTTCACGTCTTTAGTATTCATACCTTAAAGTGCTCTCCTCTTTTTTTATTATTCTTGATTCAAAATGTCTATAAAGATTTCCTCTAAAGAACTTCCCTTTTTCTCCTTTAACATGTCTTCCATCGTTCCTGAAAAAACAAGTTTCCCATGATTAATCATCGCAACTTTATTGCAAAGTTTTTCTGCAGTATCCAGTACATGTGTTGAAAAGAAGACGGAACTTCCCTGTGCACACAGTTCGTGCATGATTTCTTTTAGTACAACAGCAGCTTTAGGATCTAGACCAACAAAAGGTTCATCTAATACAAGTAGCTTTGGCTTATGAATCACAGCCGAAATAATAGCAAGCTTTTGCTTCATGCCATGTGAGTAGGAAGAAATTAGATCTCCCAGATTTCCAGTGATTTCAAATAAATCTGCATATTTTTTCACGTTTTCTTCTCGAATAGCTGTAGGAATTTTAAAGATATCTGCTATAAAACTCAGATACTGAATACCCGTCATATGTTCATATAAATCTGGATTGTCTGGTATATAGGCAATAACTTGCTTGCATAAAAGCGGTTCTGTTTTCATTGAATGACCATCAATGAAAATTTCTCCTTCTTCATAATCAAGGATACCCACTATCGATTTGATTGTGGTACTTTTCCCAGCTCCATTATGACCTATGAAACTAAAAATATCCCCTTCCTCTACTTTAAGGCTGATATCATCTACTGCCTTTTTTTCACCTTTATAGGTTTTACTGAAATGATTTATTGTTAACATTTCATACTTCCTCTCTGATTTAAATGCTTCGCTGATGCTTTAAATTTTTATAGTACCTTCTCTTTTTATTCTGTAGTATGTAATATTAATCTTTCATTCGTTTCCTATAGATAATCATAATCCTTTTTGTTCTACTTTACAGCAATTTTTATAAGCAAATAAACTCACCCAACTGTTTCCAAAAAAACTAGCGAATAGTTTTATTCGCATTAGTTTATTTAATGACACAAATACACCCCGAAAACTAGAATTCACTCTAGCTTTCGAGGTGTAGATTGCATCAAATTTGATTTCAAAAAACTTATTACAGTTCTTTTTATGCTTTAGCTGTAAGTGTTCCAATTTCTGCTGAAGCAGATGCTTGTCCTTTTCCACTTAAAGTGAAATCAGCTACTTTATCCATGTTTGTAAAGACAACAACCATTGCGCTATCTTTTCCAGCAGCTTCAAGAGCAACTAAGTCAACTGTAGAAACTAATGTTTCAGGTGTTACTTGGTCTCCTTCAACTACTGAATTAGTAAACGGTCCACCATTTAATTCAACAGTATCTAGACCCATGTGTAAAAGTACTTCTACTCCATTTGGAAGTTCAATTCCAATGGCATGCTTAGTTGGAAATACACTGACAATTTTCCCAGTTACTGGAGAATAAATTTTTCCGTCTGTTGGGATAACTGCAAATCCGTCACCCATCATTTTTTGTGAAAAAACTGGATCTGCTACATCTTCAATAGCTACAACTGTACCATTTGCAGGTGCAAATAATTTTGCTGCTGCATTGTTTTCCTTTTTAGTATCTTTTTTCAAAAAATCGAACATTCCCATTTCAATTCCTACTTTCTTTATTTTATAGTCTGCTTCTTATCATCGAAACAATAAGAAGTTTGCACCTTATGATACCATAAAAGATACCTTGAAGAGAACAAAAATGGCTGTTAATGAACTATTTAATGCATTTTTATTCATTTCTTTTGAAAATCTAAATAAATTGTCTCAATTTCTAGCTCTTCGCTATTAGAGCCTACCATTAAATCAAACTCTCCAGCTTCAACGGATACAGATAAATCTTGATGCACATATTCAAAGTCTTGTTCTTGCAAATGAAATAAAACTTTAACTGATTGATCTGGTTCTAAAAATACTTTTTTAAATCTTTTTAATTCTTTAACTGGACGAACGACTTCGCCTACTTTATCTCTAACATATAGCTGAACGATTTCAGTACCTGACAGGTTCCCATTATTTGTAATGGTAACTTCTATAGTGACCTCGTCCTTAGATTCAGCTACAGTAACCTGCATTGGACTATACTTAAATTGCGTATAACTTAATCCAAAACCAAAAGGAAAAAGTGGACTGTTCTCTACATCCAGATATCTTGAAAGATACTTATCTTCTTGATTATACGGTGTCAACGGGCGTCCAGTGCTGTCTTGATTGTAATAAAGAGGAACTTGCCCAACTGCTCTTGGAAAAGACATCGTTAATTTGCCACTCGGATTTTTCAGTCCAAATAGAAGATTCGCGACTGCAGATCCAGCTTCTGTACCTGGAAACCAGGCTTCTATCATGCTGTCCACATCTTGAATAATATCCGTCAAATCTAAAGGTCTGCCATTGAATAGAATCAAACTAATGGGCTTAGCAATCGTGCGAAGCTTCTTGATTAATTGAATCTGTTCTGCTGGTAATTTAAGATTGCTTCGGCTAGCTCCTTCTCCACTCATATAGGAAGATTCTCCACCTACAATTATCACCACATCAACAGTTTCAACGTCTGTTAGCCAGTCATTTTGATTTTCATTTTTCAAGGTAGAATAAGTTTTCAGCATTATCGATTCTTTTGAAACGTGTTGCAACAATCCTTCATAGACAGACACGCTTTCCTTTTGCTGTCCTTTCCAAGACCATGCACCTAGAACATCTCTGGATTGTTCTTCTGGAACAAATAATGCAATTTTTTGTTGGTTGTTTAAAGGTAAAACTTGTTTCTCATTTTTCAATAATACCATTGATTCCTCAGCTATTTTCCTAGCTTTTTCTCGATGCTCTAAACTAAATACGATTGTTTTTTCTTCTTTACTATTTGCACCGCGATAAGGATCTTCAAATAGACCCAACTCATTTTTTAACGTTAATATTCGCCATACTGCTTCATCAAGAAGAGCTTCAGAAATTTCCCCTTCCTCTATCAGATCATGTAAATAATTCAAGTATCCGCCTGTCATCATCTCGATATCTACACCTGCTTTTATTGCTAACTCAGCAGCTTGCTTTAAATTAGCTGCAACTCCATGTGGAATCATTTCGCCAACTGAAGCCCAATCTGATATCAGAACACCTTGAAAGCCAAATTCTTTTCGTAGAATATCCCGCATCAAAGGTTTATTGGCAGTAGCTGGAACACCATCAAGTGAATTAAATGCCGTCATAACTAGTTTACTGCCTTCATCGATTCCTGCTTGATAAGCGGGCAGGTACATTTCTCTTAACGTTCGTTCGGACAATTCAACGGTATTGTATTCACGGCCAGCTACGGGCGCACCATATCCAGCAAAGTGTTTGATACAAGCTGCTACACTCAGTTTATTATTCACTAAATCTTTCCCTTGGTAGCCTCTGACAAAAGCACGTGCATATAGTTGATTCAGATAAGAATCTTCTCCAGTAGATTCTATGACTCTTCCCCAGCGAGCATCACGAACTAAGTCGACCATGGGCGCAAAGGTAACATGTAATCCTGAAACAGCTGCTTCCTTTGCGGATAGAATAGCACTTTCTTCAGCCAAATCAGGATCCCATGTGCTAGCTATACCTAAAGGAATTGGAAAAATTGTACGATATCCATGAATGACATCCGCCATAAACAATAGCGGTATTCCTAGACGACTTTTTGCTAAATGTTCCTTTTGGATGTCTATTAATGTTTGAGCACCAGATATGCCAAGTACTGAACCAATTGTAGTCATCTTCTCTGGAGATAAATTCATTTCATGCATGGGACCAGTGTTTTCACTATCTTCTTCTTTATAAAATTCGCCTGCTAATTGAACCATTTGACCAACTTTTTCTTCTCTTGTCATTTTACTTAGCAAATGATGAAGGTGATTCGAGTCCATAGAAATCCTCCTTATTAATTTTTTTATCTGCAAGGAATAGTTTCGTCAAAATCGAGTAACCACATTAAATAAATCGTTTTCACAACATCACTGTATCATCATTTTTTTTCTTTCTCAAACGATACCTGTTTAAAAATATGCTATAGTTAAAATAAATCTTAGAGAAAGGACGATCAATACATGAAAAAAATTAATAAAGGGCTTTTTCTTTCCATTGCAATTGCACTTATTGCTACGCTATTGGGAAATGTATTTCCGATTATTGGCAGTGCTGTATTTGCTATTCTAATAGGTTTATTAGTGAACAACACAATCGGTACTCCTGCTGACTTTCAGCCGGGTATCAAATTTTCTTCAAAAAAAATCTTACAAGCTTCGATTGTCTTATTAGGTTTTAGTTTATCTATTCAAGATATCCAATCAACAGGACTTTCATCTCTAAGCGTTACGCTTATTACGATTGCTGTAGCTTTTATCAGTGCTTTTTTAATAGGAAAATGGTTACATATTCCGATGAACACGACAACTTTAATAGGAGTAGGAACGGCCATCTGTGGAGGTTCAGCAATTGCCGCTGTTTCACCCATCATTGACGCAAAAGATGAAGAGGTAGCTTTATCCATCTCGACCATCTTCTTATTTAATATTGTAGCCGTCTTTCTGTTTCCTTTTATAGGGCATTTGATGAATTTAACGGATAGCGGCTTTGGTTTATGGGCAGGGACAGCTATTAATGACACTTCTTCGGTTGTAGCTGCAGGTTACAGTTATAGTGAATCTGCTGGAGATTATGCTACAATTGTAAAATTGACTAGAGCTACGTTGATCATACCTGTTTCATTACTAATTGCTGGCATCCAACTTTATAAGAAGCGTCGTAATGCTGAGAAAGTCTCGTTAAAGCAAATATTCCCATGGTTTATCTTATGGTTCCTAGTTGCTTCTGTGATCAGCAGTACAGGCATACTTCCTGAAGTTTTCGTCACTTCTGCCAAATGGCTTTCACGTTTCATGATTGCAATGGCACTAGCTTCAATCGGTTTATCTGCTAATTTTAAAGAGCTCTTAAAGACAGGCGTGAAACCTGTTTTACTTGGTCTGATCACCTGGTTCTTTGTTGCAGCTAGTAGTTTACTTGTCCAGTTCATTCAAGGTCAACTTTAATTTTAGTTAAAGGCTATTGATAGTCTGATTAAAAAATTATTTAATTTTGTCTAAAGACTATAGGATAACGAGCTAATCTTAGGTATACTTATTTTTGTGAGTCTTAATTCACGCTTTGATTTGAAAGGAGAACAACATGATTTTTATTGAATTATTAAAAGCGGCATTTTTAGGAATTGTCGAAGGAGTTACAGAATGGCTACCTATTAGTAGCACAGGTCATATGATTTTGGTAGAACAATTTATTAATTTAGATGCTTCAGCAGGATTTAAAGAAATGTTTTTTGTTGTCATCCAACTAGGTGCCATTCTGGCAGTAGTGTTGATTTTTTTCCATAAGCTAAACCCATTTTCACCCAAGAAAACGGCCGAAGAAAAGAAAGATACGCTTTCTATCTGGTACAAAGTAATCGTTGGGGTGCTTCCGGCAGCCGTATTAGGTTTTCTATTTGATGACTGGTTAAACGAGCATTTATACAATTATTGGACAGTTGCCATTATGCTAATTGTTTACGGAATTTTATTTATTGTTATTGAAAATCGGAATAAAGGAAAAGAAAGTTCGATCACTTCTTTTAAAGATTTGACGTATAAAACGGCTTTTCTTATTGGAATGTTCCAAGTTCTTTCATTGATTCCTGGTACTTCTCGTTCGGGAGCAACCATCCTAGGAGCTATCTTAATCGGTACTTCTCGTTTCGTTGCTACAGAATATTCATTTTTCTTATCGATCCCTATTATGTTTGGCGCAAGTTTCCTTAAACTCTTTAAGTTTGGGTTTGCCTTTACAGGTATGGAAGTAGCGATTCTTTTAACTGGAATGCTGGTTGCATTTGTAGTGTCTATTATCTCGATTAAATTCTTAATGGGCTACATTAAAAACAATGACTTTAAAGCTTTTGGTTGGTACAGAATTGTTTTAGGTGTACTTGTTATTGCTTATTTCCTTTTATTTGGTTAATCACTAGATGGCTCAGGACAAACGTCCTAGTTCAAAACACATTCGTACTTTTGATGTTTTTTTTCATCAGAAGTACGAATGTGTTTTTTTTCAGCATTTTTCAAGCTTTTCTGATCACCATTTGGTACCACTCTTCCATGAAATGGCCTTTGATGGACAACTGGAGCGAAAAATTCGGCTCACTCATCCATGAAACGGTTCTTAACGGAAGAGGGAACTAAAAAAAATGGCTCACTTGTCCATGAAAACTGGTTTCATGGACAAGTGAAGCAAAAAAATCCCATCCTTCCATAGAAGAATGAGATTAACAACTATTGATAGTGTTCCAGAGTTTTTATAAAACTCTTATTTTACAAAAAACGCTTCATATAATGCTTTTACTGCTAGGTCTTCGTGTTTAGCTTGAATACCAAACATGACACTAACTTCCGAAGCTCCTTGGTTGATCATATCGATATTGATATTGTTTTCAGAAAATGCCGTCGCTGCTTTAGACATTGTAAACATTTTTTCGCGCATGCCCTCTCCTACAATCATGATCAATGCAATGTTGCGTTCAACTGTTACGCTATCTGCATCCAACTCTTCTTTCAATTGTACCAATAAAGAGTGTTCTTCTTCTGTAGTCATTTGATCGCTGTGCAAAATAATCGTTAAATTATCAATTCCTGAAGGCATATGTTCATAACTGATCCCTTTTGATTCCAGAATTTCCAAAACTTTACGCCCAAAACCAATTTCGCGGTTCATCAGATACTTATCAATATAGATACTGCTGAAGCCACTTGAACTTGCGATCCCGATGACGCTTTGTTCCGACATTTGACGTTCTTTCATGATTCGTGTACCCGGTGCTGATGGATTATTTGTATTTTTGATTTGAACTGGAATTCCTAATTTAAATGCCGGTTGCAAAGCTTCATCATGTAAAACTGAAAAACCACCATATGAAAGCTCACGCATTTCACGATAAGTTAATTCTTTTATACCAATAGGATTCTCTACTACATTAGGATTAGCAGCAAAAATAGCATCGACATCTGTAAAGTTCTCGTATAGATCTGCTTTTATTCCATTTGCTAATATTGAGCCAGTAATATCTGATCCACCTCTGGAAAAAGTACACACTTTTCCATCTTTAGTGTAGCCAAAAAAACCTGGGAAGATAATGACTTCTTTACTCTCGCGCAATTTATACAATTGTTCGTAACTTTCCGATAAAACTTGAGCATTTCCTGGTTCATTCGTTACGATCAAGCCTGCTTCTTGGGGATCCATATAATGAGCTGGCACACCTTCTTGATTAAAATAAGCCGCTACTAATTTGGCATTATTATTCTCACCACTTGCTTTAAAAGCATCTAAATAATAATCAGGTTCGTCTTTATTGCCGTTAACTAATGAATCTAAATTGGTTTTGATTTCATCAATGATTTCATTTCCCAACCCTAACTCTTCTGCAATACTTTGGTACCGATTTATAATCTTA
Source organism: Carnobacterium sp. (assembly GCF_040274945.1). Classification (GTDB taxonomy): domain Bacteria; phylum Bacillota; class Bacilli; order Lactobacillales; family Carnobacteriaceae; genus Carnobacterium_B. Next base: position 175,514 of record NZ_JBEMAR010000002.1, read on the forward strand.
CCCAATACTGCACTATAATCATGTCCGACAAGTGCTTTCATTCCAAATCCAATCAACAGGTCTGTTACCTTTTCATCTTCTGCTGAACGCTTACCAGGAGCCGATACGACAACTATTTTCCGTGCAGAATCTTCTTTTACGATTTGCACTACTTTTTTTAACTGACTTCCTGAAGCTAAAGAGCTTCCACCAAATTTAATCACGTTCATCAAAGTAACATCCTTTATCATTTTTTATTTACTTTCATTTATTACTATACTAGGGAAAGAAGCATATTTCTATATTTTGGACTGTTTTTTATTGATAATCAAGTCTTTCTATTGATTTAAGAAAAAAGTAGCTATATTTCATTTATTCTTGCTCTTTTACTTTTAGTAATCTATTTAACATCAATTTGACATCAAAATAATACTTTAGTCCCTATTTAATTCACATAAATAAGCATATAATAAAGAAGTTGAAATTGACAACATTTTTTATAAACGCACTTATTCTATTACTTATTTATGGGAGAAAAAATATGAAGATAAATAAATACATTAACTATTTTTTTGGATTTTCTGTTGTGGCAGGATTGCTAGGAAATTCTGTTTCAAAGAAAAAAAATACTTTATCTAAAAGTCCATTTATTCAAGATCCATTATCTTCTTTTATTGGAACTTGGAGCAATCAGGAAACAAATGATAAACGGAGGCTTTTAAAAATCACAAAAGATGGCGAGTTTCTTATTAATGGTCATCCTATTGCAGGAAGCATCACGTCTATCTCCCATCAGCAACTTGTTTTCACCGATCATTACGGCTATGAATTAATTGCTAAACGTCAAGCGAATGATACGTTGTCTTTTTATGATGATGCAGATGAGAAAGATTGTTTATTTGTTTTAACAGAGTAAAACCCATCCATGATATCAACCTCATGGGTGGGTTTTACTAGTTCCAGTTGTCTATCTATTAATGAAATTATTTTCTATATCCATTATGTTATAATAGGTATTCAAAACATTCTTCACTGCTCAGAAAGGAGTACTGCTCTTGTTTCAATACCTTTTAATCGGATTGATTGTTTTCTACGTGATGGGTAATTTATTAGCCTTACGTCATTTTAGTGCCTATGATTTTGAGAATCAATTTGTGCGCATTTTTCTTGTGAATGATCGTAGGATCATAAAAAAAATCAAAGAAAAGCCAACTGTACCACTAGTAAAAAAACTTAAGCAAGTCTTTAGCCTCCAGCTTATTGCAAAAATAATCATCTATTCTCTCTTTGTTCATTTTTACCTGGGGGATAATACAGCTGTGAGTGTCTTCATTTTAGCTGCTCTGTTTGTTTGCAACATTCTTTTTGATTTACAAACAAATCGAATAGTTTCTAAAGTGAATCAATCCTAAATACGTAGTTAAATAGAAAGAGCTCTAAACCAAAGATATAGAATCTTTGTTTAGAGCTCTTCTCATTTTTAGTCCTGCTTATTAAAGGATGACTTAAGCTTAGTCAACTTTTAGTGAGCTTCAATATAAGCATCTTTGTAAGTGTATTTAGCTCCAACTTGGTGGTTGTAAATATCCTTAACATATTCTTTTTGTAAAGTTGCTGCAGCTCTTTGGAATAGAGGAGCAACACCTGCTTCTTCTAATAAGATTTTTTCTGCATCAAGCAAGTTTGTCCAACGTGCATCAACATCTGTTGCGTTCTCTCCTTTAGATAAAGCAACTAGTTCGTCAAATTCTGCATTACTATAGCTAGAACGGTTGTATGGACTTTCTGATGTCATTAAATCAATAAAGTTTACTGGATCAGCAAAGTCAGCTCCCCAACCACCTAAAGCAAAATCGTAATCTTGTTTTGTTTGCAATTCTAAACGAGATTTAAAAGGAACGTTTTTCAAGGTCACTTCTACACCAGGCAAATTCGTTTCAATTTGATCTTTCATGTAAGCTCCAACTTTTTTATTTGTTTCATCATCATCGCCAAGTAATTCTAATGTTACAGTATCTGTACCTAGTTCAGACTTAGCTGCTTCCCAATATTCTTTAGCTGCATCAGGATCAAAGGCTAGGTAGTCTCCAGATTCTGCACGGAAGTCATCTCCAGAAGTTGGATTCGCTGCTAACTCAGAAGGAACAAGACCTCCTACTGTTTGAGAACCATTTGCTAAGATTTCGCTAACCAATAGTTCATGATCATAAGCAGTTGCAATTGCTTTACGTAAGTTTTCATTAGCTAATGGTGTTTCTTCTCCATTTTTTTCTTGATTCAATTGAAGATAAGATGTTCTTGCTTCTGTTTCAACAGTATAATCTGCATTATCTTTGTATTGTTTAGCAAACTCACCGGTTAAATTAACTCGATCAATTTGACCAGAATCGTATAAGTTTAGTGCTGTAGACGTTTCTTTAATAACTTCAACATTAATTTCTTCTAAAGTAACATTTTCAGCATCCCAATAATCATCATTCTTTTCGTAAGTCCAATTTAGGTTTGTTCCATCCCAATTGCTAAATGTGAAGGGTCCATTAAAGACCATTGTTTCTGCTGAAGTACCGTATTTGTCTCCTTGTTCTTCTACAAATGCTTGGTTTTGAGGGTAGAATGTTGGGAAAGCCATTAAAGAAATAAAGTATGGTACCGGTGTTTCCATCGTAACTTTTAATTCATAATCGCCAACAGCTTCCACTCCTAAAGTTTCAGGTTCAGCCTCTCCACCAATGATAGCTGTTGCATTTTTGATTCCTTCAAATAAGTAAGAATATGAAGCGGCTGTTTCAGGATCAACAACCCTTTGCCAAGCGTAGACAAAATCCTTAGCTGTTACAGGATCGCCATTTGACCAAGTTGTATCTTCACGTAATTTAAATGTGTATTCTAAACCGTCTTCACTGACTGTTGCTTCTTCTTGAGCTAAAGCTGGAATAGGTTGGCTATCCTTATCAAGGCGATACAATCCTTCGTTGATGTTATTAAAAACGGTAAAACTAACTGTATCTGTAGCTAATGCTGTATCTCCTGTAGGCAATTCCGCAATCTCAACTAAGTTCAGTACTTGTTCTTCTGCTAAATCTCCTTCGCCTGAATTTGATGAAGATGTTTCACTATCTGCTTCATTTCCACAAGCTACCAAAATACCTGCTGTTAATAATAAGGCTCCAGATTTCCACCATTTCTTCTTCTCCATAACTAAATCCCCCGTTTTTAATCTTATTTTAATCTTTTTTTAATTAAATTAGAACTTGATAATAAATATACACATTTCATTTATTATTTGCAAGCTTTTTTTTATCTAAAAAATCAACTTTAATTGACTTTTAAGCTCCGTTACCTTTATGCTTATCATTAGTAAGCATTTTTAAGGAGTGATCAAAGATGAAAATTGCAATTTGGTCGGATTTCGTATGCCCTTTTTGTTATATTGGAAAACGTCATTTAGAAGCCGCAATTAAAGACCGTACAGACATAGAAATCGAATTTCATAGTTATGAACTGGATCCAACTGCACCCGAAAAGGTTGAAGGTACGATGGAAGAGTATTTTGCTGAACATAAAGGAATGAGCGTTGATCAAGCTCAATCAATGTTTAATCAAGTTACTCAAATGGCTAATAATGTTGATTTAGATTACCATTATGAGACTATTCAACATGGTAATACGTTAAAACCACATCGTTTATTTCAATTTGCCAAAGAACAAGGTAAAGGAAATGAATTTATGGAATTAGCTAAAAAAGCTTATTTTATTGAAGGCAAATGGTTAAATGATGATGATTTCTTAGTTCACTTAGCCGAATCAATTGGATTAGAAGAAGCACGTGTTAGAGAAATTCTAACTTCAAATGCTTATTTAGATGCTGTACGTTTAGATCAAGCTCAAGCAGTTGAAATTGGCGTTCAAGGTGTCCCTTTCTTTGTTATCGATGAACAATATGGTGTTAGTGGTGCTCAACCTATTGAAGTATTCGAGCAAGTGTTAGCAGAAATTGATGCAAAATCATAAATAGAATACCAAAAAGGAGCTGAGAATAAAATCTCAACTCCTTTTTTATAATCCTATCTAACTATTATTCTCCAACATAAGACAAAATAGTTCTGTTTAATCCGCTAGAAAGTTAGAATAGGATTATCGAGATAGGAGGAACATCATGTATATTTTACTCAGCTTTTTTTGTGCAGTAGGCTTTGCTTTGATTCATTTTTTCTCTAAATCTATCCGCTTTGCGAATGTCGTGCCAAGAAGTAAATTCTTATCTTTTTCAGCAGGAGTTTCTGTTGCCTATGTATTTGTCCATTTATTGCCAGAATTAAATCATTACCAAGAAGTACTAGTCAATGAACTAAAAAATAGTCCCTGGAGGTACTTAGAGCATCATATTTATGTCATTGCTTTAGCTGGACTAGTCTTGTTTTACTCTTTAGAACGTTTAGTCAAGATTTCTAAAAATAATCCTCGTTTTAAACAACCCGAAGATGCTAGTTCAGGTATCTTTTGGCTTCATATTGGTTCCTTTTTTATTTACAATGCCATTATTGGGTATTTACTCGTACAAGAAGAATTCAACACTGTTCTTGGAATGCTATTTTATTTTATCGCTTTAGGTGTTCATTTTCTAACCAATGACTGGAGTTTACGCAAAGACCATCAGCATATTTATGATCAATATGGTCGAGTACTTTTAACCGTAGCTATTCTTTTGGGATGGCTTATTGGAGCATTAACCGAACTAAATGAGCTGCTTCTCTCTATTTTGCAAGCCTTCATAGCTGGTGGCGTTATCCTCAATGTCATGAAAGAAGAACTTCCTCAAGAACAAGAAAGCAGCATAGGCAGTTTTTTGTTTGGCTCGTTCGGGTACTCTCTTCTGTTAATCTTTCTTTAAGGTTCATTTTGAACGCATAGAAAAACCCTTGAAATCAGAATTTTGATTTCAAGGGTTTTTCTGTATAATTTTTTTATAAACACATTTTAGTACTATTACTGCTTAGATAATTGCAATAGCAACCATCGTGAGTAAGAATAAGAAGGATACGACTTTCATCGCTTTTTTTACTAAGAAAAATTCGCCATTTGCTAATTTAAAAATAGGATAGGCTACAAAACCAAAAGCTAATCCATCAACGATACTTGATGTTAAAGGAATCATCACTATAATTAAAAAGGCAGGGAACCATTCACTAAAATCATCAAATGGAATATGTTTTAAGTTTTCCATCATAATCGCTCCAGTTATTACAATAACAGGTGATAGTGCAGCATTTGGAATATAAGACAACAATGGTGTGAAAACTAGTGAAAGTAAAAATAGTCCTCCAGCAAACACAGCTGTTAAACCGGTCTTTCCACCAGCTTTAATACCAGATGCACTTTCAGCTGCTGGTATAGTCGGGCTCGTTCCAAGTAGACTTGATACAAGCGTCATGACTCCACTGACTTTAAAAGCGCTCGTAAAACGATTCTTATCTTCTAACATGCCTTCAAACAAACCTATAGATTCAAAAATTAAGATCATTGTCAAAGAAAATACGGCTAAAATAAACGGCACACTAAGGATTGTTGAAAAATCAAAAGCTCCTACAAGTGCGGGATAATTTGATAGATTACTCAATGAGAATGAAGAGGCTCCTGCTTCATGAACGCCAGTTACCAATGAAATAATAGTAATAACTGCAATTCCAATAAAAAAGCTTCCTGGTACGTTTCTTAGATAAAGCACACCGGATAATAAAATTCCAATGACAGCGAGTAAGACAAGCGGCTGAGACAAATCTCCTAACGTAATAAATGAGTTGGCTCCTCCATCCGTAAGAATACCACCATTTTCTAGTCCAATGACGACTAAGAAAAGTCCGATTCCGGCTGTAATACCGTGTTTTAATGAATCGGGAATCGCATCTACTAACAACTTGCTGATAGAAGTATAGGCAATACCAGTAAAAATTATTCCAGAGACAAAAACTACCGCTAAGGCTTGCTGCCAAGATAGCCCCAATGAACCTACGATTGTATACGTAAAGAAAGCATTAACTCCCATACCAGGAGTGAGCACCAGTGGAGCATTTCCCCATAAACCCATTAAAATGCTTCCAACAGCAGAAACTAAAATCGTACCGAACACACTTAACTCAGGTGGAATCCCTGCTTCAGCTAATATTAATGGATTGACTATAATAATATACGATAGCGCGAAAAATGATGTAATACCCGCTATCATTTCTTGTTTAATACTTGTTTGGTTTTCTTTCAATTTAAAAAAATTCACTATTTTTTTCTCCTTTTCGATGTGTTTTCTCAAACACAAGTAATCTGGAGACATGGGCTGCAGTCTTTTTAAAGCTTGCACAGCAAAAAAGAAAGTTTTCTTTCCTTACACGCCCCAACGTTTGATTTTAACATCTACAGCACAAAAAGTCATGTATTTTTTTTACGATAGAAAGACAAAAGAAGTATTCATAGAGAAATATATTTCTCTATAAATACTTCTTCATTTATCGATGCTTAAAATATAGTAGTCTTTGCTTCTTGACCTTGTTCTTTTATCAAAAGAACAGCTTTATTGGGTTGTAGTTGAATATGATTCAGTTGATTTTTGTCCAAAAAAGATGAGATTTTAAAATCATACTGCTCTGGAATAGCCGATGTTTCTAAACGATTCTCTTTATTAGCTGTGTTTAAAATCATAATGACAAACTCTTCTTGGTTGCTCAACCTAACGATTCCCATTAATTCACCCTGTGAAAAGGAATAAAAGTCCCCATCTTTCAAACTGGTTTCTTTGCTACGGATAGCAGCTAATTTTTTTACAAAAGTTTGAATCTCTTTATTCTCTTTTCCCCACGGATACATCCGGCGATTATCAGGATCTGCATTTCCTTCCACACCTGCTTCATCCCCATAATAAAAACAAGGAACTCCTGGAACAATAAATAATAAGACCATTGCTTGTTTTAACTTTGCTACATTCTGATTTAAAACAGTGTAGATTCTTTCGGTATCATGTGTGCCAATATTATTAAAATTACTTTTAAAAGCTTCTACAGGATAATTTTCTTTTAAATTCATCCACATCTCAGCAGCTTCTTGCGGAGTAATTGACCCTTGAAGAAGTCCAATAATAATTGCCCGAAAAGGGTAATTCATCGCCCCATGCAATTGACCTCCTTCAATGTAATGACGGCGTTTATTATAAGCAATTTTATTTGAGGCATCTTCCCACACTTCACCAATCAATACTGAATCTTCAACTGTTTCTTCTAATGCCAACCGTATCCCTTTTAGTACATCATCAGATAATTCATCAGCTACATCCAAACGCCAGCCGCCTAATCCTAATTTTGACCATTTTCGGATTACACTATTTTGATCTTTATACAAAAAGGACTGGACCTTTGGATTTTCTGTATTCAACTTTGGTAAATCTTTTACACCCCACCATGATTCATAGTGATCTGGAAATTTTTTAAACGTGTACCAATCAAAATAATGACTTTCCTTAGATTGATAAGCTCCCATTCCAGGATATGTTCCATATCGGTTGAAGTAACGGCTGTCTGCACCTGAATGGTTAAATACGCCGTCTAAAATAATCCGCATCCCAAACTCTTTAGCTTTTTGAATCAGTTCCTTAAACGTGTCTTGATCGCCAAACATTGAATCAATTTTCAGATAGTCACCTGTATCGTATTTGTGATTGCTTCGAGCTTCAAATAATGGACTAAGATATAAAATAGTGATACTCATTTCTTTTAAATAAGGTAATTTTTGGATGATTCCCTTTAAATTGCCACCATAAAATTCCCAACGAACAACTTCTCCCTTTTCATTTTTGATGTACATGGGCAGGTCCTCTTGATCAGCATAGAGAAAGGAATTTTTTTTAGGATTCAGCACTTTTCCGTCCTCAGTGCCATTGTAAAAACGATCTACAAAAATATGATACGCTATTCCCTCTCGGTACCATTTAGGTGAAGAATCTGTATATAAATAACTCGTTAGTTGATATGGCTTCACCTCATGTTCTCGTTTATAAACTTGGCCTTCTCCACCCTTAGACCGTTGATTGTTCCCATAGTAAACGACTTCGTCTTGTTGATTTTTTTGAACAAGTACTTTAAAAAAATAATAATACAATCCTTGTCCTTCCGTTAATTGAATCGTAACTTGGTATTGAAATTGTCCGATAGAATGCATCTTGACTTCAAATGTATCTCCAAAATCCTTTTGTACAATTAGGTAGACTGGTTCGATTACCGGCCACTTACATGTAATCGTAAAGGTTACTTTTTGATTGATCGGTACAGCTCCAAATGGTTTTTTATATTCTGATAACCACGAATTGTAATAAATCATTTCAGTCATTTTATTTCCTCAGTTCTATTGTAGTTGCCGTCTTATTAATCTTTTATATTGGCTGGTTGCCTTTTAAAAAAGAAGCCTGTTTTTCAGATTTCCCCTTAACATTCCATATTTCATCAGCGTAGCGCATGATTGTAAAATCGGCAGAAAACGGACCAGAACTTGCAATATTGATCAATGCCTTTTGGTTCCACGCCTGTTTGTCTTGATATAGGTTATCTGCTCTTTCTTGAGCTGCAACAAAACTTGCAAAATCTTGCAAAACATAATACTCATCATTAAATAATGTTAATGAGTCATAGATTACTTGGCCTTCTTCTTCGATACCTGGAATAGTACCATTGATTAGGCAATTTAGGACTCGAGTCAAACGCGGATTGGCTTCCATAACGGCTATCGAAGAATAATTACCCTCTCGATTCATCTGATTAACTTCGTCATTCGTCAAACCAAATAGAAAAATATTGTCTTCTCCTACTAAATCTTTAATTTCAATATTAGCACCATCCAATGTTGCCATGGTCAAAGCACCATTTAACATCAACTTCATGTTACTTGTTCCTGAAGCTTCTTTTCCTGCTAATGATATTTGTTCACTGATATCTGCAGCTGGAATAATCAACTCGGCTAATGAAACACCATAATTTTCTACAAATACCACTTTTATTTTATTGCCTATATCTGGATCGTTATTTACTAACTGAGCTAATGCATTAATAAACTTAATGATTTGCTTTGCATAAACGTAGCTAGGAGCTGCTTTTGCTCCAAAAATAAAGACTCTTGGCTGTAAATCAAGGGTAGGATCGTCTTTGATTTTCAAATAACGGTCTAAGATATGCAACGCATTTAATAATTGACGCTTGTATGCATGTAGTCTTTTTATTTGCACATCAAATAATGCTGTAGGATCAATTTCAATACCGTATTTTTCTTTTGCATAAAACGCAAATCGTTTTTTATTTTCAAGTTTGATATCAGATAATTGTTTTAGTGTTTCTGGATCTTTTGAATAGACCTTAAACTGTCTTAATTCAGCTGGATTCGTTTTCCACTCTTGATCGATCTTATCATCAATCAGCTGCGTTAACTTTTCGTTAGCTAAATGAAGCCATCTTCTTTGCGTAATACCATTCGTTTTATTATTAAATTTAGATGGATACATTTTATAAAAATCGTGCAGCGTTTCTTCTTTTAAAATATCTGTATGTAATTGGGCAACCCCATTTACACTGTGACTTCCAATGATAGCTAAGTGCGCCATTTTAACATAACCGTCTGAAATAATAGTAGTACGATACGTCAATTCTTCTCCATATAAGGGGATTTTTCTATCTATATGACGTTGATTGATTGCTTCAATGATTTGATAAATACGAGGCAGCAACCCTTGAACCATATCGACCGGCCATTTTTCCATAGCTTCTTGCATGATGGTATGGTTGGTATAACTAATAGACTTTTTCGTAATATCCCATGCATTTTCCCAACTAAGTCCTTCTTCATCTAATAAAATACGCATCAATTCTGGAACACATAAAGCTGGATGTGTATCATTTACATGAATAGCGATTTTATTTGGAAACTCACTCCATGGCTGATTTTGTTTTTTGAAAAATCGTACAATACTTTGAATACCTGCAGATGTAAAAAAATACTCTTGTCTCAACCTAAGAAGCTGTCCTTCATAATTTGAGTCATCTGGATAAAGTACCTCTGTAATCTGGTTGACTACTTCTCGTTCAGCAATCGTCTTGTAACGTATCTCTTCTTCAGGGGGAATTTCAGCTGACCATAAGCGAAGATTGTTTACAACATCATTCTCATATCCTATCATTCCTGTGTCATAAGGCACTGCTAAAATATTTTGGGTATTCGAATAGATAGGGCGCAGTTTATTTTCGCCATCTTCTTTCAAATACACTTCGCCGCCATAACGAACCATGACAGCTTTATTTTCTTTTCTGACTTCCCAAACATTTCCGTTACGTAGCCAGTTTTCTGGCAATTCAACTTGATACCCATCTACAAATTTTTGTTGAAACAAACCATAACGGTAACGAATACCTGTACCGTTGCCCGGAATACCTAGAGAAGCAATTGAATCCATAAAACAAGAAGCTAATCGACCCAATCCACCATTACCTAAAGCTGGATCTACTTCTGATTTTACAATCGTTTCGAAATCTAACCCCATTTCAGCAATTCCTTCTCGCACAATATCTAAAATACCTAAATTCAACAAATTGCTTTTCAGCATACGCCCAGGTAAAAATTCCATTGAAAAATAGTAGACTTGTTTTACTTTTTTTTCTAAATACAGTTGATTGGTTTGGTTCCAATTATCAGAAGAATAACTTTTTATAAAATTGCCTAAAGCTGTATATTGCTGTATGGAAGAAGTATCTTCTAAATTTGAGGCATAAAGTACTTCAATTATTTTCTCGAATTCTTCTTTAAATTCAGTAGTTGTTAACATCATTATTCTCCTCTTATTCTTTTTGATTGAACTATTGAATCTTCTGGTAAATAAAGAAACTTCAACAGTCAAAATAAGAATAGTTGCCTATTTTTATGTGCCTGTTGAAGCTCTTCATTATGCTTTAACCATTGCTGTATAAACTTGTATATAATCGTTAGTGGATTTTTCCCAACTAAAGTCTTTAGACATTGCTTGTTTTACTAATGACGTCCAATTTTTAGGCTCATCATAATAAACCGTCAAGGCACGGTCAATCGTTTCGACCATGACAGTCGAACGGAAATCATTGAAACTAAAGCCGGTCCCTTCCCCTGTATATGGATTATAAGGTTGAACGGTGTCTTTTAATCCACCCGTTTCATGAACGATCGGCAATGTACCATACCGAAGTGAGTTAAGTTGAGACAATCCACAAGGTTCAAATGCTGAGGGCATAATAAACAAATCGCTTCCTGCATAGATATGCTGGGCTAGAGCCACATCAAAATCAACAATCACTTTAAATTTATCTGGATATTTCCAAGTGAAATAATTGAAACTGTCTTCGTATTCTTTTTCACCGGTACCTAATATGAGAACTTGAATATTACGATGCATCAGTTCATCAATTTTATCTCGCAATAAATTGCAGCCTTTTTGAGTTGTTAACCTACTCACCATAGACATTAATGCTATTTTCTCATTTACCGGTAATCCAACTCGCTCTTGCAAAGTTGTTTTATTAACCGTCTTTCCTTTTAAATTTTTTGTGGAAAAATGTGCTGGGATAGCATTATCTGTCTCAGGATCAAAGACCTCATAATCGATTCCATTTAAAATACCGCTTAACTTGTAACTATTGAACCGTAATACACCGTCTAAATTTTCGCCAAATTGAGGTGTTTGGATTTCCTGTGCATATGTTGGACTAACGGTTGTGACTTGATCCGCATAAAAAATCCCACCTTTTAAACAATTGATATCATCATAATATTTTAAGCCGTGTTCGTGAAAAGCATTGTACCCTATTCCATATAAATCAGATAATACAAGTTGGTCAAAAACACCTTGAAACTGTAAATTATGAATAGTCAAAATCGTTTTTATCGATTGGTAACTTGTGATCCATTGATATTTATCCTTTAGCAAAACAGGAATAATAGACGTATGCCAATCGTTCACATGCAGAACATCTGGGACAAATTCTATTTTTTCTAACATCTCACAAATAGCTTGTGCAAAAAAAGCAAATCGTTCGCTATCATCGTCAAAACCATAAATGCTAGGGCGATCAAAATAATACAAATTATCAATAAAGTAATAGATAACCTCATCTTTCCGTAACTTTTTAATCCCACAATATTGACTTCTCCAACCAACTTTCACTTCAAACTGCGCTACATCTACTAATTGATCTTTGTATTTTTGAGGCATCGTACCATACAATGGCAATACAACACGTACATCTATTCCTTGTTTTTTCAACTCTTTTGGCAAAGCACCTGCGACATCCCCTAATCCTCCGGTCTTAAAAAAAGGAGCACATTCCGCCGCAGCAAATAAAACTTTCATTTTTTCAGCTCTCCTTTTCAACTGTTATTTCGCTATTTTTTTCTATCACTATAGGATTTTCTTTTGTTCCTATTAATTGAACTCCCGGACCTATTTTTACACCTTTATCTAAAATAACGTATTGCAATTCGGCACCCTGAGCAATTTTACAGCCTTGCATAATCAAAGAATTTTTGACCGACGCTGTTTTTTCTATTAAAACTTTACGGAAAATAATAGAGTCTTCAACCGTTCCATCAATCACACAGTCACTTGCCAGCTGTGAATTACTGATATCCGCTTCTTTTGAATAATAGGTAGGCGCTCCATTTTTAACTTTTGTAATAACCGGTTGGCTACGATAAAATAACGCATTGTAATTATCTTCATCTAGCAAATCCATGTTCGCTTGATAATAATTTGAAATATTATCGATATTTTTTAAATATCCTGTATACTCATAACTATTTACGGTGGTTTCTTTTAGACTATGCCTAATTAAAACATTGATGTCTCCTTTTATTCGATTACTAGCTGCTTCTCTTGTTAATTCAATAAATTTTTCAGCTTTCATAATCGCGATGCCCATACCGATTGCTATTTTTGTTTCTTCACTTGGAAGTTCATGAGCTGTAAGCAAATCAATGACCTTACTTTCTCCTTCTCCTTCAAAAGTTAGGCATGTATCAATAGAATCCGGCGAACAAAATTCTCTGGAAACATTTTTATATACCACTGTGACGTCAGATTTACTTTCAATATGATTTCTCAAAACGGCCTTAAGATCGACATTGCACAGCATTTTACTACCCATAACAACGACATATCCTTTAGTCGAATGTTGGACAAAGTCTATTTGATCTTGGTAGTAACTGCTAATTTGCCCTGATTCCAACTGCTCAACAGCTTCTTTTATTTCGGCTCCAGAATGAATAAATAGCCCACCTCCAATGGTAGATTCCATTCCCCAAGGGTAACCACTTCGTACATGATCCATTAAAGCTCTTGCCCTACCTCTTACAAATATAGCAACTGACGTTACCTCTGCACTATAGAGACTAGAAAGTGGAAAATCAATTAACCTATACCGTGAACCAAATGGCAATGCAGCAACTGCTCTTCTTTTTGTTAAAGGCATTAATTGAGATTCTGATTCATCCAGATTCAATACTGCACATAATTGCTCATTAATCTTCATTTTTAAGCCCTCCTACCTCTTCTGCATAGCCAACAACCGTAATATTTTTTTCATCACCATTAAGTTGAGCTCCATCATGAATTTTTGCATTTTCTCCAATGATGGCACAATTGATTGTTACATTTTCTCCTATGGTCACATTTGCCATAATCAAGCTGTCTTTTATGATAGAGTTTTTACCCACTTTAACATTATGAGATAAAATAGAATGATTGACCTCCCCAGCGATATAGCATCCATCTGCAATCATAGAATCTGAAACTTTAGAAGATTTTGTCAAAAATTGAGGTGGCGCAGAAGGATTTTGTGTGTATACCCTCCACGATGAATCTCTTATGTTTAAGGCATGGTTTGGATTTAAAAATTCCATATTTGCTTCCCACAGACTTTCAATTGTTCCAACATCTTTCCAGTAATCTTTAAATGCATAAGCAAATATATTTTCACTATTTCTTAAGTAAGCTGGAATAACATCTTTTCCAAAATCTTCCATTGTACGGTTTTTAGCGTGGTTATCAACGAGGTAACTTTTTAGCATAGGCCAGTCAAAAATGTAAATTCCCATTGAAGCTAAATTGCTTTTAGGTTCTGATGGTTTTTCTTCAAATTCAATAATTCGGTCTGTTTGATCAGTATTCATAATTCCAAAGCGAGGTGCTTCTTCAAGAGGAACCGGAATGACTCCTACTGTTAAAGCTGCATTTTTTTCTTTATGGAATGTAATCATATCTTGATAATCCATTTTATAAATATGATCACCTGAAAGAACTAATAGGTATTCTGGATTATACCGATCAATAAAATCAATATTTTGATAAATAGCATGAGCCGTTCCCTTAAACCACTTTTCTCCATCAACACTTGAATAGGGTTGTAGAATAGTAGCCCCACCATCATGTGTATTCAAGCCCCAGCTTTCTCCATTTCCGACATGAGTATTTAGCTCCAGAGGCTGGTATTGAGTCACAACGCCCACATTCTTGATTCCGGAATTAGCGCAATTACTTAACGCAAAATCAATGATTCTATATTTCCCACCAAATGGTACAGCCGGTTTAGCAATATCTTTAGTTAATTTTCCAAGCCGAGTTCCTTGCCCTCCTGCCAAAATCATAGCTAACGTTTCAGTTTTTTTCATTATACTATTGGAAGAATCTGCTTAGCATTCTTCCTCTACCCTCCTTTTTATCCATTAATTTTTTGGGACTCCAAAAATTCTTTTTGGTCGTAAAATCAAAACACTCATTGCCGGTACAATCAATTCAATGGTGTAATCTTGCTGGTGAGTCATTTCTTTTGTCGTTTTCAACGGCCCTTGCTGGGTTGTCCAGACTCCTCCGTATTCCTGCATCTCAGTATTTAAATATTCTTCGTAGACTCCTTCAAAAGGAACGCCTACTTTATAGCCTTTACGTTCATTTGGAACAAAATTACAAATAACGATTACAAAGTCACGCGGTTTTTTTCCTTTACGTATGAATGCTAAAATGGTTTCAGCAGCATTATCCGCATCTAAAATTTGGATACCTTGCGTTTGATGGTCCATTTCCCAAAGTGAGCGTTCTTTTTTATACAGCAAATTTAGTGATTCCATAAAATACAAATGTTTAGCATTCATTTCATCATCTAAGCTTTGCCATTCCAATCCTTCGTGAATTCGCCATTCCAGAAACTGACCAAAATCATTTCCCATAAAATTCAACTTTTTACCTGGGTGAACCATCATATACGCTTCTAACGTGCGTAAGCTGGAAAATTGATTGTAACGATCACCTGGCATTTTATGTATCAAAGATTTTTTTCCATGGACCACTTCATCATGCGAAAATGGCAAAATAAAATTTTCGTTGAATGCATACATAAAAGAAAAGGTGATTAAATTAAAATGATGCTTACGAGATGACGGATCCATTTCAAAAAACTTCAGTGTGTCATTCATCCATCCCATATTCCATTTATAGTTAAAACCTAAGCCTCCCATATAGACAGGTTTTGTGACTTTTGACCATGCGGTACTTTCTTCAGCAATCATAAGTGTGTCAGGATGCCTTTCAAATACTTTTTCATTTAATTTTTGTATAAATTCTACACCCACCTTATTATGGTTGCTTCCGTCTTCATTAGGAATCCACTCACCAATATCATAATCGAGGTACAACATACTTGATACTGCATCAACTCTTAACCCATCTAAATGAAATTGTTCGATCCAATAAAGAGCATTTGAAATCAAAAAACTCTGAACTTGGTCCTTTCCTAAATCAAAATTCATCGTACCCCATCGATTGTTTTCTGCTTTATGCTTATCTTTGTATTCAAATTGAGGTGTTCCATCAAAATAAACCATTCCGTAATCATTTCGATTGAAATGACCCGGTACCCAATCCATTAACACACCAATATTTGCCAGGTGAGCTGCTTCTACAAAATTTTGAAAGTCTTCCATAGTACCAAATTTCGAAGACAACGCATAATAACCAGTCAGTTGATACCCCCAAGATGCGTCTAAGGGATGTTCCATCAATGGCATAAATTCAATATGTGTGTACCCCATTTTTTTTACATAAGGAATTAATTCTTGCTGCAATTCGGGAATGGAGTACCATGAATCATCTTCATGGTGTTTCCAAGAGCTGAGGTGTACTTCATAAATGTTTAGTGGGCGTTCATAAATAGAAAAGCGTTTCTTATTTGCTGTCCAAAGGCCATCTCGCCATTTTTTTTCCGGCAAATCTTTTACGATCGATGCATCGTTAGGTCTTACTTCAAATTCAAAAGCATATGGATCAATTTTTAATTTTACCGTTCCATCAAATTGCTCTATTCGATATTTATAGCATTGTCCTTCAATTGCTTGATCATTGAACATCGTCCAACAGCCAGTTTTTCCGATTCTTTCCATTTCAATTCCCATATGCCAATCTGAAAAATCTCCTACTAAACCTACACTTTTTGCATTGGGAGCCCAGACAGTAAAACGAAAACCATTATTTCCTTCATAATTTTCATATTTACACCCCATAGTTAAATAACTATCAAAGTGTTCTCCGTTATTAAATAAGTACAATTCTTTTTCAAGTTTTTCCTTAATATCTTCATTCATGGATCGATTCGCCAATTGATTCACTCCCAACTATGCATCGCATTTTTTCATCGTTTTATAATCATATTTTCATTTTACAATGTATTCGTTTAATAATCGACTTATTTTTCAATTTATTTTAAGTTAATTTATTATTTAATTATGTAGTTAGTATACCATCATTCCAAAAAAACGCTTACTGTTACGCTATTAGGGTTTTCTTTTTTTAAACATCCTCTAAAACCGTACGAGTATGTTTTTAGGAGGATGTTTTAGAAACACTTTATTGTTTTTATTTCTTATTAATGGAGTTCCTTTATCCCATAATTTAATGGCACACGTAATGACTAATGCACCAAGTAAGCCAAATGGCAGCATAATGGACGGATGAAAGCAATAATAAAAAAGATTAGGAAATGTTGAGTTAAAAGTGCGTTACGGTGTTACTAATGGTAAAATGATAGTAGGTAAGTCCAACTATAACTTAGTCAGGCAACTATTAAAGGAGCTTATCGTAAAGGGGGTGAACAGATTGGAAATACTATTATTGACTGTTGGTTTTGTTGGTTTAGTAATAGCGGCATTAACGCCTCAATCCACTTTAGGAGGACTATTAGCATTAGCAAGTTTTGGTGGCTATTTTTATTTAAATAGTCTAGAAAATTGGATTCCCATCATTATTTTTATTTTAGGAATCTGTCTTCTGATTTTTGAAGTTTTTATACCAGACTTTGGAGTAGCGGGCATAATTGGTTTTCTTTTAATTATCGGCGGTGTCTATTTAACCAATAATGATTTAGGAACAACCTTGCGCGATTTAAGTATCGCTGTGGTCGCATCTTCATTCTTAGTGATCATGCTTATAAGAAGGGGTTACTCGCTGACACATTTACAAAAACTCGTTCTTAATAATAACTTAGATAAAAAAAGCGGATTTTCGAGCAACAATGACGCTACAGCTTATTTAGGAAAAACTGGAAAAACAACTACTTCTCTTAGACCATCTGGAAAAGTAGCATTCGATGGTACAGAGTTAGATGTTGTCAGTACAGGCGAACACATAGACGAAGGCGTTCCCGTTATTGTCACAAAAGTAGAAGGATATAAAATTAGTGTTAGGAGAGTGGATTAAACATGACAACAGTTGCAGAGAGCCCCACAAATTGGATTGGCTTTTTATTCATAGCCATTATCGTTATTATCGTTATTAGTTTATTTTTCCGTTTTGTACCCGTTGGATTATGGGTTACTGCCTACTTCTCAGGTGTAAAAGTTAATATAGGAACACTTGTAGGAATGCGCTTAAGACGAGTAGCTCCGCAAGACATTATCCGTCCATTGATCAAAGCAACTAAAGCTGGCTTAGATATTGATATTAATGAATTGGAAGCCCATTATCTAGCCGGTGGAGATATTAATCAAGTTATAGACGCTTTGATTGCCGCACAACGTGCAAATATTGATTTAGTTTTCAAACAAGCTGCCGCAATTGACTTAGCAGGAAGAAATGTTTTTGAAGCTGTTCAAGTCAGCGTTAATCCTAAAGTAATTGAAACTCCTCAAATTGCTGCAATGGCAATGAATGGTATCGAAGTTAAAGCTCGTGCTAAAGTAACTGTTCGTGCAAATATCGAACGCTTAGTCGGTGGTGCTGGTGAAGAAACCATTATTGCTCGTGTTGGTGAAGGAATTGTAACCACCGTTGGTAGTGCCGCGAGACATACGGATGTACTAGAAAATCCAGATTCTATCTCAAAAACTGTTTTAAGAAAAGGGTTAGACTCTGGTACGGCTTTTGAAATTCTTTCCATTGATATTGCAGATATTGATGTTGGGCGTAACATCGGTGCCAGCTTACAAATGGAACAAGCCCAAGCAGATAAAAATATTGCACAAGCTAAAGCAGAAGAAAGACGTTCTATGGCGATTGCTCAAGAGCAAGAAATGATTGCTGAAGTTCAAAAAATGCGCGCACGCGTAGTTGAAGCTGAAGCTGAAGTACCTTTGGCATTAGCTGAAGCTTTAAAATCAGGAAACTTAGGAGCAATGGATTATTACAATATGAATAATGTTAATGCCGATACTAAAATGAGAAACTCTATTTCAGATTCTACTGAGAGAGAAAGTGATAGATAATGAATACTTTAATAGCCCTTGTCGTTTTATTTCTCATAGGGACTACATTCTTTTCTATTATCGCTACTATTTACCGCTTTTTCATTGCGTCTATTGGAAGCAACTCTTCTCCATCACAAAGTAGTCAAAGGCAAACTTATCAAAGAGAAGCTTTAAAAAATAAGGATTCTATTTCCTTAAAAGATGCTTTTCTAACGAATAACACCACTCGACAAAAGTATGCAAGCAACGCTAATGGTTCTTCACAAAAACGAAACCAACAAGCGCATTCAAAACAATTATCTAGTCGCATGCAACAAGATGCAGCTCGTAGAAGAGCCGAAAATCTGCAACAAAATACTAAAAGAAAACCAGAACCCGTTCACTCTTCTACAGCTCCAAAATCAACTCTATTTAATGAAAAAGACGTTAAGAAAAGCAAAAGTCAGACGCTTTTTGATAGAGATGACCTAACTTCATTAACCCCAATTGATAAGGTAACTTCTACCAAAAAATCAAGTTATCAAACTGAGGTTAAAGCTAAGAAACTTCATTTTCAAAATGATTATGTAAAAGGAATCATCTACAAAGAAATTTTAGATAAACCTGTTAGTTTAAGAAACAATAAATAGAGCAGTAAATAAACCAATAAGGAAGTTCTTAGAGAACTTCCTTATTGGTTTATTTTATTTATTAGACCCTAACTTCTTCTTTCTCTTCATCATATTCTAAAGCTTTTGTTCCTTGGTCTCCGGAACTGACTCGAACGACATTTTCAACATTGTAGACAAAAATTTTCCCATCTCCAACAGTACCCGTATATAGCGCTTTTCGAGCTGTTTCTATAACCAAAGAAACTGGAATACTGCTAACCACTACTTCTAATCTTATTTTAGGAAGCAAATCTGCTTCGATTTCAACTCCTCTATAATAAGCTGTTTGGCCTTTTTGAAGGCCATATCCTTGTACTTTTGTTACTGTCATACCTGTGATACCAATACCATTTAAAGATTTTTTCAAATTTTCAAATTTAGACTCATTTGTTATGATGTCTACTTTCATTAAACGAGTCTCTTCCTTTTCACCAGTAGTAAAAGGCTGTTTTAACTGCTCATGCACTTCAACTGTCTCATGACTATCTTCCTTATTGATAGCAAGAGATCCTACACCAGAAAATGCTAATTCAGGTTCTGGACTTTCAAATTTCAAACCTTCAAATAGAGGTTTTTGGCCAAAAGGAACCGTTACAAAGTCACCATAGCTTGATTCTAATCCATGTTCTGAAATATCCATCCCTGCAATTTCTTCTTCTTCTGTTACTCGTAACCCAATTGTTTTATCAATGAGTTTAAACGTAATAACCATTGTGACGGTCACCCATACAACAACAGATACTACTCCTAATAGTTGAATGCCTAAGAGATTAAATCCACCACCATAAAGTAAACCTCTGTCTGTTGCAAAAACCCCTACTAGAATCGTCCCTAATGATCCCGATATCCCATGAACACCAAATGCTCCAACTGGGTCATCAATTTTAGCTTTCTTTTCGATAAATTCAATTCCATAAACTAACGCACTAGCAGAGATTGCCCCTATCGCTACAGCTCCAAATGGTGAAACTATCGCACATCCAGCTGTAATTCCTACTAAACCAGCTAGCGAACCATTTAGCGTCATAGAAATATCTGGTTTTCCGTATTTTGTCCATGTAATCACCATAGCAACTAAGGTAGCCGTTACTGCAGATAAATTTGTATTTAAAAAGATCGTCCCAATAAGAGCTAATGTTTCGTCACCCGTAGCAGAGACCGTTGAAGCACCGTTAAATCCAAACCAAGCAAACCAAAGAATGAAAACGCCTAAGGCGCCTAATGTTAGACTATGTCCTGGAATAGCTTTTGCTTTTCCATCATTGTCGTATTTTCCAATTCTAGCCCCAACAAGTTTTGCTCCGATTAAAGCTGTTACTCCACCAACCATATGAACAGCTGTTGAACCAGCAAAATCGACAAATCCTAATTGTGCTAACCATCCTCCACCCCAGATCCAATGTCCAGAAATAGGATAAACAACTGTAGAAATAACCAATGTGTAAACTAAGTATGCACTAAATTTTGTTCTTTCTGCCATTGATCCAGAAACAATTGTTGCTGCAGTTGCAGCAAATACCGTTTGAAACATTAAAAATACATACCCTGGTATAGTGGTGTCATAATTGCCTTGTACAAATAAATCTGGTGTTCCAACTAAACCAGCTATACTTGGACCAAACATTACTCCAAAACCAATGATCCAGTACATTAAAGATCCTAATACAAAATCCATCAAATTTTTCATGATAATATTACCAGCATTTTTTGCTCTAGTAAATCCAGTTTCTACCATTGCAAAACCTGCTTGCATAAAAAATACTAATACCGTTCCAACAAGAACCCATAACGTATCCACAGATGAAAACATATTCTTACCTCCTTTTTTATATGTTATAAAATCTAACATTTAAAAAAGCTACAAACAAGCATTTTAAATTAAATTGCAAAGATAACCTAAAAAAGCTTTCAAATCATGTTACTTTATATAACATGGTTTGAAAGCTTTTTATTTTTATTCTTCATTTAATTTATAATTGTATAAAGCACCAATGATATTTCCATTGTTTCCAAACCTGCTTTTCATTATTTCAGGTACAATAAATACCCCTTCACCTAACTCCTCTTCATACACTTTCTTTACGTTTTCTTTAATTAGTTGAATCAATAATGGATTTCCACTGATTCCGCCGCTAATAATAATTCTTTCTGGATCTAAAATAGTTTGTAAGTTGAATAATTGAATAGCTAACGTATAGCAGTAGTCATTCAAACAGGATGCAGCTTCTTTATTTCCACCTTCAATTAGTTCAAACATTTTAAAACCATCCATGGACTCTAATGGTATTTTACATTGCAAAGCTATTTTTTTAAACAAGTACCTTATTCCATTTTGATACCCAAACATGTAGGATGCATCCTTACTTCTAGCCGTATTCGTTTTAATAAATGAAAACTCTCCGGCAGAATAGTGCTGTCCTTTCAACACTGCACCGTTTACTACTATTCCTCCACCGATACCCGTTCCAAGATTCAGCATGACTCCATGTTGAATCCCTTTTAAATTCCCTTTCCATAATTCTCCAAGGGTTGCCGCTTTGCCATCATTTTCTACATGAATCGTCGTTTGGCATCTCGTTTCCAACATCTCAATCATATTCATTTTCTTGATGTAATTTAAAGATCCACCATGAACAGCATATCCAGTTTTGGAATGAATAATTCCCGGCATACTAATGGCCATACCTTCAATTTGATGAGCATATTCATCATAAATATCTCCCATCATATCTAGGAAATGCGTTAACGATTTCATAGGTGTTTTTCTAGTCTTAATTTCCCCTAATTCACCTTGATCATTAATCAATCCATAATTCGTTTCTGTTCCTCCAATATCAATACCTAGATAATACACTATTTTCGCCTCCTTCATCATTTCCACTCTACTTTTCTTGCCTTTAGTTTACCACTATCTGTTAGTGAATAGAACGGTTACACGCTATCCATTTTTTTATTTTATCTCAGTTATTATCAAAATGAATGCCGTTGTTTATTTCAGCTTACAATTGTTATGTAATACTATTCTAGCTTTTTGTTACACAACTAACATCCTATCTGCTCATTATCTATGCTATACTTTTTAAGTATGAAAATGCAAGACGATTTATGGGGGTAAACTATTGAAAAAGAGAGTATTAGCAGGAATTATGGCTTCGATCATGTTCGCTAGCCCATTTTTACCAACTGTTGTTCAAGCGGACACATTGGAAGAAATGGAACAACAAAAAAACGAACTTGAATCACAATCATCAGAGCTTAATAATAGAATCCAAGAGCAAGACGAAAACTTAAACGATTTAGAAGCAGAAAAAGGTCATTTAGAATCAGACATCACTGCACTGCAAGTTCAAATAGACGAAACTGTAATGAAATTACATGATCAAGAACAAAAATTAGAAGAGTCTAAAGCAAAAGTAGAACAATTAAAAAATGAAATTGAAGCTTTAAAAGAATTAATTGCTCAACGGACAGGCAAACTTGAAAACCAAGCACGTTCTGTACAAACGGACGGCAGTGCTTCTAATTTAATAGGCCTTATTGTAACTGCTGAAAGTTTTTCAGACTTAGTAGGCCGCATAGGTATTATTAATCAACTTGTTACTGCTAATAAAACTATTGTAATTGAACAAGAAGCGGACCAAACAACATTAGAAGCAAGTGAAACAGAAGCAGAAGATGAAAAAGTTGCGATTGAAGAAACTAAAAATGCGATTGAATTATCAAAAAATAACTTAGTCGCTCAAAAAGCTGAAATGGATGATAAAATCGTCCAAGTTGCTATTCAATACGATATGACAGAAGATGAAAAAAATACATTTGTTCAAGAGCAGCAAGTAATCGCTACTCAAACAAGTACTTTATCTGAAGAAATGCAAGAAGAACGTCAACGTATTATTGAGGAAGAACAAGCAAGACAGTTAGCCATTCAACAGGCTGCTGAAGAAGAAGCTAAAAAAGCTGCTGCTGAAGAAGAAGCTAGATTAACTGCCGTTGCGGCTCAAGAAAAAGCTGAGCAAGAGGAAGCTTCTAAAAAAGCTGTCGAACAAAAAACAACAATTGCCAGCTCTTCTCCTGATAAATCAACAAGTGCTAATAAATCGAGCAGTTCATCAAACGGTTCTAGTAATTCAAAAGCTTCAAGTAACTCAAGTTCGTCAAAAAAACCGACTATTACACCCAAACCACAACCAGAAATAAAACCAGAATCAAAACCGTCATCTAATTCAGGTTTTATTCATCCTAGTGGCGGATATTCAACTTCACCTTATGGTTACCGTATACATCCAATTACGGGCGAGCATAAATTACATGGAGGAATTGACTTTGGCGGTGGCGGAGCAATCGTAGCCTCTCAAAGTGGTACAGTTGTCATTGCAGGATATCATTCATCATGGGGTTACTATGTAAAAATTGACCATGGAAATGGTATGCAAACTCTTTATGCTCACATGGTTGCCGGAAGTTTACTTGTTACTCCAGGACAACAGGTCTCTCAAGGCCAACAAATTGGAACAATGGGAACAACTGGATCTTCTACCGGTGTACATTTACATTTTGAAATGTACAAAAATGGAACTCGTGTTAACCCTGCTTCATATTTATAAATAGAACAGTTAAAAAAAAGACAGAAAGTTCAGTTTTACGATGAACTTTCTGTCTTTTTTTTATTTGGCTCTTCACCAAATGGTTTGGATACAATAAAATAGAATTTCTTCTGGAATAGACGGGCTTGCTTGTGAAAATCCATGTGACCGTTTGAAGCCAGAGTCTTCAAACTTTCAAGCCTTAAACAAAGCGTAACCGCTGAAGCGTTAACGCTCTGTAATTCGCGTTGAATCCTTAGACATGGCTACAAGCAGCCCTTATTCCTACAGAAATATCCTTTACTCGATTTAACGAATCAACACTAAAAATTGTAGAGCCTTTTATTTCCAATCATTATTGGAGTAATACTTATTAAGAAATTTTTTTAATAAAGGAAATAAAATCGGTGCTAGGATCAAATAAAATCCGATATTCCCTACTGCGTGCATTGTATCAAAAGGAATACCTGAAGCATAATAAACCCAAAAATTTTGAATTCCAAAAAAAGGAGCTTGGACTAGCGAAATAATGAATCCATATAAATAGCCTGTAAATCCGGCATAAAAAACCATCAGTGCAAAAGGAACTTTTTTAAACATAGGTTTGATTACTAGTCCAGTAACCAAAACCACTACAAAGAATGAAACGATTTGAGCAATTGTCCAAACACCCATCCCAAGTGTCATATTTGATAAAAGAATCGACAATACAGCTACAATTAATGCATCACTTATTCCTAAGGTTAACGTTAAAATAATTAAGATAACCGTTACTGGCTGGACATTCGGCAGGAACTGAAGCAATTGTCGACTAACTTGGCAAAGTGCTGTGAGAAAGGCAAGTAAGGTTATTCTTTGAATGGATAGTTTTTCGACACTTTTATTGCGAAGCATTTAAAAACCACTTCACTTCATCTCCATCTTGTAACTCGTATTCAGCTGCTCCTACAGTTGCCTCTGTATTGTTTACTTCGTACATCCAGTACTTCCCTACTTCATCGTTTTGTTTCATTCCTTCAATAGAAGCAATAAAACCGCCTTCTTCAACTACTTCATATTCTTTTTTTAGAGCTTCTAAGACTGATGTACCTTCAGAAACTTCTAATTTTTTTGTTGCTGTGTCAACTTCTTTTCCGTCTTCTTCTAATGCAATAACAATAGAGAGTGTTTCTTTAACCTGACCTTCTACTAAGGAAGTACTTTGAGCAGTAGAAGAGTCTGATACTTGCCTAGACGTTTCTCCACAGGCTGCTAAACTAAGAGCTGTTAATCCTATTAGTCCTAATTTAATTAGTTTCATTTTATTTATTCCTCCAATTATCGAATAACTCTGCTCACTTATTCTTTTTAACTCAAATCTTCTTTTTTTAATTCAGGATGAAAAACTTTTCCTCCTCTTTCGTATAAGATTTCTTTTACGCTATAGTGATGATTAACAGCTCTAGCAACAGCAAAAAAATAATCAGATAATCGATTCATATAAACTGCTACATATTGATTCACCGTTTCTTCAAACCCTAGACTAACGATAGATCTTTCTGCTCTTCTAACAACTGTTCGTGCCATATGTAAAAGACTAGCTGTCGGATGTCCACCTGGTAACACAAATGATAAAATCTCAGGAGCTTTATCGGCATAACCATCAATACTCATTTCTAAGTTTTGCACCATCTCTTTTGTTACTTTATAGGTTCCTTTCCCATGGGGAGTAGCTAAGTCTGTTCCGCAATCAAATAGATTCTGCTGCATTTCAATAAGTTCTCCTTTTAACGATGAATCTCTTTCTTCTAATTGGCTCACAATATATCCGATCAATGAATTCAGTTCATCTATTGTTCCATAGGCATCCACCCGATTTGCGTCTTTTCTTACCTTCTCGCCGCCAATTAAACTTGTATACCCTTTATCGCCCGTCTTTGTATAAAGTTGCACAAAAATCCCCCTCCCATTTAGTTGCATCTGCTTAAAACCACTATATATCAGATGAATTTATTTTTCAACCACAACATGTAGTGGTAACAAAAAAAGATTGAGTTTAATAACTCAATCTTTTTTACTATTCATCTGATGGATTTATGCATAATTCACTTATAATGGTGTTCCAAAAATTTGAACAATATAAAGATTGGTGCCATCATAATGAACCCCAATTCCCACTTCTTCAAAATCTTTTTTTATCATATTTTCATAATGTCCTGGACTATCTTTTAATCCTTTAAACAACCATTCAGCCATTTCTTTTTCCGCTAGGTAATTCGTTCCCATTGCTAAATTTTCTCCTGCTAATCGGTAAGAATAGTTAACTTCCGGCTCTTCTAATACGGTAAAAGTAGCTTTTCCATCTGGTCGTGTATGAGAAAACGATTCTTCTATTTCAATTGCTCGTATATTAGCTGCTTTTTTTAATTGATCATTTGAACTTACAGGTGCAACACCCACTTCACTTCTTAAATCATTTAATAACTCTAACATTCGGTTCTCCACAACTGCAACGTCAATTTCATTGGTTTCTGTTAAATCATTCGTGCTTGCTGAATCCATACTCGTTGATTGTTCTTGTTCACTCGTATCTGGGGATTCTTCTACAAGTACTAATGGATTATCTTTTAATTTATTCTCCATTAGAGAGATAGCATCACTAATTTTTGTACCTTCTAAACTAGTCGTACTGCCCAGCCAGTAGCCAAAACCAATTAATACGATCAAAAGTAAACTATATGAGAAAAATTTTCTCATTCCATCAAACCTTTCTTTTTGTTCTCATTCACTTACTGCTTGTAGTATACCAAAAATGATTGAGTACACATATACGTTAAAAGGAAAACGATTGTTTTATTCTCACATTTAAACTTGATCAACTTACTTTTTTATCTATCTAACTAAGTTCCTCTATTAATTTATCCATTGTTTTCATGATAGACTTTCCTATCCACCAATCTATTTTGAAAATCCCAGTTTCACTGCCTGATACGATCATGATCACTTCAACTTGTTCATTTTCTAAAGGATGGATATGAAGAGTCAAACTTGCTACGCTGTCATTTCTGGAAAAGTATTTTTCAAAAACAGTTAAAAAGCCTTTTCCATATTCAAAATTAAGTCCGTAGGTAGTCGATTGTTCATAATTATCAACAGTTAAATGCTGTTTAAAATATTCCAAAATATCAAAACTATTCCCATTCAATATAACTTGTTTTTCTTTCATTTCATCCATCCTTTAAATTTGATTAGTTACCTTTATTATGCTGAACATTCTACCTCTATACAAGATAAATGGTATACTTTTTAAAGAATATTTAAAACAACTAATTTATTAAGGAGGTTCACTCATTTGAAACAATACCAAACACTTTTATTTGATGTAGATGATACATTGCTTGATTTTAAAGCCGCTGAAAATTATGCTTTACAAAAATTATTTAGTGAACACAATGTTGTCTTGACAGATGATATTAAGCACTTTTATCAAGAAATGAACCAAAAATTATGGTCTTCTTTTGAAAAAGGAGAAATTAAACGGGAAGAATTATTGCATACCCGCTTTTCAATTTTATTTAAAAAGGTTGGATTAACATTAAATGGGGTTCATTTAGATAACTTATATAGACAATATTTAGAAGAAAGTGCCGTATTGATTGATGGCGCAAAATCTTTACTTCAGAAATTAGCCAAACAGTATGACCTTTATGTGGTAACAAATGGGGTTGCACGTACGCAATTCATCCGTCTAAACAACTCAGAACTGACCACTTACTTTAAAGATATTTTTGTTTCTGAAGAAGTTGGCTATCAAAAGCCTATGAAAGAATTTTTTAATCATGTTTTTGAAAAAATCCCTTACCATGCTGCGGATAAGACATTAATTATTGGAGATTCTTTAACTTCTGACATTCAAGGCGGAATAAATGCTGGAATCGATACATGTTGGTTTAATCCTAAAGGACCTATAAACGTAACACATATTCCAACTTATGAGATTCACCGACTACAAACATTAGAAAATATGCTTTTAGCACCTAATTCTACAAAGGAAACACCTAATAGACATTCTGTAGTAACTTTCTAATCAGCTAAAAAGAGGTAGAGACTTCCATCTCTATCCTTTTTAGTTTTGTTCCAATTATTTTATAAAAAGAATGACACATTAACTTTTTTCACAAAATTGACCTATACCACTTTTTAAATCATTGATTTAGCAACGTTTCAGAGCATTCTTATGCTATAATTCAATTGCATTTTCTAGTAGTTAAGTGCTAAACTAATGAATGTAAGAACTAAAATACTTATCTATTTTATACCCAAAAGGAGATTTTTTATGTCATTAAAAGAGATTATTACCGACTCAACCCGTGTTTTTGAAGGGAAAGAAGTTCCTGAAAAATATTTGTTTGATGAATATGTAGGTCATGCTGAGAGCGTTTATGGCGTTGCATTACCCAAAACAAAATCTGAGGTTATTGCGTTAGTTAAATTTGCTAATCAAGAAAATCTTTCCATTATTGCTCGCGGAGCAGGTACAGGGTTATCTGGTGCAACGGCTCCAGTTCAAAATGAATTGATTATTGACTTACACCTAATGAACCAAATCATCGATTTAGATTTAGAAACATTGACCTTAACGGTTGAACCAGGTGTGTTGCTTCATGAGATCCAAGAGTTCGTTGAAAGTAAAGGTTTCTTCTACCCACCTGATCCTGGCTCAAAAAATTCTTCTATTGGTGGGAATATTGCTACAAATGCTGGTGGCATGCGCGCAGTTAAATATGGCGTAACAAGAGATTACGTTCGTCAATTGGATGTCGTTTTAGCAACTGGTGAAGAATTGACTTTAGGTAGTGTAAATATCAAAAATAGTTCTGGTTATGATTTAAAAGATTTATTTATTGGATCTGAAGGAACACTTGGAATTACTACTCAAATCAAGTTAAAAGTCATTCCATTGCCCAAAGCTAGTTTATCTCTTATTGTCGCTTTTCCTACTCTTAAAGAGTCGACAGATGCTGTTTTATCTATTTTGCAAAATGGAGTTGATCCAACTGCTCTTGAATTTTTTGAAAGAGAAACGATCCACTTGAGTGAAAAAGAAAATGGTGTTCTTTTTCCTAGTCAACAAGGAGAATCGTATCTTTTAACGACATTAGATGGCGACAGCATAGAGGCAATTATGAATCGTGTTCAATTGCTTGAAAAAAGTGTTCAGCCTCATAATGTTTTAGAAATCGTTATTCTAGACACACCTGAACTAGAGAAAACGGCATGGGCATTACGTGATTCTTTGTTAACTGCAGTTGTAAATTACACTGAACAAGTAACGATGGATGAAACTGTTCCTATTAATCAACTTTCTGTACTTTACCAATACACAAAACAATTAGAAGCTGAAAGTGGTCTAAGCATGATTAGTTTTGGACATGCTGGAGATGGAAATCTTCACACTTGTGTTGCTCGTGGAACGATAGAAGATCAACAAGAGTGGGAAACAAAACGTGATGACGTGTTGACAAAAATGTACGCAAAAATTAAAGAGCTTGGTGGACTCCCTTCTGCAGAACATGGTATCGGAATTATCAAAAAACCTTATCTTGCTAAAATGACTGATCCAAATTATTTATCTTACATGCGTAAAATTAAACAAGTTTTTGATCCAGACGGTCGTTTGAATCCAACAAAAGTGATGTAAAATCGTAATAGTATAAAAAGTAGTTAAATCCGTATAGCTTTAGACCATTATGTTTGGTTTTAAAACAAAACAACCCAACTTCGTAAAATTACGAGGTTGGGTTGTTCTTTCATTCTATTCCTTTGAGTACTTAACAATGAGCTGTCTTGCAGCTTTCACTTCATCTAACCGTTTTACAACGGTTGTATGTGGTGCTGTTAACACTAATTCTGGTGTTTCTTCAACTTCTTTAGCAATTTGAATCAGTGCCTCTGCAAATGTATCCAACGTCTCTTTTGTTTCCGTCTCCGTTGGTTCAATCATTAATGCTTCTTCCACAATTAAAGGGAAATAAACTGTTGGAGCGTAATACCCAAAATCGAGAATCCGTTTTGCAATACTAGTCGTTGGAACCCCAAGTTTTTTCTGTCTTGACCCGGATAAAACAAATTCATGCTTGCTGTATTGAGTATAAGGTGTATCGTAATAAGGCTCTAATTTCTTACGTAAATAATTGGCATGCAATACGGCACTTTCGGATACTTGTCTTAATCCTTCAGGCCCCATTGTGCGTATATACGTATACGCACGAACATTGACCCCAAAATTTCCATAATAGCCTTTTACTCGACCAATAGAATCAGGGTAGTCCGTATTTAGGATGTACTGGCCTTCATGTTTTTCAATTCGTGGGACAGGTA
The DNA here is from genome assembly GCF_040274945.1 of Carnobacterium sp. GTDB lineage: Bacteria > Bacillota > Bacilli > Lactobacillales > Carnobacteriaceae > Carnobacterium_B. The sequence goes on from NZ_JBEMAR010000002.1 coordinate 205,860, forward strand.
AATAAGGAATTAAGAATTCTTTGACTCCTACTGGACCAGAACCAGGACCTCCTCCACCATGTGGAGTACTAAAAGATTTATGTAGATTCAAATGAACGATATCAAAACCCATCATTCCTGGAGTTGTCTGACCTAAAATAGCATTCAAATTTGCTCCATCATAATAAACAAGTCCACCTGCTTGATGAACAATTTCAGCCATCTCTATAATATCTTTTTCAAAGATACCTAGGGTATTCGGATTGGTCAACATCAAACCAGCAGTATCGTCGCCAACTTGTTTCTTTAATGCAACTAAATCCACTGTTCCATTTGAATTAGAAGGAATTTCTACAACATCAAAACCGGCAGCATGAGCACTAGCAGGATTTGTCCCATGAGCAGAATCTGGAACTAAAACCTTCGTTCTAGTTGCTCCATCACCATTTTTAGAATGATAGCCCTTCATCATCATTAACCCCGTCCATTCCCCTTGAGCACCAGCTGCTGGTTGCAAAGTAATGGCATCCATGCCGGATATAACTTGCAGATCTTCTTGTAACTCATAAAGTAATTGAAAAGCTCCTTGAACTGTTTCAATTGGTTGAAATGGATGGACTGCTGCGAATCCGTCATAACGAGCGACATCTTCATTAATTTTTGGATTGTATTTCATCGTACATGAACCCAGTGGGTAAAAGCCATTATCCACGCCAAAATTTTTCGTTGATAAAGAAGTATAATGCCTCATCAATTGAGGTTCTGATACTTCTGGCAATTCGGCTGGCTCTTGGCGAATCAAGTGTTCTGGAAACTTAGCCATCAAATCAACTGAAGGAACATCACTTTCGGGAAGGCTAAAAGCAGTACGTCCGGGTTGACTTATTTCAAAAATCAATTCATTGTATTCCGTCATTTAGTCATCCCCTCCAGTGCTTCAATAAATTGATCGATTTCTTCTTTTGTACGTTGCTCCGTAACAGCTATTAAGACTTCATTCTCCAAGCCATAATCAGGCTCTAAATCATATCCTCCAATAAATCCTTTTTGAAGTAATTCCTGATTGATTGTTCCGACTGGTTTATTCAGCTGAAGAATAAATTCATTGAAAAAGGCTGCTTTATTCTTTATTGAGAAACCTTTACTCTCCAATTGTTTCGCCATGTAAGCTGCTTTTTCAATATTGAGTTGAGCCATCTTCTGTAAGCCTTCTTTACCTAAAGCAGACATAAAAACAGATGACGCTAAAGCATTTAATGCTTGGTTTGAACTCATATAGGAAGTCGCTTTTTCACGACGTATATGCTGTTCACGTGCTTGAAGTGTTAGAACAAATCCGCGCTTCCCTTCAGTATCCGTAGTTTGACCAACGATACGTCCAGGGATCTTACGCATATGTTTCTTCTTAACTGCAAAATAACCGCAGTGGGGTCCGCCAAAGTTCATGGCTAATCCCATGGGTTGCATGTCCCCCACAACAATATCCGCTCCTAGCTTACCAGGTGGTTCTAGTAAGGCTAGAGCTAAAGGATTTGCCATAACAATAAGCAAAGCTTTTTTGGCTGCTGCCACTTCTTTAATTGCCGTCAAATCCTCAACTGAACCAAAAAAATTAGGGTATTGGACCACAACCGCTGCTGTTTCATGATCTAATTGTTCTGCTAACAAAGATAAATTAGTACTGTCATTAAGTAAATCAATCTCTTCAACTTGGTATTCTTGCCCCTTTGCAACAGTTTGCAAAACTTCTCTTCCTTGTGGATGAACAGCTTTAGAGATAAGAATTTTAGAACGCTTTGTGGCTCCAATAGCTAAAGTAGCAGCTTCACCAAGTGAAGTGAATCCATCATACAGTGAAGAATTGGCTGCATCCATACCGGTCAATTCGCACACCATTGATTGAAATTCAAATAATGCTTGCAGTTCTCCTTGGCTAGCTTCTGCTTGATAAGGCGTGTAGGCCGTATAAAATTCGGAACGAGAAATCACATGGTCTACTACACTTGGAATGTAATGGTCATATGTTCCTGCTCCTAAAAAGAGGCTGTATTCATGTGCAGTAGCATTTTTAGCTGCTAAATACCTCATTTTTTTTGTTAGCCCCGATTCATGAAGAGCAGATGGAATGGCTAAACCTTCGTTTAAGGTGATGTGTGCTGGAATATCTGAAAATAATTCTTCAACTGACTCAATCCCTAAAAAGTCTAACATATCTTTTTGATCTTGTGCAGTATCAGGCAGGTATCTAAATTCATTCAATCGCTTATGCCTCCTCTTCAACTGCCAGTTCTGCAACATAGGCTTGGTAATTTTCTTCGTTTAATAATCCTTCTAATTCAATAGGATTTTCTAATTGGATTTCAGCAAACCAACCTTCTTCAAAAGGAGAAGCATTCACTAATTCTGGAGCATCTTCTAATTCTTCGTTAACTGCTAGAATGATTCCTGTGACCGGCGCAAAAATCTCTGAAGCCGATTTGATGGATTCTACCGTACCCATTTCACTACCAATAGAGACTTCTGCATCCACTTCTGGTACTTCTACATAGACAACGTCTCCCAGTTGTTTAACCGCATAATCTGTAATCCCAACACGTACTGCATCTTCCCCTAATGGTAATATCCATTCATGTTCCTTGCTGTATAATCTATCCTCTGTCATGATTAAAACACTCCTTTTCTTTCCTTCTTTTTTAATCGATTTCTCTTTTATAAAACGGTAGTTGCACGATTACAGCATCCACCAATTTATTACGAATCTCAATTTTCACTTTTGTCCCAATTTCATTGCCATTTGTAGACAATAAAGCTAATGCAATACTATTGCCAAGTGTTGGAGATTTTGTTCCTGAAGTGATTACCCCAATTTCCGAACCAGCTTCATTAAACACTTTGTATCCATGTCGTGCAATTCCTTTTCCAATGAGTTCCAGACCTGTTATTTTTTTATCCACTCCATTTTTTAGTTGCGCTGTTAAAGCAGCCTTACCAATAAAATCAGCTTCCTTTTTAGTCTTAACAGCAAATTCAATTCCTCCTTGAAGAGGGGAAATCTCATCTGATAATTCATTTCCATATAAAGATAAACTCGCTTCTAAACGTAAAGTGTCACGAGCACCCAATCCGCAAATCTGTAAACCCTCTTCCATACCGGCTTCTACTATAAGATGCCATAATTTCTCAGTTTCATCCGTTTCTAAGTACAGTTCAAAACCATCTTCTCCAGTGTACCCCGTGCGAGAAATCAGTACTGACGTAATATCGTTTAAAGCAACATGCTGAAAAAAATGGAACGGTTTAAGTTTACTTAAATCATCATCTGCTAATTTTTGCAAAATTCTCTCAGCATATGGCCCTTGAAGTGCAATCAATCCAATATCCTCAGACCTATTTTCTAAAATAACGTCTTCGACTATTTCATTTTTCATCCATTGAAAAACTTTTTCGGTGTTCGAAGCATTAGGAGTTACTAAGTATCCTAGTTTATCTAATTTAAAAATAATCAAATCATCAATTGTACCACCATTTTCATAAACCATGGCGTTATATTGAGCTTTACCAACAGTAAGTTTTGAGACATCATTCGTTAATATATGATTTAGAAACCCTTCGGAACCTGCTCCTTTTACAAGAATCTCTCCCATATGTGAGACATCAAATAAACCAGCTTTTTCGCGTACACTTTTATGTTCATCTGCTATACTAGAAAATTGAATAGGTAAAGCCCAACCTCCAAAATCCATCAACTTGATATCATTCTCTTTATAATAATTGAATAAAGGTGTTCTTTTCAATTCTTTTCCCATTTTATCTCCTCATTCTATCGTAATATGCCAAACTTCATTCTCTTGTCGTTCCTTTTTAACTGATTTATTAAATTAAATTTACCATTTTAACGAACAATTTCATAGTCTACAATCAAAATTGTTAAGAATAAATTTTTATTCATCTATTTAACTGTAGGCAAAATGATTGCTTTTTAAGAGCATTTCACTTAAGCTTTTGATTGAAAACGTTTACGTATATTGATATAGTATACTACTATTCAATGAAATTGAGAAGGAGGGTTACACATGATTACGTTATATTCATCTGCTAGTTGTACCTCTTGTCGCAAAGCCCGATCATGGTTAGAAGAACATGACATTCCATTTACTGAAAAGAATGTATTCACTGAAAAAATAACGGATGAGGAATTGAGAGCTATTTTGCAACTAACGGAAAATGGAACAAATGAAATCATCTCGCAACGTTCTCAAGCTTTAAGAGAGTTGGATATCAACATAGAAGAAATGCCTTTAGGAAGAGTGCTAAAACTCATTCAGCAACATCCAGGTATTATGCGTCGTCCTATTCTTGTCGATAATAAACGGTTACTCGTCGGTTATAACGAAGAAGACATCCGTTGCTTTTTGCCAAGGGAAATCAGAAAAATTGAACTATCAAAATTACACGATCAATTACCGGTTAATTTCTAATGACCATAAACCAAATCATTAACATGATTTGGTTTATTAGTTCTCTTAGTGGGTAAGTTTATGCGTAAATTCGCATAACTTACCCACTTTTTCTGTTTCTTGGACAGATTTTTTTTTACATGGTTAGTTATCCAAGAGAAATTTAGCGAATTTTATAGATAAAAAAATCTCTTCACTATTTAAAGTGAAAAGAATTTTTTTATTTAAAGATCAAATAGGGTATTAAAAATCTCAGTCATAACAGGATGGGTAACAACTTGATCTCTCAAATAAGTGTAAGGAATACGATTATCCATTGCCATCTTAACTTGATTGACCAATTCATGCGCTTGATCACCGAAAAGAGTGACTCCTAAAATCTCATCTGTTTCTTTATTGACAACAGCTTTATACAACCCTCTAGTATCATTAATAACATCTGAGCGAGTTGTTCCGCTAACGGGAGCAGTGTTGGTAATCACTTGATACCCTTGATCTTTTGCTTCTGTTTCAGTTAAACCAACTCGAGCAAATGAGGGTTCCATAAAAATGGAATAAGGAACATGTTGGCGCTCAGAGCGTTTCCGGTTGCCTTTGTCTAGTACATAATCAGCAATGAGTTTCGCATCATTAATGGTGATGTACGTAAACTGATAGCCTCCTTTAACGTCTCCTAAAGCAAAAACGTGCTCTACGGCGGTTTCTAAATAGTCGTTCACTTCAATTCCGCCTTTTTCATCAATGACAATATTTGTATCATCCAGATTTAAATAAGCAGTATTGGGTTTGCGACCGGTAGCAACTAAAACAGCATCAAATAAAAATTCCTTATTGTCCTCTGTTTCAAGCTTAACTTGTTCATTTTCATTTGAGATTTTGTTTACTCTTGCGTTTAGTTGGATATCAATCGATTTATCTGTCATAACTTTTTGGACGGCTTCTGCTACTTCACGTTCTTCTTTTGGCATGAATTGTTCGCCTGTTTCAAAAAGAGTTACTTTTGAGCCAAACATTTCATAGATAGAAGCGAACTCTAAACCGATATTCCCTGCTCCAATAATCCCTAATGATTTAGGCATTTCAGGTAACGATTGAAGTTCAGTGCTATTGTAGATTCCTTTTGTTTCTTTTAATCCTTCAATTGGCGGATAATTACTTTCTGAACCAGTATCGATGAAAATATATTCTGCTTCAAGCTCTTCCTTTTTATCGCCTAAATCAACAGTCACAACATGATTCGATTTAAATGAGCCAGTTCCAGTGTATAAATCAACCTGTTCATTTTTTTGCATGCTTGTAAACTCTGTGTTTCGATTTCTTTGGGTCACTTCATTTTTTCGTTTTAATGCTGTAGCATAATCTTTTTGCTCCCTTGCATCATGTTCTAAAATTTTGGTAGGGATACAGCCAATATTTACACAAGAGCCACCATACATCAATTCATTTTTCTCAATCAATGCTACTTTCCAATCGTTCGCTGTTAACTTAGTTGCCAAGGTACGAGCACCTTGTCCAAATCCAATAATAATCGCATCATACTTTTTCAAAATAACACCGTTCCTTTCTAAACTTAGTTGTATTCGTTATCCTAATACAAATTTAGTATAACATTCTAGATGAAAAGTAAAAATTGATTAGCCTACAAAATCTACTCTATAAAAATAGTCGTACCTACTAAGATCATTACTGAAAGATAAAAGACATACACCTTGATCCTGTTAAAGAAGGACAATGACAGATTTCTATCTATTATTCCTTATATTGTTTAACAAATATAAATTTGCCCCGTCTAGTATCGACAACCCCTTCCTCAAGACTATATATCGTTTGACCTCTTAAAATTGTGCGTACTACTTGAGCCCCAATTTCACGACCTACATATGGACTGATTTTATTTTTATATTCTAAATCTTCTGTCTTTAATGTATACGGAGCGTTGGGTTTGATGAAAACAAAATCTGCATCTTTACCAATGGCAATTCGACCCTTTGTATTTAAGTCATAGCGATCTGCAGGATTGGTAGCAATGATATCAGCAAATTGTTTCAATGACATGCCACGCTTTTGAACCGCTTCATCATATAAAATATCCACATTATTTTGAACTCCTGCAATACCGCCCCAAGCTTCAAAAGCATTGTTTGTATCTTTTAAATTTGGAGTACATGGAGAATGATCTGATGTAACAAAATCAATCTCTCCTGCTATTAATTTTTTCCAAATACCATTTTGGTTTTCTTTATCACGGATTGGCGGTGAACATTTTGCAATTGGTCCAATAGCATCTATCTCGGCTACATCAAAATATAAATAATGGGTACACGTTTCACACGTCACATCTATGCCCTTTTTACGTGCACGTGTTACTTCCTCTACACCTTCTGGACAAGCAATATGACAAATGTGGATACGACAGCCTGTTTCTTTAGCAAAAAAAATGGCGCGTCTGATGGCTTCAACTTCAGTAAAAACTGGACGAGTTTTAGCATAAGCCTTTAAAGTTGTTTCACCATTTTGATAAGCAATTTCACCTAATCTATCTGTAATTGTGGCATTTTCAGCATGAATTGCTAAAACTTTACCTGTTTTAGCAATTTGTCTCATTCCTTCATAAAACGTGTAATCATCCGAATTCATGAAATCTCCTTCAATTGAACGATCTCCACAGGTTGCCATAAAACATTTATAAGCTGCAACTCCACCATCGTGTAATTCTTGAATCCCATCGCCTAAGTTAAAAGGAACTAACCCTCCGAATGAAGCAACGTCAACTGTTAATCGATCAACACCAGCATCTAATTTTATTTGTAATGATTTTTGATCTACAGTTGCTGGAACTTGATTTAAAGGCATCTCCATAAAAGATGTTACTCCACCTTTAGCGCTTGCTTTTGTTCCTGTTAAGTAACCTTCCCAGTCATCACGGTAACTGCCACCTGGATCTGTAATATGAACATGAGCATCTAACATGCCTGGACTTACAACCAATCCTTTAGCATCTATTACTTCTAAGGCTTCTCCTAAGTTAGTACCTATCGCACTAATTTGACCATCTTTTACGGCTACATCCGTTTCTACCTCACCATTGTCTAAAATTACTAAACCATTTCTTATGATCAAATCATAACTCATAAATCAATTCCTCCTAATAGCTGTTCCTTATTAAATTAACGTAGTGTGTCACTTATTTAACTCACATTTAGTCACCATTCTAATTTAAGTGTATCATGAACGACTTACTTTATCTGTCTTGCAAAATCTTTCCAATGAGCTTTTGATAAAGAGCATAGATGCCCCTACAATATTTTTATTTTCATTTATAAATAAAAATAGATGTCAGTGATTTTATCCACTAACACCCATTAATAAGAAACAAGTCTTACTATTCCTTTACTTTTTCTTCGTTAAATATGGAATAATCTAATTCCTTTTCGTCATAAGCAAGAATCATTGCAATTGTGGCATCTGCATCAACATTCAGTACTGTACGGAACATTCCAGAGAACCAATCAATGCCTGCCAATAAAGCAATACTTTCTGTAGGCAAGCCTAATGAGGGTATAACTATTGCTAATGCAACAAGTCCGCCTCCTGGAACAACTACGGTCCCAAGGCAAGCTAAAGTTGAAAGAACGACTATTTGCAGCATATCCGTCAATGTAAAGTGCACTTCATAAAACTGAGCTAAAGTAATGGCGGCTAAAGATAAATAAAGGGCTAGTCCATTACTATTTAAAGCCATTCCAAGAGGACCAACCAGTCTAGAAATTCTTTTACTAATACCCAATTTCACTTCTTGATCTTCCATTTTTGTAGGCAAGGCAATTGCTGAAGAGGTCGTCGTAAATGCAACAAGCGTCATATTTGATAATTTTTTCCATAATTTTAAAGGGTTAACTTTAACATAAGCTGCGGTTATAATGATCCATAAAATCAGAAATACAATCGTGCCTATAGCCATCGCCGCTAAAAATTTAATTAAAGGAATAATTACAGCTATTCCAATTGTTCCTGTTACCCATGCAAGCAAAGAAAAGATTCCTAAAGGTGCCATTACCATGATCATTTTAACAATTTGTAAGATAATAATATTAAATTGCTTAATACCTGTCTTTAAAATCGAAACATCCATTTTAGTAGAAACAATACTAATTGAAAGTCCAAATAAAACTGCGAACACAATTACTTGAATCATATTTGCATTTGCCATAGACTCAATAATATTTGTAGGAAAAAAACCTAAAATAATTTCACTTAAACTGCTATTACTGATTTCTACCACTGTGCCACTAAGTTGAGCTTCTACTCCAGTTCCAGGTTGTATAATATATCCTAAAACAATACCAAGTGCAGCTGCTAAAAAAGTAGAAGCCATAAACCAAATCGCCATTTTCAATCCTAGCTTACCTAGTCCTTTGGCATCTAAATCTCCAACTGCTTCGATTACAGCTCCCATAACCAATACTACAACAGACATTTGGATTAAATTAAGAAAAATATCTCCAAAAATTTTTATTGGTTCAATAGACGGCCCTACTGCAAGTCCAACAACTATACCTAATACCATTGCTATCATGATCTGATTTGTCATGTTCATTTTTTTTACTATTGCCATCATTAATCACCTCTTATATTATCCAGTAGGATGCAATTCCATTTGTTAGCGTTAACAAAATTATACTATAAAACTAAAGGTGTTAGTGCATAAATCACTAACACCTTTAGAGTTTTTAAAAGAATAAGTTATTTTTTAATTGTACTTTGTTTTTTTGATAAATTGGCCATTAAGAATAATAACGATCCAATAACTAATAATCCCACTGAGATATAAAATCCTAATACTTTTGAACCAGTATTATCCGAGATCAGACCTGTCAAAGCCGGAGCAACTACAGATGACATCATTCCGAAGAAGTTAAACACTCCAAGAGTTGTTCCAATCCCTACAGATGGAGCATTTTCACCAAGCCATGAAATAATTATTGGCTCTACTGCTAATTTTCCTAAAAAACCATACATGATCAATGAAATTAGTAAAAAGGTTGAGTTTGTAGCTTGTACTGTCAGCAATAACATTCCTGCTGCTAACAACTCGAGGATTACAATAAACTTAACTTTATGTGTCATATATTTATCTGCTAATTTACTAAAAATTAAAGCTCCTGGAATTGAAGCAAATGCAACTAATGAAGAAGAAAATCCAATTGCTGCTCCTTCAAAACCACGTTCAGTTGCTAGAAAATTCGGTAACCAAGTAACCGTCATGTAGTAAGCATAACAAGTTGCAAAATATAAGATATATGAGAACAACATACGTGGAGCTAATAAAGTTTTTAATGATACTTTTTCTTTTGGAGCTTTTACTTTTTCTTGAACAGTGGTTTCAACTAAATATTCTTTTTCTAATTTGCTGCTTCTAATCACAGAAGCAAATGCTATAATCATAAATACTATTAGTACAATAGAAAGATACATCATAGTCTGCCAAGGCATTTTTAACTGAACAACTAAGTAACTGGATAAAATCATTCCTAAACCAGACCCTACTGCTGAGCCACTATTGACAATAGCTGTTGAAAAACTTTTTTTGTTTTGAGGAATATTTTGTGCAGTCAAAGAATATGCAGCTCCATAGAATGAACCTGTACCAACACCAGCCAACAAACTGCCCACATAAATCATTGTTAAACTCGATGCTTGTGCAACAAGAAATGCTGCAATCGCAAATAAAATGAATCCTGGAATCAAAACTTTTTTCTTCCCTATTTTATCTACTAAAAAACCTGCTGGAATCTGCATTGAAACATATCCCATGAAATAAAAACTTGAAATAGACCCTAATGCTGTATCTGAAATATTTCCACCTAAAGATTGATTTATCTGAGGATATAAAGGTGTTAAAGCTGCACGATAGATCCAAATAGCCACCCACCCAGCACATAGTAAAATAATTATTTTCTTCCAGTACTCCATACCATTTTTAGCGGTAGTCTCCGTTTTTTCCATTGTAAATTCTCCTCCATTTCTTTCTAACAAAAATTCATCTATTTATTATATACAACTAATAAGTGCTATAAAAAAATAATTAACTCCCTTCTACCTTGTTTGATACCTTAATTGTAAGCGTTATTACTTTTCTAATCATTGGCATTTTTCACAAAGAGATGAAGTTACTTGTGCTAACTATACAAAATGATGCCGTTTATGATTAGTCTAAAAAAAACAACTATAAAATAAGTCTTATAGTTGTTTTCAAATTATTTATTAGGGTCTATAATTTTTAGTATTGGTAGATTTCTAAAATTGATTATACAAAATTTTTAGAGGAATAGGGGTTGCTTGTAGCCGTGTAAAGGATTCAATGCGAATTACAGAGCGTTGACGCTTTGTTTGAGGCTTGAAAGCCTGAAGATGATAAGCTTCAGGCGGTCTCATGACTCTATACAAGCAAACCCGTTCATTCCAGAAGAAATTTTAATTTGATGCACCAACACTATTTGTCATATAACCATTTATTAGCTGTAAAATTTTTCTTTACGTTAGCACAAATATTTATTTTTCTGAAAGATAAACTTCTAATGCAGCTTGTACAGCTTTTCCAGTTTGAATGTCAGCCCCATAGTATAGGAGTGTTGCTTCAAATGCACCTAGTACATGTAGAACATTTTCTCTGCGACTGCTAAATCCCATATTTCCGAATCGCCATATCTTGCCATTTAACGGTCCAAATGAAGAGGCAATTTCTACACCAAATAATTCTAACAATGTATTTTTTACAGCCTCACCATCTATCCCATTAGGTATAAGAATTGGAGTAACAGTGGCCATTTTACTTTCAAGGTCACCGTATAATTCTAACCCCATAGCTTTTATTCCTGCTTGAATAGCTTTATCATTTAATTGGTGTCTTTCATAACCATTTTCAAGGCCTTCTTGTATCATCATACGTAATCCTTCATGTAAAGCGTAGATCATGCTTGTTGCTTCAGTATGATGATTGATCCGGTTCTCGTCCCAATAGCGTTGTAACTGGCTTAAATCAAAGTAATTACTGCTGATATGTCTGTCATTACGGAAATCTTTACTTAATCCTAATTCTTTTTGATAACGAGCAGTCAATACTTTCTCTACACGATCATTATAGGTGATCAATGAAAGGCCAGCAGGCACTCCAACACATTTTTGTGTTCCGGCAATTGCAATATCAATTCCCCATTCATCTACTTTTACAGGAACTCCACCATAAGTCGCAACTGTATCAACTACTAGAAAGATGCCTTCTTTTTTACAATAAGCACCAATTTGGTCTAAAGTTTGTACTTGTCCATTAGCCGTTTCACCATGAACCATGGCAACAATTTTTGGTTGATGTTTAGTAATTGCTTCAATAACATGACCTTGCTCAAACGCACTGTCCCATTCTTTTTCTACATATACAATATCTGCTTTTGCACGTTCACAAATTTCACCTAATAGATAGGCAAAACGACCGTAAGCGGGTATTAACACTTTATCACCAGGTTCAATCAGCCCAATTAAAGCTGCTTCTAAGCCTGACCTGGAAGTTCCATCAATAGCAAAAGCTTGTTTATTTTTTGTTCCAAAAGGTACTTTAATCATTTCTCTAACTTCATTCATAATTTTCAAAAATGCTGGATCAAATTGTCCTAGAATCGGCGTACTCATCGCTTGTCTTACTCGCGGGTGTACTTCCACAGGTCCTGGGGTCATTATTGTGCGAATAGGTGTATTCAATTCATTATACATATAACTGCCTCCCATTATTTTGTTTTTTAAATTAAATAGTATTGGTGATTCAAAAAATTTCTTCTGGAATGAACGGGTTTGCTTGTATAGAGCCTTGGCACCGACTGAAGCTTATCATCTTCAGTCTTTCAAGCCTCAAAAAGAACGTAATCGCTAAAGCGCTGACGCTCTTTAATTCGTATTGAATGCTTTACAGGGCTACAAACAACCCTATTCCTCCAGAAATTTCAACTCAATCTGTTTATTATTCTACCAATACTAAAAATTGTAGAACCAATATTTTATATTATCTCTAGACTATAATACCAAATTAGAATAAAACTTCATTGGGCAATTCAACTAAATTTTCAAGTAACTTGTTTTTAATGCACAAATAATTGCTGTAAACGCTTCTTTCCTTTAAACTAAAAAGAAGAGGTGATTTTGTGACAATTATGAAAGAATTATTAGCTGTTCCCCGCTTTTCAACTTTAAAATCCTTAACGTCTATCAACCATCTTGAACACAAGGTTGACAGCATAGAAATTACAGAAACGCCTGATGTTGCATTTTACATCCCTGAGAACGCGTTTATTCTTACAACAGCCATGATTTATAAAGATAATCAGACTCAGCTTATTCCTTTAATCGATTCTCTTAAACGAGCAAATTCTGCTGGTTTAGGTATTAAAGTGGGACGCTTTATAGATAAAATTGATCAATCTGTTTTAGACTATGCAAATGAACTCAGCTTTCCAATTATCCAAATTCCAAACACCGTTCCATTGGGTTCTCTATTGCATCAATTATTAAATTATATATGGAATACAAAAACTGAGCAACTTTCATACGCTTTGGATATTCAAAAGCGGTTTTCCACCCTTTTAATGAATGATGCAAGTTATGCTCGTTTTATTGCAGAATTTGGTAAATTAGTTAAAACGCCTGTTATTTTGCTTGATCCATTTCGAAAAGTCGTTGCTCATTCAAAACATTTCAGTCATTCAAGTAAACCTGCCGAATATTTTGTCAATCAAATCATTCAGCGAAAACACCAGTGGAAAGCAAACGAAACAGATGTGTTTTTAATTAAAGATACCGATGATATTGAAGCTCAAATTTCTGTTTATCCTGTTCAGTCAAATAACCACTTCCCTTTTTACCTGTTAATTTTACGGCCTGAACAAATTCCGTATCCTATATCTGAATTTGCTATTGATCAGGCTTGTTTGGTTCTCTCGTTTATTATCTTTAAAAATGAAAAAGTAGACGAATCCTTAAAAATACTAAAAAGTGATTATTTTGCTGAGTTGATTGAAACTCAACAATCAACTCAACCTAAACAAAAAGATTGGATCGATTTGGGAAGAAAATTTGGCATGCAACGCTCTAACTACTATCAAGTTGTTTATGTTAATTGTATAAATAAAAGCGTTAGTAGCACTCCTTTTGCCTATCAAGAAGAGATGGTAAATCTTGCTGCTCAATGGTTAGATGAAACCTTACCTGCTGCTGTTAGAGATACCGTTGTTTTCCGATTAAAAAATACGACACATCTAGCTATCCTCTTTCAAAAGAAACAAGAAGAGATAGAGAGTATACTGGGGGCCACACTAAAAGACCTCAGTGAAGCACTGCCAATACAATTAGCTTTTTCATTTGGAAGTGCACATGAAACTGTAGATAAGATTGGAAATTCTTATATTGAAGCAAAATTAGCGTATGAAGAATCTTCTACCATGGATCATCAACCTACTTTTTATTATTACCACCACCGAGGAATGATTAATTTATTTGAACGTATAGAATCCGAGGAAGTACATTACTTTTGTCAATCGATTTTAAAGGAACTGGCTTATCCAAAAGAAGATTCGCTCATCGAATTGCGAAAAACATTGCAAGCTTATCTTGATTTTCAATGTGAAATTGCGAAAACCGCTAAAAAATTATTCATCCATCGCAATACGGTCAAATACCGTATTGATCACTGCGAAACGATCCTTGGTACTCCTATTGCTGATCCCACTACTAGTTTGAGCTTACGTTTAGCTCTTTCTCTATCACAGAAAGATACGGAATATTAGACTTTAATAAATGGCTCTTCATCAAATGGGGTGGATAGAATAAAACAAATTTCTTCCGGAATAGACGGTTTTGCTTGTGAAAAGCCATGGGATCGTCTGAAGCCAAGGGCATCTTCAGACTTTCAAGCCTCAAACAAAACGTAATAGCTGAAACGCTAACGTTTTGTAATTCGCATTGAATCCTTTACATGGCTACAAGCAACCCTTATTCCTTCAGAAATAAATTCGCGTCATTAAGTTAACTTAACTATCAATACTAAAAATTATAGAACCAAATAAATAAAGAGGTGGAGACTGTTTAGTTGTCTCCACCTCTTTATTTTTCTAACCATTTCGAGTTATCTATTCTAGTTGATTCCAACGATTCGTGTTCCAGCATTTCCTTTTACAGCATCAGCAGCTTGTTCAAGTGAACAAATAATACTTATTTTTCCTTTTTTAGCAAAATCAATGGCTGCTTCCATTTTTGGTCCCATACTCCCAGCAGCAAATTGACCGTCTGTTAGGTGTTTTTGAGCTTCCTCGATAGTAATTTCATCTAACCGTTCTTGATTTGATTTCCCATAGTTAATGTAAACATTTGGTACATCCGTTAGCATCATAAAAACATCGGCGTCAACTTGCTCTGCTAATTTTTTACCTGTACGGTCTTTATCAATAACAGCCTCAATCCCTCTAAGCTGATTGTCTTCACCTAGAACTACTGGGATTCCGCCTCCGCCAGCTGCAATAACAACTGTATTTTGCTTTAAGAGTGTAAGGATAGACTCTACACCGTGAACTTTTAAGGGTTGTGGCGATGGTACGACTCTTCTATATCCACGACCAGCATCTTCCATCATCGTCCAACCTTTTTCACTCTTCATTTTTTCGGCTTCTTCAATAGAATAAAATACACCAATTGGTTTGTTTGGGTTTTGGAAAGCTTTGTCATCAGGTGAAACTTCTGTTTGTGTTAATAAATTAACGATATTGCTGGTTAGACCTTTTTGGATCCATACATTTTTTAGAGATTGCTCCATCATATACCCTATAAAACCTTGAGATTCTGCTGTACATACATCTAAAGGAAATGGGGGCACAACATCTTTTGCTTCTTCATTTTGACGAAGTATATTCCCAACTTGTGGACCATTTCCATGAGTCAAGACGATCTCATAATCTAATTTATCAATTTCTGCAATCAATTCTGCACTTGTTCTCACATTTTCTAACTGGTTTTCATAAAGCGCTTCTTGGTTTGGTCGTAATATTGCATTTCCTCCCAAAGCGATCACTACACGTTTAGCCATTTTCTTCCTCCTTAATTTTACCAAATAACATTATAGTTGCTGCAAATCCTGTTAACATATCCAATCCAGAAGTATGACCAATTCTAATAATGCTTTGGATGACTTCTTCGATTTCATTTTCAGTTGACTCTTTTGATAAGACTTGAATTAAATGATGAATCGGTTCATTCCATTTTTTCTGAAGCGCACAATTTAAATAATGGATGCTTACAGTAGTGGTACGAACCGGTTCTCCATATAACTTTAGTTTTAACGTTTCTTTAAAGATAGAATTCAGCCTTTTATAAAAGAGATCTGCTGCTAAGCAACCGATCAACATATCATCTCCAGAAGGGGTGAGTCCTTTCCCTCTACCTAACAAATAGTCCAGACCACTCGTCTGTTCTCGTTCATTTCCACAAGCTATTTTTTTTAATGCATCCAATTCCCATCTACTGTTAAAGTCTTTTGCGTACCCTAGTTCACTTAAGGAAAAAGAAAACCCGTTCAAATCCGTTACTTGATGCAGATAATGGAATAATTTTTCAACACTAGCTGAATTTAATTTACTCTCACCTTCAAAAACTGAAGAGTAGTGATCGGAATTGTGCAGACTCAGTTGAGTATTGCCTATTCTGACCCAACCATCGGCAATTTCTACACTATCATTTTTCATTGTGGTTTTGATTAACGTTTGTAAACACTCTTTTTCAACATAAATGGCCTGTGGTAGTTTGGGATAATCTAAGCCACAAACTAAAATCAGTTCATTTTTTTTTTCATTTTGCAGATTAATGCTTTTGTCGAACACACTTTGGACAGACCACTCACTAGTTGAAAATAACGTTTCTCTTAATGCCTCATCAAATAAAACAGCTTTTTCAAACATCGTGGTCCCTCCTGTGTTCACGCATTTTTTAAATTTTACTCATTAAAACCAAGTTTTTTAGCATAAGCTAAAACAGCTTTTTCAAAACAATCAATAGGAGGATGAACCGTTCCGGCTCCTATTTGACCTAAACCAGCTTTTTTATTAGCGATCCCAGTATTAATAACCGGAGTGATCCCTGTTTCTACAACTTTAGCTGCATCAATTCCTAAACAAATCCCTTGGAAGTCCCATGTTGGAACAGTAAAGTTAGGGTTTTGATCAATACAGATTTCTTTCATTTCATTACTGGTATTTAAAGCGTCTTGGAAACCACCTGAACCTACAAAGCGTGTTACTGCAGGAGCAGCGATCATCGCCATTCCCCCAACCCCAAACGTCTCAGTAATTGCACTATCTCCCATATCTGGTGCAGCATCTGCTTCGCTGAATCCTGAGAAGTATAATCCTTGTGGCGTATTAACAGGACCTGTAAACCATTCATCACCCATTCCGGCAATGCGAATACCAAATTCATATCCATTCCGGCACATTGCAGTTACCACAGTTCCTTCTTGGATCATGCGTGCCCCATCCATTACTGCTTTAGCTGCAGCCATCATAATATTTAAGAAAAATTGGTCAGTGTCTGCTAAGAATGTAATAACTTCTTCTTTTTCTTTTTGATCATTCTCTAATGCAACAATACTAGGTGCCATTTCTTTTAAAAATACTAATGATGCTGCAATATTGCGTTGGTGAAATTCATCGCCCATTGCAATGGATTTAGCAACCATTACATTAATATTCAAACCACTTTCTTTTGTTTTTAATGCTTTACTTAGTACTGGACAAAGCACATTACGCATCCAATGCAGACGAGTGACTACTTCGTCAGAATAAGCACCAAAGCGTAAAACAGCTCCTATTCCTTCATTCATCGTACAATAAGCAACGTTACCATCCGTACGATTTTCAACAACTAAGACAGCCATGTTTCCTGAAGTAATGCCTCCCATAGGTCCTACTGCGTTTACGTGGTGACATGGCATTAATGTCACTTCCCCAGATTCAAGTAACGTACGGGCGTCTGTTTCATTCTCTGCCCATCCTTCAAATAATACTGCACCAATACATGCGCCTTGGATAGGATCAACCATCTTATCATAAGTAATCGGAGGACCTGCATGGAGTAATACTTTTCCTTCATTAAATTCTTTAATAACGGTATTTGCTGGAACCACATCTAATAAGAAAGGTGATCCAGCTACAATTTTAGAAATAACAGCCTGGTTAGCTTCATCGATTGTTTGGTAATTCATTGTTCATTTCCTCCCTTAGTTGTTCTCATTCGTGTAATTTTTCAAGAAATACAGTGCTTTTTGTAACGTTACATTCCCACCTGCTGCTGGACGCCAATCGAATTGAATAGAAGTACCTCCCATTTCACGAATAGCATCAGAAAAGCTACGTAAACCAATGTTTAAGAAGGTTTTTGTTCTTAACATATCCATCATTTGTTCTGATGGGATCAATTCCTCTTCAAAAGCTGGTGCTTCGACCGTTTGAATGGTTTTTTCAACCTCGTCTAATGAGATAGAAACTAATTTTAACGCCATACGGACGGCTTGGTTGTTGCTGTCAGCAACAATAACGCCTGCTTCTTCAAGAATCGTTTTTTGTTTTTTGATATCTTGAGGATCTTCATCCGTTCCAACGATTGCTCCAATAAATACTAACTGTTTGTTAGTTTCTTTAGCTTTATTTTGTGCTTTCTTAATCGCTGGAGCTAATTCAGTAGCCATATCGATATGCGCTCCATAACCTAACACAATATCCAATAAAATAATAGCGGTTTCAGAATCATCTGCAGCTTGCTCAATCATTTCAATTCGTTTATCTGGATCAATCATCGGGTGTGGCTTTCCTTGCGTGTAGATGTCATCACCTAAATCAATGATTTCATATCCCGCATCTTTTAAAATAAAGCCTTCTTTTTTATCAGCACTACCGGTTAATTCTAGTCCTTCTTTTATCAGCATCGCAGCTTCATTGGCTAGTGTTCCACCTGAGTAATATCCTTTAATATATTTTTGATCAGATGAAAAAGCTACTTCTGGAAGTTCTAAGGCTTGCTCTTCAACAGATACAGCTTCGTTGTTTAGTAGTTGAACTGCAATTCTAGCTGTTTCTTCTAATGTATACGCATGGTAAAGATTTTCTTCGTGATACATCGGCTTTTCACCCAAGAAAATCGTTACTGCAGGTTTAGTGATTTTACGTAAGAGTGCTAACACTTTTTCGCGAACAGCTGGAGCAGGTGGTTTTGAGATTACGACAATGACATCAGTATCCGGATCATTTTCAAGTGTGACAATTCCATCCATCAATGTGATTCCGCCAATTTCTTCTTTTAAATCACGTCCTCCTGTTCCAATCGCATTCGTTACACCACCACCCAGTTTATGAATGATCGTTGAAACTTCTTGGATACCTGTTCCGGAAGCTCCTACAATTCCAACAGCTCCTTTTCGAACAACGTTTGTAAAGGCTAATGGAATGCCATTGATGATACCTGTACCACAATCTGGTCCCATTAATAATAATCCTTTTTCATGTGCTTTTAGCTTTAAGCGTTTTTCATCTTCAATCGAAACGTTGTCACTGAAACAAAATACATGCTTGCCTTCATCCAAAGCCTTTTCAATCTCTAAAGGTGCATGTGTCCCTGGTATAGAGATTAAGGCCACTGGCGCATCTTTAGATAAACTGATAGCTTTATCCCATGTCCGGACAGATTCTTGAGTGTCACTGTTATCCATACCTTTAGATTGTTCTTCTAAAAATACATCAATCTCTTCCATGACGTTAGGAACAACAGATTCGTCCTTAACATCTAGAACGACAGCCATATCATTAGCTGATGCTTTTTCTAATTCTGGAGTATAAAGACCTCCTGTTTTAAAGATGTCTTTATTAGCAGGTGTTCCCATCATAATTGACACATTATTTACGCCTTCAACTGTATTGATTTTATTCGTTAATAGCATTAGGACAATCGAATCTTGGTAACTATTGTTTTTTATAATCGTCGTTAACATATTGTGGCCCCTCTTTCTCATTTTGTAATTATTTAGTCAGCAAATGCACTTTTCCCGCCATACTGATCAAAATGAACAGTTTCGCTTGTTAAGTAGTCATAAATACTTTTTTCAATCGGAATGCCTTCTTTTTGGTACTTTTCGTAATTTAATTGACTGAGTTCCCCTGGATAATATACTTGTTCAAAACCATCAGCAGGTTTCGTCTCATGCAATTCTGAAACCACTTGATCCATTTTTTCTTTAAATAGATCGAGGTCCGTAAAGCGCTTTGGATCAATCAATATAAATAATTGCCCTAAGTCACGCCCTTCAGAAATTTTGTCATACATAGAAGTGACGTGTTTTCCAAACGGCAGTCCTAAAAGAATTCCAGACAAGACATCAACCATCATCATCAAGCCGTATCCTTTTGGTCCGGCAATCGGTAACAAGCCATTTACAGCATGTGGATCTGTTGTCGGTTTGCCATCTTTGTCTACTGCCCAAGTGTTAGGGATTTCTAAATTTTTTGACCGTGCATCTAGAATTTTTCCCCAGGCTTGAACGGTTGTCGCCATATCAAAGACTACAGGAGCACCCGTTTTTCGGGGAGCTGCAAACGCAATCGGGTTGGTCCCATAATAATTTTCTGTTCCTCCGAATGCCACAACCATTGGGTCAGATTGACACATTGAAATGCCAATCAGATCTTGCTCAGCTGCTTTTTTGACATAGTAAGATAGTGCACCACTATGACTCATTTTTGATATTCCTACTACAGCGACTCCAGATTCTTTAGCTAATGGAATCGCTTCTGCTAATGCATTATTTGCTATAAATTGGCCTACTCCGTTATCCCCATGGAAAATAGCTGTACTTGGTCCTGTTACTTCAAAATACGTTTGCGGATCTAATGTAACGCCACCTTTAGCGATTTGTTCTGCATAATAATCTACACGAACGGCTCCATGTGAGTGGATTCCGCAGGCATCAGCAAATACTAAATGATTGGCTGCTTCTTGAGCTTGTTCCGTGTATAATCCTGCTTTTTCAAGTTTGACCTTGATCAATTGATGCAGATCCGAAGAGGGTACAATTACTGTATTTTCTTTCATATTCATTCACCCTCCCTTTAAATTTTTGGATCGCGATTGCAATCTTTAGAGTAAACGTAACTCAATGACTCGTTGCGACCAACAGCATAGGCTGCTTGTGGATTATACGCACCCATGAAAATATAATCGCCTTTTTCTACTGGCATCCATTCATTATCTAAGTTGTACATTCCTTGACCAGATAATATATACGCACCATGCTCTTGCACATGTGTCTCGACGTAACCATGGCTGGCGCCTGGTTTAAAGGATAAAACATGGAAGTTCATATCGAAGCCTAAATCTTTGGGCAATAAATCCCATATGAGAACATCTTCCATATCTTCATAATTTGTCGCTTCAAGATGTTCAACATTATTGAATAAAGTATGCGCAGCATGGCCTTCTAGTGGTTCATACCGTTTTTTGTATAAGAAAATCTCTGTATCTTGCGTTTGTGCATTTTCAAGATACATTTTTAGATCCGCTGGTACATAGGCATATCCACCAGCTATAAGAGTTTGTTCTTGGGTACCATCCCCTACTTTTAAAGCTCCTTCAATAACATAAACAAACGTTTCGACGCCATCTTCGCCAAATCCTTGTGTATTTCCACCATTTTCGTGCAAGGTAATAATGTAATCAACAAAGTTTGCTCCAAGTTTTGGTGAAGCAAGTATCGTTAGATCACAATTTTCAAATCCTGGCACAACATTTTTTACTAATCCATCATGTGGAATCAACGCATAATTTTGTCTCTTAATAACGGAACGTGACTCAAGTAATCCGTCTCTATACCCTTGTATATTATTTTTGTAACCCATTCTTATCACCCATTCTTTTTAGTTGTAAGCTAACTGATACAAAGCTCCTGCCAAAGTTTTAACTCCTGCAACTAAATCTTCTAACTTAGTTTCTTCAGCTGGGTTATGGCTAATCCCTTTGATACTTGGAACAAATATCATGGCTGTAGGATAGTGTGGCGCAATAATCTGTGAATCATGACCTGCACCACTATGCATGATCAGGTAATCAATGTTTTCACTTTTAACGGCTTCTTCAATAACTGAAACGATTGATTCATCCATTGGAACTGGAGCTTCATCCATCCATAGGTCAATATCGATTGTCATCCCCATCTCTTCAGCGATTTCTTGCATTCGTTTTTCTAGGGATTCAGTAAAGTCCTTTAGCTCTTCTTTATCTGTATGACGGCAATCGATTGTAAACAATACTTCACCTGGCACAACATTGACCGTATTTGGTTTAGGTTCGACTTTCCCAAAGGTCAGTACCAAAGGATCTCCAACTTCTTCTGCTTTAACAATCCCTTCTGAACAAATTTTACTAAATGCATATACAGCATCTTTTCGGTAACCCATTGGAGTGGTACCCGCATGATTTGCTTCCCCTTTTAAAGTAACTGTATAGCGTCTCTGACCTGCAATACTGTTTACAACACCAATTTGGAGTTTCTTGTTTTCTAATACATTTCCCTGTTCAATGTGTATTTCAAGAAATGCTTTAATATCCGTTCTTTTAGTGGCTGTTTCAGGTTTGAAATCAAATCCGCATGCTTTCATAGCATCAACAAACTTTACCCCTTTAAAATCAGCCATTTCATTAGCCTCTTCTTTGTTAGCTTCATTAACAAAATTTTTACTGCCCCAAAATGCCATTGGAAAGCGACTACCTTCTTCTTCAGCCATTGAGATAACTTCTAATGAACGCAAGGGTTGACCGTAAGTTTCTTTTAAATAGTGTACAGCTAGGTAGGCAGCAATGATTCCGTATTGTCCATCCAAGTTACCGCCATTCACAACTGTATCAATATGCGAACCTGACAAAATAGTTTCTTCTGGATACGTTGATCCTTCTAAGCGTCCAAATAAGTTTCCAATCTCATCAAAATGAGTCGTCATTCCATTTTCTTCTAAGGTTGCTTTCAACTGATTTTGTACTTCTAACCAAGAATCTGAATACAACAAGCGAGTCATGCCACCTGTAGGATCATTTCCAATACTTGTAAATAAATCAATATTTTCTTTTAACAGTGTTTTAATATCCATCATTTCTGCCTCCTTGATTTCTTATCATATATTCATTGTAAGCGTTTCTAAATTCTATAACACTATCATAACTGACAATTTGAATAGTCTTTTTGTGCAAGATAAACAGTTTGTAATAATAATTTTTTTCTGTACTATTAACATACTGAACTTTACTTACTTATGAAAGGATGACGCTAATGTCTACTATCTATACTTATGTTAAAGATAACGATTTTTCTTTACAAATGACTTTTTTTCCAGCTGTTTCTGAATCTGACAAACACTGTACACTTCTTTATTTACATGGTGGTGCCCTTATTTATGGAGAAAGAGATGATCTTCCCATTCTTTATCGTGAAATGTTTTTAACTGCAGGATATTCAATCCTAACAATCGATTACCCACTCGCTCCCGAAGTATCTTTACCTACTATAGTAGAGACTTTATTAGAAGGAATCGATTGGTTTAATACTCATGCTAAAGATACTTTGAAATTGCACTCATCAGATTACGTTTTATTCGGAAGATCTGCTGGTGCCTATCTTAGTTTTTTGCTTTCTAAACAATTACTTCCTATTTCTCCAAAAGGTATCATAAGTTTTTATGGTTATTCTTCGCTAATAGAAACTAGCTTTACTAATCCTAGTTCTTATTACAATCAATTTCCTAAAGTAACCAGTAGTAGTATATCTCATTTGATAAAAACTACACGCCTAGCAAACGCCTCTGTTCAAGACCGGTTTCCCATATACCTTAGAGCTAGGCAAACGGGTTTTTGGTTGTCGTTGTTATTGTCAGATAGATCTTTGTTAAGCAACTACAGTCTCAACGAAGTGGAATTAAAAAAATTGCCTCCTGTTTTTCTAACGGCTAGTTCTGCTGATCAAGATGTACCTTATAGTGTTTCACAGCAGCTCTCTCAAATCATTCCTAACGTAAAGTTTCATCCCGTGCTAGGATTGCCGCATGATTTCGATTCAGATACCTCTAATCCTGTTGGAAAGCGTGTCTATCAAGCTGCTATTAATTGGTTAGACCAGCTTCAATAAGGAGTGATCGCACTTAAATTATTTTATACTGTTTGTTTCAGTTGGATTTAAAGAAAAAATAACAAATTGCCTTTTGTAAACACCCGTTATAAATGGTATCCTTAAAAAAAAGGACTTAGAGGCAGGTTATTTTACTTATGACAAACAATCTTGATCTTTCTAATCGAATCAATCAAAATTATCCGCTACTATCAAAAAAAGAAAAACACGTAGCCGCATTTATACTAGAAAATAAAAATGATGTGGAGTCTTGGAATATTAAAGATCTTTCACGTTTAACAGAGACTTCCAATGCTACTATTTCTCGTTTTTGTTCAAAATTACATTATCGAAATTTTAGTGAATTTAAAACATTTGTAACGCAAGAATTAGGTGAGAACCCAGTACCCTTACAAGTACCTGTTAAAATTGCCAGTTACTATACACAGTTGATCAACTCTGCATCTCAACTGATTGAAACGCAACAAATTACCGATTTTGTGGAAGCGATTCATCTTTCCAATAAGATTTTAATTTGTGGAGTAGGGAATTCAGGATTGAGTGCTATGGAACTGAAGTATCGATTAGTTAGAATGGGCTTGATCGTTGACGTCGTAACAGATCCCCATATGATGTTAATGGACGCTGTATTGTTAAAAAAATATGATTTGATGATAGCTATTTCGAATTATGGACAAACACAAGCCGTCATTGATGCCTGTACGATAGCAAAAAAAGAACACGCTACCGTTTTTGTCATTACCAATCAAAATCACACACCTTTAACAGCTATTGCCGATCAAGTACTATTTGCTTCAGGTCGAACGTCTATTCCGGATGACCAATTTATCAACAGCCAATTGCCAATTCATTTTATTTTAGATGTATTGTGCTATGTTTTGTTAGAAAATAAATCTTATAAAAATAACCGTAAAAAAACGTTATCTGCTATAGATTCACACTAAAATAAAAAAAGTTAGTAAGGAAGTGGCATTAACCCCACTTTCTTACTAACTTTTTAATTTATACTTTTATTTTACTTCTTTCATTTTTCCAACAAACTCAGCCGTAATCAATTGAGGACGAGTGATCGCACTTCCTACTACGATAGAATGAACACCCAGTTCTTTACATCTCTTAGCTTTCTCTGGTGTATCTATGTGTCCTTCAGCAATGACAGGAACTTTCACGGATTCTAAAATGATCTTTAAGCGTTCAAAATCATTATCCGCAATATTGTCACCTTGTGATTCTTTAGTATACCCCATTAAAGTAGTAGAGACACAATCAAAGCCTAATCGTTCTGCTTCAATCGCTTCATCAATAGTTGCAGTGTCAGCCATTAATAAAATTGAAGGATATTTTGCACGAATAGCTTGAACAAATGACTCTAGTGTTTCGCCATTTGGTCTAACACGACTTGTAGCATCTAAAGCGATCATATCGCATTTAGATTCAGCTAATTCATCGATTTCTTTCATCGTTGCCGTAATAAAAACTTCTGAATCATCATAATCTCTTTTTACAATTCCGATAACTGGCAACTCAGTATTTTTCTTAATTTCAATAATATCTTCTTTTGAATTTGAACGAATGCCTTTTGCTCCGCCTTCTTCAGCAGCGACTGCCATTCTTCCCATAATATATGAGCTATGCAGAGGTTCATTATCTAACGCTTGGCAAGAAACAATTAATTCTGATTTAACTTTATCTAACATATTCATTTTATTCGTCTCCTAACATTTCTTCAATTTCATTTTTTATAACCGACACTTGTGGACCATAAACGACCTGAATACCATTTCCTCTTTTGATCAGTCCTTGACTTCCAGTTTCTTTTAATAGTTCTTCATTCACTAAAGATTCGTCTTTAACTGTAACACGTAATCTTGTTGCACAGTTATCAACATTCACTAAATTTTCTTCGCCACCAAGACCATTAATAATATCTAGCGCACGACCTTCTACTTTAGTTTTGTTTCCAGCTACTTCTATTTTATCTGTTCTACCAGGTGTTTGGAAGTTGAACTTCTTAATTAGGAATGTGAATGTAAAGTAGTATAAGAAGAACCAAACTACTCCAATAACTAAAACCATGATCCAATTTGTTCGTTCATTTCCTTGCAAGACTCCGAATAAGATAAAGTCAATAAATCCACCTGAGAAAGTTTGTCCAATCGTGATTTCAAAGATATGCGCTAACATAAATGCAAGTCCGTCAAATACAGCATGTACAACATATAGTGCAGGTGCTATAAATAAAAATGAAAACTCAAGTGGTTCTGTGATTCCTGTTAAAAACGATGTTAAGGCAGCTGATAACATCAACCCACCAACTACTTTTTTATTCTCTGGTTTTGCTGTTCTATAGATGGCAAATGCAGCACCAACTAAACCAAACATCATTGTGATAAAACGTCCTGACATAAAGCGTGCTGTTCCGCTAAAAAATTCTTGTGTTGCTGGATCAGCTAATTGTGCAAAGAAAATATTTTGTGTTCCTTGAACAAGTTCTCCGCCAATTTCCATTGTTCCTCCCACAGCTGTTTGCCAAAAAGGAAGATAAAAAATATGATGCAATCCAACAGGTCCAAGCATACGTAGGATAAATCCGTATAGGAATGTTCCTAAATATCCAGTAGCATTAACCACATCTCCTACATTTGTAATCAACCCTTGGAATACAGGCCATACAAAGTACATAATAGCGCCTAAAATAATTGCTGTGAATGACGTAATGATTGGAACAAAACGCGAACCACCAAAGAATCCAAGATACGTTGGCAATTCAATTTTATTAAAACGATTGTGTAAATAACTTGCTAAGATCCCAACAATAATCCCACCAAATACTCCTGTTTCAAGTGTTTGAATACCTAATGTGCTTCCTTGACCAACAGCAGCAAGATTATCTACAGCTAATGATCCAGTAATAGTTAAAATAGCATTTATTGTCGAATGCATAACCAAGTAGCCAATCAACGCTGCTAATGCAGCTGTCCCTTTATCTGATTTTGCTAACCCGATGGCTACCCCTACTGCAAATATAACAGGTAAATTACTAAAAACAATATTTCCAGCACTACTCATAATGGTAAAAACAGCTTGTAACCAAGCTACATCTAAAACGGGATAAGCACTAACTGTATTGGGATTAGATAATGATCCCCCAATTCCTAAAAGTAATCCTGCAGCAGGTAAAATTGCGATTGGCAGCATAAACGATTTTCCAAATTGCTGTGCTTTCTCAAAAAACGTTTTCATTTTCTCATTCTCCTCTTCTCTTTTAGATTTACAGTTAGTTTATACTATGAAAACATTTCCGTCAACATTATTTTAAAGAAAATATTTCCATTAAGACAAAAAGACCTTTCTATCAAAGTTGATAACAAAAAAAGATTGAACACTTTTAAATTTAACTTCAGTGTTCAATCTTTTATTTAGTTACTTTTCATCATTTTTTTGCTCTTTTTCTTCATATTCTTGATCATTATCTTTGCCATAATATTCTTCATTGTATTCTTGCTCTTCTTCTGGGTCATTTTCTTCTTCATCTGCTTCTTTTTCTTCTTTTTCCTTTGCTTCTTGCTCCTCTTTTTGAGCTAGTTTTTCATCGTCGTAAATAAAGACATTATGGAAAATTTTCAGAATTGGTCGCGCGGTCAGAAAAAATCCGCCTATTAGATAAAGATAAGTTCCATAAACATCTGGAATAGGTGTTAACGTTGCTAAACTTCCTATCATATAAAAGATACCTGTTAAGATATCATTTGTTAATGATATCAATGTGTAACGATTTTGAAAATACAAGCGAAATCGTCCACTTTTGATTTCAATATCTTCTTCTTTGTCAGGAATAACGTCATGTTCTTTACGTTCTATTTTCGGCATGTTGATTTACCCTCACTTTTTTCATGTTCGTATAATAAGTAGTATACAAAACTCCGTATCACCTTTCAAAAAAAACGAATCAGAAACCATTGTCATTAAAAAATGCCTACTGAATAATGAGAACTTGCACGTTTTTTATTCTAGTATTAAAATTGGTAAGTTGAGAAATAAACTGTTTAATACGTTTTTGGAGGAAATAAATATGAATACAAAGAAACAAACATCACGCTTGATAGTTTTTACCTTACTATTTTTTTTAAGTGCTTGCGGATCAAACGAAAAACTTGCTGAAAAGAAAGAATCGTCAGAGGCTGTCCTTGCTTCTGAACAAGTCATGCACTTAACTGTAGAAAGTGAATTAGCAACAACAGACACTGTTTTAGTTGCTGAAAATATTACTTTTGCTGGCGTTAATCAGTTTATTGAAGGACTTTATCGATTAGATGAAAATAATGAGCCAATCCCTGCCTTAGCTGAAAGTGAAGAGATTTCAGAAGATGGATTAACCTATACCTTTCATTTAAGAGACGATGCTAAATGGTCAAATGGCGAACCTGTTACTGCACATGACTTTGTGTTTTCGTGGCGTAGAAATGTTGACCCCACTTCTGGTGCAGCTTATGCGTACTTATTTGAAGATATAAAAAATGCTTCTGACATCATGGCAAAACAACTTCCGCTTGAAGAACTTGGAGTTAAAGCATTGGATGAGACAACTTTAGAAGTCACACTTGAAACACCTATTGCTTACTTCCCTTCTCTTATGTCATTTGTGTCGTTTTTTCCACAAAATGAAGCATTTGTAAGAAATGCTGGTGATCAATATGGCACTAGTAGCGAAACAACTCTAACCAACGGCCCTTTCTTACTATCTGATTGGGATAACGGATTGGATGAAAGCTGGAATTATGAAAAAAACCCAGCTTATTGGGATGCACAAAATGTTCATTTAACTAAAATTACGAATCAAGTCATTAAAGATGTGTCCACTGGAGTAAACTTATTTGAAAAAGGCGATGTAGACAATGCGTTATTATCTGGTGAATATGCTAAACAATTTCAAAAAAATCCTAGTTACACAGTTGAGTACTTTTCAAGAACCAATTACCTAGAAGTCAATCAATCGGACAACCCCTATTTAAAAAATGAAACCTTCAGAAAAGCATTAGCACTAGCTATCAACCGTGAAGAATTGACTTCAGTCATCTTAAATAATGGTTCTTTACTCATCACTGGATTGGTTCCAGATCACTTTGTTAAAAATCCAGAATCAGGTACTGAGTTTGCTGAAGAAGCCGGAGATTTTTATACTTATGACCTGCCCAAAGCCCAAACGTTAGTAGAGGAAGCAAAATCTGAGCTTGGAGTAGATACGATTGAATTGGAATTACTTGGGGATGATGATGAAACCAGTAAGCGAGTTATGGAGTATCTACAAGGAGAATTACAAAATAATTTAGAAGGTGTAAACATCACCCTCCTAAATGTTCCCTTCAGTGCTAGACTAGCTAAAGCTGCGGCAGGTGATTTTGATTTGATTTCATCTGGTTGGAGCGGATATGTTTCAGATCCAATGATCATGTTAGACGTATTGTATAGCACGTCTTCTTATAACAATGGAGGCTACTCAAACGCAGAAGTGGATCAATTAATTGATGATGCTAAAGGAATTCATGCAAATAAGGCTAATTTAAGATGGACTGACATGTTGAAAGCTCATCAAATTGCTTTAGATGATGTGGCACTTATTCCCTTATATCAAAAAGGTGAAGCCATGTTGCGAAATCCTAAAATCAAAAATATCAACATTAATTCAGTAGGTGCTAGAT
The DNA here is from genome assembly GCF_040274945.1 of Carnobacterium sp. Classification (GTDB taxonomy): domain Bacteria; phylum Bacillota; class Bacilli; order Lactobacillales; family Carnobacteriaceae; genus Carnobacterium_B. Next base: position 235,241 of record NZ_JBEMAR010000002.1, read on the forward strand.
ATAGCTATAAAGATGCGTATGTTATCGACTAATTTACTATTCTAATTTAATCCTATATCTATACAAAAAAGTTCAACAGCATTTTTTGCTGTTGAACTTTTTTTATTTTGGTAAATGGTTCAAGAAGTTTTTAGAAGCAAAACCCTGAACTTCTTCTTCAGTAAACCTTTCAAGTAATGCTTGTATAAAATTTTGGGTTTCTCCAGCATGCGACAATCCTTCAATGTACGTGCTGATGCCGTCAAAATCTGAACCGAAACCGATAGTGTTAACGGCACCTAACTCCACCAACCGTTCAACATGAGGAATCAAATCTGCTATTGTTACTAGATTGTTTTCTCCATCTTCAATCGTAAATGTTGGATTAAAAATAACATGAATCATTGCATCCCGTTCAACCATCGCTTTGATCTGATCATCATTTAAATTTCGCACATGACTACATAAAGATAAAACATTCGAATGAGTAGCAATAGGATAACTCGCATGCTTCATGACATCCCAAAATCCTTGAACACTAAGATGAGAAACATCAGTGAAGACTTTCCTCTCATTCAAGCGTTTGACGATTTCAAAGCCAAATGTTGTCAATCCACCGCCTCTTGGTTCCCCAACTCCATCAGCTGCAAGATTAGCTGGATTCCAAGTCAATCCTACTGATAGTATTCCCGCATCCAACAAATACTCTAACTTATCCAAATCATTCCCAATAGAAGACACACCCTCAAGAGTGAGAAATGATCCTATTTCATTCTCTTTCAACTCATGAATATCCGACCATTTTTTTATTTGTTTTACTTCAGGATGTTTACCAAGTACGTCATTTTGATAAAATGCAATTTGTTCTAAAACCGCTGCAAATTGCTGATCTGATGGCAGACTTGGTTCGATAAAAATAGCAAAAGCCTGAACTTTAACCTTTCCTTCTTTCAAGCGTTTAAGATTTACTTCTAATTGATTTGAATCTTTAAAATCTAAGCTACCTTGGTTCACTTGCATTTTATAAAGAACATCACAATGCATATCAATACTATTCAAATGGATTCCTACTTTCCGCTTTTACGCACTCATCTTATATTTTCTCATCATACTTTAACCATAATAGAAGTGCAATATAAAAAAATGATTTTAAATAGCTAAAGTGGCTATCTAAAATCATTTTGTATCGATTAATTTATTTCACGAACAGGTTCTTCCACAAAGTAAAGAACGGATCCTCCAATAATAAAAAGAACGATCAATGCAAATACACCATTTAATGAATTTCCCGTTAGTTGAGAGATAATTCCAACTAAAAGCGGTCCGACCACTGCTGCAAATTTACCAAAAATATTATAAAAACCAAAGAATTCATTTGCATTTTCTTTAGGAATCAACTGACCAAATAAAGAACGGCTAAGCGATTGAATCCCACCTTGTGCTGTTCCTACAAGAACAGCTAATATAATAAACGTTAATAATGAATCTAACGATAATGCAAAAATACAAATAAATGTATAGGTAGCTATTCCTACATAAATCATTTTTTTATTGCCAAATCTACCCGCTAATACTCCATATAAAATAGAAAATGGGAATGCTACAAATTGACAGATTAGCATCACCACAATCAAATCATTGGCCATTAGTCCGACATCTGCACCGATAGCAGTTGCCATTTTAAAAATAGTTCCTACTCCATCAATATAGAAAAAATAAGCAATTAAAAATAAAAAAACATTACGATACTGACGGATATTCCTAATCGTCTCCCACAATCTCAAAAAACTATTTTTAACAACATGTGGTTGTTTTTTTATATACGTTTTTTGTTCGACATTTTTCCAATAAGGAATGGTAAATATAAACCACCAAAGAGCCGTTGCTGCAAATCCACCTTTGATAAGAGCAGTTTGTGAAATAGGAAGAATTTGGGTTAATTGAAAGAAAATAAAAATAACAAATGGAATGGAACTGCCAATGTAACCCCATCCGTATCCTGCACTAGAAACACGATCCATTCGATTTAAGGTTGTAGAATCAATTAAAGATGCATCGTAAAAAATGTTGGCTGCACCAAAGCCAATCGAAGATACCGCGTAAATAATCAATAATAACAACCAGTTCTCATCTGGAATAAATGCAAAACTAAACGTCGCAATAATACCCAATCCTGTAGCTAAAGAAAACATTGGATTTCGGTAACCTTTATAATCAGCAATTGCACCTAATATAGGCGCTAACAGCGAAACGGCTAAAGTTCCAATTGCATTAGCATACCCCAAATAAGCAGTTGAATTTACCGCACTCACACCCGCTCCTTCAGAAACTGCTTTGAAGAACAACGGAAAAACAGCTGTAGTAATCATAATCGAATAGGCTGAGTTAGCCCAATCTTGTAAAATCCAACTTTTTTCTATTTTTGTGTATTTAAACCGTTCTTTTCCTATTTCCACTGCTCTCACCTCGCTAATTAAATAATCCCTTTAAAACCTTTCCATCAACAGCCTGTGGAAATTTCAACCCCATTGCATGCAAAAAAGTTGGTCCTTCATCAATTAAACGAGCTACAGGTATTCGTGCATCCGCATTTATACTTGGTCCAGAAATAAATAATGTGGTTTCGTAGTTTTCTTTTTTGGGGCTATACCCATGTGTTCCTTTATGAAAAGGAGTTTCTTCATTAGTTTTAATTTCTTCTAAAAATGAACCGTTACTATTGCTAATAAAATAATACCCTTTCTTTGCTTCAACTAAAAAACTGCACGTCTCATCTGCTCCTAAACGAGCGGCTTCTTCTTGAGTATAAATCGTTTCGATTTGTTCCGAATGCTGTGCTAAAAGTTGGTGTACTTCAGCTAGGTCTACTTCCGGTTTTGTATAAATATAACAAGAACCATCTGCTCCCTTAGCTAAAACATCCCACTCTTGGATCAGCCCATCTTTAGTTTCTTTTAGCCAGCCCTGTGCTTTGAACAATTGATTTAGCCTAACCACAGTGTGCGTGTCTAATTGGTAGTGATCACCAAATAGAGCTAACACGGTTTCTTCAAAGATACCTTTTTCTTTCATAGCGGTAATGATTTGATTCAAATGATCATCCATGCGTCTAATAGCAGCCTTTGCTTCTTGAGAATCAACACCAAAATGATGTCTTGTACTGTCTAAATCAACTAGATGTATCGCCATTAAATCAGGGTTTTTAGAGTGAATCGTGTCTACAATTCCAGCAGTCAAAAAATGATCTAATTCTGGTTGCTGAATACCTTTACGAATTTTGCCAAATTTACGCTCTAAATCTAAAACGAATTTTGGTGAAGATGACCACAACGAGATTAGTGCTTGTGACTGCCAAGGACGATTGGCGAAAATTTCAGTTAAATTATACTTTATGGCTTTGTTTCGTCCAGTAACCGGCCATAAAAAGGAAGCAATCGTATATCCTGCTTCATGAGCGATATCAAATAAAGTTGGAACTTTGATATCTTTAGCATACCAATGCCAATCCGGTGACTCTCTTTTTGGTTGTACATATGTATTGTTTGTAATACCGTGTTTATTAGGATATACTCCCGTAACAATTGATGTATGAGCCATATAGGTTAAAGATGGGTAAACCGTTTCTACTTTTTCCACTCTTGCACTTCGATCCAATAAATACTTAAATGTTGGAAGCGTTTGGGCATATTCTAAATCTTTTGCACCAAAAGCATCTAAAGAAATCATATATAGACGTTGTTTCTGCATTCATTCTTCCCCCTTAATTAATCTATTATCCCACAAGCTTACTTTTAGAGAAAGAGCATCCGTGTTATTTTTAAGTAAAGAATTTTATTTTTTTGTATAAGTAGCTTGGCTAACAGTTCATTTTATCTATTTTTACATAAAAAAAAACACTGATAAAATCAGTGTTTTTTCCGACAGTATTCATTTACATAAATAGGTCCCGTGAATTCCACAAAACAGAGGGGTCCAAACACCTGCATCTTGCAGTTGTACCGAAGTACGGTTGTGCCCTGTCTAAAGTTCCAATCACTTGTCGCCGCAGCGAAATGACCGAAGTCACCTGATTGGAGGTCAACTCATCGCATGTATGTACTTTACCATGTCTATTCATTAAACACAAGTTGTTTTCAATTATTTATTCATAGAGTTATCAAAAGAGTTATCAAAAGAGTTATCAAAAGAGTTATCAAAAAAAGTTGAATTTTCTTTACTACACTAGAACAAAAGGAACTTTCTCACCTTTATGACTCCCTCAGATCTTTCTCTTGACGCTCTCCATGCATATCATTGGTACTTACAAAAAAGCTGTTCTATAATAGGGTTGATTCATTAGAAGAGTTTTTCTCATTACTAGGCAAGACTTTAATTTAAGGAGGCCTTTTTATGAAAGAAGAAGTCATTATAAATTATCTACAACGTCATGGCTTAGATGCAAAAACAGGTGATACCATTTTGGTTGAAAGAAAAACTCGGAATCGAAAATGGTATGCTACATTGTTAGGTAAGCATGAAACTGAAAAAATTTACCTGAATTTTGCTGAAAGAGAATTCGTTATATTGCCAATTGAAAAAGATTCTATGACTCCTATTGAAGGCGATTATGCCCAAGTTCCTTTAACAGAAGTTAAATCTATTTATTTCAAAAAGCAATCCAATTTCTATAACCTACTCATTCAGTACAACGACGCTACTGCTACCGATGATCGCATAAAAAAATACAAAGTTCCTAAAGAAGTTGCCGATTGTTCTTGGCATAAAGAAAATCTGGAACGATTAATTGAACGCTTTGGTTTTAAGGAATCTAAGTAACACAAAAAAACGATTTTTAGACTTTATTGTCTAGAAATCGTTTTTTTTGATCCTTAATTTAGTTAAAAGTAAATTGTTTGATTCTAGTTTTGGATAACTTCGATTTTATAACCATCTGGATCTGTAATAAAAAAGAAATTCGCTGCATTATCTGGGAGAGCTTTTAAATCAGTAACTTCATAACCACTAGCTTTATATTCTTTTTGTGTTGCGGCTAAATCATCCACACCAATTGCAATGTGACCATATCCATTTCCAAGGGTATAAGCTTCTTCTTGATCATAGTTATATGTCAATTCCAATTCATAGTCATCTCCATCCAAAGCTAGATAAACTAATGTGAATTTAAGTTCTGGAAAATCTAATCTCTTCGCTTCTTTAAATCCTAATACAGTTGTGTAAAAATCCATTGATTTTTCTAAATCCATCACGCGCACACAAGTGTGCAACATTTTTTTTGCCATCTATCCTTCATCCTCTCATTACAATCATTTGTACATTCTTATCTTAATGCATTTCTGCAAAGAGTTCAAAAAATAAGTCATTCATGTAATTCTAATGGCAAATTATCTGGATCTTTAAAAAATGTAAATCTTCCACCTGTGTACTCATCTATACGAATTGGCTCTGTTTCAACGCCTTTTTCATTCAATGATTGAATGGCTCCGTCAAAATCGTCTACATAAAAACACAAATGTCTTAAACCTGCAGCTTCTGGTTGAGTTGGCCGCTCTGTTGGATGAGGAAAAGAAAATAATTCAATTTCACTAGTCCCTAACTTTAAATCTAATTTGTACGAATCCCGCTCTGAACGGTAATTTTCACGTATGATTTCTAAACCTAAAATTTCAGTATAAAACTGTTTTGATTTTTTATAGTCAGATGCAATGATTGCCACATGATGAATGCTCTTAATATTCATACACCACTCCTCCCATTAGTTTTTAAATATCGCGGATCATTTCAATACTCGTAAATTCTACATTTTTAGTATCCTCAATATCTTGAAGATAGTGAAATCCAAGAGCTTCATAAAATTGACTACTCTCTTTATCAGACTTAAGGAAACTAACCAATTGAGTACTGTTTCCTAGTAACTGCTGCATTTGTGTTAAGTGATTTACTAAACGCGTTCCAATACCTTTTCTTAAATAATTGACATCAACATATAAAACAAAAACTTTCCCCACTTTAGAATCAACTATTCCTCCGCCGATAACACCAATTACTTTTTCGTCTAACCGAGCCACGATCCAGCCACTCCATTTAGCCGATACTTCTTCAATTTCATTTAGGATTCTTTTAGGATTATAGTATTCTTCAACTTTTTCTTGAACTTTTTTTTTATCCTTTACAGCTTCAGCGGTACAAGCATAACCTTGTGTACAAATCGCAACAATTTCATCCACATCTTCAGCAGTTGCTAATTCGATACGAACTTCTTCAAGACCTGAAGATTCTCCAACTTTGATTGGTTCCATAATTTTGCTCCTCTATTCAAATTCCTAATAAAGTATCCAGCTCTTACCCTTTTCTCAGCTGTACTTTCTTGGCTATTCTAAATTAGCATTAAATAACTCATTTGTCACTAGCTTACTGTTTTAGTTTAAAACATTTTTTTGCTGTAACAGAATGATTTACGGTATACTTCATATAGTTTACTTTTTATAAGGAGGGATATGCTCAATTGACGATTAGTAATATAATCTTGCAACAGTTAGGCAGTATGTTTGTTCTTATTTTTTTCGGATACATACTTGTTAAAAAAAATGTCCTAAATGTCTCTGGTACAAAACAAATTGCTAACATGCTAGCAAATTTCATTACACCGGTACTTTTATTTATGTCTTTTCAGCAATCATATGATTCTACTCAATTTAAATGGTTTTTAGCAACGATTGCCATTACAATCTTGTTAATGGCAGTGCGCATTTTAGTCAATTATTTTTTCTTGCGTAATGCGTCTCGAACAGACCGCTATGCAACAACCTTTACAAATGCAGGATTTATTGGGATTCCACTAGTTCTTGCCGTTCTTGGTTATGAAGGAGTTTTTTTTGTGTCCGCTTATAGTGCTGTGACAAATATTTTACAAAGAACTTACGGCATTTATATTATTTCAGGAGATAATTCTTTAATCACTCCTAAGCGCGCTTTATTAAACCCCGCAACACTAGGCTCACTTACTGGATTGATTTTTTATTTACTACAAATACAGCTGCCAACTATTTTAAGTGATTCTCTTTTTACTATTGCAGATTTAAATACGCCATTAGCTATGATTTTATTGGGCAGTTATGTGGCACAGTCTAAATTAATGGATGTATTTACTCATCCACGAGCGTATTGGACTACTTTCTTATCGTTGATTCTTTCTCCACTTATCAGTATCTTTGTGTTATGGCTACTGCCTTTAGATAACTATTTAGTCTTTTTTGTACTAGCCATTGCAACTGCTGCTCCTATTGCTGTAAATACGGCTTTATTCTCACAACTCTATGGTGGAGACTATGAATATGGCGCACGCTTAGTGGTTTTATCTACTTTGCTCTCCATCATCAGTATGCCTATGGTCTTACAAATTGCTGAATTTGCATTTTCAACAAACTAAAATGAGCATCAAAAAAGAAGCCACACTGAGAAGACTGTCTTCTCAATGTGGCTTCTTTTTCGCTATGTACTAACGTATTTGATTCGATGCGGCCGAGAAGAGTCGAACTTCCACCAGGGTTACCCTGACCAGCCCCTCAAGCTGAAATATGAATTTTAAATATTCTCTAATACCTTTTAAATCTTGTGTTTATTGAGTTTCTGAGTTTTATTTATTTTATAAAGTGGATATGAATTGATTGGTATTTATTTTCAGTCGGAACAAAGTCGGAACTTTTTAACATAAGCCGGGCGGGCTTATTTTTTTTACATTCAACCAGAAAGGGAATAACTTTATTCTAACATATAAAAAGCAAAGCCACTTGCCGGCTTAGAAAACATTTTTACATCAATTAATCATTAGCTTTAGTTCAAAATTAGTGCAAAATGTTTCTAAATAGTAGACGATTTAAAATGAAAATGATTTCCATAAAAAAAGAACCTTCCTATTATATAGGAGGTTCTAATCCTTAGCGAGTAGGATGATAAAATAATACTAACATAAATAAATCATTTGAGATACTTTGCATATATTATAGATACCCTACCCCTCACTTCTCATCCAGTGAGGGTATTTTAATATAAAAAAATAACCCCTAACCTTTTTGCTGGAGTTAAGATTAGGGGTTATCGGTAATCTATGTGCCAAGAATACCGGATACTCTTGCAGTCTCATCCGTTAAGATGATCTATACGGTTAAAATATTACAAACAAATTCCAATTAATTATAACGATCAGGTAGCTATCTCATCGCAACTAACTAACTGGAATTCATATAACTATAATATTTTAACATCTTTATTATAACTATAATCATTATACTTTGAAAGCGATATCATACGTTCTTTTATGAAATTAATCGTTCTATTCGCTTTACAAAACAAACATACGTTCGTATAATAAACACGAGGTGACCGAAATGAAGAAAATGAATATTCAAGAATTTAACCAAAGCTACATGATGATAGATGAAAAAGAAATGTTTTTTGAAGAAGAATATCCGAGTAGAGATCAATTCGATTACATAACGGATAAGGTGTGCCATGAAGATATTAAAGAATATGATATCGAATATTCAGCTATGTTACAGACAATTCGCATGGGTGGAATTGGAAAGTATCGAATGGATGGCGTTCCTTTTGGAGTTAATGCATTTATCATTACTATCGAATTGGAGGAATGATTTTGGATGATGTTTGGGGTCTTGGCGAAAGTAGCTTGTTACTTATAGAGGATGACTTAGAAGACTATTTGAAGGAGGATGAAGAATTATGAACGCTGCTATGTTTACTGGTAAAGTAGTTTCGGACGTAAAAGTGATCAACACTAAAAAGGGTTATCCATTTTGCTACATTGCTTTAGAGGTTAATGGACAAATCCATAACTGTCTGATCGCTGGACGAAAAGCTTTTAAATTTGTTTATGAAGTTGAAAACGGTACTGGTTTAACTGTTGATTGTACTATAAATGAGCGTAAGCAATTAGTTATTCAAGAATATAAAATTGAAAGTCAGCCTACTCTTTTAGGTCAGTTATGGGATTATAAAGGAAGAAGATTGCCGTTTATGAAAAATATGTTTTAAGTTTATTTATAATACATCATGTCTATTGTGTTATTATGAAATTGTATTCAAAACCATATAAAATGGAGGCAATTAAACATGAGCGCAGGCATGAACTTGTACGATAACGTTAAATCACTTGCTGCTAGAAAAGGTATGTCCTTACCAGAATTTTCAGAAAAAATGGGGTTATCGAAAACCGCAATGTATACTTGGCAAAGATCCACTCCTGGTGTCGAAATCATTGACAGAATAGCTAAATATTTCGATGTATCAATTGAGTTCTTAATAGGAAGTGATCATATTCCTGAATGGTCCAAAGGTGAAAAAATATTAGAATTTGATTCAATTTTAAAAAGCAACATTCCTATAAGTTACGGCGAATTAGAATTAACTGACGTTGAAAAGAAGCGTGCTAAAACAGTTTTAGATGCTTTGTTTTGGGATAAAATTTAATACATAAAAAAACCCTACCTCAATTAAGAGATAGGGTTTTGTTGTGTCTTATAAATTATTACTTTTATCTAAATACAATTGGTCAATTTTAGGAACAAAATCACCAGAAAAAGCGAATCCACCTTCTACTTTATACCACCAAATGTTATTCCCATAAACTGCTTCTCCATATACATAGCCTTCAACAGTCATGCTACTATCTTTGGTTTTAGTTTTCAATACATTAGATGTTCTTGTTGGTTTTTCGTAAATCGTTAAATAGTTGATACATTTCATTACCTCTTTACCTGCTTTAGCCATACCCTCATCATCTCCTGTTTGTGTTTTTAAAAACAATTCTGTTTCAGCATTACGTCTACGAATTAGTCCAGCACTAGGACTCCCATCAGCGTTGATGTATTCTTTCATTTTTGCTGCAGCAGCTTGCCATTGCTTATTATTGATATAAGTTAATAACGTAGAACCTTTCAAAATATATGCACCCAAGTTAAAATGAAAACTTACAAGAGCATCAAATTGATTTTGATTAAGCTGTACAGTCACATAATTAAAAATTCCAGCAGCATGGGATTCAATGTCACCATCTAGAAATGCAATAGCCTGAGCTTCTGTAATACTCATTCCTGGTTTAACATCTTTTGTATGACCATAACCGATTGTCCAAACACCAACTTGATCTTGATAAGCTTGTAATTTTAAACCCTCAAATTCTCTAATTAAATTTTTTCCATTATGTGAAATTTTCATATTCTCATTTGCCATGAATTGAACCCACTTCCAGTCATATGTTTGCGTAAGTAAAATCTGTTTCGCAAACAGCTATTTTACTTAGCTATATTCTTTATATAATATAAAGATGATAGAAAACAAAAAAATATTATTATTTTTTATACTTTGACTGCATCCCAATCGTAGACTAATCCTCGGAATTTACCATTGTCAATATACAGACGGTTACCATCAGTTCTATAACGGACTGAATATTCAATACCTTTCATACCAGAAGTAATTTCGGCACCTCCGACCCAATTGGTTGCTTGGTCTCTAAGTTTGATGATTTCATCTTTTTGAATATCGTTATTTCTAACAAATTCAATATCTGACTCTAATACATTTCCACCCCAGTCTGCTCCTACTGGTTTAATGTAAATAGTTCCATCTGCGTTTAACCAATCGACAACATAAGTTGATTTAAAGCTTCCAAGATCAAATCCAGTGCTTCCTTTCCACTGTTTAGCTGTTGCAGACAAGCGAACTTTATCCCCTGTTTTAAATTTTTTCGAACGCCCAGAATCATCAGACTCTGCTGCTTTTAAGAACAAATCAGTTTCAGCTTTACGTCTACGAATTAACCCATCGCTAGGTTTTCCATCAGCATTGATATATTCTTTCATTTTTGCTGCCGCCTCTTTCCATTGTTTATTATTGATATATGTTAATAAGGTTGAACCTTTTAGAATATGTGCGCCTAAGTTAAAGTGAAAACTTACAAGTGCATCAAACTGATTTTGGTTAAGTTGTACAGTTACATAAGTGAAAATTCCAGCAGCATGATCTGTAATATCATCATCTAAATACGCATTAGCTTGCGCTTGAGTAATACTCATTCCTGCTTTAACGCCTTTTGTATGACCATAACCAATTGTCCAAACACCAACTTGATCTTGATAAGCTTGTAATTTCAAACCCTCAAATTCTTGAATCAAATTTCTTCCAGTTTGAGAAATTCTCATGTTCTCATTTGCCATTAAAACCCCTTCTTTCAGTTGTTTTCTTCTAATTATGACACGTCTGCCACGAACATACGTTCTTTAGTTATCATACCTTACTTATATAAAAAGTCAGAGTTAATACTAACAGTTTTTTTATTTTTCTATAAAAAAATAACCCTACCTCAATTAAGAGATAGGGTTTTGTTGTGTTTATATATAATTGTAAATAAATAAAAATAAGAACAAGCAGTTTCCGCTACTCGTTCCAATTAAGTATAAAAGTCTAAGTACAAATAAATGTTATCATTTTTTCTGATTTATCACAATACAATTACTTATATCTACTTAATAGTTTAATTTCAAATAATAGCTTATCTTTCCTATTATGGTAAAATTATTTATAAGGAGACGATGTTTATGGGAGATTTAGATAATAATAAAGAGCAGAAAAAACATGGTAAAAAAACAGATAACATCCCTTTTCTTGCTATAGGCATATCGCTAGGAGCTGCTTTTGGAATGCTTACAGATAATCTAGCTCTTGGAATGGGTATTGGAGTAGCAATCGGTGCAGCATTAGATAGTATGAAATCTAAGGATAAAGAAAAATAAGTATCTAAAATACAGGGAGGAATTTATTTATGAGTGACTTAGATAATAAAGATAGCAAGCAAGAACGTAATGAAAAAAATACAAATCAAGCAACTCACACTGTTTTAGGTATGTCTTATGGTCTTGCGTTTGGTGCTGCTTTAGGACTAGTATTTGATAATTTGGCTGTAGGAATCGCTATAGGTATTGCTTGTGGAGCTGTAATTGGTGCAGCTATGGGTAGCCAAAAATCAAAAAATAAATCAAAATAAACAAAAAAAGCCACCTCAATTAAGAAGTGGCTTTTCTCTCGTCTATTTATTTACTAACGAACTCAATTTAGCACGTGTAGCTGGTCCAAATACGCCATCAACTTCAAGTCCATAAACTGATTGGAATCGTTCGACAGCATCTACAGTTAGAGTACCATACCAGCCATCTACTCCATTGTTCTTACCACCTTTATCAGGATAAAAGTAAATTGATGCTAATGCTTGTTGCATGACTAGTACATCTGCTCCATGAGTTAATGGGCTAGTTAATCTCAAAATTTTGTTAGCAAATGAATAGGTGACTTTAGCAGGAACTGCTACTGGTGCTTTAGCAGGTTCTTTTTCTGTTACTGGAGTTAAATCCTTAGCACCTTTAAGAACTAGTTTCTGGTCAATGCTAATCGTATCAGATGTTAAGTTATTCCATGCTTTCAAGTCTTTAACCGTAGCATTAAACTTACGTCCAATAGACCAAAGCGTATCGCCTTTTACTACCTTGTAAATATTTTCAACTTTTACAGGTTCTTTAACGACTGTTTTAGCATTGATGATGGCTTCAACTAATTCTTTAGCATATTTATCACCATTTTTGAACATATAGTCCATCTCATTTTTATTCGTGATGAAAGCTAGTTCAGCCAATCGATAAGAAATACCCCTTTCAGCAAATTTATTTAAGTTATAAAGGTTATTGCGCTTAGAAACTCCTCCATAACGAATGCCTACGTTGTTCTTAATTACGTTAACTGAACGGTTATCAATGTTATCTGGGTTAAATTTACTGTAAATAATAATGTGGCCATCTTCTGCTGAACTAACTCCAGCATCTAAATGTAATTCGATCACTTCATCGGCCATAATTGTTTTAGCATCTTTCCATGCAAACACGTCACGTCCAGTGTGGAACCTCATATTTGAAGGTGCGTATTTTTTCATTGATGGAACAAATACTTCACGTAAGAATTTAGCTTCATTCGTTCCATTGCCTACTGCCCCTGGATCAAATCCGTTTGGTCCTTGTCCATGTCCTGTAATTACTAAGATATCTTTTGTCATTATTTACCATCCTCTCTAGGTTCTGTATACTTCAATGCTTGTTTGCTATCTGCTAACCCTTTTGTTGTTGGGTCTACCACCGCGTTATAAACGGCTAACAAAATAGTGACAAGTACATATGGATTACTAACTGCAGCTAGAATTAAATCAAATAAAACAGCCCAAGAAGTAATGTCCTGAGCTGTGATTCCTGCATAAGCTAAAATTGGTCCAAATACTGATACGATTAGCTGAATAATGAATTGTGGATTTTTGAATCGGACTTTCCAGTTAATTGTTTTCATTTAAATTCCTTCTTTCAATTTTTTTATAATTTTCATTTTGTAGTTGATTGTACTTGTCTTTCCATCTTCTAGCTTCATTTCTTGCATGTTCTAAAGCCGTTTCTTTTTTTACTAATTCATTTTTCAATATAGTATTTTCACTATCAAGTGACTTGACAGTTACTTTAAACTCAATCAATTCTTCACGCATATTAAAGTAGGCATCTCTTAATTGATCTAAATCAGACTTCATTTTAGCGTAGTCAAGGTCTTTTTCGCTTCGTAATCGTCTGTTCTCTTCTTCTAAGCTTTCAGTTTTTTCTTGTCTTGCTTGAACACTTTTATCGCTTTTCGATTTAAAGTAATTGATAAGTAATCCTAAAACCTTAATTAACTGTGGTAAAAATGTAGCACTGCTGACTATAGCCAAAACGATTAATACCCATCCATTTTCGCTTGCTTGTTGTACTTGTTGACTATCCATCTAACTCTTGCTCCTCCCCATAAGCGGCAATTAAGACTGAAAGAACAATAAAGCAAAATAGCCAACCATAGTTTGAACCGCCATTATTATTTTGCACGATAAAATTAATTAGTAACATTCCCCAACTGATTGATAAAGTATGAAGGAACAACTTCTTTATCTTCCAATCAAAAACAATCGACAACATCTTTAATATCCCAACTATTATGAGTAAACTTGGAAAAATTGCCTCTCCTAAATACTGTCCTATTAATTTTATGAACCCGTAACTTTCTCTATACTTTATGACTTGTGTGTTTTTTAATAGTAGCCAACCATATACGGACGTCCAGAAAGAAATAGCGAATGGCACAATTCTTAAAGCTATCCTTTGCGGATACTCTTTATAATTAAGTACCTTTTTTTGAGATTTACTCATCTTTCACCTTCCTTTTCTCAAATTAAAAAGGCAGCCGATTTCTCGACTACCTTTGTTTCGTATTCAGTTTTTGTATTTTTATCTTATTCGACTTATAAATTTTTCCATCAATATCCTCAACGAAAAACCTAATTTTTTTACCAATAAGCTTAGTAGTATACTCTGGTAGTAACACCAATTTTAAAATATACTCACTAGAAATCACAAGCGGAATCCTTTTATTTACAGCGGAATCTTCTTCATTCAAAACTTCTACATCATTTACTAAATCTGCGTTATAGTAATTTTTTCTAAAATAACCGTAATACCCGAATCTAACTATGGTAAATACGTCTGTAGGGTTTTTTATTAAGACTAAGTTGTAATAACGATGGAAAAAACTTTCTATAGATACTCTCACTTTTAAATCAGGTTTCGATTCTCTAAAAGCTAAAAACAATGATACTATTACTGCACCTATTGTTCCTATTGCACTAAGCATTTCCCATACACTTCCTAAATTTATATTTACATTCACAATAAAATAACACTCCTGCCTTTTTTATTAATTATATCAATACGAAAATAAAATAGACAGGTTTCTTTTACCGCACAGTTTGGTTCATTCTTCACCTTCCTTTTCTCAAATTAAAAAAAGCAACCAATTCTGACCATTCTCGTGTTCGTTACTTAATTGATTTTAATATGTCTCTAAAGAACATAAAATTTATCCATATACTTCTTGTCTTAGTGTATTCTTTTATTACACCAGCAAATAGCAATCCAAAGACAACAAACATAATGAATGGTGTAACTTCTTTTAATCCTGTTAAATAATATGATGTTAGAGTACTTAGTACAGTAAGTATTATTGAAAAATCTTTAACAGTAGAAAAGTGGTTACCGTAAGCGTTCATTCTATTATTAGCATAATCCAATACATTTTTATCCATTTGTTTTAACAAATAAATCTTATTAATATATGAATGATAATCGTTATCTTTAATCTCATAAAAATTTTTTTTGATAAATTTACTCAACTCCTCATTATTTTTAGTGAAAATAGCATCTATCAATTCTTCTTTTTCCATTAATTTACTCCTTTAACAAAATCTTTACTGTTAAAGTATCGGTTTATTAAAGGAGAACTTTAAGTGAAAGCTATTCAGTTACTTCAACTTCTGCAGCAATTTCATCTTCAACTTCATAAACTGCAGTTTGGAAGTCTGCAATATCTTTCCGAACAGTAGCTTTATTTTTCTCATACAATTCAGCGCTTTGGATATACTGATTAATATTTCCAACTCCCGTATTGTCTGGAATTGTAGCAGACAAATTAACCACCGGTTGACCATCAATTTCTGAATTACCATTTAACGTGATTGATTTAATTAGTTTTAACATATCAGTTTTCCTCCCCTGTTTTATCTTCATTTGCTTCAAAAGCATCCATTAATTCATTATATCCAAGTGCTTTTTGACCGCTTAGCCCTTCTTCATAGCTATCTAACGCAGTAAATAATGCATCATATTTGGTTGAATATTCACCAAATTGTATTTCACACTCTTCTTCATCTAATTCTTTAATTTTTTTATCTAAATCTTTTTTATCTGCTTCACTTTTGAAAACGTATTTTCCATCTTCAACTTTTAATTCGCCTTCTTTATCTAAAACAAAATATTCTTTTCTAATATCCGTTAAAACCTCGTTGAACTCTTTACTCTTTTCTTCCAAACGTTTTAAAAATTGATTACGTCCACGTGTGGCTTTTCCTACTAATGTAGCATCTTGCAAGAATTGAAATACCGGTATGATCATTTGATTTTCTAGTTTGATTGTTTTCATTAAGCTGCACTCTCCAATTTTTGTATTCTTTTCTCTAATTTTTGTATTCTTTTCTTCAATTTTTTTATTTCTTGTTTTAATTGATCCGCTTCACTCGCTGTTCTAACATCTAATTCTTGAACTGCTTTAACCAGATGAGCCGTTATGTGACTATCATAAATTCCTTTTCCATCTGTTGTGGCCACATCTGGACTGTCCTCGGATATGAACCCTTTTTCAATTTCAATTATTCCATCATTCAATTTAGATAGTTTGTAATAGGTTATTGCTGTTAACCGATTAATAGCGGTTAGACCTTCTTTTATAGGACCAATAATTTTCTTAGTGGTTCTAGAAGATTGTTTAACAAAGTCACTTGCCACCATGTTGTAACGAACACCTGAAGAGTTACCAGATATGACTGATCCAACCCCTTGTGGTACAAGGAATATATTTCTCGCTCCATCTCTAGGTGTCGAGATTGAATCACCAGCAATCCTTAATGAGACACCTGTAGAATGTCTAGTTTCGTAAACACCAGATATAACAAGACCTGAGTTAGGATTATCACCATATTTCGCTACTTGGAATGCTCCATTACCGCCATGGTACGCTGTCATATATTGACCTTCAGTTTCTAAACGTTGAACAATATTATCACCAGAAATAAATTGAATATATTGATAAGATCCTGTTCCACCACCTTTTAGATGTAAAGAGGTGTTTAAATCCGTACCTGTACCTGCTGTCGGTCTTATAATTAAACCTTCAGATATCGCTTCTAAAAGTCTGGAACGACTTATAACACCGCTCGTGTTATAAGATGAAAAAGAAATACCTGCCCCAGTCAAATTTATATCCGTTACTTTTTTAGCTGATTTTGGATCGCTTCCTGCAAGAACTTCTAATGACAATGAACCAGATGACAATACTGCTCGTTGAGGTTCTAAATAACTATATGTCGTTAAATTACCTTTAGAGATATCTACAGCAGAAACTTTCATTTGTGTACCAACTTCATTAGCTTGGTACTGAGTAGATTCATACGTACCTGTATTTAAATTAAGAGACATATTAGACCCATTCAACGTTCCAGTTGTCATACTATTTGCGTTCAAACCGACAACATTCATTAGCGCTGCATTAAACACGCCACCTGTAATTTTATCTGCTGCAATATCTACCGCTTTAATGGAGTTGATAAAAGCAGTTTTAGCCGTTAACCGTTGAACATTTGCATCAGTCGCAAATAATTTATCAATCAAAGCTGTGTCAGATTTGAGCATAGTTGAAGTAATGACATCCGCGGTTAATAATCTTGTTTTTAGTGTAGAGATATCTGCATAAACGGCATCTAATGAATATGCAGACATTTTAGTTACGAATGCATTGTCCATCTTAGTTTGACCGTTTAAATAAATATAATCTCCTTGGATTAAGACTCCTTCTTTTGAAAGGTTTATTTGAGTGATTAACTTTCCGGATTCAGCGACTTTATCCCATGCTAACCAAGCTCCACCGTTGGAAGTACTTGTTCTTTGGAATACTCCGTCCGAACTTCTAAAAGTTTGAGTAATAACTACCCCAAAAGCAGCATTATTATTCCACGGAACCGTAGTGGTAAGTTGACCAAAAGTAGCTGTTCCGAGTATTCCTAATGCTACTCTAGTTTTGAATTCTTCAACTGTTTGTCTAGGATAGTTTGTGTAGTACCAGTCAGGTAGCTGATTATCATTTCTGGTGTCTTTTACGGTTTTATCCGCTAAAATAGCCTCAGTTACTTGACCTGAGGTAACTCTTAAATTGATTTGGGAACCAAGATTACTAATTTGTCCGGTGTGACCATTGACCAACTCAGTTGTTTGAGTCCATTGATTAGCCAACTGAGCGACTCTTGTCTTATCCTCTTTATTAGCTACGGTTATTTGAAGGCCATTGGCTTGCAATACCAGAGCAGCTATTTGATCTTCGCTGTTGCCAACTCGACCACTTATTGAATTTACTGTTTGATTAAGTTCAGTGAACTGAACAACCGTAGTCATATCTTCTGGCGCTGGTGACCAGCCTGTAGCTTTAGTACCTTCCTCTACTTGAATTTCATAGTAGAATTCTTGATTACCTGAAACAACGTTCTGGTCTGCACTATAAAAAAGAATAGCGTCAATTTGCTGATTGGAGTTTGTAAATTCTTTTGTAACACTACCACCTATCGAAACGGTAAATACAGAGCCAACAGCATCTCCAATTCCTGATGTTCCTTTTCTATCTCTGGGAGAAACCAGTACCGATTCATGTTTCATCACTTCTGTGAAATATTTTCTATAACCAATAGAGATAGTAAACTTTTGATTTGGTTTTATCGGCTTCGCTAGATTTTTTTGAATATACCTAGTAGAAGGAGTAATCTCTATTGATTGAGAACTCAGCAATAAATTCCGCCCACCAATTTTTAAATTAGCCAAATCAATCTCCACACCAGTAATCAAACTAGTGAGAGCACCACTAGTAGCTGTCAATTGATTGGTAGTTGCATAACCTTTTTGAGTGACTAAGGTGTCCACTTGGGTTGATGTCAATCTTAAATCAATTTGCTGAGCATTAGCTGCAATGGCTAATGTTTGTTGTTCAACTTTTTTTGATACAGCATCGACGACTGTTTTCTCTGCTTTAAAGCCAACAGTTTGCGTTAGTGCATCATAATTAGTCGTTAACGTGTTAACATTGGTAGTAGCGTTCTTGGCCAAACCTAATGCTTCCAATGCACTTCCTGAAGCTGCAGAAGCTGTCTGTTTAGCAGATGCGGCATCAACCTTAGCAAATCCTGCGTCTTCTACAGCTTTATTCGCTTGAGTGACTGAAGCATTAGCTACATTGGTTATTGTCGTAACGTTTTGATTGACCACTACTAGCTTGTTATCAAACTCTTGTGCCTTTACTTCAGTGTAGTTTTTTGCATCAATTACAGCTTGATTGATATCTTGTTCTGCTTTTGTTCGGTCTTTGTCAGCTTGTAGAATAGCGTCCTTTATTGCGGCTTTTAATTCTTCTTGTGTTGCATCAGATAATTCAACTACCCACTGCAATAATCCATTAACAGTACGAAGGATCCACAACTCTGTTTTATCGCCATTCTTTTTAAACCACAAATCACCTTCAGTACTATTCTGATCAATAATAGGTTCCGTTTCACCAGAGTAGATTTTATTCTTGCCATCAGCGGACAAGTAAACCAACTCAATTTGAGTATGAATATTTTTAATATCCGATTGAATTTTATCTAGTTGATTGATTGTAGAAGTAAAATTTCTTTCATAATTACCTAAAGTTAAATCAATGTATTCTTTTAACAATGGATTCCAATTGTATTCGACCATTTGAGAACGGATATTTATGCCATCTTCTTCATGTTCTACGGCTACAATGTCGCCTGGTAAAATTTGTTTTAAAGGGGCAAAATTTTTATACTCTTCCGTTTCCTTTAAATTCACAAAATCGACTTTATAAATACCTCTTGGTACATCAATTTTATTTTGGCTAAACTCTAATTTTGCTAATCGTCTTAGTTCTGCATAAGCTAAAGAAGCTGTTGCAAACTCACCTTCACCATTACCTACCTTTACATCGGAATACGTGTACTCTTGTATTCTTGGTTCTGGATAGCTACTGATTAAAGGACTATCAATATATATTTCAGGTAAAAGTAAACCATCATAACCAACTGGTCTTATTCGAGTAACAACAGTCGTTTCATCAATTGTTGCTTCATAACCAATTAAGTCCTTTTTGTGCTGAATTTTATACCCTTTATTGCTTCCGTAACTTTGATTCATACGAATATTGAAACCATGTCGAATAATATGGCCACCCCAGCGGTTAATAAACGAGTTATCCAAATTACTATCCAATAAAATTTCTACTGGATTTTTTCGAACAACTCTTGAATTAGCACTAGTTGTTAGATCACTAGTAAACTGGAACTTGTGTGGATATTGAGTTGCTCCAGCTAATTGTGTTAGAGCACCTTGTCCATTTTTCCCAACGATATTCGTATCATTGATTGTATTAAATGCAAGTTTATAAAAAATATGGTAGCAGTAGACCTTTATATAGCCCATGCTAGGGATGACTTTATAAACAAAAAACAAGTTGTCCTGTTCAGGATCCCTTGCTTTAATGATTGAGCTATTGGTTATTTCTAGTCCATGTTTTGCAAATAACGGGTAGTCAAATTCAAAAGAAAAGATACCATTATCAATCCAATGTATTTTAGGGTCAATAATGTCTTGCTCTAAACTTCCAATACCGTTATGTTCAAAGTTCGTTTCTGATTTATCATATAAAGTAATCATTTACAAATAGCGCCACCTCTCATCTATTTCTATTTTTGTGACGGCTCCTGTCCAGCTAATACTATTTTTACCAGGAACAAATAGTGGAAATGGTCCGCTCATATTATCATTCATATTAGATGTTAACCCTTTATATGCCTCTCCTAGTTCGCTATCCACTATGATTTCATCTGTTAAGTTTTTAAGAGTTATCCCCACGTTATTCACAGTTAGTACAACTGTTCCTGTACCTATAATTTTTATCAAAGGTTGGCTGAAATAGGTTCCAGGGTTCATTAATGTTATGGGTGAAGTAGTATATGTTTTAGTAACCGTCTTTTGATACTCAAATGGACCAAGTAAAAAGTCTGCTGTAAAGGCTCCATAAAATTCAACTTCATTATCAATATTTCCAATGTCGATATTTTTTATCTTTCTAAAATAATTAGGATCATCAGAAAATGTAAGCACCGACTTATTCATAAGCCATCCTTTGATTTTCCTGATATCCCCCTTAATATTACGGTCTTCTAAAATATTGAAATCAATTGGCAACGAAACGTCTTCATAACCCTCAAATTTTGTTAAGTCTCCGTCTCGCCCTGGTACGGGTATTTTTTTAAGTTTTCTTTTAGCTGTAGGAATGGCAGGTCGGTTAGCTACAGAAAGAAAAACTGTCTCATCTTTTATTCCATCTAATAAAACATTTAATCCCATTTGCTAAGGCCTCCCTGTCGTTCCAAAGTTTAAACTGCTTGATTTATTATTTAGTCCTACATCTATTGGATCTAATAGTTCATTCCCTAACATTTTCCCGTTTAGTATACTTTGGACAGTGATATAGATAGGACTACTTGTTACGGTAGAATTTAAGTGTTTATCTGTATTTTCTTTATTTAAAGCTTGCAAAATACCCATTCCAATTCCACCAAGATTTTTATCATTAAGTGGAAGTATAGCTTCGCTTTCTCCATTAACTTCTCCTCCACCCATCAAGGTATTACCCATAGAACCAAAGATAGTAGGTTTATTCATAATCCCACCTTTTGCATTCCATTTAACGTTAATTCCTGAAGGATAAGTTATCTCTTTACCTAAAACCGTTTTAGAGGATGTTTTCAAACTAAAGCTTGGCATACTTGGCATACTTGGTTTTGGTATTTTCAGTTTTAAATTGCTGAAGAAACCTTTGATACTTTCAATGAATCCACTCACTTTATCTTTTGCTTCACGGATTGGATTAATGATTGAGTTTTTAATTGAATTAAATTTTGTAACGGTTGAACTGCGTATTTGTTCAAACTTTGAAGTAAGACTTGACCAAATACCGCTTGCTACACTAACTACAGTATTCTTAGCAGAATTTAGTGGTTCAGTAACTGCTGACTTAATTCGATTCCATTTCTCAATAGCAGAATTCTTTGTTTGATCAAACTTAGCAACTACAGATGACCAGATAGCAGATGCTATTGAAACGACTGTATTTTTTGCTGAAGTAAACGAATTTGAAATGGAGTTCTTTATTTCATTCCATTTTGCAATCGTTGAATTTTTTATTTGATCAAACTTGGCTACTACATTAGTCCATATCTCAGTTGCTATCTGTACTACAGTATTCTTAGCCAAAGTGAAAGCCATTGCGATTGCTGCTTTAATTTCATTCCATTTTGTAAAAGCTGCCGTTTTAATTTCATCAAATTTGGTAACAATTCCTAACCACATTTCTTGAAGCTTTCCAGAAACAACAGACCAGGCTTCTTGAATGGGTGTAATTATTGCATTTTTTATGAAGCCCCATGCTGCACTAGCAGCGATTTTTAAAGCTTCCCACACAATGGTTGCACCAGCCACAAGTAATAACCAGATTGCTTGTAGTCCTACTTGCAATAAAGATATAGGAACCATAATGACATTGATAAAATTTTGAATAATTGGTGTAATAAGCTCAATCAAATGATTCCATACTTCAATTGCAAAAGTAGAAATATTTGTCCATGTTTCAGATATTAGATTACCTAAATTAGTAAAGATTTCTGACATTGTAGAAGTAAAGCTATTCCATATCTCAACTGCATTTGTAGAGATACTAGTCCAAATTCCTGCGAAAAACTCAATAAAACCAAACCATAAACTTGCTGCTCCTTCAGTGAATCCAGTCCATATTTCAGAAATGGATGTTGCGAAACTAGTCCAGCTTTCTGAAGCATTCTGAATAATGGTAGACCATAAATTACTAAAGAATTCACCTAACGACGAAAAGACCTCTCCAGCTTTTTGATAGAGAAGTTGCCACGATTCGGATATCCAATTTGTAAAAGTACTCCATTTTTCAGAAAGCCAATCAGTGATAGCTCCCCAATTTTTAACGGCCATAATAATAGTAGCTATTACGCCCACTACAAATAAAACTGGTATGGCTAAAGATCCTAGTAATGCTATTATCCCTGCAACAGCTGCTGCTATAGGTGCTATTACTAATGCCAGTCCTGCAAATATACCAACAAATTCAAAAATAGCTTTTGCGTGGGGTCCTAAATTTTTAAACCATTCAACCATTCCCTTAATACCGTTAATTACTTTAGGCATATATTCAATAGCTAACTGCATAATCTGTTCTCCAATTGGAGTTAACATCTCTTTTAATTCACGCCACATTGAAGTTATATTCTGACTGTCTGCAGATTCCATTAATTTGTCTGAAGCATCTGTTGTTTCGTCAAACATCGTTTTTACGCCGTTAACTTCATTTGCTGCTGAGCTCATAGCTTCAATAACTTTAGTACCTGCATCTTCACCCATTGATCCAAATATAGCTGATATAGCTGCTGCTTTTTCTTGTTCACTGCTCATTCCAGCTATTTCTTCACCTAACATTGAGAATAGTTCTTTATTCGTTCCTCCGCCTTTTTCCCAAGTGCTAAATAGTGATTCAAAGTTTCCTCCTAAATCACTTACTGCTGTTTTGATAGTTCCATCAGATACCCTTACACCAAATTCTTTAACAAGATCATTGACCTTATCTAAGTTATAAGCTCCACCATCAAGTCCAGCATGTAGAATATTAAACATTTCAGAAGCACTATAACCGTTTTCGTCAAATAAAGTCGCATATTCAGCTAGGTTATCACCTAACTCATCTGTTTTATTTAAACCATTTTGAGCACCTACAGTCATTAAATCAAAAGCTTGTTCTGCACTCATTCCGTAAACATTCATTAATGAGTTAACCCCACGTAATGTTTCTGGTATATCTGCATCAAATGTTTTAGCAAAAGAAACAGCTCTTCTAGAAACATCATCAAGTGATTCTTCATTAAGACCACTAATTTGTTCTCGTGTGTTAATCAATACATCAGTAGCTTCTTCGTAACTATCAACGAAACCAGATTTATAAAGAGAGACAATTTTATCTTTAGTTTTTTCTGCTTCAGCACCAGTTAAGCCAAAAGCAAGATTGTACCGACTGGTAAGGTCATCAATAGTCATTGCGGAATCAAATGCTGCAGTCGCTATTTCAGTTACTTTGTCAGCTACTCCGCCTAAAGCTTCCGCACCTTCCAAAAGATTACCAGCGTTTATTTTATCGCCCATATCTTCTAATGCATCGGCTGTTTTATCTGATTCAGTAGAAAGTTCTTTTAAGTCTTGGCTTACTGCATCAATAGAACTTCCATTGTCTACATGGTCCAATGCGTTTTTCATTTTACCTAAATCAGCATCAGCACCTAAAGCAGACTTCCCAATTTTATTAATGGCCAACTCTAATTGATCACTACTTGCTTCGCCTTTACGGATAGCATCAACTAAACGAGTACCTAATACATCTGTATAGTCATCTAAGCTTTTTCCTGTAGCTTCAAATAAAGTGTCTAAACGTTTAGTATTTTGCGATAGTTTTTCTTGTTCTGCAGACAATTGAGATTCTGCTTGCTTGGCTTTATCCAAAGCTTGATTTGTCTCGAGTAAAGAGTTTTTTAAATGTTCTTGGTTCTTTTGCGCATCAAGTAATTTATTCGACCACTGTTGTGTTTCTTTAGAATTTTCTCCAGTAATCTCTTTAGTATTTTGTAAAGCTGATTCGACCATTTTTGTTTTTTGTTCAGCCATTGTGTATTCTTGATTTAACTTACTAACACTTGCTTCTAACTTTTCAGATTCAGAAGCAGTATTTTTCATTTGTTCTTTTTGAACTGCAAACTCTTTATTCAACGTTGTTGTTTGACTTTGCATTTCTTTAAGACCTTGATTGAATGCCTGATTCACTACTTTATACTCAACTTTTATTTCTGGGTTTTTTCCTGCCATTTCCTACCTCCTTCCTTTATTGGCATCTTCCATTGCTTGTGCTTCAACTGAGTTCTTCCAGTTTTTTAAAGCGGATCTATTTTCAGCAACATGATTAACTTCTACTAAAGGAAATTCCAAAACGAAATTAGAATCTAATTCATAGACATCTACATAAAAGCTGTAAACATCGGCCCATGAAGAAATTTTGAATTCAGGATTTTGGTAGCTTCTTCCTGTTCCTACTTTTTTTTGATAACTTTTTCGACAGATTTTTTGTAACTGTCATTCTTTTTTTGAGTGAAAAGTAGTTCTGTATATGCCTCTAATGCTTCCGACATATCAAATGTATAGTTATCGACAAAATCATCAAACGGCAAAAAATTTGTCATGTTTGCTTGACGGTAAGCAATATAAATTGCTTGATACCCTTGATAAAGAGTGATTGTCATTTCTTCTTCTTTTTTTGTATTCATGGTTAATGTTGCAAATTCATCTGTATTGAAATCCTTGTTGATCATTAATAATTTTTTGATATTGAGTTTTGTATCGAGTTTTGCAATTTGACCATCATTTAAAATAATTTCCATTGTCTGTTTTCCTCCTAATTGAATAAACAAAAAAAGAGAGGATTTCCTCTCTTTTGGTTTAGCTTTATTCTGTTTCTGAATCTTCTTCAACGACTGTTTCTAAGTCAGTTGATTCTGGTTCTACCATTCTAGCCATTTGTACTGCTGCACCTTCTGCAGTTGCTTTAACTAATTCTGGTGTGAACTCTTCGCTCCATTTAGTTTTTACAGCTTCATCCGTAATTTCAGAATCAAAACCTTCATAGTAAAATTTACTATTCGTATCTTTTAAGGCTTTAAAACTAGTTTCAATCATGGCAATTTCTTCACCGCCATTTTCAATTTGCCAATTCATTCCACCAGAAAAAGTTAGATTAGGAAACGCAATTTTCTTTTTCAATTCTCCAAAGAGATCTTCTACATCAAATGCAACGATTCCAGTTGAAGGTCTTGAATTAGTACCATATGAATAAACACCTGAAGTTAATCCATCATTGGATAGCCCAAAGGCTTTTCTAAAAACTGGTACTGGCATGTGTAACACTAATGTGCCGTTAACTCTAGTAGGAATATCTACAGACATTACTTCGTCACCTTCACATGTTTTTGTAACAGTTTTTAATTCGGTTTCTAATCCTAATGTACCCACACATCCTAGTTCCTGGAATGTGTCATAAGAATCTGCTGTTTTCCAACGGACAGTTCCATTTGTTACTTTATATTGATCAAAAGTTGTTACTACCATGTTTTGTTTCCTCCTATTTAGTTAAAATTATTTGCTTCTTCCAAAGCTTTTATGACCTCTGTTAGTATTCTTCCGTTTGAAGCTTCTGCTCCCTTTTCAAAGAAACGTTGAGCAATTGGGTTATGTGGTCCTCTTCCTTCATTTGGAAAAACTAAATAACCAAACGAATTTGAGTTTTTTGCTGCCCCACCTTTTGTCGTAATAACAAATCCTAGATTTCCCATTGTTCCTTTTAATGGATTACTGTTTTTTGCATGTCTTTTATTTGAGTTACTAGTTGGTATAAATCGAATAATTTCTTGAATCATCAATTTCATACCTTTAGCTTTTAATGTCTCATTAACTAAGCGCTCCGCTTTACCAGGTATTTCTTTCATAGCATTTGCTAATTGTTGCGATTGTTGATCATCAAGAGAATATTTAACCAATTAGCACACCACCAATGACTGGTGAAAGTAAAAAGTTACCATTTTGGCTTCTTGATTGGTTTCTGCTATACGTCCATATTCTTTTTGAGTTTCTCTAAAAATAAGCCCACATGGTTGTAGGCCCATAATCAAATCAAACTCATTCACTTCAATGTTCTCACGAGTGACAAATGAAACCACAAAATCCTGTAAATATTGATTCGCACTAGAAGCTTTACGAATGTCTCCTTTATCGTCATAAATTAGAAAAGTAGGATTATTAGTTACTTCGTCTTTAGTCATGTCCGTTGCAAACACTGGGTAGCCTGTTATACCTTTAATTTGTTGAATCGTCTTTGATAAACTGAATCCCATCAAATACACCCACCTTTGTTAAATACCAATACATATATTTTCTTTTTACATCTGGATTTATAGCAATCACTTCATAGACTTCATCTTCAAACTTAACTTTATGAGATTTTTGAACGTCTTTAGCAAAGAAAGTTTTAACTTTCAAATCTACAGTCTTATCTAAGCTCCCATAAAAATCTATGTCACCTTGTCTGATTCCAGCAAAATTAAAAAAGAGGAATCCTAAACTAGTAAATTCCTCTCCTTCTTTTTTACCTTCGTTGTTTCTTTTAGTTTTAATTGAACCGTACTCAACTACACCATCATTTAGTAATTCGTCTACTCTTCTTCTAGCCATTAGAGAATGCCTCCTGCGCCACAAGGATTTGAAGAGCAATAATTTCGCTTTGATAGTCTGTTCCAAAAAAAGCTGTAGTACCATTCCAAGCATACTGACAGTATTCTTTTAACAAACTTCGTGCTTTTATGCTTGAAAGAGTATGAGAATCTTTTGAAAAATCAATCTCACCAGCTTTCTCACGCAAAAAGGCTCCACCTTCTTCAATGAAGTCTTTTATATCATCATCAACTTGAGTAAATGTAATACGCAATCTCTTTTTTACAATAGGCAACAAAGCATCTATTTGATCTTCAGTCATGACTTCTCCTTTCCAAAATAAAAAGGTCAGCCAATTTTAGGACTAACCTTTTGCTTTACTTTGTTTTGCAGTTTCTTTTTGCGCGGTTTCAACGGTTTCTTTTAGTGGTTGAATTTCATCTGAATTACCTGAAAAATTTTCAACTACTCCTTGTAGTGCATCTACTTTTCTTTTTAATGCATCAATCTCATCACTCTTATCAGAAGCCTCTTTAACTGCTTCCTCTAATTTATTTAATCTAGCAATGCTGATTTTGTCGCCTTTTTCCCAAACTGTTGGTTCGTATGCCATGATTGTTATCCTCCTTTTGTTTTGTTACTCAGCTACAGTTGCTCCTACTTCGCTAGTTGTTGCAGGTGGAATTACTAAGTTCCATAAAGCAGCAGCTTTGTTGTCTTTAGCTTTACCATAAGCAAATTGTTTTCCAACGTATAAATTCAAGTCTTCTAATGCAAGAGTTTGATCATATCCTAAAATGCTAATTCCGCCACCGATATAGGCATCATAACGTTTTGCCACTAATGAAATTACTTCTCCAGCATCAACTGCAGGTGTTTCAGCAATAATCAAATTAAATGGTAGAGCTGTTACATAAACACCATTTGCATTTAAGCTTGTATATTGCTTTTTAACATCCCAAGCATCTAATGGGTTTACTAACAAGACCACTTGGCCATCAACGGATAATGGTTTGTTATTTTCTTTTACTGAATGAAATTTATAAACCTCAGTCAATTCATTAACAGTGGTTTGAGAATTTGCAAATGTTAAAGTTCCTGAAGGTTTTTTTTCTGGATATACACCATCAACAATTGCTGCATCTTTAGAAACATTTCTGTTAAGTCCTACAGGTTGGTCTTTTCCTGTACCAGCAACGAAAGCTAATTCTAAAGCAACTGAAGCTGCTTCTTCAATTTGTGTTTTAACAAACTGTTTGATCCATGTAGGTCCAAAGTCTTCTAAGTCCTTAGGAACGACAACAAAACAAGTTAATTTATTAGAAATTTCTTCTTCTTCACTAAACGCTGCATCCAATTGTCCTTTGATATCTCCAAAGATTTTACCCCAAACGGCTACACCACTTGTTTCAGATTTTAAGAACTTCAAACGTAAACCAGCGTTTTTCAAACCAAGTGCAGCAAGTACTGGGTAATCTCTAGTTAAATCTTCAAAAATTTCATCTACTGTTGTTTGCGGCAGTAATTTTTCTTCTTTGTAACCAACATCCGTATTGATAGCATTAAAGAATTTAACTTCTTTTGCAGTGATCCCTTTGCCATCAAAAGCGCTGAACTCTTCAGCATAGTTTTTAGCAGCATCTTTAAAGATATCTTGTAATCCATTTACAAATGTTTCAAAGCCTTCTGATTGAACTTTTTCATCTTCTGACTTTAAAGCAGTAAACAAACCTTCTCGTTGTTCTTTTAATTGATTTTGAAATAGATCTAAATTTTTCATATTATTTTCCTCCTAATAATTTAACAAAATTTTGTATTGGATTTTCTTTCTTTTCATTAGCTGGTAGTTCATCTTCATTTTTTGGTTTAGCTTTTGCAGCTATCTTTCCATCCAAATTATTGGTTACTGGATCAACCAAGTCTTCTACTATTGTTGCTTCATAATTCAAAATTTCATCGGCTAACCCACAACCCACTGCTTCTTCAGCAGTAAAGAAAGTCTCGTTTGCCAAATAGTTAATGAGCTCTTCTTCCGTTCCTTCAAATTTTTCCATATAGGAAGCAATCAAAGAAACTTTGATTGAATTTAAAGCAGCAATTGCTTTTTCAAAATCTTCTGCATAACCCCAAACACCTGTCTGCGCGTTGTGAATCATTAACTGAGTGTTTTTAGGCATAAGCCTTTTGTTTCCACCCATAAAAATGATAGATGCTGCACTAGCTGCAACTCCATCTACTATGGTGTTAATTGTTTTATCTGACTGTTTAAAAACGTTGTAAATAGTCAATCCCTCAAAAACATCTCCACCATAAGAATTAATATGAACATTAACTACATCCGTTGTAATTTGTTTTAACGCATATCGTACACTTGAAGCTGTGATACCATCGCCCCAATAGCTCTCTCCTACGTCTCCATATAGAATCAAATCTGTTTCAGTTGAATCTACTTTATTTTGAATTTGTACCTTAGTCTTAATTTGATTCGTCATTGGTTTTCGCTTCATTTGTTTTATCACCACCTTTCAAATCATCTGTCCGTTCATAATTTTTCGTAACATAATGCTCATCTGCCCAATCTTCATCAATAGGTTCTTCTCCTGTTTTTTCTAAAATCATATTAGTAGAGTAAGCTCCTATTCTGAAGAAGGCTTCTGCAGCATTCGCAAACTCAACAGGATCATGAGTATTAATTGTGTTCGTTTGGATTTTCAGTTTGTTTCCGTTAAGAACATTTGCTTTTTTATAATACTTGCGATTAATTTCATTCTGTAGGTTATCCGCTAAGGATCGGACTGGGTAATTTACAAACATCTTATGCATGCCTTCGTTATCAGCTGTATCACCTTTCAAGATTCCTCTGGGTATACCAAAAGCATCCGCAACCATATCGCGGATGTCTTCAAATGTAGCGGATATATCTCTAGTAGTAACAGAACCACTTTTTGTATTACCAGGTGTTGCAGATATCTGATCTAAATTTAAGCCTTCTTCAAATGGCGTTACAGAATCTTGATCAGTGAAAACACCCTTAAATCTATTTTCAAACAAGTCATTCATTGTTTGATCATATTCTGTAATTTTTGTTCCATCTTCTTTTTCAATTATGTTGTTTTTAAATTGTTGAAATAGAGCTCCAATAGTCAATTTCATTTTGATTGCATTTCCACGATTATAGTTACGAATTGTTCCAGCAATCAACTTTCCGTAGTCATCGTAAACCGAGCTTACTACTTCTTTAATTTTTGAATTATGCAATTTAAAGTGGAAGACTTCACTTTCAGTCCTAGTCCCTATTAATTTATAATCACCAGGCAAGACAATGTTAGAATAAATGTTTTCATAGAATGCAAATTCAGTAACATCATAATCATCTACTACAACCAACTCATCATCTTTGCTCCAAATGACTAATGCTCCATTATCGTCATACACCATCTTATAGATGACTTTGCTCCAAAATTCCGACTGATTTTGATTCTTATTAGGCTCAACATTAAACAAATACCAGTTATCTTTTTTTACCGGCTTACCCTTTTCAAAAGTCTGAAATTCACACAATGCCAATGCATCAGCTAATTTGTTAATGGCAATCTGCAAAGCATAGTTTTTATATTTAGCATCATTCTCATAAACCATAGTAAAGTCTTTTAACGTAATACTTGATCTAGGAGACGGCTCTCTTGAAGCCAATACCTTATTAAAAAATGGCAACTTCAATATTTATCACCCCCTTTACTTAGTATGTGTATGTTTTAAGTCCACTATCAAAACGCATAGTAGGTGTGTTCAAAACATCTTTGTGCTGTAGAGCATGTAAAAACATATGAAACCCATCGGTCTTTCTTAATTTTGGTTCGATCTTCAGGTATTCAATATTTAATCGTGCATCCCTATCTTTATAGGAATTGTTTGTATACCAACGCATCATAAAATCATCATCACAAAAGATGATATTTTTATAACTAAATAAGTCATCTACAATCGGTTCTAATTCGGTATGGGTTTTAATTCCTTTTCTTGCTTTCTTTAGTTTGTCGCCAATACCTACTTCATCAAATGCTGTCTTTAAATAAGTTAATCGGAAGTCATCTGCTGCAATTACTTTTATTTGGTAGTAACGGCCCATTTCTACAAACCAATTCGCAATAGTTTTTGGTTTAATCGTTTCATCATTTATGATTGTGATCAAACCTCTATCTATACCAACATCAATAGGTACTTTATAGGAACGTCCAACTAAAGCTTTTTTATTAATAAAGGTATGTTGTTTAAGGTAATACTTTTCACCAATCTTAAATAGCAATCCCACACTAACAAAGTCAGTTGTTTCCGCGTAATCAATCCCACCAACCGCAGCCATTCCTTGTAAATTCGGTGTTGGTTGATTGGTGGCCAGAATGTTATCCCAGCTCGTAACTTCATTCCAACTATCTGTTGTTGGTATATTCATACGTTTAGTCATAAATTCAATTCTTGCACTTGGACGGTCTTCTAATTTTTCATATTCATCTAACATTTCTTGTTTTAAATCCGGAAAATAATTAACAGAAGGATTAGCTTTTTCCCAATTTTTAGGATCGTTCACTTCTTCTGGATCATCTAATTTGCAGATGAAAGGAAACATTCTTCTCTTCGGCCTCTCACCTGTTAATACAAGTTTTGCTTCTTCTTTAAATCCATCTAAAAAACCACCGCGGATATTTCCGTCAGTGGTAAAATGCAATCTTCTTGGGTGTTTCTTTTTACCTAAACCGGATGTAAATACTTTTACGGATTTATCATCTTCATAGGCGTGATCTTCATCAAATAATACTGCACCTTGACGACCACCATCTTTTGTTTTCGCATTGTTTGTTCTATAGCGCAGCATTGAATTAGTTTTTCTAAAGACAATTTTTTCTAAGGTCCATTTAAAGAATTTTTTATACTTAGGTTTATTGCCTTCTAAAATGCTGTGAACTTCCATGACTGATTCTTTCGCTTGATCTTCTGATGTGGCCACAACATCCACATGGTATTGTTTGATTCCTTGTTTCGAGATCATCCACCATTCGATAACAGACATGAATCCAGTTTTACCACCGCCACGTCCCATCATAATCAAGAACTCATTAAAGACTAAACTGCCATCTTTATAGAAAACACCGGCTACAAAAGCCATAATAAATTCTTCCCACTCCATTAACTCAAATGGAAAATGTTTTTTAATATTCTCTAGGGCATCATCAATAATATCTTGTTTTATCACTACTTCTGGATCCGATAAACGGTCATCCAAGAAATCCATTAATTGGTGAACTTCTATACTAGCTAATACTTCACCTGTTCGAACCATATTCATGTAGCGGTCAATAACTACATGGTATCTAACATTAGAAGTCATCGTTATCATCGTCGCTTATTGATTCATCCACTCTTAAATTCAACTGCTGCAGTATTTTCAGCATTTGAGCACTGACCTTTAATAGCTCTGTAACTGAATCATTTTTTTTAAAACCAAATTGAGTGGGGGAGTTTTCCCAATAGACAGAAACACCACGCTCTTTAATATCATTGATTAGACTATTTTTGATATCCCATAACTGGAGATAATCTTCAATCAAGTCATAAAAGTGTCTCCCTATTACTCCTTGATTTTCCAGTTGATCAACCAAAGCATCTTTGATAATCGCTCGTTTTCCTTTTGCCAATTTTACCCCACCCCCCCTCATGTGATTTTTCGATATTTTTGTCTAGTCTGGAACCCTATCCGTTTCGCGCCCCCCTTAAAAGAAATTGCATTTGGTTTTGACCGGGGGCTTTACCAGCGCTCTTCATTCGTAAACTCCTTTTTTTTCTCTAATTTTTCCGGATGTTCTCGATTATGATTCGATTTTGAGATAGATTCTAAATTACTTAGCCTTAAAGCTAGTCTAGGGTTCTCTCTCACTGGAATAATATGATGGACTGTATCAGCTTTAGTTACTATCCCTAATCGTTTATCATACTGACACTTGTAATCGTCTCTGCGTAAAGCAACAAGCCTTAGCACTCTCCATACTTTCAATCTATAAAACTTATCTACCTCATCGTTTAATATATATTGATGCAGCTTCTTTAGTAGAGCTGTTGTCATTAGATCCATATGAATTAATCATCCCTAAGTTGTAGCTTACTTTTTATCGTGCAATTTATATCCTTCTAGTTCCCATAATTTATCTTCAATTCGTTTCATACAAATGTTTATACCAATCTCTATATCAAAGTCTTTAGGATTAATACAAGCACTTGATTCAACAATGATGAATCCATTAGGAAGTTTTACAGAGACAATTAAGCACTTATCAAATACTACTTGCTTATCAATCAAAGATTCATTCAACAATTCTTTTATGTGCATACTATTCACTCCTTTAAATTTATGTACAAAAAAAGCACTCACATTTAAGTGAATGCTTTTTACCAATATAGCTTTGCAACTCGCAGCATGTGCATGTCAGTTGTGTTATCTAAGAGAGCTGTAAAGAACAATAAACGAGTAATGTGATTTCTTACGCTCTCTTGATACTAACATTATAAACCCTTATTTGTTTCATGGTGTTTCAAGTTTCCTTTGTTCTCTCTTCTCGTTTTCTTTTCTTTCTAATTCTTTCAACTCTTTTTTATATAAGTTGATGATTTCATTCTTCCATCTCCATAGAGTTGAGCGACCGATATGTAACCGCCTTGCAATCTCGGTTTCATTAATCGTATAGTCTCGTTCAATAAAGTATGCCTTCATCATTTTCTTTTTATCATAAGGAAGCAAAGCATAAGTATTTTCAATGGCTAAGCCAATGTTTTTAATATCTTTCAATACATCATCATCAGTTAATCTAATAGCTGTCATTTCTGTTGGATTAGATATCTTATTAGAACTTCCTCCACCAGTATTTGTATCAGTTATTGTGTATGGTGTCATGATATTCTCTCGCACTGCTTGAAGCTGCATTCGTAGTTGATTGTAATTACTAATCATGATTTCTAGTTCTTTATCTGTATATTGCAAATAGGTCACCTCGTATTTTTCAGTTTCATAAACTGTTCTTGATTCATCAATATCCC
The DNA here is from genome assembly GCF_040274945.1 of Carnobacterium sp. GTDB lineage: Bacteria > Bacillota > Bacilli > Lactobacillales > Carnobacteriaceae > Carnobacterium_B. The sequence goes on from NZ_JBEMAR010000002.1 coordinate 269,413, forward strand.
TAAGATGTGTTGCTTGTCTGCAAATCTTTTGTGACCTATTGATTCTGCTTCTAGATAGTGATCATTACATAAACACATCAGTTCATGTCTACCTTATATCTTCATATGGACGTGTACCTTAAATCAAGGTCTTTTGTTAATCTTCCGACTAAAACTGTATTATTTATCATTTTTTTACCTCATTAGTGTTTTTTTTATATAATTAATACATGAATTCTTTTGAGTATAATAATTTATTATTTTTAATTAATAGTTTATACTTTTAATAAATTAAATATGCACTATCAATTAATAGAATAGGAGATTATAGTATGTTGAATACAAATCAAATGAAAAGACTATTACTATTGGTTCGAGAAGGAAAAACTATCTATGAGACTTATTTTTCTGATTTAAAAAATGAAGAACTTTATTCCTTGATAGAACATTGTGAGACACTAGGATTTATAAGCACTCCAATGAAAAAAATAATAATTAGATATTCAAGAGAAGCCATAATTGCTCAACCCCTGATAGTAACCGAGAAAGGTGTTGCTTTCTTGGAAGAATGGTAAAAATCAAAGTAATTTGTTTGACATAATATGCCTTCGTTATTCTACATTTTCATGTGCATATCAGTTCTAAATCTTTTCTCATTATGAGATAATTTTAAAAAGGGAGGTTTTATTATGAAGCTAGTTATTACATTTATTGATGGAGAGCAACTAGAGCTAACTTCATCTTCCATAATAAATGGTTATATTAATAGTCATAAACCGGATAAAAATTATGAGTTGAAAAGAGTATTTTCAAATTCATTTGATGCCATACATACAAATGAAAGTTCTCAGATAGCTACCATTACTCCTCAATTGGGTTATGCAAGTTTAATCAATGAAACAGACTGGATATCAATTGGTAAAGACACTCATTTCGCCACTTTCTATAAAACTTCGTCTATAAAATCTATTTCACGAAAATTAATGTAAATTTGATAGTTTAAGGGACGTTTTATAATTCGTCTCTTTTTTATTTGTCCTCTCCAAAATATTCATCATTGATTTGTTCGAGTTGCCATTTATAACCATTAGCTGTATTTTGCAATTCCACTAAGTCGCGTTTAACGTCCTTAAGTTCTTTCTTTGCAGAATCAATTTCCTCTTCTTTTTGTTCGATTCTGTACTCAATAACGGAATTAACGAATCCCAATCGTGTATTATTAATTAAGAGATAGATTAAACTGATAAACATGCCTATTACTATGAGCGCTGGTACAACAGTAATTAATATATTTTCTATTTTTAATCTCATAATTTATTAGCAACCTCCTCTGCTTGACCGCCAATATTATTTGCATCTAATTTAGCTTCATGTAAATTGTTATAAACAATTCTTCCATCAAGCGCACCAGGCATATCGTCTATCACATATGTTACTTTCGTTTCGTCATAACCTGAAAAATATCCTTTACCTAATTTTACTACCCATTTATGTTCAATCAATTTGTGATTTTTCTTCATTCCATTTCCACCTCCAATTCAATAGCAATTCTTCTATTTCCTTTATTTTGATTTTCTTGAGTTATTGAAGCATAGGCATAAATAGTTTGAGCAACTACACCCAACTGCTTACCACATTCTGGAGCAGTACCTATTGCAATTAAATCTTCGCCTTTATAAACTGCATATTGTTTTTTCATTGATTTCACCTCATCAATTAATAGTCGACCACTTAGCATGTATGAATATCTTAATATCGCCTTTTGGTGTGATACGGAAATAATTCATTGATCCAAATTCATTTTTAGCATCCATTTGAAGTTCATCTTCAATCGGGTAAGATGTTACTGGAGTATAAGCATTTAATATTAAGTGATCTTCTAGCGTTTCTTTCATTTCTTTCTGTTTAAGTACCATCTGACTAGCTCCTTTTAAGTTAGTGTTTACTTCAATTCATTCTTGTTAGATTTATAAAGAAAATTGATGATGCCACTTTCAAACTTCACTCTAAATTCTTGAATGTCGCTTTCTTTTAAATGTTTACGTCCATATAGTTCTTTCATATCTCTCCAATTGACCCAAGGTATGCGGTAGAAGTTTTTGAAATTAAAACTTACAAGGATGAAGCAGACAGCTCCGAACTTGTCATAGCTTCTCAAGTTATTAATTTGTTCTGTAGATAATCGACCATAAGGCATTGTTTCTGTGTTGGTGTGTTTTGCTTCAAACATGACTGATTTACCGCCCATCAGGATTCCTTTATAATCTGCTTGCGCTTGTTTTATAAAGACTGCGATAAACTTACCTGGTTGACCTGGTGCTGAACGTAATGGCTTCATTGGCTCTGGTGTCTTTTGGATATCTGCTATTCCAATTCTCTTGTAGTACTCAAGTGTTGCATCAATATATGTTTCAAATGCAGAGCCTGTTGCCTTTGCTTTTCTCCCTTGAGCCACTCTTTTAGGACTCTTTATTTTAGTTAAGGCTGCATGTGCTGTTGGATCCGGATAATGTTTTGCGTTGTATTTATCTATACTCATTTGTTTTCCACCCTTATAAAGATTAAATTTTGTTGATTTCGATAATCATCATCATGTATTTTAGTGAAGCGATAGACTGAGCCATCTAGAAAATAGATATATATACATATCTCAAGCTTCTGCTCTACCTCCATCATCTACTCTAAAGTTATTAATTCTTTCAAGCCTTTTACGGAAATGAGCTTTTTCTTCTTCACTCATTGGTTTTTCTTTAACTTGCTGATTTTCTTCTTTTGCCCAATCAGGTAATGTTTCTTTTCTTAATAGTGGTTTGTTGAAATTACTTTTAGGTGCTGCTTTCTTAGCTTGTACCTCTGCTTCACGTTTCTTTTCTAATGCATCAATATCCTCAACTGACTTAACACCTTTGTCTTCCCAATTCTTTAAGATAGTATTTACATAAGCGTATTTTCTAACTCCTTGATCACTTGCAACCTCAATTGCTTTTACAACAATTGATTCATTACCTTCAAAGTCTTTTACCCAGTGTTCTAATTTTTCGATTGTCAAAGGTGGAATCATTCCGAATCCAGTTTGTTCCCAGGTGGTAATGAAATTTAGCTGTTTCTCTGAAGCGGGTTGTTGTTGTTTATTTTTAAGACTGTTATTAATAGAACTGTTATTATTAAAACTGTTATTATTAGTGCCGTCATTATCCATGGTTGGATGTTCCAACGTTGGTTCATCCATGCTTGGATAATGACGTGTTGGTTCATCCATGACTTCATTTTGAAGTGTTGGACTGTAATTAATAACAGAATTAATTGTATAAACATTACTTCCCCAAATGCCTCTACCATCACGTTCTCGTTTAACTTCAATGTATCCTTTTTCAATCAAAACTTTTTTATGTTTATGAAATCTATTCTCTCCAATATCTAAGTCTGTACAGATCAAACCGACACTTGGAAATGCTGTATTTCCATTACCAGCGTAAGAACTGATATAGGCATATATCGCTTTAGCCTCAATCGTTAAGTCTTTATCTTTCATAACTAACTTAGGTATGATTCCATAACCTTGAGACAGTACTCCTTCAATTTTCAACTTGTCATCCACTTGATAACACCTTCTCTTTCAAATTTTGAGTAATAATGGTAAAATGTCTGTAATGTTATTAATTAAATCTTTTTTACCTTGCCTAGCAAATACGCCATATTTGTTAGGCTTTTTTCCGTTTAAAATATCAAAGCTAACACTAAAATTATTGAGCTGAATACAGCTCCTTTGAATAACAACCCGTACCAAAAACTGCTTTCTTCATAAATTTCTTCAGCTCCCCAAAAATAAAGAGTACCTGCAATAATCAATTTATTAATGACTTTCGTACTCATTTGAATCCCAACCCTTCTCAATATCGTTTAATATCTCTTCTGCTAACTGTACTTTTGGACTTTTTTTGTCTTTATCTGAAGAGGTCACTCCATGTATTTGAATGACCCTCATGCAGGCGCTTTCTACTTTCATCAATGTGCTTAACATCTTTTGTTTAGATTTCAATAAAAAGTTATTTGCTTGTTTGATTTGCTCCAATTGTTTACTCATATCAAGTTCCTTTCGAAGTAAATGATTAATACCTCTTTTTTGCCCGCCCGGCAGTTAATTAAATTTAGTATTTGTTCGAATCCATTCTTCTACTTGTCTTTTCGGATACCTTCTCCCATTCTTTCCAAATTCAACAAAGGGAAATCCTTTCTTATATAAAAAGAACTCATCAGCGGTTTTTGTATCACATTTAAGGATTCTTTCGCACAAGTCTTTTTTTGTAAGAAGCTCATCATCACTGTATTTAGTTTCAATTGAATTTTTTATCTGAGGTAGCGACACTTCTAAAAACTTACTGGCCATCCATTCAAAGAACTTGTTTGTAGACATAGAATCAAATTGAATTTGCATATCATCCCTCCTTCTTTTCTATTTCATTTGTTATTTTTTAATGAGATAATCTCCTTATCAGCAAGTGGCCTGTTGAAGTAAATTTAAGGTGGTGATATATATGATAAAAAGCAATAAAGAGTTAGCCGTTGAATTAGTTGTCGCTATGTTAGAACACAACTCAGTTTTGAAATATCAAACCGGAAAAAATGTAGCTGATTTTGTTCAACCTAGCTCTATAGAAGATGCTCTAAAAAAATTCACAAATACATTGGATGAACTGTAATAGAATTTTCTACAATTGATATTTTTTACTAGAAATACTATACTTTGGTTTATCACTCTCATGGCTACTCCAATAGCTGTGAGGGTTATTAGTGTTCCTATAAATTTTTTCATCGTTTAGTCTCCTTTTCTGTTGGAAAAGCCTCTTCATCTACTATGTTATGAATAAGCATTTTAGTTGCTGTTGAAGGCTCCCAATCATCAATCATGTCCATAACATTGTCAAAATGCTTTTCTCTTAGTTGTGATCTAGTTTTTACTCCTGAAACTTCTGCAACTGCTTTATTCAAATCTTTATATAATAAAGCTAACTGATCTTTATTCATGGTCCATTTTCTTTCTTTGCCAACTTGTCTTACCTTTTGCGAGATCCGTCTTCCGATGTAGCTATACTTACCTGGATTAATTGATGTATTTTCTTCTAGGTTGATGACTCTACTTTTAACTTTTTTAACTTCATCTTTAGTTTGTTTAGATGCAGCGAACATCAAACTCAATGTATCCCATGGATCATCCGAAACACTTTTTACTAATTGTCCTTCCATGTAATTGAATGCTTGAATATATTTAACTTTGAAGTCTAATGCTTTCTTTCCGTTGTAGCCCATTGCTAGTAAAGTAAAACCATCACGGTTCATGAAATAAATTTTTCTAGGCCGGCCATAAGAGTCTGCTTCAATACCTTCTAAAAACATCTCGGAAAAACTTCCGACATCTTCTTTTAATTTGTTTATTGACTTAATTACATCATGGTGTTCTTTTTCGAAATCATCAGCAATTTGTAAAGAAGTAGTTACAGGCTGTTCATCTTTTATAATTACTAAATTAGTCATGTAATTTTTCATCCTTTCTTTCAACTAACTTCTAACTTCCTTTTTGTATAACTTAAAGTTGACTCAGAATTAAAAAAAATATGATCCTTTGAAATACCATAAATTTTACTAAATGCATCTGCATATTTTATTGGTGTTTCATCAGGCTTCTTTTCGAAATATGCTACACGCTGTCTAGTGACTCTCTCCTTTAAAATCTCATCTAGTTTTTCTGCAGCTTCTTTTTGGGTTAGTTTTGCATTTATTCTTGCAGCCTCCAAAGTTATTCTAAGCATTATTATCACCTCCATACACACATAATAATATAACTTTAAGTTATAGTCAACAACTTTGAACTACTTTAGAATAACTTTCTGTTGTATTTTCCAATCTTTAAGTTATACTAAAATTATATTATGATACTTACAAGGGGTGACATTATGACTAATGATAAAGAAACTAAAATACCACAACAAATCACTTTACTACGTTCAAGATTTGGATGGACACAACAAGAGTTGGCCGACAGAATTGGGTTTACTAAACAAACTATTTCTAACTGGGAAACTGGGTTAAAAGTCCCTCGTATGGGTGCCATCCAGAAAATGGCTGATTTATTTGGAGTATCAATAAGTTTCATTATCGAAGGAGACGAAACTACTCCTGAATGGGCTGATGAAAATGATATTTTAGATTTAAAAGAAATGTTAGAAAATAACGTTAATATGGCTTATGGTGGAGAAGAATTAACGGATGAAGAAAAACAAAGAGTTAAAGATGTATTAACAGGAATATTTTGGGAGAAAAATAAACAAAGAAAGGATAAATAATTTATGGATCACCGACATTTAAAGCTTATTAAAAATTTATATTTAAAATGTGGGTCATACAATCCTTTCGTTATATCTGAATCTTTGAATATTGAAATTAAATATGTACCTTTTGGAAAAAGTCCACTTGGTCAAGTTGCATACATTTATGAAACACCAATTATCCTATTAAATGAAGATTTAGATGATAGTAATGAAAGATTTTTTGTATGCGCTCACGAGTTGTATCACGCTTTAGAACACACATCTCTATCGAGTTATTATATTTCAAACAGAGTTGCAAAAAGTAAGATGGAATCAGAAGCTAATTCGTTTGCTACATTTATTTTATTTAATGATTTCATAGAGACAAATTCATATCTTCCTGAATCTTTTGATGATCTCGAACACTCATATGGTTTGCCAGAAACTTCTAAAATGATATTAGGAATATAAATTATCAAACTAAGTTTTAATACATATAATATTAGGATAAAAAAAGAACACTCCCCCACTGACCAAAGCTAAGGATTGTTAAACGAGACATCAACTTAAAACATATTACAAAGATAAAATTGAAATATGTTTTGAAGGTAAACTTCTTCAGAAGTATAAGGTTAATTAGAGTTATCATTAAAAAAAAGTATAATTAAATTTTACCTACCTTTTGTCAAATGCTAAGGATAAAAAAATACATATTATTGGAGGAATAAGAATGAAAAATTTTAAGTTATTAGCTATTGTTGGAATATTTAGTATTGCTCTTGTAGCTTGTGGCGGAGAAGATAAAGTTGATGAAACAAATTCAGATAATACACAAACTGAAACAGTAGAATCAACCCCTAAACCAACTGAAGCTATTGAAGTAACAGAAACTACAGAAGTAACAGAAGAATCTTTAGAATCCGAAGTGGTTGAGAGTGAGCCTGAATCTAGTGAACAACCCGCCGTTACAGAACCCTCACCTGTATACTATAGTGCTTTAAGTAGCGCAAACTATTATATTAGTATTAAGGGAATGTCTCAAGGAAGTTTGTATGATCGGTTAGTGTTGGATAGAGTTCCTAAAGCTGCAGCTCAATACGCAATAGATAACGTAACAGCTGATTGGAATGAAGAAGCTTTAGAATCTGCAGAAAATTATCAAAATGCAATAACTATGTCATCGCAAGCTCTTTATGACCAATTAATATATGATCAATTCACCCCTGAGCAAGTACAATATGCAATAGATAATATTTCTCAATAAATAAAAAGAACACTCCCCTACTTTAGACGGTTAGGAGTGTTCTGGATAAAAGACATTATTAAAATTCAATGCCTTTGACTATTATATCATAGGACGGAGGATTTATAATGATTTCAGAAGAAGAGATAAAAGGTAAAATAATATCTGTATTAAATATGAAAGGCGGAGTAGGTAAAACAACGATAACAAAAGAGGTTGGTTTCCACCTTTCAACGTTACGAGAAAAAAAAGTTTTATTAATTGATATTGATCCGCAACTTAATTTAACACAATCGCTTTTTCGATTTTACGGATTTGCACAAACTGAGGAATTAGCAAAAAAAATACTTGTAGAAGAAGAACAAATTCAGGAAGAGCAAGTTCAGGAAGAACCTACTGAATTAGCTAATGACGAAACTAGATTAACTAAAGAAAAAAATAAAAAGGTCACTTTGAAAATATCTAATTCAAGTATTGAAAAAGTTTTTTCAAGTACTACTTCTTCTCCTGCAAAAGAAAATGATGCGATTCAAATATTAACACCTAATTTACATATAATTCCTGGTGAGCTCGGAGTTGAATTCACTCTCAGAAATCTTAATAGTGGTAAAATTGAGAACGGGATATATGAATTTATTAAAAAACATAACTTAAGAAGTAAGTATCACTATATACTAATAGATTGCCCACCTACTTATTCTTCGTATACAATCGCAGCTTTAAAACCAAGCGATTATCTACTAATTCCAGTTAAACCAGAGGCTTACTCTATAACTGGAGTAGATATGCTAATGAATGTTATAAAAAGTGTTGTCGATGAAAATAATCTTTATTTTGAAACTAAACCGTTAAAAAACCTTGGTATTATTTTTACTGATATAAAGCAATCACCTTCAACTGGAACAACAAAATTAATTCAGGATATAACTGATAGCGATAAAATTTCCAAGCATCAGATACCTATTTTCGAAACTCGATTCCTATCTAATGCTTATATGAAAAACAGATTAGATTATTTTATTAATGCATCTAGTAGCGAAAAATCTAAATTAAATTTAGAAGTATTAGTTGATGAAATATTAGAAAGGATTGATGAGCTTGGATAAAGAGACAATATACATTAAAAACCTTTTAGTCGTTTTAAACAAAAAATCAAATGAAGATAAATTAAGAATTAATCTATATACAATAATGATAACTGCAATACTATCACAAAAAGTATTTGAAAAAAATTCTGATATACCAAAATTTATATCAAAACTCAATATAAATTATAAAGACTACGTTTATAGAAGTAGAACGCTAATAGTAGCAAGAATGATTAGAGAAATTGAATCATCTGATAAAAATAAGCTTTTATTTTTTGTTAGTGAGTTAAAGAAATTACTTTTTGAGAGTAACAATGATAACAGTAATGTCAAAAAAAATAGTTCTCAAACGAAATCTGCGAACAATAACTCTGCTGATGATATACTAAGTCAATTTGGTAGAGATTAATGGATTATAAAAGAGAGATTGAAGATTATACTCTATTTATAAATAGTTACTTTCCCGAAAGTTTATTTAACAAACAATTTAATTTTGTAAGAAAAAAAACTGATTTACTTTTTCGTTCAATTGAAATGACTGATATAATTTTAGACTATACTTCTTACAATGAAAATATCAATAAAATTTTATTAAATGATTATAAACACTTATTATTGAAACTATTGTATATATCACCAGTTAATGACTCTTACTTTTTAGCAATGACCTTTAGAGGTCTTTCAGAATCATTATTGAGGATATTTTTATCTATTAATGTTGGCAGTGACTATTCTTTATCCCATATAAAATCATTATCTTATAGAAATTTATGGCCTGAATGCAATCAGATTGCTAAGCAAATCGGATGTAAACAAAGTTTAGATAAATTAAACAATATCTTTAAAGATAACTCGATTGTTATTCACAATAAAGATTCTAAGCAAACATCAATTAATTATCTAGAGAATATAATGGAAAATGAATCATATTCATTTTCTTTAAAAGCATATAATCGCATACTTAATGATATAACTACTTTTACTCTAGACTTTTTTCCTATCATATTTGATCTTAACTATGATTTATTTTCAATGAATCAAAAACATGCTTATAAAAAAATTTATAAATTTTAATTTTTTCTACAAAAAAGCACCACTCTCCCCGACCAAAGGTTAAAAGTGGTGCAACAATTAAAGACCCCTATTCAAAGTCTTTTTGTCTTACAAATATATTATCATAAAAAAGATAGCGAAACCATCCTCTTTTTGTAAGCCCCGCCCGGCGACCGAAAGGAGAATAAAAATGGTAAAAACTATTAGAACAAAACACCAAAACATTTTTAAATATGAAACAAAAAAAGGAATTAAATATCAAATACGCTTTAGCACTTTAATAAATGGAGTAAAGAAAGAATTTTCAAAAGCGGGTTTGAATAGTATAACAGAAGCAAAGTCTTTTTATAATGATTGGATTTATAAAATTGAAAACGACTTATTAACGGATCTAAGGTCTACCAAAGAATTTACCTTGAACGAATATTACGAAAAAATGAAAGAGTTTAAATTAGCAGCATCACTTTGGAACGCTAATACGCTAGAGACAAACGACTATAGATTTAATAAAGTAGTTGAACCTTTTGGAAATAAAAAGCTATCTGAAATCACAAGAATCGATTATCAAAAATGGATTAATGATCAATATAAAATACATGATTATAGCCAAGAAACAATATCAGGTTTTCATCGAGTGTTTATGTCTGTACTAAATGATGCAGTCGCTGAAGATTATCTAGATAAGAATAGATTACTAAAGGTAAACTTAAAAAAAGAAAATTATGCTCCCAAGAAAAAGATAGTAAATATTGAAGATTATTATACGTTTATGGAAACTGCAAAAACCGTCCTGCCAAACGATACCTATACTATGCTTTATCTTGGAACTTACGGGGCAAGACGTGGTGAAATATATGGAGTAAAAATAAACGCTATCCATTTCTTTGAAAAAGACGGAGTAGAAATTGCTCAAGTAGATTTATTCACTTCAAGAACAAAGAGATATAAAAATGGAAATAAAACTAAATCTAAAAAAGGTGAACGGATAATTATCGTAGATCCATATGGTGCAATGTTATTAAGAAGCCAAATTGATTACTCTAAAGAGATTAAGAAAAATCTTAATTCTATTATGCATAAAGATGACTTTATTTTTATTGATGTAGAATCAGGTAAACCGGTTCACATGGATAAAATGAATGATGCAATGAAAATAGTATCTAATGAATGCGGCATTAAGATGCATCCTCACATGCTTAGACATTTGTTTGCTAGTGCTTCAGATATCGTTGGAGTTGACGGAGAATCGCTTAGAGCTTTCATGGGACATGAAGATGAAGCAATGACAAACCATTACACTCATGCTACTAAAGAATCTGCTATAAAAATAATGGAGCAAACTTCTTCAATATTACACCCAAACAGACAATAATATTTTTTAGTCGGAACTTTATCGTAACTTTTACAAAATAAAAGACATCTAAGAAGATTGGACCTTCTTAGATGTCTCACAAACCTTGATATATCAATGCGGTCGAGAAGAGTCGAACTTCCACGGGAGATACTCCCACCAGCCCCTCAAGCTGGCGCGTCTACCATTCCGCCACGACCGCTGATTGTCAACAAAGATTATTATAGCAACGTTTATTAGTGTTGTAAAGAGCGATTTTTTTGTTTGAATTACTCTGAAAATAAAGTTGTCTAGCATCTTTTCAAAATCAAATCAAAAAATTTACCGTTAATAAAATCTCGCAGCTTTAAATAATCACTCAAAATACATCCATCTACCTGTCCCTTTAGCTTTATAATAGTTATGAAGAATATACCAAATCCTTTTTGCTGACAATCTGTCGTCACACCATTTACGAATCACAGATGTTGTTATTTTTTGATTTGGAAACAGTCTCTTATATTCTTGAGCATGCCGAATAACAATTTCTGAAATTAGTTCTACGCGACCGCAATGTTTGCATGTACAGGTCCATCCTCTAGTAAAATCATCCATAAATGTGCCACACTGAGAGCAAGTCATTCCTCTTTTTAATTTTTCACTTTCATAATTTGGGACGTCATGAAAAGGTGAATCCTCCATATGTAGTGCTTTCAACTCCTCAGCAATACGTCGGTGATTTTTGGTCAAACGAGCTGAGATAGAGTTTAATTGCACAAAATGTGTATTTAATAAAGTAGGCAGCACCAATTCTTCTAGAGGTGGTGCCTGATATAAAGTAAATTGCGGGTTTACAAACACTACATAAGCTTTAACTGAAAAGTTAAACCCCAATTGCTCAATCAATTGACGAAGCAACGTCTTACTACGATTTATTTGAATCAAGGGACTCATTACTTCTCTCTTGGTCGACAATTTGTACATTTTCTCCGCTTCAAAAAAGTATTCACCTTCAAAATTTTTCACTTCGTATATATAGATACCATTTGCCATAATCAACAATGAGTCGATTTGAAATACTGTTCCATTTATTTTCAATAGCAAATCATTTAATACTAGACAATCACATTTGAGCATTTCTGTCCTTCGATCTAAAATCTTCTCTCCTTCCAAACCTTTCACTAAATAAGCATAACGATTGCGATCGTCTTTCGATAAATTCGACCGATTCATCAAAGATTCCATTATCAACAAATTAGACGATTTTTCTCTTTCCTTATACACCATTCTTTTCTAAACTCCTCGCTTTGCAAATCTCTATAACCTATAGTACGCAAAAGCATCCAATTTCTAACTTTTATTTATAAACTATCGACTTGAGGGGCTTTACTGACTATTCTTTACCTTCTCAGTGAGCATTTCTCCTCTGTGACATTTCTACCCGACATTCATTGCAAAGATTCCTCTTCAACTATCGACTAGGATTGCTTTACTGATTCTTCTCGACTATTTCTAGAGCGCAAATCTCCTCTATGCCTCTTCTACCCGACTTTCCTTGCAAATTCCACTCAGGAATTGTCGGCTTGAAAGGTTCTACTGACTATTCTTTGAATTTTTCAAAGAGCAATTCTTCTCTATAACACTTCTACTCGACATTCCTGACACATTCCTCTCAGCAATTGTCGACTTGAGAGGTTATACTGACTATTCTCTCCCTTTTTCAGTAAGTAAATCTCCTCTATTACCCTTTCTGTGAAAATTTGATAGTAATCACAATGATTGTAAGGTTCTTTAGCTAATTGAAAAACATTCTATTTAAATTCCTGTAACCTTTCTATTGCTTTATGCTTTATGGTATGATTAAAGATACCTACTATCCTTGTTGAGAAAGTTGCAAAGGATTGAAGAAGTTAAGTTTAGCGACAGACACCACTATTAAATTCTCTGATAGATAGATGAGTAGAATTAGGTATGAAGGTTAAAAAAACGAGTGTTAGAAAGGTGATATAATTGAATTTTAAAGAGTTCGAAGAGTATTTAGACGCTAATTTGGGAAGTAAAAGTATCTTTTTCGAAAAAGCTATGGACGATCAACTTAGACGTAACGGCAGAAGACCCCCCGCAAAAAGATGGAATGAAGCAAAATTAGAACGAGCTGTTAATAGAATGTGGACAGATATCGTTAGAAGTATCTATGATAAATTTAAAACAACGATTAACACTAAGTCTTCTGATCCTTATCAAGCTTGGATTGAATTTTTTGAAAAGAATGAAGCTTTAGAAAACTTAGATGAAATGATGAATGATTTAGAATTTGAATAATTTGACGGAATCATCATCTGCATAAAAAAAGAGTTCTGACATTTGTCAGAACTCTTTTTTTTATAATTTAATTTTTGTTTAAGTCTCAAGATAACGAGCTTACATCATGCCGCCCATTCCAGGATCCATTCCCATTCCGCCCATTGGAGCGTCAGGTTTTGGTTGGTTTGCAACAACTGCTTCAGTTGTTAACAATAATGCTGCAACACTAGCTGCATTTTGCAAAGCTGAACGAGTTACTTTAGTTGGGTCAATGATCCCAGCATCAATCATGTTTACCCATTCATCAGTAGCTGCGTTGTATCCTACGCCTAAGTCTACGCTTTTTAGTTTTTCAACAATTACAGATCCTTCAAGACCGGCATTTGTCACGATTTGACGAACAGGTTCTTCAAGAGCACGAATCACAATTTTCACACCTGTTGCTTCATCGCCTGTTGCTTCAATTTCTGATACTTTACGTTGAACATTGATTAAAGCTGTTCCACCACCAGAAACGATTCCTTCTTCAACAGCTGCACGAGCTGCATTTAAAGCATCTTCAATACGTAATTTACGTTCTTTCAATTCTGTTTCAGTAGCAGCTCCAACTTTGATAACTGCAACTCCGCCAGAAAGTTTAGCTAGACGTTCTTGTAATTTTTCTTTATCAAATTCAGAAGTTGTTTCTGCTGCTTGAGCTTTAAGCAAGGCTACACGGTGTTCAATAGACTCTTTTGAGCCAGCTCCTTCAACGATTGTAGTAGCATCTTTCGTCACAACTACTTTACTTGCATGTCCTAATTGACTGATTTCAGTATCTTTCAATTCAAGACCTAAATCTTCAGTAATAACTGTTCCGCCAGTTAAGATAGCAATATCTTCAAGCATAGCTTTACGACGATCACCAAATCCTGGAGCTTTAACTGCTACAACATTAAATGTTCCACGTAATTTATTCAATACTAATGTTGGAAGAGCTTCTCCATCAACATCATCAGCAATGATCAACAATGGACGTCCTTGTTGTAAAATTTGTTCCAATAAAGGAAGAACTTCTTGAATATTCGAGATTTTTTTATCGGTAATCAAGATATAAGGATTTTCTAAGTTTGCTTCCATTTTATCGTTATCTGTTACCATGTATTGAGAAAGGTAACCACGATCAAACTGCATTCCTTCAACTACGCCTAATTCTGTTTCGATTCCTTTAGATTCTTCAATTGTAATAACGCCATCTGTTCCAACGCGTTCCATTGCTTCTGCAACCAATTCTCCTGTTTCATTGCTTCCTGAAGAAATAGCAGCAATTTGCGCAATTGATTCTTTTGAATCTACTTTTTTAGAGATAGCAAGCAATTCTTCTACAGCAACTCTTGTTGCCATTTCAATTCCACGACGAATCCCAACTGGATTAGCTCCAGCTGTTACGTTTTTCAATCCTTCGCGAACGATAGCTTGAGTTAAAACAGTTGCTGTTGTAGTACCATCTCCAGCAATATCATTTGTTTTAGAAGCAACTTCTGAAACAAGCTGTGCTCCCATATTTTCAAAATGATCTTCTAATTCAATTTCTTTTGCGATTGTAACACCATCGTTTGTAATAAGTGGTGAGCCATAAGATTTTTCTAAAACAACATTTCTTCCTTTGGGTCCTAATGTTACTTTAACAATATCTGCTAAAATATCTACTCCACGTAGCATTGATGCACGTGCATCTTCAGAAAATTTAATATCTTTTGCCATTTTTTCCTTCACCTCATCCATTTAGTTTGTTCATTTGTTTTTATTTATCTGATTAATCTATAACTGCAACGATATCGTGCTCTTTTACCACTAAATATTCTTTTCCGTCATACTTCACTTCTGTTCCAGCGTATTTTTCAAATAACACAGTGTCGCCTACTTTAACGGACAAAGCCAATGTCGATCCGTTTTCTAAAACGCGACCTTCCCCAACAGCTATTACAGAACCTGTTTGAGGTTTTTCCTGAGCTGAACCTGGTAAAACAATACCACTGATTGTTTTTTCTTCTTCTTTAGCAACTTCAATGATGACACGATCTCCTAATGGTTTTAACACGTAAATCCCTCCATCTAAATTATTTCTTCATTTTTAGCACTCAAACATATCAAGTGCTAAACTACTTCTTTATAATAACAAATATAAAAAAGATTGCAAGAATTTTCACCTTGATTTCTATTCCTGTTTAAGTGGTTATTGGTTTAATGTATATGATTTGGTGCCATCTATTGTTATACCCCTTTTTACCCCTTTTATGTTATACTGAAAAACGAAGTTATTTCAGTTTACATAGAATAGAGCCGACTTCTTTATTAGAAAAGTTTTCTATTGGATGCTGTGGTTGCTATTTACTAAACTGTGTATCAATAAGCGTACGCTATCTTGAAAAAAGAAGGTCTTAATCATATGAAGAAACTTACGAGTCACACATCGATTTTAATTATATTATTTTATTTAATTGCTCAATTTTTACCGGCCATCATTATTTCCCTAGCTCCAAAAAATTTACAGACTGAAGCTTCCGTTTATGGGACGGTTTTTAGTTTTACTTTAGGTGCAGTAGTTATGCTTTTACTGAATCGAAAATCTACCATACGAAATTCTTTGACTTTGAGTCCATCATTACCTAGAAAGAGTATTATTTATTGGGGTATCGCCGGGATCCCTCTGGTTCTTTTCGCTCAATACATGGCAAACTTAATTGAAACTTTACTATTAGGGATTCCAATAGACTCCGTTAATACTCAAAATATACTTGTGTTCGTTGACAATTATCCAATTTACATAATTGTTGTCTCTATTATGGGACCAATCATGGAAGAATTTGTCTTCAGAAAAGTTATTTTTGGTTTTTTATATGATCTCACGGGTGGAATAGGCGCAGCGGTGATCAGTTCTCTTATCTTTGCTTTCATGCATTTTGATGGACACATTTTATTGTACTCAGCTATGGCTTTTGTCTTTTGTTTTCTATATAGTAAAACTAAAAATATTGCCACTCCTATTATCACCCATATTATTATGAACACAGTAGTTATATTAGTAAATTTCATATAAGTACGTGCTAAGTGTTAGAAAGGAATTTTCATTTGATAAATAAACGTAATTTTATAATGCAAATTGTTTTTACTTACTTGATGTCAGGAGTATTCATCTGGTTTGCGATTGATTCTGTGGGGAACTCAGGTTGGACATTTTTTTCTGTCCTCTATGTCGTTTTTTCTACAAGTTATTTCGTTAGAGCTTCAAAAATACTTGAAGTTTACTTTAAAATAAAAAAAGGACCCAAACCATAAACGGTTTGGATTCTTTTTTTTTACGCATTTTCAGGTTTGTAATGATCTAAGAAATAAATCAATGTTTGCAGTTCATTTGTCAGATCAACGTTTTGAACTCTCACATTGTCTGGTACAGATATTCTAATAGGAGTAAAATTCAAAATTCCTCTTACATTTGCTTCAACTAAGCGTTCTACTGTTGCTTGTGCTACATCTGATGGAATAGTGATAATGACAATTTCTATCTGTTGAATTTTCAATTGTTCAACCATATCATCCATATGATAAATAGGAACACCACTTAAAATAGTGCCAACAATTTCTTCATTTATATCAAAAGCTGCACTTATTCGCATGTTGTTGCTTTGATGGAAGTTGTAATTCAATAAGGCATGTCCTAAATTCCCTACTCCGATTAAGGCAACATTGGTTAATCGGTCTTGTTTAAGTGTTTTGCTAAAGAAATTCATTAAATCTTCAACATCGTATCCGTATCCTCTTTTTCCTAAAGCACCAAAATAAGAGAAGTCTCTTCGAATTGTTGCACTATCCACTTTGATAGCGTCACTCAATTCAGTTGAAGAAACACGTACTTTTCCGGAATCATGTAAGAATCGCAAATAGCGATAATATATCGGCAATCGCCTAGCCGTTGCATTGGGTATTTTCTTCTCTACCATTCTTTTTTCCTCCATCAGTCATTAGTCTACTTTCTTGGTTGATTTGTTGTTTCATTTCACAAGCAAATCGTTATATCTTTTTCTTCACAATCTTTTTATAGTGAACGTTCTTATTATATCATTTTTTAGTTTTAATACTACCACTAATTTCAAAAAAATAGTAACAACCTTTTGCTCTCAATTTATTATCTTATTAAAATTCACAAGAAAGATTGTGAAGCCACTTCTGAAAAGTTAGCTTTTCTTGGATTGTAATTTCCCTCGCCCTCGATATGTGCTAAACTATTATTGAGAATGATGAAATGAGGACCAAAACTATGATTCTATTACAAGCGCAACATGTTGCCCGTTATTTTGGAGCAGATGTGTTATTTGAAAATATTTATTTAGAGATTCAAGAAAACTCACGCATTGCATTAGTGGGTAGAAACGGTACCGGAAAATCAACACTTTTAAAAATGATTGCGGATATCGAGCAACCTGATGCTGGGAAGATCGTTAAAGGAAAACAAGTGACTATTGGCTATTTAGCTCAAAACACTGGTTTATCTTCTGAAAAAAGCATTTGGGATGAAATGTTAACCGTCTTTGAACCGGTTATTCAACTCGAAAAAGACATGCGTACAATTGAACAACAACTCGGAGATCCTGCATTACTTTCTAATGAAGAACTCTACAAGTCAACTTTAAACCGCTATGATCACCTTCAAAATCGCTTCCGTGAAGAAAATGGATTTAGTTATCAAGCTGAGATTCGTTCTGTCTTGCATGGCTTTCGTTTTTACGAAGACGATTATTCCAAACACATCAGCCAACTTTCTGGTGGACAAAAAACACGATTAGCTTTAGCCAAATTGTTATTAGAGAAGAAAGACTTACTGATTCTTGATGAGCCTACAAACCATTTAGATATCGAAACGTTGAGTTGGTTAGAAAATTATTTACAGGCTTATACTGGAGCACTACTGATTGTCTCTCATGACCGTTACTTTCTAGATAAAGTAGTCAATGAAGTTTATGAGATCAGTCGACAAAAAATCTCTCATTACAAAGGAAATTACTCGAAATACTTGGACTTAAAAGCTGCTCAACTTGAACAAGAATGGAAAGAATTTGAAAAACAACAAGGGGAAATAGCAAAACTAGAAGACTTTGTCAGCCGCAATTTAGTCCGTGCTTCAACAACTAAGCGCGCACAAAGCCGACGGAAGCAACTAGAAAAAATGGACCGGATTGATAAACCTCAAGGAGATGAAAAATCTGCTCGCTTCTCTTTCAAATCAGAGAAAGAAAGTGGAAATGTTGTCTTAACTTTGGCTAATGGTGCCATTGGATACGATGATACTATTTTATCTAGTCCTATTGAATTAGATGTTCGAAAATACGATTCGATTGCTTTAGTGGGACCAAACGGGATTGGAAAATCAACTTTATTAAAATCCTTAATTGGACAACTTCCTTTGATTCAAGGCGAAAAGCACTTAGGAACAAATATATTATTGGGTTATTATGACCAAGAACAATCCGATTTAAATTCAACAAAATCTGTATTGGCTGAACTCTGGGATGAACATCCGACTACTCCTGAAAAAGATATTCGCTCCATTTTAGGTAGTTTCTTATTTTCTGGTGCCGATGTAGAAAAATCGGTCTCTTCACTAAGTGGAGGAGAAAAAGCACGTTTGGCTTTAGCTAAGCTGGCGATGAATAAAAACAATTTTCTAATGTTAGATGAACCAACAAACCATTTGGATATCGATAGTAAAGAGGTTTTAGAAAATGCATTAATTGATTTTGATGGAACGCTCCTATTCGTTTCTCATGACCGCTATTTTATCAACCGAATTGCAACAACGATCATCGAACTCTCTGAAAACGGTAGTACCCTTTATTTAGGTGATTACGACTATTACCTTGCAAAAAAAGCAGAGCAAGAAGAGTTACGTTTATTGGCCGAAGCGAAGACCGCTGATACGTCCAAGGTTGAAGCTATTCCAACAGTCAAAGGAAATCGTGAAATCAATAAGGCTGAACAAAAGGTCCTTCGACAATTGACACGTCGTATTGAAACAATCGAAGTAGAAATGGATGAACTTGAAACGATTATTACAAACTGCGAAACACAATTAATTGATCCAGAAGTATTTGGTGATCATTTACGTGTACAGGAACTGAACACAGAAATTAATGTTGCTCAAGAAAAACTAGACAGTTTAGTGAGTGAATGGGAAGAAAAAAGTTTACAAGTAGAAGAATTACAATAAAATCAAAAAAGGGTGGGACTTTTGTCTCACTCTTTTTTGGCTGTATAATTTTTGATGTGGATGAATGGGCACCTAAACCTTTTTGAGCGGGTTATTTATAAAGTAAGAGCGTTCTCCCTCATAAATAGCAACTAAAAACAGAGTGGACTGTGAGGTAAAAGAAGCCTACCTCACAAACTCATGCAAAAGAGGCGCTGTTTTACCACTTAGACGAGCCCTATCTCGTAAGTGACCTCAAGAATGGGAGCACTTTTTTAGATAGGAGAGCTCTAGCTCATAATAGGAACTGAAAACAGATTGGAATGTGAGGTAAAAGAAGTTCACCTTTTGCATAAGAGTCAGCGATTTCAATCCTGAATTCATTGGGATTTCTGGAAGAATCATGGTTGCTTGTAGTTATGAAAAGGATGACAGACGCTGCCGGTTGAGGATTGGTAGCGGATCCCATGGCTTTCGACAATCACACACGTCTATTCGGGAAGAATGGTATACTAAAAAAAGTCAAAGCATCAACATCCGCTTTGACTTTTTTCAGTATACTTATCTATAGTATTTGATGAAGATCCTTTTTTGAGTGCTATGATTCTCATTGTTGTTAAAATAATAACTACGCTTAGTAAAAATTTCTGAAGGAATAGGGGTTGCTTGTAGCCATGAAGAGCATTAGCAATTATGTTCTTTTTGAGGCTTGAGAGCCCGAAGATAAAATGCTTCAGGTGTGCCATGGCTCTATACAAGCAAATCCGTTCATTCCAGAAGAAATTTTTTAAACGCCAAAATCATTTAACGATGCTCTTTTTTACTTTGCTTTAGGACTGTTTATTTCCTCACGTAATTTTATACCAGTCCTAGTTAAAAGTTAATCCTGGTTTAGCATTCAACGCATAATCCGTAAAATGATCTTTTTGATACTGAATTGAAGCGGCCGCTCCAATCATAGCTGCATTATCTCCACACAGCGACAATGGTGGAATAATCAATTCTACATCCGGCAATTCTTCAGCCATTACTTTCGTAAGCGTATCACGCAACCCTTTATTTGCCGCTACTCCTCCTGCCAAAACTAATTGCTTCACCTTAAATTCTTTAGCAGCTCTTAGCGTTTTTGAAACTAAAACTTCAATCACACTTGCCTGAAAACTAGCAGCTAAATTTATATTATTTAGCGGTTCTCCTTTTTGATTGGCATTATGAACAGTATTGATAAAAGAACTTTTTAATCCACTAAAACTAAAATCATAGTTATCTTCTTTCAACATAGCTCTTGGGAAATGATAAGTGTCTTCTCCAAGATGAGCCATCTCGTCTATCTTTTTCCCGCCAGGATAAGGCAATCCTAATACGCGACCGATTTTGTCATATGCTTCTCCTGCTGCATCATCTCTTGTTTCACCAATAATTGTGTAGTCCCCATCTTCTTTCATATAAACCAGTTCAGTATGTCCCCCGCTAACAACTAATGCTAAGAGTGGAAACACAAGCGGTTTAATCAAACGATTGGCATAAATGTGGCCTGCCATATGGTTAACCGCAATCAACGGTAATCTGTGCGCAAAAGCAATAGCCTTTGCAGCGTTAACCCCAATTAATAGTGCACCAACTAATCCTGGTCCTTGTGTAACAGCTACTGCTGATAGATCCTCATAACTAACGTCTGCTTCAGTCATCGCTTCCTCTATGCATTGGGTAATCTGTTCAACATGATGTCGACTAGCGATTTCAGGCACCACTCCACCAAAACGCATGTGGCTTTTTATTTGTGAAGCAACAATATTTGAATGGACAATCGTCCCATCTTCAACCACAGCCACACTGGTTTCATCACAACTTGATTCAATTGCTAAAATTAGATTTCTCTTTATAGTCATGCTTTCACTCTTTCTGTACTAGAATCTATTCAACCTATGTCTCTGTTTTTAAATCTTCAGCTGCATGATCAAGGCATGATCAACAGGGTCATGGTAATAATTTTTACGCAGCGAGATTGTTTCAAAACCTGCTCTTTCATATACAGCAATCGCAACTTTATTCTGCTCTCGAACTTCTAAAAAGACTGTTTTGATTTCTTCAACTTTTAACTGTTTGATAAATGCACTTAAAAAGGATTGACCGATTCCTTGATTTTTAAAAGGTTTTAGAATCCCAAATGTGGTGATTTCTACCTCATCAAAAAGTTGAGTATACCCTATAAACCCAACTTTCTCTGCTTTTTTCAAAGCTATTCCGTATTTGTTATGGGATCCTGCTAATTCACTTTTATACGATTCAACAGGCCAAGGGCTCCCATTAGGATAACTGCTTTCAGCCAATTGAAACAATTCATGTGCTGTTAAATCCCTACTTTGATTAAATAAAAAAACGGTCTTTTCATTTGAATAATTATCCATTGTTCAGTTCCTCATAACGGCTTACTCATTTCCAGTGCATCTTCTCGGTCACCGGTATAGTATGCTTTTTTTATCTTCCCTTTTTCAAAACCAATTTTACTGTACAAACGTTGTGCAGTTTCATTTGAAACGCGAACCTCTAAACTCATTCTTTTCATGCCTTCATGTTGGGAAATTGTTTGCAATTCCGAAATCAAAAAAGTAGCAATTCCTTGTTTTTGATGAGCTGGAATGACAGCTACATTTGTTACATGAGCTTCTTCATCTACTAACCAAGCGCCTATAAAGCCGATTGCTTGGTTAGATTTTCGAACAATTAAGTAAATAGAGCGAGTATTTGTTTTGATTTCGTGTTCTAATGCTTTTTTATTCCACGGTGTTTTTCCATTGTAACAAAGTGTTTCTATTTTTAAAATATCGGAAATATCAGTTTCTGATCCAATTGAAGCTTGCAAAAGAGAGCCATCATCCAACTGAAAGATTTTATTTTCAAGTTGTGCTCGTTTCGCCAACTTTTTATTGGAACCCATTTGATTAGTAAGCGTAATAACATCCTCATTAATAAACCACTGCTTAAATTTTTTCAACATAGGCTTCCTCCAGTTGATCTGGATGCTCTTTACGCCAATTTTCCTCCGCTTCTGCTAGTTTCAAATAGTCAGGCGTGAACATGTGTGCATCTACAGGTTCTTCCTTTATCCCTAATAAACCTAAAACACCAGCTTTTGGCAGATGATCTTTTAATGGCGCTTCAAACACCCGGTTCGTTAAATGCTGTTCAAATGTATCTGTATATAAAGAGCGGTCTTCTCCAATTAATTCAAATGTGCCTTCTCTTTTACTTAAATGCTCAGCCCATAATTCTGCTGAAATATGTGTATCGGGTTCAATTTGAACCAATTTTCCATTTTGCCATTGGTATAAACCGGTATAAATATTTTTACGACGAGCATCAAATAAAGGAACAAGATAGTGTGTTGAGGACTCACAATTTCCTGCTAGTGTTTTCAAACTAGAAATACCAACTAATTCAACACCCAAAGTCCACGCTAACGTTTTAGCAATCGTTACACCAATTCTCAGACCCGTGTAAGAACCCGGCCCTTTAGCAACCACTATTCGATCTAGTTCACTAGGTTTCCATTGAACATCATTCATTAACTCATCAATAGCAGGCATCAAACGCTCACTATGATTCCGTTTAATAGTTGTAGTCATTTCTCCTATAATTCTTTCTCCATCTAACACTGCAATACTCATTGCTTGATTAGAAGTGTCTATTGCCAATACTTTCATGAGACGACTCCCTTTTATATGACTAGGCCATTTATTCTAATTTTATTTTAGCACATATCTTATAAAAACTTAAATTCCTTATTTTTGTAAACTAACCTGAAAGCGTATTAGTTGATTTTTTATTTACAAGAAGTTATGCTTCTTTATGTAAAAGATAGTTATTATCTCATCTCCAAAATTTTTGAGTTTACACCTAAAATTTTAGTTAGATAATAGGTTCACTGTCAAAAAATCTAGTTTCATAGGAGGAATTGAACATGGAAAAAGATAACGGAATGAAAGATAAAGCAAAAGGTATTAAAGACAAAGTCGTTGGAGAAGCCAAAGATTCTTACGGTGATGCTACAAACGACCATAGCAAACAAGCTGAAGGTAAAGCTCAAAAAGCCAAAGGCGAAGTTCAAAAAAAGGTCGGCAAAGTGAAAAGCGACTTAGATGACAAGAACAACAAGTAACCTTTAACCTTGTTTCCCCCTAAAGAGTACTGCTAACGTGGTGCTCTTTTTAACTTAACTTATTTTTTACTAAGGAGATTATAATATGGCTAATATCCTAATCACTGGTGCAACGGGAACCATTGGAGAAGTCTTAACAACTCATCTTAAAAAGAACCATAAGTTAACTTTAGTAGATATCGATTTTTCAGATTCAGATAAAGAACTTGTAGATGGTACCATTACAAAAGAGTTAGATTTATCCGTTTTAGATAACTGGAATGGTCTATTAAATGGAGTAGATTACGTCATTCAATTAGCTGGAGATCCTAGCCCTGACGCAGAATTTTATGATAGTCTTTTAGATTTAAATTATAAGATTCCACATAATCTTTACTTAGAAGCTTCCAAAAATGAATCCATCAAACGGATTATTTTTGCTAGTTCGATCCATGCTGTTGATGCTTATCCGCAAAATGTACAAGTCGCTACAAACGATCCCGTACGTCCTGCTGATTTGTATGGGGTGTCTAAAGTCTATCTAGAAGGTTTAGCCAGCCATTACGCTTTTACAGCCGGGCTAGAATCGATTGGCCTTCGAATTGGAGATTTTAAAGGCGATGACTTGCCTGCATTAGCTACACCGGATGCCATGTCCAATTACTTATCAGGCAAAGATATGTGTCATCTTGTAGACTGTTGTTTAACTGCAACACTGAAAGAACCTTTCTTACTGGTTAATGGTATCTCGAACAATACTTTCCCACGTTTAGATATTGACCAAGCTCGCGTTGATATTGGCTACCAACCACAGGATGACGGTTTTAAACTACTCGGTTACTTTACAAAAGATGAATAAAAAAAGAATGGGATAAAAAGCGTTTAGACCCGAATCTTCTAACGCATACCTTATCTCTAATGCGAATAAATTCGCAAGAGCTA
>NZ_JBEMAR010000003.1:0-247185 GCF_040274945.1 Carnobacterium sp.
CGAATTCAGGCTTGTTGCTTCTACTCAAATGAAAAACACTTTTGAGTTAACCGAATTCAGGCTTATTGCTTCTACTCAAATGAAAAACACTTTTGAGTTAACCGAATTCAGACTTGTTGATTCAACTCAATTGAAAAGCACTTTTGAGTTAACCGAATTCAGACTTATTTTGTCTATTCAAATGAGATTTTACGTTAATTTGATAATCGATTCCTTTTTCATTGTTAAATCTATCATTTTCGAAACAGTAGTATTTCTTCTGCTCCAATACATCTACTACTTCACAGGTCTTTGTTAAACTTTAATCTATTTATATGGAGGAGTTATATTGAAAAAGAAGCTAATGAAATTATTTTTACTAAGTATTATTCCAATTTTTATAGCATTTCTAATAAACTTTATTTGGGATATTCCTATAAGTTTACTATCAGGTATATTTTATATTATTTTATTTTTGTTTAATCTCCCCAGTGGAAGTTTTATAAGTACAAATACCGACTACAATATTAAAAGAGTTAATCCTCATTACAAATTAGAAAAACAAGATGTTACTTCTTTAAGCAATCAACCTTTGATTACATTAGCTATTTTGATTGTGCTAACTATAGTGAGTTTTCTTATCTATCTTCAACAAATACAAAACTAAAAGCATTGAACCTAATTTTTGACATTTTAGGGATTACCTTTATAAAAAATAGTAGGAATTCTTTTAATACAATCGTACAAAAAAACAAGCCATATCAGATTTATTCTGGTATGGCTTGTTTTTAATTTGTATTCTTATCTAATTGTGTTAAGAGCTTTAGTCCATAACAATAAGTCATCAAACATGCCTTGTGCATTAACTTTATTATAGTCATTTGGTTTGAAAACACTCATGTTTTCAAAATCAGTCATTAGAGAGAAGTTTGTTGTTGTGTGTACAGAAGCTACACTTAGTTCCCCTAAAATCACACGCATGTTTTCATGAGCACGTGCGCCACCTAAACTACCATATCCAACTAGTGCTGCTGTTTTATTCGCAACTTCTACTTTTAAGAAATCTAAAGCATTTTTCAATGCTCCACCAACAGCATGATTGTATTCTGGAGTGATAAAGACATATCCATCAAATGAAGCCATTTTTTCTGACCATGCTTGAATTGCTGCGCCTGCTGATGCTTGGCGGTCTCCAGATAGTTCAGCTCCCAATAATGGTAGATCGTAATCTGCTAAAGCAACCATTTCATATTCGACACCTTCATCGTTTCTGTTTACTGCAAATTCATGAATCCATTCTGTTACAGCTGCTGAGTTTCTTCCTACACGTACGCTTCCTGAGATAATACCGATTTTCATAATTTTATTCCTCTTTTCTTCTATTTTTGTTGTTTGTTCATTCTTCCCGAATAATGCTTCGCTCATTCGAGTAAATACAGATTTGTTAGTCAATGTGTTTCCTCCATTACAGATCATTTAATTGAAGGTCACCCACCAATTAACACTTACATTTCGTAAGTACATTTACTAGTATGCCATAGACAAAAATTTATTACAAGTCTATTTATTATTAATTAGAGATTTTTACTAAAAATAAGTGAATTTATTTCTTTTCCCTTTAAATAAAGGTTTCTCTATAGCAGGTTAGTAAAATAAAAGAATAGTTTACTCTATTTGACAAAATAAAATAAACGTATTACAATTACCTCGAATTAGTAATATATTAATTCGTAATTAATTTCAAACATTACATGTAGCTTTATAACATTTAAATTCTGTAATCCAACTATTAAACTTATAAGGAGCGATTGATATGAAGAAAACAGCAGGTATTCACCACATTACAGCTATCGTTGGACACCCTCAAGAAAACATTGATTTTTATGCCGGTATTTTAGGTTTGCGACTTATTAAAAAAACGGTCAATTTTGATGATCCAGGTACGTATCATCTCTATTTTGGAGATGACGGTGGAAAACCTGGTACTATTATTACTTTCTTCCCTTGGGCTGGAGCTGCACAGGGAAAAATCGGCGGAGGTCAAGTTGGTGTGACCACTTACGCTATTCCAGTTGGTTCCTTATCTTATTGGGAAACTAGATTAAATAAATTTGCGATTCGTTACAAAAAAGCAAATCGTTTTGGTGAAACCTATTTACAATTTGAAGATTACCATGGTTTACAACTCGAATTAGTTGAACGTGCAGATGGTCAACTTAACAATTGGACTTTTGGAGAAGTAACTTCTGATGTAGCAATAAAAGGATTTGGCGGAGCAATATTGTATTCCACTGATCCAAATTCAACAATTGAAACACTTCAAGAAACGATGGGTTTGGAAAAAATAGCTGAAGAAGACGATCTTATTCGGTTGAAAGCTTATGGAGAAATTGGAAATATTATCGATGTTAAACAAAGTGCACTTGCTCAAGGGATAATGGGCGTTGGAACGGTCCACCATATTGCGTGGCGCGCAAAAGATGAAGCCGATCACGTTGATTGGCAAGACTATGTTTATAACAAAGGGTACGGTGTAACAGAAATAAAAGACCGCAACTATTTTAACGCTATTTATTTTAGAGAATATGGCGATATTTTATTTGAAATAGCAACCGATACTCCTGGTTTTGCACATGATGAATCTTATGAGACAATGGGACAAAGCTTGAAACTACCAATTCAATATGAAAGTGCACGAGAAAAATTAACCACTAACCTGATTCCAATTGAAGTCAGAGAATTGGATTAAACAATATTTTAAAACTACATCAACTAATTGGAGGAATAATTTATGAACGAATTTGCAGGAATTCACCACGTAACCGCAATAACAAGTAGCGCTGAAAAAATCTATGACTTTTATACAAATGTCTTAGGTATTCGCTTAGTTAAAAAAACCATCAATCAAGATGATATTCACACTTACCACCTATTCTTCGCAGATGAAAGCGGCAGTCCAGGAACAGATATGACCTTTTTTGATTTTCCAAATATTCCAAAAGGATCAAAAGGAACGGATGACATTTCAAGAACTTCTTTTCGTGTACCAAGTGATGCAGCGCTAGATTATTGGGTTAAACGATTCAACAAATATGCTGTTAAACATGGAGAGATTAAAGAAATGTTTGGGGTCAATACTTTACAATTTGAAGATTTTGATGAACAACAATATCAATTGATCTCGGATGAAAAAGATACTGGAGTGGCTTCCGGAAAACCTTGGCATAAAGGTCCTGTCCCTGACGAATTTGCCATTACCGGTTTAGGTCCTATTTTCTTTAGAGTTTCAAATTTTGACTATATGAAGCAAATTCTTGAAAAAGTTCTTTTATTCAAAGAAATCGCAGTTGAGGGGGACTACCACCAATTTGAAGTTGGGGAATTTGGTGGTAACGGCGCTCAAATCATTGTTGAATCAAATACGAGTATGCCACGTGGAAGACAAGGATACGGCAGCGTACATCATGTTGCTTTCCGTGCAAAAAATCGTGAGAATCTTGATTATTGGACGGAACGGATGCAAAGTTTTGGGCTGCCAAATTCAGGATATGTCGATCGTTTCTATTTTGAATCCACGTATACAAATATCTATCCTGGTATTTTATTTGAGCTAGCTACGGATGAACCTGGCTTTATTGATGATGAAGAATCCATTGAAATTTTAGGTGAGACACTTGCTTTACCGCCAGCTTTTAGAAATGACCGTAGTCGTATTGAATCATTGGTACGTCCTATTGATACTGTACGCAGCACAAAAGTATTTGAAAAAGAGTATTTAGATTAAGTGACCTTTTAGGGGCAAATAATAAAGGAGGAATAGTATGAAACATTTATTTATTAAAGGAAAAGATCAAACGAAACCGACTTTGCTTCTACTACATGGAACTGGAGGCACTGAACGTGACCTTCTTCCTCTTGCAGCAGAAATCGATCCAGATGCAAATGTTTTAAGTGTCCGAGGAAATGTTTCAGAAAATGGCATGCCACGCTTTTTCCGCCGTCTTGCTGAAGGAATCTTTGATGAAGAGGATTTAATTTTCCGTACAAAAGAATTAAATGTATTTCTTGATGAAGCTG
Organism: Carnobacterium sp.; assembly: GCF_040274945.1. Classification (GTDB taxonomy): domain Bacteria; phylum Bacillota; class Bacilli; order Lactobacillales; family Carnobacteriaceae; genus Carnobacterium_B. The sequence goes on from NZ_JBEMAR010000003.1 coordinate 4,057, forward strand.
CTAATCAATATGAGTTTGACCGCACAAACATTTTAGCTATAGGGTATTCAAATGGAGCAAACATTGCTGCTAGTCTTCTCTTTCATTATGGTGATGCATTGTCTGGAGCTATTTTGCATCATCCAATGGTCCCTCTAAGAGGCATTTCTTTACCTGATTTATCAAGTAAGTTTGTCTTTATCAGTGCTGGAACAAACGATCCAATCTGCCCTTCAAAAGAATCAGAAGAATTGTATGTTACACTGGAAAAAGCACACGCTAAAGTTGAGATTCATTGGGAAAGCAACCAACATCAATTAACGTATAGTGAAGTTGCTGCTGCAGCTAAATGGTACCAACTAACTTACGCTTGATAAATACTGTTTTAATTAACTTAACCTGAACAAAATAAGCCTTAAACGAATGATTTATTTCGCTTAAGGCTTATTATTTTTTAATTAGTAACTTAGTTCAATGAGTTCACAAATTAACCATAAGGCACTTAAAAAAAACTAGTTAACTCAAGCAGAGGAAGGATTTGAGAAATTAAGCGAACAAGACAAAGTTAGAGATAGTATTCTCTTTTTTGAACAATTAAAAGAAAAATCACTCTAAGTTCTGTTAGCCACGTTGCTTTTAGACATATGTTATACTTTATAATAAACGAAAGGAACGTGATACTGATGAAAATATCTTTAACTCATCCGCATACTCACCAAATAAAGCACATAAAAGTCGGTTTTTCATGGACTACCTTATTTTTTGCTTTTATGCCTGCTCTCTTTCGTGGAGACTTTAAGTGGTTTTCTATTCAACTCGTTTGTGCTGCCCTTTCATTGGATTTCTCCAGCCTAATTTTTGCTTTCATCTACAATAGATTGTACATCAACGACTTACTTGAAAAAGGTTATGTACCGGCAGACAAACACGCTGCTAAAGTATTAGCCAATAAAAGGTTTATTGGACGTAATTAAGTTTATTGTCTTAGCTTAGTCCGTACTTCTTTTAAAATAGTTTTAAAAAATAGATTAGGTGCGTAGTTGATTGCAGCACCTAATCTATTTTTTCACTTTATATTTATGAAAGTTAGCTATTCTTAATCCCAATGTGGCGGTGCATCTTCGCGCGAAATATGAATCGTTCCTTCTTTGTGCTCTGGTGTAGAGTATAATGTATACAGCTTTAAGGGTTTGCCACCGGTGTTGATGATGTTGTGCCACCTATTTTCAGGTACCATTACAGCATCATTCTTGGTAATGGCTCTTTCAAAGTTTAAATTATCTTTGGTTTCACCAATTTTACATACGCCCTGACCTTCTACAATACGTATGAACTGATCAATGCCTTCATGAACTTCTAATCCAGCTTCCTCATTTTCCTTAATGGACATCACCGTCAGTTGTAAATTTTCACCTGTCCAAATCGTGGTACGGAAATTATTGTTTTGGATAGTTGCCTCTTCAATGTCAAACATATAAGGCTTTTTGCCATGATCTTTAAATTCCATTGCTATTTCCCTCCTTTTGATCTAGTTTTGGGTAGTTGTCTACTTCTTTACACAGGATTCCACGTTTATTGTAGCGCTTCCAAATTAAAAAGTCATCTTTAAACACTTTGAACTAAATTACCAATCCATCTTTCAATTTATTCATTAACAAACGAGCAATTTTGCCAATGAAGAATGGCAAAATTGCTCGTTTAACTTTTACTTTTTATGTATTCTAACTGATTACCCACAAGTGAAGAATAGACTCTAGCTGCTGCTATTCAATTTCCACTTCTATCATTGTTATTTCTCCATCTGCTGAAACCTTGCTTATTCCTCTAGACTTATCTCTCTTATTTTCCCATTCGATTAAGTACTCGCTATCTATTTCTACTGTCGAAATAATCTTAGCTTCACCTAACTGATTGCTGTACTCTTTTATAATGTACTGTTCAGCCTTGTCTTCGGACATCACTGAACAACCGGTTAATAAAAAAATAAGTGAGGCATAAATGAGCAATGATATGTTCCTCATAAAATAATCTCCTCTTCAGTTTATTATTTTGTCAAAAACATGTTCGATTACTAACTAAACTTTTATTTTTTTAAGAACTAACGCTGAGATAATAAAGCCGATTAAAAGAGACCCAGCAATCAGAAAAAATGATGGTAACGCTTGGCTTAGCCCCTCACCATAAAAATAATTTTGGAATAACTTAAAAATGCCAAATCCGATGATAGCAGATGTTAATAACCCAATAACATAAAATAATAAAGTATGAGTAAATGTATTATTATCGATCACTCTTTCATCCTCATTGTTCATACTCCCGCCTGTGTGTACAGGCTCAGCACTATCAAGTGAGTTTTTGTCGGCATCTTGACCGACATTTACTCTAGCGTATAAAGAATTTGAAATATTACTCTGTTGATTATACTTATTTTGCTTATCGCGATCACTCATTTTTAAAGCCCCCTTTTCTTCTCAACATCTAGGTGTTAAATGAATTAGTTAATTATAAAACAATTATAACGTTATTACCCTTATTTCGAAAGCGCTCTTTTAGGATACGCTTAATAAGAGCATCATGCCTAAAAAAATAATAAAAAAGAATAAGAGCGTTTCAAATCGGTGAACCGGAAGTCGTTGTCGAATTCCCTTGCCAATTTTGTGGGCTAGATAAATCGCTGGAAGCGAAGCAATATAAAAAATAAATAACTCTTTTGACCACAATCCCCCTAACGCTTGTCCAGTAACTATTAAAAGACTTGAAATAATAAAATGACTTTGTAGAGTACTTTGAAAAGTCTTCATTTCCCAATCTCGGAAGGTTCCATAAATTACAATAGGAATTCCGTTCATGTTATAGGCGCTTCCAAGAACACCTGAAAGAAGACCAAAAGGCAAAGGTAAAAAATTACTTTCTTTCCATTTTTTGGGTAACTCCAGTTGAAATCGTTGTTTTATCAATGAATAAACACCGTAAAAAAGAAGGAAAACCCCTAAAATTAGTGTTACTCTTTCTTGAGGCATATTTTTGACTAGATAAAGTCCAATAGGAATTCCGACAAAAGTACTAATTGAAAGAAGAATAAGAATGCGACGATCAATATACTTCCATGCAGAAAATATGGCCATGAGTCCCACAGACAAACCAGTTAAGCCAATAAGAGAAACACTTGTATGAATAGAAAGTGGAAGTAACGCTAATAAAGGCATAGAAATAACTGAATCCCCGAACCCAAAAGTAGAACGTGTCAGTGAACCTAAAAAAACGATTAAAATCACTAAAATAATGACAGAAATAGGCATTAAAAAAAACTCCTTTTACAATTAAATAGTTAATCTTTATTGTATCATAGTTAAATTTCAAACCTTTATATTAAACAAAAAAGCCATTAACTATTTAGAGTTAATGACTTTTTAGATCAATATAAAAAGTATACTGAGTTTTTATAAAAACAGTCCAACAAACATAGCAGATAAGATAGGAACAATAAATCCACCTAGCATTCCTCTTAGAGCAAGTTTAGATAAATCATTTTTCCTAGTTGGTGCAAATACTGATAATCCAGTTACACAAATCGCGATACTGGCAAATGCGCCAAAACTACCTACAGCAATGGATAACATAGCTACAGCTCTATCTGATAGTTCAGCCATCATAGGTGCTAAATCGGCATAAGCAACAAATTCATTAATAGACATTTTTGTACCTAAAATTTGCCCAGCTATCATTGCTTCAGAGCCATTTAGCCCCATCAACCAACCAATCGGTAGAAAGACATAGCCTAAAGCCTCTGTAAAACTCGTTCCTACTAAACCTAAAATACTATTTAATAAGGCCACAATCGAGATCACGGCAATCAAACTAGCACCGATACCTAGAACCATTTGTAACCCATTATTGATTCCTTCAGACATTGCAGAAAAAATTGACGTATTAGATCCTTTACGGTCTAGTGTTACGTCTGACACTTGGCTGACTTCTGTTTCAGGTGTCAAAATTTTTGCAACTAGCATTGACCCAAATGGCACCAAAGCAGTTGTGATCAGCAACCATTTCATAGGAATACCTAGCAAATTATACCCTACTAAAATAGAAGCTGACATTGAGCCCATTCCTGAAACCAAAACCGTCATGAGCTCTGATTTCGTCATATTTGGCAGGTATTTGGCTACTAAGAAAGGAGATTCTGTTTGGCCTAGGAACATATTTGCTACCGCTACAAACGACTCTGCTTTCTCTGTACCTAGCAGTTTACCTACACCACCTCCAATAATTTTCACTACCCAACCTACTACACCTAAGTAACCTAGGATACCTGTTAAGCCCGATAAGAAAATAATGACTCCCAGTACATCAATAAAGAAATACCCTTGTCCAAATAGATCTCCAAACACAAAAGTTAGCCCTTCATTAGCAAAACTAAACAGCTTTGTTACACCGCTTGCTAATTGTTCAATAATCCAACTACCAATAGGAACTTTAATTAAGAATAATGACAAAACAATTTGCGCTCCTAAAGCAGTAAAGACTGTTCTTTTATTAATAGCTTTTTTATTATCAGATAGGAGATAAACAATCCCCAACATAACGATAATTCCTAAAATCGTGATCAATTTATTCATTTATTCCCTATCTCCATCTCTGCTAATTTATCTTTAACCATTGTTACAACCGTATAGGCATCTGCAGGGTTGTTGACTACATCAATCTTATCTATGTTGATAATCAACACCTCAGAGGCGTCATAATGTTTGGCAACCCAATTGTCATAGCCCTTCCAAAGTGCTCTATAATAATCTAGCAACCCTTGATCCTGCTCAAAGTCTCTGCCACGCAAACCAATACGGTAAAGAATCGTTTCAAAAGACCCTTGCAAATAGATCATTAAATCAGGTGATTTTTTTGGCAATTCTTGTAATTCTTCCATCATGTTATTAAGCAACTTTTCATATATACTAAATTCCGTTTCAGAAATACGCCCTAGTTCAGTATTTACTTTCGCAAAATACCAGTCCTCATAGATTGATCGATCTAAAACATTATTTTGATTATGTAGCGCTTCTTTAATACTTTTAAACCGACTATTCAAAAACTCTAATTGCAGTAAGAATGGGTAACGTTTGACTCTTTGTTCCTCTTCGCTTGCTGTATAAAATAAAGGCAAGATTTCGTTATCCTCTACATTTTCATAAAAGACCTCAGTACCTAAAGAACCTCCTAAAAGTTCAGCCACACTTGTTTTTCCTGCTCCGATCATTCCACCAATTACTAAAATCGCCATCTACCCCTCTCCTTATTTCAAGGAAAAAGAGTAGCCCATTGAGCTACCCTTTTTCTATTTAGTTAAACATTTGTGATCTTGATCATCTTTGTTGCTTTAGTTCATATTGGTTTGCTAAACAAATTTCAGAGTAATCTTCCATTCATTTAAAACTACTTATTTTATAAATAGCCACAATCTCATCCAACAGCACCTTAGTTATAATACTACTATTTCCCAAATTTTTCAATACAAAAACACAATATATACCATTTTAAATAAAAACAAACACAACATGTTGTGTCGTCGCTAAATTTATGTTTTTCATTTAACTGTTATGCTCTAAGACTAGAAAGACAACCTATTGTATCATATTTAGCTATGAATATTAGGAAGTCTAATTGATTTTTCACTTAGTTTTTCAAAAAAATAGACAAATCACTGGATTATCCCACATGATTTGTCTATTTTTCCACCTATTTCTATTATTTAATTGAGCTCTGGCATACTACCCGGTTCTCCTTCACCTGGTTTTTGCATATCGCCATTACCAGGCTGTTGCATGCCTTCTTCCATTTGACCCGTTATAGTACCTACAGTTGTTGAAATTGATGAAATTGGGACCTCAAACGTCTCATCATTAACGGATAAGGTATAAGTTTCATCTACTGCTAAATCAGCTGAACTAAACTGCACAGAAGTGAAACTTTTATCTGCTGTCCATGACAAAAGAATAGTACCGTCTGCATCGCTTAATTCAATTTCACTCCCTGCTTCATAAGTGTTTTCGAATCCGTATAACACACTTGCTTGACTAGAACTTTCTGAAAAAGTTACAGCCATACCTGAACTACCAGCAGCCTTTAATGTTCCTCCAGTAATAATAGTATCCCCATTTGAATCAATTGTTCCGTTTCCGTCATTTTCTGGACCACTAACTGTCGTTAATCCTCCAGAAATTTCAATTGTTCCATTTGAATCTAATCCATCACCGCTACTATTCACTGTCAGTGTACCACCAGAAATGATTAATGCATTTTCACTACTACCAGCTGTTTCACCGGGACCAGTTTGTTCGCTAGTTGTGGAAGTACCGCTAGATGCGTTTAACCCATCATCACTAGCTAAAACCGTTATCTCCCCGTCACTGATCGTGATCGTCTTGCCTTCAATACCTTCATAACTTTCTGTAATCGCAACAGTTGAACCGTTTAATTGCACATCATTGTTCGCATGTAAGCCATCATCACCAGAAGCTAATGATAATGTCCCACCTGAGAGTATCATGTTGCCATCAGTATGAACTGTGTCATCAGCCGCATTAATAGTGATTGTTCCATCATTGATTATCAACTCGCCAGTGGCTTTTAACCCTTTTGTACTTGTCGAACTAGTATCGTCCGTATCCAAATTTTCCTCTGTTTCTGTTTCTGCAGTTTGATTAAAGAAGTCCATACCTTCCGATGTTTTCGCTACTGCATTGGCACTTCCGCCGCCTGCTGTAATGTCAAAAGTCCCGCCATCAATTTGAAGCAGTGTTTCAGCTTGAATACCGTCTTGCTCAGCATCTATCACGAAATCTCCACCTGCAATATAAACAAATCCTCTTCCTTCTTCTTGATCGTTGTCAGATTGGATACCATCAGTACCTGTGTTAAACGTGAATGTTCCGTCTTTGATTTTGATTGCATCTTTTCCTGACAGACCTTGTCCAACAGCAGTAATTTGATACGTTCCACTTACGATAATCAAATCATCTTTTGATACAATGCCATGATTTGTATTTCCATTTACTGTTAAGTTTCCAGAGCCGTTCACTGTTAAATCAGCCTTACTAAAAATTGTTCCATCAATAGTTGTTGCATCATCACCTGTTCCGATAGATGCTGTACTTCCAGCTTTATCCGTCAGTGTATTTTCTGAACCTTCTGCTAAAGTCACAAAAACTTTCTCTGCTTCTTCAATAAGCAGCGGCGCACTGCTTGAAGAGGTGATCTCTACTCCGTCAAAAATCAAATGAACCTCTTCAGTGTCCGGTGCAGTTACTTTGATTTGACCATCTGAGAGAGTTCCACTGACTAAGTAAGTTCCTCCTGTAGTAATAGTAACAATATTATCCTCAATCGTCGCTCCCTCTCCATCACTCGTACTTTGATCATCAGTCAGTTGAACAGTGGTTGCTTCCGACTCGTCATACCCGACTTCAAGATCATCTGAGCTGAATTCTAAGTCATAGTCCACTGTACTTTCCGAAGTGCCAGAATCAGCAATTACAGTAGATTCTGCACTTTGGGCAGTATCAGAAGAAGTTGCTTGGCATCCAGCTAACATGACTAAAACAGCTAGTGACAAGAATGGGGTGATTTTCGTATAGTTCATCTTTTTTTTCATTATAATTCTTCCTTTCCAGATAACGAGCGGCCACAAATAATTTCCAAGTTTCCATTCCTACAACGCAAAGCATCAATCAGTTGTTTTTCTTGCATTGGATCTTTCAACTCAATGGTGTATTCAAGACGAAATAGACTACCCATGTTGGTCGTTTTCACTCTCAGCATTTGATAACTAGATAGGTATCGTTCGAAAACATCATCAAAGATCGTGCTATAATCTAGGTTTTCGGGAATAGTGATTTTTAACATACGGACCTGTTCACCCATTTCACCGAAGTTGGAAAGATTTAGTATTACCATCACACCACAAATAACCAAAGCAAATACTACGGCAACTCCTATATAGCCCATACCAGTTGCTAAACCTATAGCCATAGCCAGAAATATGCTACTGATTTCCTTAGCCGAACCCGGAACCGATCGGAATCGTACTAGACTGAATGCTCCCATCACAGCAACTCCGGCTCCAACGTTCCCATTAACCAACATAATGACCATTTGCACCATAGCCGGCAATAGAAATAACGTACCTACAAATCCTTTAGAATATTGATTTTGGTGCATATAGGTCCATGAAATAAACCCACCTAAAATCAAACTTGCTAGTGTACAAAAAATAAAACTTGAAATTGAAAACGCAGACGTACTTTCCATATATAAACTATTAAATAATTCACTCATACACTAAAAACCTCTCTTTCGTTTACTTCCATTGTTGGTTCTTCTTGTTTCTTTAAATAATCTTGATACCCATTAGCATATTTTGAAAATTTGGTTGGGTAAATTTGTTGGTTAGATAAAATACGGGCGAGCCATACAGGCATTGCTCCACAAATTTTTATTTCCATCAACAAGTGATTTTCCGGTAAAATTGCTTTGCCATACGATCCAGATGATAATGAAAGATCCTCTGTTCGGTATAAAATTTCTTGATCAAAAGTGATTCGGATATCGTCATCCAACTTTCCAAAGTACGCTAGTCTTCTATAAGACAAATACATAGCTGGCTCTAAGTCCGGATAAAAAGAAAGGACGGACTCAAATTCACGTACTTTTTGATTATCACTGACAGATTCAAGCTCATTTTGATGTGTTAGAAATCTTTCCGCATGTTTCAATTGCATCTTTGTTCTTCTTTTGTAGACAATCCCATCAAACTTTTTCTTAATCTCGATATAAATTGAATCTTCTTTTGTTGGAACACCATAACTACGCAATCGAACTTTTTCTTTATAGAGCGGTTTACTCATTGAGTGACGTATCAAAAACCAACTCGGGGTATCATAGTAAATATTTGTGATCAAATGCTTGCCGTATTGGTCCAGTTCCATGTACGGTCTAAGTTCTATAAGCAATTTATTCCAATGCTCATAAGTAATTAAGTACTTTGTTTCCTTTCGTTCAAAAACACTTTGATAATTAGCCATATCCATTACCTCCTTGATCGATGGATACAATATAAAACTTGAACCTTAATTGAACCTTAAGTTTAAAATTTAGAAGCAACTTTGTATGTCAGAGGCAACGCTAAGGCAACTAAAGAAGTTCATCTGCTCTTCATGGCAACTATGTAAAAAAACACTGAACCGATGACATAAAAAGAAGAATGGCCCAATTTTCTTAAAGAAAATTGGGCCATTCTTTATTAAATTTAGGGCTGATACTTTTTATTGTTTCAAACCCCGTTTTCATCATGTTTTCCTAACTCTGATGCTTCTTCTATCAGGTTCTGTCAAGACCTTCAGTCAGACACTTTCCATCTGTTTTAATGACTTCTTTGAACCATTCGTAACTTTTCTTAGGAACTCTCTCCATGTCTTTCAGATCATGGTTATCACGGTTCACATACACTAATCCATAACGTTTACGCATATCTCCTTGTGAACTTAAAATATCAATCAAGCCCCATCCAAGATAGCCCATTACTTCTACTCCATCGATGTACATAGCGTCATACATGGCTAATAAATGTTTCTTATGATAGTCGATGCGATAGTCATCTTCTATTAGATTCGATCCATCCCACTCTTCCTTCACTCCAATACCATTTTCAATTGGAAAGACAGGTACCTGATAGCGTTGATATAATTTGTTTAACACATCTCGGAATCCAAGTGGATCAATCTGCCAGTTCCATTCTGTAGTATCTAAATGTGGATTGTCTAATCTCCCGTAATGCATATACTCATTTGGAACTGTTCCCGCTGGAATCTTTTCAGCGCTGATGGTTGACGAAGCATAATAACTAAAACTGATAAAATCATTCTTCTGATTTTGAATTGTTTCTAATTCTCCAGATAATATGTTCATATCAATTTCGTTGTTTTTCACAAACTGCATCATTTCTTTTGAATACGTTCCTTTTGTATAAGCGTCAAGTAACGTATAGTTTACAAATTCATCCCATTTTCTAGCTGCTAGAATATCTCCAGGCTTGCAAGTTGCTGGATAAACTTCACTATAAGCTAGCATTCCACCAATCTGAGCATCTGTTGTTTCGTGAAGATAATTGGCAATTTCAGCATGAGCCACCATGACATTGTGTAAAATTTGATATAACTCATTTGTCGTCTTTTCTCCCTGTAAATATCCACTGATTCTAAATGCTTCTGGGACATGGTAGAGATTCTGCTCATTGAATACAATCCAGTACTTCACTTTATCCGCATAACGATCGACCATTTCTTTTCCATATCTGACGAAGGCATTCAGTACTTCTTTTGAAACTAGCCCATTATATTTTTCTGCTAAATGCAAGGGCATGTCAAAATGATACAGACAGATCATCGGCTCGATACCTCTTTCAAGCAATCCCTCAATGAATCGATCATAATAAGCAATGCCTTCTTCATTCAATTCACCGTTACCGTTTTTAATCACTCGTGACCAAGAAATCTGGAACCGATACATATTCATGCCTAAGTCTTTGATGTAATCTAGATCTTGTTCAAAATGATGATAATTATCATTCGCAAATTTCCAATCACTTGTATCTTCCGTCGCTTCTCTTACATCGTAAACAGACGGGCTCTTTCCACCCTCATCCCATCCTCCCTCAGTTTGCATGCTTGATACTGAATTACCCCAAAAAAATTTAGTCATCGTCTAGTCTCCTCGTCTTTGAATTAAAATGTAATCGGTTTATATTCATACTCTAGCAAAGTTTTATTTTTATGTAAAGACCGGAATATATTATAATACGAATCATGTATAGTTTTTCTTTTTGACAAAAATGACGAAATAAAGATACTTAAACTGGACAAAGAAAAGACAAGTCTTCTGATTTATATCAGTGACTTGCCCAGCTATTTTTTATTTTATTGGCAATACAACTTCAAAAGCAATGGTTTCATCATCTATTGAGATGGCTCTAATTTGTCCGTGGTAATTTTCTACTATGGCAGCTGCCAAAGATAGCCCGATGCCATAACCTCCAGCTGTGTGTTTTCTTGCTTGATCTTCTCTGTAAAAACGGTCAAATAATCGATCAAATTTTTGGGGCATTTCGTTAACCGTATTAGAAATGAGCAATTTGATTTTATTGCTTTGTTGTCTACTTAAATGAACTTGAATGGTTCCCGGTTCTCGAACATATTTATTTGCATTATCCATTAATAGCGAACACAACTTATGAATCGACTCTACTTCTGCTTGAATAAATAAATCCGGTTGAATATCTAGAGCAACAGTAACCTTTTTTTGCTCACCAATAAGAACATAAGGTTCACACGTTTCGCGCAAGATTTTCGAAAAATTAACCGGTTCAATCTTAGGTTTATAGGACTCCTCTTCCATTTGTGTAAGTTGAATCATACTTTCCATCAAACCATTTAAACGGCGAATTTGTTTTCCAGTACTTTCTGTCCATTCATTCTCTCCGTTAAGCATTTGCTGCACATCATTATTAGCTGAAATAATAGCCAAGGGAGTTTTTATCTCATGACCCATATCGGTAATAAATTGCTTTTGGCGATCAATACTTTCTTGAACAGGTTTCACTATTTTTTTTGAAAAATAAACTACCAACAAAAAAATGAGTGCTAAACTGATGAACCCAATGGATAATGAATTTTGAAAGAAGGTTCTCACCGTCTGCAGCTCCCGTTGGCTGTCAACAAACAGCAGCAAAAAAGTTTCATCCTCTTGCTCTACAACTCTATACCGAAAAACATCCACGTATCCTTTTGTATCATCTGAAGATAAGATATCCTCTGCATAAATCCGTCCTGTTTCAGAATTGACCGACCGTATTCGTGTTGTATCGATTTGAATGACTTGTCGATTGGAATTGGCAACAGCAGTAAAATAACGAGTTTCAAAAGGGGTCTCTGCTGACACCGCTTGATTTGGCGGTAAGATTCCTGGTTCTTGTTCTGTGAATTCCTCATCTGGAAATTCTCCGCCATTTTCAGTTAAAACACTCAAAATTTCATCTGCTCTTTCAGCTGCGTGGAAGTAATTTGTGGCGTTCAATGAAATTAATACGACAGACATTACCACAAAAACGGTGCTCATAGTAACCAGTATAAATTTTTTTCTTAGCTTCTCAATCATTTAATAACCTCCAGCGAATAGCCCACACCACGAGTGGCAACTATTTTGACATGAACTTCTAGTTCCGCTAATTTTTTTCGCAAATTACTTAAATGTACCCATATACTGTTCATTTCGATATCCGCATCCCAACCCCAGATGCGTTCGATCATTTGGTCGGCTGAAAAAATTTGTTTTGGATTTTCCATTAGTAATTGCAAAATTTGACATTCTTTGTTTGATAATTTTATTTCGTCTTGACCATTACTGATACGCATATTATCTTTGTTCAACTCTAAATCTTCAAATGTTAAATTGTTCGCTTGTAAGACTGTTTTTCGGCGTGTCATTGCACGTACGCGTGCTAATAACTCTCCCATTGCAAATGGTTTTGTTAAATAATCATCTGCTCCAAGATCCAGTCCGTTGATACGATCCTCGATGGCTGATTTTGCTGTCAAAAGCAAAATTGGCGTTTCTTTACCTTCTTTTCGCAACTTTTCTAGAACTTCTAGCCCAGAGCGTTTAGGCATCATAATATCAAGAATAAGCCCATCGTATTCAGCTAAGGAAGCATATTCATAAGCATCTTCTCCATCATGAACACTATCCACAGTGTATCCTTGGTTTTCTAAAATCACTTGAATGGCACGAGCCAGATCTTGTTCATCTTCTGCTAACAAAAGGCGCATATCAAAACCTCCTTAAAAGCTTCTTTTGATTAGCATAGGCCACTCGATTAAGATGTGCAACATAATTTGCAACAATAACAACCGCTGAAAGTACTCACTGAACACGCTAAGTCACTTATATACTTAGTTTTTTTTACTCTTCTTGTGAAAAATTGAAAGATACTATACTATTAATATATACGATTTATTCTGTTTTTTGGAAAGAAAATAGACTAATGAAAAGGAGGTTTTTTTGTGAATACTACTAATATCGACAAACAAAACAGCCATCTGGATTTGAGTGATCCAGAGGTTAAAGCTGTTTTTAAACTTTATCAAGATTATGCTGAAGTTCCTTATATTTCACCTGAACGTGATTTAGAAAAATGGGTAACTGGAGTATCTATTGGCTCTGAAAAGCTTGTACCAAAAAGAAATATGATTCGTTATGATGAAGGTTTATTGCCTGGTCATTTGATTTTATTGTGGCGTATAAATTTTGGTACATTTACAAATACGAGCGGTTGTCCAAAATATTTTGAATACGATTATGGCATCAATGGTGCTCAAGCCTTAGATGAAATTCAAGAAAAAGGATATGCAAACGAACTTTCCGCATCTGATTCACTACCATATTTAAATGCCGCACAATTAAAAGCCATTTTAAAACAATATGAGATAGTGGGGTATTCTAAACTAAAAAAACCAGAACTAATGGAACTGGCTAAAAAACAATTGACGGAGGAGCAACTTGCTCCCCATTTTAAAATCAGAGGGTATAAAATCACTCCATCTGGTGAAGAGTTGTTATTAACTTATCCTGAACCTGTTGAGCATCATCCTAAAAAGAAATACTGATTTAGCTACGCAAAAAAACGGAGTAGAATGAACTACTCCGTTTTTGCGTTCTACTCACTTTCCAATGTAGCTCCAATTACTCTGTTTCTTCCTTGATTTTTGGCCTTGTATAAACAATGTTCGGCTAACCGAAACAGATTTTTCATATCTTTTTTTTGAGTAGAGGCAGCTAAACCAATCGATATAGTCATATTGATGCCAGCTCCATTTTCCAATAAAAATTCTTTACCTGCTACACTAGCTCTGAGTTTTTCGGCAATTTTTTTTTGTTCAGTATACGGTAAGTTGTTTAAAATCAAACAGAATTCTTCTCCTCCAACACGGTAAACCAGTTCACTATCTGGAGCTCCTACCTTTAAAACTGTAGCTAGCTGTCGTAAGATAAAATTACCATTTGCATGTCCATACTTATCATTTATGCATTTAAAATGATCACTATCCAGCATCATGAAAGCTGTTGTTTCAACAGAATCATTTGCAGCAATCGATTGCCACTTTTTATTGAATTCCCTCATATTGTATAAACCAGTTAAGTAATCCACTTTTGCACGTTCTTGCTCTTTTAAAAATAAAGACCGAATTCTTATCAAGTCTTCAATAAATAATGTAACGGCAATAACTACACTACTTGAAAGAATCAGTACGGTTAAGCAAATAAAAGTACTCACTAAAATATCATCATATAAAAGAAATAAGTTCAGAGCAATAGTTGATACACAAATCGCATTAAGCATCAGTAAAATAGCATATCGGTTAAACCATTTCATTAGTTTTTTACACACATAGGGCAATACCAGACCAAGTACAATATATATAGACGCTGTTCGAATCGAACCAGGATTGATTCCCCAGAGTAAACGCAATGCTGCCAATAATAAAGCCATTGGAATAGAAACTGAGCTGCCAAAATAATAAACCAACAAAATTAAAATAATATGCCTGAAGTCTAAAATAACATTTTCAGGTAATCTGACTGAAAATAGCATTAAAAGAGAACTCGTCACCCCAGATAAACCAATCATCCAGAGCCTTTGACTTAAGCTAAGTGTATATATTTTCTTTTTGGGAATCAGTTTAACCAATATATAGGATGCTGTAGTGAGAATCGAGATATTAGCAATAACATTTAAGAAAATAGATGTTAGCTTACAAAACTCCTTCCATCAACCAGACATAGGAAATAATAACTACATAAATCAGTACTTTCTTAACAACACTTCTTTATCTTTTTTGAAGGTTTTCCAAAATAGTAACCTTGTTGGATGAATATTCCTTGTTCTTTTAATCTGTCACTTGTCTCTTGATCTTCAATTCCTTCCACAATGAAATCGAGATGATAATCTTCAGAAAAATGTTTCCAAGCAGTTAAGAACAGATTTAACGTCTCTTCATTTAAATCTTTTTTATCGCATTTTACAATCGAAAATTTAATTTGGTCTAGATAAGAAGTATATTTCAAAACCTCATCTAACGAATTTTTCCCCGAACCTACATCATCTAATGCGATGTAATACCCTTTTTCTTTGATTGATAAAAAAGCAGATTGAAGCTGCTGATCAACTGTTAAAGCATCCAAATCATTCATTGAATCAACAAACAATGGTGCTTCTTCTGTTACTTCGATTATCAATTGTTCAGCAAATTGTTGCATGTTTGCTAAAAAAACATGCGTTTCCGGGTAAAGTAATTGATTTGGTGCAAAATTAATAGAAAATTTTTCTGTGGGTGCTGAATGCAACACTTGCGTCATTTCCTCTTGAAACCATTTCAAAAAACAGGAGTGCTCTTCTTGATTTTTTAAAATATTAGCCATTTTTCCTACTGGATAATACGGATTTTGTTCTTTATTTCTTAACAATACTTCATATCCAACTACTCGATTGTATCGTACATCGACTTTAGGTTGAAAGTAAAATTGAAATTCGTCCATTTAAAAGCCTCCCTTACTATTATGTTAAATCGGTCACTTTCATTAAAAGATAAGTCAGACATCTATTCTCTCATTTGACCATTTAACTAGAGAACGGCTAAAGTTTAAATCATAGCTCACTTATTAAGAATAATTGAAAGCTAATTAATTAGTGTAGTGAGCAAGCAATTCCTCAGAACTATAAATCTGTTGCTCTATATTAATATTCAGTATTTTTTTAGCTAGTGCATTAAATGTATAGTGCTCATCAATCACTACTATATAATCATAATTAGACAACGTCGTTATAAACTCTTCATCCGAAATAATAAAGTTTTCAATCGCATCCACTTGGTTTGAGTATAAATAATATTTCCCTACATACTACGTATAATAGTTGTCTATATTTTCTTTATCTGCACTTACTATCAGGTAACTCGCGTTGTTCAACTCTTGATTGTCCTTCGTAATGCTTTTTATTAAATAAGGTATCTCATTTTCATAGCTCTTATTCATAAACATCATACCATTACTTTCAGATAAAACTAAACCTGTAGAAAAAAACAACAGTAACATCGAACCGTATTGATAATTTTTTTTTGTTTTGATAGTTTTATTTGTTATTATTCAGTTATTGTGTCAATCTTGTTCACAAGTGGTTAATACTATATAACGTTTTATCCACTATTTATTAAACTCTCTTTTATCTTCATGATACAAGTCTACTAGATTATTAAGATAACCTTAAAAATTATTCCCTTAATAAACGGCGGCGATATGCTTTATTAGATTTAACTAAAATTGATAAGCAATATGCGATAATATAAGAAAGTGAACAGCAAAAAGCTCGCTCATAAGACATTACCAAAATTCAAAAATTTCAAGGAGAACACCGACTGTTGAGTGAAAAAAACTGACCTGCTATTTCAACAGCAGGTCAGTTTTTATCTGTTACAGCCCAAAAAATGACTGGTATTATTTAGTTACCCTAGCTTGATTGAAAATTCAAAACCAGTTGGATTTTCATTAAACGGTCTACCGGGTTCTTTAAAAATGAGTTCAATTCCAGTAACATCATCTGGCAAAGCGGGTGAAATGATATAGCTATAGCTTGTATGTCCAGTTGTTCCTCCACCACCTTCTGATCGACAGATATATGTATCATCAATGAACATATCAAAAATATCAGGATAATAGTTGGATTCAATAGCCTCATTTCTCTCCTCCCAATCTATATCTAGATACAACACACTAGCGTTAGCATACTGCCGAATAAAGGTTACCGTATACATGACTCCATCATTTTCATAAATCTTAAGCACTGGCACATATTTTTTGAATTCAATAGGCACAACCATTGGCTTAAGACTAGCCTCCATCGCCATTGTCGTAAAGAGCGATTGTAAATACTCTTCATGAAGGTTGTACTCGTCGGCCAATTTAGAAATTACCTCATCTGGTGGAAAAATTGTATTTTTCCCCAGAATTTCTTTACGGTCATTTAACAATTCACAAAGTCTTTTATCAATGGATAAAAGACTTTCGTTATAATCAGTGTTTGGGTTTTCAGTTGGTTCAAATGTCATACGTAGTTCCTCCATTTTTTCTAAATAAAATAATAGTTCTCCTTTTAGTATCCGGAATTACAGCTTGAAGTTTCATTTAAACAAAGGAAATTTTAATTCGCTATATTATTTTTATCATACACCGTTTGTTCAAAATGAGCCACAGCACCAATCAAGTTAGCATCATTGTGAAATTCACAAACTTGAATGTTTAATTTTATATCATATGCCCTCTGACGTTCTAAATAAAAGGAAGTCCGTTCATGCAAACGTTGAATAAGGTCTTCTCTGACAGATATGCCCCCGCCAATAACAACCATATCAGGATTAAAACTAATAGAAAGGTTATAAATTCCGCGTGCTAAGGCATCAATAAGACCATCCACATATTTAACAGCCAGTGGTTCTCCTCTATCCGCTTCTTTAAAAAGATACTTTCCATCCACAACTGTATCTAATCCCATTTCTTTTCCATAGCGTTCTGCAGTATGAACCGGACTTCCCATTTCACTTAACGTATGTTCACCATCTAACAACATATAACCAAATTCTCCTCCAAAAAGATCTTTCCCTTTAAATAACTTACGATCAATAACAACGGATCCACCAATACCTGAACCAATGATTAAGAACAAAGCGTGTTGGATATTTTTTGCAGCGCCATGCCACACTTCTGCTAATGCAGCACAATTAGCATCATTCTCCATTGAAACTGGCACTCCAAATAAATTTTCCCATTCTTTTTTGATTGGGAAAAAATGCAGATAAGGAACCGCACTGATTCCACTGATAGTTCCCTCTAGTGCATCAACAGCACCCGGGGCACTGATGGCCACACCTTTCACTGAATGATTTTTCGTAAAGTTATGATAAACCTTCATCATTTCTTCTTTCATATCATCCCAATTTTTTGGTGTATAAAATGAACCTTTATTGCTTAACCCTTCATTTTCCCACAATCCAAATTTTACTGCTGATCCACCGATATCAAATACCACAATACTCATCTAGTCACTCCCCACCATTCAAAATAACACCGTTTTCATTTTGTTCTCTATTAAATATTATTTAATTTTTCAAGTACTAGTCAAGACGATGCAAAAAAAAAGCATCTTTATTTTTTATTTCTGTAAATTGAACTAAATCAATGTTTCTAAACGAAAAAGACTCTACATTTAGTATAGCGAACTACTCATTTATTAACAAACATTCTTTTATTAATTTTTTATTTCAAGGCCATTTTCTTGATACTAGAGCTGCCTTTGTTATTTTTAAATAACCTGGATTCTTATCTACTCTAATAAAACCGCTTATTTTTTCTATAATCTTTTATTTATGCTATGCTCTTATAAAAAAGTAAATAGAATAGAGGTAGTTGAAATGGCAGGAATGACGTGGGAAATTCTAAATATCATTGGTACAATTGCTTTTGCAATAAGTGGTGCATTTATCGCAATCAAAGTAAACTATGATATTCTTGGAGTTTATATTTTAGGCTTTACAACAGCATTTGGAGGAGGACTTATTCGTAATTTAGTTATTGGTATTCCTGTCCAAAATATTTGGATGCAAAGTACTTTATTTAAGTTTGCTTTTTTAGCGATTACCTTAGTATTGCTCTTTCCTAACATTTGGAATATTCTTTGGAAAGTGAACAGCATCGAGTTTTTTGATGCTATTGGTTTAGCAGCGTTTGCCATTCAAGGTGCAAATTATGCTGTTTCCACTGAAGTTCCGGCAGTCGCAGTCGTTCTTGCTGCTGTTATCACGGGTGCAGGTGGAGGATTGTTAAGAGACATATTTGCCGGACGTAAACCTATGATTTTCCATTCAGATGTTTACGCTTTATGGGCTGCAATCGCTGGGCTGATTATTGGATTAAATTGGGTCAGTGGTTCTTATGTAACGATTATACTCTTCATTTCAATTGTTGTTTTAAGAGTGATGTCCCTTTACTTCAATTGGAGTCTTCCGCACTCTTTCTATCCAAAAAATAAAAAAGATTAGTTAGGTTTGATTAGATATCTTACTTTAAATAACATTCGGAATTCGGAAATAAACCTGTCAAAATGAGATTATTCATTTAACCTAGATAACCTAAGAAAAGAAAATTGAACTGTAGAATATATATGTATGAGTAAAAACGATAACAGAAGTGTACCGGGGCTAGTAGCACAGGTTTCACTAACTCATGTTACTATTTTGAAGATTAAATAATAAATAAACTTATTCTATGATATTACATTCATTATATTTCTTAGTTTAATCCATTATTATTTCAATTACAACAGTTAAGGTATAGCACTATTACTATATGTAGTAAAAAACTTTACAGTTTAAAGTCAATTAGAAATCTTATTTCGCAAAGAATTTCTTATAACTTCCCTTTTTATTTTTATAAGCCTTCAGATAGTTAGAGGCACAGTGCTGTGACAGCACTGTGCCTCTAATAAAAGTGTCTATAATTTTTAGTGTTGATAGATTATTCAAAATACTTACCAAAAAATTCTGGAGGAATAGGGTGGATTGTAGCCCTGTAAAGGATTCAATGAGAATTATAAACCGTTAGAGCTTCAGCGATTATGGTTTGTTTGAAGCTTGAAAGTCTGTAAGACTATAGGCTTACAGGCGGTCCATGCTCCACAAGCAAATCCGTCCATTCCAGAAGAATTTAATTTTGAAGCATTCACACCATTTGTCATACAACCTAATAAAATTCCTCATTACCTACTTTTCATTAACAAATTAATTGCTTGTTGAATACTTTCTTCTCCAGTGCTGCCATCTTTGATATTTTTTTGAACACATTCCACTAAGTTTTCAGCCACAATTAAACTAATTGCACGATCGAGACTGGAACGAACCGCTGATAATTGTGTCACGATATCTGCACATTCTTTTCCTTCATCAATCATATTCAACACTCCATGCAATTGACCATCGGAACGTTTCAACCGGTTTACTATCTTTGCATTGTATTCCATTAGATAACTTCTCCTCTCCAAGCAGAAATTCCGCCCATGACATTTGTTACTTTGTATCCTTCCTTAGCCAGTTCTTGGCACGCCATTGAAGAACGAGCTCCTGAGTGACACATAACATAATACTCTTCATTTTTATCTAATTTTTGCTTAACAGATGATAGAGCGCTTAAAGGAACATGAATCGCTCCTTCTAAATGTCCCTCTTCCCATTCATTGTCTTCTCTCACGTCGACTAAAGGAAGTTTTCCTTTTTTCCATTTTTGTTCAAACTCTGGCATTGATATCGAATGATACATTATTTTTCCACCTTTTCTGGTCTGACTGTTGAATAAAGAGCAAATGCTCCATCCAAATTTTTAACTTCATACTCATTTTCTTTTAATATACGCTCAGCGATATAACTGCGCAATCCGCTGTGGCAGCTCACAATGATCGGTTGGTCTTTAGGAACTTCAGATAATCTTTCTCTTAAACTATCCAGAGGAATGTTCACTGCTCCTTTTAAATGACCATTGCTTGTCAATTCATCGGCATT
Organism: Carnobacterium sp.; assembly: GCF_040274945.1. Classification (GTDB taxonomy): domain Bacteria; phylum Bacillota; class Bacilli; order Lactobacillales; family Carnobacteriaceae; genus Carnobacterium_B. Next base: position 24,741 of record NZ_JBEMAR010000003.1, read on the forward strand.
TCGAACGTCTAACAACACGTGATCTTCTTTTTGTTTGTCTTCTAATTCATACCATTGAACAGAGTCACTCAGTCCTTCCATAAGATTCAAAGCAGCATATCCAGCCATATTGACGGGATCTTTTGCCGAGCCAAAGGGTGGAGCATACGTGAATTCCAACTCCGGCAAGTCTTCTACTGTCATCTCTGCTTTAATGGCTGTAGCAATAATATCAATGCGTTTGTCGACACCATCTCCTCCGACTGCTTGTGCTCCGTAAATTTTTCCAGTTGTCGGATGGAATAACAATTTCAATACAATCGTTTTTGCATTTGGATAGTATCCTGCATGGCTTTTTCCTTGGATATGAACCACTTGATAGGTTTCGTTTGCTTGTTGCAATTGTTTTTCGCTAAGCCCTGTTGATGCTGCAGCCAAATTGAAGACACGCACAATAGCTGTCCCAATGCTGCCTTTATTTTTACGATTTAATCCGCTGATGACATCCGCTACTTGTCTGCCTTGACGATTGGCCGGTGAAGCTAAAGCAATCATCGTATCTTTCCCATTGATTTGTTGTTTGACAACGATTGCGTCTCCAACAGCATAAATATCTTTTTGACTGGTTTCATACTGCTCGTTGACCAGTATACCACCCCGTACTCCTGTTTTAATAGAAGCAGTTTGTGCCAATGAAGTCTCCGGGTTAACACCTACAGACAGTAATGTGAGGTCACTTTCCAAGCGTTTCCCATTTTCCAGGACAATGACTTTTCCTTTTTCTTCAAATGAGTCAGCCGCCAGCCCGGTATACAACTTCACACTATTTGCCGTTAATTCTTTACTGACATAAGCTGCCATCTCTTCATCCAAAGGCGGCAATACATGTGGAGCTTTTTCTACAATTGTCACATCCAGTCCGCGATGGACTAGACTCTCAGCCATTTCTAAACCAATAAATCCAGCACCGATCACTATTGCTTTTTTAGGCTGTTCTTTCTCTATAAATGCTGAAATAGCATCTACATCAGGAACCGAACGCAATGTAAATACATTTTCCGCTTCGGCTAACCCTATTGTAGGAGGAACAAATGGTTTTGCTCCTGGAGATAAAATCAGTTTGTCATAAGTTAAGATGTATTCCTCTTCTCGTGTTTGCACGATCACTTCTTTTTTTGCAGCATCAATAAAAACAGCTTCACTATTCGGACGTACATCTAAACTGAATCGCGCTTGTAAAGCCTCAGGCGTTTGCACCAATAAATCAGTACGCTCTTTAATTTCACCAGCAACATAATAAGGCAGACCGCAATTTGCAAATGACACATAAGGTCCTTTTTCCAACACAATGATTTCTGCATTTTCATTCAAGCGTCTTAACCGTGTAGCAGCAGACATTCCTCCCGCTACACCCCCAATGATCACAATTTTCACTATTTTTTTCCTCCTCTTTTAGCGCCTGTCCATGACATCATCCCGCCGCGAACATTAACAACATCATATCCTCGTTTTAATAATACTTTAGTTGCTTTTTTACTGCGCATTCCAGATTGACAGACAACATACGTTTTACCGCTTGGGGTATAATGCATTATTTTTCCTAAAGGAACATTTTTTGCTCCTGGAATATGCCCGTTTTGAAATTCATGGGATTCTCGTACGTCAATGATTTGTGGTTTTTCTGCCAATTTACTCTCTAATTCATGTGTAGCAATAGTAGGTATCTTCTTAAACAACATTCTTTTTCCTCCTTAGTTAGCTTTCTTTTTTTACATGTTCTCTTTTGATTGGCCTTTCTTTTCCTTCAACAGCATAGTGAGAATAGGAAGGATACTAACAGCAACTCGGTGGCAGTAACGGTGGGAACCTTTTTGATAAAATTTAATAATAGGTAAGAATATACCCTTTTTATACCCCCGTGCGTATTCATGATTATACCCCTGTGGGTATAATTTGTAAAGCTGATAATCCGATTTTTATATAACATTTACAAATTAACATTAGATAACATATATCAATAAAAAAGTTATTTTAAGTTGATTTCAATTTAAATAATGTTATGATAGACCTAAGAAGAAAACATTTGGAGGTGTTTTATTGAATCAATTAAAAAGACAAGAGATGATTTTTGATTTGCTGAAAGTTAACGGAGAAGCAACTTCAAATGAACTCGCTGTTAAATTAGATGTCTCTATGATGACCATCAATCGCGATCTTAAAGAGATTTCCACATGGAGAGGTATCCAACTCGTTCATGGCGGAGCTGTTTATCGAGATGAAAACACTTTAGAAAATCCTATTTCGATTAAAGAAGAAGTCAGTGTTCAAGAGAAAAAACGCATTGCTAATTTTTGCAGAAATTTAGTTAAGCCTGGGAGTGCTGTTTTTATCGAGACCGGAACTACTGCTTTAGCTGTGGCAAGAGAGATTTTCAATATCGAAGGTTGCAAATTTTATACGAACTCCCTATTAGTGCTGAATTCTTTATCTAAATATGAAGGTATCGATTTGCACTGTGTCCCTGGAAAGTACCGTGAATTATCTAAAGGATTTTTAGGATTGGAAACAGCTGATTTCATCAGAAATTTCAACTTTGATGTGGCTTTTATAGGAGCGGAAGGAATCAGTGCCGATTCTGGAATTACTCTACCCAATGAGGAGGATGCTTTTACAAAAAGAGCCGTCATAAATCAGTCGAAGAAAACTATTCTGGTGGCAGATCATAAAAAATTTGGTCTCTCTTACCTTTATAAAATCGGGGATATCGAAGAGGTTGATATGATCGTGACTGATTTAGACAGCCAGCAAACAAATTTTAAAGAATTAAAATCATTGACGACTATTATTTCTATTAAAGATGAGGAGAATAAACATGATTATTAATTTAAATAAAGTAACTTTACCAACTATCCACAGAAATCTTAAATCGATTTATTTAACAGACAAAACAATGACCGCTCGAAAGGAAAATTTTTTAGCAACAATGAAACAGCAGTCTATCGATACTGCAATTATTTATGCAGACCGTGAGCATGGCGCAAATTTCGAATATTTCACAGGATTTATTCCTCGTTTTGAAGAAGCTTGTTTAGTGATGCACGGCAATGGAGACAGCTATTTGTTACTAGGAAACGAAAACTTGAAATTAGCTGCACACTCCCGTATCCCTGCGCAAGCGATTCATGTACCGTATTTCTCTCTACCGAATCAACCAATGAATGGAGAAAAAAAACTAGCAGATTATTTTAAAGAAAGCCAGATTTCTCCTGATGCTACAATCGGTGTTATTGGATGGAAATTATTTACATCTAGTCAATACGACAATAGTGGATTATTCGATTTGCCTTTTTATATCGTAGACAGTTTAATCAATTATGTTGCAGACCGTAAGCAATTAAAAAACTTTGCTTCAGCTCTCATCTCTCCAGAAGGCGGATTGCGTACGACTCATAACGCCAACGAGATCGCTCATTTTGAATATGGAGCAACTCTAGCTGGAAAAGGTATGTTCGCGGCAATCCAAGCTGTAGAAGTTGGCAAAACCGAAAAAGAAATTGGTGCTTTACTCGCTCAAGATGGCCAACCGAATACTGTGACGACGATTAGTGCGGCGGGCAAACGATTTACCAATGCTACTCTTTATCCAAGAGACAACGAAGCCTTATTAGGCGATAATTATTCTATGACAGTAGGGTATAAAGGTGGGCTAAGTAGCCGTGCTGGCTTTGTAGCAGCCTCTAAAAAGGAGCTGCCAGAAAACCAAACAGACTATTTAGAAAAAGTAGGTATCCCCTACTTTACTGCATACGCTACTTGGTTGGAAACTATTAGTGTAGGAACGGTTGGAGATGCCTTTTATGACAAGATAGAGGAAGTCTTCCCTGCTGACGTTTACGGCTGGACCTTGAATCCAGGACACTACACAGGAGACGATGAATGGATGTCATCACCATTCTTTAAAGGTTCTACAGCTGTTGTGAAGAGCGGTCAACTGTTCCAAGTAGATATCATTCCGAGTGTTCCTGGCTACTCAGGAGCAAGTTGTGAAGAACCAGTAGCCATTGCTGACAAAGCATTACAAGACGAATTAAAACACCAGTATCCTGATGTGTGGAAACGAATCGAAGAAAGAAGAAATTACATCAAAAATGTGATCCAAATAGACTTATCGGATGACGTTTTACCTTTAAGTGATACCGTTGCATTTTACACGCCGTTCTTATTAAATAAGACATTAGCTTATACGAAAGAAGCATAAACACGAACCTCCCAACAATCTTTGTTGTTCTGTCTTTCTATGTCTCATTGAAAAACAAAATACTGTTCAATAGCAGCTGAAAAATTTACAGACCACTAGGGTTACAACTAAACGTGTGATAATGGTTAATTCCATACTTTGAATGGTTGCACTGGTCATGTGAAATTTCAACCTAGGAATTGATATCGACAAAGTATTACCTACTAAAATAATAATTATCCGTTTATCAAGAAGAAATCACTGGTTTTGTCGAAATAACCTTGTAAAAGCCTATCAAACGCTATAGTATGGACTTTAAGACACGAAACAGAAAGAGGCAACAAAACTATGACTACTATTCAAGCAGAACCAGCTAATATTGAAGAATTAAAAACTAAAGCAAATACAAAAGACAATTGGAAAATTAGACTCGAAGCCGTTACTGAATTAGCAAACTATGACTGTCAAAAATCAAGATATATCTTAACAAAACTTGCATCAAATGACCGTGTTTTTGCAGTAAAAGAAGCAGCTTTTAATGCTGCACAAGCGATGGGTATCACGAAAAAAGGCTTACCTTTAGAACTGAAAAGAAAAGATATAAGATACAGCAGCAAAGACTTTGCAAAAGTTTTTAGTCGTGTTAAACGTGATACACAAATGGAAGAAATTGATTTGGATACTTTCAAAAAACAATTCCAAGTCGTTAGTCCAGAAATGTATGACGTTATGCAATACGAAGAACAAGATAACTTTGATTTGTGGATTACAGCTTCATATGCGAATTTAAGATAGATTTTGAAACAAAAAAGGAACCCTTTTAGGAGTTCCTTTTTTTTATGCTTCCAATCGTGATACTTTTTTTGTAATGAGTAGGATTACTAGCATACTTGCTACTAACAAAATTACTGTAATAGCTAAGACTACTTGAACCCCGCCAACTGTCACTAAATTACTCGGGATGCTACAAAAGACTACAGCTGAAACGATGGCTAAAGCTAACGAATTTCTCCACCATCCGATAGCTAAAGAAATTAAACTAATACTCGTAACTAAAATAACAGCAACGATCATAAGAGGGAGCTGGCCCATAATTGTAGCGAAAGAGAGAGAATCATTTACTACAGAAAAAACAGACTCTGATACAAAAAACAAACTGTTGGTTAATAAAATACCGATAAAAACGCCAATCCCACAAAACAGTTCACAGAAAATAATTTTTGCCCGTAATATTTTCTTTCTAGCTACAGGGTAACTTAACGTCAAGTAAAGGTAATTGTCATTATAAGATTCCATCACAACTTTTCCTAGCATTGCCGTACCTAAACATGAAAAACCCGCTACATTAATAATAAATGATAGGATATACAAAAATTTATAGGTCCCCATTTCCGGATCTGTTACCAAAATACTTGGATCAATCTGCGGAGCATAAGCTAATAAGTTGATCATTGCTAATGTAACTAATGGTATCAAAATGCTAGCAAGCAGATAAGGGGTTAGTGCGATTTTTTTCATTTCTAATTGAATAAGTTTCATTTTACTCTACTCCTTCCATTTTGTTGATTAAGAAATTTTCTAAGCCATCTTGATATTTAGCTACTAAATCTTGTTTTCTTTCATTTAAAACAAGTTGACCATCATAAATTACTCCGATTCGTGTAGCAACAGATTCTACTTCAGTTAAAATATGACTCGACATAATAATCGTTTTGCCTAACAATGAAATCTCTTCAATCAGTTCACGGAATTGTTTTATTCCTCTAGGATCGAGACCATTTAATGGTTCATCAATAATCAGCAACTCTGGATTATGAACTAAGCATCTTGCTAACACCAATCTTTGGCGCATCCCTAACGAATATTCTTTAACAGGACGATCATTGTCAATTGTTAAACCTACCATCTTAAGCCAATCACTAATTCGGTTATTAGAGACTCCCATATATTCACAGTGAATTTTTAAATTTTCATCTGCAGATAAATGTTCGTAGAAAACCGGCTCATTGATATTTGAACCAATTTTTGTTTTTACTTTTTCCAAATCTTTACTCTCATTTAAAATAGCAATTTCTCCATTGGTTGCTTTAGATAAACCTGTCAAAATTTTAAATAAGGTCGATTTCCCTGCGCCATTTTTTCCTAGTAAAACATAGACTTCTCCTTTTTCAACAGTTAAACTGAAATTTTTCAACACTTCTTTTCTTCCATAATTCTTCTCTATACTTAAGACTTCAACACTAGTTGTCATTTTTAATCTTCCTTTCTTAATTGTTTTCAAATTTAATAGCAATCAATAGATACCACTGGTATGTATATCTATAAAAAAATAGCTTTTTATCAGCTATTCTTTTTTTAAAATAGAAAATAGTTTGAAACTTTCTTGAACGATTTCATCTGTTAATAAAGGAACACCTACTCCATTAAACATCTTTTGGATGAATAAAATTTTACGGCGCAGTTCTTCTTCTGATAAAACACTAAGTTGAAATCCTATCCATAAATTAAACGTTAGCATCAGCAATTCTGAAATCTCTTCTGGATAATCCGTTTGAATGGATCCATCAGCGACTCCTTCATCAACTATTTTTTTCATTTCTGGGACAAGATCATTGAAGACTTGCAAATATTGTTCGCCCAATATTCTTGGACTTCTCAACGCAACTGCAGCAGAATAACCGATTGATTGTCTTCGATAAGCATTAAACGTATCTTTTAAGACATTTTGCAATTTTTCTAATCCAGTGTCTCCATGCAAATTATCAGGGACAGCTTGTTCATCTGCTTCATCCATCAGCGTTTCTAGAATAGCGAATTTTGATTTAAAGTGGTGGTAGATAACCCCTTTGGTCATATTCCCTAGACCATCAACAATGTCTTGAATAGACGTTCCATCATAGCCTTTTTCTAGAAATAATTTTTCTGCTACATCCAGTATTTTCTTCTTCGTTTCTTCAGGGTACTTGTTTCTTGCCAACTATCTCACCTCACATAAATACCAGTGGTATGTATCCACATAATACATACCACTGGTATTTATGTCAACAATAATTAATTATTGTATAACATATTTTTAAAAAAATCCTAACTATTGTCTTTTTCAGTGCTTTTCAACTTAGTAATTTATACCTTAATTATACGCTTACTTAATCTATTTAAGTGAAATGGTATCTAAACTACAATCAAACGAATTGACTTTTTTTTGTTACAATTATAAACTCTCCGTATCAGAGTAAGGAGGTTTTGCCAATAAAAAACGACTACTTTTAATTTGAGAAATTCTTTTGTTGATTTTAGAAATACTGTCTAGACTAAACTTTATTACTCTAGGTACAATGTTTTTAATGATTATTGACATTGCACTTCCAATTGTTAGTCGCTTGGCACCTTCTCTTTCCCCCCCACTATTAGCTTTAGTCATTTTCTAATAGACAGTTTCCTTCCAATTAAGTTTCCTTACTATCAACCAAGTCGTATTATACTTTCTCATACCCTAATTTTCGATGTATATAATTGTAAAAACTCATTTTTTTAATGAACTCAAAGGCTTAATTCTATTTAAATAAATGTTATTTCTTAAGAAGAATACCATTTCTACTTGAACCGTTAAATCTTTGTAGTAAAAATAAGTAGTTATACTATAATCATGTATTAAAAAATTTAGGAGGAATAGTTTATGTGCACAGGTTTATCTTACACGAATGACACGTTCTATTTTGGAAGAAATCTTGATCTGGAGTATGCTTTAAATAACAAAGTCGTTGTTACACCAAGAGACTACACGTTTAAGCTACGCAAAGAAGAAGAGCTCACTTCACACTATTCGTTGATTGGTATGGCTATGGTAGTAGATAATTACCCTTTATATTTTGATGCAGTTAATGAAAAAGGTCTTGGAATGGGCGGATTAAACTTTGATGGTTTTGCAGTCTATCATGACGAGCAAAAAGACAAAAAAAATATTACCCCTTTTGAATTCATCCCTTACTTATTAGGCAAATGTGCCACTGTCCAAGAAGCTAAAGCATTATTAAAAGATATTAATCTGATTAATATTTCTTTTAGCGAAAAACTACAATTATCGCCATTACATTGGTTGATATCAGATAAAGACAGTTCAATTGTTGTCGAATCAACAGCTGAAGGATTACAAGTATATGTCAATCAATTTGGCGTACTAGCTAATAACCCTTCTTTCCCCTATCATAAATACAATATGAGCAATTACTTAAACCTTACGTCAAATATCCCAGAAAACCGCTTAAGTTCTAAGGTTGATTTAGATGTCTACAGTCGAGGAATGGGAGCCATTGGTCTTCCTGGAGATCTGTCTTCTTCATCAAGATTTGTTCGTGCAGCATATGCTTGTTTAAATTCTGTTGCAGATAAAACAGAAAATGCGAATGTTTCTCAATTTTTCCATATTTTAGATTTTGTAGCACAACCAAGAGGTGGTGCTATGGCGCCAGAAGGAATTTATGAAATCACTCAATATTCTTCTTGTGTAAGCACTGAAACGCAAACTTATTACTATAAAACGTATGAGAACAGCCAAATATGTGCCGTGTCTATGAAAGATTTGCCTTTAGACAGTTCTGATCTATTTGTTTACGAATTAGAAAAAGATCAAGCTATCAACTACACTAATTAAGTAGTCAGTTAATCTGTAAACCTTGAATGAATTAAGAACTATCTTAATTCATTCAAGGTTTTTTTGTCTAAAAAAGCGTTTTAAATGACAGAATCAGCGTGATTATGGGATGATACTCTTAAATACCATTTGAGGAGAAGGGACCATCAATCATGAACAATAGAAAAGAGGAATACCATACTTTAGCAGCTACTATCATTCAATTAGTTGGGGGTGAAGAAAACATCACAAACGTCATCCATTGTGTGACGCGTCTCCGCTTTTATTTGAAAGATGATACTAAAGCAAACGAGGAAGAGCTAACTCGTTTAAAAGGCGTCTTAGGTGTAGTAAACGCTGGTGGCCAATACCAAATAGTCGTCGGTACAGCTGTTGAAGACATTTATAAAGAAGTTGTTTCTCAGCTAGATATCTCTGATAATCAATCACAACAAACAGAAACTGCAGCTCCTCCTTCTGAAAATCTTACCTCTTTTGAAAAAATTAAACATAGTGGAAATCAACTGATTGGGATTATTACCGGTTCAGTGATGCCCATCATCAATTTGCTTGCTGCTTCAGGAATCATAAAGAGTCTCTTAGCTGTATTGACTGCCTCAAATCTAGTATCTGATACTGGAAATGCTTATTTAATCATTAGCGCAATGGCCGATGCCGTCTTTTACTTTCTACCTATTCTTATCGGTTTTAATGCTGCCAAGCGTTTAGGTGGAAATCCTCTTTTAACGGCTGTTATTGGTGGAATCATCATTCACCCCACCGTTCTTGAAGCTGCTAATAGTGGTATGAACATCTTATCTATTGGAACTTTTAATTTCCCTTATGTTGCGTATACGTACTCTATTTTTCCTATGATACTAGCTGCTTGGTTGGTAAAAAAATTAGAAGGTTGGCTAAAAAGCTGGATTCCAATGTTTATTCAAGCTCTTTTGGTTCCCATTCTCATCATTGGAATCGTAGCCTCAATAACTTTCTTGATTACAGGACCCATTATTACTTGGCTCTCGTTTGGTTTAGCAAATGGCCTACAAGCTTTACTAAGCCTAAACGCCCCTATTTTTGGAGCTGTTATTAATGGTTTTTACCAAATATTAGTTATTTTCGGCTTACATTGGGGAATTATTCCTATCTATGTCAACGACTTTGCGACATTAGGATACAGTTACCTGTCAGCTATGGTAAGTATGACCATTGTTGCGCAAGGAGGAGCAGCACTAGCGGTAGCCGTAAAATCGAAGAAACTCGACTTAAAGGAGCTGGGTTACGCGGGAGCAGTTTCAGCTTTTTGTGGCATTACTGAGCCAGCAATTTATGGAATCAACTTGCGTTTCCGCAGACCATTTGTGTGTGCCAGCATTGCGAGTGCAGTGGGTGGATTTCTGACAGGTTTATTCCAAGTCAATATGTGGAGTATTATTGGATCCGTTATCGGATTGCCTTCTTTCATTGATCCTGCAAATGGAATCACAGCAAACTTTTGGTATGCCGTTCTTGTAACTGCTGTTACATTGTTTATAGCATTTGCTCTTACGTATTTTTGGGGATATAACGATTCTATGGTTATGCAAGAAAAGCGGGCTAAACCTAAAAATCCAGCAAAACAAACTATCGCTTGACCCAATAAATCTTCAGAACCGTTTAACTTGCGGTTCTGAAGATTTTTTTGTAGAATTTTATTTAACTAAAAACTAAACCTAGCGTGTCAAATCATTCAAAATTTTAGTCATTTTTCAACTCCTTATATCTACAAAATTTGTAACCGATTGCAATTAATGCGATAATAAGGTGATATGTCCAGTTATTCTGCACATAATCAATTAGGAGGTTACGAACATGCACCACAAAAAATTAAAAACGATTGGATTTGTCAACAGTCACAAACCTGGTGAGAAACGAATCGCCCTATTGCCTAAAGACATTACACGGATAAATCACAGAGAAGCTTTATTTTTTGAGGAAGGCTATGGAAGTGATTTAAATATCTCTGATACTGAATATGCTGCATTAGGTTGTCAAGTTGTTCCAAGAAATATTGCTTTGGAACAAGATATTATCTGTGATCCTAAAATTGGAGACGCTACTTTTATAAAAAGCCTACGTCCAGGACAAACACTATTCGGATGGGTTCATGCTGTACAAAGCAAAGAAGTGACCGATATATTAGTAGATAATGAACTTTCTGCTTACGCATGGGAAGATATGTATGAAGACAATCGCCATTCTTATTGGCGCAATAATGAATTAGCTGGGGAAGCTGCTGTTATGCACGCTTATCAATTAAACGGGGTTATGCCATACGATACGAAAGTTGCTATTTTAGGACGTGGAAATACAGCACGCGGCGCGCAACGAACTTTAATCGGATTGGGTGCAGACGTTAGAGTCTATAATCGTAATCAAGAAAAGCTCTTCCAAAAAGAAATGACCGAGTTTGATGTAATCGTCAATGCTATCTTATGGGATACTTCACGTAAAGATCATTTGATTTATCAAACAGATTTAAAAAGATTTAAACCAGGAACATTGATTATTGATGTCAGTTGTGACGAAAATGGCGCTGTAGAAACGACTGTACCTACTACTTTGGAAAAACCAATTTACGAAATCAATGACGTTATACACTACGCAGTCGATCATACACCAACTATTTTTTATCGTTCTACTTCACGTGCAATCTCAAAAGAAACCTATAAGTATATCGATGACTTAGTTGAAGGTCGTCCTAACGTAATCTTAGAAGATGCTCTGATCATTGAACGAGGCCATATTATAGATGAACGCATCAATCAATTCCAAAATAGAACAACGTCTCTTCAATTTATCGATTCTGATGAAAGAAATCCTGCTTAAATGCTTTAATTGAAAATATTCTTCAAGAACGTTCTACTTCTTAAAACTAATCTATGAAGATAAACAATCAGTGAACTGATGCGAATTCCTTCTATTTCTGAATTCACATCAGCTCATTTTTCACTTAATCGCTTACTTATATAATGAAAGCAGTAACATAAACGTACATAAAACACGTTTTCATAATAGTTTTCAAAAAAAATTGACTTCCTTACTTTTTATATGTAATGATAGAAGAGGACTTTTGAAAGGAGAACAAAAAAAATGAAGAAGAGTAAAGTATTTTATGGATGGTGGATCGTTTTAGGTGCAGCTATCGTATTAGCAGTAATGGGGCCAGCTTCTGTAGCGGTAGCAAACCTTTTCCAATTACCTGTTACAGAAGAGTTTGGCATTAGCAATAGTCAATTCGCGATCAGTAATTCACTTGTACTAGGTGTTGGAATCTTTCTATCTCCGATTATTTCTAAAAAATTAGCAACCGGAAATTTCAGATTAATTTATTCTATTGCCGTTATTGTTTACGCCTTGGCTTATATGGGCTTTGGATTTGCACCAAATATTTATGTTTTTTATCTCTTATCTTTACTCGTAGGGTTTGGATATACAACGACAACCATTATTCCTGTCAGTATGCTGATGAATAATTGGTTTGTTAAAAAACGCGGTTTGGCTTTGAGTCTTTCGCTATCTGGTTTAGGTATCGGAGGCGTTATTTTCAGCCAAATCTTAACTCCGCTAATCAATAATGTTGGCTGGCGTCAAACTTATCTGATATATGGTGTCATTATGTTGGTTGTTACTTTACCCATTGTTTTGTTTGTTTTTAAACCGAGACCAGAGTTGATGAACTTAAAAGCATATGGTACAGAAGAACTTAACGTTAGCAACAAAGGCGACAAAGAACAAACTCAAGCAAAACGCAAACAAGCAACTGGAACAAAAACTGGTATTACACCTTTCTTTATTCTATTAATGCTTGGAGCTGTCTTAGTAGGACTCGTTAATAATGGCGGTTTAGGTCAATTTCCTCCCGTATTAAATAGCTTACACGGCGCTACTCAAGGTGCGCTTATTATTTCCATATATTCCGCAGTTGGGATTGCAGGAAAAATCATTTTAGGAAATATCAATGACCGTTATGGTACCGTCGCAAGTACGATTTATGCTAGTGTACTTTTGGTTCTAACTTATCTTGTAATGATTTTTGCTGGAAATTTCGTTCTTGCGATTATCATGGCGATTTTGTTTGGTTTAGGTAATGCGATAGGGACTGTTTCCCCTCCTTTAATTACTTCTGCCATCTATTCAGCGGATGATTTTCCAAAGGCATATGGTTATGTACAAAGTGGTGTTCAATTAGGGATGACAGTAGGCTCTTTAGTGGCTGCATCGATTGCTGACTTCACTGGCACGTATACTGTTTCCTGGATCTTTTTAGCTATTGCCTCAGCATTAGTTGGTTTATCATGGGTTGCTGCATATCGAACTTCTCAAAAACACGTATAAGATACATGTATCTTATATTACGGACTAGTAGCAAAAAAACTCGACGATTATCTCGTCGAGTTTTTTTCTTTATTCACTTTTTTTATACAGCTCTCTCACTCTTTAACAATTCCAAATTCATGTACTTTTTCAACTGCACGTTCTTCACCTTCTACCAATTCACCAAAAATTTGGTAGATCTCTACTGTCAGTTCATTTCCATCTACATTGTAAACAGCAAAGTTTTGCACAGTGGAATCACGATTGTTGGAATGTGAATTGGCAAATACGCCATCTTTTTGCGGTTGTCCACCGAAAGCAAAGAGATTGTTGTAGTAATCTAAATTTTCTTGTGTCATCCAGCTCAGATCAGGTCTCACTTCATGAACATGTTCCAATGACTTGCCGTAGAGATCATCGTAGGCTTTCGTTCCACCAGTATTTGGCAAGACAAATACTGTCCCAGAAGGATTTTTGTAGTATTCGACATTATCTTCGCCAAGAACAACTTCTGCTTGGTCAATTGTTGCATTAGAGAAATTTTCTTCCGTTGGCGTAAAATTTAACGATTTTGTTCTAGAGATAACATGGTCATGGCCTTGCAAAGCAAGATCTACATCTAATTCATCAATCATCTGCATAAATTCTTCTCTTACTTTTTGGACATCTTCATCTTGAAGAGAGTGATAAGATTTTGAATACAACGGCTTGTGGTAGGTTAAAACGACCCATTTAGCACCGTTTTCACGAGCTTGTTTGATGTCTTCTTCAATCCAAGCTAATTGTTCTGTACCAATCGCTTTTCCTTCAGGGTTGTCTTCGGATTCTTTATTGTCGTTTGTGTTTGCGACGACTACATGTACCCCATTGTAATCCAGCGAGTAGTACGATCCACCATCAACTTTTTCATCTGTCACAGGAACATTAATATGTTCATTAAACTTCTCTGTCAATTGCGAATCACCATAATTCAGGGCATATTCATCGTGGTTTCCAGACGCTACTACTAAAGGTTGTTGTAGCCAGGATTCTTCGGATTGCGAAAAGATATCTACCCATTCATCTTCTACTTCAGCTGTTTCGACTACGTCACCCGTATGTAGCACGAAGTCAGCATCTGCCACTTCCAAAGCTTGTTTGATCGTATCTGCACCATATGCTGCTTCATTGAATACATGCTCATTCCAATAAGCATTTTGAGTGTCCGTGTATTGAACAAACGTAAACTCATCTCCTGATTCGCCTGAAGTGTTGAAGGTTCCAATTTCACTCTTTTCACCAGACTCACTGCCCACTTGGTAGTAATATGTAGTGCTAGCTTCTAAATCAGTTGCTAAAGCTTTGTAGGAATATTCTGTCGCATCGACCAAATCCAATGATCCGACTGCGTCTCCGCTGGTCCATTCTGGTCCACTGACGTTCTCATCTGTGTAGTAACCATTGATAATCGGTTCGCCATCTTCCCCTTCCACTGGGTCTCCTTCATCATCTTTTTCTAAATCTGCATAGATGTAATAGCCTTCTTCTGTTCTTTCTGCATACTGATTCGTAACTTCAGCTACTTCAGGCTCAAAGACTAATGGGTCGCTTAAATCTTCTGAAGTACTTACCCATACTTTTGCATCATCAAATTTATCAGTCGTATACCAATTGAATCCCATTTGTGTTTGGGTATCCCCATTCAAAGTGGTAATGATCCTGTTGGGTGTATTATTTGCTTCAACTTCAGCTACCTCTGGCTTACTTTCAAGTAACTCTACCTCGTTGCTTGAAGAACTAGACGCTGAAGAAGAATCAACCGTACTAGATGCAGCATTGGATTGGCATCCAGCTAATATAAAAGGTGCTAATAATGCTACCACAGCGATACTTGGAACAGAAAACCTTTTTATCTTTCTTTTTAAATACAATTCTTTTCCTCCCAAATAAAAATAGATTTATAGGCTTCCATCAGTTAAAACCTATACTCCTACTCTATAGGACGAATATTTATTGTTGGTCAATATTAAGTAAAATTCTAGTAAAAATGGCATCTTACAGTAACTATAAAAATAAAATCTTCTTAATTTTATTAAACTCATACAAAAAAGTACTTGCTCTTTAGTATGAGTTGTAAAATCCATCAAGAAATTACTCCTTTACTATTTCTTTTTGAGTTAACTTCTCATCACCTTTAGTATTTATATCCATATAGTCTGCACTATTTTTTATCTACTGTATGGTTAGAGATTTTCAACCTTACTGTCATCAAGAATAATTTGCGTACCGTGTGCTGAGTCTTATCCCCCACATATAGTCCATATTTGTTCTTGCGTACCCTATGAGTTGGGTCTTATCATACTCTGTTCTTATGTACCACATGAGTGCCATTCCATCCTTCATATGCACTCAACCTTTTCCACCGAATTCAATCCCATCTGATTGGATCCTTTTAGCCACAGCCAAAAAGTCATGATTGATGATTTATTTCAACTGATTTTAGACTACCACATTCACTAGAAGTATTGATTGATCTCTTGTAAGTTTGAGATCATTACCTTCTATTCTGGCAATAACACCGATATCAAAAAAAAGAACTGCCCTTATAAAGTGCAATCCTTTTTTAGTATTAGGTTATTTTCTTAAGCCTTTAGTATTTAAAGGAACTAAATATTGCGCAACTTTTCCCATTTTACCTACTAGGATCAGATACTGAATAGAATATCTTTCTTAGATGGTAATTAGCAAAAAAAGCACAATTGTCTAACGTTTTAAAATCTTTTCAATTTCGGCTAATTCTGAAGAAGAAAAATCAAGGTTATCTAATGCTTTGACATTATCCTCAATTTGGCTTACCTTGCTGGCTCCAATCAATACACTTGTGACTTTTCCATCCCTTAAAATCCACGAAACAGCCATTTCAGCTAATGTTTGGCCTCGGCGTTTCGCAATTTCATTTATTGCTCTTGATTGCTCTATGGTAGCATTTACTTTTTCTTCATTCAAGAATTGACTTGTTGTCCGACCAGCTCTCGAATCTTTTGGAATACCATTCAGGTAACGGTCTGTCAACATACCTTGCGCTAAGGGACTAAACGCAATAGTTCCTAATTGGTTTTCTTGTAAAACATCTTGTAGACCATCTTCTATCCAACGGTTATACATACTGTAAGAAGGTTGATGAATAATGAAAGGCGTTTTTAATTCTTTAAATATTTTTGAAATTTCAGCTGTTTGTTCGGCTGAGTAATTAGAGATTCCAATATACAAAGCTTTGCCTTGGCGAACCATTAAGTCCAATGCATGTGCTGTTTCTTCAAAAGGTGTATCCGGATCTGGACGATGAGAGTAAAAAATATCAACATAATCTAATCCAAGGCGCTTCAAACTTTGGTCAATACTAGCAGTCAAATATTTTTTAGAACCAAATTCACCGTACGGGCCTGGCCACATATCATAGCCGGCCTTGCTTGAAATAATCAATTCATCACGGTAAGGAAGCAAATCTTTCTTTAAAATACGCCCAAAATTTTCTTCGGCACTACCCGCTGGAGGGCCGTAGTTATTGGCCAAGTCAAAATGTGTAATTCCTAAATCAAATGCACGATGAACCATTTTACGACTGTTTTCGAATAAGTCTACATCACCGAAATTATGCCACATTCCTAAAGATAATGCTGGCAATTTTAATCCACTATTCCCCACACGATTGTAAATCATATTATCATAACGATTTTCTGCTGCTTGATACATTCAACCACTCCAGTTTTTTTGGTATATTTCTTCCACTTCCCATTATAGCGCTTTCAAACAAAGGAAACAATCTATTGTAAGAGTTTCCAATATAATTTGATTCAGGACCTTTATTTTAAATTCCCACTTCTGTCAAGCTCTACATTGACATTAGATCAACTACAACATAGGGTTTATCTTTTTCCATAAAAAACTTCCTTAATCACTACATATTGTGTTATCATATTTTCGTAAGCACAACATGTAGATTTCATGTATGTGAAATACAGAACAAAATATAATAACCAGAAGGAGACTTTTAATGGCAAATAAAATAAACATTATTTACATCAGTTTAAACGGCAATACGAAATACTTTGTTGAGTGTTTAAGCGAATACATAGAAGCAACTAAGGACATAGTTGTAAAATCGCTGAATATTAAAGATCTAAAAGGAGAAACTTTTCCAGTGGATGAACCCTTTGTCAGTTTCTTGCCGACTTATTTAAATGGTGGAAATGGAATCCATACAGGAGATAAGGAAGTATTAACCACTAGACTAGGAGATTTTATAGCATCTAACGATAACTTTAAACTCTGTTACGGAATTATTGGAAGTGGGAATCGGAATTTCAATAATCAATTCTGCCTAAGTGCTAAACAATATAAAGAAAGATTTGGGTTTCCATTAATCGATGTCTTTGAATTACGTGGGACGCAGTCAGATGTAAAACGAATTGCCAACTTAATCATTAATCACCAAGAAGAGTTTCTTAACGAACTTTAGAAAAACTTAGGAGTGAATAACTTTGCCAAATCAAACAACTACTATCAAAAGTGCTAAAACTTACTTTTACCTTAATAACTTGGTTAATATTCCAGTCAATGGTGAAATTCCTTTACAAAAGGATCAGGAAGCATTAAAAGCTTACTTTAAAGAAGAAATCATTCCCAATACCTTAACATTTCCTTCATTAGAAGAAAAATTGGCATTCTTGGTGGATAACAATTACATTGACTTAGACGTCTTAAACCTTTATAAGCAGGGTGAAAGTAATGACTATGATTTTGCATTTATTAAAAAAATATTCAAACAAATTTATGCTGCTAACTTTAAGTTCAAAAGTTTTATGGGTGCTTATAAATTCTACTCACAGTATGCATTAAAAACAAATGATCATTCGAAATACTTAGAACAATTTGAAGATCGTATTGCTTTTAATGCTTTATACCTAGGCAATGGGGACAGAACATTAGCTGTCCAACTTGCTGAGGAACTTATCTCTCAACGCTATCAACCAGCTACTCCTACTTTTCTAAATGCCGGGAAAAAGAAACGCGGGGAAATGATTTCTTGTTTCTTAATTGATGTTGCTGATTCAATGCTTTCTATTGGCCGAGGAGTAAACTCTGCTTTGCAACTTTCTCGAATTGGTGGTGGAGTTGGAGTTAACCTATCAAATATCCGATCAGCTGGCGATCCAATTAAAGATATCGCCAATGCTTCTTCTGGTGTCCTTCCAGTAATGAAGCTGCTAGAAGATGCATTTAGTTATAGTAACCAACTTGGGCAACGTAATGGCGCAGGCGTAGTCTATTTGAATGTTTTCCATCCAGATATCTTAGGCTTTTTGTCAACTAAGAAAGAAAATGCAGATGAGAAAATACGAGTTAAAACACTCTCTTTAGGGTTAGTCGTTCCTGATAAGTATTATGAATTAATAAAAACAAATAAACCGATGTATCTATTTAGCCCCTACAGTGTAGAAAAAGAATATGGTATTCCGTTCTCATACATAGACTTGTCTGCTGAATATGACAATATGGTTGCGAATTTGAACATCAAAAAAACTCAAATCAATGCTCGTGAATTGGAGCAAGAGATTTCGCGTTTGCAACAAGAATCCGGCTATCCGTATATTTTAAATATTGATACAGCCAATAACACAAATCCTGTTGACGGAAAAATTATTATGAGTAACTTATGTTCAGAGATTCTCCAACCGCAAGAACCTTCTACACTCAATGCTGACTTATCTTATGAACAAACAGGCACAGATATTAGTTGTAACTTGGGTTCGAGCAATATGATGAATATGCTGCAATCTCCTAATTTTGCTAAATCCGTTCATTTGGCAGTTCGTGCGTTAACAACTGTCACAGATTCAAGCAATGTGCTAGAAGTACCTACTGTTAGCAAAGGCAACTCTATGTACCACACAATTGGTTTAGGTGCTATGGGATTGCATACCGCTTTAGCCTTGCAACAGATTGAATATGGTTCAGAAGAATCGATTGAATTCACTGAAGCTTATTTCTTAGCTTTAAATTATCATTCTTTGGCAGCAAGTAACGAAATAGCTCAAGAACGAGGAGAAACTTTTTTCGGATTTGAGAAATCCAAATATGCTGATGGCGCATACTTCAAACCCTACCTAGAAAGTGAATTCACAATAGCAAATGAAAAAGTAAAGGACATCTTTACTAACGTCCAATTGCCAACAGTTGCAGATTGGAAAGACCTAAAAGAAAAAATTTCTAAGCACGGTTTGTATCACCGTAACCGTTTAGCCGTTGCGCCCAATGGTTCTATTTCATATGTAAATGAAACGAGCGCCTCCCTACATCCGATTACTCAACTTATTGAGAATCGCCAAGAGAAAAAAGTAGGCTCGATTTTTTATCCAGCACCTTTCCTTTCAAATGAAACTCTTTCCTATTACAAATCAGCTTATGACTATGATCAGCGTAAAATTATTGATATTTATGCCGCTGCTCAAAAACATATTGATCAAGGTATGAGCTTAACTTTATTTATGCGCTCAACTCTTCCTGAAGGTTTATACGAATGGAAAACAAGAGATTCTTTAAAACTGACAACTAGAGACTTGAATCGTCTGAGAAATTACGCTTGGACCAAAGGAATAAAGTCACTTTACTATATTAGAACGTATACCGAAGATGATGAATTTACAATGGCCAATACTTGTGAATCCTGCATGATTTAATAGGAGGGAAATTATGTCTTACTTACATTACAAAGCAATCAACTGGAACGAAATCGAAGATCTTTTAGATCATTCAACTTGGGAGAAATTAACGTCATTATTTTGGTTAGATACTCGAATCCCTGTTACAAATGAAAAATCGCAATGGGAAGCTCTTCCAGAAAATGAAAGAGAAGCATTCATGAAGTCGTTGGCTGGACTAGCTTCAGCAGCTACATTTCAATCAGAAAAAGGTTACCTAGTAATCAATGAAGGAAAACACACTCAGCAAGAAGCTGCCATTTATAATAATATTCAATTTATTGAATCTGTTCATGCTAAAGCGTATAACACAATCCTAATAGGATTTAACGAACCAAAAGAAGTTGATGATCTCTTAACTTGGGCAGATAACAATAGAGAACTTCAATACAGATTAGATCGAATTCTGGAAGTCTACAAGACAGGAACTCCACTCCAAAAGCGAGTTGCAAACTTACTCTTGGAAGGAGTCCTAACCTATAGTGGATTCTTTACTCCGTTGCTGTATTGGACACAGAAAAGATTCACTAGCGTTGCTGAAATGATTAAGTTAGTTCTCACGAATGAATCTTTACACTGCTTCTATATTAGTCACAAATTCCAATCAGGTTTTTCTGAATTAACTCAACAAGAACAAACAGAATTGAGAGATTGGACTTTTGATTTGTTTGTTGATCTAGTAAACAATGAATTAAATTCTATAGAACAAATTTACTATAAAACCGATTGGCTTGAGGAGGCTAAAGATTTTGTTCATCAACAGGCTAATAAAGCACTTATAAGTTTGGGATTCGACCCTTTGTACCCTGAAACAGGTGCAAGTAATTCCCATATTGATTCCATCAACGTTATTTTAACTAAAGTAACTCATCATGAAGTCGGTAGACAATCAGGTATCAGCTTCCAATTTGATAAAGAAGATACCATGAATGAAGAAGACTATGACTTTTAACAAATAAATCCGGAATTTCATTTTAAGGAGGAAAAAATTATGACTTCAAAACATAAAGTAATCAATTGGAATAAAATTGAAGATGAGTTAGACGATTATGTTTGGGATAAGGCAACCTCACAATTCTGGCTAGATACTCGTGTTCCTATTTCAAACGACTTAGCAGACTGGCGAGAACTTTCATCTATTGAACAAGAAGTTATTAAAAAGGTCGTTGGAGGTCTAGCATTGCTAGATACATTACAATCTGAAAAAGGTGTTAACGCTATGCGGGAGGACGTTCGGACCCATAAAGAAGCTGCTATTCTTAATAATTTTTTGTTTATGGAATCCATACATGCGAAGAGTTATGGAACAATTCTAACTTCTTTGAACAGTATCAAAAGTATCAATGAGATCTATGATTGGATGAATAATGACGAACGGATGCAATACAAAGCAAAACGGATTAATGATATCTATCAAACTGGTAATGGTTTGCAAAAGAAGATTGCAAGTATCTTTTTAGAAGGTATTTTATACTACAGTAACTTCTTTGCCCCATTATGGTACCGCGGCAGTAATAAACTTGCTAATCTAGCTGAGCTTATTAAATTGATTATCCGTGATGAATCAGTACATGGTACTTACTTAGGGTATAAATTCCAATTAACTTACAATGAATTGCCTGAAGAAGAACAAAAGAAATTGCTAGATTGGATGTACCCGTTGTTGGAAGATCTGATGGAAAATGAACTAGCTTACACTGAAGAAATCTATAGTCCAATAGGTATAGCCGAAGATGTTAAGACATTTGTCCGTTACAACGCTAATAAATCATTACAAAATATGGGTTTCCCAGCTTATTATGATCATGCTGATTTAGATGATGTTAACCCGATTGTGATGAATGGTATTTCAATTGAAACATCAAACCATGACTTCTTCTCACAAGTTGGAGCAGGATATCTTATGGGCGATGCTGAATCAATGGTAGATGAAGACTACGATTTTTAATACAAAAAGAAGAACCGTGCTTGTAATAGACGGTTCTTCTTTATTTTTGCTCTAACTAGTTGCATCCATATTAAATTGTCTTGGTCATGATCAAATCAGTTTGCTCATCATCACCCATGAAGAACGAATGTGAACTAATATGAATAAACCCCTTCTTTTTATAAAAGGAAAGAGCACTTAGATTTTCTTCCCAAACGCCTAACCAAATCACTTCTTTATTCTTTTCTTTTGCAAATTGTTCAGCTTTTTCTATCAAAACTGTTCCATACCCTTTTCTTTTACGGTTACTTCGAATGTAGATTCTTTCGATTTCTACAGCATTTTCAGCGATGTCTTCTGTTTGTGCATCACCTATGTTTAATTTTAAGTAACCGGCTATTTCTTCGTTATCTGATAGAAAGAAAAAAGTAGAATTTTTGTTTGTAAGTTCTTTTTTGAGTTGTGTACTATTATAGGCTTTTTCCAAATAATTTTTTAAGTCTTCCTCAGTGTTTTGATCCTTAAAGGTATCCGTAAACAGTTCTATGCTGATTTTTTGAAGTAATTCTAAATCTTCTAATGTGCATTTTTTCAATTCCATAGTATCAGTCTCCTTTAGTAATTTCGTCTATTTCCTTTTTTCACAAAATCCCACTCAGCTTCTGTATTCTGTTTTATTTTGTTTAAAATTTGAGAAAAATTTTTGATTTCTTCGTCCGACAAGCCTTTTAAAGCAACCTCATTAGAATAAAGATTTTCTTTCAAAATATATTCCGCTAATTTATCACCTTGAGGCGTAGTAAATAGTCTTTTGATTTTTTTATTCACTGAATCAGCTCTTTTTTCAATCAATCCATTTTGTTCAAGTTTTTGAATAGCTCTCGATGCAGTAGTACGATCTACTTTTATCATTTCACTTAAATTATCCGGTATAATTCCTGGATTTTCTTTAATCCTCATTAAGTAGAGGTATTGACCTCTTGTAAGATTGTGATTTTTAAATTCTATATTAGCAATAGAGTCTAAAGCTCTTGCGATCACGCCAATGTCACGAAGAATATCTATCATTTCGTTCCCCCTTTTCGTTCTTAACAATTCCTATTATAACTATTTTTGTTGCAATTGCAACAAAAAAAGAAAAACAACACTTTTTAAGTGTTGTTCTTCTTTTTTTTTAATATACAAGCTTAAGTGAGTAGCATTACTACCATTAGCTCATTTTTTTAGCCATCTAATTCATTATAATTTAATAATCGATTGATATGAACCGCTAAATAGGTTAATTCATCATCCGGTACTTCTTTACCATATATTTTTTCCACATATTCTTTAACTTTAAAGGCACTATTCATAGCTTGAGGATAAAGAGTTGCAATTTGCTCAAACAAATTTTTATCGCCTTTTTCCATCAATTTATCTGCAAAAAAACGCTCTACAAAAAATTTAACGTGAGTAATAAATCGTACATAATGAATGGATTCAGTATTGACCGTTGTATTCAAACTATACCGAATCAAATTAACGATGCTACCAACCATTTTAGCGTATTTCATACCATCAGCATTCTGATTATCTGAATTCTGTGCATTGATCAAATGAAACGCAATATTCGCAGCTTCCTCTTCCGGTAAATTAGTTTCTAAAGCCTTGTTTACCAAGGTACAAGCATACTCGCCAATGTGGAATTCTTTTGGGTAATAGCTCTTTATTTCCCAATATACTCGATTAGTAATGTTAATTCCCTTTTCTGCTCTCTCTACTGCAAAATTCAAATGATCCATTAGTGTGAAGTAAATACTAAGATTTAATGGAGAACCTAAATACTGTTCTGCGTACTGAACAATCTCTTGAGTGATATCAAAATAAACGGGAGAGATTGCATCAACCAAGTCTAAAAGTTGTTGAGTCTGTATGTTTTCTACAGGAAGAAAGGATTGATCCACTTGGTTATCTTCAATAGACATTCCAGGTTTCTTACCATACCCAATCCCTTTTCCAAACACAACCATTTCTTTTCCATCTTTTTCTACTAGTACCACACTTGAGTTGAGTACTTTTTTTATATGTGTCAAAGAAAATCACTCCCGTTTACTTTTTAGTCTATACTTGCTCCATTTGATTCAATAACGTCTTTATACCAATAAAAGGAATCTTTTTTCAATCGATCCAGTGTCCCATTACCTTCATCGTCTTGATCAACGTAAATAAATCCATAACGTTTCGACATTTGAGAAGTTCCTGCGCTCACAATATCAATTGCACCCCAGCTGGTATACCCAATTAGGTCTACACCTTCATCAATGGCTTCACCCATTTGTTTAAAGTGTTCTTTAAAATAATTGATCCGATAAGGGTCATGAATTTTTCCTTCAACGACTTCATCCTTTGCACCCATGCCGTTTTCTACTATCATCAATGGTACTTGATAACGATCATATAATTCAAGTAAAGAAATTTTCAATCCTTTTGGATCAATTTGCCAGCCCCAATCAGTAGATGGAAGATAAGGATTTTTCACTCCTAAAACAGTATTTCCTGCTGTACGTTCAGCATTTTCATCGCCTGATTCAGTCATAGACATATAGTAGCTGAAGGATACAAAATCCACCGTATGTTCTTTTAGAATAGCTCGATCATTTCCTTCCATTTTAATATGAATCCCTTTATTTTCTAATTGACGTTCAATCAACTTAGGGTATTCTCCAAAAACTTGAACATCTGCATAAAACAGGTTTTCTAGATTCTTTTTCAAAGTAAGCTCTACATCAATTGGTGTACAAGTTCTTGGATATGTTGTTAATTTCGTAATCATACAGCCAACTTCACTGCCTTTTATTTTTTCATGACAATCTCTTGTCACTAAAGCTGATGCAACAAATTGATGGTGCAGTGCTTGATAAATAACTTCTTCTTCTTTACCTTCTGGACATTTGTCTGGAATGATTCCTGCTGTCGTAAATGGATGACGGTGAATGCTATCAATTTCATTAAATGTCAGCCAGTACTTAACCAAATCCTTATAGCGATCAAAACAGACGTTTGAAAAACGAACAAAATCATCAATCACTCGACGGTCAGCCCAACCATTGTATTCCAAGCTTAATGCTAACGGCATTTCATAATGAGACAATGTCACTATTGGTTCAATATTCAAATGTTTCATTTCTTGAAATAGATTATCATAAAAAACTAGCCCTTTTTCATTAGGTTCAGCTTCTTCTCCTGTAGGAAAGATTCTAGACCAAGCAATTGATACGCGTAGAGCTTTTGTGCCCATCTCAGCGAATAAAGCTAAATCCTCTTTATATCTATGGTAGAAATCAATCCCACGACGCTTAGGATAGATTTTATCAGTAGGATCTTCCATCGCTTCTATAACGCTTTCTGTTGTTATTTCCATATGTCCTGCAAAATTTTTCACATCTAAATTGGGTTTATAAGTTGCAACATCTGCTACAGATAGCCCTTTACCATCTTTATTCCATGCTCCTTCTGCTTGGTTGGCTGCAATTGCACCGCCCCATAAAAATCCTTTTGGAAAACTTGTTGTTTTAGTCATGTTTATTCTCCTATCTGTGCTACCGTCATAACGGTTTGATTTTGGCTTGCTTTTTCATGTGTAATCATTTGATTGATCTTGAACAATTCTTTATTGGTTACAACTGCTATAACCGTCGGATCATATCCAGCATTTTTGATAGCTTCTATATCAAATGATATCAAACTATCACCTGCTTTAACGACATTACCCTCTTTAACGTGTGGTGTGAAGTATTTCCCTTCTAATTGCACGGTTTCTAATCCAATATGAAAAAGAACTTCAGCTCCATTTCTCATTTTCATTCCTATTGCATGATGCGTTTCAAATAACATAGTGATCGTTCCATCAGCAGGAGCATGTAATTCTCCTATTTCAGGAATAATACCAATGCCCTCTCCTACTAACTTAGTCGAAAATACTTCATCGTTTACTTCAGCTAAAGGAATGACTTCTCCTTCAACTGGGCTATAAAAATTTGTACTTCCTGATACGTTCTCCGCAAAAGCTTGTTCTTCCGATTCAGTTACTTCTTCTTTCCATAAAAATAGTACAGTAACAAAAGAGACTACAAATGAGATACCTAATGTTACAAAAGCATAAACTAAATTCAAATTATTATCTGGAGAAGCAAACATAGTAATACTAGCCAAACCTGGTCCAACTAGTGCAAAAGCTTCAACCGCCATAATGCCTATAAATGCTCCGCCTATCAAACTTCCGAGCATGACACTATATAAGACTTTTTTATGCAAAATTGTGACTCCATAAAGTGCTGGTTCTGTAATTCCAAACAACGCTGAGATTCCTGCTGATAATGCAGTAGATTTCAACCTTTTATCTTTGCTTTTGACAGCAACTGCAAAACAGGCGCCAGACTCAGCAAGGTTATGAGCTAAAGAAGCTGGTAAATAAAGCAATTCACGACCCATTTCACTTATAGAAGTTACTGCATATGGAATCATCGCTTTGTGCATCCCAGTTACTACCATAAACGGTAAGAAAGCAGCAAGAGCAGCAGTCGCAACCCATCCAAATTGATTAAAGAGGAATAAGATAACGTTTGCAAATCCTTGTCCAACAGTAATGCCAATTGGACCTAATACTAATAACGTTATTGGTACAGTAATTAACAATGACATCATAGGAACAAAGAAAATTCTAATAGCTTTAGGAGAGTACTTTGTAAATAGTTTCTCCATTTGAGCATAAAGTAAAATACATAAGATTGCTGGAAAAACTTGTGAAGCATAAGCTACGTTTGGAACACCAATTGAGAATAACGAAGTACCTTCTGAAATCAATGTAGTCATACTCGGAAGAATCAACGCTCCAACTGCAGATACTGCAACAAGTGAATTGACTTTTAATTTATTAGCTGTTGTCATAGCTACAAGTATTGGTAAGAAATAAAGAGGTGCTCCTCCAATAAGATCTAATATTTGATATGTTTGAGAAGCTGGGTCTATCCAACCAAACATTGAAATGAGTAACAACATAGATTTCAATATTCCACCACCTGCAATTGCAGGAATTAAAGGTTGAAAAATACTAATGATGAAATCCATTATTAAACTACTTAATTTTTGTTTAGGTTTATTTCCAGGTTCGTTCGATGCTGGAATATCTCCAATTACTTTTAAAACTTCATCGTAAACTTCTACAACTTCATTGCCAATAATCACTTGACATTGAACATTTTGCCTAACTCCCATTACACCATCAATTTGTTCCAATGCTTTAACATCCGCTTTAGAATCATCATTTAACGTAAATCTAAGCCTAGTAGAGCAATGCTCCAAATGCGAAATATTCTTTTTCCCACCTACCTGTTTAACAATTTCTGCAGCTATTTGTTGATAGTTCATCTATGAATTCCTCCTTTTATTGTGGCAGATGAGATTTTAGTATACAAAAAAGGACCTAAAAAACGGTTCATAGGATTTTACTCCTAATGATTCGTTGTTTTAGGTCCTGCCTGCATTACCAGTCACATGCCTGATTAAGTTACCATTACTATACTACAGGTATTTGAAACCGTCAACATATAATTTGAAATCAATTTTATTATTCCTTCAAGTAACTTATTTCCAATAAATTTTATTTAAAATTTGGTATACTAATCTACTCTATACACAGTAGACACCGGAAATATTAATATTCCTAAGTTGCCCTATAGGCAGATTACTTCATAAAAATCAAAATAAGTGGTAAAGTTCATTTTGTAACAAATACTTATTATTGGGGGCCTTTTTTTTGAAAATTATTGTCGTAGGAACATCACATGCTGGCTATGAAGCCATTCAAACATTATTGAAGGAGCAACCAGATGCTGAATTGCATTTGTATGAACGTGGAGATACCGCATCATTCTTATCTTGTGGAATTCAAAGTTACTTAGAAGGCATTGCTGAGTCTTTAGATAGTTTACATTATGCAACAGAGGATTCGTATATCGAACAACATGTAAATGTTCATATGAATAGTGACGTTGTTGGGATTAACCCCAAAGCTAAAACCATTACTGTTAAAACAACTGACGGAGAAACTGAAGAAAGCTATGATAAATTGATTCTTTCTCCTGGTGCAGCGCCTGTAAAAATTCCAATTCCTGGTGCTGACTTAGATAATATCTTCTATGTACGTGGCCGTAATTGGGCTGAAAAAGTTAAAACACGTATGGGTCAATCGAAAAAAGCGGTTGTTGTCGGTGGAGGTTACATCGGTATTGAAGTAGCTGAAGCATTTGCTAAAGTAGGTATTAAGACAACGGTTATTGATTCTTTAGACCGCGTATTGAATACGTACCTAGATAAAGAATTTGTTGATGTATTGAACGAAAATATGGATCAAAATGGATTGACTGTTCGCACAAGCGAAATGGTTAAAGAAGTTGTTGGCGAAAACGGAACCGTTAAAAAAGTTGTAACGGATAAAGGGGAATACGAAGCAGACACGGTAATTATGGCTGTTGGTGTTCGTCCAAATACGAAATGGCTTCAAGGAATCGTTGAATTAAACCCTGACGGAACTGTTGTTATTGACGACTACCTAGAAACCTCTGAAAAAGATATTTTTGCAATGGGAGATGCTACAAAAATTCCCTTTGCGCCAAATCATGGTTCAAAACTAATTGCTTTAGCATCTAATGCTCGTCGTCAAGGAGTGATTGCAGCTAAAAACATTTTAGAGAAAAAAGTTAAAATGCCTGAAGTATCTGGGACATCTGGTTTAACATTATTCGACTACAAATTAGCTTCTACAGGTGTGAAAGACATCGATCAAGACTCCATTGACGCTGAAGTAGCTAGCACATTCGTAGTAGAAAATATTCGTCCGACTTTTATTGATGACGAAAAAGTCATGATGAAAATTCACTTTGAAAAAGACAGTCACCGCATTGTGGGTGCTCAATTGATGTCAACTTATGACGTTACAGCTTCTATCAATGTACTATCGGTAGCTATCTCTTCAGGTTGGACTTTAGAAAAATTAGCCTTTGCTGATTTCTTCTTCCAACCAGGATTCAACCGTCCATGGAACTACCTAAATGTTCTTGCTCAAAAAGCTTTAGATGATAACTTTGATAGTGAAAAATTATAGTACTTTTTCATACAAACGATAAATAAAAAAGTTGCTAAATTTAAAAAACTAATACAATAAAAAACAGCTTCACAGTAGGGAAAATTCCTATTGTGAAGCTGTTTTTGTGCTTCTAAAGCTGAAGTTTTATACACGCTTTTCAGCTAGATGATGTCTCAGCTTCTTCGTACAGTTTTAAATTTTATCTATTATTTAGAGTTTTTGTCGATGAATGCTACGAATGCATCTGCAACAGTTTGTAAGAATTCAATTGATCCTGGAACTACTTGTCCGTCTTCACCAATTGTTTTAGATGCATCAATATAAAGTTCTGGTTGAGCCATAACTGGGCTGTCACCGAATACTAGTGATTGACGAATTTGGTGGTTAGCTAATGCACCAGAAATACCTGCTGGAGATACTGAACCAACGAGAACTGGTTTTCCTGGCCATACACTTTCTCCCCATGGACGAGAACCAACATCAATAGCATTTTTCAATGAAGCTGGCATACCACGGTTGTATTCTGGAGTTATGAATACATATGCGTCTTGTTCTTTCATTTCTTTACGGAAACGAGTGTAACTTTCTGGAGCATTTTCTTCTAAATCTTCATTGTAAACTGGTAAGTCGCCAATTTCAATAAATGTTACAGTATCATCAGCTGGGAATAACTCAGCTAATTTTTTTGCTACAATTTTATTTAAAGAATCTTTACGTAAACTTCCTACTAAAATCCCAATATTTTTTGACATGAATAATTACCTCCAAATGATTTATTTTATTTTTCCTTATAAATACATCCTACACCCTACACTTACTTTTTACAAGTAAAAAACTAAAATACTTTTACTTCTATATGAATTTCACATTTTTTACCTTATAGTCCCGGAATCGGCTCTACTAATAATGCCTGATGATAAGCATCGTAATAAGTGACTTGCTTCGTTACTAAATCACTTGTCCAAACTGGCACGCCAGCTGCTCCAGCTAGTTCACAAAATTTTTCAAAATCAAACTCTCCTGATTGTGCTCTTTTAATAGCCGATTTGATAGCTTTAGAGTCACTTTGATCAGAAACTACTTTTGGGACCCCATTCAATTTTAAGTCGACAGAATTATCCTCATCAAAATATCGATACGTCCCTTCAGTAACCAAATAATCGTATCGCTTCACACCTAATTTCTGTAGTTCGTGCATTAACTGAGCGAATTCGCCAGCATTCTTTTCTGCATTTATTACTTTTTCAATCTCTTGGTAATTTAGACTCATTTAAATTAGCTCCTTTTTATATTCGTTAGTATGTTAATCTTCATTTGTTTCTTTCAACTTAAGTTTAACCTTTGCTTGATAATCTGTGCCCCAGTCTTTCATTGCATCTAAAATGGGCTTTAAACTATCTCCTAATTCTGTCAATGTAT
Source organism: Carnobacterium sp. (assembly GCF_040274945.1). Lineage (GTDB taxonomy): Bacteria > Bacillota > Bacilli > Lactobacillales > Carnobacteriaceae > Carnobacterium_B. The sequence goes on from NZ_JBEMAR010000003.1 coordinate 55,155, forward strand.
ATTCAACGCGTGGCGGGACTTCTGCAAAAATTTCGCGGTCAACTAACCCATCTTCTTCCATAGAACGCAAATGTGACGTCAATACTTTTGGTGAAACAGTACCAATCGATTTTCTTAATTCTCCAAACCGTTTAGTCCCATCTAGTAGTTCTCTTAATATCAACACTTTCCAACGATCGTTTATCACCAAAAGTGTCGTCTCTACTGGGCAAGCCGATAATTTATCTCGCATTAAAAACCTCGTCCTCTCGCAATAGTTACTTTTTTGTTACTAAGTAACTTAAAAGTACTAACTTTACATTAGTTACTTAGACTCCTATCATAGTGTTAGAACTTGAAAAAAACAAGCTTTTATAAACCAAATCTCACGAATAGAAAGGTTGATATAAGATGAACTATTTGTTAACAGGAGCAACTGGAGAATTAGGAACTTATGCCTTACATTACTTGAAAGAACAAATTGATTTAACTGATATTGTGGCTCTGGCAAGAACTGAAGAAAAAGCTGCTAAACTTCGTGAACAAGGGATTGAAGTACGGATTGCTGACTTTAGTGACTATACTAGTTTAGTTAAAGCTTTCAACGGTGTCGATCGCATGCTCTTTGTTTCCTCACAACCAGGTGGAGTGGTTTCACGCGATGAACAACACAAAAATGTCGTCAATGCTGCTATAGAAACCGGTGTCTCATTTATCGCTTATACCAGTTTTCCTAAAGGCGCTACCTCAAACAGCCCATTAGCCCAAGATCATATCCTCACTGAAAAATTAATTTCTGAATCTCACATTTCTCACACTTTTTTACGCAACAATTGGTATTTGGAAAATGAAGCAGACACGCTCAATGCAGCAGTAGCAGGCCATGCATTTACGTACTCTGCTGAAAACGGAAAAACGGGTTGGGCATTAAAACGTGAATTTGCTGAGGCTGCTATCAATGTGTTAACGGAAAAAGCAGCTGCACCAGAAATACTTGAATTATCAGGTACTCCAATTACTTATGCAGAACTAGCTGAAGCTCTTAAAACTGCTAGTGGTAAAGAATTTGAAGTTGTTGCAATGAATGATGAAGATTATCAAGCTGCATTAATCAGCAACGGTGTTCCTGAGGCAGCAGTGAGTTTCATTTTAATGATTCAAAATGATATTCGTAACGGTGAATTAAATGTAACATCGGAGGATTTTGAAAAAGCATTAGGCAAATCCTTAACTCCACTTGTTGATGCTTTAAAAGAATTTTTGAAAAAATAACTATAAGTAGAATTTAATCGTTTGTTATAAAGAAATATGCCCTAAAAGTTAGATTTAGTACTCTAACTTTTAGGGCATATTTCATTTTAGGGCAACTTTTTCTTTTACTATTTATTTCTTAAGCTAACTATATATCTTCTGCAACGGATTCACTCAATACCATTCTCTTCGTTTATTGGCGGCTCGACTAAAGATTGTTTTCAGCTCTTTATCATCATTCTCTTCTAGCGTGTACTTCAAAGCATCCAATTCAATTTCGAAGTGTTCAATCGATTTCAACAAGGCTGTTCGGTTATTTAAAAATAATTCACTCCATAAATCAGCATTTATATCAGCGATCCTTGTGAGCTCTTGAAAACTATTTCCAGCAAACATCAGTGTTTCTTCTGAAGCTTGTGTACTATTTACGACCGCTACAGATAAAACATGTATCAATTGACTGACATATGCGATTTGTTCATCATGTTTTTCGGGAGAAACCCGTGTTACTTGATCAAATCCTACTTCTTTATAGAGCTTTTCAATGAGTTTTAGAGAAGCTTCTTTATTTGTAGGAATCGTAGTGATTAAAGCATTGGCTCCTATAAAACGCGTATGATCCGCACCAATGATTCCCTTTTTCTCACTGCCGCGCATGGGATGGGCAAAAACAAAATCGACTGTTGAAGGAAGTACTTTAGAAACTTTTTCTATAATGGCTGTTTTAACACCTGTCACATCGGTTAAAATGGCTCCATCTTTCAAGACATTTCTATATTGTTCGACAAATGGCGCAATTTGATTTGGATAAAGAGAAATCATAATGACATCCATATCCTGCAAAATGTCGTTAGCTTCTACAAATCCCTGTTTGATTATTCCTTGATTTACAGCTGTTTTCACTGTTGCTTCGTTGACATCTACCCCATAGACATTTGTGTATCCGGCTGCTTGAAATCCTTTAGCAAAAGAGCCTCCAATGGCTCCTAACCCAACAATTGCAATATTCATCTTTCCCCACCTTTATTCCTGACTTCTTTTAATGCTTGGATTGCCAATAAATAACCTGTTGCTCCAAAACCTGAAATTTGTCCAATACAAGCTGATGCTATAACAGACTCTTTACGAAAAGATTCACGGGCATGAATCGCACTTAAATGCACTTCAACAGTTGGTATCATTATTGACTTCACTGCATCGTGAATAGCATAACTGTAATGGGTATACGCTGCCGGATTGAGGACGATCCCATCTGCCTTATCCATATGGGCTTGTTGAATCCGGTCGATCAATTCCCCTTCAGAATTGCTTTGAAAAAAAGAACAGTCTACTTCTTGTGTTTCAGCATATTTTTGAATCTTACTTTCAATCTCTTCCAGCGTTTGTGTTCCATAAATTTCGGGTTCACGAGTCCCTAAGAAGTTTAAATTTGGGCCATTAATAATAACGATTTTCATATTATCTTCTCCTTTTATGCGTAATGGTTTCTGGAAGATGGGTCTTAATGTCATTTAATACATCTTCCAAAGTAGATTGATTTTCCACTCGAAAATCAGCTGCTTTTTGATACAAACTAAACCGCTCTTCATGTAATTGGTATAGCTTATTCTTACCTTCTTTTAATAAAGGCCGATGTGCAATTTCGATATCTTTAATGATGTGTTCGATAGGACGATCGATGAACACAATCCACCCTGTTTTTCTTAGTGCCTGAATATTTTCGGGATTCAAAACTACTCCGCCACCACACGAAATAACTGTGTGTTTTTCAGTTGCTGCTATTTTTTTACAGGCTTTTGTTTCAATCGCTCTAAAATGAGCTTCGCTTACTTCAAATAGTTCCGGAATTGACTGTTTTGTTGTATGTTCAATAAAAAGATCGATATCTTTAAACGGCATGCCTAGTTGTTGACTAAGTTTTTCTCCAATAGTACTTTTCCCGCTACCTGTCATACCAATCAACACAATATTCGTCTTCATAAATTTTCACCATTTTTTGTTTTCCATTCAGAAATCAACTCTTCCGTAACTTGTTCACCAATTGAACACTTTTCCCAGATTTCTATTGCTCGAACAGCTTGACCCACTAACATATCTAAACCATTAGCCGTTTGCTTGTTGTTTTCACGTCCCAATCTTAAAAAAGTAGTTTCACTAGGGTTATAAACCAGGTCAATCAAATAATCAAATTGCTGAATAGTCTTCTCACTTAATGGAGACTGATTGATATTAGGGTACATGCCAACAGGCGAAGTATTAATTAAAAAATCTCCCATTAAAGATTGGGCTTCCTCATAATTGGTATACCTTTTATTTTCGGTATTTTTAAACCGTTCTGGCCTCCGTGACACAATATAGATCATCTTAATCCCGTAATCCATTAAATACGCTTCAACTGTTTTCGAGGCGCCTCCTGAGCCTAAAATAACTGCTATTTTCCCGTTTACCTCCCATTGTCTACGGCTTAAAATCAAGCCAAAGCCAGCGTAATCTGTATTGTGCCCAATTAACTTTCCATTTGCATTTTCAATCGTATTCACTGCTCCCATTTTTTTGGCTAACGGACCGACTTCGTCTAGATAAGGGATAACAGCTTCTTTATAAGGAATTGTGATGTTTACCCCATTGATGGATAACGTTCGAATACCATCCATCGCTTGTTTTAATTGTGCTGGTGGAAACGCAAAGAGCTTGTAAGCAGCGTCTAGTCCTACTTTTTGATAAATTAACTTATGGAGGCTTGGAGAATGGCTATGTATAAGCGATTCTCCTAATAATCCGTAAAAGTTCATAAGGCACCTCTTCCCATCCTTTGATAATGTGTTGAAGTATAGACAAAAGAAACCTAAAGTTCAATAAAAAAATTAACGAACAATTATTTCAATTGGATCTAAATCGTTTGGTACCAGTTGTTCAGACTACTTTTATTATTATTTTCAGAAATTAGTTTTTAGTTTTTTGTTGACAACGAATTTTTTAATTGCTAGTATTGGACTCACAGTTGGGAAACAGCTGATAATGATCAATTGAGGAGAGACCACCATGAACTTACAAGCACAACTTAAAACTGCAATGGACTCACAATTGAATAATTATTATTTTAGCTTCTTTATGAGAAAATCTATAGAGGCTAAAGTTTTTTAAGCTGCTAACAACAGTTGCCCTATAGATTTTGAAAGAAATCGAAGGGGCAACGAACTAATCTGATTTTATTTATACTATTAGTGAACTTACCTAACGCTACATTCGATAATCTTTCAATAGACTATCGGGTGTGGCGTTTTTTCGTTTTTCAATAATTTTAGTGGAGGAAAATAGATGATCATTCATACGTTAGGACCAAGCAGCACAGATAGTTATACAGTCGCAGAATCTTTACTCCATTCAGAAGACGATGGTATCGTAGGCTATCCATCTTTTGACAGCTTATTACACAATATTCATCAGTTAACCGAACAATATGTATTGTTCCCTGTAGCTTTTAAAAGCGCCCGAAAAGATTACGGGTGGAAAGAATTTAATTATGATTACTGGGATAAAGTTGAATTAGTAGATGTCTTCCAACAAAAAACCAAGCCCATGGTTCTCATTAAAAATAGCTTTTATGCAGAAAACCGAGCGATGATTCATCCAGCCACCACTATTTTTTTGAAAAAATATTTAATCAAAAAAAACGAAGATACAGTAATTGAATTTTCAGACAGTAAATTCAAAGCTTGGTCAGCCTTTTGTAAAAAGAATCTGAAATATACGATTATTAGTGAGGATGTGTTTGAAAAAGAAAAAAAGGTAGGGTACACGATCGAAGAACGTTATGAGCCAGTAATGGTGTGGTGTTTGTACAAAATAAACTAAACAATACAGAGGAGAATGACTATGATAATCGTATTAAAACAAGGAATTAAAGCAAATGAGGTTAAAGAATTAGCTGCTAAATTAGAATCTCAAGGAGTTACCGTGAGTCATTTCACCGATATCAAGCGCGATTTTCTAGGTCTGATTGGCGATACTAGTGGAATCGATGCTCACCAATTGCATGCTTTTTCGGAAGTAGAACAAGTTATTCGTGTAGAAGATCCTTACAAAAGAGCGAATAGAAAATTTCATCCTGAGAATTCTATCATCAAAATTGGTGACGAAACAATCGGTGGTACTAAATTAGGAATCATCGCGGGACCATGTTCTGTAGAAAGTGAAGAACAAATTGTGACTATTGCAAAACAACTTAAACAAGCTGGTGCGAACTTCTTACGCGGCGGTGCATTCAAGCCAAGAACTTCTCCATACAGTTTCCAAGGTCTTGAATTAGAAGGATTAAAAATGCTCCAAGTTGCTAAAGCTGAAACAGGTATGCCCATCGTGACTGAATTGATGTCGACAAAATGGGTCGATCAATTTGTTGATTCGGTAGACATCATTCAAATTGGTGCACGCAACATGCAAAACTTTGATTTACTAAAAGAAGTTGGACGTACGAATACACCAGTCCTTTTAAAACGTGGCTTATCTGCAACCTACAAAGAATGGTTGATGTCAGCTGAGTACATCATGGCTGGAGGAAATGAAAATGTTATTTTATGCGAACGCGGCATTCGGACATTTGAAACAGAAACCCGCAATACACTAGATATCCAAGCTGTTCCTGTCATCAAAGAGCTTTCTCACTTGCCGATCATTATCGATCCGAGCCATGCTGGTGGAATGTCTTACTTGGTTGAAGCAGGCGCTAAATCAGGTATCGTTGCTGGAGCAGACGGCTTAATGATTGAGGTTCATAACGATCCAGCTAACGCTTGGAGCGATGGCGAACAATGTTTGACACCAGATGAATTTGCTAGATTGATGGAAAAAGCTCGTAAGCTAGCTGATTTCGAAGGTCGTTCAATTAATGAAGCAGCTACTATTCTAACAAAATAAACTGAGGAGGATAAAATCGATGTCTGTCTTAACCGTTAAACTTCCATCACATGAAGTGAGTTATGAGTTAAAAATTGAAAAAGGATTGCTCAACCGCGTCAGTAATGAAGTCTCAAAAGTCTTTACTGGAGCCAAAATTGCCATTGTCACCGATGAAACCGTCTATGACCTTTACGCTAAATCCATTATAAAAGATTTGGAAGCAGCGGATTATGAAGTGCAGTGCATTGTTTTGCCTCCTGGAGAACAAACTAAAACATTTGACTCGCTGCCCAATCTCTACAGTGCATTTGCTGAGTTTGGCTTAACACGTAGCGACTTGATCATCGCTCTAGGCGGTGGCGTGATCGGCGACATCACTGGTTTTTCCGCTTCTTCTTACTTGAGAGGTATCTCCTATGTCCAAATCCCCACCACTCTGCTAGCGCAAGTTGACAGTAGTGTAGGAGGAAAAGTGGGCGTCGATTTACCTGAGGGAAAAAACTTAGTCGGTGCTTTTTATCACCCCCTACTCGTCTTGATTGATCCATTGGTTCTAGAGACGTTGACGGATTCTGCCTTTGCTGATGGAATGGCAGAAGTAATCAAGTATGGCTGTATAAAAGACCTTAATTTATTTCATCATCTGATGAACTTGTCTTCTAGAAAAGAAGTCATGCAGCACATTGATTGGCTCATCGAAACCTGTTGTACGATTAAACAAGTGATTGTGCAAGCAGATGAAAAAGATTTGGGTGAACGAATGGTGTTGAACTTTGGGCATACGTTGGGACACGCTATTGAAGCATACTACCAGTATAAAACATATACCCATGGTCAAGGTGTGGCCATTGGCATGGTTGCGATCTCAAGAATTGCAGAATCAAAACAGCTGACACCAATTGGAACCACTGATCGATTAATCACTCTTTTAAAACAGCATCGTTTGCCTATTGAACTAGAGGATTTTGAAGATTATCCTAAACTACTATCTTATATCAAAAAAGATAAAAAAAATATTGCAGGTAGTTTATCCGTGATTGTTTTATCTAACATCGGAAACGCTACCGTACATCAAACGTCTTTATCATTTTTCGATTCTTTAGACACTGGAGGAACAGCATGACTAATCTAACCCTTACTCCTAATGCGTTAAATGGAACTGTTATTGTCCCGCCATCTAAAAGTATGGCGCATCGTGCAGTGATTTGCGCCAGTTTAGCAGCAGGTCGTAGTACGATCAAGAATATTCAACTATCTGATGATATCCTTGCAACTATCGAAGGTATGCGTTCGTTTGGAGCGATTATTTCTTACGATGATCAGACATTGACAATCGATGGCATCCGTAATGGAGCTGCTAAGGAAAGCCGCACAATCAATTGCAATGAGTCCGGCTCTACCTTGCGTTTTCTGATTCCTCTAGCGACCTTGTTTACAGGAGAAACGCACTTTATCGGTCAAGGACATTTAGGCAAACGCCCGCTTGAACCTTATCAAGAATTATTCGACGCTCAGTCACTCCACTATAATCAAGCCGCAACTGAAAACCTACAGTTGAGTGTCGCAGGACCTTTGACACAAGGTATCTATGAAATGCGTGGCGATATCAGTTCCCAGTTTATCACTGGTATGTTACTAACTTTGCCTTTACTTGCCGGAGACTCTGTCTTAAAAATTACGACTCATTTAGAATCGAAAGGCTACATTGATTTGACCCTGTCTGTCTTACAATCCTTTGGTATTGTAATTGAACAAGATGAGACTGGACAAGAATACCGCATTAAAGGCCAGCAAGCTTATACCGCCCGTGATTATACAGTCGAAGGCGATTACTCGCAAGCAGCCTTCTGGTTGAGTGCAATTGCATTAGGGAATGAGCTTTTAGTAAACGGTCTAGCTTCAGATTCTCTACAAGGTGATCAAGCTATCGTTTCGATCTTAGATACATTAAGTGGCGGTTCTACTGATAATGAACGCGTTATAGATGGAGCCCAAGTACCCGATATTATTCCAGTAGTGGCTTTAGTCGCTGCATTAAGTAAAGGAAAAACAAAAATTATCCATTTGGAACGGTTAAGAATCAAAGAAAGTGATCGCTTAATTGCCACACAAAAAGAGTTGTCAGCTTTAGGCGCACGAATCAAAATTATAGATGATTCACTTTTGATCGAAGGGGTTTCTGAATTATCCGGCGGTCAACAAGTTTGGAGCCATAAGGATCATCGCATGGCTATGATGTTGGCCATTGCTTCAACGGTATGTAAAGAACCGATACACATTAAAGACACAGATTGTGTCAAAAAGTCCTATCCCAACTTTTGGGAAACATTCCAACAACTAGGAGGAAAAATACATGAGTGGAATATGGGGTAAAAATTTACAACTCTCACTATTTGGAGAGTCACATGGCGTGGCGATTGGCGTTACGATCAATGGTCTGCCTCCAGGTTTAGAAATAGATATGGACCAGGTTTTAGTTGAAATGGCACGCAGAGCGCCGGGGAAAAATGAATTGACGACACCAAGAAAAGAAAAAGATCACCCAGAAATTTTAAGTGGCTTTTTAGACGGGAAAACAACTGGTGCACCACTGACTGCAATCATTTGGAACACAAATACGCGCTCCAAAGACTACAGTGTGCTGAAAGATGTTATGCGCCCAGGACAAGCTGATTACCCCGGACGAGTGCGTTACAATGGCCACAATGACCATCGTGGCAGCGGCCATTTTTCCGGGAGGATCACTGCTCCTCTCGTATTTGCAGGTGCTATTTGTCAGCAATGGCTGAAACAAAAAGGCGTAACAGTAGGATCTCATATTCAATCGATTGGAACAATCGAAGATGAAACTTTCGAGGATCAAGAAACGATCACGTTAGAGCAAATCGAACAGTTCAAAGAAGAACAACTTCCTTTGTTTAATACTGAAAAAAAGGAAGAAATGACCGACTTGATTTTGGCAGCAAAAGAAGATGGGGATTCTGTAGGCGGCATCGTTGAAACATTTGTCTTAGGATTAGATGCTGGGTATGGGAATCCATTTTTTGACTCAGTTGAATCTCAACTGGCTCACCTCGTATTTGCCGTTCCAGCCATTAAGGGCATTGAATTTGGAACAGGATTCGACATTACCAAAATGCGCGGTTCAGAAGCGAATGATGAATACTACTATGATGAACAAGGGCGCATCAAAACACGCTCCAACAATAATGGTGGAATCATTGGCGGGATTACTTATGGCATGCCAATCGTTTTCAGAGCTGCTGTTAAACCACCTGCTTCCATCAAAAAGAAGCAACAGACGATCAACATCCAAGAAGGAACAGAAACTGAATTAGAAGTTGAAGGACGTCATGATCCTTGTATTGTCCCACGAGTTCTGCCGGTCTTAGAGGCGGTTACCGCTATCGGATTAATGGATTTGATGCTTGGAGGACAATCGAATGAATGAATTGGAACAGTACCGCAAAGAGATTGATGAGATTGATCAGGAACTTACTCGCTTGTTTGAGTTACGGCTAAACACAGTTTTAAAAGTCGGTCGCTACAAAAAGCAACGCAACTTACCTGTATTGGATGCCAGCCGCGAGCAAGCTGTTATCGAAAAAAATATTAGCCGCTTAACAGATAAAACATTTGAACCGCAAGTAACGAAGCTTTTTCAATCTATGATGGATATCACGAAAGAAACTCAAACGGCTCTCTTAAAATCAGAACCGTAATTTATCGATTTATTGCACAAAATCGGGTTATTCATGAACGGTTGCGTTCATTGAATAACCTATTTTTTTATAGCTGATGTTGCCCTTTTTTTCTCCCAAAGATAACTTACTCCATTAAATTTATTCCTTCTAAATTCTCATACAACTGGAGATACTCATGGCATTTCATATTTCTGGGCACGCATATTTATCTTCCGAAAGAAATCATGGATTGGTGTGCTATTCCCCAGTATTTTGCTGGGATAATTTCTGTCACGCGTTCTTCAATTTGTTTGGGCGTGGCATTTTCTGCTATAGAGTTTCATAATTTCATAAACAACGTGTTGAGCAGCTTCTTTTGTTAGCATAGATATTCTTTTCCTTCTTTCAATCCCCTCTATGTATACCCTGTCTTCAGTTATAAAATTTTTAATTCGATTGGCACAATTTTAGTATATCTTATAACGAGCAAAAAAACCCCAGAAATAATTCTTTTTCCTTCTGGGATTTACTATTTTTCGAATCCGCAAATTATGCGTGATAAGCGTGATCTGTTTCAGATAGCGTGTTGTATACCCCTGCATAGGTTCCACACACATCTCCAGGAATAGTATAGTTGGATGTTATTTTACGTAATTTCACAAATTCTTCCTCTAAATGTGGCTTACCGGTGGTACCTGCTTCTGTTGTCTTTTCCTTCATTGTATTAAATAAACTTCGTACTTCAAACGCTTCAGGATGGTTCTTACCGTGTGCACGCGTGATTGCTAGTGTAAATATATCCAATTTTTCAAAATAGTGCTCTGCTACTTCATTAAATGTTGCCATTAGTGAATTCCTTCTTTCTTGTGTAGGTTATTTTGCTTTATAACAGCAGTATAGTCCATATGTCACAATGGAAAATTGACCCACATCAAGTTTTGAAATCTTGACAAAATCAAAAAAAGTCAAAGAAACAAACTATTGTAAAGCTTACATTTTATTTCTTTGGCTTTTTATGAAGTAACACCATCACACAGATTGTTAGGTAATTAAAGTAAAATCGACACAATCAAATCATCAAATTTTCTACTATCGATATCTTTTCCTAAGCCAATTTTGATATTGCCTGCTCTCGTCCATAATTCAACTTTCGCATTGATATCAAAATTTCCTGCATTTTCGGTGGACTACATGTTGATTGAACTATAAGGTAAAGAATAAATCTCGATTTTCTTCCCACGTAATCCTTGTGCATCACGAACAATCAATCGTTTGTTCGATTTTCTATTTTCGTTTCTAAATAGTTTTTCTAATTTAATACACCACGAGGTATTGTATGTAAAGCTTATTTTTTTTAAATATAATAAAAGCTAGTAGCTACATTCAAGGGATTAATACTTGTTTTGCAAATGATAATTTGCTATATTTAGATTGTAATTATTATAATTAAATAACTATTACGAAATGGAGTGATTAGGATAATGAGTATTGATTTTAAAGATCATGGCAAAAAACCTTATGTTGTAAATATTGAAGATGCTACAGTGCAAAATGATAACTACCGTACAACGATATGGACAGGCGCTAAATTACAAGTAACCGTCATGACTATTCAACCAAACGATGATATTGGCCTAGAAGTTCATCATGGAATTGATCAATTTATTCGCATCGAAGAAGGCCAAGGGCTATGCCAAATGGGACCTTCTGAAGATAACTTAAATTTTGAACAAGTTGTTTCTGAAGATGAAGCAGTATTGGTTCCAGCAGATATGTGGCACAATATTAAAAATACTAGTGACAAACCACTAAAATTATATACCATTTATGCTGGTCCTGATCATGTTGAAGGTACTATACACCCAACTCATGAAGACGCAGAAAACGATCCTAATGAACACTAAAAAAAGCCTCGCTTTATAAAAAAAGACTGTTTTGAGTCCAAATATTTGAGCAACAGCTCTAAATATTGGACTCTCATTTTTGTAATTTATTAAATATAGACTAAGGAGGAGAATATATGGAGACACCACTATTAAACACAACCCAACTAGGCTACGAATTAGATGGAAAAGCTATTTTAAAAGGAATAACGCTGTCTGTTGAAGAGGGAGAATTCTTAACGATTACAGGACCCTCAGGAAGTGGAAAAAGTACCTTATTAAAAATTATTGCTTCACTCTTGTCTCCAACTGAAGGAACCGTTTCTTATCAAAGTAAACCAATTGATGACTACGAACCTACTGATTATCGCAAAGAAGTATCCTACTGTTTCCAAACAGCAACGCTTTTTGGAGAAACTGTAAAAGATAATCTAATGTTCCCATTCGTTATCAGAGATCAGCCTTTTAATGAAAAAAAAGCCTTAGATGCTTTAAAAAAAGTTGGTTTAGGAGCAGAGTATTTAACTAAATCAGTCAACGCATTGTCTGGTGGGGAAAAGCAAAGGGTAGCATTGATTCGTAATGTTTTATTTATGCCTAAAGTCCTCTTACTAGATGAAGTAACCAGCGCGTTAGATCATGAAAACCAAGAAATTATTCGTAATTTAATTCGTAATCTCAATCACGAACAGGGTGTTACAATCTTGTGGGTCACCCATAATGCAGTAGAGATTCAAGCTTCAAATCGTATTATTCAATTAGTTAATGGCGAAATGGAGGAACCGAAATGAACTTAGCTATTAATAATTCATCCTTATTCTTTGCAACTGCCTTAGTTGGTATAGCACTTATTGTTGTTTATAAAGAAAAGTTAGGCTTAGGTAAAGATATTTTAATCGGTGTTATTCGAGCCGTTATTCAACTATTTGCTGTTGGTTATTTATTGGGCTATGTCTTTAAATTAAATAATATTATTGTGACATTAGCACTTGTTTTAGTTATTATTTTTAATGCCTCTTTTAATGCGGGGAAGAAAAGCAATGGTATATCAAATGCATTTAAAATATCTTTTATTGCAATCTTAACAGCTACTAGTTTAACTTTGATTGTTTTACTATTATCAGGATCTATTTTATTCATCCCTTCTCAGGTTATTCCAATATCAGGAATGATTGCCAGTAACTCAATGATTGCGATTGGAATTTGTTACCGTAATTTGAACTCGAAATTTAAAGACCAACGTCAACAAGTATTAGAAAAATTGGCCCTAGGGGCAAATTTAAAACAAGCTTCTATCTCTATAGTACGTGATAGTATTCGTGCAGGAATGCTCCCAACAATAGAATCTGCAAAGACAATCGGAATTGTTAGTTTACCCGGTATGATGTCAGGATTAATGTTTGCTGGCGTAAACCCTACGCATGCGATAAAGTACCAAATCATGGTTACCTTTATGTTGCTATCCACTACAAGTATTGCATCTGTGATTGCTAGTTACCTGGCTTATAAAGAATTTTATACAGCAAGGAAACAACTAAAAGATTAAAACCAATAAAAAGCGTGTGAGCCTATCGGAAATTCCAATAGGCTCACACGCTTTTATATTTTTTTAACGCAACAAACGTAATCCATTCAAAATAACTAAAATCGTTGATCCTTCATGGAAGACAACTCCTATCGGCAAATCTAAATAACCTAAAAGGTTTAAAATCATCAGCAGGATGATCACACTGACCGAGAAGAAAATATTTTGTTTAATAATTCGGTTCAATCGTTTGCTCAGGTGATAACTATAAAGCAATTTAGCTAAATCATTTTTTACAATCACCACATCAGCTGACTCTATCGCCACCGATGATCCACTCCCCATAGCAATGCCGATATCCGCATTCGCTAATGCGGGTGCATCATTGATTCCATCTCCAACCATGCCTACCACCTTTTTATTTCGCTGACTTTTTAGGATATGTTTAATCTTATCTTCTGGAAGACAATTTGCTACATAATCATTTACTTTGACTTCCTTAGCAACTTTCGAAGCAACCATTTCATTGTCTCCAGTCAAAAGTACAACTTGAATACCTTCTTTTTGAAAACCAGCTACTGCTTCGATTGCTTCATACCGAATTTCATCAGAAAGAGAAATGTACCCCACAATTTCATTACTTTTCGCTACAAAAATAGTCGTATTTTCTTCAACTACTTTATCAAGATAATAATTTTTATCAGGATACCCAATAAACGTACTTGGTTTTCCTATTTCAATTGCTCCTTTTCTAACCCCTTGTCCAGCTATTTCCTCCACAGGTTCTGAAGTATCAATGTCTTTAAAGTTTCTGTTTTCAAAAGCTGCCACAATAGCATTAGCTATTGGATGGTTAGATTGTTGTTCCATATAAACCACTTCATTCAGAATATCTTCTGGAATTTCATAATTTAATACTCTGAAATCACCAAATGTCAGTGTACCTGTTTTATCGCTATATAAAATATCCATCGTATTCAAAGACTCCATTGCTGCTCCTCCTTTAACTAACACCCCATTTTTTGCTCCATTACTGATAGCACTTAATGTTGCTGGTGTAGCAGAAGCGACCAAAGCACATGGACTAGCAACGGTTAATAAAACCATTCCTCTATAAAAAGCTTCCTCAAAGCTATACCTGTTAAAATAATAAAGACTCGCAATGAATAATGGGACCATAATTAAAACTACTAGTACGTATTTCGTTTCAAAACGATCAATAATTTTCGAAATTTTCGAAGGGCTTTTCTGCGCTTCTTCTACCATCCGTATAATATTTGAGAAAACGGTTTGATCACTCGTTTTATTCACTTCAAGATGAAAGGCATTCCCTTCATTGAAAGTTCCAGAAAATACTTCGGCTCCTTTTTCTTTTTCAACAGGCATTGATTCCCCAGTAAGGCTGGATTCATTAATTTGCGTTTTTCGGTCGGAATACCCATCAATAGGTATCTGTGCTCCTTTTGAAACGACTACAATGTCACCAACTTTTAACAATTCAGTAGGTACTTCACTCACTTCATCATTATCTTTTAGCAGTTGCGCTGTAGAAGGCACATGAGATAGCAACTCAGAAATAGCACTTTTTGATTTATTGGTTGCATAGGATTCTAGAGCTTCTGAGCCAGCAAAAATGAGCAGTAATACAGCTCCTTCTGATTCATAATGAATCAAACATGCACCTAATGCTGCTAAAACCATTAGCAAATCAACATTGGGAGCTTTAGAATGGATTGTTTCTGTCACCGCTTTTTTAGCTGAAAAGAACCCTAAAAAGAAAATTGCCCCATAAAAAGAAATTGAACTATAAAAACCTCCCATCGTATTTAAAATAAATCCAATAATCGTAAAAAAGACTCCAATGACTAAAAACTGTCCTGAACGCGTATTGCTTAAAAACTTCAACATTTCCCTCTTCCTTTCTGTAATTATTTTTAAGTTAGTGGTTAAATTACCCCTCCTTAATAAAAAGTAAAAATAAAAAAGGCACACCTATAGGACAGTAGTACTGTCCCACAGGTGTGCCTTTTTGGCACTACTCTGCTATCACACATGTGTGATCCGGCCGCATGAACCTCTAAGAGTTCACCGCCTGTTCAGATTTAATTGGCTCTCATTCTTACATTAGCTATAAGAAAGAAGAGCAAGTTAAATTAGATTTATATACACTTATAATACCATTTACTAATTGAAGTATCAATTGTTACTCCACTTTTACTGAATTCAATCGAGTTTACTCTATCAATCCAAGATGGAGAAAGGCTTTCTCTAGTCCGTCATTATCAACACTATCGGTTATGTGATCAGCCATAGCTTTTATTTCTTTACCGTCATTTCCCATTGCTACACCTATTTCACAATACTCAAGCATAGGAATGTCTACTTTTGCATCGCCAAAGGCTATCGTGTTCTTCCGTTCAACTCCATGATGTTCTAACAAGTTTTTGATAGCTGTCTGTTTTGTAATGTTTGCTAAGGCAATATCTCCAAACAAAGCTTGTTCACCTATACCTCCCCAAGTACCTAATTGAAAGTCAGAAAAAAAATCGGCTGCAGCTAGGTAATCTTCATACTCTTCTAAAATGAAACTGATCTTGTTCACGTCAGCTCGATACAATTGACCATCAAAAATCATTTCTGGAAATGCTTGTCGTACCGTCATAGCTTCTGCTCCGGGTTTTTCCTTATAAGCAACATACTCTTTAACCGTTTGCTCTCCACGTGTCTCAAACTGTTCACTTGCAAATAATCCGTTATTAGACTCTAAATAAAAAGCTAATCCACGATTGTTCAACCAATCTACAATTGATTTTTCTTGTTCTATCGTTATTAATTGATGTAACACAACTTTATCGGCACTTTCAACATAGTTGCCATTTCCACCAATATACCCATCAAAACCGATTTCTAATAGTTCATCATACATTTCAGCCTTGCTGCGTCCAGTCACCGGGTACACTTTATGACCGTTGGCTTGTGCAGCTTTAATGGCTTTGACTGCTGAATTCGGTAATTCATTAGAATAGTTTACTAATGTACCATCCACATCTAAAAAAATATAGTTTAATTCCATAGTAACCTCCTTAAAAAAGGTCATGCTGGACAACAAGCATGACCATTAAACAAAATTATCCTTTTGTGTATTCTACGTTTTCACCATTAGACGCAATGACTTGTTTGTACCAATCAAAGGATTTCTTCTTCGAACGCTTCAATGTTCCATTGCCTTCATTATCGCGGTCTACATAAATAAAGCCATAACGTTTTTTCATCTCACCAGTTGATGCGGAAACCAGATCGATACATCCCCAACTCGTATACCCTAAAATTTCTACACCATCTTTATCCACAGCGTCTTTCATTGCTTCGATGTGTTGTTTTAGATAATCGATACGGTAATCATCCACTATAGATCCATCTGCATTAGGTGTATCGACTGCTCCTAATCCATTTTCAACTACAAATAATGGTTTTTGATAGCGGTCATATAATTCATTGATTGTAATGCGGAAACCGATTGGATCAATTTGCCAGCCCCATTCGCTTTCTTCTAAATAAGGATTTTTAATGGAATCAAATATATTCCCGCCTGCTTTTTCTTGGCCATCTTGGGCGGCAGAAACTCGTGAAGAATAATAAGAGAACGTAATATAATCAACCGTATGGTCCTTCAATAGTTCCTTATCGCCTTTTTCAAAAGGAATTTCGATTCCTTCATTAGCCAAGCGTTTCAAAGCATAATTAGGGTATTCGCCACGAGACTGTACGTCAATAAAAAAATAATTTTCTTGATTGTCTACTTGAGCTTGACGAACATCTGCAGGATTTGGTGTATTCGGATAATACTGTCCAGCTGCGATCATACAGCCGACTTTATTTTCTGGATCTACTTCATGCGCGATTTTGGTCGCTAACGCACTGGCTACTAATTCATGATGGGCTGCTGTATATTTTACTTGTTCTTCGTTTTCTCCTTCTTCAAATACTAATCCAGCTCCCATAAACGGTGCATGCAATAGCATATTGATCTCATTGAAAGTGATCCAATACTTTACTTTTCCTTTATAACGATTAAATAATACAGTGACAAGATTTTCATAAAAATCGACTACTTTACGACTGCGCCAACCCCCATATTCTTTAATCAAATGGATTGGCATATCAAAATGTGTGATTGTAACAATAGGTTCGATGCCGTACTTAAGACATTCATCAATAAGGTTATCGTAAAATTGTAACCCTGCTTCATTTGGTTCAGCCTCATCACCTTTTGGAAAAATACGTGTCCAAGCTAGACTAAAGCGATAAGATTTAAATCCCATTTCTCCAAATAAAGCGATATCTTCCTTATAATGATGATACATATCAATGGCTTCTTTAGCTGGATAAAAATGCTCCTCATCGAAGTCCAGATGTTTCATTTTTCCTGTTATGATTGGGTAACGGTCTTCTCCAATTGGAACGACATCTACATTCGCTAAACCTCGGCCATACGCGTTATAACCACCTTCACTTTGATTAGCAGCAGTAGCCCCGCCCCAAAGAAAATCTTTATTAAATCCCATATTTTTTCCTCCTAGTAATTCAGTTTTATCTTACTCTCATCTTATCTAAACGGTTTCATTATTTCAATCGTCTAGATACAATTAGTAGGTTCCTACACATACTTTCTAAATTTTACGATTGCTCTTGTAAAACCCCTACACAAAAATATATACTATTTGTGTAAAGAAGGAGTCTTTTTATGCTACTCATTGAACGATTAAAACATACTTCATTTTCAGATGCTGAACAATCATTAGTAAATTATCTCATCAATCATCCTGAAGACTTACAAGATATGACAACTCAAAAAATTGCGAATTTAACTCATACTAATCCTACGAGCCTTATTCGTGTAGCGAAAAAAATGGGATTTACAGGATGGCTAGATTTGAAAGAAGCTTACCTTGAAGAATGGCAGTACCTCAATAGCCACTTTACAGCTATTGACGCCAACTTACCGTATGATCAAGCGGATCATTTGGTTTCTATTGCCCATAAAATAAGCACATTACAACAAAATACTATTCAGGATACTTTATCATTAATAGATTCTAAAGATTTGGAATACGCACAAAAACTCTTACTAAATGCTGACGAAATCAAAGTATTTGCGAGCCAAACTAATGCACTCATTGCTCAAGATTTCATAACTAAGATGCGTAGGATCAATAAAAAAATTACTATTTCTTCCACTTATGATTACAGTACGTATGAAGCTTTTAACAGTGGTAACCGAACTTGTGCCCTTATTATTTCATACACAGGTGAAGATGATTCCTTCATAAAATGCATGGACATTTTGAAAAAACAAGGAGCTTCCACTATTAGCTTAACAAGTATAGGAGATAATCCTATTGCAACACATAGCGATTGTTCATTAAAAATCACTACTCGAGAAAAACTCTATTCTAAAATCGGAAACTTTACCTCAACCACATCTGTCATTTATCTATTGAACCTTTTGTATTCTATCGTCTTTACTGCAGATTATGAAATGAACTTGAACCACCTCATTCAAATCGGTCGTTCAACAGATACCCGAAAAACAAACATCGACATCATTAAAGAACAGTCTTAATTGGATAAGTAAATTTAAGGAAGGAGAAGGGATATCTAAATACTTCTTCCTCATTTATAAACACAAAAAAACGGGAAGCTCATTGCCTCCCGCTAATTAAAATTAATTTATTTAATATTCGCAAAATGTTCTAACGTTCCTACCATATTAGCCACAAAACCGTACTCGTTATCATACCAAGCAACCGTTTTGACTAATTGTCCGTTCGTTCCCTCGATGACTTTTGTTTGAGTGGCATCAAAAATCGAACCTGCTGGTACCCCGATAACATCTGAAGATACGATTTCGTCTTCATTGTATAAGAATGCCTCAGATGCAGCTTCTTTCATTGCCGCGTTGACTTCTTCCACTGTTACTTCTTTATTCAAAACAGAATACAGTTCTGTCATTGAACCTGTAATGGTAGGAATTCTGATGGCTGTTCCGTCAATTTTCCCTTCCAATTCAGGAATAACTTTTCCTACCGCTTTGGCAGCACCTGTTGAAGATGGAATGGCGTTTTGTGCTCCTGCACGATTTTTGCGTCCACCTGGTGAATCTTGCAATGCTTGCGATGCTGTGTACGCATGG
The DNA here is from genome assembly GCF_040274945.1 of Carnobacterium sp. Classification (GTDB taxonomy): domain Bacteria; phylum Bacillota; class Bacilli; order Lactobacillales; family Carnobacteriaceae; genus Carnobacterium_B. Next base: position 74,568 of record NZ_JBEMAR010000003.1, read on the forward strand.
ATCGTTGACATCAACGCACTATTGATTCCATATTTTTTGTTCAAAACGTTTGCCATTGGTGCTAAACAGTTCGTTGTACAAGATGCTGCAGAAATAATTTCATCATTTCCATCCAGCGAATCATGATTTACTCCATAAACAATTGTTTTAGTGTTGTCTACTTCTGCACCTGAAGCTTTCACTGGCGCGGAAATCAATACTCGTTTTGCTCCTGCATCTAAGTGAGCCTGTGATTTTTTCGCTGAAGTATAGAAGCCCGTACATTCCAGAACGATGTCGATTCCTAGATCGCCCCATGGTAATTGACTTGCATCTTTTTCTGCATAAGCTTTGATTTCTTTTCCATCTACCACAATTGCGTCATCCCCAATTGATACTTCATATGGAAAGCGTCCTTGTGCGGTGTCATATTTTAACAAATAAACCAAGTCGTCATTATCCGTCAAATCATTGATTGCGACAACCTCTAAATCTGTGTCTTTTTCCAACATCCGGCGCAGTGCTAAACGTCCAATCCGACCAAACCCATTAATTGCTACTTTTATTGACATGAATAGTTCCTCCTTCTTTAGTTGAATCTAATTTTATGGTACCGCTTTTACAATGAAATTTCCAATTGTTTGCATTATTCATTTTGGTTTGATTCCATTCGTCTGTTTTTAGTGCTAATAATAGAGAATTTAGGATGATTCTCTAATTTAAAAAAATTAATTTCTTTCGAAATCAGCTTATGTATTTTTGAAAACGGTCCAAATTTCTATACATTCATAGAAACAGTCTACGATTATAAGCAAGGTGTTTTAACAAAGTAAAATTAAATGTTACTATAAATTTAACTTATATAGTTTCGGTGCTCTAAATTTTTAGGCTAGTTAGTTATATACTTTAAGGAGGAGATAGTATGAAAAGTTACATTCGTTTTGGTTTAATGATTTTGACCTCTACTGTTGTGATGTATTTTTTAATGTTCTTCAATATTTTTGAACTGTCTCATTTTACGTTTAGTGAGACTCGAGTCTATATGTCTATTATGATGGGATCTGTAATGGCCATTATCATGCTGCTGTTTATGTGGAAAATGTATCAAAAGAAAAAATTGAATTACATTATTTTAGGCGTTTCTATTCTTACGTTTGGTACTTCGCTTTGGTTGGTAAGAAGTCAAGCAACTATTGATGATTCTTCTTGGATGAAAGCAATGATCCCTCATCACTCAATTGCTATCCTAACCAGTGAACGAGCAGATGTATCTGATCCTCGTGTACAGGAACTAAGGGATACCATTATTAAAACTCAAAAAGAGGAAATTGCAGAAATGAAAAAACTAATCGAAGACATTGAAGAGAATGGAGAAACAGAGTAAAATTCTGATTTATCTTTGCGTAGTCCTATTGCTATCCAAGACAACAACCTTTAGATATATACCAGTCAATTCAAAAAAGTCTGCAGGAGTCAATGACTACTACAGACTTTTTTTTATATCTATAAAGAAAATAAAAAAATTCTAATCTACTCCGTGTCTCACTGAAACAATATCTATGATTGCTAGTTACTTGGCCCATTAAGAAATAATTAAAGGATTAAAAAGAATTAGAAGCACATGTTATCCGTAGTAGACTCTAATCAGCAAAACCATTGATTTTTGACCTTTGTTTATAAAAAAGAAGATAAGAACCCCACATATTCTTTTGGATAAAAAGACACGTGGGATTCTTATATAAATAAAACTTATTATTTTTCGATAGAAACTCTAATATTTCTTACTATTATCATTAAACTTTATATGTCAACTGTTTAGAAAGCGCCTGTCTCCCGATTTCCTTTCTTATCATCTTTTGTTCCAGCCAATTCGATTCAATTATCCAACTCAACTGAATCGGATATATAATACTGCCAGCCTCTTTTAGTCGCATAGTCATGGACATCTTTAGCCAGCTCTTTTTTTGTAGAGTATTCAAGCAAATAGATCTCTTTCCCAGCTTTATCAACTGTATCTAAATAATTTAAGTAGTAGGTTTGATTTTCTTTTGTTTGAGTACTCAGCTTATCTTCCTCAAAATCAATAGCTGAAAAGACGGTTTCTTGGTTTACACCAGTCAAAATATCATCTAGTTGCTGATTTTGCTGTAAATATGCACTAACAAATTCATTTCCTCCATTAATAAGGACCGGTTTGCCATAGCTCATGAGTGTCTTTAAGATTTTTTCCACTCCAATATACGTTTCTTTTGTTTGAAATTGCCAGTATACATCTACATTATCGATCCAAAAGCCATCAATTCCCTTATCAAGTAGTTCGTTAGCTAAAGTAACGGCACTAAATTTTTGCCAGTCTTCATTGGTTACATCGACCCAATATTCTTCTTCCCAATTTTCATAAGGCCTCAAAGTAAGATACTGAAATTCTTCATAGTAAGGCCTGTAAGTTTCCAATGATCCTACATTTAAATAACTATAAACTTTTTGTCCTCGATCTTGCATCTCAGTAATTTCTGCTTCGGAGAGATTTTGTGCATCAATAATGACCGTTTCGTAACCTTCACTAGCTTCGATTGCTTCACTTCCATCTAAACTCAAAAATACACCATACTCACCTGTATTTTCGAGTTTACTGTTGCTTTTTCCTTCTAAGTTTGCACAACCTGTTACTCCTAAAATAACCATTGCTCCTATCAAAAAGCGTATCGCAGTAGTTTTCATTTAATGGCTCCTTTATCTCTCTCGCTATCTATTTTAATCTAAACTAAAATCCAATTCCGGTCCTGCTGGAACGATGCCGGTCGGATTGATATTTTTATGACTGCGGTAATAATGGTCTTTGATGTGCTTAAAGTTCACTGTTTCCGCTATTCCTGGCCAGTTGTATAATTCTCGTGTGTAGCGCCATAGGTTTTTGTACTCTGTAATGCGTTTGATATTGCATTTGAAATGACCGTGATAAACACTGTCAAAACGAATCAATGTAGTGAATAAACGCCAGTCTGCTTCCGTAATTTGCTCCCCTACTAAGTAACGATTCTCTTCTAGGCGTTCTTCAAGTTCATCTAGCGCAGCAAATAAATTCAACACTTCTTCTTGATAAACTTCTTGCTTCGACGCAAATCCAGCTTTGTACACTCCATTATTAACTGCATGATACACTTTCTCATTGATCTCATCAATTTCTGGACGCAATGCTTCAGGATAATAATCGCCTTCCTTTGCACCGACGTCATCAAATGCGGAGTTTAAGATACGCATGATTTCAGAAGACTCATTATTTACAATTTTATTTTGTTTCAAGTCATATAAAACAGGCACAGTCACTCGTCCACTATAACCTGATTCCACATGCGTATAGACTTCATAAAGATAATTTGCATCAATGACTGGATCTGGAATCACACCTTCTTCTGAATCAAATGTCCAGCCATTTTCGGCCATCAAAGGATTCACAATAGATACCGATATCATCTCTTCTAACCCTTTTAGGTTACGCATGATTAATGCACGGTTTGCCCAAGGACACGCCAACGCTATGTACAAATGATAACGTCCAGGTTCTGCTTTAAAGCCGGCTTCACCAGTTGGTCCAGCACTTCCATCCGGCGTGATCCAATTGCGGAATTGTGATTCCTGACGAATGAATCTCCCTCCATTGCCTTCTGTGTCGTACCATTGATCATGCCATTTACCATCTACTAATAATCCCATTGTTATTCCCCTTTCAACTACTGATCTTTATCGCTTATATTATTTGTCTTCTCTTTTATTATAGGTAGAGCTTAATTTATAATCCAGGAATCGGTTCAACTAACAAAGCTTTATGATTCGTGGCGTAATAAATCACTTGCTTCAACACTAAATCACTCGTCCAAAAAGGAACACCAGCTTTACCAGCTAACTCACAAAAAGTTTCAAAATCAAACTCCCCAGATTGTGCTCTTTGTACAGCTATTTTGATAGCTTCGGAATTACTTTGTTCAGCAACTTTTTTCGGTTTCCCATTCAAAGGCAAGTCGATGGAACTGTTTTCATCAAAATAACGGTACAGTCCTTCTGCAACTAAATAATCATAGCGTTTTATGCCTAACGTTTTGAATTCCTGCATTAATTGAGCAAATCCACCTGCATTTTTTTCAGCATAGACAGCTTTTTCAATCTCTTGTTTGTTTAAACTCATATTTATTATCTCCTTTTAATGAATGACGCTTCGGTTACACTTTTGGCTTTTCAACTTCAACCGTAACTATTTCTTGATAATTTGTGCCCCAATCCTTCATCGCATCTAAAATTGGTTTTAAACTATTACCTAATTCCGTCAATGTATACTCCACACGTGGAGGGACTTCTGCAAAAATTTCACGGTCTACCAATCCATCTTCTTCCATAGACCGTAAATGTGACGTCAAAACTTTTGCTGAAACCGTTCCAATCGCTTTCCTTAGTTCGCCAAATCGTTTGGTCCCATCTAACAACTCTCTTAATATCATTACTTTCCAACGATCATTTATCAACAATAGCGTCGTCTCTACTGGACAATCCACAACTTTATTACGCATAGAAACCCTTATCCCTTCACATTAGTTACTTATTAGTTACTAGATAACTTCAAAGTACTTACTTTACATAAGTTACTTAGAGTCCTATTATAATAGTAGAACTTGAATGAAACAAGCTAAATAGTAGAAAGGTTGATTGCACATGAAGTACTTATTAACAGGCGCAACAGGAGAACTAGGCACTTATGCCTTACATTATTTAAAAGAACAAGTTGAGTTAAATGAAATTGTGGTATTAGCACGAACAGAAGAAAAAGCTGCTAAACTGCGTGAACAAGGAGTTGAGGTTCGTATTGGTGACTTTGGCGACTATGAAAGTTTGCTTGAGACATTCAGTGGCATTGATCGTCTATTATTTGTTTCCTCACAACCTGGTGCAAAAGTTTCACGTGGTGAGCAGCACAAAAATGTTGTAAATGCAGCTAAAGAGACAGGCGTTTCCTTTATTGCTTATACAAGTTTCCCTAAAGGTGCTGGATCAAAAAGTCCTTTAGCTCAAGACCATATTTTAACGGAACAATTAATTTCTGAATCCAACATTTCCCACACTTTTTTACGCAACAACTGGTATATAGAAAACGAAAAGGACACGCTAAATGCTGCAGTAGCTGGCCACACTTTTATGTACTCTGCTGGGGAAGGAAAAACGGGTTGGGCGTTAAAACGTGAATATGCCGAAGCTGCCATCAATGTCTTAACTGGAAAAGCAGCCACACCAGAAATACTTGAATTATCAGGCAATCCTATTACGTATGTAAAATTAGCAGAAGCTCTTAAAATTGCTAGCGACAAAACCTTCGAGGTCATCGAGCTAAGTGATGCAGACTACCAGTCATCATTAACCAGCAACGGTATTCCTGAGCCAGTTGTTGGGTTTATCTTAATGATCCAAAATGATATTCGTAACGGTGAATTAGATGTTATTTCGAACGATTTTGAAAAGACGTTAGGTAAACCACTTACACCACTAGTTGATGCTCTAAAAGAATTCTTACAACAATAACTATTTATAACTGATTCTGTTCTTCAATCAACAAAAAAACAAGTAAGAATAAGCCTTAATAAGGTTTATTTTTACTTGTTTTACTTTCGATAAAGGCAGTCTAACTCTTTCATTACTTGTTCTTTCGTGGTTTTTCTACTTAACGAGTGCTCTATATTCGTTAACAATTTTAATCCCTGAACTCGTTCCTAACCGTTCAGCACCAGCTTCTACCATAGCTTTAGCAGTTAGAAAATCACGTATTCCTCCTGCTGCTTTAACCTTGACATCTGCTCCAACTACTTCTTTCATTAGTTTTACATCTTCAACTGTGGCTCCACCAGTACCAAAACCAGTTGAAGTCTTTACAAAATTCGGTTTCACTCTTTTGGCAATTTCACAAACAGCAATTTTTTCTTTATCTGTCAAATAACAATTTTCCAAAATTACTTTACTTAAAACATTATTTTTTTGGCATACTGCTACAATTCCTTTCATTTCTTGTTCAATATAAGCTAAGTTACCTTCTTTTAATTCGCCAATATTGATCACATAATCGATTTCACCGGCTCCATTTTTAATGGCATCTGTAACTTCAAAAACTTTCGTAGCAATTGTGGTCTGGCCTAGCGGAAAACCAATCGCTGCTCCTACATGAACTGAACTTTCTTTTAACAACTCTCTACATAGAGAAACAGGCGCTGAATTGATAGCCACCATTTTAAAACCATAATCCTCAGCTTCTTGACACAATTTTTCAAATCCAGATCTCTTTGCGTCTGCTTTTAATAAAGTATGATCAACCATATTTGCTAGCTCGGTTACGCTCAATTGAAATGTCATTTTTTCTTCCTCCTCTTGTTGAATTCGGTTTCATTTTATCACAATTAATGTCGCTACGTATAACATGCAGATATAAGATTCAATTTTGCCTAATTTCAAATAAAAAGTTCCTAAAAATTTATCTGAGGTCATTTATGAACATAATGTTCAATTTATATCACTTTATTTAGAAGAAAAAAGAACATGAGAACCTTAATGGATGAATAACAGCTTATTTCAATCATTTTCATATATACTCTAATTAACAGATACTATAGGAGGTTTTTAAATGTTAACCATGGCTTATATCGGAAACGGAAAAAGTACGAACCGCTATCATTTACCTTTCGCAGTAAAAGCAGAGCACGTTAAAGTGAAAACAATTTATTCGCGTCATGAGGATAGCACTTGGGATAAAATTCCTGGAGTCAACTACACAACGAATTTAGAGGATATTTGGAATGATCCAGAAATTCAGTTGGTGGCTATTTGCCTTCCAAATTCATTGCATTTCAAGTTTGCAAAATTATCTCTAGAAAACGGGAAAAACACACTCGTTGAAAAACCTTTTACCGAAACAGCTCAAGAAGCAAAAGAACTATTTGAGTTAGCAAAATCAAAAAATTTAATCGTGCAGTGTTACCAAAACAGACGCTACGATTCAGATTTTCTAACTGCTCAAAAAGTTATTGAAAGTGGCGTTATTGGTGAATTATTAGAAGTTGAAATGCACTATGATTATTTCAGACCAGAAGTTCCAGAAAACAGTACAGAATTATCAGCCGCTGGTAGTTATTTATATGGACATGGCTGTCATACAATTGATCAAGTTCTTTCTTATTTTGGAGATCCAGATTCTATTCATTATGATGTGAGACAATTATTAGGTCCGAATCGAATGAATGATTATTTTGACTTGGATTTTTACTATTCAAAAATAAAAGTATCGGTTAAATCAAGTTACTTTAGAATAAAATCACGGCCAAGTTTTGTGCTTTATGGTAAAAAAGGGATGTTTATTAAGCACGAAAAAGATAGACAAGAAGAACACTTAAAATTATTCTATCTGCCAACTAATCCTGATTTTGGAATAGATACGCCCGAACATTACGGTACTGTTACCTATGTAGATGCTAATGGCCTTTATCATGAAGAGAAAGTCATTTCAGAAATTGGGGATTATAGCCGTATTTACGAAGGGTTATATGAAACCATCATAAACGGAAAAGATAAACTAGTAAAAGATGAAGAAACCATTCGTCAACTAGAAATACTTGAAGAAGGTATTCAAAGTATTAAATACTAACTTATCAATTCGTTTAAAAAATCGGCTCTATCATTTTTAGTGTTGATAGATTAGTTAAATTGATTATAGGATATTTCTGAAGGAATAAGGGTTGCTTGTAGCCATGTCTAATGATTCAATGCGAATGACAAAGCGTTAGCGCTTTAGCGATTACGCTCTGTTTAAGGCTTGTAAGTCTGAAGACAAAAGGCTTCAGACGGTCACATGGCTCTCCACAAGCAAACCCGTCCATTCCAGAAGAAATTTTATTTTGTTGTATCAACACCATTTGCTAAACAACCAAAAAAAAAGGATTACTCAACTAAGAAAGAAGGTTTATAATGAAACTTGCAATTATAGGTTCTGGAATGATAGTAAATGATTTTTTACCCATGGTCTCTGATATTCCGGGGATTGAGTTAGAAACAATTGTGGGAACGGATAGAAGTATCGCTAAGATGAATGATTTGAAAAAGACTTATGGCATTCATGAAGTTTCAACTAATTATGAAGAATGTTTGAAAAATGAGCGTGTCGATACCGTTTATATTGCGTTGCCAAATCATTTGCATTTTTCTTATGCCAAACAAGCCTTACTGAATAAAAAAAATGTAATCTGTGAAAAACCCTTTACTTTAAAATTATCCGAAATGCAAGAACTGAAAGAGCTAGCTTTAGCAAACCACGTCATATTACTAGAAGCGATAACAAATCAATACTTAACCAATTATAAAAAAATAAAAGAAGCGGTAGGAACGATTGGAGATATTAAAATTATTGAATGTAATTATTCCCAATACTCTTCACGGTATGATGCTTTTAAGAGAGGCGAGATATTGCCAGCTTTCAATCCCAAAATGGGTGGCGGGGCTTTAATGGATATTAATATTTACAACATTCATTTTGTGACCGGCCTTTTTGGGGAACCTCAAAAAGTAAACTATTTGGCGAATGTTGAAAATGGAATTGATACTTCCGGTATCCTAAGTCTTGATTATGGAGATAAAAAAGTCGTCTGTATCGGTGCTAAAGATTCTACAGCTCCAATACGAACCATTATTCAAGGCAATAAAGGGGCTATTATTATTGATGGTGCTACCGGCACTCTTGACAACTTTACGGTAATCAATCGTCAGAATGACAGCAAACTAGTCGATTGTAAAGTTCATACCCACCGGATGTATGAGGAGTTCCTTGAATTTGAAAGAATCATTAGAGAATCTGACGTTGAAGCTATGGCAAAACACCTTGATCATAGCGAAATGGTTATGTCCATTGTAGATAAAGGATTAGAATCTGCAGGTATAATATTAGGATAAATTTTCAAAAGAAAAAACAGGTGCTTTTTCATTGTAGGAATAGGTCATAGCTCTTCAGACAAAATTCCATTTTGAATTAGTGCCTGTTTTTCTTTTAGATTTTCCAAATTACTTCTGTATTCTTTTGCATATAAAATAGAATATAATGTGTCTAATACATATTGAAAGGCAATTTGTGATGCAAAAGTTCCTACTTTTACAAAATCATATTCTTCTTGGACTACCGCTATCGTTTTGGTAGCTACCTTAGTTAAAACAGATTCTATATTTCCTGTTATCAAAATGGTTGGGATTTTTTTGTTAGAAAAATGTTGTAAAATGCGATTATATTGAGGACTAGTTCCACTATAAGATAAAAATAGAGCACAATCTTTTGGAGTAAGGTTAGAAGCATTCCATGCCTCATCTGCATATTCTTCAGAGATAATAGCGAATCTATTAATCTTTACTAATTTATTTTGAAAACTTCTAGCTCGAACTTGTGAATCACCACGAGAAAACAGAAAAATACGCTCAGACTTGAAAAGGATTTCTGCAACGGATTGTAATAAATCTTCATCTAATTGGTTTAACGTTTTTTTTATTGTATCAATCGTTAAATTTGCCATATTCTTAGCTATATCCATGGTTAAATCTTCTTGTTTAAAGGGAAAATTTACATCTACTTCACTAGGCAGATGCAGTTGGTTATAAACTACACTTGAAATAGCTACCTTAAAACTTCTAAATCCATCGTATCCCATTTTTTTACAGAGACGGATAATGGTTGAGTGAGAAGTATATGTTAATTTTGCTAGATCCTCAATATATATCGTAGGAATCTTAGTGATGTTTTGGATGATATAATCGGCAATTCTCATTTCCGTATTTGTAAAGCTCGTCTGATCTTTTAGCTTACTTACTACTTGCACCAAATTTAACAACTCCTTTATAGAATAATTCTATATCATTTAGTTATCATTTACTATATAACCCTTAAGTGTGGAAAGAGTAACTTTTTATAACCACACTATGGGACTGAGATAAAAGTCTTCCCACTCAAACTAAAAAAGGCTGTAGATTTACATAGGAATGTATATCTACAGCCTTTTCATTTTTTATTTCATTATTATTACTGTAATTCAATAATTAAAATTAACCAATACGTTTACAAGAAAATTATTATAAAGTCTATTTCTTTAATTTTCTTACAATATTACTTTTCCAGTCATTTCCTCATAATCTCTATTCATAATTTCCCACGATTTTTCAATATCTTCATCTAATCCAAATAAACCACTACGACCTATAATATAAATATCAGGATCAGCTGCATCAATTCGCTTAAAAGATTTTCGATTAGATGAGCCATCCATTTCAATAACATATTGATATCCATTTTCTTCTCGTAATTCTCTCAAAGCAACGATTTTATCTAGCGTACTGTCAATAAAACGTTGTCCAGCAAAACCGGGATCAACTGTCATAATCGTAATTTTATCGACTAATTCAATGTAAGGAAAAATTGTTTCAATAGGAGTTTCAGGGTTTAATACCACTCCTGCTTTTAATCCCGCATCTTGTATTTGATCAATCAATCGAAATGCCAAACCATCTAGTACTTCTGCATGCATGCAAATCCATTCACACTTCATGTCCACCAGTTGTTGAACCCAGAAACTTGGATCTGTAACCATAAGATGAACAGACATAGGCAAGTCACTTATTTTACGCACTTCTTCGATAAACCATGGTGACAATGTAATGTTAGGAACATAATGTCCATCCATAATATCAATATGATAAGAGTCTACATGATGATTTAAAAAGGTAATTTGTTCTTTAAATTTATCTAAATCCATTGTCATCAGCGATGGTGAAAATGCTACTTTTTTCATATCTTATCATTCCTCCATTTATTTACTATTAATTTTTTAAAATTATCCAGGTATTTCTGAGTAAATTTCTTAATTACTCTCACATATGCATTAAAAGATTTGAACATCATCTAAATTAATATCTGCTTCTTCAATCTCCGTTTGCTTGCTCATTTCATCTTCTGTCACATTTTTCTTAATTAAAGCTAGAGTTACTCCTGTTACAAGAATATTTACTACCAATGCCGCCACTCCTGCCCATGGTCTAGACATCGTTGGAATCATTAATACCCCACCAAATGGGACAGTTGCATCTGCTCCTAAAGCCATAGACACTGCTCCACCAGCTGCTCCACCGATAGCTGTTGCAATTACACCACGAACGATATCATTCATAACAATTGGAATTACACCTTCAACAATATTGATAACACCCATTGGAACTGCTGATTTCAACGTTTCAACTTCTACTGGTGTATAAATGTTTTTTCTAAACACTTTTGCTATGAAATAAGCCAATCCAAAACCGATTGGTGTCGCTGTATTTACTAATTGTAATGCTGTAATTGGACCATTTAGACCTTCTGCTTGCATTGTCAACACAAAAGCAAACACCGTTTTATTAATTGGACCACCGTAGTCAACTCCACTCAGTAAACCGATCACTCCACCAAATACTAGCAATGAAGATGATCCCAAACTATCTAAAGCATTTGTTAATAACGAAGTAAAAGCAGCGATTGGTAACCCAATAACATAAACCATCATCAAGCCACCAACAACTGAAGTTAGAAATGGAATAATCAAAGTTGGCATTAATCCCTTAGCCCACTTAGGAACTTTAATGTATTTTAAAGTTCCTACTACAAGGTAGCCGGCTAAATATCCTCCTAAAAGTCCACCAATAAACCCAGCACCAATTGCATTAGCCGTTAACCCAATAATAAAACCTGGTGCTATACCTGGTTTTCCTGAAATTGAGTAAGAAATTCCTGTAGCAATAACTACTGGTAGCAAACCTAAACCTGCTCCACCCATTGTTGCTAAAGCATCCCAAATTGAAAATTCGCCTTGGATCAATTGAGCTTGGCTAGTTCCACCAAAAGCCATACCAATTGCGATTAAGAAACCTGCTCCACAAACAATTGGAATCAAATATGAAATCGCTGTCAATAAATGACCTTTAAGATTCAATTCTTTAATTTTTTTCATTTTCCTTCCTCCTATACAGCTTCTTGATTACTTTGTTCAACAATTTCTGCCGCTTTTTCAATTAATTTATTTGGCGATTTAATCGCGATTTCTGTTGGAACTTGAATCATTCTTTTCCCATCAAATCTCTCGCGTCCAGAAATCTTCACATCCACTGCTAAAATAACTACATCTGCTTCAGCAATCTGTTCTGCAGTTAATTCATTTTCTATTCCTATTGTTCCCTGTGTTTCAATGGTAATATCGTAATCTGCTTTTTTTGCGGCATTTTCTAATTTTTCTTGCGCAATATACGTATGTGCGATTCCAACTGTACATGCTGCTACTCCTACTATTTTCATAATTATTCCTCCCCTTTTTTAGTTACTAAAAGCTGCTTTTACATCTTCAGCTTTTTTTGATTGTAGTATATTTTTAACTACTTCATCATTTCCTAATTTTCTGGCAAATAACGATAATAATTTCAAATGATTTTGTGCCCCATCATTGTCGTCTCCAACAGCAAAAAGAATGATTCCTTTTACTCCTTTACCATCTAATGTTTCCCATGGAATTTCTTCTTCAATAATTCCAATCGCCACTCCTATTTTCTTCACAAAATCACTTTTCCCATGAGGAATAGCAATATAATTCCCAATCCCTGTTTGGCCTTCTGCTTCCCTAGCATAAATATCTTTCATAAAGCCATCAACATCTGTAATGTATCCATTTTGTACTAATAATTCAGTTAATTCTTTCAATGCCTCATCTTTAGTCTTAGCCTGCATATTGGTTTTGATTGTTTTTAAATCGACAATATTTTTTACTTCCATTCGTTATCTCTCTCCTCTCATTTTAAGATTAGTTTTTCTGCAGAACAACTTCTGCCGCTTTTTCAATTAATTTATTTGGTGACTTGATTGCAATTTCTGTCGGAACTTGAATGATTCTTTTTCCGTCGAATCTTTCTCGACCAGAGATTTTTACATCTACTGCTAAAATAACCACATCTGCTTCTTCAATCTGTTCTGCAGTTAATTCATTTTCTATTCCAATTGTTCCTTGTGTTTCAATGGCGATTTCATATCCGGATTTTTTTGCGGCATTTTCTAATTTTTCTTGTGCAATATACGTATGTGCGATTCCAACTGTACATGCTGCTACTCCAATTATTTTCATCATTCTTCCTCCTAAATTTTTATTATTTCTTTTTCAAAAAAGAATTTATCCGTAATTTCTAACAATCGATTTAAATAGTCTTCATCTGCTAAGGTTTTTGAAAATAACGAAATTTTTTTCTTTATTTGGTCTATTTCATTTTTCTTCAATAATAGGACAATCAATAACTGGATATCTTTTGTCTGACAATCCCACATTGCTATAGGTTTAACTAATCGAATAAATAGTATCCGACTTTTTTTTACTTGATCACTTTCTATATGAGGTAACAGTACATGGTCCGCAATTAATATGCTGCCTACCTGTTCTCTTTCGATCAGCTGCTTTATTATTTCGTCTTTTTGAGAATCTTCATCCTGACAGACCTTTTCAGAGATAAAAGAATAGACTTCTTCTTTTGTCCTCAACTCACGATTAAAATAAACTTCATAGAATAAATTAGCGTCCATGGTAAATCTCCTCTATTTTTTTCTGAAGTCTCTTCTGATCATCAATCGTAAACATTGCACTCACTAATAAATACGGAATAGGCCTGTTATCTTCAATATGGACGGTACTTAAAATCAATTCAACATCTCCGTATTTCTCTTTAAACAGTTGCATATTTCGTGAGGCTATTACATCTACAATTTCTATTTCAGGAAATTTTTTCGCTACTTTTGCTCTTAAAAGTTCTGAGGTTCCAATACCTGTGGTGCACATGATAAGTGTTTTTATAGGTTGTTGATATTGACTTGTCTCAATGATCTTTGCAAAATAAAGAGTGATAAAGCCATTTTCATCATCATTTATTACTGGCAAGCTGAATTTTTCACTTACAAAGTTAGATACGTTAGTAACTTCCAAAAATATTTCTTCGTAGGTTACCTTAATTTGATTCAACAAGCTGTTTTTAACTCGAATTTTGTGTTCTAACCGATTAAGCATTGGTTTAATATGATTGGCTAAATCAATAAAAATAGACTGACTTTCGATATCAATACCTAATTTGATACTCATTTCTTCAATATATACTTTAGTCACTTGGATAACTTTTGGTGAAAAAGTAGCCGTTTTAGCGAGCGAGCCCTGCATCCTTGATGAAACCAGATATTGGTAAAGAAAATAAATCTCAATATCCGGTAAATTACTGTTCAAATATTTCACAATATTGTTAACAGTAACTTTTGCAACCTGGTACAAAATACTATCTCTCTTCATATTTTCCATTTCTTCATTAGTGATTTTATCCGTAAATAGTAAAGCTGGGATTTTTCTTGAGCGACTGAGCAGTATATACAAATGCGAAAAAATGTTTACATTATACGGATAGGGAATGGTTATTTCTAGATCTTTTTCAATGATCCTTAATTGATCCAATATAAACAAAACATCGTACTTATTGAAATTAAGTTCTTGATTACTTTTCAAATCGTCAATATCAATAATATTAAATATTTCAATACTATCTTTGATGGCCTTTCTAATATTAACTTCTTCCCCTAATATAGCTAACGTTCTGTTTTTTCTTTCTAAAACCAAGTTATAATTTTTAAGTTCTTCGCTCATAATTTGTTCATCATTGAAAATAACTGAATCTCCTACATAATAGTTGCTAAATAATTGGTAGATATTTAAAGGTTTTGGCGAAGACAACAATAGTTCTTCCATGATTCGTTTACGTCTCTCGTTAGTAGAAAATTGATTTTCCTTGTATTTCTTGCTGCTTTTTTGATAGTTTATAAACTTTTCGTGATCTAGTTTATACCCTCTTCCTTTTTCAGATAGAACTAAAGGACCTTCCACATATTCATCGTTGATTTTTTTGATCAAACGATAGACTGTTTTTTTAGAAACACTTAATATTTCTGTTAAATCTTCTGAAGTAACGTAATCTTGATTTTTAGAAAGAAACAGTAACAACTTTTGTTCACGACTATTGGTTGAACTCAAAGCCACCCCTCCTTGTTATATTTATATTAACTCACATTAAAGAAAACGCTTCCCTTAAATATGACCATTGCAGTGGTCATTTATTCTTTACTACTATTCTGAGATAATTGGAATTGAAATTAATAAAGACAAGGAAAGTTTCCTTGTCTACATTTCTTACTTATTTAATTATTTAATCTGAAAAGCAATTATCTACAAATCGCTAACGAACTGTTTAATGGATAGGAGCAGTTTTTAACTTTGTTTGCTAATCCCTCTACGTATCTTAGAAATGATAAAAGTTGCGACAAAAAGCATAATCCCTACTTTGTTAAAAAGTAAAAATACATTTAGCAAATTTCCAAAAGAAGTCAACGGGTAATAACCACTCAACAAAAGAATGGGGAAAACGGTAAGCAACATTGTTATGTAGTGAATCATAATTTGTTTAGGAAAGTTCCAACGGTTAATTTCGTATATCACACTCGCTATTCCCAAAAATAAAATGATCAATCCGTTAAAAAAGAATGTTCTAGCATCCATTGTTGATCCTTGAAAGTAATTCCATAAAGACATCATGAACATAATACTAAATGGAATAGTTCCTCTAATTAACCCTTTAAATAAAAGCTTCATTTAAATCTCCTTTCGTGCCCCTATTAATTTTCTTTTATACTTACTTAATCTTGAATGCTTAGCCAATACTGACTACCATCGCTGGTCCTTTTGAAAAAATTAAAGGTAATCAAATATCTCCTCTGTTCAACGTACTCACCTGCTGGATAAACATTAAGTAATTCCGCATTAATTTCTTTCTCTGTATATATCTTTCCTTGTTCGAATCTGGTTATAAATTCAGCTAACAAAATATTTTTTTTTTTTTCTTTTGCAGGCACTTTAGTTACTTTATCATTTTTCATAAAGTTCGTGACTACATTTTCTTTTTCCTGTTCTGTGTATTGATACCTCATAAGCCATTTCTCCTTCTTAAAATTTCCTTTTTGATTTAAAAATAAGCGAATTTCATAGTAACTGTATCATTAAAAAATGGTGAGAGTCAATATCCTAAACAATTTTATTCAAACTTATAAAGTAACGTTCCACCTAAAATTTGCTTTTGCGAATGTCTAATTTGTGAGATACTGATAAGCGTGACTGAAAACGGAGGGAACAAGATGATTTATATAAAAGAAGCCATTTTACACATATTTGATTTGAACAGCAACGAACCTATTTTCTCTTTTGCCGGCTTAGATCTTACAGAAAAATTCACATTTGATTATCTTCATGCCATGATTGAAAAAGTAGAAGACTCAGACAATATGAAGACTGGGGTATTAACCGAAAGTAATCCTTTAAACAAAACTTTTTCTTCTATTCAAGAAGACTTTATTGAGACGACCAAAAAGCTGACCGAAAAATTCTTTTCCATTACAAAACTCAATCCAGAAATACCGCCAGCTGATTTATTATTTGTTTATTTTACTTTAGACGAAGTGCCGCATTTAGGGCTGTTCAAATTAAATTATTCTGACAGCATCACTCACTATGTCTCTTATGAAGAAGACACGTTGACGAATCAGTTGATCATTAACCGTTCCATCTTACCGAGTGCACGTCAAGCGATTCAAGAAGGAATGGTGTTGAATTCGAACACCATGGAATACCATGTGATTGAGAAAAAGCACCTAATTGATGAATTAGCAGAGAAAATTTATTATTTTACAGAACTATTTTTAGAAGATAAACCTCAACCCAGTCTTAAAGAGAACATTTCAATCATTAAAAAAGCCGTTCAAAAAACAAGCGAAGCGTTTGATGATGAAGAATTCCAAGTATTGGCTGATACGAAAGATGCACTTGTCCATAGTATGACAGAAGAAAACGTCATTGATAACCAAGTGATCGCTGAGACTCTATACGGGGACAATCATGCGAAAAAAGAAAAGTTTTTTGAAGAAATCAAAGAATTAGGTTACGTAGATCGTGCTCCTGCTGAAGTAGCCGTTGCTGGACCAAAATATTCCAAACAAAAATTCCGTTTAGATAACGGAATCGAGATCAGCATTCCTATTGAACTTTACAGAGACCCAGATGTTGTCGAGTTTATCAATAATCCAGATGGAACGACTTCTGTTATGATTAAAAACATTGAAAAAATTAAAAACTTATTTTAAAAAATCTTCCTTTGTATGAGCCTGTCAATGCTCAGTACAAAGGAAGATTTTCGCTTATGTCAACGATTATTTAACCACTATTGAATAGTACGAACTTTCGTATTCCCATTATCCATACAAATGGAAGCATCAGTTGTGTCAGTAGGATCTACTTCTTCTAAATTCTCATACAACTGTGGATAATCATGACACTTCATATTTCTAGGTGTACATATTTCTTTTCCGAATGAGATCATGGATTGATGTGCTCTTCCCCAATATTTTGCCGGGATAATTTCTGTCACGCGTTCTTCAATTTGTTTAGGCGTGGCATTTTTTTCTACTATTTTGTGATGTTTGCAGATTCGTGCGACATGTGTGTCCACTGCAAAAGCATCTTGGTTAAAGGCAACATTCAATAGTATATTAGCTGATTTAGGTCCAATTCCAGTTAATGATTGCAATTCTTTGCGTGTATTTGGTACTTTCCCATCAAATTTTTCAAGTAATTGACAGCTGCTTTTATAAATATACTTTGCTTTATTCCGGTAGAGTCCGACTGTTTTTATGTATAATTCAATTTCTTCAGGTGAAGATTCGATAACAGCTTGAGGATTTGGATAGCGTTCGAATAACTTGTCTTTCACCTTAGCGACTGATACGTCTGTTGCCTGAGCACTTAATATAACGACCATCAACAATTGAAATGGATTTTGATATCGCATCGTTGGGACAGCATTGGGATAAAGCTTCATAATTTCATAGATAACGTGTTGCGCGGCTTCTTTTGTCAGCATAAGCTTTCCTTTCTTTTATTTAGTTTTTTTTAATATAACATACTTTCAATAACACTAAAATCAAGTTTATCAGTATCTTATTTTCTATAAAGCCAGAATCTAAGTATAGCTTTACTTAGAATCATGTCATTCTGACCTTTTAATGTTTAAAATAAAGTTTCAACAGTTCTTTAGCACTGATGGTTGAGGTATAATAAATTAAAGAATTGTTCCTCAAAAACATACCTACGGAGGGTCTTTAATATGAGACAAAATGACGAAGAAACGCTCAATGATTTATATAATTTGATCCTCAATCCTGCTACTCGGGACTGGGAACGGTCATCATTATTGTCGACCAAAAACGCCTTAGAAGAAGGTGGAAGTATTGGCGACCAATTTTCAAAGCTTGAAGCTAAATTACGTCCACTCGCATTAAGAAACAACTTAACGCCTGATGTGACGGATTTTTATAACAGTATAACTGGAAATGCTAGCTCCAACGCTCAATTTGATTTTGCGAAACATTCCATTGATGATCTGACTTACCAAGATTCTGCGGTATTTGCAGGCGGCTGTTTCTGGTGTATGGTAGAACCTTTTGAAACCCGAAATGGAATCATTTCAGTCTTATCGGGTTACACCGGAGGGCATATGAACCATCCCACTTACGACCAAGTGAGTGGCCAGTATACAGGGCATGTCGAAGCGGTTGAGATTATTTTTGATACACGGATCATACAGTATAAAGACTTGGTGGAGCTTTATTGGCAGCTGACTGATCCCACTGATGCGTTTGGACAATTTCAAGACCGAGGCAGTCAGTACCGCCCGATTATTTTTGTTCGAAATGAAGAACAACGGAAAATTACTGAAAAGTCAAAACAGCGATTAATAGAATCCGGCAAATACAAGCGTCCAATCGTTACATTAATTGAGCCAACATCTGTATTTTGGCCGGCAGAAAACTTCCACCAGCAATTTTATAAGAAAAATCGAAAAAGATACAAAAGGATTGAGCGGTCCCGTCAACAATTTTTAGCATTCCAACATTTGCAAGGTAAAATCCGGACAGAGCTTAATCATTTTACACGAAAACATTAATGGACTGTGCCATGATAGCTACTCTTCTCTACCATATTGAATAGCTATTTTTACTTTTTCAATGAAGAATGACTAAAACGTCATTTATCTTTTCACTGAATTGATTTTGTTTAAAAATTCACAAAAATAGTTTACCATAAAGAGAAACCTTTATATTTTTATAAGAGAAAGAGGAAAAAACTGTGTTGGAAACAATTTTAAGTTTATACGTTACATTAATGTCAGTGATTTTTGCAGGTGTTGCCAATATGGTATTTTGTAAATACCCTACTTATCAATGTTTAAATATCCCAATGGATGCCGGTAGGATATTAGCAGACGGCAAGCGATTGT
This sequence comes from Carnobacterium sp., assembly GCF_040274945.1. Lineage (GTDB taxonomy): Bacteria > Bacillota > Bacilli > Lactobacillales > Carnobacteriaceae > Carnobacterium_B. Next base: position 94,023 of record NZ_JBEMAR010000003.1, read on the forward strand.
TTGGTCAAAACAAAACTTGGAAAGGCTTTATTGGCATGATTCTTTTTGGCGGACTCTCTCAAATGATCTGGGGACTCATTCTAAAAACTAGCCCTTCTCTTGAATCGCTGAATCTCTTCTATGACGTCTATGCAAATTCTATCCTAAACAATCTTTGGATTGGTTTTTTATTAGGGTTAGCTTATGTCGTTTTTGAATTGCCCAATAGTTTTATGAAACGACGGCTAGAAATAAAACCTGGTAAACCAGCAAACAATCAATGGAAATGGTTCTTTATTTTTATTGATCAAGCAGATTCATTGCTAGGTTGTGCTCTAGTTGTAGCCGTTTTGGTTCCAATAAGTTTGGCTCAATTTTTCGAGTTTATCCTTTTGGGAGCTGGTACTCATGTCGTAGTCAATCAATTATTGTATTGGTTTAAATTAAGAAAAAATCCATTCTAATTATTTTAGATGTACAAAGAGGTGTATAGAAAATTTATTGGACTTTAATAGAAACTGCAGAAACAAATCTGCGGTATGGCGGTAAAATAAACGCGTTGATCAATTTGTCTCAGTTAGGCCTTCAGGTACCTAAAGGCTATTTCATTTCAGAAGATAAACTCACTTCACTATGGACTGAAGCAATCCCAGAACTAGTAGGATTAGAAACAACCGTTCATCCTAATCTGCCAACTTATGAAACGATTGTTCAACGCTTGGATCAGCTGAGTTTCCCAGCGGAATTAAATGCAGAAATAAGTGATCTGATATCTCTTAATAAAACCTATATTGTGCGAAGCAGTGGCTTGATGGAAGACCAAGCATCTACTTCTTTTGCTGGACAATACGACACAATTGCAAACTGCACGACGACTGACGACATTATTGCTGCATTAAAACAATGTATCGCGTCTCTTTTTAAGCCAGCTGCCATAACTTATTGGCAGACGCATCAGTTGGACGTTCAAAATCTAAGAATGTCTGTCATTATTCAAGAACAAGTTTCAGCAGTGTCCAGTGGTATTTCGTTTACTCTCAATCCTTTGACAAATAATGATCGTCAATTAACCCTTGAAGTAGTGAAGGGCGCAGGTGAACAGCTTGTTAGTGGATTGGTTACTCCTGAACAATTAACGATTGATTGGTTTTCAACAATCGGACCAACAAATTGCTCAAAAATTTTATCTTCAGGTCAGTTAAAGCAGCTTCAAGAACAGTTGCTTTTGATTGCGACCTTTTATGGCTATCCTGTCGATGTGGAATTTTGTTTCAGCAAAGATTCCTTATTCTTCTTACAAGCTCGCCCGATCACAACGATTCGCCGAAAAATCAATGAAGGCAATTGGACAACAACGAATTTTCGTGATGGCGGTGTCGCTGCGCAGCCTTGTCCAGGATTGATGTGGAGTTTATACCGCGAATCATGGCAGACTACGTTAGAAAAATTCTTGATTCAAAACAAGTTATACGATTCAACAAACATCAACCAGCTATCTATCAATCATTTTGCAAGACCTTATTGGAATATTGGGGTTGTAAAAGAAGCCATGTCACGGATACCTGGCTATATTGAACGCGAATTTGATGACGAGCTTGGCGTGTATAAAAATTATCAAGGAGATGGCTATAAAAGCAAGCTGACAGTTAAGACGCTCAGCCATTTACTAACTGTGGCGACTCGTATCACTAAAACGACTCAGCAACAGCGTCAAACAGCAGCACAGCAACACAAACAACTATTAGAAACGTATCAATCAATCGATAAAAAAATCCAATCGCTATCTTCCGCGACAGATCAGCATAAAATTGAAGCGTTATGGGAAACTATCATTAACGATGCTTATTTGCAAAGTGAACAGACTTATTTCTGGCAAGTCTATGTCAATACGGTGCAGCTTTCAATGAAAAAAACCGCCTTATTGAAAAAATTGCCTTTAGATACTTTTTTTCAGCTTATCTCAAAATTAGGTGCAGTCTCACATATCCAACCGCTACGTGATCTGTATGAGATCGTTGATATTATCTTGGCAAACGATAAATTCAAGCAGGAATGGATGACAAACAGTCCAGTAGACATCAATACGCTGCTAACCAAACAACCCCATCGTCTAGATGCGCAGCGGATTAAAGCTTTTCAAGCAATATTTGGCTATCATTCAAATCGTGAATTGAATTTATTGGTGCCAAGTTATAGCGAAGACCAGCAGCTAGTTGTTGATCTGTTGAAAGACTATGTGGATCATCCAGAGAAACTCAAGGCAGCTCAACACTCCTTCTCACAAATACAGACAGAAGAACAAATGGGAAAACTAATTGAACCCTATGTCTCTAAATGGCAACGTACTAAAGTAATGAAGGATATCAAGATGCTGCGTGACTTATTATGGTGGCGTGAAGAATTTAAAGATGTATCAACTCGTTTTTATCATTTGATTCGTCAAATCACTTTGAAATTAGGCGAAAGGTATTCCCAACTAGGGTATATTGATCAAACAGAAGACCTCTTCTATCTTGAAAAAGAAACGATACACTCTTTTATTACTAACCAACTTTCTCAAGAAAGTCTTCAAAAATCCGTACAAGACAATCGTATGTATTGTCAGGCTTATCGCCACTTTGTTCCTCCAGGAGATTTAATGGAGACAAGTATTTCCCCAGAGATGGAAAATCTTTTGGTAGATACTCCATCCAGTTTATCTGGAATCGGTGCTAACGATGGAATTGTTTCTGGAAAAGTAAGAATCCTGCTAGACCCTAAAGACATCCATCAGTTGCAAGCTGGCGAAATCTTGGTGACTCGTTTTACAGATACAGGTTGGAGTCACGCTTTTGGTTCCATTGAGGGTCTGATTACAGAAACTGGCGGTGTTTTATGCCATGCCTCAATTGTTGCCAGAGAATTCGGGATTCCAACGATCGTCTGTGCAACACACGCTACTGAAAACTTAAAAACAGGTATGACCGTTACAATGAATGGAACCACGGGTGACATTACAATTCAAAAAGGTGGATGCTAAAAATGTTTATTGGAGAATATGGAAAATTTATCTATTTAACTTACTTTGGGACAGCCCTGTCGTTAGTAGCGATGCATTTTATCATTCAAGGTGAAATGATCTGGGCGATGAGCTGCTTTATTGTGAGCGGACTTTGTGATTTATTTGATGGCATGGTTGCGCGTTCTTTTGAAAGAACAAAAGCGCAAGAACAATTTGGTGTGGAGATCGATACCCTTTGCGATATGATCAGTTTTGCGGCATTGCCCGCAGTTTTATTGATCGCACAAGGCCGGTTTCCTTTAATGAACATTTTTTTAGCTATTATTTATGTCATCACTGCGGTTACAAGACTGGCTTATTTCAATCGTGAAACGAAAGAAAATTTAGCAGAAAGAGCTACTTATTTCCGGGGAGTTCCGGTTACCTATGGTGCACTTGTTTTTCCGGTCGGTTACTTGGTAAGTGAAGGATTTTCAAGTGGCAGTTTTCAATCTGTTCTTCTACTGCTTGCTCCTATAATGGCTTTTCTATTCATCTGGGACATTAAGATTCCTAAACCCAATCGTGTAATGTACCTCTTTTTCCTAGGACTAGCGCTTGTAACGTTGTTCGGATTATGGAGATTGTAGTATGCCAAAAGTCTATCAACGTGAAACGAAATCGATTACTGAACCTAAGGAATATCAAGCAGCATGGTTAAAACGATTGTATTTAACAAAGTGGGGAAACATTTTGCTTTTCGTAGTCACTTCCCCATTCTTTTCCATCGTATGGACGGCTATTGACCATACCCGATTTTCTAAAAATAAAGTTGCTCGGTTCACCAAAGAGTACGGTATCAACATAAACGATTACGAATCTGCAAACTATAGATCTTTTGCAGCATTCTTTATCCGCAAATTAAAAGCGGCAAACATTCAAGTAAGTCCGTCTTATCGCGTTTGCGCTGTTGCGCAAGCGAAACTATTAGTCGTCCCCATTCAGAGTGATCAGACCTTTGCCATCAAAGGGCAGAATTATCGTTTAGAAGACATTCTTCAAGACCGTTCTTCAGCTGATTATTACGAAGGCGGAACCTTATTTATTTATCGCTTAGCGGTCGATGATTATCATCGTTATTTATCAAGTGAAACAGGCACGGTTATTCATCGACGTAAAATCCGCGGAAAACTGCATACGGTCAGAGAAATCGCGCAACAACACTTTCAATTATTCAAAGAAAATAAAAGAGAGTATTGTCTAATCGAAACAAAGAAATTGGGAACGATCATGCAGATGGAAGTCGGAGCACTTTTGGTTGGCAAGATTTATAATCAACCATTCAATAATTATCAGCGAGGGAAAGAAAAAGGTTGGTTTAGCCTGGGAGGTTCAACCATACTAGTAGCTTATCCAAAAGACAAGATAAATGTTGATCCAGATATTCACCATTATTCTAGTCTAAATATAGAAACACAAGTCAACATAGGGGAAGGAATTGGTCTGAAAACATGTTAACCAGATTATTAACTTATTATAAAGAGATGTACCCACTGATTCCGCGATTACTATTAGCGATCATCTACTTTTTTGAAATCTACTTTATCTTACTCCTCAACGTAGGAAAGTCAGATTTTTCAATAGGAATACAAGAATGGACCGGAGTTTGGACAATATTTACTTTTTTGATGGCACTTAGGATCGCAGATGATTTTAAAGACTACGAACACGATCAACGACTATTTCCAGATCGGGCATTGCCTTCTGGGAGAGTTAAGAAACGTGATTTAGCTATTGCTTTAGCTGTCATGGTCACGATCACTGTTGTGCTCAATGTCTTCTTTATGAATAATATAGGCTGGTTTCTCTTTTTATTCATTTATGGAACCTTGATGTCGCTGTGGTTTTTCAGCAAAGTCAAAATTCAAAAATCATTGCCTTTAGCACTGGTTACCCATAATCCTGTGATGATGGTCATGAATATCTATATCATCACATTCGTTTGTTACAAATATCAATTGCCATTGCTGTCATTACCTACTGTCCTGCTGGCATTTACGATGTATTTCCCAAGCTTGATATGGGAAATCAGCCGTAAAATAAGAGCACCCAAAGACGAGACAGAATATGTGACTTATTCTCAACTCTTCACTTATCAAAAAGCCACACGTTTCGTTCAAGTGCTGACAATCATTGATATTTTAACGAATTTTATTCTTCTTTGGAATATTTCAAAAATCGGTGTTGTTGTTCTATTGGCAAATGTCATCTGGATGACGATTCAATTTCAACAGTTCATTCATGATCCGACTCGTTTCAGTATCAAAGATCGAGTGGAACGCTATACCTATATTACAGAAACAACGATGGTTCTTTCGGTTGCAGCTCATCTATTTATCCAGGGGTTTGTCCGATGAAACAACTCACTCACTTAAGTCGTCATTTAGTAGGTTCAAAAGCGTATAATTTACATCTAATGAAAAAGCAGGGTCTCGTTGTTCCTCCTTTTTCAGTTTTTTCGTTTGATCTCTTTGATCAAACAGATGTACATACCTTCTTGAAGGAACAACAAGCAGCAGATCAAACAGGAAACGATACATTGAATAAATTGAGTCAACGATTGCAGCAGGAGTTTAAGGCGAAATTTTTGCAAGAGGATTTTTCAGCTATCCATGAATTTAGCAGGAACGCTTCTGACAACCATACTTACTCTGTACGCTCTTCAGCAAACGTTGAAGATGAGGCCTCTGCCTCATTCGCAGGACAATTCTCTACGCGTTTGTTTGTTGAAGCGAACGATTTAGTTGAAGCTGTAGAAGAAACTCTTTTGTCGTTGTATCAGCCCTCTGCACTGAGTTACTACTTGGAACAGGGCATTTCGTTAGAAGCTGTTAAATTATACGTCATTCTCCAAGATATGATTGCGGGAGATCTATCTGGGGTCTATTTTACTGCAAATCCTCAAGGGTTGTTGAACGAACACTTAATTGTTGTCGGCTTTGGCGTTGGCAGCGGCATTGTGGAAGATAAAGTGGATACAACGATGGTTACGATCCATTCGGATGATCAATTGTCTTACTTTGAAACATCTGGTGCGTCTCCAACCTTAACAGAGAAACAACAAGTAGATTTAGAAGCCATGGCGAAAAAAGCCACCGATATTTTTGGTCCGCGAATGGATATCGAATTTACATTTTTAGATGACCAACTCTATGTTTTACAAGCAAGACCTATCACAAAAATGCCTACAGAACCGGTCATTATTTTAGACAACAGCAATATTGTGGAGAGTTATCCCGGAACAACGACTCCTTTGACTTTTAGTTTTATTCAAGAAGCCTATGGGAGTATTTTTAGAGGTCTGGCCAAACGCATGCTGAAAAATGATACACAGACACTTCAATCATTTGAGCCCACTTTTCAAAATATGATCGCTCAAGTCAATAGCCGGGTCTATTATCAAATCACTAATTGGTACAAATTACTTCATCTTCTGCCCTTTTCTAAGCAGATCATCCCTATTTGGCAAGATATGTTAGGTGTTCAAGCCACCGATATCTCTGCAATTACAGTAAAAATCAGTCGCTCAACTCGACTGAAAATCATGGGACGCATCATTAAGAGTTTCATCCAAGCGCCTCGTTCAATGAAACAACTCGATTCGGATTTTGAAGCGATTTCTGAACATTTCAATCAAACGTATACGCGAGAGGCTTCATTTGAAGAACTTCATCAATTATTTGAGCAGATCAAACGACAAGTATTGGAACAATGGGATGTCACTTTGATCAATGATCTCTATGCGTTTGTTTATACTGGGCTGTTAAAAAAAGTCTGTCCGCCTGAAGAAGTTCAAGAGGAAATAGCCGGGATCGAACAAATTGAAAGTATGAAGCCAGTGTTTGAACTTAATAAAATCATTTATACCATTCAGGAAGAACAACATAGCGACTATCGAAAAATAATTGAAAGCATTTCTTCGGAACTTGCAGCTGATTTTATTGAGACAGATTTGCATCCAATCACACAAGATATCCGACGTTTCATTCAACAATTTGGAGATCGAGCTCCAGAAGAATTAAAATTAGAGACGGCAACCTTTCGTAGTCATCCTTTTTCATTAATTCAACTGATCCAACAGCAATTGGAATTGCCGCAAACAGCGATGCGTACCGAATCTAAAGCAACGGCAACAAACAAATCACGGAATCCATTGGTGAATGGGCTGAAGAAACGCGCTATGACAGGGATCAAATACAGAGAAAGTTCTCGCTTGAATCGTACGCGAATTTACGGAATGATGCGACTCATCTTTATCACTATGGGCGAGCAGTTGGTAAAAGAAAACCGTCTTGAGCAATCAGAGGATGTGTTTTATTTAACGATGACTGAACTTTTCGATTTGGCTAGCCATAGAGATCTTTCAAATATGCAAACAGAGATACAAAAACGGAAGCATAAACGATTAGTAGATCAGCAATTACCTGCATTCAGCCGGTTGATCTATGCTGGAAGTATTTTCGAAAAATATCCACAAACGATCAATCAGCAGCAGACAGTCTCGACCAACCAGCAGGACTTCCAAGGAATCGGTTGTTCAAAAGGCATAGTTCGAGGGCAAGTTTTAGTTGTCGAAGATATTCAAGCCGTTAATGTTCAGCAATCCTATAATAAAATTATCGTCACAAAAATGACGGATCCAGGATGGGTGTATTTACTGACCCAAGCAAAAGGGATCATTGCGGAAAAAGGCTCGTTATTATCTCATACAGCAATCATCTCTCGCGAATTAGGTATTCCTTCTGTCGTCAATGTCCAACAAGCCACACAACAACTAACGACTGGAGAATGGATTGAAATAAACGGACAGACCGGCCTGATCAAACGTTTGGAGGATGAAAATGATTACTCATAATTCTTTAAAAATCATTCCAGTGTTTTCAGGTGAAAAATCAGAAACCGATTTCCTGCAATTCCCACAACGAATTTATAAAAAAGAGGAATTGATGCAATCCGTCTCAGAGGAACAAGCACAGATCAGTGGACAGCATCCGTTGAGTCCAACCTATACTTTCCAAGCATTCAATGGTTACCAAGAGGGTCAAATGGTAATTCGCGGGGCTCTAATAAAACCGCATCACTTGGAAGACTATTACTTAGGGTATTTTGAAGCAGTAGATGATGTAACCGTCATGATTCAGTTTATCCAAACACTGAGTGAAAAAGTACGAGACAAAAATGTGCAGCGCATCATTGGTCCTGTTCAAGGAAGTTTCTGGCTAGGCTATCGAATGAAAGTTAAAGGATTTGAACGAGCACCATTTACGAGTGAACCGCACAATCCATCGTATTATCCGAAGTTATGGCAAGCGGCCGGTTTTAAAGAGGTCGAACACTACACGTCAAATTTTTATCGTTCGATTCCACCTCAATATGAATCAAAAAAACTAGCCAAACGTTATCATTTATTTGTGGAAAAAGGTTATCGTTTTGTTTCTCCTAAACCAGAAGATTGGCCAACCGTTTCGCTTGAAGTCTTTAAACTTTTAAGAGTACTCTACAAAGACTTTCCATTGTATCAAGAGGTTACAGCTGAACAATTCAGTCAAATTTTTGCCGATTTAAAACAAGTGATCGATTTTTCTATGGTGAAGTTGGCCTATAAAGATCAGCAGCTCGTTGGCTTTTTGATTACTTTGCCGGATTATGGCAATTTGATTTATCAAAAAATGAATCTACTAAATCTAGCGAAAATTATCTATAAAAAATGGCGTGCTAAACGTTATATCATTCTGTATTTAGGTGTAGACTCTAAGCATCTGGGTTTGGGATTGGCGATGTCCTATCCGGTTTTCAAACAGGTAAAACAACGCAAAGCAGAAGTAGTTGCTGCATTGATCCATGAAAATACGGTAACAAACCGATATGTGACAGAGATGCAGGAAGATTCTCATGCTTACAGCTTATGGATGCTGGAATTAAAGTAAACAAAGCTGGGGCGAAATTTAGAAAAATCAAACAATCTCACCAATCATATGATGTGCTTTACTGCATAAAAAGACCCCAAAAGCTAAGCTTTTGGGGTCTTTGGCTTAATTATTTTAAATTACGGACAGCTTCTTCAACAGCTGTATTACCAGATAGAACTTCAAATTCTTGTTTGATCGTGTTGTCATTATGAAGTACCGAAATCAACGTTTTAGCTATATCTTGGCGTGGAACTTCATTAATGTCTTGTCCCATACCAACTTTTATTTGATTAGTACCAGGTTCATCAACTAGTATACCAGGATGCACAATCGTCCAATCTAGATCTGTACGATTTTTTAACCATTCATCCGCATAGTTTTTTGCGATGGTGTAAATTTGTAAATCCTGTTCTTGAGACATGGCTTCACGTCCAGTACGGAATGTGCTGACCATAACAAAACGTTTAACGCCAGCTTGTTCTGCAGCCGTCATTGCTTTAATGGCTCCATCTAAGTCAATCAAAATGGTTTTGTCCAAACCACTTCCACCAGCTCCAGCACTGAAGATAACTGCATCGACATTTTTCATAGCGTCTGCCAATTCATCTACTGAATTTTTAACAAGATCTAAGAGAACCGTTTCAATTCCTCGTTCTTCGAAGAAACTAACTTGTTCAGCCTTACGGATCATTGCGATTTCTTCAATAGCAGAATCCTCTTTAGCAAAATCTGCAAAATGACGAGCTACTTTCCCATTGGCACCTACAACTAATACTTTCATTAAAAAACTCCTCTCAATAAATAATTCAACTTACAATTAGTATAACGCATATCACTTACTTTTTGTTGTATTGTGAACTAAACACTGGCATAACCTGATCGTCACCATAAGTTTCGATAAGCGGCAACTCGTTTAACATATTCATATCCTCTTCAGAGATTGTAAAGTCGATATCAGCATTCGATTTCATATGATCCTTATTCGTCGTTTTAGGTAAAGCAACTGTGCCTAATTGCAAGACATAGCGAATACTTAATTGAGCAGGTGAAGCCTGATACTTTTCAGCCATCGCTTTAACAACTGGATGATCAAGAATAGCTCCGTGAGCAATTGGTGAGTATGCTTCGACAATGATGTCTTGACTTTGACAATACTCAATGACGTCAGTTGGAACATTTGTAATGTGTGCAAGAACTTGGTTTACCATTGGTGTGACTTTTCCGTTAGTGATCAAGTTTTCCAAGTCTACTTGCTCGAAATTAGATACACCGATTGCACGTAATTTTCCTGCTTCATACGCTTCTTCTAAGGCGCGCCAAGCTTCTAAGTTTCCTTCGAAGTAATGGTTGCCATCACGGAAATTTGCCCAAGGCTGCGGACTATGAATAATCATTAAGTCGATATAATCCACATTTAAACGTTCAAGTGATTTCTCGATTGCTTTGACTGCTTCATTATCTATCATCCAAGTTCCTAAACCTAATTTAGGAATTTCAACTCCATTTGCTAATGTATACGTTTCGTTTACTACCATTTTCAGTTCCTTCTTTCTATCTCTTTTTATTTTTCAACAGATTAATGAAAGACGATTTCTTTAGTGATTCTCGCAGGTGTACCCGCAACAATCACATTGTCTGGTACATCTTTAGTGACTGTAGCATCTGCTGCAACAATAGCATTTTTGCCAATCGTTACGCCAGCCAGAACGGTTGCGTTTGCTCCGATCCAAGCATTCTCTTTAATTCGAATCGAATCTACGATGATTCCTCTTCTTTTTGCTGGATCCACCAAATGATTCACTGTGAGCAAACGCGCGCCAGGTCCAATCAAGACGTTATCTTCAAGAAAAATACCGCCTAAATCGACAAACGTGACGTTTTGATTGATAAAAATATTTTTCCCAAATGAAATGTGTTTTCCAAAGTCTGTGTAAAAAGGCAACGATACAGTAACCGAAGAATCAATCGATTCCCCCGTAATTTTTTCAAGAGAAGTTCGAACCTCTGCGGGAGTATGGTAACCGGTATTCAATTCCATGACTAACCTTTCGTTTCCTGCCTTCTGCTCATGTATTTCTTCAAAATAAGAGGATCCTTTCACTATTTCTTTCCTAATAATTCGGCTTAATAAGTCTTTCATAGCTCTTCACCACCTATATCGTTATTTCTTGTTAAACCCATCATACTAAGATAAACTGAATCTGACTAATACTTATATAGCATACGCAGCTATGCTTTTTAACTATACATAGGAGGGATACATATTGGATTTTCGTGTATTAAATTATTTTTTGACGGTGGCTCAAGAAAAAACAATTAGTAAAGCAGCAGAATCCTTACATTTGTCTCAACCGACCTTATCTAAGCAACTAAAAGAACTGGAAGAAGAATTAGGCGTTCGATTATTTACTCGCGGAAACCGCGAAATAACCTTAACTGAAGATGGACACTATTTGGTGAACCGTGGTAAAGAGATCCTTTCATTAGTCGACACCACAATGACAAACTTATCGAGTAAAGAAACGATCAGCGGGAAAATCGTTGTTGGCGGTGGCGAAACCAAAGCCATGCAATTTATAGCTGAAAGTGTACGTGTCTTAACTGAAGAATATCCTGATGTAAAAATCCATTTATATAGTGGAAATGCAGACGATGTTTCTGAGAAATTGGACAAAGGGATCTTGGATTTTGGGATCGTCATAGATCCAGTAGAAAAGAAAAAATACGATTACTTAAGACTGCCTAGAACCGATCAATGGGGTATTTTATTCTACAAAGACCATCCTTATGCAAAAAAAGAAGCTATCTTACCTGAAGATCTAAAGTCTCTTTCGCTCTTTGTTTCAAGCCAATCTTTAGTTGATGATCAAATCGGTGAATGGCTAGGGAAAAATCTCGACAGTCAACAAATCATCGGCACCTATAACCTTTTGTATAATGCCTCGATCATGATAAAAGAAGGTATAGGTTGCGCACTATGTATTGATGGGATCATAAACACTCAAGGAACAGATTTAACATTTGTTCCACTAAAACCCAATTTGGAGGCTAGCTTAAATATAATATGGAAAAAGAATGCTATTCTTTCAAAAGCAGCAGCTGTATTCATAAAAACGATTCAAACTTCTATCCGTTTGTAGCAGCCTTCCAATATACTATCGTCATTCTATTACCCATTCCTAATTAGAAAGGATCTATTCAAAAATGGAAATCGAAAATGCGCTTACTATTACGAACAGACAAGACTTAAGAAATTGGCTTGCGGTACACTCATCTACAGAAAGCTTTTGTTGGGTAGTTATCAATAAGACTGAAACCTCAGAAGTTGTTCAGTATCTAGACATCGTTGAAGAAGCTTTATGTTTTGGTTGGATCGATGGCATCAAGAAAAAAATCTCCGAGAAGGAATCTGCTCAACGAATTTCTCCAAGAAGGAAAAAAAGCAACTGGACAGAATTAAATAAAGAGCGTGTAAGAAGATTAGAAAAACTGGGTTTAATGACAGAAGCAGGCTTGAAAGTTCTTCCGGATATGCGTCCTGAATCATTTATCATCGATCAAATAATTGAAACTCGTTTAAAAGAAGATGACCAAGTTTATCAGAATTTTCTTAGCTTCCCTGAACTCTACAGAAGAATCAGAATCGACAACATTCAAGGCTATAAAAATGATCCAGAACTTTTTAATAGACGATTGGATAAATTTATTGAAAGTACCAGAGCAAATAAACTTTATGGACAGTGGCATGACAATGGTCGGCTGCTCAATTATTGATAAAATAAAAAACGCAGACAATAAAATCATCTGCGTTTTTTAGATAATTGCCATTTTTATGTTTAACGAACAGATAAACAGTGTTAACTTGGTTTGGATAATATACGTACTCGTTTAACAGAAGGAATATCCTGAATTTTTTTTGCAACAGGTTCTATTCGGTCAAAACTTTCTTCTAAATCAATCAGCATATAGTCGTATCCATCTTTTCCATTACTGGTCATGTTTCCAATTTTAAGGTTTTCTTGGTCCAAATAGTTCATGATTTTGGACCATGCTTTTCTAGTTTTTTGATAAAAAATGGTAAGACGGTATGGGGACTGAAACACAAGACGAGTAGCTGGAAAGTTGACAGATTCTCTAACCGTTCCAAATAATAAAAAATTACGCAATGCTCTTACAGCGAGTCGGTCTCCACCCTTTAGAGCTTCCTGAGTAGTTCCACCAATATGGGGAAGCATTAAGATATTCGGGTGTCCAATATATTCTTCTTGAGGAAAATCAGTAATGTACCCGGCTATGATTTCATCCTGCAAGACTTTCAATATTCCTGTATTGTTCACGATCGGGTCACGTCCAAAATTGAGCAAATAGGCTCCTTTTTTCATTTGACTCAATTTTTCTTCCGTTAGTAAATCTCTGGTTTCATTAGTCAACGGCAGAACAACGACGACAAAATCTGAAAGATGAAGCAATTCATCTAAATCGACTTGATTTACATAATCAATATCATGTTCCCGTCTAGCGTAGCCCAATACTTCCATTCCTAAATCATAACAGCTTCTAGCAATTTGGGTGCCGATAGCCCCCATTCCTAGTAAGCCAATTGTTTTTCCTTGAAGTTCTTGCCCAACGTAGTCTGAGCGTTTGGATTCTGCTTGTCCAAGTATATCCGGACCTTTAAGTGTGCGAACCATTTCCGCTGCTGTCGCAACAGGACGTACCGTTAAAAAGAGGCAAGCCAAAACCAATTCTTTAACTGCATTTGCATTGACCCCTGGCGTGTTCAAAACAGCTGTTCCATTTTCAGTAGCAGCTTCTAGATTGATTGTATTGACACCGACACCTGATCGAGAAATAACCAATAGTTCTTCTGTGATCGCTTCATCAGGAACGTTGGAACTTCGAACTAAGATTCCTTCAGTCTCTTTCTCTTGGCTAATTTCAAAGTTTGGTTGCTGCAATCTAGCGATAAGTCCATCAGGAATTGAATCAATCAGTCGTAACTTATACATATAGCTCTGCCCCGTTTCTTCTACTGTCTCGTTCTCGTAGTCATGCAATGAATCATATTTTGAACTGTTGCTTTTTATTTTATCATTCGATACACTAAAAGAAAAGATGGAGAGGTTTGAGGCTATGCATATTGAACCAACAAAACTATACCCAGATCGTCCTGTCATTGGAAAAGACAGTCAAATCAAAGACACCCTCTTTGGTGAATATAACGAAATTGGCAAACAAAATGCGGTTGATCACTCAGAATTCGGCAGCTATACGTATACTGGAGATTATTGCTTCATCCAAAATTCAAAATTAGGCCGTTTTAACAGTATTGCCGATATGGTTCGAATTGGTCCCACAAATCATCCTTATGAACGTCCTTCTCAACATATATTTGCCTACAATGGTAGCGGCTATGGTTTCCCTGAAAATGATACAGATTTCTTGGGAAAAAGACGGGAGAACTATACAACTATTGGCAATGATGTCTGGATCGGCCATGGCGTGATCATTCAGTCTGGTGTTACTGTGGGAGATGGAGTGGTCATTGGAAGCGGCGCTGTCGTGACTAAAGATATACCACCCTATACTATTGTTGGGGGAGTACCTGCAAAACACATAAAAGATCGTTTTCCAGAAGCTATCAAAGAAAAACTTGCTCAAATTGCATGGTGGAATTGGACCCGTCAAGAATTAGAAGAACGCTATGAAGAGTTAAAATTGCCCATTGAACTATTTGTTGAAAAATGGTCAAAAGAATAAAAATAACCTTTTAATTAGTTGATACAAAATAAGTTAATGTCTTATTTAAGATGAAGAAGATCACTCAAACCTATTTTTATAAAAAAAAGCGTGAGCCAGCTGCTCACGCTTTTTAAATTTACTGAAATTTTTGACTCCTCCTATTTTATACATAGTATTCGACAAGGAGTTTTTTTAATTGCTATTTGTTAAAATGCTTCTTTTAATGGTTGGCAAACTTCGCACTTGCGTTGATTTTTATTTTTAAATTTTGTAAAGGATTTCTCGAATGTATTACCGCATGCACATTCAAATTGTAGTTTTTGAGAAAAACCACGGTATTCTGTTGTTAACAACTTGCTATCCGAATTTTTTTCAACAAATTCCTTGATTGAATCGATTGTCCATTGTTTATTCATTTTCTTACACCTCCATAGTTTATTGATAGGCGGAGGCTTTCTTTGCATCCGTTCTAAGTAAACCTTAAGCTATTCATTATAGCACGAATAGATACAATTAAATAGATAGAAGGTATCTCTTTAAGTTAGCTCGAAGCACATCCAACTGCAGAAAGATTCTGTCAGGTAATCATCAATCTGACTGAAACCTCAGAAGTTGCTAAATATTTAAGTCTCGTTGCGGAAAAATCTTGTTATAGTTAGATCAGAGAAAATCTATATATATAATTGTATCAACTTCTCTAAACTTTCTTTCATAATATGTTTAATTGATAAAATACGAAAAGCGTCCTGTAACAGAATTTGCAGCAGAATGATCCTGCCTCAATAAAAAAATATTTGCGAATTTGAATCTTTTTTACTTACTAAATATAAGTGTTATACTCAACTTGTACTTCAAAAAAGACATTATAGGGGGAAAATAAACATGGCAACCATTACAATTTTTGGTAAAGGAAATATGGGTTCAGCAATTGGCGGTAACTTCGAAACAGCAGGAAACGTTGTGTCTTACATCGGTAGCGGTGAATCATCAGATCAATTAGGCGATATCGTAGTATTGGCTGTTCCTTATTCAGCACTTTCTTCTATCGTGGAAGAAAATTCAGAAAAATTAGCCGGAAAAGTTGTTATTGATATTACAAACCCGCTTGATTTTGCTACATTTGATTCTTTGGTTGTTCCTTCTGACAGTTCAGCAGCAGCTGAAGTTCAAAAAGCACTTCCAAACTCTAAAGTATTGAAAGCTTTCAACACAACATTTGCTGGAACTTTGACAAGCAAAACTATTGGTGATTCACATCCAACAACTGTTTTAGTTGCAGGTGACGACACAGATGCTAAGAATCAAGTTTTTGATGCTTTAGATGGTAGTGGTTTAGCGACTCTTGATGCTGGTTCTTTGAAGAGAGCACGCGAATTGGAAGCTTTAGGATTCCTACAATTGACTCTAGCTGGTTCTGAAAAAATTAGCTGGAATGGTGGATTTGGACTTTTCAATTAATTATAAATAATTGAACTGTGCTCCATTTACGTTCCTTAAATATACTAGTAAAAATTAAATAGTTAGTATTAAATAAGATCTTGAAAACTCTATTAAAGAGTGCTCAAGGTCTTATTTGAAGGTTATCCTGACTTAGATTGTTTGTATTATTGAGTATATTTTATAGTTTAAAAACAGCTAACTGACAAGTATAAATCCGGTAGTAAACCAGACTCCTAATTGTCAATTAGCTGTTAAAGAGAACTATTTAAATGCTAACAATTCTTTACAATAATTGAAGTATCAACAAAAATAGTGTTAACTTATTATTTGATTTTTGTAAAAAGAGAATCCTTATACTTGTAACGTACCCTTTAGTTCCGCAGCTTTAGTAGCAATTAAATCCATTAACTCAGGAGACAAGGTATCGTAAGTCGGTAGTCCCAGATTATTTAATTCTTTACGAACATCCGCCATTTTAGAAGCTGGTGTACCTGTTTCGATTACAGATGAAACAAAGGCTGCGAATTTTGGTGCAGACCATCCTTTTTCTTCTGATAATTCTGTATGAATAAAGTCTAATCCGTAAAATGCATGATTTTTATTTTCTATACGACCATACATATGTGCACCACAATCTCTACAATAATGTCTTTGGATTGCCGCTGTTTCATCAACTACTTCTAACTTATCTTCATTGTTAATGACTTCAACTGTTTCACGAGAAACTACAGCTACTAAAGAAAACCTAGCGTCTTCTGGTTTCCAACACTGAGAACAGCCACATGCGTGGTTGTGTAGCGTTTGTGAGCTTACTTTGACCTCTACTTTATTCGATTCACAAAGACACGTTAATGTGCCCCCACCGAATCCTTCTACTTCAGGGTAATCTTGGATTCCGTTATCTAATCTTGGGTGTAATTTAATGTTTGTCATATACTTCACTCCTTGGATTTATTGTTTTTGATTCAGCGATATGAAACTCTAACTGTTCTTTTATAAATGATGAAATCATCTAATAGTTCTAAACATGTCCACTTGATATCCAAACAATCAAAAGATGATTCTTTTATTTCACGACTGCAGTTAGCTTAATCGTCTCCAATTCCTTTTTTTAGAATGGATTTGCATCGCTGATTGTTTTTCTAAAAAATTATTTGCGAAAAAAAACAATTCTTAATAAGACAGGATAGTGCGGATTGATTCACCTTTGTGTAATAGATCGAATGCTTCATTGATATCTTTAAATTCTAAGTTGTGAGTAATAAATGAATCTAAATCAATTTCACCATTCATGAAATCCAGAACCATTCCTGGTAATTCAGTTCTTCCTTTTACTCCACCAAATGCTGATCCGCGCCATACGCGTCCGGTAACTAATTGGAATGGACGTGTTTGAATTTCTTTTCCAGCACCTGCTACACCAAGGATAATACTTTCACCCCATCCTTTATGGCAAGATTCAAGTGCAGATCTCATTACATCAACGTTACCAATACATTCAAAGCTATAATCTACACCACCATTTGTCATTTCTACAATAACTTCTTGGATTGGGCGATCATATTCTTTTGAATTAACAAAATCAGTTGCACCCATTTTTTTAGCTAATTCCCATTTGCTAGGATTAATATCAATTGCAATGATGCGTTTGGCGTTTGCTTTCTTTAATCCATGAATAGCGGCTAAACCAATTGCACCAAGACCGAATACAGCTGCTACAGCGCCTTCTTCAACTTTTGCAGTGTTTTTAACTGCTCCCAGACCTGTAGTAACTCCACAACCAAGTAAAGCAATTTTGTCCAAAGGAGCATTTTCGTCAACTTTTACTAAGTTGATATCATTTACAACTGTGTACTCACTAAAAGTGCTGGTTCCCATATAATGATAAATTGGCTCTCCTTTATATGAAAAACGAGTTGTTCCATCAGGCATTAACCCTTTACCTTGCGTCTCACGGACTGCACTACATAAGTTTGTTTTGCCAGAAAGACAAAATTCACACTTTCCACATTCTGCTGTATAAAGTGGTATAACATGATCTCCTGGTTTTACGGAAGTGACATTTTTACCTATAGATTCAACCACACCTCCACCTTCATGACCTAAGACAGCTGGAAAAACTCCTTCTGGATCATCTCCAGACAACGTAAATGCATCCGTATGACAAACAGATGTATACAATATTTTAACTAATACCTCATTTTCTTTTGGTTCTTCTACATCGATCTCAACAATTTTAAGTGGTTCATTTGGACCAAATGCTACTGCTGCTCTACTCTTCATATTTTTCCTTCTTTCTTAGATGTCGATCATTTTTAACAAATTCAGTGTAATACATAATGTAATAAAAGTTAATACTGATATATTTGTCACTATAGATTTAATTAAGTAGTTTAGTTGACGGAGCAACAAAGCGAACTAGCTTATATCCACATATCTAATGTGACATAGAAAGAAGATAATCTCGATTCATTAGCGAGATCATCTTCTTTCTGTTTTATAAATTATAGATTAAAGTTTAACTTTAGCAAGGTTGATATCGTAACGCCCGCCTACTTTTTGTAATTCTTTTAACGCTTTTTTCAGTAGCGTTGCTGCTTCGACTTTCTGACTGATGCCCTTATCGATTTCGACAGTATAAGCTTTTTTTTCAATTTCATATTTCAGTGCATCAATGGTATTCACGTCTTTGTCAAAGTCATTATACAACACACCATATTGGAGATACTGATGTGTATCACTTCCCGCTAAAACCGGCTTATTGTACTTAGCAGCTATGGCTTCAATATTTTTTCTATTACTCAATCCCATCAATCCTGTATCTTTTCCATTCAAGTCAAAGAAGTCATAACAGTCGATCAAATCATCCGATAATGCTAGATTGTTGCATCCACTTCGGTAAACATGCGCAGCTCCAAAAAGCACATTGTATTCTTTGATGATAGAAAACAAGTCTTCTGCGGGTAGAAATGCTTCATCTGGTTCTGGTAAAACGCGACGACGGATCTCCAAAATATCTTCAAATCGTCCGATAACTAAATTATGGCCACCTTCTTGAATATCTACTTCTAATCCAGGAAATACACGTACACCTTCTACTAAATAAGTGTCTCCATCTTTTGGGTAGTGCTCTGTAATGTAGCCATAAATTTTTTCGAATTCCTGAGTGTTGAAATGCTCCGTCAGACAGAGTGCATCCAAACCTCTTGCTTTTGCCTCTTTAAATAACTGTACAGTATATTCTTCTGAGAATGGTAAGTTTTTAGCTAATTTACCATGTGTGTGAAAATCTATTTTCAAAATAAGTTCCTCCGTTTAAACTAATTTAGGTGCGATAAGCGCTGCCGTAACGACTAAAGCAAAATACAAAACTGAACTTGCTAAAAATGCAAGATCTTTTGAAGTGAAGTTTAATGTTTTCAATTTCATTTTTTTCACCCTAGGATCGGTCATTGAATTACGATAGCCTTTTATTTCCAGTGCTTCTACTGTTGTTCGGCTTCGTTTAGCCATATTCAGCATCAAGGGATAGAATGAACGCATGACGATTTTTAACTGATACATAATAAAACGGATCTTACCCATAAAGCCATTTGAATCGGGTTGTACGCCTCTCAATCTATAGGAAAGATTGACACTCTGGAATTCTTCCATAATGATCGGTAAGATTCGGTAACCATAAGAAATACTGAATGCGAACTGATCAGGTAAACCAATCGATAAGAGTCCATTAGATAATTTATCAGGATCCATCCCCGCAAAGGTCGTAATCGAAGCTAATGAGACAACGCCGATTTTCAATGTCAGCTGGAGCACTGGAATCAGTGCAGACCAATCACCACCGAATAATAAGATGAATAGAAACAGAAAACCTGTTTCTGACAAAAGTCCGATACAAAAGACGAATAAAATAAGGGGCACTGTTCGTGCTAACTTAGTCGTGATGGCTACAAAAATAAATAAGCCGGCTAATACCCAATAATTTGTAATGAACCAGGGAATGATCCCAAAGAGAACATACCAGATGAATAATGTACGTGGATCTAGTGAGGCAACAAAAGTTTCGTCATTTCCGTAAGCATTTTTCAACACTTGATTTTTCAAGGACGTGATCGTAAATTTATCTAAGAAATTTTCATTCACTTTCATCATGACAAGACCCCTTCTTTCTTCTGTAACTGATCCACAAATTGATCAACTGTATAGATAGAAGCATCCGAATTCATCGATTTTGCCAATTTAAAGATTTCTGGCGGATCGATTCCAGCTAACTGAAGTAATGTTTCATCATGAAAAATCTCTTCTCTTGTACCGTTTCCAATAACTTTCCCTTCATGAAGAACAACAATTCGATTCGCCCACTCTGCTACCAACTGCATATCATGTGTGGCAATAATAGTCGTTTCCAAGCTATCTTTCAGATCATCAAGCGTTTTCGTAATACTTTTTCTTGTTGCAATATCCAGATTGGCTGTGGGTTCATCCAATAGCATGATTTGCGGATTCAACGCTACCCCGATCGCTAGAGAAGCTCTGCGCATCTGTCCTCCACTAAGTAGCCGTCCATCTCTTTCAGCTAGCTCTACTAAATCAAACTGGCGTAACAGAGCCTCTGTTCGTTCTTTATAGTCTTTTATATTTCTTGCTTTCATTGAAAAAGCAATATCGCGTTTGATGCTGTCATCGATAAACATATTCTCAGGATTCTGATAAACATAACTGATTGTATCTGAGATCTGCTCCGGTTTTAACCGGATAATGTCTTTACCATCCAACTCTATTTCTCCGCTGTCTGGTTTGATTAGTCCTGTCAGTAACTTAAGCAGCGTTGATTTACCTGCACCGTTATTTCCAATCAGTGCTACTCTCTCTCCCTTGTTGATTGTAAGATTCAATGAATCAAAGATGGGTTTTTTATCTCCTTTGATCATATCGTAGCTGAGCGAAACGTCTTTTAAATAAATCATGGCATCATCCTGTTTTGAACGAACACTAGGCATGGTTTTTTCAACAGTCTGTAGTGCATACTCTTTGAAATAATCTTTCCCTTGATCGTGATTGATTGGCAGGGTTAAAGCATTCCTTTCAGAAATTTGAGCTAACTGATGTGCTGCTTGAGTAATTTGTGGTGGAAAGATCGAGCCTTCCATCAATTCTTCTACTCTAACGAGCGCTTCTTTTACAGGTAATTTCCACTGAATTCGATTGTCTTTCATGAAAATAACCGAATCGCAATATTTACCAATAAAGTCTGTATGGTGTTCAATCACAACAATCGTCTTGCCTAATTCTTTATTAAATCGCTTCAGTACATCATACGTTTTGAGTGCATGATAAGGATCCAGTTGCGCTATCGGTTCATCCAAAATCAAGATATCTGGTCTTAAAGCTGTCATTCCTGCTAACGCCAGTAAATGCTTCTGACCACCAGATAGCTGCCAGATATACTCATCCGATTGTTCTTCTAACCCCGTTAACTCTAAGGCTTCCATCCCACGTTCAACATAGTCTTCCAAACCATTGTTCAGACATGAAAAGGCAGCATCATCCAACACTTTTGGACGAATCAACTGGTTTTCAAAATCTTGATAGACATAGCCAATCGTATGTGCCAAGTCTGAAACGGTTGAATCCACAGTTTCCACTCCATTTATTTTAAGGGATCCGCTCACATCGCCATCGATAAAATGTGGAATCACTCCATTCAACAATTTGCATAGAGTTGATTTACCCGTTCCATTGTTTCCAACGATAGCTACGAACTCTCCATCTTCAATCGTTAAATTGATCTCTTCCAGTTGATAGTTTTCCTGACTTGGATAATTAAAGTAGAGATTTTTGATCTCAATCAAATTACTCACCTACACCAATCGTTTTATTTTTTCTGATAACAAGTATGATGCCTACGATCAAAACTAACGTAAGGACAATGCCTGCAAAGACTGCTTCAGGACTTTCTGCCCAACTTGCTTCCCAGTCAATAAAGTTAATCCCTGTTTCCGCCATGAATTCAGTTATTACGGCTATTAGGAATAAACCTACTGCCATCAAGATGGCTTTAACGTTTAGTACTGCTCCAAAGGATGGTCTATTTTTAGGAGTTCTTGGACGCATCCCTAATAACGGTTCAATTTTTTTATATAGTCTTGGGACTAAAAATAACGTTGGGAGCACACAGAATAAGATTCCAGAGAATAGCAAATCATTGACTATGGCAAATCCTTCAGTGAAAAACACTGATTCAGGTAACCCTTGAACAGCTTCAAAGTCTTCAACCGCAAACACCACTTTTGAAATGTCGACTAACCCCCCTAAAAATTGGTGAATGAAGATGCCCGTAAACGAAGCGATGGCAACTTGGACTTTATTAAGAGGATCATTGACCATCATTCCAGCGATATAGATGCCTAAAGAGAAAAGAACAAATTTTTCAACTTCTCCGACACCACCGAATTGGCCTAACATAATTTCACTAAAAATCACTTCTCCAGTAGCTGCACCTAATGCAGCTGATAGTGGATCAAATAAAATTGCTAACGTTAAGGGAATAAAAGCAAAATACTCAACTGATAATTCAACGATACCCAATTGAACAGATGGAATCAATTCTGTGAACAATGTAGCCAGACCGTATAAAGACATAGATAAGACGAAAATCATCATCTTTTGTGCTTGCGTAAGTTCCGTTCGTTTTCCTTTTAAATGCAAAGTAATTCCTCCAATAGTTTATGTTTTATTTAGTACACGGTTATCTTACCGAACGAATGTAAATTACCCGCAAATTTAAAGTAAAAATGTAGTATTTTTTTTCATTAAAATAAGTAAAAGAAAATTAATTTTCATTAACGAACTCATTAAACCAGAAAAATTATGCTACAATAAATGATAAGTAACCCTTAAAGGAGGAAAACATGGCTACACATACCTTTACCATTCCTAAGGATTCCCTGACCAAAAGTCAGCTTGTAATATTGGAATATATCTACTCGAATATTGAAACGATTCCTTTTTTAACCATAACAGAGATCTCTAATGAACTAGGAATCAGCGATGCAACCATTACTCGTTTTTCAAAAAAAGTTGGTTATCCGTCATTTAAAGAAATGAAAATGGCCATTTTATCTGACATACAAGTCTCTCCTGCTAAAAAACTCCAAAATAGTTTTGAAGAAGGTGACTTGAATGCTAAAGACAATTTACTCATTTTCAAAGAAATTCAGCATTTGATAGAAACCGTCTCTCATCTGGATATGCAAACATTGAATCAGGCGATTCACTTACTGTTAAAAGCTAAAAAAATCTATGTATTTGCCAAAGGTGCTGCTAAAAGTCCTGCTGACTTACTCGTTTTCCGTTTGAATCGCTTTGACTTGGATATCCAGTTCGTTACTGCAAGTGGTTCAGAACTTTTTGAGAAATTAAATAACCTTTCGCAAGAAGATGCCATTGTTCTTTTTGGGTTCGGTTCTGTCCCTAGAGAAATCAAACTGGTAGAAGACTATGGAAAAAAAATCAAAGTTCCTATTCTGTCTTTTGCAGACAGGCATTATAACTCTACTTCTGAAGAAGGCATTACAACTTTTTTTGTAGCACGAGGCATACCCGATGACTACCATTCCATGACGTCGGTCGTAGCCCTGATTGATACGTTGATCGTTGAAATGGCGAAACAAATGCCTGAAGAAAGAAAACAACATCTTGAAAATTTATTTTCACTTAAAGAGTCCTACAAGCATAATGTTCCAAGATAACTTAACATTATCGGTATCAATGGAATCATCTTCTAGTTGCTTAATCTATTTTTATACCAGAGCAAAACTCGTGGTCAAAGTAAAATAATAAACTTTTTATATCGATTTCCAAAAAAAGCCACCTTGTTCTGTCATCTTTACATGACAGAACAAGGTGGCTTTTTTTAATTTTAATTATTTTTCTTCTTCTGTTAATTCTTCTTCAGAATCATAGCCTAAATCATCTAATGTTTCAGCCAATTTATCAGCTGGAATAGTTTGATCTTCAGTTGGTTCCGCCGGCGTACCATGAACATTTCCATGAGCTGACTCTGTTTTATCGGAAGAGCCAGTCTTATGTTCTATATCCGTTTTTTCCATGTGGTTCTCTTTCATGTCTTGAGCTTTTTCTAAGCCCTTTTCTTTCCATTCTTTCCCTTTTTCCATGCCAGTATCTTTTGCATCAGCGAACTTATCTTTTATATCTGTTCGTAAGGCTTTCCCGGATTTAGGTGCAAACAATAATCCAACTAACGCTCCTGCTAGAGGTAAAATAATTAATTTTGCTAATCCCATTCGTTTTACTTTTTTGGGCATTACCTTAGTGACTCCCTTAGCAAGCATCTTATCTGTCTTCATCTTCGATTTAGCTAACTGATGTGTCGAAGGAAGATAATCTTTGGCCATATCAAATGCGTCATGTGCATGATCCTTACCCATATTGATTAATTTTGATGTTTTCATTTTATTCGTGCTCCTTTCAATTTTTGTTTCTCTACTGTGCCATCTACCTGTTGTATAGATATCTCTATAGACATCATATAACACAAAAGGCATTGTCCAAAACAAAAGGCATTAAAAATAAAAGAAAATCACAATAAAACTATTCCTTCCAACTACTTCAGAAACTGCATCTTTTCCCCCTCAGTACTCTTATTTTGTAAACTGGATGGCTTTTTCTCCGATATCAAAACGATAGAACGTATGCGCTATCGGATTATTCGTTAAGTAGTGGTAAGCCTTGTCTTGGGCTTCTTGTAACGTTGAACCTTGTGCTGCAACAAATAAAATACGCCCTCCATCAGAAATAAGACTGCTTTTCTCTTTCTTCATACCCGCAGTATAAATGGTACAACCTAAATCTGCGGTAGTCATCTGTGGTAACGGAATATCTTTTATCGTATTTTCTGGGTAACCTTCAGCTGCAACAACAACACCTAGTGTATAGCGGTCCGTGTGCATTTTAATAACTGGATCTTTTTCATTTAAGATATCATCAATCACTTGTGCCAAATCAGAATCTAGCTGGTTCAAAATAACTTGGGTTTCGGGATCACCAAAACGAGCATTAAATTCGATGACCCTCAGACCATTTTTTGTCATCATCAATCCAGCGTAAATGACCCCTTTGAAAGGACGTGATTCAGCAACCATTGCATTCACAGTTGGTTTTATGACCGTCTCCAAAACTTCTTGAATCACCGATTCAGAAACTTGCGGTACTGGAGAATAAGCGCCCATACCACCTGTATTCGGTCCTTTATCCCCATCATAGGCCCGTTTATGATCTTGGGCAACGCCGGCATAATAATAGTTCGATCCATTTACAAGCGCAAATAAAGAAAATTCTTCACCCTCGAGGTATTCTTCAATAACGACTTTGGGTTTGCCGGCTGCGTACTTCCCTTTCACTAACATATCACTTAAAGCATTTGTTGCTTCTTTCAGAGTCATCGCAACGACTACCCCTTTTCCAGCTGCTAAACCATCTGCTTTAATGACAATGGGTACGCCTTGGTTTTCCACATATGCTAAAGCGGCATTATGATCTTCAAATATTTCATACGTTGCGGTTGGAATAGCATATTTTTCCATCAATTCTTTTGCAAATTGTTTTGAACATTCTAAGTCTGCTGCTTTTTTGCTTGGTCCAAAAACCTTTAATCCAGCACTATCGAAATCATCTACTAATCCTTCAAACAGAGCTATTTCCGGTCCAATAAACGTCCAAGTAATTTTTTCTGATTTCACAAAATGAATCAACGCTTGATGATCATTTTCTGCAATATCAACCAATTGGATGCCATCATTTTCCATCCCAATATTTCCTTTAGCACAATATACAGCTTCTACTAATGAGCTTTCTTTGAATTTTTTTGCGATGGCATGCTCACGGCCACCACTGCCGATAACAAGAAGTTTCATCTACGAAATCCTCCAATTTTTTTTATTGAATTAGGATATGTTTGAAAGCTAATAACTATTCTGATTTTTGGGCTAGCTGAGAAAGATAGGATAACTACAGTAAATATTGACTTTCAGTTAATCAAACTAGCGCTTGTTGTAGCTACTCAAATGAATATCAACTTTTAGTTAATCGAACTAGCGCTCGTTGCAGCTACTCGCTGCTTAATAAGATAGTTTTAAAACACTCCCTAGTTAGTTTTTGCTGTATTTTGGATTTGTTCAGTACTGTGTTGCATTCTAGTCTATTTCTTAATGTCTAAAATGACGTACACCAGTTTTCAGCATGGTCATTCCGTATTTATTTGCCATTTCAATAGACTCTTTGTCTTTAATGCTTCCTCCTGGTTGAATGATTGCTTTGATGCCATGTTTTGCGGCATATTCCACACTATCGTTCATAGGAAAGAAAGCATCACTAGCCAGTACAGCACCTTCTATAGCGTTACTCGCTTTAGCCTGCTCAATTGCGATCTTAACAGCTCCGATTCGGTTCATTTGACCGGCCCCAATTCCCACGGTCTGTTTGCTAGTTGCCAGCACGATAGCATTGCTCTTTACATGCTTAACTATTCTCCATGCAAAATCCATAGCTTTCATTTCGTCTTCGGTCGGTTTACGGTCCGTCAGTACTTCCCAATTTACCACTGTATCTTCAGTACTCATATCTTGTGTTTGTTCCAATATACCACCCAATACAGAAACAACTTCTTTGCCGCCTACTTTTGCAGTTGAGAAATCCAAAGTCATGATACGGATATTTTTTTTCTTCGATAGCGTATCTAACGCTTCTTTTGTATAACTTGGCGCAAGAACGATTTCTAAGAACATACTGTTCAGTTTTTCTGCTGTCACATTATCCAATTGGCGGTTGGCAACTACGATTCCTCCAAAGATTGAGACTGGATCCGCTGCGTAACAGCGATCAAAAGCCTCTTCAATCGTTTCAGCAATGCCCACTCCACATGGGTTCATATGTTTGACAGCAACCACTGCCGGTTCATCAAATTCACGTATGATACGAATAGCAGCGTCTGCGTCTTTAATGTTATTGTACGATAATTCTTTTCCATGTAATTGACGAGCATTTGCAATCGAGAATGGGACAACAAGCGACTCTTGATAGAAAGTAGCGACTTGATGTCCATTTTCACCATAGCGTAGTTTTTGTTTCAAATCATAGGTCAACGTTAATTTTTCAGGTTCTTCTTCACCAACACTAGTGGTCAAATATTGCGCAATCAAGGCATCATAACTTGCGGTGTGACGAAAGACTTTTGCAGCTAAAGCTTGACGTGTTTTAATCGTTGTTGCTCCTTTTTCTTCCAGCTCATCGAGGACTTTACTATAATCAGCTGGATCCGTTAAAACGGTCACACTTGCATAATTCTTAGCCGCACTACGCAACATACTAGGGCCGCCAATATCAATATTTTCAATGGCTTCTTCTAAAGTAACATCCTTTTTGCTGATCGTTTCTTTAAATGGGTAAAGGTTTACCACCACAAAATCAATCGGTATGATGTTGTGTTTTTCCATTGCCGACATGTGTTCAGGTAGATCACGTCTCCCCAATAAACCACCATGAATAAGTGGATGCAAGGTTTTGACACGACCATCCATCATTTCTGGAAATCCAGTCACGTCTTCGACAGAAACGGTCGGGACACCTGCATCTTCTAATGCCTTTTTGGTTCCACCAGTTGAAATAATTTCGATGCCTTTTGCCACTAATGCTTGTGCGAATGGTACAATACCTGCCTTATCTGAAACGCTAATCAATGCTCTTGTCACTCTACGCCACTCCTCAATTTTTATTCACTCTTTTTAATGGTTTTATTTTCAATCACTTTTTGAATGACCTGCGGAAAAAGACGGTGCTCTACTTGATGTATTCTGGTCTCCAGAGAGTCTAGTGTATCTTCAGGTAAAATAGCCACCTTCTCTTGTGCGATAATGGGTCCAGTGTCTACCCCTGCATCAACAACGTGCACCGTCACACCAGTTTCCTTTTCGTTTGCTTCAAATGCGTCTTGAATGCTGCTTTTACCAGGATAATATGGCAATAAAGAAGGATGGATATTCAAGATACGATTTGCATACGCCGTTAGCAATGTCGGCCCAATAATTCTCATGTATCCTGCCAATACAATTAAATCCACCGCGTTTAGTTCAAGCTGTTTCAATAGTTCTGACTCATAGGCTGCTCGATTCTCATAGTTTTTCGGACTGAAGACTGTAAAAGGGATACCCATTTTTTTTGCACGCTCTATGACAGAGGCTTTCGGATTGTCGCAAAACAGGAAGCAAAGGGTTGCATCGACTTGTTTGGAGGCGATTGCCTCTGCTATCGCTTGGAAATTAGAACCATTTCCTGAAGCAAATACAGCTATTCTCATAGTTGCTTCTCTTTCAAAATGACCTTTTCCTCTGATTCCTTTGAAATTACCGAACCAATCACATAGCCTTTTTCGTTGTTCTCTAAAAGAACGGCCAATACTTCAGGTACTTTTTCAGGAGCAACAGAAAGAACCATGCCGATTCCCATGTTGAATATTTCATACATGTCACCTTCTGGTATTTTACCGATTGTTTGCATCGTTTGAAAAATTGGCAACACTGGCCAGCTCCCTAACTGAATGTGAGCTTGTACGTTTTCAGGAAGCATCCGTGGAATATTTTCAACAAATCCGCCCCCTGTGATATGTGCAGCACTATGAAGCAACTGTTTTTTTATCAGTGGCAGTAAAGCATTAACGTAAATTTTTGTTGGCGTCAATAAAACATCGCCCAACTCTTGATCACCTAATTCTGGTATTTTATCCATTAATGTATACGCATGATCTTTAAAGAAAATTTTTCGTACTAACGAATAACCATTTGAATGGATTCCCGTTGAAGGTAACCCAATCAACATGTCCCCTTCTTTGACTAACGTAGCAGACAATAAAGCATCTTTTTCAGCAATACCAACCGTAAATCCAGCCAAATCAAAATCTTCCGGATCATACATATCCGGCATTTCAGCTGTTTCACCGCCAATTAAAGCCGCTCCTGATTGGACACACCCTTCTGCCACACCAGCTACAATTTGCTCGATTTCTTCAGGATGGTTTTTCCCGACCGCAATGTAATCTAAGAAATAAAGGGGTTCTGCTCCTTGTGCCACAACATCATTGACACACATCGCGACACAATCGATTCCAATTGTGTCCCATTTTCCAGATTCAATGGCCAACAGTAGTTTTGTACCAACGCCATCTGTCCCAGATATAAGAATGGGCTTTTTATAGTTGAGTTCACCAAGATCAAAATGACCGCCGAATCCACCGATTTCACCAAAAACACCCGGCCGTTTGGTACGTTTGACATGTTTTTTGATGCGTTCGACTGCTTCATAACCCGCTGTGACATCGACACCCGCTTTCGCATAGGCATTTCCCATTATTACCCTCCCCTAAGATTTTCTTTTTGAATTTCGGTCATATTCTTTAGGTAGTCCTCTTCGTAGTCATACAGTCCTGCTGGATAATCCCCATTAAAACTGTCCATGCATAAACCTGAGTAAGGACTATCAAATTTCAATCCAATTGAATCAATTAAGCCTTCTTGGCTGAGAAATGACAAACTGTCTGCTCCGATAGACTCACACATTTCAGGAACTGTCATTCTTGCAGCAATCAGTTCAGCAGATTTGCTAATGTCGATTCCGTAAAAACTTGGATACATCAAGGGAGGAGAAGCGATGCGAACATGGACCTCTTTCGCTCCGGCTTCTTTCAATAATGTGACAATTCGTTTACTTGTTGTACCTCGGACGATCGAGTCATCTACCATGACAACAATTTTCCCTTGCACGACTCCTTTTACGGCAGATAACTTCATTTTCGCACCCAATTCGCGCAGTTCTTGTGTCGGTTGGATAAATGTGCGACCTACATATTGATTCTTAATCAGACCCATTTCATAGGGGATTCCACTCTCTTCAGCAAAACCGCTAGCTGCGGATAATGACGAGTTAGGAACACCAATAACGATATCCGCATTCACCATAGGGGATTCTAGTGCCAACCGTTTTCCCATTCTTTTGCGAGCCGTATGTACATTCACACCGGCTATGTTTGAATCTGGTCGAGCAAAATAGATATATTCCATTGCCGCAATGGAAATACTGGTATCCTCTGTGTATTTTTCAATCGTTAGGCCATTGCGATCAATAATTGCCAACTCTCCAGCGTTAACATTACGGACAAACTCTGCACCAATGGTATCTATCGCACATGTTTCACTTGCCATCACATAGGCACCATTTGGCAATCGTCCAATCACGAGTGGGCGTAAAGAGTTCGCATCAACAGCACCGAACATTTTTTCCTCCGTCATAAGAACATAAGTAAACCCACCTTTAACAAGGTTCAGACTTTCCTTTATTTTATTGATCAACGTGTCTTTCTGACTACGTCTAATGAGATGGATTAACACTTCCGTATCTGATGTCGAATGAAAGATCGCTCCATCTTCTTCCAGATTACGTCGCAAGCTCTTGGCATTCACCAAGTTTCCATTGTGACAGATAGCGATATCTAAATCGTAGAAATGGTACAAGAAAGGCTGTACGTTTTCGATGCTATTCTGTCCAGATGTGGAATAGCGTACGTGTCCGATAGCACGATCTCCTGACAATCGTTTAAGATCGTCTCCATTTTTGAAGACTTCACTAATCAACCCCAGATTGCGATGAACCAATAGTTTCCCATTATCACAAGAAACGATTCCAGCACCTTCTTGTCCGCGATGCTGCAAACTATGCAATCCAAAATAAGTCAGTTGGCTAGCACTTGGATCACCCCAAATGCCAAACACCCCACACTCTTCATTTAAGCTTTTTGTTTCAGCAAACATGGGATAGCCTCCTGCCATTTCATTTCTACTTCTTTTATGGATAAAGCAATTGTTTCGTTTTCAGTAGCTATTTTTGCGAATCCATTATTTTCCACTGTCCCAATCTCTGTTGCAGTCGACTTGACTAGCGCTTTGAATGCAAGGACATTTTCAGGTTTCACTGTTAAAATAAATCGCGATTGCGTTTCACTAAATAACCATGTTTTATCCATCGCAACTGTTACATCGAATCCCAATGCCGTATCGAATACGCTCTCCATCAAACCGACAGCCAATCCACCTTCTGATAAATCGTGTGCACTTTCAATCAGTCCAGCTTGGATGGCTTTCAAAACAATGTCTTGGTTCTCTTTTTCGGTCGTCAAGTCGAAGTCCATTAGTTTCCCTTCGATTTTTCCCAATTCTAATTTTTGTAATTCGGAACCATTAAAATCCGCTTTTGTGTCGCCAATGATGAAAATTCGATCATTGGCATTTTTGAATGCTTGGGTTGTGATGTGTTTGCTATCTTCGATCAGACCGACCATGCCAATCAACGGTGTCGGATAAATAGCTTCGCCATCCATTTCATTGTAGAGCGATACATTACCCGAGATCACTGGGGTATTCAATAAACGACAGGCTTCTGATATGCCATCTGCAGAAGTGCTCAATTCCCAGAAAATTTCAGGTTTGTCAGGATTTCCGTAGTTCAGACAATCTGTGATCGCCAATGGTCTTCCTCCACTAGCCACAATATTACGAGCAGCCTCTGATACTGCCATCTGTCCACCAATCTCAGGATTTAAATAGATGTAACGACTATTACAATCCGTCGTCATCGCGATTGCTTTTTCAGTTCCACGTATGCGAATAACGGCGGCATCACTTCCTGGTCCCACAACTGTGCTCGTACGGACCATCGAATCATAGGTTTGGTAAATGTTTTTCTTTGAAGCAAGCGTTGGTTGTTGCAACAACTTAACCAGTGTTTCTGCAGCAGACGTAAAGGTTGGCTGATAGTCAGCCATTGCAGCAAATAGCGCGATGCGCTCAGGCTCTTGCATCGGTTTAAGGTATTCTGGTGCATCCTCTGCTAAAGCATCAACTGGTACATTAGCAACTTCTTTTCCATCATGAAAGAGACGATACAACCCATCATCTGTGACTTTCCCGATAGTAACAGCCTCTAATTCATATTTTTCAAATAACTCAATAATCCGTTGTTCTTCACCTTTCTTGATACACAACAACATCCGCTCTTGCGATTCAGAAAGCATGATTTCATAAGGGGTCATATGTGTTTCGCGTTGTGGGACATCATCCAAATTTAAAATCAATCCACTACCCGCTTTTGAAGCCATTTCAGCACTTGATGAAACAAGCCCTGCCGCTCCCATATCCTGGATTCCAATCAATGCATCAGAATAATCATAAATACATTCTAGACAAGCTTCCATCAATAGTTTTTCCATAAACGGATCTCCTACTTGGACAGCAGAACGTTGCGCTTCTTCTTCCTCTTTGAATTCAACAGAAGCAAACGTCGCTCCATGAATACCATCACGCCCCGTTTTTGCGCCTACATACATGATTGTGTTCCCTGTCCCTTTAGCTTGCCCTTTTTGAATATCTTTTTGGTCGATCAAGCCGACACACATGACATTCACCAAAGGATTGCCTTTGTAACAAGGATCAAAAACAGTTTCCCCACCAACCGTTGGAATACCGATACAATTACCGTAACCACTAACTCCAGCTACAACTTCTTCGAAAATATATTTTGTGCGTTCGTTGTCTAGCTCACCGAAACGCAAAGAGTCAAGAATCGCGATTGGACGAGCTCCCATACTAAAAATATCGCGAATAATACCTCCAACACCAGTCGCTGCTCCTTCGTATGGCTCAACCGCAGATGGGTGATTATGGCTTTCCACCTTAAAAACCACCGCTTGACCATCACCAATGTCAACAATACCCGCACCTTCACCCGGTCCTTGCAACACTTGTGTCCCTGAAGTAGGAAATTTCCGCAGAATCGATTTTGAGTTTTTATAAGAGCAATGTTCACTCCACATAACAGAGAACAGACCCGTCTCGGTGTAGTTTGGTAAACGGTGCAAGATATCTTCACTGATGATTGCGTACTCTTCGTCAGTCAACCCCCATTCACGATAGACTTCCAACTCTTTTACTTGTTCGGGTGTTGGTTCCAAAAAAACCATCATTGGCACAGCTCCTTCTGATAATTTTTATACATAGACTGGAATAATTTTAATCCATCATCTGAACCCAGTAATGCTTCAACAGCTCGTTCAGGATGAGGCATCATACCCAATACATTTCCTTGCTTATTGATAATGCCCGCTATATTTTCGATGCTTCCGTTTGGATTATCATTCGCATACGTAAAAACAATTTGATTGTTGTCCTTCAATTGCTGTAACGTTTCTTTATCACAATAGTAATTCCCCTCACCGTGTGCGACAGGTACAGTAATGATTTCTCCATGTCCGTAGCCTGATGTAAATGATGTATGTACGTTTTCTACTTTTAGATTTTGCTGCTTAGAGATGAATTTCAGTGATTCATTGCGCCGTAATGCTCCCGGTAATAAACCCGCTTCTGTCAAAATTTGAAATCCATTACACGCTCCAAAAACAGGTTTTCCCTCTTCAGCAAATCGAATCACTTCAGCCATAATAGTGGAAAATCGGGCAATAGACCCCGTACGTAAGTAATCGCCGTAAGAGAATCCTCCTGGGAGTAATACTGCATCGAACCCTTGCAAGCTGTTTTCATAGTGCTGAACATATTCCGCGTCTTCCCCAAGACTATCTTTTACAGCTGTATACATGTCTAAGTCGCAATTGGATCCAGGAAAAACAATGATGGCAAATTTCATTACATTCCAACCTCCTGAATATCATACCGGTATGTTTCCATTACTACATTTGCTAAAAGTTTGTCACAGATTTCTTCAATTACGTGCTCGATATCCTTTTCATCTTTAGAAACTTGGATTTCAAAATATTTTCCAATACGAATATTTTCGATTGACTCATATCCCATGCGATGAACCGCACCCTTGACTGCTTCCCCTTGCGGATCTAGAACGGAGTCTTTATAAGTGACATAAACGGTTACCTTATACACGATTGAAACGCCTCACTTTTCTCTTTTGATTTATAGTGGTTGATTTTTCATTAGTCTGTATCTAGATGAAAGGATAATTCGTTTATTCAGATGTTGTTCAGCCGCTTCAATACTTCTGCGTAAACAGGAATGATATCTCCTATATCACGGCGATAAAGATCTTTGTCCAAATGTTCTTTCGTATTTATATCCCACAAACGACAAGTATCTGGAGAGATTTCATCAGCGAGGATGATTTTCCCATCCGCCGTTTTTCCAAATTCAATTTTAAAATCAATTAAGCGAATAGCGATTTTTTTGAACATTTCCACTAAGGCAGCATTGATCTCTAAGGCTTGTTTTTTTATTTCGCTCAGTTCTTCGTCTTTCGCAACATTTAGCATTTTAACGTGCGAGTCATTGATAAATGGATCATCCAGCTTATCATTTTTGTAATAAAACTCAAGAATCGGAAAAGGCAAATCGATTCCTTCCTCCATACCAAATCGTTTTGTAAAACTGCCGGCCGACGTGTTACGGACAACGACTTCTAAAGGAATCATTTCAACTTTACTTATTAATTGTTCGGTTTTTGACACTTCTTGGATATAATGACTTGAAAAGCCTTTTTCAGCTAAGTACGTGAATATCAAGCCCGTTATTTGGTTGTTCAGTTCTCCTTTCCCTTCAACATTTTCTTTTTTAGCACCATTTAACGAAGTTACTTGGTTTAAATACTCTGCTAAAAGAACGTTTTTTTGATTTGTCGCATACATCTTTTTAGCTTTCCCAGTATAGAGCAATTCTTTCCTTTCCATTATCTCTTCCTTTCTATTTACGAACATTAATTTACCATACCGTTTAATCATTCGTTTTAATTGTAGCACTCAACTTTTGATTGTCAATGGAATATCCACTATTTTTTCAAATGATAAACGAACGAAACCTATCTTATTTCATCGAAAAAAGACCGGAACAATAGCTCCAGTCTTTCTAGGTTAATTCAGATTTAATTTTCTGTATGATTCATTCCAAATCCCGGTATTCTCTATTTCTATCAAGGTTTCTTCTACATCGTTTGTCAAGATCGTGACGTGTCCGACTTTTCTGTTTGTATGTAAGTCTTCTTTCCCATAGTAATGAAACGACCATTCCGCTTTTTTATCACGGAACGCTAAACTCCCTTCCATATGTTGCCCAAGAATATTGACCATAACGACACTCGAAAGCAAGCGTGCTTTTGGCATCGTCAGCCCAGCTACCGCTCGGATATGTGCATCAAACTGCGAAAGAGACATTGCTTCAATCGTGTAATGTCCTGAATTATGCGGACGAGGTGCCAGTTCATTGACGAAGATGACATCGTCTTTTGTCAAAAACAATTCGATTCCTAACGTTCCAATCAATTGCAACGCATCAGCAATCTGTTGAGCGGCTTCTACCGCTTTTTCGCTCACTTCTGGAGAAATCCGAGCGGGTACAATGGATTCATGTAAAATATTAGCGATATGGATATTCTCAGAAACAGGAAAAATGGTCGTTTCTCCTTTTTGGTTGCGAACAATCATGACCGATAATTCTTTCGAAAAAGGTACCCAAGCTTCGAGAATACAGCTATTAGCAGCAATCAGCGCTTCTGTTGCTCCTTTATCCGCTTCTGATTTCAAGACAACTTGCCCTTTGCCATCGTATCCAAAACGTGTGGTTTTCAAGACGCAAGGATAGCCAATTTTTTCAACGGCAGTATTCAGTTGGTCTATTGTTTCCACAACCTCAAAGGGTGCAATCGAAACCCCACTAGACTCTAAAAACCGTTTTTCTTTGATTCGGTCTTGCGTAATAGCTACTACTTCGCTACCTTGCGGGATAGCTACCAACTCTTCCATCTCTTGTAATGCTTCTGCATCAATATTCTCAAATTCAAACGTTAAGACAGTTGCTCTTCTCGCAAACTCACGCAAAGCTTTTTTGTCTGCATAATCGGCACAGATGTTCCAATCAGACACTTGAGCTGCTGGACAATTTTGATTAGGATCCAAGATTCCAACAGTAAACCCCATCTTTTTTGCTGATTGAGCCATCATCTTTCCTAATTGTCCGCCTCCAATAATTCCAATAGTATCTCTTGGTTTAAGTGTTTTATACAAGATTTTCACTACTTTCTATTACACTTTTTTTAAGCCGATCACGTCTTACTTCCAATTTTTTTGCCAATTTTTCATCTTCAATAGAAAGAATCTGAACCGCAAGCAGTCCTGCATTCGCAGCTCCTGCTTTTCCAATCGCCACAGTAGCAACAGGTACACCCGCCGGCATTTGTACAATAGACAATAATGAATCCATTCCATTAAGTGCTCGAGTTTGTATCGGTACGCCTATGACTGGCAACGTGGTTTTCGCTGCAATCATGCCCGGTAAATGAGCTGCACCTCCAGCTCCTGCAATGATTATTTTTATTCCCAATTCCCTTGCTTGTTCCGCAAAACTAAACATCAAATCGGGTGTCCGATGGGCTGATACCACCTTTTTTTCATACGCTACATCAAATTCATCCAAAATCGCACAGCAGTCTTTCATCGTTTCCCAATCCGAAGTGCTTCCCATAACAACGGAGACAATGGCATTCATTCATTTTCCTCCACTCTATTTTCTCACGTTCAATATAGCATAACCCACCATTATTTTACAAACATTTAATAAATATAATCGTTTTTCGTTCGTTATTAAAGCTGTTAACGTTCATTGAAACGGCTTTTATAGTTACTTTTGCTAGATTATACGTATTTTTTTAGCGTTCACATTTTTAGTTCTATCAGAATATGAAAAAAGTTAAGGTCTGCTTACAGCATCCCTTAACTTTTTTGGTTAACTCAATGAGTATCTTTATCCCACTACTGTGCTTTCCCACTGAACGGCATCTTTTGAACGGACACGTAAAGCTTCAGAATTCCCATTTGCTTTTTCCACTGCATCTGCCACTCCATCAATTAGGCTTTTTGAGGTCATCGTTGCTCCTGAGATAACATCCACTTGCAACGTTTGCCCGCTGATTATTTCCTCCGGTAACCGCTTGAAAACGGAAGTTGCAACGGCATCTGGCTGCTCTTGGCCGTCCAATTCTATTGCCAAAATTTTAGTATCCGAGAAGGTTACTTTCATCAGGATACCACTCCCATCATGACCTTCAACAGAAGCTTCATAGGTTCCAGGATTGAAAGTAATTTTTGTATTTTGCAATTCTTTCAAATATTCATATTTTTCTTCTTCTGCTTTCACATCTTTAATCATGAAATCCATCACGTCCCATAAAGGTTCAGGGATCTGTAACCGATCTTGTTCGTTGATGTCTGCAAAGTCTTTGATTTCTTCATCAGATTTTGTTTTTTCAACCCAATTCGGTTCGACCAAAAAGGCTTTCCCGACCGCAACTAGATCATAGCCCGCTTCAAGTGCAGCTTCCGCATCGCTGCGTTGACCAATTCCCCCTACACCGATAAGAGCAATTTGAGCTAACTCTTCCGATTGTTGCTCGATATACTTCTCTAGTAGTGGCTGACTGTCTTCTTTATCTATGATTGATGTTCGGTTCCAACTGCCCATTGAAACATGGAAGTAATCCGGCTTTAATTTAGCTAAGCGGTTCAATAAGTACATCGTATCTTCAAATCGAATCCCTGGTTCTTCAATTTCTTCCGGAGAGAATCGGTAACCTACAATGAAATGTTCTGCTTGCTGTTTCTTGACTTCTTCTTGCACAGCTTTCATCACGGCTTCCGGAAATTTAGCGCGTGCTTCTCGGCTGCCGCCCCATTTGTCTTCACGGCGGTTAGAATGAGGAGAGAAAAATTGTTGAATCAAGTATGTATTGGCACCATGAATTTCAACTCCATCAAATCCAGCTTCAATCGCGCGTCTGGTAGCATCTGCAAAACTTTGAATCATTCTATCAATATCCACTGGCATCATTTGTCGCGGTGTAACAGCTTCCGGTCTCAATGCTGCCACAGGACTAGCTGAGATTGGCGCAGCTCCACCATTGAGTTCTGGAGCAGCCATCCGTCCGGCATGATAAATTTGTAAAATAGCTTTAGATCCTTTTTCTTTAATCGCACGAGCTAGTTTACGCAATTCTTTCACTTGAGAATCTTTATTGTTCCCTAAAGCCCCGGCAAATCCTCGACCTTTATCTTCCACAAATGAACTCTCCACAATAATTGCGCCAGCTTCTCCAGAACGATGGGCATAATAATCAATCATTTCTTGTGTGACCGTTCCATCAAAATAGGCTGCTTGAATCGTCATTGGTGCCATCATGATACGATTTTTTAATAGTACTCCCGATTTAAGTTCCATTTCCTCAAATAGTTTTTTTAACATGTTGGTAGTCCTTTCCAGCAATTTAATGTATGTATTTTTTCTTCATTCATTTTTAAGTTGATCTTTACGATTTGGAATAACGAATACTAGTGCTATCGTTAAACCAATGGTCAAAAACACTAGCATGACTTTAACTAGTTGAAACGGCGCAAAATATATTGAAATGCCCATCAGAATATAACTATTAACGAGTATTTTCCATTTTTTATTTTTAGGAATAGATTTCGTTTCAGCGTAATCTGATACGTATAGATGATACAATTTAGTCTTTTTTAGCCAATCATTAAACTTGTTGGAACTGTGTGCAAAACAGTAGCCAGATAACAATAAAAAAGGTGTGGTTGGCAGCACGGGTAAAATTGCACCTGCTGAACCCAAAAGAAAAGAAAGAATCCCAACACTAATTAAAAAATGGCGTTTCATCTGCATCATTCCTTTTCTTCAACTAAGCTATATGTGAATTTATCCCGATTATTTCAATTCCATTTTTCGCGGGCAAACGGATTCGGTTCAGCTGGATTACTAAATTCACCACGGCGGGTCGGTTCATCGATTGTCTCAATAAAGGGCGTTCCATTTTGGACGTATTCCATGAACCCAATACTTTCACCTCTGCGATTAAAAACAGGAACATAAGAAATGAAAATTTTACGACCGTCATCTTTTCGTGTGAACCAATGCGTTTCGCTCTTGCGTGTCCCATCTGCCAGTTCTCCAGCTAATTTCCCAACAAATTCGCGCACATGAGGCGGATGACAATCAATAAAGTGGCTTCCTAAACTCGCTTGGGAACGGTGAAACTCATGATGATCTTCATTGAAATATTGAAAGCGTAAATCCGGCCCAACAAACGTAATTTCAACTGGTAGCGCATTCAAAACAGCTTCAATTTGTTCAATGGTTAGGGATCCTCCTTTAAACTGGATACGCGGTTCTAAGTCTTCTAACTTTGGTTCAGCTTCCGGATCAATCTCACCTCTAGCTACACCTAAAGCATAATCCAATGCTTCTTGTGCTCCGCGTGAAGAAAAAGTTGCACCCGAGATTGTATCAACTTGAGAAGATTGACTGCGTAAAATCTTTGCAATAATGTCTTCCATCGCTTTACCACCGATATCAGGAGTCTCTTTTCCTTGGTAGTCAATTTTTTCAATCTTATTTTCACTTACTGTTACATTCAGATTAATGTCACCTTTATACCCATCTCCGTTTCCACTGTAAGTTCCAGATGTGAAATGGTGTTCAATCTTTCCTGTCTCTTCATTAAATTCACCATCAATTGGAGCACGTTCGCCCCGTGCAACTCCTAACGCATAGTCCACAGCCCGCAAAGTTCCTTCTGAAGCATATGTCGCGCCAGAAATTGTATCAACTTCTACTGATTGTCGTTTAATGATTTCTTCTACCATTTTCGCTACGGCTATCCCGCCTTTATTAGGTGTCTCATTTTCAGAGTAATCGATTTCTACTATTTTTCCCTCATCTACTTTTACATCCACCGTAATATAATCATGGTACCCCGTTGCTCTTCCTTTGTACGTTCCTGGTTTAAGATTATTCATAATGAACCTCCTCAATATTGTTATTCATTTCACAATTTGTTTTTACATTGTTAGTATAAGTAGAAAAATAATTAAAAAAATTGATTTAAATCAATTTTTTTAATTGTTTTAGAAAAAATCTCACATAATTTTTAGAGTATGTTAAAATGCAAACATATACATCGTATGGACTTCTCAACTATATCGTTAGGTGGGTGAAAAAAATGAAACAGAAGATTATTAATCGAATGGGGACACAAATCAGCCTTTCCATTGTGCATCCGGAAGCAGAAAAACTATTAGAAAAAGCTAGCCACATACTGGCAGATTACGAAGCACGATTCAGCGCAAACAATTTTAACAGTGATTTAATGACCGTGAACCAACAAGCAGGATTACAGCCTGTTCATGTCGATTCAGATTTATATGAATTAATTCAAATCGGCAAGAACTATAGTTTGTCCTCTAATCTTGCTCTAAACATCACAATAGGACCACTCGTTAAACTATGGAAAATTGGTTTTACAGAAGCGCGTTTGCCTAAACCAAAAGAAATTGACGAACGGTTAAAGCTAATTGACCCAACTGACATTGAATTGGATACGGATAAAAGAACGGTATACTTAACAAAAAAAGGCATGGAAATCGATCTTGGCGCCTTAGCAAAGGGATATTTTGCCGATAAACTCAAAAAGTTTTTTCAACATGAAGGCGTACAAAGTGGTTTAGTGGATTTGGGTGGAAATGTGCTGACGATTGGGGAAAATCCAAAATACGAAGATGGCTATTGGCGTGTAGGGATTCAAAAGCCTTCACTGGTTCGTGGAGATTTAGTGGGCGCTGTATTGGTAAAAAACAAGTCAGTGGTAACATCTGGCATTTATGAACGGTCGCTTAAGGTAAAAGGAAAAGACTACCACCACGTTCTTGATTCCACAACAGGTTATCCAATTGAAAATGACGTGGCCAGCGTAACCATCATTTCGGATGAATCTATTGACGGAGAAATATGGACTACCCTTTTATTTATGTTCAGTCCCACTTTGGCCATCCAATATATCGACACCATCCCTGGCATAGAAGCTCTTGTTATCACAAAAGACAACGATGTACACATGACACATGGTATCACACCGTATGTTGTTTTATTTTAAAAAGCGATAAAGATCAAACTAAACCGTTCAGTTTCTTGAGCGGGACTCAAAGTCTTTTTGAGGTATACCAACTTGTAGGAATTGTCTAACTTAATTTAATAACTAAAAACAGATAAAAGCTTGTCTTTATTATAAAGTATTCCGTACACTCCAAATACAGTATGGTATTATTTATATTAGTAGGTCGGTTATCTGGTTACGGTAAAAGTTAAAAAACGGCTATCGATTCCTATTTTCGAGTTTTCTTCAATAGGTATCATACGATAACTCATCACTGAAAGGAGGTGAAAATGAAGTGCTCACTACAATCTTAGAAGACCCACTGTACTTACAATTTGCTTTTGCAGGCTGCATCGCATTAGCTATTTTGACATTACCACTAAAAGATATCATCAGTGTCGGTTTTTACGACATCAGCGATTTCTTTGTCACAGGAATGATTGCTTTTTTCATTACATATGGGGTTCTAGTGACCAACCTTGCAACAGTGTCTATTTGGTTGTTTGTGGGTGTCTTTCTTGCCGTAATGGTTGTCATTATGCTCATGAATATTCTCGTTATCCTGCCCTTTAAGAGCCGTGCAGAAAATTCAACTATTACGTCCATCCATGAGTTAGAAGGCAAAGAAGCGACAGTATCTATTCCAATCACACTCAATGGAACAGGCGAAGTCATCGTCTCTACTGGTTTTACACGAGTGAATAAAATGGCTAAAATCTATGACAATACTGACAACATAACCGTAATTCCAAAAAATGAAAATGTATTGATCATGGATGTTAGCAACAACATTCTTTATGTCCTTCCCTATACAAACAGCATTAAAGCCATTGGCAAACCAACGCCGACATGGAATAAGAAACCAAAAAAATAATCCCACCATCAAAATAGATACGAGAAAGTAGGAATGTACACATGGATTCAGCATTATTTGGAACCGTTGGCGCAGTTGTCATCGCAGTCATTTTATTAGTCGCATTAGTTAGTCGTTACCGTACAGCTTCTCCAGCAGAAGCGTTAATTATCAGTGGTACAGCATTAGGCAGTAAGAACGTGTATGTAGACCCAAATACGGGCAATAAAATGAAAATCGTTAGCGGAGGCGGGACATTCGTTTGGCCAATCATTCAATCCGTTCATAAGTTGTCATTGCTGTCATCTAAACTAGACGTTCGTACACCAGAAGTGTATACCGAGGAAGGTGTTCCAGTCGCAGTTGACGGAACCGTTATTATTAAAATTGGATCTACATCAGAAGATATCGCAACAGCCGCTGAACAATACCTTGGTAAATCAACGGAACAATTAGAAAGCGAAGCGAAAGAAGTTCTAGAAGGACATTTGCGTTCAATTTTAGGTCGCATGACTGTTGAAGATATTTATCAAAATCGTGATAAATTCAACCAAAACGTTCAAGATGAAGCATCTGGCGATTTAGCTAAAATGGGATTGGTTATTTTATCTTTTACAGTAAAAGAAGTAACGGACAGAAACGGTTACCTAGACTCATTGGGCCAAGGTCGTATTGCTGAAGTGAAACGAGATGCGGATATTAAAACAGCAAATGCAGATAAAGAAACACGCATTCAACGAGCATTAGCTGAACAACTGTCTCAAGAAGCGGAATTGCAACGCCAAACAGAGATTGCGCAAGCTGAAAAAGTAAAAAGTCTACGTGTATCTGAATACGGAAGAGAACAAAATATCGCTAAAGCCGAAGCTGAAAGTGCGTATGACTTAAAGAAAGCTGAATTAAGAAAACAAGTTATCATTGAAGAGGGTAACGCTCAAATTATTGAACGTGAAAAACAAATCGAATTGCAAGAAAAAGAAACCATTAAGCAAGAACGCGAATACGATGCAACTGTCCGTAAGAAAGCTGATGCTGAACGTTACTCTGTTGAACAACGTGCGGAAGCCGATAAAAACAAAGCCATTGCTGAATCTGAAGCGAGAGCCAAAGAAATCGAATTAAACGGTATGGCTCAAGCCGAAAGTATTCGTTTAATCGGTCAAGCTGAAGCAGACAGTAAGACAGCATGGGCGGAAGCCTTGAAAGAATACGGTGATGAAGCTATTGCAACCTTACTGATCGAAGCTTACCCTGCAATTGTTCGTGCTGCTGCTGAACCATTGAGTAACATTGACAAAATTACGGTTGTAGACAGCGGAAACGGAAATGGCACATCAGCCATTACCAAAACAGCCTTAAAC
The DNA here is from genome assembly GCF_040274945.1 of Carnobacterium sp. Taxonomy (GTDB): domain Bacteria; phylum Bacillota; class Bacilli; order Lactobacillales; family Carnobacteriaceae; genus Carnobacterium_B. The sequence continues at coordinate 137,409 of NZ_JBEMAR010000003.1, forward strand.
ACACTGGCAGCTTCTCAAGAAGCATTTAAAGATGCAACAGGATTAGACATCAATAATTTAATCAGTTCATTTGCGGGAACAAAGAATGTGGGTCGTCAAATCAGCAATTTGAACGAAACATTCGCTCAAACAGCAGTCGTGGCTGAAGAACCCATCACCACAGACGATGCACAAAAAATCATTTAAACACCTGCATCAATGCACGGCTGGAGCCTTATGGTGGTTCGATTCCACCTCGTGTATTTTAATTAGATCAAAGGGGTTCCAAAAACAATCTCAATGAAGAACCTTTCGTTAAATGCTTGATTTACAATCAAGATAGAATAGAAAGAATTTTTTAAAGAGGTTGAATTATGCGGATTGGTTATGCTCGAGTATCGACAGATAACCAAGAACTCTATCGTCAATTAGACGCATTGGAAAAAGTTAGATATGATAAACTCATACCAGAGAAACTTACATGTACACAGAAAAAAGAGCGGGTCTAGATAGCTTATTTAATACCCTTCGATCAAGATATACGGTCATCATTGGATCCATTAATCGGCTGGGGAGAAAAATTCTAGATATTTTATCTACAGTTAAAGAACTAAAAGAGCAGGTATAGAAGTCATTTCGTTAAAAGAGAATTTAGATACCTCTACTCCAACCAATCAGGCCATGTTTCAGATGATGGCTGTGATTTGCTCAGTTGGAGTGTGACTTAAAGGTGGTACAGTGAGTGAATGAAGGCTTAGTATCCGCTAAAGCACGTGGAGTGAAGCTTGGCAGACCGATAATGGACAAACAAAAGGTGAAAGATGCTTTACGTTTATATGATTCGGGACATTATTCGATTAAAAACATTATACGAATCACTGATATTCTCAAGGATTATTATATCGAAAGTTAAAAGAAAGAGACTCCAAACAAATTTTAACTTCTATAATTGAAGAGACTGAACAAAAATAAATAGACTTAATTTTATTCTAGTTGATTTGGAATATATATATATACAGTTTGGAACCGAAAAATACCCTATGAATTATATTGAATTAGCAAGAGTTAAACATCAGGTATAACTATACAAGCAAATAAAGATATCGATTATAGCCTCTTAAGATCATGCTGAAGAAAAAAGTTAATTGTGCTTTAGGAAAACTTCCATAATTGTATCTCTTATGTCAGGAAAACTATATTGTACTATCAAAATACAGTAAGTAAACATCAAAAAAACTTTGAGATACTATAGTATCTCAAAGTTTTTTTTACATTATTAACAATAATTTTAGAATAGTATTCTTATTAACTATAACTTTATTTATTTTTGCATGCTTACTTTTTGATTGTAACCCTTTTGAATGGACAGTCGAATAAATTTATTGAATTCCACTACAATCAATACCGTAATCCCACATAATAATGATAATCCCCACTCTTTACTCGTCATAGCTGAAGTATGGAATGCTTCCTGCATAAAAGGTACGTAAGTTAAAATTAATTGTAGGACTAGCATGATTCCAATAATTAGGAATGCTTTAGGATTCGTGAAAAACGAACGAGAAAAAGCAAGTTTTGAAGTTCGGATACTAAAAAGATAGAAAATTTTACTAAATACGATAATGTTAACCATCATCGTACTGGCGGTTACTTGATCAGCTCCCATATACATCAACCATTCATAAGAAATAATACTCACGATCGCCATTAAAATAGAAACATATGTCATTTGGAAAATATCTTGTTTGTTCATAAGTCCTCTACCCGTTTTTCTAGGTGGTCTATTCATAATACCCTCTTCAGCAGGTTCAAAAATAAACGCAAATTGAATCGTAATTGCAGATACCATATTGATCCAAAGTAGTTGCGTAGCTTGAAGTGGCATATCTCGTTGCATTAAAATCGTAATCGCAATGATCAACCCTTCAGCAAATGAAGTTGGCAGCAAAAAGAGTATACTCTTTTTGATATTATCATAAATACGACGCCCTTCTTTAATAGCAACAGACATAGTTGCAAAGTTATCGTCTGCTAAAATCATGTCAGCAGAATCTTTGGCTACGTCAGTACCTTTGATTCCCATCGCAACACCAATATCAGCCTTTTTCAAGGCTGGAGCATCGTTTACACCATCCCCTGTCATGGCAGTTATCTTATCATTTGCTTGAAGCGCAGAAATAATCTCTAACTTATTTTTAGGAGTAGTTCTAGCAAAAACTTGATATTTTAGAGCAGCTTTCTTTTGTTCCTCTTCTGACATCTTATCCCATTTTGGACCCGTAATGACGCTAATGTTATCGGCCAATCCTAACTTTTCACCAATTGTTTTAGCAGTAAGCGGATGGTCTCCAGTAATCATCTTGACTTCAACACCTGCTTTTCGCATCTCTCTTAAAGAGCCAATAACTTCTTCACGTGGCGGATCAATAATACCAGCTAAGCCTAGGAAAGTTATACCCGAAGATAACGAATCATGAGTAATCTCATCTACCCCATCTGGAATCAATCGGTACCCAACAGCGACTACTCGTTTTCCTTGAAGAGAAAGTTCTTCAACTCTTGAATTCCATTCAACTTGATTGAATAGCGAATCATAGGTAGTTGCCATTGGAAACAACTTATCAGGTGATCCTTTAATAAAAAGTATCTTTTGTGCAGTCTCTGTATCTAGAACCAACTTTGCCATATAACGATAATCGGAGTCAAAAGGAATCATATCTAGTTCTTCATACTTATTTTTCTTCTCATATTCATATACTTTATGATACAACGTCAAGAATGACCCATCTGTCGGCTCCCCATTCAATGACCAATTATTCCCTTCTTTTATAAGTGTTGTATCATTAGCTTCATATCCTGCATCTAAAAAAAGTGTTAATTTTTTATTTAGCTCAACGTGTTTTCTAAATTCTGTTATTTCTCCTTTAGGATTATACCCATCACCCGTTACTTCATAATGATGGGTATCAATGTAAATATCTTTAACCGTCATTTCATTTTTTGTTAAAGTTCCAGTTTTGTCTGTTGCAATAATATCAACCGACCCTAACGTTTCTACCGCAGGTAGCGATTTTACAATAGTATGTTTCTTTTTAGCCATGTCACTCACACCCATGGCTAAAATTACAGAAGTAGTCGCTGGAAGTCCTTCAGGTATTGAACCTACAATCATTGTTACCACTGCTAAAGAAAGAACTGACAAAGCATGGGTTTCTAAAAGAATACCAATGATAAAAAGGATGATTGCTGCACCAATCACAACATAAGATACCCCTTTTCCTAGCCCATCTATTTCTCGCATTAAAGGGGTTTTTCTTTCTTTTACTCCTTTAACTTCTATTGATATTTTTCCAATTTCTGTTTGTTCAGCCGTTGCGACTACAACACCTAACCCACTTCCGTTTGTCACAGATGTTGAAGCAAAGGCTGTGTTTGTTTGTTCTGCTAATGCAACATCAGTAGCTGTTAGTGCCTGGATTGTCTTCTCTACTGAATCTGCTTCTCCTGTAAGAGCAGATTCTTGAATGCGTAAGTTATCTGTATCTACAATCCGTAAATCTGCTGGTACGCTGTCCCCTGCTTCTAAAAAGACAACATCGCCTACTACTAACTCTTCTGCAGGAATGTCTAATCTTTGCCCTTCACGGTAAACGGTCGCTTGGGTCGATAGCATACTTTTTATTTTTTCTAATGCATCTGAGGCATTTACTTCTTGATAGTAACCAATCAAGGCGTTAATGATGACTACCAGGCCAATTATAAACGCATCTGACAAGTGTCCCATTAATATCGTTAACAAAGCAGCAAAAATTAAAATATATATAATCATATTATTGAATTGTCGAACAAAAAGTTTCCATTTAGGTGTTGTTTCAGTGGCCAATTGATTTGGTCCATCTAACTCAAAACGATTCTTTGCTTCTGTGTGGCTTAGTCCATTTTCAAAGTCCTCTTGTGTATAATTTTTAGATAAATTTTCAACTGTTTTTTGATAATTTTTTATATCTGTTTTCATTTTTTATATTCTCTCCCTTATTCTCATTAAGTGTACGCAAAAATAGCACCTCATCTTTTGATGACGTACTTAGCTACTCTATTTGAATATAAGAAGTATAAAAAAAAACTGTACAAATCACCCTCGTCATCATCTGACATTAAAAAAACACCCCCTTTTTTTATTTATTATACCAAAGCTAACACACTAGTTCTCCATTGTCAATTACTCCATACAGAGCAGTAAATAGCATCCGTTTAATTATATTATAAAATTTTTCAAATAATTATTTACTCTGTTTAATCATGTTACCTTCTAAATAATCGCCTTTGGTCTAATGAAATAATCTATTATCTTAACTTATTTCTTACTTTTATATACTCATAAAAAGATTTTACAAAATTTATAAATATAAAATACCTGTTTTTCAGTTTGACGATATCATATATACGTGGACTGCTATTTATTTAGATAGATTTCACTAAATAAATTAAGTGCAAAAGAGTCTGTTGTTTACCTACTTCGAATATGGTATATTATGTTTCATAAAAAAAAGAAATAAAGGAGATAATGATAAAAATGAATTCAGACCCCGATAGTCAGTCATTACTAGCACAGATTATGATTATAGTTGTGTTGACTGCTATAAATGCTTTTTTTGCAGCTTCAGAAATCGCATTTGTATCTTTAGATCAAAACAAAGTAAAAGAGAAAGCTGCAACTGGTGATAAAAAAGCATTAAATATTCTAAAGTTATTAGCTCACTCAGATAATTTCTTAGCCACTATTCAAGTAGCTATAACTTTAGCAGGTTTTTTTGCTAGTGCCTCTGCTGCTACTAGTTTTGCTACACGTTTGGAACCAATTCTCAGTAACGTTCCGGGTGGGCAACAGATTGCTACAATAATAGTAACGATTATTCTATCGTATTTCACACTAGTATTTGGTGAACTTTACCCGAAACAAGTTGCTTTGCAACGATCAGAAGCCGTAGCTGGTTTCACAGCTGGTACAATTCTTATTGTTCAAAAGGTGACGAAACCCTTTGTAGCCTTATTATCTTTTTCAACTAGTTTACTTAAAAAGATAACACCCATTGATTTCACTGAAAGCGAAGAAAAAATGACTCGCGATGAATTTCGTGCCTACTTAGTGAATAGCCAAAAAGAAGGTGCAATTGACCTGACGGAGTTTTCAATGCTACGCGGTGTTTTATCAATGGATACTAAAATGGCCAGAGAGATCATGGTTCCTCGTACAGATGTTTTTATGATCGATTATGAAGACGGTAATGAACTAAACATTCCTTTATTATTAAATTGTAACCATTCACGTGTCCCGTTATATGAGGCTGAGAAAGATACTATTATCGGTATTTTACACGTGAAAAGTTTGTTAAAAGCTTCTAGAGAAACAAGTTTAGATGAAATTGATTTAAAAACAATCTTGAATGAACCACTTTATGTTCCGGAAACGATCTTCATGGATGACTTGTTGTATAATTTAAAGAAAACACATAATCAAATAGCTATACTGAGTGATGAATACGGAGGTGTTGTAGGTATCGTCACCTTAGAGGACTTACTTGAAGAAATCGTTGGAGATATCGACGATGAGTATGATGAAACCTATAACTTAATAGAAGAGTTACCTGATAACCGTTATTTAGTAGATGGAGCCACTCAATTATCAAAATTTAACGAATATTTTAATACAACGATTCAATCAAATGATGTCGATTCAATTGCTGGGTATTTTATTACACAACATGGTAATATTCCACGTCCTAATGAGCAAGCTACTATTGAATATGGTGATTATCGTTTGACTGCCCATAAGGTTGAGGGTACTCGTTTACTAAACTTGTACGTCGATCGTTTAACGGATCACAACAAATAAAGTAAAAGAATAAATTTAATTCTCTGATTTATTTGTTGACTATATTTTCTAATAGAAAAAAGTCTTCAATACGCGTTTTAGTGTATTGAAGACTTTTTTTATTATTTGTAATTGAATACATGACATTGTATCTTTCTTATTATAAAGTGTAAATAAGTTTCCACAAACCTAATACTTTTCAAGAAAACATTTTAGTCAAAACCTAATTAATAGAACTCTCTATAACCTCTGAGTTATTTTCTTCATCATTATTATCTAATTCCAATTGCTCACGAAGCAAATTAGAAACTCGATTTACTTCTTCATCAGTTACCATTTCATAATAAATATCATTCATCTTTTCTCCTGTACCGCTTAATTGTATTTGCTCAATATTTGCGGCAGCTGAACTATAGTCATTAAAGATATCTACCATGTTTTCAAACGTTAAATTTGTCTTCATATTGTTTTCTAACGTATTTAATAACTCACGGTACTTTAAGATAGAAGAAAAGGAACTAGCTTTCTTAATGGATGCGTCAAGTACTTGCCTCTGCCTAGCTTGTCTACCATAGTCTCCTTGAGGATCTTCATAACGCATACGTGTATATGCTAAAGTTTTTTCACCACTCATTTTAGTTGGTTCTCCATTACTAAATTCATGTCCATCTTGTATAAAAGTTAATGGTGGGGTGATAGTAACTCCTCCAAGTGCGTCTGCTAATTCCTGCAATCCTTTCATATTAATTTCAACATAGTAATCAATTGGAATATTTAATAAGTTTTGTACTGTATTGATTGACATCTGTACTCCGCCAAAAGCATAGGCATGATTAATTTTATCTTTTGTTCCATGTCCAATAATTTCAGTGTATGTATCACGAGGGATACTTAAAATAGTCATTTTTTCTTTTCGTTTATTAACTGTTAATAACATGACAGTATCCGAACGGCCCTTTTCAGTTCGACCTAAATCCCCACTATCTGTTCCTAACAGCAGCATAGAAAAAGGGTGATCCTCTACTTTGACGTCAATAGGTTTAGAACGTTTATTTTCTGTTTCAATATTTTTAAAAACAGTATCCGAAGCATTACGAACATCTATGTACACTTTCCAACCAAATAATCCACCTGTAACTAGTAGTACAAGTGCTAAAATTAGAAGCACTCTTACTTTATGACTCCGTTTGTTTGTTTGTTTTTCAGAACGTTTATTTGGCATAGAACTTCTCCCTTTTGTTTATAATAGTTTCTACTTAAAATGTACTTTCGGCTAAAGAAAGATCTATAAAGCTAATTTTTACTGAGCAAATGGTACAAATTTTTTATTATCTTAACTTACTCCTCCAATTCCTTGAACACTTTCTCAACGAGCTCTATCCAAATTCTTAAATACTTCACTAAAGTCAAAAACGGCATTCATAAAAATCTACTTATTGTAGATATCTAATGATATTCTGTTGCTTTAATAGAATATCAAAATTTCCTTAAATTTTCCTATGGTTTTCCATAAAAAATATTTTTACGTATCTTATAAAGTAAAGAAGTACATTCAATAGACTTATTGAATGTACTTCTTTACAGATAACGTTGATTCTTATATTTCCTCTTATTTAATATTTAATAGGAAATATCAATATCGTTTAAAGCATTATTGTCTTAAAAGAAAATTAGAAGTAAGATACCTAAAATAAAACAATAATAGGAAAAATAAACTAATTTCCCTTTTTTCATAATTCCCATAAACCACTTCATAGCAAAATAGGACATTACAAGAGCTGCAATAAATGCAGCTAAATACGGAATGGCTAAGTCGGTTTTATTTGGTTCATTTAAAAAATCAGAAAAACCTAATATCACTCCTCCGAGACTTACAGGAATATATAGCATAAATGAAAATCGAAGTGCGGTATCTTGTTTCATTCCTACAGCAATAGCTGAAATAATGGTTGCTCCAGAACGACTAATTCCCGGAGTCAAGGCTACAGCTTGTCCTAATCCTACTATTAAAGCATCCTTTATAGTAATATCACTCTCGCTTTTATTACCCTTTATATTTCGAATCAACCATAAAGCAGTACCTGTCGCAAATAGCATTAAAGCTATTACTATCATACTAACATTGTCTGCTATATAGTCCTTTAATAATAATCCGAGAACACCTGCCGGAATGCTCCCAATAATAATAAATAAAACAAAGAAAAAGTCACTCTTATAGCGAGCATTTTTCGTTTTCAAATAATGAATTGAATTTGTTGCAAGTCTTAAAATGTCCTTCCTATAAATAAAAACAATAGCAACTAACGAAGCTGTATTGGTTAGTATAGCAAATGTAAATCCCTGTTCACCTAGTCCTAATATTTCGCTAGCAATCATTACATGTCCACTAGATGACACAGGAATTGGTTCTGTAAATCCTTGAACCAACCCAATAATTATCATTTTTATTATCAATATAATATCCAAAACTTCTATACACATCTCCTTATCATTGCTTCAATTGTTAGCACTCGAATACTTAACTATTATGTTCTATTCAAAAAGTAACTAGTATGCAATTCATAATTACAATCATTTACTTATAAGCGATTTACTACTCTTCTACCATAAACTGAGCTTTGTGAAGGCTAGCATAACTTCCACCTTTTTCTAACAACTCTTCGTGTGTACCAACTTCTAGGATATGTCCTTGATCTAAAACAATAATTTGATCAGCATTCTTAATCGTCGACAATCGGTGAGCAATGACAAAACTGGTGTGCCCTTCCATCATTTGTAAGAAAGCAGATTGAATTTTTTGTTCCGTTAATGTATCTACAGAACTCGTTGCTTCGTCTAAAATCAACATGTCTGGATTAGAAATCATGGTACGCGCAATTGTCAATAATTGTCTTTGTCCTTCTGAAATCTTTATCCCACTTGATCCAATATTTGTATCTAGTTTTTCAGGTAATCGAACTACATAGTCATACATGTATGTTTTCTTCAATGCATCATAAATTATCTCATCTGTTGCATCTTTATTTCCATATTGAAGATTTGCTCGTAAAGATCCATCAAAAAGCCAAGTATCCTGTAAAACCATACCAAAACTCTGCCGTAAACTATCTTTAGTTATAGTACGAATATCAGTTCCATCAATAGATATGCTTCCTGAGTCAACGTCATAAAAACGCATGAGCAAATTGATCAACGTGGATTTCCCAGCACCCGTTTTCCCTACAATTGCAACTGTTTCTCCCGCATAAACTTTTAAACTAAAATCAGTAATTAAAGGTTCATCTTTCATGTAGGCAAAATCAACCTGCTTAAATTCTACTACTCCTTTAGCGTTTGTTAGAACTTTCGCATCGGTTTCATCCGGTTTTTCAATAGTTTGTTTCATGATATCATACGTTCGATCAAGTCCAGCTATTGCCAATTGAATTTCTGTGGTAATTCCAGAAATCTCAATGAATGGTTTGGTGAATTGTGTCGAGTAAATCGTAAAACTAGTAATAATTCCAATCGTAACATCAGTATTGCCATATAAAATCAACAGTCCACCTACTAAACCAACTGCAATATACGCTAAATGGTCCACAACCCTTGAAAGAGGATTGGTTAAAGAAGACGCAAATTGAGCTTTTTGCCCTTCTGTATATAACTGTTGATTGATAGCTTCAAATTTTTCTTGAGTAGAGCTTTCTTGTTGAAAAGCTTTGACAATTTTTTGATTTAAAATCCGTTCATTAATAAACCCAGACAATTCTCCCGTTATCTTTTGTTGGCTTTTAAAACGATACTGAGAAGTTTTAGCTACAAACCACATAACAAAAAAGATAATCGGTGCTGCAACCAATACAACCATTGTCAGTATCGGACTTAACACGATCATAAAAATAAAGGCCGCAACCAATGTCGGTATACCCGAAAATAACTGCATCAATAAAGAAGCAACAGCTACCGATACATTATCCATATCATTTGTAAATCGACTGACAATATTACCATGAGCTGTTTGATCATAGTAGTTTAGCGGAAGTTTATTTAAATGGATAAACGCATCCTTACGTAGTTCTGCAATCGACTTGTAAGCAATACGATTGGCTAAAATTTGAATTAGCCATTGGCTGATTACTGTAACAACTAAAATACCTGCTAATAAAATTAGTATTCGATACAACACATAAAAATTAACTTCACCTGCTCCAATCAGCAAGTCTACTCCGACTCCTATATAGTAAGTCATCAAAACAACCGATGCACCACTAAACAAGCCAAATATACTGGCGAATATTAATTCTTTTCGATATTTAGTAAGGTATGGCCAAAATAAATTAAATCCTTTGGAAGATATTTTTTTCATTTTAGACCTCCTCCTGTGAAGTAACTAATTCTTGATAAGCTGTAGAATGTTTCATCAATTCGTCATGTGTTCCGCTAGCGACAATTCGTCCACTGTCCATTAGTAAAATTTGATTAGCTTGTTGTAATGACCGGATTCGTTGCGAAATAATGATGACGGTACCGTTTAAATTGTTTTTCAAAGCTTCTCGCAAATCCAAATCAGTTTGATAATCTAAAGCAGATAATGAATCATCCAATATCAATACTTTTGGCTTATTAACAATTGCACGAGCAATCGTTAACCTTTGGCGTTGACCACCAGAAAAATTCTTCCCATTTTCCATTATAAGAGTATCCAACTTATTGGGTAGTTTTTGAACAAAATCTAAACACTGTGCTATTTTTAATGCTTCCCAACACTCGTCATCCGTTGCATCTGCTTTACCCCACTGTAAATTCTCTCGAATTGTTCCGTGAAACAACACTGCTATTTGAGGCACCATTTTAATCTGATTACGCAATTCTTCTAAATCCCATTCTTTGACATTTAATCCAAGAAAGTTAACATTACCAGCACTAGCATCATAAAAGCGCGGAATCAACTGTGTCAAAGTCGTTTTTCCACTTCCGGTTCCCCCAGTGATCCCAATAACTGTGTTATCCGCTACGGAGAAATTAATATCCGTTAACGAAAGTCCAGCATCTCTACTATACCGAAAATCAACCTGATTAAATTCAATTAATGGCTGATTGATTTGGTTCACATTTTTACTGTTTTGTGGAGAAGTTAAGCTTGGATCAGTGTCCAATACCTCGTTCACTCGCTGCCCCGAAGCATACGCACGAGTAAAAACAACTATGAGGTTTGATACGACAATCAAAGCAAGCAACATTTGATTCATATAGCTAATTAATGCCAATATTTGACCTTGTTGTAGTGTCCCATCATTAACTGAAAAACCACCTAAGTATAATAAAGTAATCACGCCTATGTTCATAATCAATGTCGTGCTTGGAGACATTAATGCCGAAATATTAGATACTTTTTCGTTTATTGTTGCTAATTCATCTGTTGTTTCAGAAAATACTTTGGTATCTGTTTCTTTTCTCGCATACGCACGAATCACACGCACTCCACTCAAGTTCTGAGCAACTAGTTTATTTAATCTATCTAAACGTTGTTGTACCTTTTGATACAAAGGAACCGCATATCGAATGATTAAATATAGAATGACGCAGAAAATGGGCAACAATAAAAGAAAAATCAGCCCTAAACGCTTATCAATAATAAAGGCCATTACAACTGATCCTACACTTAAAAAGGGTGCACGCACAACAAGGCGAATCAACATAGCCAATGCCAGTTGTAATTGATTAACATCGTTAGTCATTCTAGTCACTAACGTATCTGTTCCAAAAAGATTTAAATCCTCATGGGAAAACTGATTGATTTTTCTCATCAATCGATTCCGCAACTCCGTTCCAAAACCTTGTGATGCAATGGATGAAAAATATTGACAGATTATAGCGCAAACTCCCCCAGCTACCGTCAACAATACCATCCATCCTGCTATTTGCCATATGCGTGTACTATTCCCAACCTTAATTCCTTCATCAATCAATTTTGCCATCATTAACGGCAAAATTAATTCAAAAAATGCTTCTAAAAACTTAAAAAATGGCCCCAATATAATTTGTTTCCGATAATTTTTAGCATAACTCAATAAGCGTACCAAACAAACACATCCCTTAATTCTAAAGATTCTTTTTTATAAACTTCACCTTATTTAGACCTTAATAGCTAGTGAGAGTACTGACTCATTCTTAGTGTACTTAATATTGTTTAAGATTTTATAAACGGTGTAACCTCATTTATCTTTTCAGAAGGAGAAATGAGGTGATTAAGAATCATTTTTTCATAAATGATACGAAGAATTAATGAAATAACGATCAAATATATAAATGGTGAGAAGGTGTTCGCTGTTAACGTCCCAATTTCTAAAATTGATTTAAATAAATAAGCTGCTACATAGAAACCTACAGAAGTTGTAACAGCGATAAATACTCTATACCAATTGAACGGCATACACGCTTTGATTACAGCAAAAATGCTGATTCCTGCAAGAACATAGTACATCAATGTAGTAGTTTCCAATTGAGACCACCCTTGAGACTGGCTTATAAAATAAATTACGATTGTATTTAATACGACTAATAGTGCATTGGGTAAAGCATTGTTTAATACTGTATATAAAAAGTTGTGCGTGACTCGTTCTTTATTGGCTTCAAAAGATAAGAAGAAAGATGAATACCCTTCAATCACTAAATCGATTAAGGTAATTTGTATGGGTATAAATGGAAATGCTAATAAACTGATTGCACAAATAACAGCCATTATAAAAGAATAAATTGTTTTAATAAAGAATATGGAAGCTACCTTCGTCAAATTATTCACTACTCGACGGCCTTCAAATAAAACAGCTGGCAAGGAGGTAAAGTCAGATTCTAGTAGTACAAGATTAGCAATTTGTCTTGTTGCACTGTCTCCTTCAGCCATTGCAATGCTACAGTCTGCTTCTCTCAAAGCTAAGATATCGTTCACACCATCACCGGTCATAGCTACTGTGTGTCCATTATCTTTTAATTCTTTAACCAATAGTCGCTTTTGTTGAGGAGACACTCGTCCAAATACACTATATTGGTGAACAGCTCTGCGTACTTCTGCTTCTTCAGTTAGTTTAGACAAATCTATATATTTATCATAATTTTCAAGCCCAGCCTGCTTAGCAACTGTTGAAACTGTCAGTGGATTATCACCAGAAATAATTTTCAAATCAATACCTTGTTTTTTTAAATAGTCGAGTGTTTGATTGGCATTTTTTCTAATTGGATCCCTTAGCTCAATAATAGCCATTGGAGAAGGATTTTTTAAGGCAGGGTATTTGTCTGACTCCATTTCTGTTTTACCAAACATTAAAACACGATTGCCTCTCTCTTGAGCACGAAGAACAGCCTCCGGCATATCTTCATCAACTGTAATAATTCTTTCGGGAGCTCCTATTACAAACGTTCCTTGATTTTCAAATGTGATAGCTCCCCACTTTTTTTCAGATGAAAAAGGAAAAACCTTTTTTATATCATAAATTTGTCCCTTATTGAAATGCTTGCGGAGTGCTTGCATGGTGTTGTTGTTATCTTCACTTGCAGAAATATAATTACCAATCAAATGATTTAATTCAGTTAGGTCCATTCCATTCAATGGACTTACTTGCTGAACTTTCATTTTTCCTTCAGTGATGGTTCCAGTTTTGTCCAAGCAAAGCACGTCAACATGTGCCAGCATTTCTACAGAATGCATTTCTTGGACCAGTATTTTTTTCTTACCGAGGGTAATTACAGCTGTAGCTAACGATAATACAATCAACAATGCTAGACCTTTAGGCAACATTCCAAGTAGAGCTGCAGTAGATGAAATGACCGCAATAGACATGCTATCCCCACGTACAGCATAGGCTTCAATAAATAGAATAATACCGATAGGAATAATGATATAACTTGTAAACTTAGCAATTTTTCGAATAGCACCTAATAATTCAGATTTCACTGGTTTGTGTGTTTTCACTTCATTAACCAATTGATTCCCATAATTATCTTTTCCAACATGATGAACTTGTGCGTAGCATTTCCCACTTGAAATGAAACTACCTGACAGTAATTCATCACCTACTTCTTTCTCAACTAAATCTGATTCCCCTGTTAAAAGGGACTCATTGGCCTCTACCTTATCCTTTATAACTATAGCATCAGCTGGAATCTGTTCGCCGGCACTCAGTATTAAAATATCATCTAATACAATGTCTTCAGAATCAATCAGCTTGTTTACGCCATCTCTAACTACTGTTACTTGAGCTTTCGTAACAATTGACAGCTGTTCCACCGTATTTCTTGCCCGTATCTCAATTGTAATCCCAATAAGAACGTTCATAATAATAATAAGAATAAAGAACATATTAGAGAAAGCACCAACTAAAGATAAAGAAATCGCAATACTAAAATTGAGCATATTAAACAACGTAAATAAGTTATCCTTAATAATTTGAGTATTTGTCTTAGTAACTTTTGTTGTATATTGATTCGTTTGTCCCTGACTACCGCGTATTTCTACCTCTTGGCGACTTAAACCTTTTAATTTTTCGTTTGGCAAACTGCCCATAATAAAAATAACCCCTTGTATATTTTGAACTAATCTAATGTTAGATTTATGTCCTTTTAGCAGTATACCTGAAAACATTTATATGGTGCAAATTGTTACCAGCGTCAGTTACGGTGTCTGTAATTTGAATAATCAAGTATTCCCACAAGAAATACAGAATAAAAAAAGAATCAAAAGCAATAAAAATAAAGAAGTATCTCACTGAAGACACCTACAATGATAGTGAATGAACTATGAATTATTCAAACTAATTTGTACCATTTCAGTTATCTTAATAGCTAAATGTAGGTTTAGCTTTTAGCATCTATGTTATTATGAAGTTAGCTGTTGCCTTATATAAGATATGTAAACAAAGAAATATTTATGCTATTAATGTTCATTCTTTGTTGCTTCTAATTATTTATAAAACTCAATTTTATTTGAATACAGCTATACAAATATATTAAACAAACTGACTTAAGAAGGAGATTTCCATGTATTATTTTAAACATTCTAAACTATTTTTATGGACCATTTGGCTTTTAGCCTTAGTCCTCATTATTTACTTTTCAACTCAAATCAGCTTTGTTTTTCAGCCAATAATTGTTTTATTTTCGACACTTTTCATTCCAATTCTAAGTGCAGGATTTTTATTTTACTTACTAAATCCATTAATCAGTGTCATGCAAAAATTAAAAATCCAACGTAGTTACGCTATTATCTTAGTCATGGTTTTTTTTCTTGGTGTATCCACTATTTTTGCTATTAAAACTTTTCCACTCCTAATGGATCAGCTATCCGATTTAGTGGCTAACATTCCTAATATTCTCTCGGATATTGATATTCAAACTAAAGATTTTGCCTTATTTCCTGCATTAGATAATATTAATTTAGAAGAAACTTTGAAGCAATTAAATATTTCTCTTGATACTTTTGCAAAAACAATTTTAAGTAGCTTCACAACTAGCTTTAGTTCAATAATTGCCGGAGTTGCAAACTTAACAGTTGTTTTGTTCACGGTACCTATTATACTGTTCTATATGTTCCATGACGGTGAAAAATTACAACTATCTATTACACATTTATTTCCTGATAAATATAAAAAACATATATTTGAATTGTTACATCAAACAAATGAAGTTATTACTGCTTATATCAGCGGAAAAGGCTTAGCAAGTATTGTAGTCGCTGTCTTAATTTATTTTGGACTTTTAATGATTGGACTTCCTTACACTTTATTATTAGCGATTGTTAATGGGTTCACCAATCTTATTCCTTATATTGGTCCCTTTATTGGCGCTGTACCCGCAGTCATTGTTGGACTAACTATTTCACCGACAGCAGCTTTATTGGTCATCCTGGTCATACTAATTGTTCAACAACTAGATGCTAATTTATTGACACCAAAATTTGTTGGAAAATCATTAGCTATTCACCCATTAACAATTATTATCATTTTATTAGTTGCAGGAAAGATGCTTGGAATTGTTGGAATTATTTTTGGTGTTCCCGCTTTTGCTGTATTTAAAACAATAGTTGTTTATATTCGAAACACAAGATTATCAATAGAAAAGCTATAGTGATTGGTTTTTTAAGATAATATTCACATTTTAAAAAATATAATAAAGTTTCAAAAAAGTAACCACTCTAAAATAACTATAGTTCATATTTTTCAATCAATTTTCATTTACTTTAACCAGTACTTATAAGACCCTCATATTTTTAGTTTTAAAGGAACTAATACTCATAGTCAATACTCTTGAGTTTTGATTACACATAAAAGTATAGACTTTTCTTATTACCACTTACTTTTATTATCAGTGATTTAAGTCAATAGAAAGGACTTTTTTTCAATATAAGTATACAAAAATAAACCCTATAGAAGGCACATTTTTTAGTGTCCACTCTATAGGGTCCATTTTAAAAAGAGGCAAGTTCATTTTACATTTAATGTTTTATGGTTTCATATTTATTATTCATCAGCCATAGAAACAGTGTTTAGATTTACTTTATCAACTAGTTTAAGGAATGGGAACCAGATCAATCCGATAATCGCCATATCTATGATTTGTAGTAATCCACCCATAAATGAGTTGGTAGCCATAAATCCACTAATAATAACAGGTATTGTCCAAGGTACTGCAACCCCTGTTGGAATTGGGAATATTCCAGCAGCCATCACCGCATAGTTGAATGCTGTTGTTACCATTGGAGCAATCACCCAAGGAATAAAGATTGAAGTATTTAATACTAAAGGGAAACCGAAAATCAACGGTTCATTTACATTAAAAATTGCAGGTAATAAAGCTAAACGACCAATTTCTTTGTTTTGGCTGCTTTTCATAACAAATGCTAGTAATAAGACAACGACTAATGTGCCTCCAGATCCGCCCAAACCAACATTGTAGACATCCATAAAAGGGTTCGTTACGATATGAGGTAAAGGCTCTCCAGCTTGATAAGCAGCAAGATTTTCCAAACCTAAAGTGTTCCAGATTGGGTCCATTACAGAGTTCACAATAATTTGTCCATGTAATCCGAAGAACCATAGGAATTGAATAAAGAATACGGCAATCAATGTAGCTGGTAATCCACTACCAAGAGCTGTAAGCGGTTGTTGTATCGCTGTATAAACAATATCATGCAAATTTGCGTCAAAGAACCCAGAAATGGCTGCATTAAGTAATAAGAATGTTGTTAAAGTAATAATAGCTGGTAATAAAGCAGCAAATGAATTTGCAACTGCTGGCGGCACACCATCAGGCATTTTGATGACAATACCTTTTTTAACGATACGTGTGTATATTTCAGCAGCAAGAAAGGCTGCAATCATACCGATGAACATACCTTTTGCACCTAAACGATCTAATGACAACACTCCAGTTACTGCTTCTCCGGATTCTGTTACCATTGTAAATGGTGTTAATATTAAGTAAGAAGCTAATGATACAGCACCACCAAAGACGCCTTCAACATCATAGGACTTGCTTAAATAATAACCGATACCGAACGTTACAAAAATGGTCAAGATCGACATTGTCGCATTTTGTCCATTTCCAAATAAGTTTCCTAAGTTATCTTGTAGTGTATCGCTAAAAAATGGCAAGTTATTTAATACAACTACAATTGATCCAAACATGGTAATTGGAAAAGCAAGCATAAATGCATCACGTAAAACTTTAAGGTAACGATTTTCACCAAGTATTCCGGCAATAGGAAGTAATTTTTCACCTAATTTATCAATAAATCCATTCACTAGCATTCCTCTTTTCATTTTTAATTCTAAGCATGTTTAACAGGTAGTACTTATTAAAGAAAACTAAAAATAGGTTTCTTTAGTGTTTTTGAAATCGATTACATATTAATGGTATCATTTTAAATTTTACATTTCTATACTTTTATTTAAATTGTATTTATCAATTTTTTAAATAAAAAGTAAACTATTACGTTTATAGCTACATATTTTCAAGAAAGAAACCTTTACTTAGCAGAATCTTGGACACAGGATTTTATCGAATTTCATGTATTTATTAATACATAGGAAATATATTTAAATAAATGATTAGGTTATATTTTTAGAACCCATAAAATGATAAAATAAATCATAGTTTATTGTTTTTTACTTTTTTTATCCTGGTAAAACTATTTATAATTATTTGATAGCCAGTATTATCAGACTTCGTTTTACTCTATTGCTATGGTACTACCTTATTTTAAAAACAGATAAAGAACTTTTCAATGAAAAGAACCTTGTATTAAAAAGGTTCTAAATACAGAAGATATATTTTAATAAATATCCTTAGGAGGACAACAAATGGAAATTGAATTTGAGTTATTGGAAGAAGATTACATAAACTTTAATATTAATCATGCTAAACAATCACCTTCTCTAAAAAGAAGTTTAATCGCCCAAAGACTAGTAGGACCTATAGTATTCTTAATAACTCCATTTATAGTTATAAGGTTTTCAGCAATATCTATAGGGTATTGGATGACTGTGTTTAGTATTACTAGCTTAATTTGGCTTATTTTTTACCCAAGATACTTTGATTGGGAAATGAGAAGAAGAATAGTAAAGATGCTTCAAGAAGGAAATAATGAACATTTATTTAAAAAAAGAAAAATGGTAGTAACAGATAAGGGAATAACCGAAAGCAGCGCTACTGGTGAAACAAACACAAAATGGAATGAAGTAAATAAAGTAGACGAAACAAGTGAGTATGTATATATCTATAATTCCTCCATTTCAGCTTATATAATACCTAAAAGGATATTTAAAAATAAAAACACCTTAAAAATATTTCTTGAAGAACTATTAAAATACACTACTTTATAAAAAAAATACTTTAAGTTTCTATCTTTTTTGACTAAAAATATATGAATCAAGAAATAAAAGATTAAAAAAGGAGAAAAGAAACTGTGGAGTGGAGAATAAAAACATTTAACGAATTGAGTAACGACGAGTTGTATGAAATTACAAAACTTAGAAGTGAAGTGTTTGTAATAGAGCAACAGTGTATTTATGAAGAATATGATGGCAAAGACAAAAAAGCCTATCATTTATTTGGGGAAAAAGATGGAGAAATTCTTGCATATTTACGGATACTCGAGAAGGGTATTTCATTTAATGAGATATCTATAGGAAGAGTATTAGTTACTAAAAAATATCGTAGCAAGGGTCTTGCAAAAGAAATGATGTCACGTGCACTAGAATTTATTGAGGACAATTTAAATGAAAAAGTAATAAGAATATCTGCACAGGAGTATTTGCTAAAATTTTATTTGAGTTTAGGGTTTGTGAAGGTTTCGCAGGTGTATTTGGAAGATGGTATTCCACATATGGAAATGTTATACAATAAGCTTTAGAAAACATGAAAAGTCAAATAGATCCTATTCAATTAGTTATTGACTATCTATTGAATCATTACTTGCAGTGTAAATAACAGCCATAGCCTTTGATTTTTGACTATATAAATGGCCCCTATAAAGTAGTTTTTATTAAGAGTCTACTTTATAGAGGTCATTTTTAGTTTTTATATTGTTGTTATTTAGGTGTATCAGATATCTTTTCTGACATTACTAATTTCACTATTTTATTAACCATTTCTTGTATGAATTTTTTTACTCTGTTGCTAAACTCTTCACTGGAAAGATAATTAACTATTTGTGTTGTAATCATCAGTATAATTGCTTTTCCAGTTTTAACTACTAATTCTGAAACTGCCTTTTTCATTTTTTAGTCTCCCTTTTCAACTCTTTCAGAATTTTCTTCAGGAATTTACTTTTTGTAGTTTTTTCTAAAAAGTCATAAGCTGAATAGGTCAGTTCTTTTTCGGAAATATTTTCATTAAGTTCTACTTCAGATTTTAACGAATAATACAAAGCTGCAGGTTTTAAATCGATGCCGTTATTGAATTCTAATAATTTATTGCTGACCTCGTTTTCAATTTGGAACTCTAAATCATCAGATAAATTTTCAAAAGGTAAAGTTTTTCGATAACTTGAGATTTCATTATTGATATTCTTTCTAAGAATCTGTGTGTTTTCTTTCTTAAATAGTTCCATATTAGCAACAACATTAGATAACTCTTTATTTTCCATTGAACATTCCCCTGTCTCTTTTTACTAGGCTAATTTTACTAAATGTTTTGTGTATTAGAATTTCATTTTCATAAACTATCTCAAACCCTACTACATCTAAATCAACTACAGTAACAAAGAAATTAAATTCCTAGTGAGGTAACCCAATTGTTAGGCTCCACTAAATGAAATCAACTGAATTGAGCATATGGTTTATAACGCTCCCTTTTATCCAAACATTCTGTCTGTACATGTCGATTCCATTTATCGTTATAGTTTTATCACTGGAATCTCTTCCAGTACCTCGGAAAAAAACATCATAGTCTTTAGATTTTGGAAAATTGACAGACGCTTTTATTGTTCCATTCTTATTTATGACAGGTTCCCCGTCTTTATTAAGCATAACTTCCTCACGAAGTTTATTATTAAAGACTTTATTTCTAACATCATCCCAAATAAACTTTACTTGTTTCTCTATGAAATCTTCACTAAAGATTACACGTTTAAAGCCTAACAACTTATTTGTTAAGAGCTTTTCTGACTTATCTTGTTCTTCAAAAATAATGAATAGAAATTGTCTTTCACTAAAATCACTATAAAGTGACGAATCTTCAAAATTTATCTTCTCATCCAACCATTCATCAAAATCAACTTTGAATAATTTAGTGTCTTCAGTACGCGTTCCTTGCTTAGTTTGAGTGATTGTTTTTGCAATCAAACCAATCTCACTGAACAACTCTATTTTACCGATTTTTTTCGATTTTGCTCCAAACATTCGAGTAACGATTTGTTCAGTCACTGATTTTGATACATCTCCAGTTTGATTTAATTTTATAGGAATATTTAAAATCTGAAGAAGTTCTTGAATAGTCTTATTCTTGTATTGTTTAGTGAAACGGTTCAACTGTTCATCTAGTTCTTCATATGTATTATATTCTTGTTCTAACTGTTCGAATTTTTTCCCAAAGTACTTTTGGACCATAGTAGTTACAGTAGACCTTTTCAATCTAAATCTAGGGCGGTTGGGCCACTTAGGTGCAGTGTCAATCAACATCAATTGTGGTCGTAACTCAGATGATATTCTTGGATAATAATCTGTAGGGTCTTGATGAACAAGCTGCAAGTTATGTATGAAACTTCTGACTATCTCCCAGTCATTTTTCAACTTTTCTCTATCTAAAGAATCAAATTCAAAGAAATCATAACCAACAATTGGGAATTTTGCGTACTCTGATGCAGGAACAGTAACTTCCGAATCATAAAGATAGTAAACTAAAAGAAGTCTTTCCAGTTTATGCCAAAAACTGGAATTCTCAAAACTTTCATCCACTATTCTTTCTGGAGAAACTGCTGTTACAGACATTGGTTCTTTAGCTTCAAGTTCTCCGCTTACAGATTTTTTCACTTTTCTTAAACCAGTTGTTTTTACTTCCACATCTTTCCCATCGACATACAAATCTGGTTTTTGATAAGAATCAGCTGGATACCCCAATATAGATTCCTCTACAACACTTCCTGCTATACCAGTGATTTTAGGGTGTTTAACTGTTTTATAAAAAACATTATTCCTATCAACATCACCTAAAGTTTTACCAATAGTACTATCTAGAATATCTTCTAGTTCATCTTTAGCAAAAACATGTCCATGTTCCCTCATATTTTACCCTCCAAAAAATTTATACAAATATTAAATTAATTATTTCATGGTCTAATAGTACCATTATTTTGTACAAAACACTGGATCTTTTCGGTGAATTGTTGTATAATAAATCTTAGCTTACCGAAAGGGTGTTCGTATAATGAGTACACAGTTTAATATTTTAGAACTATTTGCTGGAGTTGGTGGATTTCGCGTTGGTTTTGAAAATTCCAATGAAAGCATGTTTAAAACAAAATGGGCAAATCAATGGGAGCCTGCTAAAAAGAGTCAAGACGCCTTCGAAGTATATGATTACCATTATCCTGAGAGTATGAATATAAACGAAAATATAGAAGAAATTTCAGATGAAACTTTTCAAAGTATGAATGCAGATATAATAGTTGGAGGTTTTCCTTGCCAAGATTACTCCGTTGCTAGAAGCAAAAAGAACGAACTTGGTATACAAGGAAAAAAAGGCGTATTATTTTGGGAAATCATTCGAGCAGTTACTCAAATAAAACCAAAATATCTTGTTTTAGAAAATGTAGATCGTTTGTTAAAAGCTCCTTCTAAACAACGAGGAAGAGATTTCGCAATCATGCTAGCTGCGTTTAACGATCTAAACTATTCTGTAGAATGGCGTGTGATAAACGCCGCAGAATATGGAGGCAGTCAACGTCGTCGTCGTGTTTTCTTTTTCGTATATCGGAACGATACTCACTTTGCAAAAAAAATAGATAAAGAATTTGAGAATGAAGAATTAGATTTATTTTTTGACAGCCAATTGTATGATGATTACATCTTTAATAAAGGTCTATTTGCACGTCAATTTCCGGTTTTACCAACACCAGTAAAAAACCGTCATGCCACTTATACATTATCAAATGATATTGTAGACATATCTGACAATTTTATAGGTACTGTTTGGAACACAGGAGTCATGAGACATGGACGTTATTTTACTATTGACACAGTACCTACAAAGGAAGAACAACCTATTACTTTAGGAGAAATCTTGGTAGATGAAGAGAATGTTCCAGAAAAATATTATGTTACTGACCAAAATAAATTAGAGAAGTTTAAATACTTAAGAGGTTCTAAAAAAATTGAACGTATTTCTGTAGATGGACATTCTTATATTTATTCAGAAGGAAGTATGGCCCCAACAGATGATTTATCATTACCTGGAAGAACTATGTTAACTTCTGAAGGAACAGTTAACCGCTCAACTCATTTTTTAAATGTAAATGGTAAATATAGATTAATAACACCTATTGAAGCAGAAAGATTACAAGAATTCCCTGATGATTGGACAAAATATAAAAAAACTTCTATTGGTGAAATAGTAGAAGTACCCGATCGTATGCGTATGTTCTTTATGGGAAATGCTTTGGTAACAGGTATTGTTAAGAGAATTGCTGATGAGTTACAAAATATAATCAACGGTATCGATTAAATAAACTAGAAAAATATGAAATACCACCTAGCACTGATCTCTTTAAGTGACAGTACTAGGTGGTTTTAGTTTTCTATTTTCACCATACATTGAAACCTTTATATTTTATATACTTTTAAATAAACTTTATAATAATTTTAGGAATGAACAGAGTGGAGAATAGAAAATTAGAAACAGATTCCTGATTCACCGAATATAGCAATAAAAAGTAATTACATTTGTAAATGGAGAATTTTGCCATGGTTAAGATTGAATTCCTATACATCTTTGGGAGAAAGAAATTCTAAATAAAACCAAACTATTGCTTAGAATTAATTTTAATCTAAACAAATATTATTCATTAATATAGCTCAGAATTACTTCCCAAGGGGGTTGATAGTTAAAGAATTTCTTATAACTCGATTTCTTTTTGAAAAATCATTGAAATAAACCATTAATTTACTTGATTGAAATTCATTGAAAAATTCGGTAAAATAATCGAATGTCAGGAGAAACGTTTTTCTATACACTAAAATATTTATTTTTAGTTATATAATCATCACTATATAACTAATCAAATAATATATCAGATTGTTTGGATAAAATTTTCTGGATAGTATCTTTATTGGCCCAAAAAGTTCTTTTTGTTATGAATTCTCCATTTGAAAACATAAATTGATCATTGGCATCAATAGCTTTTGTACGTATATGAAAACTTAAATCTTCGCTAGTTTTAGGAAATAAATCATAGTCACCTTTTTCAAAAGCTTCAATAGTTTTCTTATAAACAGTTTCAGCTTCATTATCAAAATCTTTAAAAGAAAATTCTGGATAATATTCAATATTATTAATTTGTTTTTTGTCCCTATCCCAGTAAATTACAAAGAGAATAAAAGTTTCATTTATTGCTTTTTTAAAGGCAGAATCCTCATAATTATTATATGGTTTAGATTCTCCCACAGACAAAAAATCCTTACCTTGGTACAGTACTTTGAAAGTATTACTAGAAAAAGGGAATGCTTCTTTAGCAACATATTTTTCATTCTTTTTTTGAATCATTGGTATTGTTCTAAAAGCTTTTAAATCATTTTTTTCTTCTGTATCAATAAAATATTTAGTGATTAAATAATTTATTGAACTTTTTTGATTTGAATTGTTTGGTATCATCTCATTTAAATATTTTTTCAGGGCCGTTATAGTTGAGCTATCTATAATAATTTCTTGATTTACAGTCATAGCTGTTTCTTTATTACTCTTAAAAAGTTTAAATAAATCGTCTTTTTTAAATTCTCCTAAATTAACGTCAAACTTACTAAACTCATTTAAAAATTTCGTATAGGATTGAATAATAACTTCCTCATCTACTACTCCTCTTTCAGTGCTTGTTGATAAAAAATAACTTTGAAAATAATTTTTTCCATATAGCTCGATAATATATTTTTTTTCTTCATTATCCATTCCCTTTTTTGTATTTACTTCTTGTTCATTTTTGTCAGTATTAATTTTTTTCCTAAGAGGCCACCAGTCAGATATATTTAAACTTGTTTCGATATCATCTAAAAACACTTGTTTTTCTTTGTCTATTAAATCTAGAATATCATCAATAACGTTTTTCATACCGCTTTTAAGAAAGTTTTTACTCTTACCAGGTTGCCCAATAGTTGTTAAATACAATTTACATAAATCTAAAACATCTATTCCTCTCTTGGTACCTTGTTTTTCTCCAACTTTCAAAACTTTAATATTTCTTTCGTATAATGCTTCATTAATTTCGAGTATATCTTTAGAAGCTGCTAAGCTATCCTCTTCTAAAATTGGAATTTGCGTATTCAACCCATTGGTTATTGATTCAGACAATGTAGAATCTGCTTTGATAAAAATTGATTTTACATATATTTCTTTTAAAGATTCTTCAATTAGTCCAGTAAACAATAACTTTGTAGCATTTTTTTCTTTATCAGAAATTGATTCATCAATATTATCTATCAGCCCATTTAGTTCTCCTAAAACTTCTTGTATCCCATAAAATATATTTGTTAATGTCTGGGCTCCATTGATAACGCTAACTTTTTCAGGACTAATATTGATAACTGAACCTATTATTTCAAAATCTTTAGATGTGATATCTTTACCATTCTCGATTAAAAAAGTTATTCCATTATGATAATACCAAAATTTTCTAGGCAAATTCTCTTGAACAATTTCATGCGTTAATTTCCAAATATTTTTAGCTATAGTCTGTTGAATATTAGTTTTTGAATTTAAATAGCAATACACTTGAAAATATTTTTTAAAAGAATCTTTTATTCCCTTTGCAAATATATTTTTTGATTCAATTCCTAATCTAACGTTTTTTATAAATAAATCTTTTCCTGTAACGTAATATAACTTTTTGATTTCACTCATTTGTAGATTGTAAATACGTCCATTAATACGATCATGCTTATCCTCTAAATAATCTTCATCTTTAGATACAGGAGTGCTCAATCCCTCAAAGTTATATTCCAAATAATTTATTCCTTCATTTTTTATTAATAGCTTAACTGTCTCCTTGGCTTTAGCATAGTATGTTTTTTTTTGCTCAAATATTCCTGATAGTTTAATTTTCTTTTCTCGATTAGTAGCTTCTTGCTTATAACACTCTTCATACAAATCGTATTCATGTTTCCAATCATCAAAAATCATAATAATTTCTATAGCGGCCTCTTCGATAGACTCATAAACTGAGAAAAATTTTTCATAATTAAATTTAGTATCACTAAAGCAATCGTATATAATAAAAGTAACAAATTCTTCGTTTTTTATTCCTTTTACAACATAAATGTTCTTATTTCCTGGATTACTGAGGTAACTCTGAATCTCATCTTCATATTCAACATTAAATTTTTCCTTCATTTCGTCTAAAATACTAAATAAATCTATTCCTTCCATTAAATAACCCCCAAAAGATTGTACTTTATTAAACTATACTTTTTTCTACAGTTCGTAATCAGTTCATCTGAATCTTTATCACTTAAATTACTATTCTTTATAAAAACAATTAAATCTTCTTCATTTTTTCTAAGTTCTCTTAACTTATTATCGATTATTTGCCTTGTTTTATCTTTAGTTAACAAATCACATTCAGCTATTGTTATTTGTGCTTCTAACCTCACTCTTTGAATAAAAGAACCCACTTCTGAAGGTACATCATTTTTTTTGCTGAAAGAAGTATTTTTCTTTATTCTACTAGTTATATACTCTCTGCGTTTATCTTTTTCTGGATAAATAGTTGCGTTTGAAATATTAAAAAATTTCTCCAAGTCATTTAAGATTTGTTTTTTTTTATTACCTGGTATAGTCACTGTTTTATAATAAGTTTCAGGTATAGTATAATATTCCCTTGAAGGAAAAAGAATAAAGCCACCACTTTGAGATCTTATTCGTTCATTAGAAAAGCTATGAGATATTACTTTGAAGTTCTTATAAAAAACTGAGTTTTCTTCATTTAAAACAGCATCAAAATACTCACGCAAATATTTAGAGTTAGGAGAATAATGGTCGGGAAAAGAAAGAATATACAGCTTAGCTTCATATTCAAAATCATTTTCACACGCAAAATATAGTGCCGGTAATACATTGAACGTAATATCAAGTAATCTACTATAAGCTATATAATGTTGCGCTTCTATCGCTTTTTCTAAATTTGATAAATCTTTACCTTTTGCAATATCAAAGTCTTGTAGTAATTCAAATAATTCATTTTCTTGTACAGAGCTTAAATCTGTCCTAAATAAGCTAGGTGTCAATGCAGTTTCTTTCCAGTCTCTCGACTCACCTCTAAATGCTGTAATTTGATTACATTGATATTTTGAGAATTTTTTTTCTAATTCTTCAATTTTTTTGCTTATTTCTTGAAGAATTTCAAATATAATCGTCGCCATATTTCCCTCCATTTTTTTAAAATTAATAATATATAGAAATGTGTTTTAAAATATATCTATCTGTAAGATACTCCAACAAACATTAATATATAGGTTAACAGTAGAATTTTTATGATATGTATCAAATATGGAAACTCTATTTTTCTAACATAGTATTTCTTGACATATAAGCCATAATACTTATATTCAAATGAAATTGGGATACTAGTGTCTGTCATTTACATCTTTGAATAATCTTCAGATAACTCTCATTTTCTATCATAAATGATACTACTTTTATACTGATTCAAACTCAAAGTTATCTTCCTTATATTAAGTATA
This sequence comes from Carnobacterium sp., assembly GCF_040274945.1. Classification (GTDB taxonomy): domain Bacteria; phylum Bacillota; class Bacilli; order Lactobacillales; family Carnobacteriaceae; genus Carnobacterium_B. The sequence continues at coordinate 164,679 of NZ_JBEMAR010000003.1, forward strand.
CCAATTCTCAATAGAATTTACTCAGAATCCAATGATATTTTCCGTATTTCACACTTTATATTAAGAAATATTCAAACTTCTTTACAGCGCTTTTAAACTTAAAATAATTTCTTTACTGTTTTTAGTTCTCACAAAAACTGCAATCTATAATTACTACTATTATCAACCTCAAAAATTTCTTCTTTGTCCTGGTTCCTCTTGAATGAATTATTTCCAAATAAAATTAATATCTAAATTTTTTCAACCAGTTTTTTTATCGTATATATCCTCCCAATCATTAGACTTTTTGAAAAGCTATTTAGAGGGTTTAATTATTTTTTAAGGTTGTTTCAAAGATATAGCATGAGTCAGAGTCCTCTTCACGCATTAGCAGATAATAACTCATTGGGATTTTGCTCCATTTTATAAAAACTCTTTTGCAACAAGAACGATGGTCTTCTTACCCGTTCTCACTTCTATTTTATATCACTATGAAGACATACAACTGTCACCTCTAATTGAATGAACAGATCAATCTATAGAATAAGTTGTTTATTCAGCTAAGCGTAACTAATTCATCTATTGTCTTCAAATTTATGAAATCTTACTTCATCGCTGGAATATTTTTATAGTTCAGCAAATTGGACACCCAAGATGATGAAACACTATTTTCTCAAATGACTAGTAGTTTAACAACTGAAGTTAAACAAAATTCAAGTATGATGGCTGTTCCTTGGTTTATTAACGGGTTTTTGATTCTATTCATGCTTAGAAACTTTCTACCTTTGTCTTCCTTATTAATTCACAGTACCAATTTCATTAACAATCAATTGGTAATTATTACTTTGACTGAGCAATAGGACTTGAGGTCAAGTTTTGTGACATTATGAAAAAAGTCCTCCTATGATGTTGTATGGCTTATTTGATTGACTGCTTCCGCAATTGAACTGGCTGTTGCTTTGGTCTCTTTGCTGTTTTAATTTAGCATGCAATATAGCAAAAATTATTTATTAAAAATCTTTGGTCCTTTTCGCATGTTTTTAAAATCATTTTTTTGGTGTGCTCGTTTGTTTAGATTTTCCGCCTCCTACTTGTTTCTTTTTAATTATCTCTAACATTTTCTCTTTTGAATTCACTTATCACACCACCATTATAAAATAAAGTCTATTTGGAAAAAGTACCCATTAATCCACATAATCTCTTTAATACAATTAGTTATATGCTATAATTTTTACAATCAGACTTCTAAAAGAGAGAAAAAACATGGCTATCCCTATTGGAAATTTATATTTGAAAGAGGGAGTGAATTATTAATGGGTGCTGTATTTACACAAGCCACTAGCTTTTTATTAATCATTCTAGTGGCCTATTTATTTAAAGTCCTTAAGCTATTAGAAGCAAAAGATGGATATACCGTTTCAAAAATCGTTCTCAACTTAACTTTACCAGCCACTATTATCATCGGATTTAATTCAGTTGAAATTAATAGTACTTTAATCATCTTGGTGTTGCTAGGTTTATTTGCAAATTTTTTACTGATTACTATCGGGGGATTCATATGGCGAAAAAAGAGCACAGCGAATCAAGCTCTTATGATGTTCAGTCAAGCAGGGTACAATATTGGGAATTTCACCATTCCTTTTTTGCAAGGTTTCTTTCCTCAGGCCATTCCTTTTATTGGAAGCTTTGATACAGGAAATGCATTAATGTTGTTTGGTGGCACTCCACTTTTAGCGGATAAAATGACGGGTCAAAATCGTGGCACACGAGGAGTAACAGATGTCATTTTCACTCTGTTTCGTTCTCCGTCTTTTTCTACTTACATTGCTATGATTATTTTAGCACTCGTAAATATTACAATTCCAGAAAGTGTTCTTTCAGTAGTGGAGATTTTTGCCAGCGGGAACGCTTTTCTGTCAATGTTTATGATTGGCCTTTATTTAGAATTCAATATTTCTAAAGTGGATTTAACAAAAGTGGTCAAAATTCTTTTTACTCGTTACACTTTAGGCATTTCACTTGCAGTGATTTTTTATTTTCTACTGCCTTTACCAAAAATTGTTCGGTTGTCTTTAGTTTTAGTGGCACTTTCACCTATTGGTACGGTTTCCACTATTAACATGGTTGTTTATGGAAATAAAACCTCCCTTTCTGGCTTTTTGTCTTCTATCAGTATCATTCTTTCATTAATTTTAATGACCTTCGCTTTAATTTTTATGGGTCTTTAATTTTTGCTATAAAAAGATATAGTCGTACTTCTAAGTTTCAATTTAAAAACTGCAGGTATAGTAACCTACCACAAAATAAAAATTTCAAGAATGAACTCCTCACACTTGTTAGAGTGACTATTTTTTAGAATACCGTTTTCAATTACTTTTAAAAACTATTGACAGTTACATTGTTAGTGCTTACAATGTAACTGTATAGATAATTAAATACCAAAGGGATTGTAACTGCATAGGCAGGCAACACCTAACTACTTTTTAACGGATGGCTTTATTTCTGTTATAGAAAAGTTGTTAAGGTGTATTTTTTTGGTTGTGAGGAGGTTTTCTGTGTGGATTAAAAAAATTTTTAACAACAATATTATTCTTGCTCATGATGAGAAAATGGTTGAACGTATATTACTAGGTAGAGGTATTGCATTCGGAAAAAAAGAAAATGATAAAGTAGATGAGACAAAAATCGATAAGATTTTTATTTTGGAGTCTCAGGAACTGATAGATAAATTTGTACATCTTGTTGGCGAGATACCGACAAATCATCTAGAGCTAACCGATAAGATTGTAAAAGAAGCTGAGAATCGGCTTCACGTTAAATTTAATGATAGTATTTATATCGGTCTTGCAGATCACATTAATTATGCATTATTCCGTTTCAAGAACGGTGAGCAAATCCAGAATGCTTTTCTTTGGGAAATCAAGAAATTTTATCCAAATGAATTTAAAGTAGCCTTAGATATGCTTGAAACAATTTTCTATTATGAAAAGGTGAAACTTTCAGATGATGAAGCAAGTTTCATTGCTCTTCATTTCGTAAATGGTCAAAATTCAAATTATGATCTGAATTTGAATGGTATCAAAGAAACCATCATCATTCAGGATACTTTTAATATTATCAAGTTTCATTATTCGATAGATATAGAAGAGAATACCTTGAACTATAGCCGATTTGTAACACATCTTAGGTATTTTTTACAAAGGATTACGCGTCAGGAACGATATGATTCAGATGAGAATCAACTTTTCGATCAAGTGAGTACTAAATACGTACAAGCGTACAAGTGTGTATTAAAGATTAACAATTATCTTATCAAAAAGATAGATATTAAAATGACAAAAGAAGAGCAATTATATTTTATATTACACATCAATCGTCTAACAGATAGAGAAAATCAAATAAGATCAAACTAAGGATTGTAACTGTATAGGCAGGCAACACCTGAGACGATCTACACAAATAAGTAAGTATTATTTGCGTAGAGTTTTAGGTGTTTTTTTGTACTTAAACATTGGAGGAATCAAGATGGATAACAAGCAATTAGCAGAACAAATTGTAAATAAAGTAGGTGGCGCAGACAACGTCACAAATTTAACGCATTGTATTACAAGATTAAGATTTAACCTTAGAAATGTTGATTTGGCGGATACAGAAGCTATTAAAGAAATGGATGGCGTAGTAGGAGCAGTTTATAAAGGGGGACAATATCAGGTTATTATAGGTCCTCACGTACAAAATGTTTATGATGAAGCTATAGGTTTGGTAGGAGGAGAATCGACCGATGGTCCCTCTGAACCAGAAGAAAAACCGAAAGGTGTTGCAGTATTTTTTGATACCATCGCTGGTATTTTCACGCCAATAGTCGGAGCACTTGCTGGTTCAGGTATGATTAAAGCAATATTGGCTTTATCAACTGCGATGGGCTGGTTAACGCCGGAGTCACAAACGTATGCGATATTAAATATTATGGGAGATGCAGTATTTTATTTCTTACCCTTCTTAATTGCGACTACTGCTGCTAAGAAATTTAAAACAAGCCCATTTTTAGCCTTGGTATTCGCAGGTATTTTACTTCATCCCGAGTTAACTTTGATGAGAACTGAAGGTATTGAAGCAGCTTTTCTTGGAATACCCATTAGATTGGCTACCTATTCTTCATCTGTTATTCCAATTATTTTAATTGTATTACTGCAGTCTTACATTGAAAAATATGCAAGGAAATATACACCCGATGTAGTTAAAGTATTTGTAGTACCTATGGTTACGCTATTAATTGTTGCACCAATAGGGCTAATTATCTTAGGCCCCTTAGGAGCAATCGTTGGTGAATACCTAGCGATGTTCTTTACATTCTTAGATTCAGAGGCAAGTTTTATTGTTCCCGTATTAGTTGGTGGACTTGCTCCATTCTTAGTTATGACAGGAATGCACTACAGTCTTGGAGCAGCACAAACGGTTCAAAGGTCAATTACGGGATATGGAAGTATTTTGACTCCTGGGATGCTTGCTGCAAACATGGCACAAGGTGGAGCAGTATTGGCGGTAGCTTTTAGAACTAAAAATAAAAAAATGAAATCATTAGCAACATCTACAGGGATTTCATGTTTTATGGGCGTTACTGAGCCAGCATTGTATGGCGTAACATTACAAAATAAACGTGTGTTAGCATCTACGGTTATAGGTGGAGCAAGTGCAGGTTTATATGCTGGGATTGTGGGATTGAAAGCTTGGTCTGCAGGAACTTCTAATATATTTTCTACTCCAATTTATATGGGTGGAGACTCTATGTGGAACTTCTATCACGCGATTATTACAGTCGTTATTGGTTCAGCTGTCGGATTCATAGCATCTTTAATTCTTTACAAAGAAACGACAAAATCTGATTCCGTTTCAGTAGATGATAAAAAACAAGAAGGAACAAGAAGTTATACTACTGATTCAGTCTCTTTAGGTACTGGTCTAAGTGAAAAAAATGAAGTTAGTAGTCCTATAGAAGGCAAGATGATTTCTCTAACAGAAGTAGAGGATGATGCTTTTGCTACAGAAGCTATGGGTAAAGGAGTAGCAGTTGTACCTGAATCAGGAAATGTTTATGCACCATTTGATGGATTAGTAGCCATGATATTTAAAACAAAACATGCTATCGGTTTAGTAAGTAATTCTGGTGTAGAGTTACTAATTCATATTGGAATAGATACAGTAAAATTAGAAGGAAAACATTTCCTTGCAAATGTAAAAACTGGGGATTCATTTGTAAAGGGAGATCTTCTGATGAAGTTCGATAGAGCCGCTATTTTGAGTGCAGGTTTCGACCTAACGACACCAATCATCGTTACAAATACCAATGAGTATCTAGACGTAATCGAATCTCAAGAAAGTGATGTTACTAATCAAAATACAATCATGACAGTAGTTAAATAAGGAGGAAAACAAATGAGTCAATTTCCAAATGATTTTCTTTGGGGCGGCGCAACTGCCGCTAACCAATTAGAAGGTGCATACAACGAGGATGGTAAAGGACTATCCGTTCAGGATATCATGCCTAACGGAGTATTAGGTTCTATAGCAGATGAACCCACAGAAAATAACCTCAAGCTGAAAGGAATCGATTTCTATCATCGTTATGAAGAGGATATCAAGCTTTTCGCAGAAATAGGGTTCAAAGTTTACAGAATGTCGATTGCTTGGACAAGAATTTTTCCAACAGGTGAAGAAACAGAACCTAACGAAGCAGGTCTGGCTTTTTATGATAAAGTATTCGATACCTGTAAAAAGTATAATATCAAACCTTTAGTAACATTATCTCACTACGAGTCCCCACTACATTTATCTAAAAAATATGGATCTTGGTTAGACAGAAAAATGATTGTTTTATTTGCAAAGTATGCTGAAGTCGTATTAAATCGATACAAGAATAAAGTAACACATTGGATTACTTTTAATGAAATTAATGTAACGGTCTTTTCACCATTACTAGGCGCTGGAATTTTAACGCCTAAAGAAAATCTGTCAATGAGTCAAAGATATCAAGCAGCTCACCATCAATTGGTCGCAAGTGGATTAGTTACTAAAATTGCTAAAGAGATTAATCCAGAGTTTAAAATTGGTTGTATGGTTGCTTCACATCCGAGTTACGCTATGACATGTAATCCGGACGATGTATTGTACGCAATGGAAAAACAACAGGAGTCTACGTTCTTTGTTCACGTTCATGCTACAGGTGAATATCCCTACTATACAAAACGTTTATTCGCAGAAAATAATATTGAACTCAGTATTACGGATCAAGATAGAGAATATTTAAGTCACACGGTTGATTACATCACTTTCAGTTACTATAATAGCCGTACTATGGCGAAAGATCCGTCACCTTATAACACAGCAGCAGGTAATATCTATAGAGGTTTGGAAAATCCATATGTGCAGTATAGTGACTGGAAATATCCAATCGATCCTCAAGGTTTACGCTATATATTAAACTTCTATTATGAGCGCTATCAGCTACCATTGTTTGTAGCTGAGAATGGATTGGGTAGTTACGATAACCCTGTAGTTAATGAAGATGGTACGCTTACGATTAATGATGACTATAGAATTGATTTCTTCAATGACCACATTGTACAAATTGAAAAAGCCATCGAGGATGGAGTGGATGTCTTTGGATACACTGCTTGGGGATGTATCGATTTAGTAAGTGCAGCTTCTGCACAAATTGATAAACGTTATGGTATGATTTATGTAGATCGTCAACCAGACGGTAGCGGCAGTCTCGAACGTACTCGAAAAAAATCCTTTTACTGGTATAAGGATTTGATTGAGTCAAATGGCGAATCACTTAAGAGATAGGATAAAATAAAGGATAGGACAAACAAATGGTAGACCAGAACGTTAGTAGCTATACATCAAGCAAAGACTAATTTATCAATTTCGTAACTCTAAAAAAGGGCGAAAACTTCTTAGGAGTATAAATGGCTTATGAAGATGAGTTAATCGATTACTCCACAATGAAGTGGTTCACGAAATCTCCAAGAACAATGTCCTCTCCTGAAGTACAGAAATTAATGGAGGCTGAGAAATGGCATGTCCGTGTATTTGCTAAGAAATCGGATAACGAAGGAACTGAATTTTATTATCTAGGAGAAGTAAAACCAGTCAAAGAATCTATTATAGAGTTAGAAAAACCACTTCAAAATGGCGAAAAGAAAAAAGTTGTGGAAATGTTTTTGAAGTTTTCAGAACCAATTGATGTGAATTTATATCGTTATTTGGAAGCTGGACAAGAATGATATTGGGAATAAAGGTAATCATAAGGGTGTTGACTTGATCTCTTAACTATTTTAATTTAAAATTCGACTTATCAAAAAAGAGCAGTAGCTGATTTCAGCTGCTGCTCTTTTGCTATGCCAAAGATTACTTATTAAAAATCTTCGGACCTTTGCGCATGTTTTTCATATCATTCTTTGGATCAGTTGTTTGTTTAGACTTTCCGCCACCTGCTTGTTTCTTTTTAATTATCTCTAACATTTTCTCTTTTGAATTCACTTATCACACCACCTTGTTAGTGTAACACTAAATACTTTCAGTGAGATAAGAGGAATAATGACTACATTAATGGGATGATTCTTTCTCCATACTAGTGAGTTCTTAGAAATGATTGATACGTTCTCAAGACAACACTATTTTCTAAATCCATTATTTTCCCTATATCCTTTACCCACCATAACAATATCTGGTTTTACATTCTTCATTAAATAATACAGGATAAACCGCGAAGTAACAAACAAATTTTTGTTTATTGAGCAGATAATTTGTCCAATAAATGTCAGTAATTTATATTAGAATGGAATTTAAGATAAGCAACAGAAAAGAGACTCTTGTAACCACAAGAATCTCTTTCTTAAAATGTTCAATAATATAGTTTAAAGAAGATGCTTAAAAATTGAAATCATCATCTTCATTTTTATTCTCTGCTTTAAACAGCCAACGTGCTAAACAAACTACTAAAGTTACTAATATCGTTATAAAAATAAGTTTACCTAAGAAGAAAATCATTTTATCACCTACTTATTAGTATCAACAATTGCTTCACCTGTTTGTACTTCAACCCAACCATGTTCTAAACGTGCTTCTACTTCTTTTAACTTGATCAATTCTTCTGAAATGGATTCTGATAATTTTTTGTTGGCTTCAGCCTCAGCTTCTGCTGCTTTTACTTTTTGATAGGCTAAGCTATCCGCTTTTGTTTTTGCTGTATCAGCTTCTAAGAGAGCTTTTTCTTTTTCTTGACCAGCTTTGATGATCTCATCAATTGATTTTTGTGTTTCAGCATCTACATCTGGTACCCCAAAAGCAACATCTTCTACCAGAAATCCTTTTGGTTCAACTGCTTTAGTGAAATCTTCTAAAATGGATTGCTGAACTTCTGTTGATTTCGATCCCGTTACATCCAATAAACTATATCTGGCTACTACAGCACGAGAGGATTTAAGCAATTGTGCTTTTAACCAATTGGCTTCAATGTCTTCTACATTAATACTACCAAATTCTTTAAATACATCAGAAACTTTTTTTGAATCTACTTTATAGGCATATGTAATAGATACATGTGTAGCTTTTCCATCTTCTGTTGCTAAATTTAATTTTTCTGCTTTAACCGTTTGTAATCGAATAGGATACTGGGTTACTTTATCCAGACCTACAAATTTAACCCCTTGACTTAAAGTTTGATCTTTAACTCCGCCATTCATTGAATAACGAACACCTACATAACCATTTTCTATTTTTTCAAAAAACACTAAAAATCCGCCTACCAATAAGATAATTACTAGAATACCAATGATTAATCCTTTGATTTTTTTGATGCTGTTCTTATCGTATTCTTTTTCGTTCAATTTTATGTCCTCTTTTCTTTTTTAACTAAATGATTGTCTTAATAACGAATATTTTTCTTTACTCTCTTACAACTTACCACCCCGTGTAACTGTTTACTGCAATGCACAAAAAGAAATACACAGGCTTTTCTTCTGTAAGCCTGTATATTCTTTTCGACATACTTTTTCTTTTACGAGTTGACTCTATTTTCTCGTCTCTTCCCATAAAAAATCATCACTTTAAATTATAACAAAAAAATGAGCCAATCGCTGAATTCCTTAAATAACTATCTTTAATTAAATAGTCGTTAAGTTTCCATGGAAATCTAGTAGCACTTAAGCACTTAGGAATTTCACCTTAATGCTATCACAGAACTGTACGTGAACCGATCGATTCATATGACTCCTATCATTCACCATACGGTGTTATATTAAGAGTCCAATATGGAAACACATATTGGGCTCTCTTTTTGTCACCTCTTGTAACCATTCTCTTGCTCACTGTGGATGCTCTCTGAATCTTTTATATTTGCAAGTGATTTGCAATTCTCTTTAATAAAATATATCGTAAAATTATCGTTTCGAAAACTAGCTAGCTTTACGAGCTTTTTTGAGATCTGGTTTGGTCATTCTACATTTCAATTTTTTTTAAACACTGTAAAATTAAACTTCTTATTAAGTTCATACTTCAGTATATTTTAATTAATTTGAATAAATTTCACTCAATGGCATTCTATTTAGTAAGTAATCTTTATTTTTGGATATTAGTGATAATCTCATTAATTTTATTCGCAATTTCTTCAATAGGAACAACATACCATTCTGTTGCTTTTTTATACTGACTATCTTGAAAAATAATTTGTCTGTCAGCAAATGAATGATGTAATGTTCTTTCTAATTTTTGTGCATTAACATTCTTAATTTCTGCAGACAATACTATTTTAACTGGAGCACTTAAATAAGTGACATCATTTTTAGCATTTGAAATTCTAGCTTCAATATCAGTTCTCGTAAATCCTATTTTATATAGATTATTTATTCGAGCAATTCCCAGGTTATTACTTAGCGATTTTAACACATAAATATAACCTGAAGTAAATTCTTCACCAAAACTTTCAGCAAGCATATTTTCATCAATAGTATCTGTCACCATACGTCCATGACGTTCTTTTGAGTAAAGAGAAGATGCTAAAGATTGAAGTAGCAACTCTTTATTTTCTGTTCCATTCTCATAAACAACGTGCATTCGAGTATTTTCCTTACCATTGTCACTAATAAAAGTGTCTTTAGATATAGACACTATATACATCATAACACCATTTTGAATATAGAACCTATTTTCTTGAATGTCATATTGCTCAAATGGAATAATTTTACGTTCTCCACGCGCAATTTCTTCATTCACTTGTTTAAAGAGGTCCTTATATTTCTCAAAATTAGCAGCTCTTTTCCTTCTACCTATTTTATCTGCAGCATTTACTGTCTTTTTATATCTAGAAATATCTAGCAACTCTGAAAAGTCATCTAACATATCATCTTGACTAAGTATATCTTCTAATCCAGCTGGTTCTTCAATAGTTTCTATAAAACTATCAAAAGCTTCATCTGACTCATTCTCTTTCTTTAAAAGTCCCATATAGTCATATTTTTCGACTTTTTCAAGTCGCTCTTTTTTATCACGAAATCCTCTCAATCTTGCCCATAATTCACGTTCACTTGACCAGTTATCAGTTTTTTGTGGCTCTCGCTCATTTTGTTCAACGAATTTTAATATTTCCTGAAATTTCTCTATCTCTGGATCTAGCTTTTCTTGTTTTAAGGATTTGCCTTGTTTTGTAAGTTCATCAAAAGAGTCATCTTCAAAAATAATATCTAAACTGCTAGTCATTCTTGTGTTCAGCCTCTCTTTCTTTTTTCAGTTCAGACAATCTTAACAACGCATAAGCTAAATAACGTTCTCCTTCATCAGAACTATTTCTATCTGGCTTTCTACCATTTTCTACACGAAATTGCTTAGCTTGTTGATATGCAGTAACTAATTGTTCATTGGTAAATTCATACTTGTTAGAAGATAAATAATCCTGAATAAAACGTAGAGTAGGTGCATCAATATCTCTACTTATTACCTCATATGCTCTTTGAAAAGGATTTACCTGATCTATTAAATCAATATTCAACTCATCTATATTAATAAAACGATCTGCCATTTTAATTATCTGCCTATTACCATCTTCTGATGTTGATGTTTGACTTGCCGAAATATTTATATCTGTAACAGTATGTTGCCGAACTGTTTCTAGTTCTTCGTTTGTTAAATAAGGATATCGTTCAATAATAACTCTAGGAATTAATGTTTTATTAATCATATTTGCATCAGCTCCAGAGATAATTGCATTCTGAATATCCTTGCTTTGTAGAATACTAGATTTTAAATCGGCCATGTCGCTGTTAATAATTTTTTTTGTGCGTTCAGTAGTGTCAGCTGGATTCAGTCCTTTAATTGATAAATCACCTGGTTTATCAATTTTTCCATCCTTTGGCTTGAATTTATAAACAGGAGCCAATACTTGCTCCATTAATAATGAAGCAGAAATAGCCTTCATAATACTGTTAACAGCAAATAAAACTTCGTCATCTTGAGCATCAGGCTCTGCAATAAGGTTTGTAAACTGAGCATGTGTTTTATTTGCGCTATCACGAGTAACACGCCCAATAATTTGAATTACTTCTGTAAGAGAATTTCTATAACCTATTGTTAACGCATACTCCGCAAACGGCCAATCAAACCCTTCTTTTGCCATACCTAACGCAATAATAATATCTAATTTATCTATATCCTTGATATCATCAGTTATATTTGAAAGGTATGCAGAAACTTTTTCTCTTCCCTCTTCGTTTACTAAATCTGCTACTAATAATATTCTGCCATCTGTTCGTTTTACTTTATATATACCATCTTCATTTTGATAAGTCTCTCCACCATCTGAAATTAAATCTAAAATTTCGTCTACCTCAGCGTATTTGTCTTTAGTAGACTCACCAGAATTTACATTAGGTATATGGATAATCATTTTTTTGGAAACATCGACTACATCCTCCAAAGCATCTGTATACTTACCTCGATAAAAACTGTAACCCATAGAAAAAGATTTTAAATATTTGTAACCTTCAAGTTGTTCATAGTAGGTGTAAGTTACTTTATCAAATTTATTTTCATCTGAAGGTTCTAAGATCTGAATAGAATCACCGCGGAAGTATGATCCTGTCATCGCTAAAATATGCGCAGATGAATTTGACATAATGCTTCTTATTGCATTTCCTAAAACAGAATTATCATCACGACTAACATGATGAAACTCATCGATAGCGAGTAATGTGTTATCAAATACAGAATCATCTAACTCCTCAAAGGCAAATCGTAATGTTGCATGAGTGGCAATTAAAATATCGTTTGTTGGATCCTCTGAATTCATAAACTTAACAAAATGTTGTACTTTAGATTTTTCTCCACTACCCATAGTTAGATTATTCTCTTTCTTCACTTCCCAGTCCCAATAAAAACCATATTTCTTTAATTCAGTATTGCGAAAAGATTTTCCGATACTACGTTCTGGTACAGCTATAATAACCTTTTTAATCTTTTGATTATGTAGCTTGTCTAAACCAACAAACATAAGTGCACGGGATTTACCAGAAGCAGGTGGAGACTTCACCAATAAGTAGTTTGAATTACGTTTCTTGTAAACACGTTCTTGCATCTCACGCATTCCGAGTTCGTTTGTTGTTTTAGTTTTATCTTTGTCAAAGTCTATTTCAAATAAGTTACTAGTCATGTGTTTTCCTCTCCAAATAATCCATGATTAAATATGTTGTATTTAATATATAACGTACTTCTATTTCCTCTATTCCACTCGGTGAATTATGTTTGAATTGTGAATTTTGCAAAACTTCATAAGATCTAATGTGTGAAATTGTAAGATCTCTAAATTCCTTTGGTTGTTTTTTTAAAAAATCACCAATTTCATTTTTTTGATTTTCCAAAGACTTTTTATTTTTAAAAAGTTCCTTAAAAAACAATTCAATAGCAAGACGTGAATTATCTACTGCTTCACGAAAATGTTTGGTTTCCAAAAGAAAATTTGCTTGTTCCCAAGCCTTAATAACATTAGGATAGTTTTCAAAGCGTTTAAAAACCTGTTTTATATTGTTTTTACTTAATTCCTCTGGATATAATTCAATTATACGACTGTAAATATTAAAATAACTTTCAGGCTTAATATCATTAAGTTCTTTTAAGAAATTGAAAATTTGAGAAATAGTAAATAACTTTAGTCTCTCACGCGTTTTAGGTATCTCAAGTGGAGAATCCAGAGCTAAGTTATCAAATGCATATCTCTCAGAGAAGTCATCAATCAACCAATCTAAATCTTCCCAATTCATATCATCATCAATTATTCTAGCAATTTCCAATAATTGTGCACCTGTGAGTCTATCAATTTTATCCATTTGTCATCTCCTGATAAAGATTTAGCAAAACAGCTAAACGTTCTTCATCGTTTTCAAAACCTTTTTGTCGATAAGATCGATCAACAATTCCATCAAGCTCTTCATGCTTCTTTCTTAAAGACTCTGGCATCGTATCTCTATTGTAAAGGTCTGCTAAAGTCCCTCCTTCATATTCACGTAAATCAAGAATTTCAAGTACAATACGTTCAATTTCATTTTTTCGTTGTGTTGATAAATTTTGTAAAGGAAAAGTATTATATACTAATCTAACCGAATAACGATAGTCAGTTTTGAACTTACCACCAATTGAACGTAGCCACACCATATGCATGCGCGATTGTAATATTCCTAAAAGCCACATTGGTGCATTATAAATGGCAATTGCTAGATCTGATACCACTGTATCTTCTCCAACAAATCCCATTGGAACATATAATCGGTTTTCAGAAGATACTTTTGGGATAATTATTGTTAGCATTTCAGAAGAAAACTCTTTATTATATTCTTCAATTGCTTTTTCTCGTTGAATTTTAGTGAAAAATTCATAAGATCTTTCTATAGCGCCTCTAGCTGATTGACCTCCATTTAGTCTAGATTCCTTTACTTTTTCAACTCTATCATAAATAAAAGGATGCTTCTCAAATTCTAAATATAATGGCTCATCCATCCAAATTACAAAGCGTTTACTTTGATTTATAAATTCTGTTGATCCTATATATTTTTTTATTAATTTGCTAATTTCAGGATATTCATCGAGAATGATTTTATGCTGGTTTTCATCTAAAATCAAATGACCTCCATCTAATGGCAAAGAGCCCAGAAATGCATTTGGAGAACTTGAAATACTATTATTCTTACTTGAAACAACAATATCCTCTCCGTCAGTTAAATACGGCGAAATATTTCTTGCATTTATTTTATTAGCTTCACCAAAAATATATTTTTCTTCCTTGATACATTTTGATGACAAACCAATAATCGCTACGGTTACCCCTGCATTATTCTTTGCACTATTAGTCCACTTAAAAGAAGTATATGCAAAATTAATTTGTGCATTTTCTAATATTGATGGCCAAATCATAGATACTTGCTCACCCTGAGTTATTGAGTTTGTAGTTACAAATGCTAATTTACATTTTTTAAAACAAGAAATAAATTTTGCGCCTAAGTTAAACCAACTTGCAATATAGTCAATTTTTTTATATTTATCATTTCCATCTAGAGCAAATTTTAAATCCAACTTTTGTTCTGTTGTTTGCTTCTTGGCGCCAATATAGGGTGGGTTCCCCATGATATATATTTCCTCATCTTTATTAATATTCAGAACATTGCTCCATTTGATATGAATTGCATTTCCCTGAATAATATTCCCTGCATGCTTTAATGGTAGCAAATTTGCAATACCTCCAGGCAACTTATTTTTTAACTCCTCATTCATTTGATGTTCAGCAATCCACAATGATAGCCTTGCTACTTCATGAGCAAAATCATCTAATTCGATCCCACTAAAATTGTTCAAATGAATATTAGAAATCGGCATAGTATCTAATCCTTGAATCTCATCCAATAAAAGTAATATTTTAATCTCTAATCGTCGAATTTCTTTATATGAAATTATTAAGAAATTTCCCGATCCACATGCTGGGTCTAAAAATTTAATTTTTGAAATTCTCTCTAATAGTTGATTCAATTTTTTTGTTATTTCTTGATTATTATCTTTACGTGTTTTTTCCGTAACGTATTTTATTATATTTTCTTCATATCGAGATTTCAAATCATCAAAAATACCATTAAGTTCACTTAAAAATAATGGGTTAATGACTTTCATTATATTAGGTACGCTAGTATAATGCATACCTGTTACAAGTCTATCTTCTTCAGATGCTACTGATTGAATCATCGCTCCTAAAATGTCTGGGTTAATTTCATTCCAGTTAAGTAACTCACCTGCTTCAATTAATAGTTCTCTTGACTTTTTTGAAAAAATTAAATTAACATGAGGCTCACCGAATAATTTTCCATTTACATACGGAAATTCAAGTAACCATTCTGCTTTATTCTTTCTATTCAATGTACTTATGTCTAGAATTTCAAATAACTCTTTAATAACACTATTGAAATTACTTCCATCTTCGTTCGTTCTAGTTCTCAGGACATTGATAAATGCACCTTTACTCATAATTCCAGTATCTTCAGCAAATAGTAAAAATAAAGTGCGAATTAAAAACAAATTAAATGCATGTTCATCTGCAATAGGATTATCTCTAGCAACAACATCATAAAGTTTCGCAAACCTTTCAGCTGCTTTTCTATCTGCTGGACTTTCTGCTTGGTAGTCAGCTTTTTCAATCCCATTCCAAGCTAAAAAGAAGTCTGCATTGGATGGTAGTTCCTCAATAGATATATGCAAAGTTGCTCTAGTTTTTGTATCCACTGCTGCTAATTGATGCGAATTAGTAGCTATTATATACCTCGGTTGAGACTTTTCTTGGAAAATTTCTTGTTCAATCGTGTCAACAGCTAAGACAACATCATCTGTGACTTTTCTATAAAAGAGCTTATTTTTTATGGTAAAATCTTTTCCGCCTAACAATTTTTTATTAGCTCGTGTTATCGATGTTTTAGGTATTTCATAAAATGAAAGGAACTCTTCAATAAATGTTTCATCTTTTATATTAGTAACAACTCTTTTGAGTCCATCTTCAATTTCAGTAATATTTAACTTCTTTATTTTTGCCATTTTCATACCTCACATATCTTACAATAATAAAGCTTAGTTCATACAATTGTGCTTTTCTTTATTATACAATACTTTTTATATTTATTTCGTAAGAATATAAAAGCACAATAAATCACCCATTGGTTTTTTTTGGGGAGAAAAATACAGTTTGAGTGTACCATGAATAGTTCTTTTTATTTATCTAGACTAATTTTACAATCGGTTCTTATAAACCACATTTAAAATTAAAAGTGGTTTATTGGTGGATGTCCAAAACCCTTGATATAATAACGAATTAACGTTTTGAGAATTGTGAAGCTTTACGCGCTTTTTTCAAACCTGGTTTCTTACGTTCAACCATACGTGGGTCACGAGTTAATAGACCTGCAGCTTTTCAGGAGTAACCATATATTTTGTAAAAGGATAACGGCTTCCTTTTTTCTCTAAACAAACCCACCGTATGACGTCGATCTCTTTGTTGTAATTCTACTAAATACATAGAGATCCCTCCAAGGGTGCTTTATGATCGGGTATAGAATAACTTTATTTTAAATAAAAAAACATTGATGTTATCATAGAGATATGAGGAATCCCATACCAACCTATTCAATAAAGAATCTCTCCTATCTCAAACTTATTGTATGAGAAACCCACTTCAATGCTACTATATCTGCTCATTTTAAAAAATAATATTAGCTTAACAGATCCATGATTCTTCTTTTTCTAAAAAAATTGTTAATTTAGGAGGATTTTATGAAAAATTTCGTTACACAAACATGGTTATTAGAAAATTATTCAAATGATAACTTAATCTTACTTGATGCTCGCGCAGAATTAAATGATCCAAAAGCCGGATATAATCAATATAAAAAAGGACATCTAAAAAGAGCTCAGTTCGTCTCTTTAGAAGATACAATGACTGGAAAAGTCAGCAAGCATGGCGGTCGGCATCCTTTACCAGATATGGAAGTATTTATTACGGAAATGAAGCAGCTGGGTATTTCTGACTCTTCTACAGTAATCATTTATGATAACGGGGATCTGGCGATGGCAGGCAGATTATGGTGGTTGTTAAGATACGCTGGTAAAGATAAGGTATTTTTATTAGAAGGCGGTATAAAACATTGGGTCGATAATGAATTAGAAATTACTACAGTTATTGCCGAGCCGCAATCTTCTGGAGCTCTAAGTTTGAATTTAAATGAATCCATGATTGCAGAACACTCTGAAGTAAAGGCTGCTGTTGACTTAGAACAAACAGTAATAATCGATTCCAGAGCGTATGAACGGTATTCTGGACAAGTGGAACCATTAGATAAATTGCCTGGACATATCCCCAGTGCTTTAAACTATCCTTGGATGGATTTAGTTGATGAAGGTACTATAATAGACAACAACAATATAAACGAAAAGTTTAAATCTCTGGAAGAATATGAGGATATTATCGTTCACTGCGGATCTGGGATAACCGGGACAGTAAATATGTTGTTTATGGAAGAAGCTGGATTGGAGCCGAGGTTGTACCTAGGAGGCTACAGTGACTGGGTCAGTTACGAAAACAGTCAAGTGGTAAAAGACTAAAAATCAGGGAAAACATTGTTTTATACCCCTTTATCGATAAAGCGAATAAATTTCAGGTTTTACGTTTGAGTTTATCCAAAACAAAATTAAGGTAGACACAGCACAAGTCATTACTTTAGTAGAACATCTATCTAAGGTTATTATATCACCCTAAACCCCAATGGGCGAAAGGCAAACGACATTGAAATTATCATGTTCTCAGAGAGTTATTAAATTATCAGATTTTTATGCATAAAAAAGGAACTGCCATATAAGCAGTTCCTTTTTGATATATATATAAAGTAAATTAACGTTTTGAGAATTGTGAAGCTTTACGCGCTTTTTTCAAACCTGGTTTCTTACGTTCAACCATACGTGGGTCACGAGTTAATAGACCTGCAGCTTTTAATGGGCCACGGAAATCTGGATCAACTTCTAATAACGCACGAGAGATACCATGACGGGCAGCTCCTGATTGACCAGTGAATCCTCCACCATTTACGTTTACATGTACGTCGTAGCTACCTAAAGTTTCTGTAAGAGCTAAAGGTTGTTTAACAACTTCGTGTAAATATGGGAATGGGATGTATTCAGTGATATCTTTTTTGTTCATGATGATTTTACCAGTACCTGGTACTAAGCGTACGCGAGCAGTTGAATTTTTACGTCTTCCTGTTGCGATATATTGTGTTTGTGCCATAGATATTCCCTCCTTAAATTAAGTTTGTGATGTCTAATACTTCAGGTTGTTGCGCTTGGTGATTGTGTTCTGCTCCACCGTAAACATGTAATTTCATGCCTTGAGCGCGACCTAAAGTGTTTTTAGGAAGCATACCTTTGACAGATAATTCGATTAATTTACGAGAATCTTTAGCACGTAATGCACCAGCAGAGATTTGTTTCAATCCACCTGGGTTACCGTCGATGTTACGAGAATAGATTTTGTCAGTTGCTTTTTTACCAGTTAATTTCGTTTTGTCAGCGTTGATTACAATTACAAAATCACCTGTATCAACATTTGGTGTGTAAGTTGGTTTATTTTTACCACGTAAAATAGCTGCGACTACACTTGACATACGTCCCATAGGGATATCAGTTGCGTCTACCACATACCATTTACGTTCTACTTCATTTGGTTTTGCCATATAAGTTGTACGCACGTTTTATTCCTCCATATTCTTATCTGTTTGTTTGAATGCACAATAAGTTTCCGGGGCTCATCGTGGTGGCAAACAATACCATTTAATATTCTAACCTTAATATTGACTTTTGTCAATTATTTTAATAGAAATAATTCATTTTTTCATTATTGTGATTAATCCATGTGAAATTTCTGGAGGAATAGGGGTTGCTTGTAGCTATGTTAAGGATTTAATACGAATGACAAAGCATTAGCGCTTAAGCGATTAGGCTTTGTTTGAGGCTTAAAAGTCTGAAGACCACAGGCTTCAGGCGCTCCCATAGCTCTCCACAAGCAAACCCGTCCATCCCAGAAGACATTTCATTTTTATATCAGATTTAAAAAAAATAATCTAAAAAGTACGCCATAAACAAATCATCAATAAACTTACCTTCAATCAAGAATTCATCCTTTAAACGGCCTTCTACTTCAAAGCCATTTTTTTGATACAAGTGAATTGCAGCCGGGTTCGTAGACAATACTCGTAGGCTTAATTTATGAATCCCTTGTTCAGCCGCTAAGGCCTTAATAGCCGTTAGTAAAGCTGATCCTACCCCTTTACCTTCTGCATCGGGATGAACGCCTACATCAATGCTCCACGTCTTCTGGTGAGGAGCTAAGCTACTAGGAGTATGAAACCCTAAGAAGCCTGCAATTTGCTGATTCTCTTCTGCTACGGCTACCAATTGTGAACCCTCAGTATACTGCTTCTCATAATCCTCTACTGTTTCATAAGTTGTGACATGAGGCGTGTTACCTAAATGCCAGATTTGATTTTCAATGGCCATCAATTGGAGATAATCACTTCGCTTACTTGACCGTATGATCCAGTTCATGCTACACCTGCTCTCCTACTTCACTGATTTCTTGATAATCTGTGCCTTTTTTTGCGATTGACGATTCATAGTAAACTTCCATCAAATACAATCCTTGAGGTTTAGCCGTAGGACCAGCTTCATTGCGGTCTTTAACTTCTAACAAGCGTTGGATCTCATCTGCTGGGCGCAATCCATTTGCGATTTGCAATAATGTACCCACAAAAATACGCACCATATTGTATAAAAAGCCGTTCCCTCTAAAGGTAAAAAGCAATTCATTGTTGAATTCGTCTTTCACTACACTGGCTTCATATACAGTACGTACTTTATTTTCTCTGCCACTGTTGCTGGCACAAAAACTTGCAAAATCATGTTCGCCTTCCAGGTCTCTCAGTGCATTTTTCAATTTGTCCATATCAAGTGGATACGGATGGTGTAACGTATATAACCGTTTAAACGGATCCGGTATCTCATTTAAATCGACACGGTACTGATATTTTTTCCCAGAAGTATTGTACCGTGCATGAAAATCATCTTCAACAATGGAGACCTCTTTTACAAAAATCTCATCCGTCGTTAAACTGTTCAATGCGCGCTTCATATTTTTAGCTGGGATCATAAATGGGTAATCAAAATGAATGACTTGCCCTTTAGCATGTACCCCGGAATCCGTTCTTCCAGATCCATGAATGATCACTTCTATTCCTTTGGTCATAATTTTTAACGCTTTTTGAATCTCGCCTTGCACTGTCCGATCGCGCGGTTGGATTTGGAATCCAGCAAAGTGTGTCCCATCGTATTGCACGATCATTTTATAACGTATCCATTTCATTTGTTTGACTCCTTTACACTAACTTGTTCTAGGGGCATTAAAAGTCAAAGAACCTTTCGCACCTAGCAGAAAGGTTCTTTTTCTTCTTGCATCAATTTCTCAATACGACTAATCCGACGGTCAATACAGCATAACCCAGCATCGCTACGGTATCGCGTGACACCCATTCGAGCTGACGGTATTTTGTACGTCCTTCGCCACCTTTGTACCCTCTGGCTTCCATAGCCGTAGCTAATTCTTCCGCGCGGTTAAATGAGCTGACGAATAAAGGAATCAAGATGGGAACAATAGCTTTCATTTGTTGGAAAATATTGCCTTCTCCAAAATCCACTCCACGAGCGCGTTGTGCGTTCATAATTTTTTCGGTTTCATCCATCAATGTTGGCACAAAGCGCAAGGCGATCGACAACATCAAGGCAATTTCATAAACGGGTACTTTAACTGCTTTCAAGGGACGCAATAAGTATTCAATTGCATCTGTCAACGATAATGGCATAGTGGTCAATGTCAGCAATGTCGACATAAAAATGATCAAGACAAAGCGGCAAAAAATGAAGACACCATTCAATAATCCTTCTTGAGAAATAATAATTGGACCCCAATCAAAGTACACCGTGCTTCCACCGGTAAACAGTACTTGTAAGATCACGGTAAAGAGTATCAGCCAGATTAGTGGCTTGACTCCATTGATAAAGAAGCTCAGTTTAATCGTTGATAAGCGAATCGCTGTTAGCGCAAACGCCAATAATAGCAAATACGTCATCCAATTGTTGGCTAAGAAAATAATGCCGATAAAAATAACTGTTCCAAGCAATTTAGCCCTTGGATCTAATTTATGGATCCATGAATCTCCAGGAATGTAACGACCAAAAATCAATTTATCCATCATTTGGCATCACCTGCTTCTGACTCATTGGGTTGCAGTTTCAAAGATGCCGCAATCACATCTGCTAAATCATTAGTCGTTAACGGTAAGCCATTAAAGATAAGGCCCGTTTTCTCGCTCAAGAGGCTACCAAACGAAACGGCAGCAGGAACACCTAACTGCTTTGATTCAAGCCACTCTGCGTCTTTAAACACGTCTTGCGGAGCACCTTCTTTAATGACTGTCCCTTTTTCAAGAACAACCATATGATCGGCGTAATTTGCTACGTCATCCATTTGGTGAGTCACTAAGATAATGGTCAACCCTTGCGTACGGTATAACTGATAGAACATCTCCATCATTTCTTTGCGTCCTTGTGGATCAAGGCCTGCAGTCGGTTCATCTAAGACCAAGACTTCAGGTTCCATCGCTAAAACGCCGGCAATCGCCACACGTCGCATTTGGCCACCAGACAGGTCAAACGGTGAGCGTTCCAAGTAAGACTCGTCTAAGCCCACTATAGGCAGCATACGCTTCGCTAACTCAAGACCCTCTTCTTCTGTAGCTCCAAAGTTTTTCGGTCCAAAAGCAATATCCTTAGCTACCGTTTCTTCAAACAGCTGTGACTCCGGAAATTGGAAGACGATTCCGACTTTTTTACGAATGCCTTTCAAGTTCTTATTGTTAGATTGTGACGTAATGACACGGTCCCCAATCGTTACCGTTCCTTCACTAGGCTTCATCAAGGCATTCAAGTGTTGCAGTACAGTAGATTTTCCACTACCTGTATGCCCTACTAAAGCGGTAAAACTGCCTTCTTTAATGTGCAAGTCAATATCAAAAAGTGCCCGATTTTGGAAAGGTGTCCCTTTTTGGTAGGTATAGCCTACTTTTTCGAAAGTAATGTCCATAACCAGTCCACCATCCCTTCTTCGGTTAAATACTCTGTCGGAACATCGATTCCGCGATCACGCAAGTCGCTTTTCAGCTTCTCAGCAAATGGCAGATCAAGACCCATTTCAATCAATTGATCCCCATAAGAAAAAATCTCTTCTGGCGTTCCTTCTTGTACCAATTCCCCATTTTTCATTACTAGGACACGATTGGCATTTGCTGCTTCATCGATATCATGCGTGATCGAAATAACTGTTAAATTGGCTCTTTCTTTGATCTCCTTGACCGTTGCCAAAACTTCTTGTCTTCCTTGAGGGTCCAGCATACTCGTTGCTTCATCCAAAATAATAATTTGCGGGCGTAATGCAACCACTCCAGCAATCGCTACCCGTTGTTTTTGTCCACCCGATAAACGAGCCGGTTCTTTCTCCATAAAATCGTGCATTTTCACTCGTGTAATAGCGCTTTTTACGCGCTCAATCATTTCATCTCTAGGAATTCCTTGATTTTCTAATCCAAATGCGACGTCATCTTGAACCGTTGAGCCTACAAATTGATTATCCGGATTTTGAAAAACCATTCCGACCATTTCACGAATTTTCCAAATGTTTTCTTCACTTAAAATAAGCCCACCAACGGTTACTTCACCGTGACTAGGAGCAACTAACCCATTGATCGTTTTTGCCAGAGTAGACTTACCAGAACCATTGTGACCGATAATAGCGATCCATTCGCCTTCCTCAATAGAAAGAGAGACATTATTTAACGCTGGTCGATCATCAGTTTCATGGTATTGATAGGAAATATCTTTTAACGTTATGATTTTATTCACTGAACATTCCTCACGTTCTATATACTAAAAAAGAATCGCTCCTTTTCAAGCTTTCTAAGTACAAATTTAGTTAAGACTAACAAAAAATAAGCTACGTTGCAATACACACAACGAATGCTGCTTTTCCTCAGGCCTAAATTACTTACTGCTTTATAGTATAACATTACACAATCTTTTTTTGGGGTGTCTTGACACTATTTTACAGAACTTTTAACTTTCTTTTCATTTTTTTGAAACAAAAATAACTTATTCTCAAATTGATTCCCTTTTCATGGATGAGTGAGTACATATTATTGCTTCACTTGTCCATTAAACCTGCTTTGATGGAAGAGTGACCAAACCTTTAGATGTCACTCTTCCGTGAAGAGCCGTTTCATGGAAGAGTGACGACCCTTTTCTACTCCACTTGTCCGTTAAAGGACATTCTATGACCTTATCCATTAGGAGAGACTGCTTTTGTGCAGCACAAGCACACTACAGTCTAATGAATAGTTGAATAGTTGTAACAGCATAAGAATTAGCTTAGTTAAAATTTCTGGAGGAATAGGGGTTGCTTGTAGCCGTGTAAAGCATTCAATGCAAATGACAAAGCGCTATCGCTTTAGCGACTAAGCTTTGTTTGAGGCTTAAAAGTCTAAAGATAAGGCTTCAGACGGTCCCATGGCTCTCCACAAATAAACCCGTACATTTCAGAAGAATTTTCTTTTTACACGGTCAAAT
Organism: Carnobacterium sp.; assembly: GCF_040274945.1. Lineage (GTDB taxonomy): Bacteria > Bacillota > Bacilli > Lactobacillales > Carnobacteriaceae > Carnobacterium_B. The sequence goes on from NZ_JBEMAR010000003.1 coordinate 188,454, forward strand.
ACTATTTGTTTCACTTATCTTTTTGTATTAAAAAAGGAAACAAATATATGGACACCCCCACCTATTTGCTTCCTTTCTTAAGACAAAAAAAATCACTTTCTTTTGATGAATTTACCTCTCCTGAATGAGCAAACTCAAATCAGGAGAAGTTTCGAGCTAGACTTGGAAACCAATAAAATTGATCCCATCATCATAACACTCTTTGCATACATCTAAAAAGTGAAACACATTGAATTTCAAACAATTTCTGTAAGTACTAAATACACGCGGCAACTCGTCATTTTAGCACCACATTAAAATTAAACTAATTCAATAATAACCATTGGTGCAGCATCGCCGCGACGTGGTTGAGTTTTCATGATACGTGTGTATCCACCTTGACGCTCAGCGTAACGTGGAGCAACATCGCTAAATAATTTTTGTAAAACTGATTGAACAACGATATCTTCGCCTTCTTCTTTAACAGAAGCGACTTCGTTACGTACGAATTCTGCAGCTTGACGACGTGCGTGTAAATCGCCTTTTTTACCTAAAGTAATCATTTTTTCAGTCGTTTTACGGACTTCTTTAGCGCGAGCTTCAGTTGTTACGATACGTTCGTTGATGATCAAATCAGAAGTTAAGTCGCGTAGCATTGCTTTACGTTGTGAACTTGTACGTCCTAATTTACGGTAACCCATTGTACATTTCCTCCCTTGTTACAGTACTAGTCGTCTTGGCGTAAGTTTAAGTCTAATTCAGCTAACTTAAATTTCACTTCTTCAAGTGATTTACGTCCTAGATTACGTACTTTAATCATTTCAGCTTCAGTTTTATCAGTTAACTCTTGAACAGAATTGATTCCAGCGCGTTTCAAACAGTTGTATGAACGTACAGATAAATCAAGTTCTTCAATCGTCATTTCAAGCATTTTTTCTTTATGAGTTTCTTCTTTTTCTACCATGATTTCAGCTTTACGAGCTTCATCTGTTAGATTTACGAAGACATTCAAATGTTCTGTAAGAATTTTAGCTGCTAAACTAACAGCCTCTTCTGGACTAATTGAACCATCTGCCCAAACATCAAGTGTTAACTTGTCAGAAATATTTTTCTGACCCACTCGAGTATTTTCGACTTGATAATTCACACGACTAACCGGGGTGTAAATTGAATCGATTGGTAATACACCAATAGGCATATCATCTTGTTTGTTGTGTTCAGCTCGTACATATCCTCGGCCTGATTTTGCTGTCATGCGTACGTGGAAACGTGCGCCTTCTGCAACTGTACAAATGTACAAATCAGGATTTAGAATTTCAACATCGCTATCATAAATGATATCAGCTGCTGTTACTACTGCTGGACCCTTCACATCAATTTCAATCGTTTTGTCTTCACCAGAATATAACTTGAGAGCAAGTTTTTTAATATTTAAAATGATTGATGTTACATCTTCAACAACACCATCGACAGTTGAAAATTCATGTAATACACCATCAATTTGAATAGTAGTTACTGCTGCTCCTGGAAGAGAAGACAACAAAATACGACGTAGAGAATTTCCTAGCGTTGTACCATAACCGCGTTCAAGTGGTTCTACAACGAATTTACCAAACTTGGCATCATCGCTGATCTCAATCGTTTCAATTCTTGGTTTCTCAATTTCGATCATTCTATCTATACCCCTTTCAAAACGTTAAATTCATGTTACTGAGTGCTACCCGACATAGTGAAGCGGCTCTCAATTAAACACGACGGCGTTTTGGAGGGCGGCATCCATTATGTGGAATTGGAGTTACGTCACGAATAGCTGTAACTTCTAATCCTGTAGCTTGTAAAGAACGGATTGCTGCTTCACGACCAGAACCTGGTCCTTTAACTGCAACTTCTACAGTTTTCATTCCGTTTTCCATACTTACTTTAGCAGCTGCTTCTGCTGCCATTTGTGCTGCAAATGGAGTAGATTTTTTTGATCCGCGGAATCCTAGAGCTCCTGCTGAAGACCATGAAATCGCATTTCCATGTACATCTGTAATCATTACGATTGTGTTGTTAAAAGTAGAACGAATATGTGCAACTCCGCTTTCTACATTCTTTTTAACACGACGTTTACGTGTAACTTTTTTTGCCATGAGGTTACCTCCTTACTAATGTTTTATTTTTTTCTGCCTGCAATTGATTTAGCTGGGCCTTTACGAGTACGCGCGTTGTTTTTCGTGTTTTGTCCACGAACTGGTAAACCACGGCGATGACGTATGCCTCGGTATGATCCGATTTCAATCAATCGTTTGATATCTTGGCTTACTTCACGACGAAGGTCACCTTCAACTTTTAATGTATCAATTGTCGCACGAATAGCGTCTAATTGATCATTTGACAAGTCACGTACACGAATTTCTTCTGATACGCCAGCATCTTTTAAGACTTTTTGAGCTGTTGTTTTACCGATTCCATATACATAAGTTAGAGAAATTACTACACGTTTGTCACGCGGAATATCTACACCTGCAATACGAGCCATTAACAATTACACCTCCTGTTTTTTTAAATGATTATCCTTGACGTTGTTTGTGTTTAGGGTTTTCGCAAATCACCATAACACGTCCTTTACGACGGATAACTTTGCATTTGTCACAAATTTTCTTTACTGATGGTCTTACTTTCATGAACTATACCTCCTATTTTATTGACGGAGTACAATTATTTAAAGCGATAAGTTATGCGACCACGTGATAAATCGTAAGGTGACAACTCAACTGTGACTTTGTCTCCTGGTAGGATTCTAATGTAGTGCATTCGGATTTTACCTGAAACGTGAGCCAATACAACATGGCCATTTTCAAGTTCGACTTTAAACATTGCATTCGGCAAAGTTTCAACGACTGTTCCTTCAATTTCAATGACATCGTCTTTCGCCACGCCTAGTACCTCCTTAAAATTGTTTCGCGTTAATACGCGATAAACAGTGAGCGCACTTAGCCCTCACCTTCTATTTGTTTAATCTTCTTATTACTAATACAGTATGCCAGCATTGAAAACACAACACCTCGAATATTGTACCACAAATTAAATATAGTGACAAGTAGCCTCGCTCGTTAACTGATCAAGCAATTTTAACCATGAGCTAGCTGGCTGTGACTTCTATCAAGAAAATCTTGAAGCCATTGTTGCTCTGTTCATTTACTTAGTGTTTGCAATTATGTCTTGGATGTCTTTGAAAACATCTTTAACGTCATCTTCACCATTTACGGTGTATAACACATTACGTTTTTTATAAAAGTCTAATAGAGGTTCGGTTAACTCAAGGTTAACACTAATACGATTTTCAACAGTTTCTGGTTTATCGTCATCTCTTTGATAGAATTCATGTCCACCACAACGATCACAAGTACCTTCAACCACTGGTGGTTTATTGATTTTATGATACGTAGCACCACATGAACGACAGATAATCCGTCCAGTCAAACGTTGCATTAAGATATCTTTGTTAACACTGATGTAAACAACAGCATCTAATTCTTTGTTTAGATCTTTTAAGATTGCTTCCAAAGCTTGCGCTTGGTTAAGCGTTCTTGGAAAACCATCTAGCAAGAATCCATTTTCAGTATCTGCTTCAGCTAAACGTTCTTTTACAATCCCGTTTGTTACTTCATCAGGTACTAAATCGCCTTTATCCATATAAGTTTTAGCTTCTAATCCTAAGGCAGTTTCATTTTTGATAGCAGCTCGGAACATATCCCCTGTAGAAATGTGTGGCACATGGTAAGTGTCAACAATTTGTTCAGCTTGCGTTCCTTTCCCTGCACCAGGAAGACCCATTAAAATGAGATTCAAAATTTTTCCTCCTTAAATGTAAGAATGAGTGCCGAGGATAATCCCCAACACTTTCTTCTTATTGTATAAAGCCTTGGTAATTTTTCTTAGACATTTGTCCTTCAAGTTGTCTCATCAGTTCTAAAGCTACACCAACTACGATAAGTAGACTGGTTCCGCCAAGAGAAACAGATTGAGGCAAGTTCCAAACGTTCGACGCAATTATTGGTAGTATTGCGATAACTCCTAGATATACTGCTCCGACTGTACTCAAACGCGTTAACGTTGAAGAGATAAAGTCTTGAGTAGGTTTTCCAGGTCGCACACTAGGAATATATCCGCCTTGTTTTTGTAAGTTCTCAGCAACTTTCTCTGGATTCACTTGAATGAATGCATAGAAGTAAGTAAAGACTACAATTAAAACAGTATATAATACTGCTCCAAGCGGTTCTTGCAAATTAAAAACCTTATTTAAAATGATGTACCATTGTGCATCAGCATTCGCTGCACTAAAGAATCCTAAGATTGTTTGTGGTGTCATAATAAATGAACTTGCGAAGATTACTGGAATTACACCAGCTGAATTTACTTTCAACGGCAAGTGAGTGTCCTGACCTGAGCCAGCTGAGCGTTTTGAGTATTGAACAGGAATTTTTCTTCTTGCATTTTCGACGTAAACGACAGTTACAACAATTGCTACAAAAGCAATGGCAATCAAAACAGCAAAGAGAATAGCTTGCGCCATATCGTCTCCAGCATTTCGAATCTGCGAATTGTAAAAGTCTCCTAAATCAGAAGGTACGCGAGCAATGATACCTGAGAAGATAATCATTGAGATCCCGTTACCAAATCCTTTAACTGTAATTTGTTCTCCAAGCCACATAACCAACATTGTTCCGGCGGTTAACAGAATAGCAATCATAAGATAAGTAGTTGTACTAGGATTGATAACCAAACCTTGGTCCACTAGAGCATTAAATCCATACGAGATACCGATTGCTTGAACAAAAGCCAAACCAATCGTTAAGTATCTTGTAACTTGATTTAATTTTCTACGGCCTACTTCACCTTGTTTTGCCCATTCAGCAAACTTAGGAATAATGTCCATTTGCAACAGTTGAACAACAATTGAAGAAGTGATATAGGGTGAAACACCGAGTGCAAAAATAGAATAACTGTCTAATGCTCCTCCACCAAATGTATTTAACAAACTAAACAAAGAACTATTTGAGGATAGATCTTGTAAAGCAGCCGCATTAACACCAGGAACCGTTATATGAGTTCCTAGTCTAAATACGATTAAAATACCTAAAGTGAAGAGGATTCTACTACGAATTTCCTTTGTTTTAAAGGACTCTATAAGCAGTTTGATCATTAGATCACCTCAATTGAACCACCAGCAGCTTCAATAGCTTCTTTAGCTGCTTGGGAGAATTTGCTTGCTTTAACAGTAAGTTTACGTTCAACTTGTCCGTTACCCAAAACTTTAATCCCTGATTTTTCAGATTTGATGACTTTTGTTTCAATTAACAACGCTGGTGTTACTACTGTACCATCTTCGAAACGGTTTAATGTATCAAGATTTACGATAGCATACTCTTTGCGGTTAATGTTTGTAAATCCACGTTTTGGTACACGACGGAATAATGGTGTTTGACCACCTTCAAATCCTAAACGTACGCCACCACCTGAACGTGAGTTTTGTCCTTTTTGGCCTCGACCTGATGTTTTACCATTGCCTGATGAAGTCCCACGTCCAACGCGGTTACGCACTTTACGAGATCCTTCAGCGGGTTGTAATTCATGAAGTTTCATATAGATTAGGCACCTCCTTCAATAAAAGTCTACTTACAAATGTTTTTATACTTCTTTAACGTCCACTAAATGTGAGATTGTTTTAACCATACCAGTGATAGCTTCATTAGCAGGTTTAACTACAGTACTGTTGATTTTTCTTAAACCAAGAGCTTGAACTGTATCTTTTTGGTTTTGAGGACGTCCGATAACGCTACGTTTTAAAGTGATTTCTAAATTAGCCATTTCTTAATGTCCTCCTTATCCTATAATTTCTTCTACAGTTTTTCCACGAAGTTTTGCAACTTCTTCAACGCGTTTTAATTGTAATAAGCCATCAACAGTAGCACGGATCATGTTGATCGGTGTGCTTGAACCTAATGATTTGCTTGTTACGTCTGCAACTCCAGCTAATTCCAATACGGCACGTACTGGACCACCAGCAGAAACCCCAGAACCGGCAACAGCAGGTTTAATTAAAATGTTACCGCCGCTATAACGACCAATAACTGCGTGAGGAATCGTAGTATCTACCATAGGTACTTCAATAAGATTCTTTTTAGCATCTTCAATTGCTTTGCGGATAGCTTCTGGTACTTCTTGTGCTTTACCAGTACCGAAACCTACGTGTCCGTTTTTATCTCCGACAACAACGATAGCAGCAAAACGTAGACGACGTCCACCTTTAACAACTTTAGTTACGCGGTTGATTGAAACGACACGATCTTCTAATTCCAAATGTGTTGGATCGATGTAAACCATGTGTGGTATTCCTCCTTTTTTTAAAATTCTAGTCCATTTTCGCGAGCAGCTTCAGCTAAAGCTTGCACACGGCCATGGTAAAGGTATCCACCACGGTCAAAGACTACTTGTTTGATACCTTTTTCAGTAGCGATTTTAGCGATAGCTGAACCAACAGCTGAACCTTGAGCTACTTTTGTTTCTCCTGAAACTTCTTTGTCTAATGAAGATGCACTTGCTAGCGTTACACCCGCTACGTCATCAATTAATTGAGCGTAGATGTTTTTATTAGAACGGAACACGTTTAAGCGTGGGCACTCTGCAGTACCAGAAATTTTAGAACGTACACGACCATGTCTTTTCAGACGTAGTTTGTTTTTGTCTGGTTTTGTAATCACAATTGTCACCTCTTTAATTTTATGGTTGAAAATTAGGCAGCCAGGCTATTATTTACCTGTTTTACCTTCTTTACGACGTACGATTTCGTCAGAATAACGAATTCCTTTACCTTTATAAGGCTCTGGTGGGCGTACGCCACGGATGTTAGCAGCTAAAGCGCCAACTTTTTCTTTGTTTGTTCCTTTAACAACTACTTTAGTGTTAGCAGGAACTTCAATGTTAATACCTTCTTCTGCAGTAAATTCTACAGGATGAGAGTAACCAACGTTCAATACAAGTTTGTTACCTTGTAATTGTGCACGGTACCCTACACCAATTAATTCTAATGTTTTTTCAAAACCAACAGTTACACCAACAATCATGTTGTTTAAATTAGCACGCATTGTGCCATGTAGTGCACGATTTGTTTTCAAGTCATTTGGACGAGAAAAGTTAATTTCGTTACCTTCTACATTCATTGTGATAACTGGGCTGAAAGAACGACTCAATTCACCTTTTGGTCCCTTAACAGTAACGATGTCCTCATTACGAGTAACCGTTACGCCTTCAGGGATAGTGATTGTTTTATTACCTATACGGCTCACAGCAATACACCTCCTTGATTAGTCTTTCTTATTACCAAATGTAAGCGATAATTTCGCCACCAATATTTTTTGCTCTTGCTTCTTTATCTGTGATGACACCTTCAGAAGTTGATACGATCGCAATACCAAGTCCGTTAAGAACTTTAGGTACTTCGCCAGCTTTAGCGTATACACGCAAACCTGGTTTAGAGATACGTTTCAATCCTGTGATAACACGTTCGTTGTCTTTTCCGTATTTTAAGAAAACGCGGATAACGCCTTGTTTGTCATCTTCCATGTATTCAACATCTTTAATGAAACCTTCACGTTTCAAAATGTTAGCAATATCTTTTTTAATTTTTGATGCAGGTGCTTCTAGTTGTTCGTGACGTGCTTGGTTAGCATTACGTACACGAGTTAGAAAATCTGCAATCGGATCTGTCATGACCATTGAATTTAGCCTCCTTTATGCGAGTATCGTATTACCAGCTTGCTTTTTTCATGCCAGGAATTTGTCCTTTATAGGCAAGTTCACGGACGCAAATACGGCAAAGTTTAAATTTGCGGTAAACTGAGTGTGGACGTCCACAGCGTTCACAACGAGTATATGCTTGAGTTGAGAATTTAGCAGGGCGTTTGTTTTTAGCAATTTGTGATTTTTTAGCCACGTAGTTCGCCTCCTATTCTTATTTTTGGAATGGCATTCCAAGTTGTGTTAACAATTCACGAGATTCTTCGTCTGTATTAGCAGTAGTTACAATAACAATATCCATTCCGCGGACTTTGTCTACTTTATCGTAGTCAACTTCTGGGAAGATTAATTGTTCTTTAACGCCTAACGTGTAGTTTCCACGTCCGTCAAAAGACTTGTTGCTGATACCGTGAAAGTCACGTACACGAGGAAGTGAAACAGAAACTAATTTATCTAAGAAATCATACATTCTGTCTCCACGTAATGTTACTTTAGTACCAATCGGCATACCTTCACGTAAACGGAAGCCAGCGATTGATTTTTTTGCTTTAGTGATTAATGGTTTTTGACCAGAAATAACTGTTAACTCATCAACAGCTTTGTCTAAATTTTTAGCATTTGATACAGCATCACCCACACCCATGTTGATAACGATTTTATCTACTTTAGGAGTTTGCATAATTGATTTGTAACCAAATTTTTCTACCATTGAAGGTGTTACTTCTTGGATATATTTTTCTTTAAGGCGGTTCATGAAGTTCATACCTCCTTCCTTATCTATTATTTATCTAAAACTTCACCGGTTTTTTTAGAAATACGTACTTTTTTGCCGTCTTCAACTTTAAAGCCAACACGAGTTGGTTCGCCAGTTGCAGCGTTTATAAGCATAACATTTGAAACGTGGATAGGGGCTTCCATTTCAATGATTCCACCTTGTGGATTCGCTGAGTTAGGTTTTTGATGTTTTTTCATAACATTAACGCCTTCTACGATTACACGATCCTTTTTAGGAAAAGCTTTTAATACAACAGCTTCAGTTCCTTTGTCTTTACCAGTAATAACTTTTACTTTATCGCCTGTTTTAATGTACATGTCTTTCACGCACCTCCTTTGTGGATGGTTGATTATTAAAGAACTTCTGGAGCAAGTGAAACGATCTTCATGAAGTTGTTGTCACGCAATTCGCGAGCAACTGGTCCAAAGATACGAGTTCCACGTGGGCTCTTATCGTCACGGATAATTACACATGCATTTTCATCAAATTTAATGTAAGAACCATCTGAACGGCGAGCTCCTGATTTAGTACGAACGATAACAGCACGAACGACTTCACCTTTTTTGACAACGCCACCTGGTGTTGCATGTTTTACAGTACAAACAATTACATCACCAATGTTAGCAATTTTACGGCCTGATCCGCCTAATACTTTAATAGTTAAGACTTCACGAGCTCCTGAGTTATCTGCAACTCTCAAACGACTTTCTGTTTGGATCACTGTGGTATCCTCCTTCCAGATTTGGAAACTATGTTATTTGTTGAAAAACCTTAAATTGTAACAGCTTCTTCAACAACTTCTACTAAACGGAAATGTTTTGTAGATGACAACGGACGAGTTTCCATAATTTTTACGATATCGCCAATTTTGGCAACATTGTTTTCATCATGTGCTTTATATTTTTTTGAGTATTTAATACGTTTACCGTAACGGCTGTGTTTCTTTTGAGTTTCTATTACGACAACAATCGTTTTATCCATTTTGTCTGAAACAACTCGGCCTTGGTAGACTTTACGTTGATTACGTTCTTCACTCATTGTTTGGTGACCTCCTTTGACAATCAACTATTTTTGTAATTCAGCTTGACGTAACGCAGTTTTAATACGTGCAATCGATTTGCGAACTTCACTTAAACGAGCAGTATTTTCTAGTTGGCCAGTAGCTAACTGGAATCTTAGATTGAATAACTCTTCTTTAAATGCTTTTTCTTTCTCAACCATTTCAGCAGTGGTTAACTCTTTAAGTTCATTAGCTTTCATTCGATTCACCACCAATTTCTTTACGTTTTACAATCTTAGTTTTAACAGGTAGTTTATGAGAAGCTAAACGAAGTGCTTCACGAGCTACTTCTTCTGATACTCCATCAACTTCAAACATGATTTTTCCACGTTTAACTGGTGCAACCCAACCTTCAGGTGCTCCTTTACCAGAACCCATACGAACTCCAATTGCTTTAGACGTATATGATTTATGAGGGAAGATTTTAATCCATACTTTCCCACCACGTTTCATGTAACGTGTCATTGCAATACGAGATGCTTCAATCTGACGGTTTGTGATCCATTTTGATTCTACGGCTTGTAAACCCCATTCACCAAAAGTTACTTCTTTCCCACCTTTAGCTTCACCGCGCATTTTACCTCTAAACTCACGACGGAATTTTACACGTTTAGGTACTAACATGATTATTTCCCTCCTTTCTCAGTGTTCTTTTTTGCAGGAAGAACTTCTCCACGGTAGATCCAAACTTTTATGCCTAGTTTACCGTAAGTTGTAGCTGCTTCTTCCCATGCGTAGTCGATGTCGGCACGCAATGTATGAAGAGGAACAGTTCCTTCTGAATGTGTTTCGCTACGAGCGATATCTGCACCATTTAAACGGCCAGAAACCATTGTTTTAATACCTTTAGCTCCAGCACGCATTGTGCGTTGGATAGCTTGTTTTTGAGCACGACGGAAAGCAACACGGCTTTCTAGTTGACGAGCAATTCCTTCGCCGACTAATTTAGCGTCTAGGTCAGGGCGTTTGATTTCCACGATGTTGATGTGAACTCTTTTGCCTGTTAAATCATTTAATTTTTTACGTAATGCGTCAACTTCAGAACCACCTTTACCAATTACCATTCCTGGTTTAGCAGTGTGTACTGAAACATTAACACGGTTAGCGGCACGTTCAATTTCAACTTTAGAAACAGAAGCTTCGCTTAGTTTTTTTGCAATATATTCGCGGATAGCGATGTCTTCATGTAAAAAGTTTGCAAAATCTTTTTCTGCATACCATTTAGAATCCCAATCGCGAATAATACCTACACGTAAGCCTGTTGGATTAATTTTTTGACCCACAGATTACCCCTCCTTTTTCTCAGATACCACTACTGTAATGTGGCTTGTGCGTTTCAAGATTGGTGCAGCTGATCCTTTTGCACGTGGACGGAAACGTTTCATCGTTGGTCCTTCGTTAACATAAGCTTCGCTTACTACCAAGTTTTCTACGTCTAAATCGTAGTTATGTTCTGCATTAGCAATTGCTGACATTAAAACTTTTTCGATTGCTGGAGAAGCACCACGTGGAGTGAATTTCAAAATTGAAATTGCTTCTCCGATGCTTTTCCCTCTAATAAGATCGACAACTAAACGAACTTTACGAGCTGCAATACGAACAGTTTTAGCAGTTGCTTTAGCTTCTGTAATTTGTTCTGCCATATCGAGTTATCCTCCTCTCAAAATTAACGTTTAGTTTTTTTATCATCCGCAGTGTGACCACGGTATGTTCTTGTTGGTGCAAATTCACCTAATTTGTGTCCGACCATGTCTTCTTGAATGTAAACTGGTACATGCTTGCGTCCATCATAGACTGCGATTGTGTAACCAATGAAACTCGGGAAAATTGTTGAACGACGTGACCAAGTTTTAACGACAGATTTCTTTTCGCCTTCGGCCATTGCATTCATTTTTTTCATTAAGTGTTCATCGACAAAAGGTCCTTTTTTAAGACTACGACCCATGGGTGAACCTCCTTCCATTCCTTAGGAAAGTTGGTAAAACCAACTAACCTAGGTTTATTTTGTTTTACGACGACGTGTAATAAATTTATTAGATTGAGCTTTCTTGTTACGTGTTTTCAATCCAAGAGCAGGTTTACCCCATGGAGTCATTGGACCAGCATGTCCGATTGGAGCTTTACCTTCACCACCACCGTGTGGGTGATCGTTCGGGTTCATTACAGATCCACGAACAGTTGGGCGTTTGCCTAACCAACGAGAACGTCCGGCTTTACCAATGTTGATCAATTCATGTTGTTCATTACCAACAGAACCGATTGTTGCACGACAAGTTCCTAAGATTAGACGAACTTCACCTGAGTTTAAGCGAATCAATACGTATTTGCCTTCTTTACCTAACACTTGCGCGCTAGTTCCAGCTGAACGAACTAATTGTGCACCTTTACCTGGTTTCATTTCAATATTGTGGATTACAGTACCAGCAGGAATGTTTTCTAATGGAAGAGCATTTCCTGTTTTGATATCTACTGTTTCTCCTGAAACGATTTGTTGTCCTACTTGGATTCCTTTAGGTGCGATGATGTATGTTTTAATACCATCAACGTATTGTACTAAAGCAATGTTAGCTGAGCGATTTGGATCGTACTCAATAGTTTTGATGATACCCACGATACCGTCTTTATTACGTTTAAAGTCGATAACACGGTAGTTACGTTTATGTCCGCCACCACGGTGACGTACCATGATTTTACCAGCATTGTTACGTCCGGCTTTTCTTTTGTTTGGTTCCAACAAAGTCTTTTCAGGCGTTGTTGAAGTGATTTCTGCGAAATCAGAACCAGTCATATTACGACGGCCGTTTGTGGTAGGTTTGTACTTTCTAATACCCACGTGTTTTACCTCCCGATGTTTATTTTCAAAGCTTTAATTAAGCTTCAAACAATTCGATTTCTTTTGATTCAGTTGTTAAAGTTACGATTGCTTTACGACGTTTTTTAGTGTATCCAGTATGTTTACCCATACGTTTTAATTTTCCACGTACGTTCATGATGTTAACATTAGAAACTTTTACGTCAAAAATTTCTTCAATCGCTTGTTTTACTTGAGTTTTATTTGCGCGAACATCCACTTCGAAAGTGTATTTTTTGTTATCTTGAGCAGCCATTGCTGCTTCAGTGATAATTGGGCGCAAGATTACGTCACGTACATCCATTATTGAAGAACCTCCTCTAGCTTAGTTAGAGCAGTTTGTGTCAAAATCAATTTTTCATGCGCTACAACATCTAACACAGTAACATTATCAAAAGCTACAACTTTAACTCCTGGAAGGTTACGAGCAGATAATGTTGCGAAATCATTGTCGTTTTCTACTACGATAAACGCTTTAGAATCAACATTTAGATTTTTTAACACTTGTGCAAATTCTTTAGTTTTTGGTGCATCAAAGTTCAATGCGTCAACAACGATTAAATCTCCGCTTACTACTTTAGTAGAAAGAACAGATTTGATTGCTAAGCGACGAACTTTTTTAGGAAGTTTGTAGCTGTATGAACGTGGAGTTGGTCCGAAGACGATTCCACCACCGCGCCATTGTGGAGATCTGATTGACCCTTGACGAGCACGACCAGTTCCTTTTTGAGCCCACGGTTTACGTCCACCACCGCGTACTGCACTGCGGTTTTTAACTGCGTGATTTCCTTGTCTTAATGAAGCACGTTGCATGATGATTGCATCAAAAACAACGTTTTCGTTTGGTTCGATACCGAAAATAGCGTCGTTTAAAGTAACTTCACCATTTTGTGTACCATCTTGTTTGTATAAGGCTACGTTTGGCATTCCTTTGTTCCTCCTCTCTTAATTTTTATTTAGCTTTTTGAAAAGCTGATTTAATTTGGATTAAGGATTTTTTAGACCCAGGTACATTTCCTTTAATAAGAATTACATTTTTTTCAACGTCAACGCGAACAACTTCAAGATTTTTGATAGTTACGCGATTTCCGCCCATACGACCTGGTAGTAATGTGCGTTTGAATACACGGTTAGGATCTACAGGACCCATTGACCCTGGACGACGGTGGTGACGAGATCCGTGGGACATTGGTCCACGACTATGTCCGTGGCGTTTAATAACACCTTGGAATCCTTTACCTTTGGTAGTCCCCGTTACATTAACGATGTCTCCAGCTTTGAAAGCATCAACTTTCACTTCTTGTCCTACTTCGTAGTCCCCAAGCTCAACATCGTCAAATTCACGAATGAAGCGCTTAGGAGTAGCATTTGCTTTTGCTACGTGACCCATTGCAGGTTTATTAGACAATACTTCACGTTTATCTTGGTAACCCAATTGAACTGCTTCGTAACCATCCGTTTCGATTGTTTTAACTTGTAAAACAACGTTTGGAGTTGCTTCGATTACAGTTACTGGAATTAATTCACCAGACTCAGTAAAGACTTGTGTCATTCCTACTTTTTTTCCTAAGATTCCTTTGGTCATGAGTACACCTCCATTATATTTTTTAAAATTAAAGCTTGATTTCGATATCTACGCCAGATGGTAGATCTAGTTTTGTTAAAGCATCAACAGTTTTAGATGTTGGATTAACAATATCAATCACACGTTTGTGAGTACGCATTTCAAATTGTTCACGAGAATCTTTATATTTGTGAGTCGCACGGATCACAGTGTAAAGAGTTCTTTCTGTTGGCAATGGAATTGGACCAGATACACTAGCACCAGTTCTTTTTGCTGTTTCTACAATTTTTTCCGCTGATTGATCTAAGATACGATGTTCATATGCTTTTAAGCGGATACGAATCTTTTGTTTTGCCATTATTTTCCCTCCTTCGCCTATTTTTATAAATTAGACATTGCTCCACGAAAATTTCCGTCACACGCGCCGTGACAAAGCGGCCGGGTGTGTCGCAACCTCTCGTTTCATAGCCATTGGGTTTCTTTCGAATACCCCTAGCACGATTCCACTTATGAAATCAGCACCTTTTTAATTATACAAAAAAACACTTTTTTAATCAAGCTTTTTTTGATGTTTGCTAAATTAATTTATTCTATCTAAAAAATAGTTATCTATTTTTGCAAATTTTCTCATCTATCTAGTTCCATGAAAAAAATAAACTAAGTTAGGAATACATCAACGTTTCCCATCTTAGCTTATTTTGTTTTGTTTGTCTATTTATTTGTTTGATTTATTTATTTCTTCTATATAATATCCTAACCGTTTTACTTTAGTCTACTTTTTGAATCCAACCAGTTGGTGCTTCTACATCACCATACTGAATTCCGGTAAGTTCTTCATACAATTTCTTTGTCACTGGTCCAGTTTCTGTTTCACTATAAAAGACGTGAAAATCATCTTTATTTTGTATCCCACCAATTGGCGAAATAACAGCAGCTGTTCCACAGGCCCCAGCTTCTTTAAAATTATCTAGTTGATTAATCAATACATCTCCTTCGACAACTTCAAGCCCCAAACGTTCTTTCGCTAGATAAAGCAATGAATATTTTGTGATGCTCGGTAAAATAGAAGGCGATACCGGTGTCACAAACTTATTATCTTTTGTAATCCCAAAGAAATTTGCTGAACCTACTTCTTCTATCTTAGTATGGGTTGTCGGATCTAAATAAATTGCATCACTAAAATTGCGTTTGTGAGCCTCAGCTCCGGGAAGCAAGCTGCCTCCATAGTTTCCTCCAACTTTTGCTGCTCCAGTTCCATTTCCAGCAGCTCTATCATAATCAGAAACCATAAAGTTAGTTGGCTTCAATCCACCTTTAAAGTAAGCACCAACAGGCATACAAAAAATAGAAAATAGATATTCTTCTGCTGGCTTTACTCCAATGTTATCTCCTACACCAATCATATAAGGACGAAGATACAATGAACCTCCTGTACCATATGGCGGAATATACTGTTCATTTGCTTTTACTACTTTTTTAACAGCCTCGATAAATGCATCTGTCGGTATAGCAGGCATCATTAATCTTCTACAGCTGCGTTGCATACGTTCAGCATTTTGATCCGGTCGGAACAAATTGATTGAACCGTCTTTTGTCCGGTAAGCTTTCATCCCTTCGAAAACTGTTTGTCCATAGTGTAAGGCTGTCGACCCTTCACTGATATGAACTTTATTGTCTTCTGACAAAGTTCCATTATCCCATTCTCCATCTTTCCAGAACGAAATGTATCTATAATCGGTTTTTATGTAACTAAAACCTAAATTATTCCAGTCAATATCTACAGTTTTTGTCATTCTATCACTCCTTATCACTAATGCTCTTTAGTGTAACATAACAATGATAAAATTATGAGAGTTTTCTTACTATTATAAAAATTTTATCTATATGTCCATTCATTTTTACTTCCCTAAATCATTCACTATAACTTGTACAACTTCTTCTTGTGTCAACTCTTTTGGAATCATTTTTTCATGCGGAACTCCTAGATAATCCTTTTCATTCCACCAACTACGCATCTCTTTTTCGCCAAATTCATTTACCTTCGTTCTTTTTTTATGCCTGTCAAGAGTCTCATCAAAAGGTATGTCAAAGTAATAAGTATAAACATTCGGTTTAAACATATTTATTAAATCTAGCAGCATATTTTTATACCTCTCGTTGACCATGATCCCCTCTACAATGACAACAGGACACTTCCCTAATCCGTATTCCGCAATTTGCTTGATTAAGCCGATAGATAGATTGCCATCTCGATCATTGACTTTAAGCATGTCTCGCCTAACTACATCTTGAGAAACCACTAAAGTAGCTTCACCCAATAGTTCTTGCAACTTTAAAGCCGTTGTTGTTTTACCACTTCCAGAATTCCCACGCAAAATAATTAGTTTTGAGTTCATCTTTACAACTCCTAGTGAATAGATAGTCTGATAGTCTTCTTATCTATTATACTCTATCCATAAGAATTTTCTTTTGAAAACCACTATTCGTTGCCAAATAAAAAAGCCCTGTCGCAATGACAGGGCTTTTTTCTCGTATGATCACGCTCTATACCAGATAGAGTCAATTTTTAATGTTTATTTTTAGAGTTGATTAAGCTTCGATTGAAGCAACAACGCCGGCTCCAACAGTACGTCCACCTTCACGAATAGTGAATTTAGTACCTGGGTCGATAGCGATAGGTGCGATCAATTCAACGTTAATTGTAACGTTGTCTCCTGGCATAACCATTTCAGTACCTTCTGGTAACTCAACAACACCAGTTACGTCAGTAGTACGGAAGTAAAATTGTGGGCGGTAGTTAGCGAAGAATGGAGTGTGACGTCCACCTTCTTCTTTAGATAAGATATAAACTTCACCTGAGAATTTTGTATGTGGAGTAATTGAACCTGGTTTAGCTAAAACTTGTCCACGTTGGATGTCTTCACGAGCAACCCCACGTAATAATGCACCAATGTTGTCCCCTGCTTGAGCAAAGTCTAACAATTTACGGAACATTTCAACACCAGTAACTGTTGATTTAGTAGTAGCTTCATGAATTCCGATGATTTCTACTTCTTCACCGACTTTAATTTGTCCAGTTTCTACACGTCCGGTAGCAACTGTTCCACGTCCAGTAATTGAGAATACATCCTCAACTGGCATCATGAATGGTTTGTCAGTATCACGTTCTGGAGTTGGGATGTAAGAATCTACAGCATCCATCAATTCCATGATTTTATTTTCGAATTCTTCAACGCCTTCAAGAGCTTTAAGAGCTGAACCAGAAACAACTGGAGTGTCATCGCCTGGGAAGTCATATTCAGATAATAAATCACGAACTTCCATTTCAACTAATTCTAGTAATTCTTCATCATCAACTTGGTCAACTTTGTTTAAGAAAACAACGATGTATGGAACACCAACTTGGCGAGACAATAGAATGTGTTCACGAGTTTGTGGCATTGGACCATCAGCAGCAGATACCACTAAGATAGCTCCATCCATTTGTGCAGCACCAGTGATCATGTTTTTAACATAGTCAGCATGGCCTGGGCAGTCTACGTGAGCGTAGTGACGAGTTTCAGTTTCGTATTCAACGTGAGAAGTGTTGATCGTGATTCCACGTTCGCGTTCTTCAGGAGCTCCATCGATAGAAGCGTAGTCCGTTGCAGTACTCTTGAAACCTCTTTTAGCTAATACAGTTGTGATTGCAGCAGTTAATGTTGTTTTACCATGGTCAACGTGTCCAATAGTACCAATGTTAACGTGCGTTTTTGAGCGATCGTATTTTTCTTTTGCCATTTTAGTAATTTCCTCCTCATAGTGAGTTGTTTTTTAGTGATAAGAACAGAATAAGTTTATTCCGTCCCCATCATTTGTAAAAATTATAACGATTATTCATTAGAAAATCAATACTTAACGTTGGAGAGCAAATTAAGATTAGTTTGCTGATCCGCCATTTTTCTTGATGATTTCTTCAGAAATAGATTTTGGTACATCTTCATAATGATCAAATGTCATTGAGAAAGTACCGCGACCTTGTGTTGCTGAACGTAATGCAGTTGCATAACCGAACATTTCAGCTAATGGAATCATACCTTTAACGATAGTAGTATTTCCACGAGCTTCAGAACCTTCGATACGTCCACGACGAGCAGAGATGTGTCCCATTACGTCTCCTAAATAATCTTCAGGAATTGTAATTTCAACACCCATCATAGGCTCTAGGATAACTGGATTTGCTTTTTTAGCAGCATTTTTCAATGCCATTGAAGCAGCAACTTTAAAGGCAGTTTCATTTGAATCGACATCATGGTATGAACCATCATAAAGTTTTGCTTTAATATCAACTAATGGATATCCAGCAAGAACTCCGTTGTCTAATGAAGCTTCCAAACCAGCTTTAACTGCTGGGATATATTCACGAGGAACAGTACCACCAACGATTGCATCCTCAAAGTCAAAGCCTTTTCCTTCTTCATTAGGAGAGAATTCGATCCATACGTGACCGTATTGACCTTTACCACCTGATTGACGAACGAATTTACCTTCAGCTTGAGTAGAACCACGGAATGTTTCACGATAAGAAACTTGTGGAGCACCAACACTAGCTTCAACATTGAATTCACGTCTCATACGGTCAACAATGATGTCCAAGTGTAACTCACCCATACCAGCGATAATTGTTTCGCCAGTTTCGTGGTCAGTTTCAGCACGGAAAGTTGGATCTTCTTCAGCAAGTTTTTGTAACGCAACACCCATTTTATCTTGGTCTGCTTTTGATTTTGGTTCAATAGCTACTTGGATAACTGGTTCTGGAAAGTCCATTGATTCTAAAATCACTTGTACTTTTTCATCACACAAAGTGTCACCAGTAGTCGTATTTTTCAATCCAACAGCTGCTGCAATATCTCCAGCAAATACTTCAGGAATTTCGCTACGAGAGTTCGCATGCATTTGCAAGATACGACCTACACGTTCACGTTTACCTTTAGTAGAGTTTTGGACATAAGATCCAGCTTGTAACGTACCAGAATAAACACGGAAGAAAGTTAAACGACCTACATATGGGTCAGTCATAACTTTAAAGGCCAATGCTGAGAATGGTTCGCTGTCATCAGCATGACGTTCTACAGTTTCTTCAGAATTTGGTAAAATTCCTTGGATTGCAGCTACATCAAGTGGTGACGGTAGGTAATCAACTACTGCATCAAGCATCAATTGAACACCTTTGTTTTTAAATGCTGAACCACATAAGACTGGGTAGAATTCAACGTTAACTGTTGCAGTACGGATAGCTTTTTTCAATTCAGCTTCAGAGATCTCTTCACCTTCAAGATATTTCTCCATTAAAGCTTCATCTGTATCTGCTACTGCTTCAACTAATTTTGTACGCCATTCTTCTGCTAATTCTGCGTATTCTTCAGGAATGTCTTCCTCACGGATATCTGTTCCTAAATCATTTGTATACATTTCAGCTTTCATCTTAACCAAGTCAATGATACCTGTGAAGTTATCTTCAGCACCAATTGGCAATTGAATCGGATGAGCGTTTGCTTGTAAGCGGTCAAGAATAGTACCAACAGAATACAAGAAATCTGCACCTGTTTTGTCCATTTTGTTTACAAATACAATACGAGGTACGCCGTAAGTTGTTGCTTGACGCCAAACTGTTTCAGTTTGAGGCTCAACACCTGATTGTGCATCAAGTAAAGCAACAGCACCATCTAATACACGTAGAGAACGTTCTACTTCAACAGTGAAGTCAACGTGACCAGGAGTATCAATGATGTTTACGCGGTGATCATGCCAAGCAGCTGTTGTTGCAGCTGATGTAATTGTAATACCACGTTCTTGTTCTTGTTCCATCCAGTCCATTTGTGAAGCACCCTCATGGGTTTCACCAATTTTGTGGATTTTACCAGTATAATACAGAACACGTTCAGTTGTTGTTGTTTTACCAGCATCAATATGAGCCATGATTCCAATATTACGTGTATTCTCTAGAGAAAATTCTCTTTTTGCCATCTTTGCAATAACACCTCTCTTAATTTAATTTGAACTAAGAAACTTCAATTCTTCCTTTAAAGGCTAAGCTGCAAAAGTGCACCAAAGCCTTCTCTAGAAAAAATCTTACCAACGGTAGTGAGCAAAAGCTTTATTTGCTTCAGCCATTTTATGAGTGTCTTCACGTTTTTTAACTGCTGCTCCAGTATTGTTAGCAGCATCCATGATTTCTTTAGCAAGACGTTGTTCCATAGTATCTTCTCCACGTAGACGAGAGTAGCTTACTAACCAACGAAGAGCAAGAGCCGTACGACGTTCTGGACGAACTTCGATCGGAACTTGGTAGTTAGAACCCCCAACACGGCGAGCTTTAACTTCAAGAACAGGCATGATATTTTTCATTGCTTGTTCAAATACTTCAATAGGTTCGTTGCCAGTTTGTTCTTTAATCATGTCAAATGCATTATAAAGAATTGTAGCAGCTTTCCCACGTTTTCCGTCAACCATGATACGGTTGATCAAACGAGTTACAAGTTTAGAATTATAAAGTGGATCAGGTAAAACATCACGTTTAGTAATAGGACCTTTACGAGGCATCCAAATTCCTCCTTTCGATAATAATTATCTTTTTAGAATAGTTTTTTTTATTTCATTTAAGCAATAAGCTTATTATTTAGGGCGTTTAGTTCCGTATTTAGAACGGCTTTGTTTACGATCTGCAACACCAGCAGTATCTAAAGCTCCACGAACGATGTGGTAACGAACTCCTGGTAAATCTTTCACTCGTCCTCCACGTAAAAGAACCACACTATGTTCTTGCAAGTTGTGACCTTCACCTGGGATATAAGCAGTTACTTCAATTAAGTTAGACAAACGAACACGTGCATATTTACGTAACGCTGAGTTAGGTTTTTTAGGAGTCATAGTTCCCACACGAGTACAAACACCACGTTTTTGAGGTGAGTTTACTGTTGTTTGTTTTTTTCTTTTGCTGTTGTAACCTCTGTTTAAAGCCGGAGATTCAGACTTTTCAATTTTTGATTTACGAGGTTTACGTACTAATTGATTAATAGTAGGCATCGATTGTTTCCTCCTTCCCTATGTTATTATTCTAGTCCACACATCCAGGCGGTTCTTTTTTTAGCAAAAAAATAAGTGCTGCAAAACTGCAACCAACCAGTCTGTATAGTTTAAGGCCAATGTACCAGTCAGCACGACTGATAGACAGGAATCTGCGTACAAAAGCACCTTTTGAATCATAACATGGTCTAATTTTATTGTCAACAAGTTGAGTTGAAAATGCAAAAAGTTTTTTTATCTCTTTGGCACTTTTACTAGTATACTCCTCCTCTTTATTTTTTTAAAGCTTTCTTTCTTAATTAACATATATTTATTATAAGTCGTTCATTTGAGGTGAAAAAAATGCTGATACGTAGCTTATCTTTACTGATTTGGTTTACAGGGTGTTGTTTGGGTTCATTTTTGATGGTCATAGGATCTAGGGTCCCCATGCATCAATCTATTGTTTTTCCACGCTCTCATTGTACAAATTGTCACCATACCTTACCTATTAGTGAATTGGTTCCTATTTTATCTTACCTTATCCAAAAAGGAAGATGCCGTAATTGCCAACAAAAGATTTCTATTTTTTATCCGTTAGTGGAGCTTTTCATGGGATTTGTTTCCTTATTTATCTTTTCTACTTACTTGTTTTCCCCAGTGGAAGGGTTATTTGTTACAGGAATCGTTTCATTCAGCCTCATTTTTATCATTTCTGATAGCTGCTACCAACTTCTACCAGATAACTTGATGCGCCTTTTCTTTTTATGGGTCTTTTTAGGCCGTTTGATTATTCACCCCTACCCGATTAGTTTTTACATCTTTAGTGGATTAGGATTTTTTAGTTTCTTTTATTTAGTTTATCACTTCTCTTCTACTCCTATAGGCGGTGGAGATGTGAAGTTATTAGGAATCATTGCTTTACTATTGGGCTATCACTCAAGCTTAATTGCCCTTCTTTTCGCCTCTTTGTCCGCTATTCTTGTATACCTTCCTTTAATGTTCAGTAAAAAAATTTCCTATAGCTATCCGATTCCATTTGCTCCTTTTATTTTTTTAGGAATTTTCATTGCTTACTGCTTGTAACCCTATATAGGATTCAAACAAACCCGTCCATTCCAGAAGAAATTTTATTTTGAAGCATCCACACCATTTGATGTAGAACTAAAAAAAGCTGAGGACAATGCCTCAGCTTTTGGTGTTATTAATCTAAATATTTTGTATGAACAAATTTCACTTCTAAAAATTCTTGTATTCCATAACTTCCATTTTCGCGGCCAACTCCTGAGTGTTTTACACCGCCAAATGGTGCTTCAGAAGTCGAAATAGCTGTATTATTGACGCCAACTAAACCATATTCTAAAGCTCCACTGACTTTTTCAGCTCGTTTTAAATCAGACGTAAAGAAGTAAGATGCTAATCCAAAGATGCTATCGTTCGCCATTTTGATGACCTCATCCTCATCGTCAAAATCAATCAACGGAATAACCGGACCAAATGTTTCTTCATAGAAGATATCCATCTCGGTAGTCACTCCATCTAAGATCGTCGGCGCATAAAAGTAACCATTAGCATAGTCTCCCTCAGTGAGTCTTTCGCCTCCTGCAAGCACAGTAGCTCCTTTAGTTTTTGCATCGTCCACTTGAGCTTGGATCGTTTCGATCGCTTCTCCATCAATAAGTGGACCTACCATGACATCCGTTAAACCATTACCGACCGTCACTTTTCCAACTGCCGCTTCTAACTTTTCAACAAATTCTTTTTTAACGGCTTTACTCACAAAAATACGATTAGGAGATGTACACGCTTGCCCATTGTTTCTAAACTTCATAGCAACAAGCCCGTCTACTGCTTGATCAACATCTGCATCGTCAAAAATAATAAATGGAGCATGACCTCCTAATTCAAATGAAATTTTCTTCATTGTTTGAGCAGATTGTTCATAGAGCATTTTCCCAACTTCAGTTGAGCCTGTAAAGGTTAATTTTCGCACATCATCACTATCGGTTAGCGTCTTTCCGATTTCTTTAGATGGTCCGATAACGAGATTGGCTACTCCTGCTGGTAAGCCAACTTCATGGAAAATTTCAAAAATCGCAATAGCTGATAACGGGGTACTGCTTGCAGGTTTTAAAATGACGGTACATCCTGCTGCAATAGCCGGAGCGATTTTCCGTACAATCATATTTGACGGAAAGTTCCATGGAGTGATTGCTCCAACGACGCCAACCGGTTGTTTTTTCACTTCATATTTGTGTTGATTAGGAGCAGGGATCGTTTCTCCATAAATGCGTCGCGCTTCTTCTGCATTCCAATGTAGATTCTGAATATTTGTCAGGATTTCTCCTTTAGCTTCTTTTACTGGTTTTCCTTGTTCTAGAGTCATAATCAAGGCTAATTGATCTGCTTTTTCTTCAATCTTATCGGCAATTGCATGGATAAGTTTTACACGATCCGCCAGTTCCATACCTGACCATTTTGGAAAAGCTTCTTTAGCTGCTTGAATCGCTTTTAACGTTTCTGTTTCTCCACCTTGAGACACTTGTATCAGTTCTTCTTTAGTAGCTGGATTGTTGACCGCTTTTTTTTCTAGCGATCCTTCGACCCATTGCCCGTTGATGTAAAGTCCCGTTTGAATTTCTGGTAATTTTGCTTGTGTGTTTGCCACTAAAATCACTCCTTCAAATTATGGTGTCTACTTCTTTTCATCATTCACCTTAACATATCTTAAAAAAATTCTAAACTATTTGCTCTTCTCCCATTCTCTACAAAAGAGTACAAAAAAAAAGAGCTCCTCATATAAATATGAAGAGCTCTTTCTCATGTTATTTAGGTTCCACTTGATCATTGATGCTGTAAACATTTTCACTTACAACGCCAACGCCTTTAGGTTTCATTTTACGGTATTTAGCCATTCCAGTACCAGCTGGAATTACTTTACCAATGATAACATTTTCTTTCAATCCTAATAAAGGATCACGTTTTCCGCGAATCGCAGCATCCGTTAAGACACGTGTTGTTTCTTGGAATGATGCAGCAGATAAGAAACTATTTGTTTCAAGGGAAGCTTTTGTAATTCCAAGCAATACAGGACGAGCTGTTGCAGGAATTCCGCCAGATACCAATGTCTCAAAGTTTTTATCTGTGTAGTCATGAATGTCAATTAATGTACCTGGTAAAATATCTGTTTCACCCGGATCCATTACACGTACTTTACGTAACATTTGACGTACCATAACTTCGATATGTTTGTCGCCGATTTCTACCCCTTGCATACGGTATACTTTTTGTACTTCACGTAACAAGTAGTTTTCAACTGCAAGTACATCACGTACACGTAACAATTCTTTAGGATCAATCGAACCTTGGTCTAATGCTTCACCACGGTGGATAATATCTCCTTCTGCAACTCTCATACGTGCCGTAAACGGAACTTGATAAGAACGAGTATCCGTTTCTCCCTTGATCGTAACTTCTTTTGTACGAGCTGCTGGATTTTCATCAATTGAGATGATTTCCCCAGTAACTTCAGTAATCACAGCTTGACCTTTAGGATGACGAGCTTCAAAAATTTCTTGAATACGAGGAAGCCCTTGAGTAATATCATCTCCGGCAACCCCACCTGTATGGAACGTACGCATTGTTAATTGAGTACCGGGCTCTCCGATTGATTGAGCGGCAATTGTTCCAACTGCTTCTCCCACTTCAACCTCAGAACCTGTTGCTAAGTTACGGCCATAACAATGTTTACATACACCATGTTTAGTATTACATGTAAACACGGAACGAATCGTTACTTCTTCGATACCAACAGC
Source organism: Carnobacterium sp. (assembly GCF_040274945.1). Taxonomy (GTDB): domain Bacteria; phylum Bacillota; class Bacilli; order Lactobacillales; family Carnobacteriaceae; genus Carnobacterium_B. Next base: position 213,324 of record NZ_JBEMAR010000003.1, read on the forward strand.
AATAATTTCTCTGGCAATGTCTTCAGTAATGATTTGGTTTTCACCAATGATAACTGTTCCATCTTCAGGGTTAAAGACTGTTTTACGAGTGTAACGTCCTAGTAAACGTTCTTCAAGGGGTTCAATAACTTCATTTCCTTCTTTGATTGCATAAATCACTAGTCCACGGTCAGAACCACAGTCTGTTTCACGAATGATAACATCTTGTGCAACGTCAACTAAACGACGAGTCAAGTAACCTGAGTCAGCTGTTTTCAAGGCTGTATCGGTCATCCCTTTACGAGCTCCATGGGTAGAGATAAACATTTCTAAGACAGACAATCCTTCACGGAAGTTAGAAGTAACCGGCAATTCCATAATTTGACCATTCGGTGCAGCCATCAATCCACGCATACCAGCAAGCTGAGTAAAGTTGGAAATGTTACCACGGGCACCTGAGTCACTCATCATAAAGATTGGGTTAAGGTCATTCAAACTTTCCATTAACTTGATTTGAATGTGGTCTTTTGTTTTATTCCAGATATCAATAACACGTTCATAACGTTCTTCATCCGTAATTAAACCACGACGGAATTGTTTCGTTACTTTTTCAACTTGTAAGTGAGCATTATCCAGAATTTCTTGTTTTTCTTCTAATACTACGATATCGGCAATACCAACTGTAATACCAGCTTTTGTAGAATATTTGTATCCTAGATCTTTCATTCTGTCTAGCATTTTAGACGTTTCAGTAATCTTGAATCGTTTGAATACTTCAGCAATGATATTTCCAAGATTTTTCTTCTTGAATGGTTTAACTAATTCCTGCGCTTGAATATGTGCAAGAACGTCTATACCCGGTTCAACAAAATAGCTGTCTGGAGTTTGAACTTCCAAGTTGCTTTGTGTTGGTTCATTCATATACGGGAATTCATTTGGCATGATATCGTTAAAGATCAATTTACCAACAGTCGTAATCATTAATTTCTCTTTTTGCCATTCAGTAAATGGTTTATTTGGAATATCAGTTGGTTTGATTGCGATTCTAGAGTGCAAATGAACGTATCCGCTTTGGTAAGCAAGCATTGCTTCATTCAAACTACTAAATTGCATACCTTCACCTTCACGTCCTTCTTCTTCCATAGTCAGGTAGTAGTTACCTAAGACCATATCTTGAGAAGGTGTTACAACTGGTTTACCATCTTTAGGATTCAAGATGTTTTGTGCAGCCAGCATCAACATACGAGCTTCAGCTTGCGCTTCGTCACTTAACGGTACATGGACAGCCATTTGGTCACCATCGAAATCGGCATTATAAGCTTCACACACTAATGGGTGAAGACGGATAGCTTTACCTTCAACAAGAACAGGTTCAAATGCTTGAATCCCTAATCTGTGTAAAGTAGGTGCCCGGTTCAATAGTACTGGATGTTCACGAATCACTTCTTCTAAAATTGGCCAAATAGCGTCATCTTGACGATCAATTTTACGTTTAGCATTTTTAATATTGCTTGCGATGTCGCGTTCAACTAATTCTTTCATTACAAATGGTTTGAACAATTCAATAGCCATTTGTTTTGGTAAACCACATTGGTACATTTTCAAGAACGGTCCAACAACGATAACTGAACGTCCTGAATAATCGACACGTTTACCTAGTAAGTTCTGACGGAAACGACCTTGTTTCCCTTTAAGCATGTGTGACAATGATTTCAATGGACGGTTACCTGGTCCAGTAACTGGACGGCCACGACGACCATTATCGATCAATGCATCTACTGCTTCTTGTAGCATACGTTTTTCATTTTGCACAATAATATTCGGTGCATTTAAATCTAATAAACGTTTCAAACGGTTGTTACGGTTGATTACACGACGGTACAAGTCATTTAAATCACTTGTAGCGAAACGTCCACCTTCTAATTGAACCATTGGACGAATTTCTGGTGGAATAATAGGAACAACATCCATAACCATCCATGAAGGTTGGTTACCAGAATTACGGAATGCTTCTAAAATGTCTAAACGACGAATCGCACGTGTCCGTTTTTGACCAGTAGTTGTTTTTAAGACTTCTTTTAATTCTTCCACTTCTTGATCCAATTTAACATCATTCAAGAGTTGTTTAACCGCTTCTGCTCCCATTTCGGCATTAAATTCATTGCCGTATTGTTCGCGCTTTTCGCGGTACTCTCTTTCAGTTAATAATTGTTTCTTTTCTAATGGTGTACTTCCTGGTTCAGTTACTACATATGAAGCGAAGTAAATGATTTCTTCAAGAGCACGAGGACTCATATCTAACACAAGACCCATACGACTTGGAATACCTTTGAAGTACCAAATATGAGAAACTGGTGCTGCTAATTCAATATGACCCATACGTTCACGACGTACTTTTGAGCGTGTAACTTCTACTCCACAACGGTCACAAACAATTCCTTTATAACGAATACGTTTGTATTTTCCACAAGCACATTCCCAGTCTTTTGAAGGACCAAAAATACGTTCACAGAACAAACCATCACGTTCAGGTTTTAAGGTACGGTAGTTAATGGTTTCAGGTTTTTTTACTTCACCATAAGACCAACTACGGATTTTATCTGGAGAAGCCAAACCAATTTGCATGCTTTCAAAATTATTAACGTCTATCAAGGGGCTAACCTCCCTTTATTTTTGTGAGCTGCCCTACCTGCTCTATTGTTTTATTTATAGATAGTGGTATCTATCTTTGGTTGTCATTCGTTGAACGTTTCAAAATGGATGCTCGAAAGGCCAATTAAGGATCATTCACTTAAAGGCCAGTCGAGGATACCAGTCTTAGTCTTCTTTTAACCGTTCTTGTTCAGCTGCTTCAGCGCGGATTTTTTCTTGCTCTTCAGCATATTTGTTTAACGCATCCGGGTTCACGATGTCATCATCGTCATCCATGTCGCGTAGTTCAATCGCTTCATCATTTTCATTTAACACTTTCATGTCTAAACCTAATGATTGTAGTTCTTTTACTAATACGCGGAATGATTCTGGAACACCTGGTTTTGGAATTTTTTCACCTTTGACGATTGCTTCGTATGTTTTCACACGACCAACAACATCATCGGATTTGTAAGTTAAGATTTCTTGTAACGTATAAGCTGCCCCATATGCTTCAAGAGCCCAAACTTCCATCTCTCCAAAACGTTGTCCACCGAATTGAGCTTTACCACCCAATGGTTGTTGTGTAACTAATGAGTATGGTCCTGTTGAACGAGCATGTAATTTATCATCGACCATGTGGGCCAATTTAATCATGTACATAACCCCAACTGAGATACGGTTGTCAAACGGTTCACCGGTACGACCATCATATAAAACAGTTTTTGCATCAGCAGCCATTCCAGCTTCTCTAACGGTATCCCATACATCTTCATCGGAAGCTCCGTCAAATACTGGTGTTGCAATGTGGATACCCAATTGACGAGCAGCCATACCAATGTGTAATTCTAATACTTGTCCAATATTCATACGTGATGGTACCCCTAATGGGTTCAACATGATGTCAACTGGTGTTCCGTCAGGCATAAATGGCATATCTTCTTCCGGCATGATCAAAGAGACAACCCCTTTGTTACCATGACGTCCGGCCATTTTATCCCCTTCGTTTATTTTACGTTTTTGAACAATGTAAACACGAACTAACATATTTACACCTGGTGATAATTCATCTCCAGCTTCACGAGTAAAGATTTTCACGTCATGAACTGTTCCGCCGCCACCATGTGGTACACGAAGAGAAGTATCTCTAACTTCACGAGCTTTTTCACCAAAGATTGCATGCAATAGACGTTCTTCAGCCGATAATTCTGTTACCCCTTTAGGAGTTACTTTACCAACTAACAAGTCGCCGTCTTTTACTTCAGCACCAATACGGATAATTCCCATTTCGTCTAGATCTTTCAAAGCGTCGTCTCCAACGTTTGGAAGTTCACGCGTGATTTCTTCAGGTCCAAGTTTTGTATCACGTGCTTCTGATTCAAATTCTTCAATATGAATAGAAGTGTATACATCATCTTTAACTAAACGTTCACTCATGATAATGGCATCCTCATAGTTGTACCCTTCCCATGTCATGAAGGCTACTAATGGGTTTTGTCCTAATGCCATTTCGCCATTTTCCATAGAAGAACCATCTGCTAAGATTTCGCCTTTTTCTACGCGGTCGCCTTTTTTTACGATTGGGCGTTGGTTGTAACAAGTACCTGAATTTGAACGACGGAATTTTGTTACAGCGTATTTATTTAAAGCACCGTTTTCTTGACGTACACGAATTTGATCTGCATCTACGTATTCAACGATACCATCATTTTTACAAATCAATGCAGCTCCAGAATCTCGAGCAGCTACGTGTTCCATACCCGTTCCTACAAGTGGACCTTGAGGGTGGATTAACGGAACAGCTTGACGTTGCATGTTTGCTCCCATAAGAGCACGGTTACTATCATCATTTTCCAAGAAAGGAATACAAGCTGTCGCTACTGCCACTACTTGTTTAGGAGAAACATCCATATAGTCAACGCGACTAATAGGAACTTCTAAGTTTTCTTCCACATAACGAGCAAGTACAATATCATTTGCAAATGTGCCGTCTTCATTCAACGGAGCATTTGCTTGGGCAACAACATAGTTATCTTCTTCATCGGCTGTTAGGTAATCAATTTGATCCGTAACAAGACCTGTTTCGCGGTTTACACGACGATAAGGGGTTTCAATGAAACCAAATTTATTTACTTTAGCATAACTTGATAGACTGTTGATCAATCCAATGTTTGGACCTTCTGGTGTTTCAATCGGACACATACGGCCATAATGGGAATAATGCACGTCACGAACTTCATATCCAGCACGGTCCCTAGTTAAACCACCGGGTCCTAAGGCAGATAGACGACGTTTATGTGTTAACTCACCTAATGGGTTTGTTTGGTCCATGAATTGAGACAATTGAGAAGAACCAAAGAATTCTTTGATTGATGCTACAACCGGACGAATGTTGATCAATTGTTGCGGTGTAACAGTAGCCATATCTTGGATAGACATACGTTCACGAACCACACGTTCCATACGAGATAACCCAATACGGAATTGATTTTGCAACAATTCACCTACTGAACGAATACGACGGTTTCCTAAATGGTCAATATCGTCTACGTTACCGATACCTTCTTGTAAGTTAAAGAAATAACTCATAGAAGCTAAAATATCAGCTGGTGTTGCATTTTTAGTTTCGTCTGCAATTACTTTATTTCCAATCATATTTACAACACGTTCTGGGTCTCTTTGAGAAAAGACTTTTACAACTTGTAATTCTACAGGTTCTGGAACGACACTGTCATCTGATGGGTAATACGTAACACTGTTTAAACCATCATTTAGATATGGTGTTAATTTATCAATTTGATCACGGTCTAAAAATGTACCTGATTCAACGATGATTTCGCCTGTTTCAGGATCAACTAAAGTTTCAGCTAATGTTTGATTGAACAAACGTGTTACTAAGTTTAATTTTTTGTTGACTTTGTAACGACCAACATTTGCTAAGTCGTAACGTTTTGGATCGAAAAAGCGAGCTGTTAACAAGCTTCTTGAGCTGTCAGCCGTTTTAGGCTCACCTGGACGTAGACGTTCATAAACATCTTTCAATGCTTCTTCTGTACGTGAATCTCCAGCATTTTTATGCAAATCTTTTTCCATTGTTAAACGAAGACTTTCGTTATCTCCAAAGATTTCAAGAATTTGATCATCTGATCCAAATCCTAATGCACGAACCAATACAGTTAATGGTATTTTACGTGTACGGTCTATACGAACATAAGACAGGTCTTTTGCGTCAGTTTCGAATTCAAGCCATGCTCCACGGTTCGGGATAAGCGTTGAGCCAAATCCTTCTTTTCCGTTTTTATCCAATTTACCATGGAAATAAACACCTGGTGAACGGACTAATTGAGATACGATTACTCGTTCTGCTCCGTTGATAACAAAAGTTCCCATTTCTGTCATTAGTGGGAAATCACCGAAGAAGACTTCTTGTTCTTTCACTTCTCCGCTTTCTTTGTTGATCAAACGTAACTTAACATAAATCGGTGCTGAATAGTTTGCGTCATGTGAACGAGCTTCTTCAACGGTATATTTAGGTTCTTGCAATTGGTAATCTGTGAATTCTAATGATAGATTTCCAGCAAAGTCATCGATTGGAGAAATGTCTTTAAACATTTCACGTAATCCTTCATCTAAGAACCATTGGTAAGAATCAGTTTGAATTTCAATTAAATTTGGAAGCTCTAAAACCTCATGGATACGTGAAAAACTTCTACGTGTACGGTGCTTACCGTAATTTACTAAATGGCCTGCCAACCTGTTCACCCCTCAAACTGTTTTTAGTGTGGTCACTTCAAACAAATCAATACATTTCATTCATGTTACATTTGTTAAAAATACGTAACAAGTTGAAAGTTTGCCTATTTTTTGACAAAAAAAAACCAAAAGATTCGTGAACTTTTAAAATAAAAATCCATTTCTTTTGTTTTCCTCTTCAAATCTGCTCTGGACAATATTTCAGAACAAACTTTTCTTCTTTAAGACACACTATATGCATTAGATTATTTTACATTATTTGCGTGTGTAAGTCAAGGATATTTCTTAATTCTCTTCCTCTTTGAAACTTTGAATAATCCAATAACCTTTATCTTTGACGATTACTTTAGCATTTCCGAATGTTTCTTCCATTTTCGCTTGCGCACTTGGCGCACCTTGTTTCTTTTGAATTACTATTGTTAACGTTCCGCCTTTTTTAAGCAGGTCAAAAGCACCAGTCAATATACCATGTACCACTTTTTTTCCAGCACGAATAGGAGGATTGCTAACAATAGCCGCAAACTCTTTACCTTCTACAGATCCATAGACATCCGAAGTGTGAATCAGCACATTGGATAACCGATTGTTCGATGCATTTTGTTTAGCTAATCCTAATGCACGTTCATTTACATCGATCATTTCTACTTTGCGTTCAGGATCTTCTTTTGCTAACGCTAACCCCATCGGGCCATATCCACATCCCACATCTAAGATATCGCCATCTATCATTCCAGAAAAATCAAGCGTTTCTATCAATAGTCGCGAACCAAAATCTACTGTTTTTTTAGAAAATACTCCTGTATCTGTAACAAATTTAAACTCATGGCCACGTAACGTGTATGTCCAAGCTGCTGTTTCACTTTCAATTTTTGGATTATTTGTAAAATAGTGATCTGACATATATGTCCCTCCTCAATTATCTTTATTTTATTATCTAAACGACTCGTTGCCATTGCAGAAATCTTAATAAAGAGAAAAAAGACACGCAGCAAAAACTGCGTGTCTTCTCCTAAAGCTTAGTAGAGTTAAAATTATTTAACTTCTACAGAAGCTCCAGCTGCTTCCAAAGCTTCTTTCAATGCTTCAGCATCTTCTTTAGAAATGTTTTCTTTGATTGCTGCTGGTGCTCCATCAACTAATCCTTTAGCTTCTTTCAAGCCAAGGCCTGTAGCTTCACGTACAGCTTTGATAACTTTAATTTTTGAGTCTCCAGCAGAAGTTAATTCTACTGTAAATTCAGTTTGTTCAGCTGCTGCTGATTCTCCAGCTCCTGCTGCTGCTACTGGAGCTGCTGCAGTTACGCCAAATTCTTCTTCGATTGCTTTTACTAAGTCGTTTAATTCTAAAATCGTTGATTCTTTCAAGTCAGCAACGATTTGTTCAATGTTTAATGCCATTGTTGGTTTCCTCCATTATTGGTTAGTTTTTTTTGGTTCAACTTGCTTTATTTTTAAGAAAAAATGGCTTAATTAAGCTACTTCTTCTTTTGATTCTGCAACTGCTTTGATAGCAAGTGCAGTATTGCGAACTGGTGCTTGAAGTACAGATAACAACATTGACAACAAACCATCGCGGTCTGGTAATGTTGCAAGAGCATGGATCTCAGTAGCTGAAGAAACACGTCCTTCAATTACGCCACCTTTGATTTCTAATGCCGCTGCGCCTTTAGCAAATTCAGCGATAATTTTTGCAGGTGCTACAACGTCATCATTACTGAATGCAATAGCTGTAGGTCCTTTGAAAACATCGTTCATTCCTTCTAAACCTGCTGCTTCTGCTGCACGGCTTAAAACTGAATTTTTGATAACTTTCATTTGAATTCCTGCATCACGTAATTGTTTACGTAAATTAGTCACTTCTTCAACAGTTAATCCACGGTAGTCCATTACAACTACTGAAGCTGCTTCTTTGAATTTAGTTGATGCTAAATCAACTAGTTCTTGTTTTTTTGCGATTGCTGCTTGACTCATTAATTTTTCACCTCCTGATCGATTGGCTAGAATTTTTTGTTTTTCACGAACTCGCAAGTCCATTAAACGCAAAAAACTCTATGTCACCTTAGACATAGAGGGATAATTGTATGCTTTCACATATTCATCCTCGGCAGGAAATTAAGGCATACGCCACCTACTGTCTTCGGTAATATTTCTCAACCTAGACGATTTTAACAATTTCCATCGTCTAGGTCAAGACTTTTAATAGTTATTTATTAAAACGATCCTGCATCAACTTTAACACCAGGTCCAAAAGTAGTAGTTACTGTAATGTTCTTGATGTATTCGCCTTTAGCAGTTGAAGGTTTAACTCTCAACATTGTATCGTTGATTGTTCTGAAGTTTTCAACTAATTTAGCATTGTCAAATGATACTTTACCGATTGGAGCATGAACATTTCCTGCTTTGTCAACACGGTAAGTAACTTTACCAGCTTTAATTTCATTGATTGCTTTAGTAACGTCCATTGTAACAGTACCTGTTTTAGGGTTTGGCATTAGGCCTTTAGGTCCTAAAACACGTCCAAGACGACCAACTTCAGCCATCATGTCTGGAGTTGCAACAACAACGTCGAAATCAAACCATCCGCCATTGATTTTTTGAACTAATTCAGCTTCTCCTACGTAATCTGCTCCAGCAGCTTCAGCTTCTTTAGCTTTTTCACCTTTAGCAAATACTAATACTTTTTGAGTTTTCCCTGTTCCATTTGGAAGAACAACTGCTCCACGAATTTGTTGATCAGCTTTCTTAGGGTCAACGCCAAGTCTATAAGCAACTTCTACAGTTGCATCGAATTTAGCGTAGTCAACGTCTTTAATTAATGCTACAGCTTCTTCTAAAGAATAAGCTTTTAAAACATCAACTTTTTCAGCCGCTGCTAAATATTGTTTACTTTTTTTAGCCATAATTTTTTCCTCCTTGATTGTGGTTATAACGGTTTTACCTCCCACTTAATCCTTATACTGTTACGCATAAGGTATACTGAGAAGCGTGAATATAGAATTAACCTTCTACGGTGAATCCCATGCTTCGTGCAGTACCTTCGATCATTAACATAGCAGAATCAACGTCAGATGCGTTTAAATCAGCCATTTTTGTTTCAGCAATTTCTCTAACTTGGTCGCGAGTTACTTTTGCAACTTTTTTAGTGTTTGGTTCACCAGAACCAGATTCAACACCAGCAGCTTTTTTAAGTAAAACAGCAGCAGGTGGAGTTTTTGTAATAAATGTAAATGAACGATCTTCATATACAGAAATAACAACGGGAGTGATTAATCCGTTTAACTCAGCAGTACGAGCATTGAATTCCTTACAGAATCCCATGATATTGATTTGTGCTTGTCCTAAAGCTGGACCTACCGGTGGAGCTGGAGTTGCTTTCCCTGCAGGAATTTGCAATTTAACTAATTTAACTACTTTTTTAGCCACGTGACATACCTCCTTGATTGAGTCCGTGATGTGGTTAATGGGGTTAATATTTCCCCTCCCACATTTAACGCATACGTAAAACGTACCAAAATACTATACCATTCATAAAACTGTTTTGCAACTACTTTTTGAACTTATTTGTTTTTTCACTCGAGAACGGTAAACAGCTGGTTCATCTGCTGATTCGTTCGAAATCGACTCTCTTTTTTCTTCTATCGGAACTTGGGTAGTCTTCTTCGCCTTTTTTCTCTTTTTAATACGAGTATAAACACTATAAAACACACCCATTACAATGGCATAAATAGTGAAAAAGACAACAAATCCCCACAAACCCATCGCAGCATCTGCAAATTCCATATTCCCTCTATTCGTAATAGCTTGTTGGATTTCAATAGCAAAGACCAATACAGTCATCACTGTAAACGTGAAAACAAACGAAAGGATCGTCGCACTAAATTTCATTTTTTCAATAATCTTAATAACAAGATAAACCCCTAAAAAGAGCAGAATACCGATAATACCCATAACCCAAAAATGCAAGGCTTTATCCGTCATACTCATTCCAAACAATTGATTGAGAACATCGTGCACCTCATTTACAATAGCTGCCAGTACTAGAATAAGTTCTTTCATTACACATCACCTGCTTATTTCATTTTTTCTTATTATAACATAGTCTGGTTGTTTTTCTTACACTACTCTTTAGCGTATAATTGTAAATAAAGTAGGTGAATCTATTATGTGCCTAATCGCCCTTCAACTTCATGAACACCCCCTCTACAAAATGATTTTGGTTGCCAATCGGGACGAGGCATACACACGTCCGACTGCAGCTGCTAGTTTTTGGAAGGATTATCCTCAAGTTTTAGCTGGTAGAGATTTGTTACAAATGGGAACTTGGTTAGGCATTACGAAAGAAGGACGCTTTGCAGCTTTAACGAATAGCTACGATTCTCCTGTTAGCGTTCCAGAAAATCCTGTTTCAAGAGGTCAAATCGTGCGTGATTATTTAACGACTACTCAATCTGCATCAGACTTTTTAGCCCGTCTACAAGATAAACGCTTAGACTACGCAGGTTTCAACTTATTACTAGGCGATATCGACCACCTTTGGCATTTCAATAATCATACGAATCAAGTAAACTCTCTCAGATTCGGGATACACGGTTTAAGCAACGCTAGTTTGAATGATCCATGGCCAAAAGTGCTAAAAGTAAAATCTCATCTCCAACAACTTCATTTAAAAAGTACGGTCCTTGACCCAAACGAATTGTTAACAGCTTTTATGGATACCAGCTTACCCTCAGGAAAAGATACCATACTCACTAGCACTACTTCTTTACATCTAGAACAAGAAACGCCTCCAATTTTTATCAAGACTCCGGAATATGGAACAGTCTCCACAACTGTTTTATTAGTTGATCATAAGAATAATGTTACGTTTATCGAACGCAGTTACACTAAAGAAGGCATTACTGGAGAAGTAAACTATTCATTTAAAATTCACTAACAAAAAAAAACTCGGTCCGCTTTATTAACTAAACGGACCGAGTCTTATTGTTTCCCTATTCTTTTGGTTCTAATTCTTCAATAGAGTCAATATCCATATAACTAGGAACAACTAACCCATTTTTAGCACCCGTTAAGTTCTCACCTAAATCAACGATATTATCCTGGTGCTTTTTATAAAAAGATGCATGTGTCGTTGGCAACCATGGCGCAAGCGATGCATCTGCTGACCCATTTGCAATTGCTTCAAACAAAACTGCAGGATCAACATCCGTTACGGTGACTTCGTAGCCTTGTTGCTCTAATACAGCTTTTGCTACAAGACTGGATGCTCTTTCAGTATCCCACGGCGTTGATACAAGTTCGATTTCTTCCCCATCTACTTTTTCAGCACCTTCAACCCACATTTCTACTTTATCTTTATTCGCTTCCACCCAATTCGCCGCAGACTCTTCAAAAGAACTTTCTTGTGCTTCAAACATTACAGCTTCCATATCTTCTACTTCCCACTGAAAAGCATCAAGAATATTGTAGGCATTAGGCATTTCTGCTTCGAAATCTACTCTTGCAATAGTATGAATGCTCTCGACATCCCCCATAGTTCCCTCTGGATCTTCTAAGTATTTTAAATCATATTCTGAAAACATCCAATGTGGTGCCCATCCTGTAAAAATAATTGGTTCTTCATTAGCGATAGCTTGATCCAACAACGTTAGCATACCACCAGTTGAACTTTCTTCAAGTTCCCAGCCTTCAAGATTTTCATATCCCTCTATGGTTTGATGCGCCATTCCAGTTATTCCTGCTCCAGGTTCAATACCCGTAATAGTATAATCCACTTGTTCGCTTACAGTTTCATTGGTACTATTTTCTGTCTCGTTACCATCCGCACATCCACCTAACGTTAACACAGTAGTTACTCCTAGAATGACTCCAATAGATTTTACGTTTATCATATTTTCCTCCATTTATATCAAAAAGAATTCCACTTTTTTTATTCGGCTAATTCCCAGTTCTTAACACCCTTGCTTTAAGCACTGATAAGAACATTAATTTACTTGTTATTCATTATTGTAACCGACAACCTTATATACAATAAGCACTCCTATACTTTTTAGAAATCAATGAATCAATCGCTAATTTGCATACATTGTAATCTTAAGGCCTCCTCTTTTGAGAGTTGGTCATCGCTTTTTCATAGCCATTAACAACCTACCATGAATGCTTTTGAGATTCAAATCGACAAAAAAAGAGCCAAGACAACTTACATTGCCTTAACTCTTTTATCACTCTATTTTATAACGCTTATTAACTTAAAGTTTATCTGCTTGCTCAAAGTCTAACTCAGTACTTGTTTCGCGACCAAACATTTCAACATTCACTTTAAGTTTTGCTTTTTCTAATTCAATTTCAGTAATTTTACCTGTAAGCCCACTAAATGCACCCTCAATAATCGTTACGGTTTCGCCAACTTCAAAGTTGATTTCTTGATGACGAGCACTCATTCCAATACGACGTAGAATAACTTCTATTTCAGAATTTAAAAGCGGTGCTGGTTTACTACCTGCTCCATGAGACCCTACAAATCCAGTCACACCTGGCGTGTTACGAACAACGTACCAAGAATCATCAGACATGATCATTTCAACTAAAACATATCCAGGGAATGTTTTTTTCATATTTGTTTTTTCTTTGCCGTTTTTCACTTCTTTTTCTTCTTCTTCAGGAATAACCACTCGAAAAATGTAATCCCCCATACCCATACTGTTCGCTCTAGACTCGATATTTTGTTTCACCTTATTTTCGTATCCAGAATATGTGTGTAACACATACCACTGTTTTGCACTTTCTACTTCTTCCACGCGTATCACTCCTATTCATTTTTTTCTTTTAGTTGTTTTCGATATTGGCTAGTTGGCTCATCTGTTTTTAAACATACAAAAAAACCTTCATTTACTTTTAAAGAAGGTTTTGTGCATTTATTCATGGGTTCATTATACCATCATGCAAAGCTTCATGCTAGTGGTTTCTTTCTCAGACCTCTTATAAAATCAAATCTAAGAGTTCATCTATCCCAAAGTCAACAACCGCAAAGAAAAGAACAAATAATAGACAGACGACAAAAACAGTCAACGTATATTTTCTAAGTTCTTTACCAGTAGGCCATGTGACTGCTTTGATTTCTTGACGTACACCGCCAAAAAAGTTTTTTATTTTCTTCATGTTTATTCCCTCCAAATTGGTATCGAGACTTCTTTTTTACTTCGTTTCACGATGCAATGTATGTTGATTGCAGTATTTACAGAATTTTTTTACTTCTAAGCGTTCTGTGCGATTTCCTTCATTTACTTTTTTAGAATAATTTCTAGATCCACAAACAGAACAAGCTAAAGATGTTTTTTTTCCACTCATTTTTTCACCTATTCTCTCTATTGTACGGACGAATGACATCTTACTAAATTTACCATCACTCAGGAAACATGTCAATTCTCTTTTTAAATTTATTTGAATACTAAACTTATTGCTAAAAGCACAACTTCGCTAGCGCTAAATAAAATAATGTTTTTTATAGCAATAACAAATGTTTCAGACTTAACTTGCTTCCTGTTGTACGCTGCTAAGTTTTTTCTCATAGGTATAAGGGTTACTAACAAAAGCAATAAAATAGGATGTAATAAACCCAGTAAAACAGCTAAAACAATTACTACATAACTCATGTAGACCAATGCATTAAACAATTGAACAGCTCGCTTTTTACCAATATAAAACGGTAATGTGTATCTGTGGTTAAGGATATCTTGTTCTAAATCACAGGTATTGTTTGCTAGCATGATATTGGCTATCAAGAATACTGTTGGTAACGACACAAAGAATAATACCAGAACAGACACCATATTTCCTTCTAATAGAAACAATTGGCCTTTAAACACTAAACTTAATAAATTAAAGTCTCTAACATTCACAAATGCTGCAATAAAAAAGATACCAAAACCCATAGTCAAACCTGAAATAGGTTCTCCTAAAGGCATTCTCGAAATAGGAACCGGCCCAAAAGTATAAAAAATCCCAATAAAGAAACAAAGGGCTCCTAATATCAATAATACGATATTGGTTCTATAGACTAGCCAAAACCCTAGTAGCATTGCAATAATCACCATTCCGATAATGAGACGAATAACGAGCTTTTCTGAAAGTTTTTCTTGTCCGATAACATTTACTTCATCTCGATAGCCCTTATCTTTAGCTTTTTGATAATCCATCAAATTATTAATAGCTGTTGTTGCCATATCAAAAATCAGCATTGCTATAAAGAACAGAAGCGTATTAACAAAGTTAAATGCGTTGAAATAATAAGCTGTAAATAATGTTCCTAATAAAAAAGGAAATAAACTTGCTAACTTTGTTTGAATCTCTACTAATGTAAAAAAGGTTTTTATCGACATCTTTATCCCTCTTTGATTGTTATTTTAATGTAAATGCATTATTTGTTAACTTAAAGGATTCTTTTAACCCATCTGACACATAAACCTCTTTATCTTTTGTTACAAATATTGCATCAACATCTTCCAATGTATTCACGTATTCTAATCCCTCTTTTAACCCTTTAGAAAAGAGCGAAGTTGATAGTCCGTCACCATCAATCGATTTTTTAGTGATCACACTGACTCCTGCTAACTCATTATCAAACGGATATCCTGTTTCTGGGTTCATCAAGTGATGGTAATTCACTCCGTCAACTTCAAGGAACCGTTCATAAATACCTGAAGTAACGATTGACCTGTCACTTAAGGCTAAAGATCCTATGATCGTTCCACGTGTTTCAAACGGATCTTGGATCCCTACATTCCAAGCTGACCCTTCACCTCTTGCACTGTCTCCCATAACATACACATTTCCACCTAAATCAATAATCGCAGTGTCTACTTCGTGTTCTTTTAACACCTCTACCACTTCATCAGTGATAAAGCCTTTAGCAATCGCTCCTAAATCTAAGCGCATGCCTTCTTCTGGCAAGTAGACTGTCTGAGCTTCATCATCAAACTTTACCTTTGAGTACTCTACTAAGTTCAACGTTTCATCAATTTCAGACTGTTCTGGTTTCCTAGCATCATCAAAACCAATATGCCATAGTTCAGTAATGGGACCGACTGTCAAATCAAAACTACCTGCAGTACTTTCACTATAATCATATGCCGCCTGCACTAAGTAGTATAAATCATCCGATACTTGGACCGGTTCGATACCGGCTTGTTCATTGATTTTTTCAATCTCCGAGTTCTCGTTTCCCTCATCAACCGTAATCAAACCCGCTAGCTCTTCGATTCGATTAAAAGCCGCATCTAACGCTTCTTGTTTGTCTTGATTATAGATGGTAACTTTCACAACGGTCCCCATCAAAAATTCAGTTCGTTCAAAGGGTTCTTTAGCTAGCGCACGCTCTTTTGTGTCTTCTTTATTTCCACAACCAATAAGCAAGAATAATACCGCTAGTAGGGAAATTATTACTTTCATTATCTTATTTTTTTTCATTCAGCATACTCCTTGTTTCGCAACTTTTGTATATGTTTTCACTAACTTTATTTAAATAAACGGGTCCTAGAAATACATCCAAGACCCTCATATTATGCCATTTCCACTTGTGTTTTTCAATCTTAATCAAAGAGACACTTTGGCTAAAGAATGATTAAAATTTGTATTAGTTATCAATTTCAATTGTTTCTGTTTTACCTTCTGCCGCTGCATCAACTAGCTGTTGTGCGTATTCAACAAATAATTCGTGAGAATGAGTTGCACCTGAAACGACTTCTACAGCTGATGGATCTTGTGCATCTACTAAAGCTTGATTATAAGCCGGAATGTATTCAGCAGGACCAGTTCCCACTTTATCTTTCATAGCTTTTTGGTATTCTGCATCTTTTGTTTTTAACTCTCCAGCATCATTAACATAATCATAAGTAGACTCTTTAATTTGCCCGTCTTCAACGGTCACCCCAAAAACAACGCTCCAACCATTGTCGTCAAAATTTTTCTCTTCTAATAGATAGCTTCCATCTTGCAAAGTTTCTGATTCTGCAGTTGCTGTACTTTCTTTAGTAGCTGCATCATCAGAACCACATGCTGCTAGTACAAATGTTGAAGCCAAAATAACTGACGCTAATTTCAAACCGGTTTTAAATTCCATGCTATGTACCCACCCTATTTTTATAGTCTAGTCTTCCTAACGAAAGAACAATACGGCTACTTCATTTGGTTGACTATCCACTAATAGTATAACTACTCTATTTCTATTTGTCTATATTTTCACATGAAATTATAATTTCTGTTTATCATTTTTTTATTCTCTATTTCATTCACTAAATAATCGTCTTTAAATTAGCTTTTTAAGTCGATTTTTGCCTATACAAAATCTAGTTCTTACTATTAAATAATTACTTTTATTTTCACATATATAATGACATTCATTTGATTTCCTTTCTACATCAACTTTTTAACGCTAATCTATTTAGTTGTACTATTATTTTTTTGAATTTATTTTTTAAAAGAATAAATTCCATGCTTTTTCACTACTGATACTGAATTTGTCAATAATGTGACAACTGTTTTTGTTTTAAAATTTATCCTTTTCTTTGATTTAATACGATTTAGAAAAAAAGATTGCGAATAACTTCATTAAAAATCACTTTTTTCCGACATTTTTTATCTCAAAAAAATATATTTTTGAAAAATAGCCTTTAAAACATAGACATATTTAGTTAATTTTTGTATACTATGTTTATCAGATGGTTGTGAAACTTTTAGCTAACTTGATAAGCACTTATTATTATTCAGTTTATCTATACTATCTATTTTAAAAAAATGGTTAAAAAAAGGAGCTAGAAAAATGACTCAAACAAATGTAGTTGTTGTTGGTGCTGGTTTTGCAGGGGTTGCTGCTACAAAACAGCTAGCAAAAAAACTCAAAAAAAATAAAGAGGTAACGATTACGCTAATCGATCGTCACTCTTACCTTACTTATATGACAGAATTGCACGAAGTAGCTGGGGGGCGTGTTGAACCTGAAGCTATTCAGTATGATTTACAACGATTATTTGCTCGCAAAAAAAATGTTAACTTAGTAACAGATAACGTTACAGCAGTTGACCACGATAAAAAAGTAGTAACAACTGAAAATGGATCTTATTCCTATGACTATTTAGTTCTAGGCATGGGTGGAGAACCAAATGACTTTGGAACACCTGGAGTTAAAGAACATGGATTTACTCTTTGGTCTTTAGAAGACGCTGTTCGTCTACGTCACCATATTGAAGCTACCGTTGCTGCTGCAGCTATTGAACACGATGCTGCAAAACGTGCCGCTATGATGCGTTTTGTGATCTGTGGTTCTGGATTTACAGGTATCGAAATGGTCGGAGAACTTTTAGATTGGAAAGATGTTTTAGCGAAAGAGTACAAATTTGACGCTTCAGAGATCGAACTGATCGTTGTTGAAGCTGCTCCAACTATCTTAAACACTCTTCCTCGTCAAGACGCAGATAAAGCTGAAAAATTCATGACGAAAAAAGGCATCAAAATCATGAAAGATTCTCCAATTATTAGTGTTGGAGCTGAATCTGTTTTATTGAAATCTGGTGAAGAACTTCCTACCAAAACATTAGTATGGACTGCAGGTGTTAAAGCTAACACAGATACAGCAGAATTTGGAATGGAACAAGCTCGTGCTGGACGCCTAGTTGCGAATGAGTTTATGGAAGCGAAAGATTTAGAAGATGTTTATGTTATTGGCGATCTTGTCTACTATGAGGAAGAAGAGGGAAAACCAACTCCTCAAATCGTACAAGCTGCTGAACAAACTGGACATACTGCTGCTGTTAACGTTATTGCAGCTATTGAAGGAAAAGAAAAACACAAATTTGAATCAAATTACCAAGGAACAATGGTTTCTATCGGTTCAAAATATGGTGTTGCTTACTTAATGGATAAATTCCACCTTAGCGGATTTTTCGCTATGTTGATGAAACACATCGTTAACTTAAAATACTTCTTTGACATTCGTTCTGGTTACTACATGGTGCAATACTTGTTCCATGAATTCTTCCATATTAGAAATCAACGAAACATTTTCCGCGGTCACCTTTCTCGTTATGGGAATGTTTTATGGAGTGTTCCTTTAAGAGTCTTTTACGGTAGTATGTGGTGTTTTGAAGGGATCAAAAAAGCCTTTGGTTTATTTGGTTCTCAAAGTTGGTTTGGCTATAATGTAGCTTTACCATTCTCTTGGTTGCAGGATGTAACTAGTGGAGCTTCAGAAGTAGTAGAGGAAGTTGCAGAACCAATTTTTGGTTTAAGCTACGTCTATGGCGAAGAACCTATGATGGTTTTCTCTAAGGCTCCTGATTGGTTTAACAGCATTATGCAATTTATGATCCCTACTCCAGAAGTTGCTTTGATTTTCCAAAAATTCATGACTTGCGTAGAAATTGCTATTGGATTAGCTTTGATTGCTGGATTGTTCACTTGGTTGGCTAGTGCAGCTACGGTTGCTTTAGTTGTCAGCTTTACATTATCTGGAATGTTTTACTGGGTAAATGTTTGGTTCGTATTTGCAGCTATTGCTTTGATGAATGGCTCTGGTCGTGCATTTGGTTTAGATTACTATGTTATTCCATGGATTCAAAGATTAGCTGGCAAATGGTGGTATGGTACACCTAGATCTTTATACAAATAAGAAAAATATGTTTCCTATAGTAGAATGGGTGAGTGAAGGTAGGTCTCTTCTACCTCCACTCATTTTATTATGTCTTAAAAGGTCACTAAACTCATGTGTAAAACTATAAAAAATGTTAAGATAGAAAGAAGAATCCAATCATTATTCTTCTTTGTCTCTTGTTATTTTTATTCAATTACTATAACAAGCAATCATTTAGTTCAACTCATTTTATAGTAGATAAGGGCTGGTGTTTATGACTAGAAATCAAAAACTTGTGTACATTGCATTATTGGCAGCTCAAGCTGTTATCTTAAGCTTAGTCGAACGAAGTATTCCCTTTCCTTTTGCCTTTGCTCCAGGCGCAAAACTTGGTATTGCTAACCTGATCACTATTGTCGCTATTTTCACTTTACCATTAAAGGATAGCTTCACAGTAGTGTGGATGAGACTTATTATGACCACTCTTTTAGGTGGTACACTTTCAACCTTTATGTACAGTTGTGCTGGAGCTTTACTTAGTTATGTTGGTATGTTGCTAGTCAAACAACTTGGACCAAAACGTGTTAGCATCATCGGAATAAGCGCTACAGGCGGTATTTTGCACAATGTTGGTCAACTAGCTGTCGCAAGCTGGATTGCTCAAACATGGACGGTTATGTTGTACTTGCCGATTTTATCTTTTATGGGAATTTTATCCGGTATCGCTATCGGTATTGCAGCTAATTATTTGATGACTCATGTGCGTACCTTAAAAAACTTCCAACATCAGACTCAACAACCCGCTAAAAAAAAGCGCCACAACACTACTTACGTAAATTCTTAAACACAACCGCCATAACTTATGAAACGAAAGGGGAATACACATGCAGATTCATCCTATGTGGGAAGCCTACCCTGAATTACAATCTGAATTAATACAAACCATTGAATTGATAGATTCAAGAATTCATTTGCGAAATAAATCTATTGAACATGCTTTAGTTGATATGATGAACACAGGTGGCAAATTGGTTCGTCCAGCTTATACTTTACTTTTTTCAACTTTTGGAGAAGATCACGACCCTAACCGAGCACGTGCTTTTGCTGCGGCTATTGAAGTGTTGCACATGGCAACTTTAATCCATGATGATGTTATTGATGATTCACCTAAAAGACGTGGCCAACAAACGATTCAATCAAAATACGGCAAAGATATTGCAGTTTATGCTGGCGATTATTTATTTACTGTTTCGTTTAAATTAATAACAGACTATTCTAATTCTATGAAACAAATGCAAATCAATACTAAAGGGATGGAAAAAATCTTAATGGGTGAAATTGATCAAATGCATTTAAGATACAATCAAACTATAACCATTCGCAATTACTTGACTCAAATATCTGGTAAAACGGCTCAATTATTTGCTCTTTCTTGTTACTCTGGTGCTTTAGAGAGTGGACAAACTGAGCGATTTGCTCGAAACTGCTATTATATTGGAAGTCATATTGGAATGGCTTTTCAAATAAAAGATGATATTTTAGACTACACCCAAACCACGGATGGTTTTGGAAAGCCTGTTTTAGAAGACGTAAGACAAGGAATTTATTCTGCTCCTCTTATTTATGCTATGCGTAAAAATAAGGCTGATTTTAAAGACTTGCTTGAAAAAAAAGACCAACTAACAAAGGAAGAAACACAAAAAATCCAACAACTTGTCATCCATTCTGGCGGTTTAGATGAAGCAAAACGCTTAGCTGAAAAGTATACCGATAAAGCTTTAAAACGAATTGATCAATTACCGGATAGTTCAGAAAAAGAAATGATCCGTAACTTAACTCTGTCATTATTAGATAGAACGATTTGATCTAACTTATTGTTTAACCCTTTACTGCTCTCTAGAATAAAAAAATAAAAAGACAAGTTATCGGTTTTTTCCGATAACTTGTCTTTTTATTTGAACTCTTACGAGAATGGTAGACTCTTTATTATGGATGGATCCAACCAACTTAAGAAAGCGTTATCATTTAACTGTATTCGTACCCTTGTTAATTACGCTAAGAACCAATTAAGATTCTAGTACTAGTTTCATTTTACGTTTACAACGATCTAAAGCATTTTTTATTTGCAGACTATCACACTGTAATTGCTCAGCAATCTCATCTACTTCTATATTCTTTAAATAAAGAGAAAATACTTTTTGTTCGAGCTTTGACAATGTATGGTGATAACCTGCTAATTTTTCTTTAACTTGTAAGATATCTAACGCAGACAGTCCTTCTTTTCCATTCATTATGTATTGAGGACTCATTCCTTTTTCTATCATACCATCTAAGGACTCCGCAATTTTTTCTATTCTTCGTTTCTTAGCCATATCTTTCCGAATCAAGCTAAAAATGTGGTGTTTAAAATTTAATTTGTAGAAGTTTCCGAACGTGTGCCCTTTATTTTGATCATAAGTTTGAATCGTTTTGTGGAAGACTATTCGCGCTTCTTGCCATAAATCTTCTAACTCATAACTTTTAAGGTAGTATTCTTTCGTCAATTTTGTTACCAAGGGATGATAACGCTTAAATAAAATTTTGAATGGATACCCATCTCCATTTTTAATCATGATAATCAATTCTTCGTCACTCATAAGATAGATTTTTTCATCTTCATCTGCCAAAAACTGTCCCTCCTTCTAGCGGCTATAGTAGTGTGATTTGATGAATAACACAAGTTATTTCGATTGTCTACCATTCTCGAAAACTTTCAAAATAGCCTATTTCTTATTCTAATGTTTTGTTAAATCATCTCTTAGCTTTTCTAATCGATCTATTTGGTTATGCGACCAAGGCGAATTTCTTCGATAATTCTGTAAACGGTACTGTTGTGTATCTGCCTCAATAGCTTTTTTAATGCGTTTAACATCACTAAAAAGTTCATTAGCCGATTTTCTTAAAGCACCTTTTTGGAAAATGATCCATTGTTCTGCAAGATCACTTGTTGCAACGGTTACTTGTGTTAACAAAGTACTTTCTTTGCCAACAATGCGTTCAATATAACTATCCGCAGTTTCTCCTTCTTTCGTGAAAATAACCGATAATTGGTACTTCTTATACGATTGTTGAATTCCAGGAACAAATTGGGCATCAAATACCACATGGATATCTATACCGGTATATTTTTGGTAATTAGATAATTCGTGCAATAAAGAGTCTCGAGCATCTTCCAATTTATCTTGGTTTTTTAGTTTTACTAAGTGTGGCCATGCCCCAATAACATTGTACCCATCCACAATCAACAATTCTCTTTTCATGATATTTGACCCCCTTCCCTTTTAGCTTTTTAGTTAAATTTTGTTTCGTCCACGGTACACTTCATACATCAATAAGCTTGCTGCTACACTAGCATTCAAACTTTGAACATGTCCAGTCATTGGTATAGTGACCATGCCATCCATTTGTTCTTTGACTAAACGAGAAATTCCTTTTCCTTCATTACCCATCACTAATCCTATAGGTAATGTAGTTTCCCATTGACGGTAATCTTGTCCTTCCATGTCCGTCCCATACAACCACAATCCACGCTCTTTTAACTCTTTGATTGCTTGGACAAGATTCGTTACTCGTGCAACTGGCATATGTTCTATTGCTCCTGTTGAAGCTTTTGCAACTGTAGCCGTTAAACCAACAGCACGTCTTTTCGGAATAATGATTCCATGTGCCCCAATAGCATCAGCTGTTCGCATAATTGAACCTAAGTTATGCGGATCCTCAACTCCGTCTAAAAGAATAAAAAAGGGATCTTCATTTTTTTGAGCGGCTACTGCGAATAAATCATCAATTGTTGCATATTGAAAAGCAGATGCTGCCACAACTACTCCTTGGTGATTCATACCATCTACTAGTTGATCCAATTTAGACTTAGGTACAAATGAGATTTGAACACTGCGTTTTTTAGCTAAATTTTGAATCTCTTCCATTTTCGATCCGCTTAAACCCTCTTGTAGAAAAATTTTATTGATGTCACGTTCTGATTTCAACACTTCAATAGCTGGTAATCTACCAGCTACTAAATCACGATCGGTCTCTTGTTCTTCTACTCTATCCTCAACCGGCTTTACTGTTTGTCTAGCTGGTCTTTTGGTAAAAGATTGTTTATTAGGTTGGTTATTCCGTTTACCAAAATTTTTATTATCTCTTGTCATCTTTTGTAGCCTCCACTTTTTTAATACACCATTGAATCAATTCTTCCATACGTTCCGTTCGTTTTGCTAAATGTAGATAACCCATTAATGATTCAAATCCAGTAGCTACACGATACGTTGTGATATCCGCATTTTTTGCTGAAGTGTAACTTTTAGAATTTCTACCTCGTTTATACATTGTCACTTCTTCTTCTGTCAAAAAGTCTTCTTCCGCTAACATTTCATGCATCAAGAAACTTTGTGCTTTTGCTGAAACAAAATGTGTAGCCGTTTTGTGCAGTTGGCTTGGTTTCGTGTAGCCTTGTCCGACTAGATAATCGCGAATATAAGTTTCATATATAGCATCTCCTACATAAGCCAATGCTAATCCATTTAATAATGCCCAATTTTTTTCTGTCATGTGTTTATTATCCTCTTCTCCATCTAGTTCCTTGAGGGGTATCATCTAAAATAATGCCCTCTTCTTTTAACTGGTCCCTAATTTCATCACTGCGTTGGAAGTTTTTCGCTGCACGTGCTGCATTTCTGTCTTCGATCAATTGCTCAATTGTTTCATCCAATAATTCTGTTGCCGCAAATGCAATACCAAAAATTTGAACTAATTCTTGAAACTGATCCAACATGGCTTCAAGAACAACTTTAGAAACAACAGAACGTTCGCTATAAATGTTCATTGCTTTAGCCATTTCATAAACGACTGTAATACCATTGGCAGAATTAAAGTCATCATCCATTTCTTTTATGAAGTTTTCTTTGAATGATGTGAATTGATTCAATTGTTCTTGGTCATCTATTTCTGTTTCTACTGCATCTTTTAAACGGTACATTGCATTATCATAAGCTGTTTTTATTTTTGCTAAATTGGCTCTAGCTTCTTCGATAGTTGTTTCATTGTAGCTAATGGGTCTGCGGTATTGAGTTGTTGCCATAAAGAAGCGGACGATCTGAGGGTCTACTTGTTTAATAATATCATGGACCAAAACAACATTCCCTATCGACTTACTCATCTTTTCATTATCCATAGTTACAAAACCATTGTGCATCCAGTAGTGAGCAAATGGGTGTCCAGTTTTAGCTTCACTTTGAGCGATCTCATTCTCATGATGTGGAAAGGTTAAATCTTGTCCTCCAGCATGGATATCAATCGTATCCCCTAAATATTTTGTAGCCATAACAGAACATTCAATATGCCAGCCTGGACGACCTGCTCCCCAAGGTGATTCCCAACTAATTTCTTCTGCTTTAGCTGATTTCCATAAAGCAAAGTCTAATGGGTCTTCTTTTTTATTATTTTCTTGAGCAGTTAAACGATTACTTGCTCCAACTTCCAATTCGTCAACTGAGATGTCGCTTAGTTTACCATAGTCTTTAAATTTCCTTGTACGGTAATAAACATCGCCCTCTACTTCATAAGCATACCCTTTTTTTACCAGTACGGCTATAAAATCAATAATTTCAGGCATGTTTTCCATTACACGCGGATGATGTGTGGCTTCTTCTACTCCTAGAGCGTGTGTATCCGCATGATAGGCTTCAATAAATTTATCAGCTACTTCTTGAGCAGTTAAATCCAACTCTTTTGCTGTACGAATAATTTTATCGTCTACATCAGTAAAGTTTGAAATATATGCTACATCATATCCGCGATATTCAAGGTAGCGTCTGACCGTATCAAATGCAACGGTACTGCGTGCATTTCCAATATGAATATAATTATAAACTGTTGGTCCACAAACATACATCTTTACTTTTCCTTCTTCTATTGGAACGAACTCTTCTTTTTCTCTTGTTAACGTATTATAAATTTTTAGCATAGCTACTCTCCTTCTTTACTTAAAGATACAGTTAATGAGGAATTTTTTTTCCATTTATTTTCACTACTTTAGCAGGGATACCTACCGCAGTCGAATTAGGCGGCACCGTTTCTAAGACAACTGCTGAAGCACCAATCTTTGAATCATTGCCTATTGTTATAGGTCCTAAAACCTGCACATGTGCAGATAACAATACATTATTTCCAATTGTTGGATGACGCTTCCCTTTGTCTTTTCCTCTTCCGCCTAATGTCACCCCATGAAAAATAATAACGTCATCTCCAATACTAGCCGTTTCACCAATCACAACACCCATACCATGATCGATGAAGAGTCTCTTGCCTATTGTAGCACCAGGATGAATTTCAATTCCCGTTAAAAAGCGAGAAAAATTTGCAATCATACGACTCACTAGAAATGCATTTCGCTGGTACAAAAAATGTGCCCATCGATGAAAAATGATTGCATAGAAACTAGGGTACGTTAATAGGATTTCAAGTGTACTTTTAACTGAAGGATCATTCTGTTTGATTGTTTGAATGTCTTCTCTCAATCTCCTCATAGATTATTCCACCTTATTTTTTTTTACAAAAAAACAGCGTCTCTTATATGATAAAAGACGCTGTTGCGTGGTTCCACTTTTCTTTATCGCCTTATTCCTATTGATTAGACTAGGCAACCTTTGACACTGTAACGGGTGTTAGCCGATAAGAGTCTACTACTTCTTCAACCCTATAACTCAGAGACGCACTTCACCCAATAGCCACCGTCTGCTTCCACCACTACAGACTCTCTTTAGATTTTTATTGGGTTACTCTTTCTCATCATTGTTTTTCATTTTATTTAATTTATTTTTTTGTTTAAGATTAGAGTTTTGCTAACGCTGCTTGTAGATGTGCTTGAGCTTTTTCGCGGCCAAGTAGCTCGATCGTTGGTCCAATTTCCGGTCCATGTGATTGTCCTGTCACAGCTACTCGAATAGGCATAAAGAGATTTTTCCCTTTAATTCCAGTTTCTTTTTGTACTGTTTTAATCGCTTTTTTGATTTCATCTGCATCAAAAGGCGTAATTTCATCTAATTGTTTAGAGAAAGCTTTTAAAACTTCTGGAACTGTTTCACCTTCTAAAACTTCTTTAGCTACACTATCGATTGCGGGTTCTTCACTAAAGAACAAACTTGATAGTTCAACAATTTCTGCCCCATAGCTCATTTGTTCATGGTATAAGCTCACAACTTTTTGAACCCATTCTAATTTCTCTGGTGATGCATTTTCTTCAACATAACCAGCTTTGATCAGATGTGGCAAAGCTAATGCTGTTACTGTTTCTAAATCAGCTTGCTTCATGTATTGATTATTAATCCATTCTAATTTTTTAGCATCAAATGCTGCTGGTGATTTGCTTAAACGTGCAGGATCGAACATTTCAACAAATGTATCATGATCAAAGATCTCTTCTTCTCCAACAGGTGACCATCCTAATAAAGAAATAAAGTTAAACATCGCTTCTGGCAAGTAGCCTAATTCGCGGTATTGTTCAATAAATTGAAGAATATTGCCATCACGTTTGCTTAATTTTTTACCTGTTTCACTATTGATGATTAATGTCATGTGTCCAAATTGAGGAGCTTCCCATCCAAATGCTTCATAGATCATTAATTGTTTTGGTGTATTCGCAATATGGTCATCTCCACGTAAAACATGTGTAATTTCCATAAAGTGATCATCTACAGCCACTGCAAAATTATATGTCGGCATACCATCACGTTTTACGATCACGAAGTCTCCGCCAATGCTTTCTGCTTCAAAAGAAATATGTCCTTTTACGATATCTTCAAAATTGTACGTGTTTTCTTTGATCACACGGTAACGAATAACTGGCTCAATACCTGTTGCTTCTTTTTCTTTTTGTTCCTTAGCTGTTAGGCTTGCACATTTCCCGCTGTAATGAGGCATTTCTCCTCTAGCTCTTTGTGCTTCACGTTCTTCTTCTAACTCTTCTTCTGAACAGTAACATTTGTATGCACGATTGCTTAACAATAATTGTTCAACTAATGGATCATAAATTTCTCTACGTTCAGATTGGCGGTAAGGACCAAATTCTCCTGGACTATCTGGACTTTCATCCCAATCCATTCCTAACCATTTCAAGTTTTCTAACTGGCTAGCTTCTCCACCTTCAATATTGCGTTTTAAATCAGTATCTTCAATACGGATGATAAAGTCTCCACCATTGTGTCGTGCAAATAAATAATTGAATAATGCTGTACGAGCATTCCCAATATGTAGATGTCCTGTTGGGCTTGGCGCATAGCGTACTCGAATTTTTTTTGTCATAATTTGTATCCTCTTTTCTTTCTATTTTTTATATCTACTGAATCCAACTTTACTAACTAGAATTAAAGAAGTGATGGCTTGTTATCTTGCTTTTCTAATAAGCAAATCGCCATTGCTGCAATACCTTCATTTCGTCCGATAAAACCCATTGTTTCAGAAGTTGTCGCTTTAACGTTAACATGTTGGATACTTGTTTGACAATCATAAGCTATGTTTTCTTTCATTTTCTCTAAATATGGAGCCATCTTGGGGTTTTCAGCTACAATTGTGGCATCTATGTTGCCAATCGTATAACCTTCTATTTTCAGTTCACCCCATACTCTACGGAGCAACTCCCGCGAGTCTATATCTTTAAATTGAGCATCAGTATCGGGAAAATGGTGACCGATATCGCCTTTACCTCCAGCTCCTAATAGAGCATCTATAATAGCATGAATGAGCACATCGGCATCAGAATGACCTTCTAATCCATAGTCAAAAGGAAGGGTTACTCCACCAATGATTAAGTGTCTATCACTGACAAATTGATGGACATCATACCCTTGTCCTACACGAATCATAACCTAACCTCCTTCTTCTACTTATCTTGCTCTTCTCTATGGAGCAAAATGGCTTTTCCAGTTACCATATCTTCAGGAGTGGTAATTTTTATATTGTCATAAGATCCTTCTACTACTAAAACAGCCTTTTCCAATCGTTCAACTAATGACGCATCATCGGTTCCTAAAAAACTATCTGTTCTGGCTTTTTCATGTGCTTGCAGAACCACTGAACTGTCGAATGCTTGAGGAGTTTGTATTTGCCATAACTCACTTCTTGGCAGTGTAGTTTTAACTGTATGGTCTGAGTGAACAGCTTTAATCGTGTCTTTTGCCGGAACTCCTAAAATAGCTGCTCCAGTTTTTTGAGCTGCTTCATTTAACCGATCAATAGCTTGCTGTTCAATGAATGGCCTTGCGCCATCATGAATCAGTACAAGACCTGAAGAGGTTTTATTTTTCAAATTTTGCAGTCCTTTATAAACACTATGCTGTCGCTCTGTACCACCTATAGCAATTGTAATCGGCTTTTCACTGTACATTTGTTCTTGTTGCAACAAATCCGTGATCAGCTTAACCTCATCTTCTTTTACAACTAGAATAATATGGCTACAATTTTCATCGTTCAAAAATAGAGTTAATGGGTATTCAATCAACGGCTTATTTAGTAAAGGTAATAAAATTTTATTCTTAGAAGATCTCATGCGTCTTCCATGACCAGCTGCCAATAATATCAGCTCATAGTCCTTGTTCATCGCACCAGCTCCTAATCTTTATCTTTAATACCTTTTTGAGAATGAACCGGTTTTGCGAATATCATTCGTCCAGCTGCTGTTTGAAGCGCACTGGTTACGACAACCTCAATTGTTTTGTTCATAAAGTGTTGGCCTTCTTCAACAACAATCATTGTTCCGTCATCTAAGTATGCTACTCCTTGGCTACGTTCTGTACCAGCTTTAACGATCATGACCGTCATATTTTCACCAGGGATCACGACTGGTTTTACTGCATTAGCCAATTCATTGATGTTTAATACGGGCACATTTTGAAATTCACTTACTTTATTTAAATTGTAATCATTCGTGACTACAACCCCATCTAATAATTTTGCCAGCTTAATCAGTTTACTGTCGACTTCTGTGATGTCTTCAAAATCGCCATCATACATTTCAACTTGCATATCATCTTCTTTTTGCAAAGCGTTTAATATATCTAACCCTCTACGTCCACGCACTCGCTTCAAGCTGTCAGATGAATCAGCAATGTATTGCAATTCTTGTAATACAAAGTTAGGGATTAAAATCGTTCCTTCAAGAAAACCTGTTTTGGCAATATCATAAATTCTTCCGTCAATAATCACACTAGTATCTAGTATTTTGTATTTGCGGAATGTTTCATCTGCCAGTCTCTCTAAGACTTTTCCATCTTCCTCTTCGGTATTCCTTTTTGCTTTTACCTGGAAGAGTTTACGCCATTCATCTCGGCGAGTTGTCCCAACACGGAAACCTAAATAAGCAAAACCAATAACTAAGATAATAGGGATTACATCACTAACAACTGGTATTCCCATACCAATCAATACTACGCTAATTAGCCAAGCCAGAACCAATCCTATGATTGTTCCTAAACTCCCAAATAATAAATAGGTTACACTTTGTTGACTTAAAAAAGTTTCAATCTTTTTAAATGCTTGTTCAATGTACGTCACCGATAAAAAAGAAATAAATAAAAATATAATAGCACCAATCAAAATATTCGTGACTACATTGTTAACATATGGATTCTCAAATCCTGCCATATTCCATGCAGTTGGCATTAAACTTGCTCCAATACTTCCACCGATAAGAATAAATATACCGGTTATGATTTTTTTAACCAAAACTATTCCTCCTTCATAAATGGAGTTCCTGTCTTATACGAAAAAAAACAGGAACTTGCCATTTTATTTTTTATTGCTTATTTGTACTTAAGAAAAAGCTTTCTTTATAGCTTCAGCTATCGTCATAACACCTATAACCTCTATATTTTCAGGGAAAGTCCAACCACCAATATTGTTTTTGGGAATCATGATCCGTTTAAACCCTAATTTAGCAGCTTCATTTACCCGTTGTTCAATCCGGCTGACTCGTCTGATTTCTCCAGTCAACCCAATTTCGCCAATAAAACAATCGGTTTCTTTTGTTTCTTTTTCCTGATAACTGGATGCCACACTAATAGCAATCGCTAAGTCAATTGCTGGTTCATCCAATTTAACGCCACCTGCTGATTTTAAATAAGCATCCTGGTTTTGCAGCATTAGTCCCGCTCTCTTCTCTAGAACAGCCATAATTAAAGACACACGGTTATAATCTAACCCGCTAGCTGTCCGCCGAGCATTTCCAAAAGCAGTAGGTGTAATCAACGATTGAATTTCAGCTAAAATGGGACGTGAACCTTCCATTGAAGCCACTACAGCAGAACCTGTTGCTCCAGATAAACGTTCTTCGAGAAACATTTCCGAAGGATTCAATACTTCTACCAAACCGCCTTCGCGCATTTCGAAAATCCCAATTTCATTAGTTGAACCAAATCGATTTTTAACTGCTCTTAAAATACGGAAAGTATGATGTCTTTCTCCTTCAAAATACAATACCGTGTCTACCATGTGCTCCAACATCCGTGGACCAGCAATAGATCCTTCTTTTGTAACATGTCCTACAATAAAGATAGCAATGTTATTCGTTTTTGCAATTTTCAATAAATCAGCTGTGCTCTCTCTGACTTGAGAAACACTTCCTATTGCTCCGGTAATATCGGCTTGGTTCATGGTTTGAATAGAATCAATAATAACATAATCAGGCTTTAAGTCCTCAATTGTTTGCCTTATTGCTCCCATATCCGTTTCAGGATAAATATAAAAATCTGCACCTTTTACACCCAAGCGGTTAGCCCGCATTTTAATTTGACTCGAGCTTTCCTCACCACTTACATATAAAACTTTTCCACCAGCTAGATTCAACTGTGCTGAAACTTGCAGTAAAAGTGTTGATTTTCCAATACCAGGATCTCCACCAATTAAAACCAACGAGCCTGGTACTACTCCGCCTCCTAAAACACGGTTTAATTCTTTTAGCTTTGTTTTTACTCTAGGAACTTTAGATACTGTGATGTCTTGAATTGCTTCAGCTTTAGCAGTTTTACCAGTCATACTCACACGACTTCTACGATCATTTTTATCTGCTACTATTTCTTCTTCCATTTGATTCCAACTACCACAGTTTGGACAACGTCCCATCCATTTTGGTGATTCATACCCACATGCTTGGCAGACAAATTTAGTAATTTTCTTTTTTGCCACCTATTCAGCCTCACCTTCTGAGTTTTTAAAAACGATTTATTTTATTTTAACATAAATGCGATTAGAATAGGCATTGAAACAGATAAAAGGCAGATTAATTCAAGCATTCTTCAACAGAAATTCATAATCTTACTTTATCTCCTTGTGGCCATTCATAAATCGATTCGACTTTCTAATCATTCAATAAACCAACTCATCCGTCTATTCAAGTGATTCTATTATCTACCCGAAGAACCAAATCCGCCTGAACGAACTTTCCCATTTGCTTTATCCGTATCGGCTTTTAAGAATGACATAAATATACCTTGGCCAATTCGATCTCCTTTTTTTATTACATGATCGGTTAATCCATAATGAATAAACTGAAAATAAATATGCCCCTCATTATTTTCATTATTATAATAATCCGAATCAACAATACCAACTCCATTCGGCAAGATCAATTGATGTTTAATTGGGTTACTTGAACGATTCGCCAATTGGAGATACTCGTCTTCTCCCATATAAGCTTTGATACCGGTCGGGACTAATGTTGATTTTAAATATTTTTTGTCTTCTTCTATAAATATCACATCTGTTTTCTTTTGTTTTATTACCCGGGCAATGCTTTTCACTATCACTTTCCAAATAGAAGGCACTACTGTATCCTCTGCCGCTTCAAAATCATAGCCTGCTGCATGATTTGTTGCTCTTATTGGTAAATGAACCTCTTTTGCTTTATAAGCTGCTATTACTTCAAATCCACGTTTCTTTTCCATACTTTTAAATTTCCTCATTTCATATCCTATTCGGTAACTGCTTAATTATAACAAAAAATACGCCAACTAGCGATTCACTCTATTCTATTACCTCATAATCCATCTATGGGCAATTTGCACAAATAACGCTTAGTTGTTTTGTGCAGATTCCCCTTTTAGAAAGGTAGCGTTTACATTATGATTACATTATAAGAAATTAGCTATTAATAGAGAGGAAATGTGACTAGAATGGTAGAAATCGCACTTAAAAATATTAATAAAAAATATGAAAATAACGAAAATTATTCAGTAACAAACTTTGACTTAAATATAAAGGATCGTGAATTCATTGTATTTGTTGGACCTTCAGGATGTGGAAAATCAACTACTTTACGTATGGTTGCTGGATTGGAAGATATTTCAGAAGGAGAATTATATATTGGAGATAAACTAGTTAATGATGTTGCTCCTAAAGATCGCGATATCGCAATGGTTTTCCAAAACTATGCTTTATACCCTCATATGACGGTATATGATAATATGGCTTTTGGTTTAAAATTACGTAAATACAAAAAAGAGGAAATCAAACAACGTGTTGAAGAAGCTGCTGAAATTTTAGGATTAACAGAGTTCTTGAAACGTAAACCAGCTGCACTATCTGGTGGACAACGTCAACGTGTTGCTTTAGGACGTGCTATCGTTCGTGATGCTAAAGTATTTTTAATGGACGAACCTCTATCAAATTTAGATGCTAAATTACGTGTAGCAATGCGAGCTGAAATCGCAAAATTACACCGTCGTTTAAATACAACTACGATTTATGTAACACATGATCAAACAGAAGCAATGACGATGGCAGATCGTATCGTTATCATGAAAGACGGATTCGTTCAGCAAATCGGAACACCTAAAGAAGTTTATAATACACCAGTTAACGTTTTCGTCGCAGGATTTATTGGATCTCCGGCAATGAACTTCTTCGATGTTACTTTAACAAATAATATTATCTCTAATGGTAAAGGATTATCTATCACACTTGACGAAAGAAATGCAAAAAATCTTGCAGCTAAAGGTTATGAAGGTAAGAAACTTATTTTTGGTATTCGTCCTGAAGACATTCACAGCGAACAAATTGTTTTAGATGCTAATCCAAATAGTATCGTACATGCTGAAGTTGTCGTATCTGAATTACTTGGAGCAGAAACTATGCTTTATACTAAAGTTGATGGCACAGAATTCATTTCAAAAGTTGATGCTAGAGACTTCCATAATCCTGGAGAATTTATTGATTTATCCTTTAATTTAAATAAAGCACATTTCTTTGATACAGATACTCAAGAAGTCATTAAAAACTAATAGCTTGTAAACTCAATTCGAATTGTGACACTCCCAAAGTTAGTATGAAAAACTGACTTTAGGAGTGTGCTTTTTTATCGTTAGATGTAGTACATAATCTGCTCCCAATCATTTTTTAGAAAGGAGTTCCCAGTTATATGAAATTTTTAAGTGGCGTTATTGCTATATGTAGTGCTTTATGGCTGCATGTTTATATGTATGGGTTAGAACAATCCTCTTCTGTAGGCTTCAATAATTTTTTTAATTTTTATGCATTTTGTTTATTTTCATTGGGGATCGTCTCTATCTATTTATCGTATAAAGAAAAAGAATAGTTTCTTTCTCTAGTTGTATTTTCAAATTGTGTCACGTGAAACAATTTGTTAAGGTCTATAATTTTTAGTGTTGATAGATGAATCAAACTACTCACGCGGTCCCATGCTCTACAAGCAAACCCGCCCATTCCAGAAGAAACTTTCATTATGAAGCATCCATACCATTTATCCTATACCCATAAAACATTAGAAAAATTTCAACTAAAAAAAGACACCATCCGAGGATGATGTCTTTTTGATTTGCGTGGCAACGTCCTA
>NZ_JBEMAR010000004.1:0-230780 GCF_040274945.1 Carnobacterium sp.
AACGGTAAGTTTGAAATGAAATGAGGTTATTCTTTTTAATACACCAATTTACATAAAATAATGTATTAATAAAAATGCAGTTTCATTTAAAGACTGCAGCAAGAGACTAATTACTTTTATTTAGTAATTAGTCTCTTTTACTAAATATTTTATAACAAATGTACTTTTTTTATTTGATTGTTAGTCTATGTAAACCAGTGGTTGCTAATTGTAAACTAATAGGTGCGTTACTTTTTAAGCGAAAATTGAGAGAATATAGTTATTAAGTTAAGGAGGATAGTAATGATTCAAAATTTTAAGTTATTATTTACAGGAGATAATAATATCAAGATTGTGGTATCAACAATAAAAAAATAAGGTAGGTAATTTTATTATGAAAATAAAAAATATTATAGTAGGAAGTTTTGTTCTGTTATTAAACATTTTAGTTTTAAATCCAAGCACTACATATGCTGAAAGTTTAGATGAACAAGTGATTACGATTGATAATACGATGTCTTTAGTGGAACAAAATGAAGCTATTAGCGAGTTTGAAAGTAATTCTGATATAACTGAATTAATTGTGCTAGATGAAACATTACTTGAAGATAATAGTTATGAAGATGAAACATTAGATGATGATATCATTCAAACAAGAGCAATTATTAATCAATATAGAATAACTGGAGTTTCAACGGGTTCTGATTATACAGGAGGGGCTATTGCTACGACTTCTGGAGGTCCGGGGATTAATTTAGCAATATCTCAAACTAAATCTGTTGCAACTACTGTTAGTGCTTCTTTTGGTGCTAGTGCTAAAGTCTTAAATGCGGGTATTGGATGGAATACAACAGGTTCTACGTCAATAAGCATTAGTGGTTCTTACAAAGTTCCTTCAAAAGTTGGAACTAAACAAGTAAAAACAGGTACATTAAAGGCTCATACTGTTTATAAAACCAAAAAATATAATGTTCAAAAAATGGCTTGGAATTCTACAACATGGAAAACAAGTGGTTCAGGTACAGCAAAAAAAGCATATGGAGTTAGTTTTAAAAAAACCTTTACTTATAAATAAAATCCATATATATTTTCTTATGAGTTAGAAAAACTGGAAGGAAATTAGTTATGAAAAATTATAAAAAAATTATAGGCTATATTTTAGTTTTAGTCGCTGTTTTAATATTAGTTAGTTTACCCAATATAGTCTATCCGGTACCTAATGAGGATGGAATGGATATTTATCTCTATATCCTAGAAACAAGTTTAAATGTGGTAAGATATGTTGTTCTTTCAATCTTTTCTTTTATTTTAGGTATCAAATTTGTGTTTAAGAGTTAGACATAAATTTGATATTATTAATACATGAAATTGTATAAAAACGTGTATCGGGAATCCTATTCCAATAGGGTTCTTTTTTTATATTGTCCTCCAATACATGATTGTGTGGTATACTAAATAAAATCATGTATCTCTTTTGTGAGAGGAGAGGGCTTTTAAATGAGTTACAATGTCCAACCATTACGGACTCAACAAGAAATAAACGACTTTTTATTCTGTTTGAGGCGCAATAAAAACGCAGATCGGGATGTTTTTCTGTTTTTGATCGGCATTAATAGCGGGTTGCGCATGTCGGATATCGTAAAATTGAAGAAATTAGATCTAATTTCTTCAAAAAATCCCCGAATCGTCGAGAAAAAAACAGGAAAAACCCGTATTTTGTATTTAAGTAGTTTGCAGGACTTGATTCAGGAGTATACGAAAGACCTAGAACCAGAGGATTATTTGTTTCCTAGCACCAAAGGTGGTCATATAGAAGTGAATACGGTCTATCAGATGTTTCAAAAGGTCGCTCAGCTGTTAGGAAGAGACGATATCGGCACGCACACGCTGCGTAAGACGTTTGGGTACCACTATTATAAGAAAACAAAAGACGTAGCTACACTGATGGAAATCTTCGGCCACAGCAGCGAGAAAATCACGAAGCGCTACATTGGGATTAATGAAGATGAAATCAGCGAGACCTTATTGAATTTTCGTTTAGGATTTTAAAAATTTTAGTCTAACAAAAATTTATTTTATAAAGTTACTTATTTCCTCAACAGTTATATTTTCACTATCTATATCTAAGAATTTTTTTTCATTAATTTTATTAAAGTAAATTAAACTAGGAACATATTGTAGTTCTATTGATTGTAAAAAGAGATCAGTATCGTCATTTTCACTAATATTTTCTGTATCTAAGTAATAAATTTTAATATTTTCTTTTTCTGCAGCAGTATGTAATTTAGGTGCGAAAATTTGACAGTATGGACAAGTTTTTCTCCCAATATACAATAAAAATTTATCATTATCATCTCTTTTTTCTTTGATTTCTGCAATAGTTATTATTTCAAAATCTTCCACTAAACTTTCATAATTAGATGAATCTGATTGTTGTATATCGTCAAAATTATCTGAGCTTTTACTTTTACAACCAGAAAACACTAAAAAACTTGTCAAAAATAAAAATACTAGTACTTTCTTTTTCATTTTTCTCTCCCTTTTTTTTTATTATTTGCTATATAGTTTTTTATAAAGCAAATATCTAGACCGTATAAAATTGATTACGGTCTAGATATTACTTATAAATCTTACAAGAATAACTACTTTTAATTTTTATGATCTTTAGACTTGGAATCCAGGTTTTAAGGATTACATAAATTCTTTAAAGTAGCGGTTCCTGTTCTACGTGGTTCCAAATTCCAAGGAGTTTTAAATGATTTGGCATTGTTATAATGACATATATATTGAGATTTCATACTACTAGTATTTTTCCATTTTGAATCTTTTGAATGTTTTTCAACAATACGATTCCAACTATCAGAAGCTCGTATCGCACCATAGTTAGGATTGCTTGTTCCTGCAGTTAACGTTGATTTTGGTTGTATTGATAGGGAAATACCATCAGTTCGAGTAATCCATTTACTACTGCTGAAATAATGAGAATAAGAATAAGCACCACTTGCATAAGCGGTAGCAGTTAGAGTACCTTGGATACCAGAAACATCTACTCTTTGAGTAATATTATTTCCATCAACTGTTTGTGAAATAACTCTATCTGTTAAATCGTTTCCGTTCTCATCTTCAATATCAAAAAATGAAATCTCGGTTTCTACAATATTTTTAGCCTCATCTACTACCTCAATAGTATTAAAATCATTGTCGATTTCAAGTTTTTTATCGCTATTGTCCATAACGTCACTTATAGCCATTTTGAAGTCAATAAAATCTTTATTTCTTACTTCAGCTTCAATCACGATAGCTTGATTTTCTGAATAAGTACCATCTTTTTCAATATAAGTATAAATTTCTGAGTCATTAGTTGAATTTTCAATTTTTACTTCTTCTAATTTTACCTCGTCTAGTTTTATTTCTTCTGCTTTTACATGTGTAGTAGAAATAAAAAATAATCCGCTTAAAATTTTTATAGATTTCATAAATATCCTCCTTGATAATATTAGTTTATGCTTATTTTTTTAATCTCAAACTGAAAAAAAATATAATTAAATTTAATAGAAAACCTAAAATAAATAAACCCATGGCCCATTTTATAACAAAAACATCAGCGTCTAACCACTTGCCTAAATCAAAATTATTTGTACCAACTGCAAGTATTGAAGGAGAAACTAACAAGAATCCCGCTAGCGATATTCCCAGAATTATAATAGATAATACTTGAAATATTAGTATTTTATTTTTCATATTCATCCCACACATTCTTATTTATTTTATTATCTTTTTATTAAATACCTGCCCTCCTTTTATAAATTTAATGTTATGCACATGAAGTTATAAAATCTATTTATTCCTTTATGTACTTAATAGTATCTCGTAATTCTTTAATAATAGAAAGAACGCACTGGTTTACATGGTAGCAACCATTAGTTGCTACCATGTAAACCAGTGCGTTCTTTTCGTTTTAGTAAATTAAATAGATAATAGGATTAAGAATTAGATGGTGAGGAGATTAACTATGGGAGATATCATAATGAAAAAAATAACTAGAAGAAGTTGTTATCAGGTTGTATCGATTCTTATTTTTTGTGGGGCTATTTTGGCTGTATTAAATACAGAACTTATTTTTGGCTATTTTTTAATTATTCTAGGTTATTATCTCCTGAGAAAATCAGATTCAGAAAACTAAAGAACCGAAATAATCCTGTCTATCGAACAACAAATAAAATTTATAAACAATTGAATTGAGGTTTTTTTTGATACATACTATAACTACTACTTTTTTATCGCTACTTATTTTAGGTAAACTGATTGGCATACTCAATATTTTACTGGGTAGATATACTTCTCCTTTTGTAAGCTATTTTACGGTAGCGCCTATTGACTCCTATCAAATCAACGAACTAACTAAAGAAAAACAGACTAAATTTAAACGTTTAGCTATCTTAAGTGGATTGATAGACATCTTTATTTCTATTATTGTGATCCTAATTCTCTCAAAAGTAGAAACAGAAGTGATACTACTCTTTGCCTTTATTCTCTATGCAAATGCCACTTTTTTTTCTAACTATATGGAAAAAAATTTACGACTTAACTATTAATTGGATTACCGGAAACTGTAGTATGAGGCTTGTTGACAGCATGAGAATAGACTAAATTAGTAAATTAGCTAAAACAGCAGTTGCATAACAATGGAATCAAAGTAACTATTTAGGTTAGAGGTGAGATTATGTTTAATAAATATAAAATATTTACAGAAAACCACCCGTATACTTATGTCGTATTACTAATGGTATTTACTAGTTTTATTGGTATTTCAATAGAGTATCTAGTAAGTAAAGACTTTATTGGTGCAGGACTATATAGCTCCCTAGGGATTACTTTAATCGAAATTTTAAGAGTCAGAAGAAAAAATAAACAAAAGAGATAATCATCCAAATAATGACTACATAGATTTTTACTAATTAAGGAGTTGTATCATTGAAATATATTATTATTATTATCTGGATTTTCTTAGTTAGTTATATTAGTGGCGAAATATTTAACCTAAACAAAGATATCTATTATTTTATTATTACCGGTATTTTAAAATTTGGCGGGTCATTTTTTATACTAAATGTTTTTGAGAAAAAAAGGGGATAGCATGCAAAAAATCTAAGTTAACATAAAACCCATTAAACAAAGAACCCCTCCATAATAAAATGGAGGGGTTCTTTGTTTAATTACTATGAAAAAAAAACAACAAGGTACCATACTTGTGAAGATTCTTGGTCACTATAGCGAAAAAAATTACTCAACGCTTTAGCGGAATCAATGAAAATAGATTCAGTGAAAATTTATTAAATTTCAGATTAGTTCTTTTATTTTATTAGGGAATTAAATTCTTTTCGATATCCTTACAAAGAAGTTTAGCATCTTCTTGGTATTCGATAATAAACTTGTCTTTATCGTCTATTTCAAAAAAGACAAGTTCAACATCGGTTAATAAATTTTTAAGTAAGGTATTCTTTTTACTAGAACTTAATTTTGTAGATTGGATAATCGCTCTATGGTTCGCATGAAAATTTTCAAGTAGTCCTCTCAAAATAACTCACAGTCCTCTCGGCTAAGTGCTGCCTCCCTTGAGTATACGTTTTAAAAGTATTAGAACGATGAATAGTCACTTATAAATGAATTGTTTTTCCTGAAAAACGACACTTCCTGTCCACATGTCTCCATTTTCATGTCTATATTCTTTTTCTGGATATTATTTTTAATGTTAAGGTTTATTTTATTAAATATTTTTCATATGATTAGTCTTTAGTTTTAATAGTTGATTTGTAATACTCTATTTAGCATAAAAATCAATTATCAGAAGCTGGTTAAATACGAAAGAAGAGAATAAAGAGGATTTCGGTACATTGAACCGAAATCCTCTTTTTTTGCCATTCGAAGTCGCTTATTTTTAATTTTTTCTTGAGGTTCAAAAATATTTTTTAACTTTTGTTATTAAAAAGTTATAGAATGATAGGTTAAAGATAAATTATTAAAAAAAATTTGTAACGAAATAGAAATTCGGGGTATTAATACTAAGAGCAGCAAGAAAGAGAGGGCAGTTATGAATAGGCTTGATGAAGAATACGAAAAGATTTATCCAAAAATATATGCATTTTTCTATGCTAAGACAGGAAATCAGACGACTGCTCAAGACCTTTGCCAAGACACCTTTTATGAGGCATGTAAAAATATAACCTCTTTTAATAGTCATTCTACCTTATCGACTTGGATATTTTCGATTGCAATTAATTTATTGAAAAAGTATTACCGCAAAAATAAGTATCAGCAGAGCTTAATGCAAAAACTCGCAATAATTCCAGAAACTGAAATTCATTCAATAGAAGGGTTGACAGAAATCAATGAAGATACAAAAATACTTTTGCACCACATTTCGAAATTGGATGATGCTGCAAGAGAAATAGTGTTGCTGCGCATATACGGAGAGCTGAGTTTTACAGAAATCGGGTCATTGATCGGAAAATCAGAAAACTATGCGCGTGTGACCTTTCATCGATTGAAATTGAAGATTCAAAAATTAATGGAGGTGACAATATGAACAAGGATTGTGCAATTTTGCAAGATCTTTTACCATTATACGAAGAAAAGTTATTGCATCCTGATACAGAAGAATTTATCGAGGAGCATTTGAAAATTTGCCAAGAATGCAGGCAAATTGCAAAAAAATCACATATTCCTCTACCTCTACCTGCGGAAGTAAAACCAAGTGGGTCTTCCAAAAAGATGATCCGGAAAATAACCCTGCGGTTAACGACAGTACAAATTTTCTTTGTGGCGATTGCATTTATGTTAGCGATGAGTACAACTGTTATGAATGATAAAGCAGGATTTATCCTGACCTATACTATTTTGGGAGCAGTAACGTATCTGTTTTACCGTTCGGTTCTAGTTGCCGTATTGCTTGCAGGCGTGCCGACATTCATTTGGAACTGCCTGATATATATGACGGATCTGTTTGGTGACTTCCCTATTGATAGTTTTTCAGATGGGATATCACTAATCTTGTTTTCACTAATCTTGAATTTGATGTTTACTTTTATTGGAATTGCCATCGGCTTTTGTATTCTTAAACTAACGGAGGGAAATTAATTATGAAAAAGAAAATAATATACAGTGTGATTGCGATCTCATTAATTGCCATCGTAGTGTTTGCTTATATACAAATGAACGGAAATCCCATTGAAAAAAATAAATCAAAGGAGAGTTTGGAAGAGTTTTTAGAACAAACGTATCCGGAAATGGATTACAAGATCAAGCGGTCGGCAGAGTATGGCTGGGTCGATGGCACGTTCCGTTTTAATGTAGTAACAAAGGATTCTTTAGAAGTTGAAACCACCTATCCATTTGATGTCTCCGCTTTCGAACCGTATGAAATTCTTGGCGATACGATCCACGTATCCAACATAGATAAAGAGGCATCAAATAAATTGAATATGGAGGCAGAACAGTATATTCTAGCACTTCTCCAGGAAAAAGTTCCAGAAATCGATGGAGTCTCAACAGATGTAGAGGTTTACGACAATGTTTCCGAGGAATGGACACCACAGTTGCAAACACCAAAGCCTATTCATATTATGTCGGGACTTGAAAAAGGCGATTTGACAAGAGAGCAAATGCTGGAGCAAAGTAAGAAAATCCAACAGCAATTGAATGATGAATCCATTGATTATTATATAGCGGAAATAGGCTATCACAGCATTGTAGATGGTGAAGAAATTTATGATTATATTAGTTTTACGCCAGAACAAAAACTAACGCTAAAGGATGTTAATTAAATAGAAAAGAATAAACTCCTTTAGTCAAACGGCATTTAGTAATAAGAAAATCACTAAGCACATAAGTTAGTGGTAGATGATGAATCAGCTTGACAGGTATACGAGTAAAAAAAGAAAAAAAACAATGAAGTTTATTCTCGAACGGAGAATGACTTCATTACACGCCTTATAGTCAATGGTATTAAATAAAATCAGCGAAACTGTAGATTAGTGTTTTAGTAAGACTAGTAAGTAGTCCTATAAGGATTTACTTACTGGTCTTACTTTCAGTTATAGTTTCATTCGATTAGCTCGTTTATAACAAATTATGGATATTAAATGATAAAAAGGTTAAAAATAAATGTGTAATGTGTTAAGATAAGCATACTTTAAATTTTTGGGGGTATATTTGTGAAAAGAAACAAAATAGGCGTGTTGTCTGTAGCACTTACACTAACCGCTGCACTAACTGCAGCGTGTGGAGGAGCTAATGGCGATACAAAGTCAGCGAGTTCAGGTGAATCAAACAATGGGGAAAATCTTGCAGCAGATCAAAGTATCTCTGTTGGAGTATTAAATGAATTATCTACAGGGGACACCTTACTCGTATCGGATATTGGAACGAATACGGCAATGAATCAATACTTAGAAGGTCTCTATCGATTGGATGAAAATAATCAGCCGATTCCAGCTCTTGCCGAAGAAACAATCGTATCGGAAGATGGTTTAACGTATACCTTTAAACTTAAAGAAGATGCTACATGGTCAAATGGAGATCCAGTCACGGCACATGATTTTGTGTATGCTTGGAGACAAGCTGTCAATCCTGAAAAGGCTGCCCCGTATTCCTATATGTTTACTTCAGTGGTAAATGCAGAAGAAATTATTAATGGCGAAATGCCACCAGATGAACTAGGTGTAGAGGCAGTCGGAGACTATGAATTCAAGGTTCAATTAAACGTGCCAGTCTCTTATTTCTTAGGAGAAATGGCCTTTATGCCTTTCTTCCCTCAAAATCAAACATTTGTAGAAGAAATGGGTTCAGATTATGGGACAAGCAGCGATACAACACTTTCAAATGGACCATTTATTTTAACTGGTTGGAATGGAACAAACCAATCTTGGAGTTATGAAAAAAATGAAGACTATTGGGATGCGGAAAAAGTCACTTTAGAGAGCATTAATGTTCAAGTGATTAAAGAGGTTTCAACAGCACTTAATTTGTTTGAGTCTGGTGGGATAGATGACGCCATTCTTTCAGGTGAAATTGCTAAACAATACGTTGATCATGAAGCTTATGTAGTTGAACCAGAAGCTCGTACAAATTTTCTGCAATTTAATTATACTGATGTACCAATG
Source organism: Carnobacterium sp. (assembly GCF_040274945.1). Classification (GTDB taxonomy): domain Bacteria; phylum Bacillota; class Bacilli; order Lactobacillales; family Carnobacteriaceae; genus Carnobacterium_B. Next base: position 9,141 of record NZ_JBEMAR010000004.1, read on the forward strand.
CTTTCTAATGCAAAATTGAGAGAAGCTTTCTCTTTGGTATTAAACCGTGAAGAATTAGCAAATACGATCTTAGGAAATGGTTCTCTTCCAGCAAAGGCACTTGTTCCACATGATTTTGTCACAAACCCTGTTACTGGAAATGATTTTGCAGACGATGCAGGAAATTTTTTGACTTATGATAAAGAAAAAGCTATGCAACTTTATGAAGAAGCAAAAGAAGAATTAGGGACAGATACGATTGAAATTGCGTTGGTTGCAGATGATGATGAAACAAGCAAACTTGTAGGACAATACGTTCAGGGGGAACTACAAAATAACTTTGAAGGGTTAACCATTAATCTGACAAATGTACCGAAGAACAACCGAATTGAAAAAGGTCAATCTGGTGATTTTGATATGATTCTAGGCGGTTGGGGTGCCATCTTGCCTGATGCTATCAACTTGTTGGATATTATGAACAGCGAAACGACTTTCAATAATGGGCCATATAAAAATGAAGAAGTCGATCAATTGTTAAATGATGCAGAAACAAGCAATGCGAATGATCCAGAAACCCGTTGGCAAAATATGTTGGATGCTCAAGGTCTTATGTTAAATGAAAAAGGGTTCATTCCTTTGTACCATACAGCAGAAGTGCATTTGCGCAATCCAAAATTAAAGGGTGTTGAAGTTCATTCCGTAAGTTCTCGTTATGATTACCGCAATGCTTATGTTGAAGAATAGGAGAATAAAAAATGAATGAACGCTTACTCGAACGATTTGTCAAATACGCTAAAGTCAATACACGGTCTGATATGAATAGTCAGACCGTTCCAACCACCTATTCACAAGTTGAATTTGCTTTAAAATTAGCTGAAGAATTGAAAGAAATAGGGTTGGAAGAAGTCGAATTCAACGAAAAAAATGGATTTGTAACAGCCACATTGCCGAGCAATTTGCAGCATGAAGTTCCGACGATTGGATTTATTGCTCATATCGATACGGCCGATTTTAATGCAGAAAATATTCAACCACAAGTCCACACAAATTATGATGGCCAAGATATTTTACTTAATGAAAAATTAGGTATTGTCATGTCAACAACTGAATTTCCTCAGCTAGCGAACTATGTGGGAAAAACGGTGATCACAACAGATGGGACAACTTTATTGGGAGCAGATGATAAAGCGGGAATGGCTTCTATCGTTACGGCTATGGAAGAATTTATCCAGCATCCAGAACTTCCGCATGGAAAAATACGGATTGCTTTTGGACCAGATGAAGAAATTGGCCGAGGTGCATTGCTATTTGATGTCGACCATTTTCAAGCTGATTTTGCTTACACATTAGACAGCGGAGTAGTTGGGAAATTCGAATACGAAACGTTTAATGCAGCTCAAGCAGAACTGACAATTAAAGGAACAAGTGTGCATCCTGGAACAGCTAAAGACAGTATGATTAATGCGTTATTAGTTGCTGCTCAATTTGCCACAGCGTTGCCGCAAGAAGAAGTACCCGAAAAAACAGAAGGGTATCAAGGGTTCTACATGCTTTCAAGTCAAGTGGGAACGATTGATGAAGTCAAAGCAACCTACATTATTCGAGATCATGATAAAGAAACTTTTGAACATCGGAAACAACACTTTATAGCTTTGGTTGATCAGTTCAATGAAACCTTTGATCAACCACGTATTGACTTGAAATTATACGATCAGTATTACAATATGCGCGATATTATTGAAAATGATTTATCTATAGTAGAGTTAGCCATAGATGCCTATAAATCGTTGGGCATTGAACCAGATGTAAAAGCTTTTAGAGGTGGAACAGACGGCAGTATTATTACCTATAAGGGACTGCCTACTCCAAATATCTTTACTGGAGCTGAAAATTTACACGGTAAGTATGAATTTGTTTCGGTAGAAGGTATGGAGCAAGCTGCTCAAGTTGTTATTGAGATTGCTCGGATGAACGCAGAAAAATAAAGGCTACACAAAATCAGACTCAGCAGTACTGGGTCTTTTTTTTCTAAGATAAATAAATTTGGCAACCGATAAATTAGTAGTGTTATACTAGATAAGTAATTCTATTAAACGAAGTAAATAAAGTACTGGATGAAGGAGCGCGATAAAATGGCACAAGAAGAATTGAAAAATAGAGCAGATGTCTCTGAAGCATTAACCTGGGATCTTACAGGTTTATACCCAACGAAAGAAGCATTCGAAACAGCAGTAGCAGAGCTGAAAGCAGCTGTTACACAGTTCAGCACAACTTATGAAGGCAAATTAACGAATGCCCAAACCATTCGTGCGGCTTTAAAAGAATATGAAGCTATCATGCAAACAGCTGACTGGACGAATCATTATGCTTTTTTACCAGCCACGACTGATTTAACAAATCCCGCAAATACTGAATTATCTCGTTCAATGGACAATGTGTTAGCTGAAGTAGGCGCACAATTATCTTTTTTTGATTCAGAATTAAAAGCAGCAGATACAGCTGTCTTAGACCAAGTTGAAACAGAAGAGCCACAATTTGCTTCTTTTATCCGTCACATTAAAGAAGATAAATCGATTCAGCTGGACCCTAAAGTCGAAAAAGCACTAGCTCAACTTTCGCCTGTTCTTGGAGCTCCTGAAGCTATTTATGAACAAGCTCGTTTGGCGGACATGGATTTTGGAATGTTTAGTGTAGCAGGAAAAGAATACCCATTAAGTTTTGTTTTGTACGAAGATCACTATATGTACCATGCGGATACAGCTATTCGACGTGCGGCATTTGACCAATTTTCAGCAGTCCTGAGTGATTATCAAAATGTTGTGGCAGCTGCTTATTACACGCAAGTGCAAAAAGAAAAAACACTTGCTACGATGCGTGGTTTCGATTCTGTAATTGACTATCTTTTGTACGATCAAGAAGTCGACCGCGACTTATACAATCGCCAAATCGATCGCATTATGAATGATCTAGCTCCTGTTATGCAAAAATACATTACCCATGTTAAAGAAATTAATGGGCTGGATAAGATGACTTACGCCGACTTGAAAATTGATTTAGACGCTGATTATTCGTCAACGATTACAGTGGAACAGTCAAAAGAAGTTGTGGCAGATGCATTGAGTGTTTTAGGACAAGATTATGTTGACCTTGTTATGAAAGCTTATCCAGAACGTTGGGTAGACTTTGTTCAAAATAAAGGGAAATCAACTGGTGGATTCTGTACGTCTCCATATGGCAAACACCCTTATATCTTGATGTCATGGAATAATCAACTATCAGATGTGTACACATTCATCCACGAAATAGGACATGCTGGACAAGGGATACTTTCTGCTGAAAACAACAGCATTTTGGGGGCAGAACCATCTCTTTATTTGATAGAAGCGCCATCGACATTCAATGAATTGTTGTTGACTGAATCATTACAACGCAAAAGCGAAGACCCGCGTGAAAAACGCTATGCCTTATCAAATATGATCTCAAATACGTACTTCCATAACTTTATCACTCATTTATTAGAAGCCGCTTATCAACGTGAAGTTTATCAATTGATCGATGAAGGCAAAAGTTTTGATGCTGCCAAATTAAGCGACATCAAACGTTCTGTATTAAACCAATTCTGGGGAGATGCTGTTGAAATCAATCCAGGGGCAGAATTAACCTGGATGCGTCAAAGTCATTACTATATGGGATTGTATTCATACACGTATTCTGCAGGATTAACGATTGCAACTCAAGCATTCTTACGGATTAAAGAAGAAGGACAGCCAGCTGTAAACGAGTGGTTAGAATTTTTAGCTCTTGGGGATCAGTGCCGTCCAGCTCCAGCTGCTAAAATGGCAGGTGTGGATATTACTACTGATAAACCTTTATCAGATACGATTCAGTATTTAGATGAATCCGTTGATACGATTATTGCCTTGAGCAAAGAAGTAACCATTTAAAGATAGCTAAGGGAAATGCTTATCCTTAAACACATTCTAAATTTTGATGATCTCATTCATCAGAATTTAGAATGTTTTTTTTATCTATTTTGCTTGTAGTTTTGTGTCACTCTTCCGAGGAATGACTGTTAACGGAAAAGTGGAGCAGAAAAAAGGTGTCACTTTTCCATGAAACGGCTCTTCATGGATGAGTGGCACCAAAAAAGATCATCACTCTTCCATCAAAGTGGGTTTCATGGAAGAGTGAAGCTAGAAAAAGAGCGTACTTGTCCATGAAAAGGTAAACCAAATCTATAAAAAAAGCCTTTGCTATTTATCGCAAAGGCTTGAAAAGGGGTATAACTATTTATTTATGGGGGTAAATAAATAGAAGAGAAAAGAAAAGGTTTAAGGTTTGGTATGTCTTTAGTATAACTAGTCGATGTGAAAAAATAATGTTCTTTTCGTCTTATTTTATGATGACGAATGAAAGAAAATGTGAAGATTTTAGGAATATTGCTTCAGCTGATCTAACCAATTAAAAGTGTATAGATTGTAAAAGCTATAAAAGCAATAATCAGCACATTAAGAACAAATAAAAGAATGGTATAAGCTTGGTTTCTAGATTTTGTTGCCAATACTAATGATAGTGTGTTTAATAAAACTGCGACAATCAGCACGCCAAGAAAAATCGGAAAGCTAAACAATGAAAATTGATTTTGAATAAAAATAGAGACAACCGTTAAGATGAAAGAAATAGAAATTAAAACCGTTGGCCATTTGGTAGTGTTTTTTTTAGTGTTATACATAAGTTTAAACTCCAGTCTTTTTTTATGAACTATCGATAAACTTAAGTATACAATTTGAGAATCCGCTTCACAATAGTTTCTTAGAAGAAGACTTATTTTTGTAAGAATAGTCATGAAGCAATTGGAATCATTATAGATAGAAAAAAAACCTCCACTCGGATCAGAGTAGAGGTCTTAGAACATTATTTTCTTCGTTTTGTCTTAATGAGACTTTGGTATAAGGAAGAAAATGCGGCAAAGAGGATACCGGTTATTGGAAAAATGATCCAAGCTGTTCCCCAAGCATTATAGACAAAACCTAAAAGTAGATAAACGGCTGTCGCTATTGGAAATACAACTCCTGCAATGGTATCCGTCAGCTTACTGGCAATAACTTTTTCAGGCTGATAGTCTCCTAGCGAAAGGAGTTTTTCATAGGTGGAGTATAAAACACCATAGAAGACAAACAAGAAAACACCAACGGATACAAAACCTAGAAGAAAGATAACAGACCACGCGTTATCGTCTCCTAGAAGAACAATTGCGAGCAATAAAGAGATAGGGGCTAAGATGCATAGGATAACTCCAGCTGCGATCGCTTTTGCAAAACTAGGTTTGAACTCCTGCATTTCTCGATCTAAGTGGATACGTGTAGAAGGATCAAGAATTACAACTTTTTTATCAAGGTTGTATTGTTCTTCTTTTAAACCAAAGATAATAAAAATTCCAACAGCAATAGCGATGAAAATAAAAAGTGGAATAATCGATAATAAATCTATGCCTTCCATATTTGCGGGAGAACTAAAGGAAAACAAGTTTGCTAGTTCATTGAACAAGAGCATCATAGCTGGAGCGAGAATACAAAGAGCAACTCCTGTCGCAATTCCCATTCCAAATTTTGTTCGATGCTGCATAAAATCCTCAACTTCTGCTTCTGATAAAAAGACAGAGTCCTTGTCAACTTCTTCCGATTCCTTCTCTAAATTGTACTCTTCGATGATTTCATCGATATTGCCAAATTCGGATAAAACAGTTCCAATTGCTTCATTTTCACTTTGACCTTCTGATTTTAACTGAAGGTATTTATCTTCCATATTGGTCAGCATATCTTCTTTGAGTCGCTGCATCTCGGGAGTGCGTGGCAATTGAATAAAAACTGATTCGACATAACTTTTAATTGTATCCATTCTTACGATTCCTCCTCAATAAATCTATCCATCACATTTTTTGTATCCAGCCATTCGCTTACTTTATCGGTATACGTTTTCTTACCTAATTCTGTAATTCGGTAGTAGGTTCGCGGTTTGCCATTGGTTTCGGTACTAGAATAAGATTGAATAAGAGCATTTTTTTCTAATCGGTTAAATGCAGAATAAAGAGTGGTTTCCTTCATGACATACTTTCCATCTGTTATTTCTTTAATTGTATTTGAAATTTGATAGCCATAAGAGTCCTCTTTCATCAAAATAGACAATAAAATTAAACTATTAAATCCGCGCATGACATCACTTGATATCACATCATCACCCCGTTTTTTTACTTCATCTATCGTAGTAATTAAAGTATACTCCTTTTACTACGACAGGTAAAGTAATTTGAACGAAATAGGCAAACAAAAAAAGAGATAGCTTATAGAAAGCTCATCTCTTAAGCGAATTAATTGCTTGATACGTTTACTATTTTTTTAGAACGAAAGATGTTTAAGATAACGGTTCCTGTATGAAAGAAAAAGACGATTGTCGAATACCCCATTAAAAAAAGGATTAAATTATCTGTGGGAATATTTAACTCATCATACAAAATACCAGAGAAAAAAGAAGCAGAAATAACGGTTATAAAGGTAGTCAATGAAGGAATCCATAACAACAGTAAATGTTTTATTGAAGTTTCTTTTCCTTTATTCATCAAGAAGGAGGCCACCAATAACGCTGTTAAGGTAATGCTTAAAAATATAAAAATAGTTTGAAATGAAGACCAATATAAATTATAAATAGGATGCATTGTCAAAATCCTTTCTTCCGTTAAAATTTTTATCTGTATTCTTTATTATGATATAAGCGTACATTATAACCTTTGTTATGCCTAGATAGAAGTTGACAAATTAATGAAAGTTTAAACTATAGAATTTTAAACTAGATTGTTTATTACCTTAATTTTCGATTATTTAAGAAAATTAATAAGTACTGAAGAAAAAGGATGATGATGAGAACAGTCATTGTTCCTGTTTTTCCTTCTTTTGTATGTAATAAATCTGAAAAAGTATCTAGCCTAACCATAATTCCTAGGATAGCAGAAGTGACTAGGACTGGGATAAAGAATGACCATAATTTTTTATCCGTTTCTTTATAAAATAGATAGAGTAAAATTACAGAGATAGAAATGATTATGAAAATTCCTAGATTGCCATTAAGATTTAACTTTAATGGGGTAGATACATAAGAACCAAGTGTAAAACCAATTGTGACTCCTACACCAAGTAATAATAGAAAAAATAATTTGAATAATTTATTTTTAAAACGATATAAGTTAATTCCTAAAATCCATAATCCAAAGATAGAAAAAAGCATCCAGTAGATTCCAATAACTGTAAATCGTCCTATATCTAATCCTTTTTCTGGAAGAATAAGCGCTGGTAAAATACAAATGATACTGTAAACTCCTAGTGAACTTAAAAAGATTTTTAAGATGTCGAGTAAGTTAATAGGCAATTGTTTAATAATTTCATCAGCAATCTTTTTAGGATTTCTACCAAAATAATGTTCTGCAGAAACACCTTGATTTTGTGCATCTAAAATATCTTGTAAGACTTCTAACAGCAACTCTTCACTCTTTTTTTCATCCCTAAATAATGACATCGCTCTAACATAGATAACTAAATTTCCGTAGTATTCATTGTTTTCTTTTGTTAAGGATTCTTGTAAGGTGGCGTTTGCTTTTATTAGTTCACTTGTTTTCATTTCATTCACGTCCTTCAATCAAATTATCAACACTACTTTTAAGATTATGCCATTGTGTAATAAACTCATTTTTTTCATCTGATCCTGTATTGGTAAGGGAATAATATTTTCGTTGAGGACCTGTATCAGATGGTTTCATTGTTCCTTTAATCAGCTTCTTTTTCTCAAGTGAGAGCAGAAGAGGGTAGATCGTCCCTTTGGGTATATCGCTAAAGCCAAAGTCTGTGAGTTTTTCACTCAACTTGTAACCATATAGTTCTTCTTGAGAAAGTAAGAGTAGAATGCTGCCTGATAAAATACCTTTCAGCATCTGGGAGTTTACTTTGCTATCCACGGAATTCCTCCTCTAGTATGTTTTACAAGTTAGTTATATCAAATATAAACTAGTTTGTAAAGCAAGATAGCTAGTGAATTTACTTATTTGGAAGATTCCCAAATGTTATAGTAAGATAAAGGTGTTTTTTAAGGATGTTAATTAACAGATTGAGGAGATTAGAATATGACAATCAAACAAGTAGACGGTTATGGACCATATTTCCGATCACAATTCAAAAAATTATTTGCTAGTGGATTATCAAAAAAAGAGCAAGAGAACATCTATTTAGATTATATGCTTTGGCATTTATGCAGTTATCAAAAAACTGACTGTTTAAGTGGAAGATCTGCAGTGGAGCATTTTGAAAAAATAAAAAAAAAGAAGTTTACAATATTTTTTCAATTTTCTAATACTGTTTTTGTAGTCGAAAACGAAGTGGATTTTAACATTACAAAATTAAATCAAACAGTGCAGTACTTTAATACCTTTGAAACAAGCGATTGTTATGTAATGGATAATTATGGTGAATGGTGTTTTATTACTACTCATGAACAAGAATATGGACTAGGACCGTACTTTATAGAAAATAATCACTAACAATAAATGATGAGTAGCTATAGATTTAAATAGCTAGTTTGCTTATAAAAGATACTACTATTTTTTTAAAGTCAGCTGATTAATAAAAATATCCATAGTTAACTGACTGCAAAAAAAGATGGATCAATCTTTAATAGATTGATCCATCTTTTTTATTTAAATCTAATAGCAACAGTAATTTCAACGTCGTACTTTTGATGGTTAGATTGATTATACTCTAGGTGGTAAGTTACGGCCAAAGACAAAAGCTAAAGCTGCAATAATGATACCAACTACAATAAATAGGGTTCCAATAATTGGGTCGCCAGACTTAACAGGTCCAAAATAACCAAAAATGATGATAATGATACCAACGATTAATAAAATTTTTCCTAAAAGGTTAAACATAGCACACACCTCCATTACCGTATTTGTCTAGTTAGTATAACAAAAAAAGGTGAGGAGAAATAATAATATGAATGCTATAAAAATAAAGTAAAAAAAATTGAGAAGAATAAAGTTTTAAAATAATGGTACTTCTTTGACTAGGGTAGCTGATTTGACTATACTAAATGTGAGCGAGGATAAAACTTGTTCAAAAGTCTAAAAAAAAGAAAGAAGGAGAGATTTGTGAGTAATTTATTTCCAGTAGGACGTGATTTCATGAATTTTGGCAGAAACTTTTTCGAAGACCCTTTTGATCACTTGTTAGAAAGTACATCAAACTTTAATGTAGACATCCGTGAGGAAGAACAGGCTTATATTGTAGAAGCCGAGTTACCGGGTATGTCTAAAGATTCTATTCAGTTAAAGTATGAAGACAATGTATTGTCCCTTGGCGCAACTCAAGAAGAAAGCAAAGATGAAAAAGACGATAAAGGCAATTACATCCGCAGAGAACGTTCAACTAAATCCTTCAGCCGCCAGTTTCTTTTGAAAAATGTCAAAGAAGAAGACATCGCTGCATCTTTTGAAAATGGAGTTTTAACAGTAACTTTACCTAAAAAGGATTCAGACGAAACAACTCCTAAACAAATTGAAATCCAATAAATAAATACAATATTATTAAGAGTAGTTGAGAGGAAGTTTCTCAATTACTCTTTTTTTACATAGACAGACGTAGTTTTTTACAAATTGTAAGTAAAAACAATTGAAAAAAGATGGCCGTTCTTTTACCATTAGAAGAATGATGTTAGTTGCTTAAAAAATAAATGAATGAAGAAGTAGGAGAAAATTTATGAAACCAAAATACGATCCACTGTTTGAACCTTTTACATTTGCATCAGGAGTTAAAATTGATAACCGTCTGTTTATGGCGCCGATGACGACGAATTCTTCATTTGAGAATGGTATGGTCACGACTGATGAAAAAGATTATTATAAAAGACGTGTTGCTGGACTAGGCGCTGTGGTGACTTCGTGTGCTCAAGTCATGGAAAACGGACGCTTTGCTGGATCATTAAGTGCAGCATCTGACGACCGAATCGACAGTCTTGCGGGGTTAGCAAAAACGATTCAAAATGAAGGTCCCAAAGCTATTTTACAAATTTTCCATGTAGGAAGACTTGGCTCAAAAAGAACGTTACGAGGTGAGCAGCCGGTTAGTGCAAGTGCTGTCCCGATTGATTTTGAAGGAGCCGAAGTACCTAGAGCGTTAACAGATAAAGAAGTACGTGAATTAGTTGATGCATTTGGACAAGCGACTAGAAGAGCCATTCAAGCGGGGTTTGATGGAATCGAATTGCATGGAGCAAATAATTATTTGATTCAACAATTTTTCTCTCCACATTCCAATCAAAGAGAAGATCATTGGGGCGGATCGCTTGAAAAACGAATGAACTTCCCCTTAGCTGTTGTTCAAGCGGCAAAAGAAGCGATTCAAACTTATGCTAAAAACCCCTTTATTTTTGGCTACCGTATTTCCCCTGAAGAAATAAAAGAACCTGGGATCACTATAGAAGATACCTTACAGTTAGTAGCTAAGTTAAAAGAACAAGGACTAGATTACATTCATGTTTCAACAAACAAATGGACGCAAGGTTCGGTTCGTGATCTGTATGAAACGAGACCCGTAGTCCAACGTATCCAAGAACATGTAGGAAAAGATTTTCCGATTATTGGTGTCGGTTCAATTATAACGCCAGATGATGCTGTGGAAACGATGGCATTAGGTATACCACTTGTGGCGATTGGACGAGAGTTAGTCGTTGAACCGGACTGGATTCAAAAAGTGAAGTTAGGAAACGAAACTGCCATCCGTAAAAAAATCAAACCAGAATACCGTGAAGATCTCACACTACCAGATGCAATGTGGGAATATATCGAAAGCAGACCAGGTTGGTTCCCAATCGTAGATTAAGAATTTCAAGAAATCATCAAAAGACCTTTCACTCCAAAGTGAAAGGTCTTTTCTTGTAAAACACGAACATTAAACAATAGGAAATTATAAAATAATTCGCTTTTAGGTATTTACATCTTGTTTAATTGAGGTTATACTACAAATGAATCATCAATAAACGAAGTATAATTAAAATTAAAAAATAAATGTTCGTATTTAATAGGAGGGTTATTTTGGAAGAAAGAATGAAACAGCCAGCAGGAACAATTATATTGCCGAAAAGAGAAGGGAAGAAAGCAAAGGTTACGCCAAAACCTGAATCAAATCTTATTTATCAAGTAGACGATAAACCAGGATTTGTCTTGATGACACTTTTAGGTTTTCAAAATATACTGACTGCTTTTGGTGGAATTGTTGCTGTTCCTTTAGTTATTTCCGGTATGGCAGGATTTGGGGTTGCGGATACTTCTTATATGATTAGTGCAGCTTTATTGGGTTCCGGTGTTGTTTCAATCATTCAGTCTAAAGGATTTGGACCAAAATGGTTTCGTGTAGGAGCTGGGCTTCCAACAATTATGGGAACCGATTTTGGATTTGTTGGACCTGCAAATGCGGTCATCAACACGATGGGTGGAGGTATTGCCGGTTATTTTGGCGGAACCATGATGGGTGCCGTTTTAGAAATTATCTTGAGTTATTTTATTAAACCGCTAATGAAATTTTTCCCTCCTGTTGTTACAGGTACCGTTATTTCACTGATGGGATTAACGTTGATGCCTGTAGCATTCGATTGGGTGGCTGGTGGAGTTGGTGCAGCCAACTACGGATCGCCTCTTAATTTAGCAATTGCTACTATTGTATTTTTATTGATCGTGGTATTGAATCACTATGGCAGCGTCAAAATTGGACCTGCTGCTGTATTGATTGGTATTGTAGCTGGTTATATTATGTGTATCCCACTTGGAATGGTGGATTTTAACCAAGTAGCTCAAGCCAATTGGTTCGCTATGCCACAATTGTTTAAATATGGCGTTAATTTTGATTTGAAATTTGCAATTCCATTTATTTCTGGTTACTTAGTTACAGTTATCGAAACTGTGGGTGTGATGCAAACAATTGGAGAAGTCACAGAAACAAAATTAACGGATGAAGACATTGCAAATGGTGTTCGTGCTGATGGTGTCGGTTCATTTATTGGACCCGCAATGGGATCAGGTCCAGTAGCTACTTTTAGTCAAAATGCTGGATTGATTCCTTTGACCCGTAATGCTTCTCGTTCCGTTGCGATTACTGCTGGTGTACTTTTAATGGCAATGAGTTTCCTACCAAAATTTGCTACGTTGGTTTCTATTATGCCAATGGCGGTATTAGGTGGAGCAGGAGTCTTGATGTTCGGAAATGTAGCAGCATCTGGTGTTAAGTCTTTGTCACGTGTGAATTTTGATAACCGCAATTTAGTGATAGTCGCTGCAGGTTTAGGCGTTGGACTTGGTGTAGCTTTTCGTCCTGAAGTGGTAGCTGGATTGCCTGGAATTCTTGGCGGACTGTTCTCATCTGGAATTTCAGCTGGAACGATCGTTACACTAGTGTTAAATATTATTTTAAAAGAAACACCAGAAATGGAAACTCAGGAAGTATAATAGGAAAAGCAAAACGTTTATCACTCAGATTTATAGGTGATGAACGTTTTTTTGTTGTAGGAGGGATGCCACTCTTACGTGGGATAGCCTTCCATGTAAAAGTGGAGTAGAAAAACTGTTTCACTCTTACGTCAAACAAGTCTCCTCGTAAAAGTAGACTATAAAAAAAATCTCACTCTTTCGTGGAACGGCTCTCCACGGAAAAGTGAGAATGAAAGTTAGGGTATTTTATCAAATAATGGGACTTTTGAGGGTGATTTTTCACTATAGTAAGTCATATGTCGTGATAAATGACTCTGGTAATTTTTTTTTAAGATAATACGAATACGTTCTTTGGAATAGTTTTTCCCACACCATTCGTAAATCTGACTTGTTGTCATTAAATTATCAGGAAATAGCAGTTTGAATTCTTTTATACTTCGCTCGATTGCAGTTGTAATGATTTCTTTGTGTTTGCATGCAGTACAAAGATAATTTTGCCTAGTATCTGTATGACTAAGCGAAAAGCAAATAGGGCACAAAATACCTTTCTTCAATTGCCCCAATTGATAGATAGGAAGATTATCGGGGCGATAATCTTCATTATGTAACTCTTTAAGTTTATGCGCTAAATCCAACTGTTCTTGTTTTATCAAGAAGTTTTGATTAGATAGAGCACTAAGATGTTTAGGCACTTGAGAGGAAAACAAGAAATGTTTATTTGGCAGGATAGAGTAGAGAGTGAATTCCGGATTAATAAAAACAACCATTGGGTGTATGGGAAATCGGTATCCTAGGCGAAGCAGCACGTTTTGTAAATAGGTCACGCTTCTATCGATTTGCCTTAATGGGTTAAGAATTTGATAGCCTGATTCTGTGAAAAAAGAATCTTCTTTATAAAAGTAAGAACCGGTATAATTTTTTACTTCATATAAATAGATAGAATCATTCACAATAAAGAGGGAATCAATTTGAAAAACGGTGTCTCTATAATTTAGAACGAGATCATTTAGTACAAGTCCTGACTGGTGAAATTGACTCATATAGAAATCGAATTGTTTTTCACCAGCCCAACCTTTCACTTGATTCTCATATTTTAGTTGTTCTTCAACAGGTAAGTTCATGCGAAAATTTAAAGATTCCAATACACGATGAGTAATCGATTTTGTTCGTTCTTTTAGTATCATGATTTTCGTGCGCTCCTTAAATTTAATCGTTCTCTCTTAATATAAGAAAAAATAGCGAGAATCATTTTTTATGTAAGGTATTTTTTGCAAATTGAGTCCTCATGGAAGAGTGGCAAGGAAAAGAAGCTTCAGTTGTCCATGAAACTGCAGTTAATGGACAACTGAAGCAGAAAAAGGGCATCACTTATCCATTAACAGGTCTTTCATGGAAGAGTGAACCATAAAACTACACTCACTTAGTCATTAAATGACAATTATGACAATTATATGGAAGAAAGAGTATTCAGAAGCCGGTATTATGATTTGATCGAGGAACAGTTTTATTTTAGTAAAAAATGTGTAGTAGTGGTATACTGAAAACGATTTCTTATAAGAGAAGAAAGAGGGTTGATGGACATGAAAAGAATGTTTTTAGGGAAAAGTGAGTTAATGGTACCGAATATTGCATTAGGATGCATGTCAATGGGAAAACTATCTCCTGACGAAGCTAGTAAAGTCATCAATAATGCATTAGACCATGAAATTGATTTTTTTGATTTAGCGGATATCTATGGTGGAGGAAAAGCTGAAGAAATATTTGGAAAAGTAATCGAAATGGATCCCTCTATTCGAGAAAAAATGTTGATTCAATCTAAAGTAGGGATTCGAAAAGGCAGTTATGATTTTTCAAAAGATTATTTGATTGAAAGTGTTGACGGAGTTCTTAAACGTTTGCAAACGGACTACCTAGATGTATTGTTGTTGCACCGTCCAGATGCATTGGTAGAACCTGAAATCGTCGCGGAAGTTTTTGACGAATTAGAAAAGAGCGGTAAAGTCCGCAACTTTGGAGTCAGCAACCACAATCCTTATCAAATTGAATTGTTGAAAAATTATGTTCAACAGCCACTTGTTGCAAATCAATTGCAATTTAGTGTGATGCATACCGGAATGGTAGACGCTGGAATAAATGTCAATACGAAGTTCGATAGTGGCATCAATCGAGACGGCGGAGTATTGGATTACAGCCGTTTAGAAGCTATGACTATACAAGCTTGGTCACCGATTAAGAGTGGTGGGGATATTTTTGTGGACAACAAAAATTATCCGGAAGTAAATGCTAAATTGCAAGAAATTGGAGAACGTTATGGTTTATCTAATTCAGCAACTGCTATTGCTTGGATCTTACGTCACCCAGCTAACATGCAAGCCGTTGTAGGCACGATGACTCCGGATAGATTAACAGATTACAGCAAAGCTTCCGAAGTGCGAATGACTCATGATGAATGGTATGAGATCTACCGAGCAGCTGGAAATGAACTGCCTTAAAAAGATATTGTAATTTTTTACAAATTGAATCGTAAAGAACCTCCTTTGATCAAAGATCAAAAGAGGTTCTTTTTTTATTAATTGAATAAGATGTGACAATAGTGGAAATAAATAAAAAAAGGAACCTTAACGACTTAAGAAAAAAGAAAAAATACCGATATGCTATTTAGTAAACGTTTAAATAAAAGTAGTGTTAGGGACTTCGAATAAAACACGTGAAAAATGGTAAAAGTGTTCTAAGGGAGTTTTACATAAGGAGGAGCAATTGGTGAAGAATGTGCGCAAAAAGAAGAGCCCGAGGAAAAAAAGTATAAGAGTCGTTATTATCCCTACGTTGATTGCTATGATCACGATACCCATTATTATTCTATTAGTCATCAATTATTACAGCACACAAAATTTATTGTCTCAACGTGTTGAGCAAAGTGAAAAAAATCTAGCAACACAATTTACTACACAATTAGATTGGATCGGTCAAGAATTAGAAAATACCATTAATTCTTTAGCAGAAAAACCTGAATTTCAAGAGGTTGCTGAGGATGAAGAAGCTCAAGCTTTCGTTCAAGAAGAATTACAATTTGTTTTAAACAACAGTATGTACATAGGAAATGCTTATTATGCTCCTGAAAATCAAGGAGTACTTGGAACAGTTGAAAATTTGGCTTCTGACTTTAATGCCAGTGCAACAACTTGGTACCAAAGAGCGGTTGACCGCAATGGTGCGCTGATTTGGAGTGAACCTTACCGTGATGCAACTACAGGAGTTATGGCAATGACCATCTCTAGAGCTATCATTGTAGATGATGTTTTTTATGGTGTTTTAGCAATTGATTTGAACTTAGAAAGAATGAACACGTATTTGACATCAGTAAAAAATGGGAGTACCGGACACTTTTTTGTGCTTTCTGAATCTGGGGATTATTTGATGTCAAATGATCCTAAGAAAATTGGGACAAACATTGGTGAAAGCGACTTGTTTAAAGAAGCAACCGAACAAACAGGCTATGTTTACGCTGATAGCAGCAATCAAGAGATTGGCAGTTATTACGCTAAAGTCAGTCGTCTAGGCATGACTGTTTATGGAGTAGTTGGCGAAGATGAGATGGCTAATGAAGTCGCTGCTACCAATAGAGCCGCGCTTATTGGTTTAGTGATTGGAATCATCATTGCGATTTTAAGTGCCTTACTTGCATCTAGATACGTTATGACGATTGCAGCAACATTAACTAAAGCCTTCCACAGAGTGGAAGACGGTGATTTAACTACTGAAATTACTGGAAATGATTTACACATTTTGCCAGATAAAAAATACTTTAAAGCAATTAGAAAACAAAAAGAGATCAATGAAAACAGCGATGAAATTGGTCGAATTGCATTTGCATTTAATCAAATGATGGTTCAGTTTAGACAAATGGTTGGAGGCATCCAACAAAAGAGCAATCATTTGATGGATATGACCCAAACACTGAATGATATTTCTAAACAAACGACTTCAGCAACAGAAGAAGTATCCGAAACCATCACTGGAATTGCTCAAGCCACAAGCATCCAAACCAAAGACACGGAAGATACAGTAGGGAAAATGGAAGAATTATCCAAAACTGTGGGTGAAATTGATCAAAATATTCAAAAAATGGGACAACATACAGATGATACAACGATTGCCAATGGGAAAAACAATCAAATGATGTCTGAAGTTCATGACAACTGGGAAACAACGGTTGATACCATGGCTAAGTTAGCCAAGAGCATTCATGGTGTAAACGAAGATATTCAAAACATTGAAAAGATCGTTAAAGTGATTGATGGAATATCTGAGCAAACCAACTTATTGGCGCTAAATGCTTCAATTGAAGCTGCTCGTGCAGGTGAAAGCGGTAGAGGATTTGCGGTAGTTGCAAATGAAATCAGAAAGCTTGCTGAAAAAAGTGATGCATCGACAAAAAATATCGCAACTATTATCAAAGATATTCAAGAAAAATCAAATGAAATGGTCAGCAAAGTCGAACAATCACATGCAGAAAGTGAAGTACAAACAAAAACAATCGATGAAGCAATTGATTCATCAAATAAAGTAACCGATCAAATGGATAAATTGGTTGAAAGTATATTAAATGTTGCTAGTTTAGGTTTCGTTATTTCAGCTAAAAAGGATGAAACATTGGTTGCCATTGAAAATATTGCGGCCTCAGCTGAAGAAAATTCTGCAGGGACGCAAGAAGTATCCGCAAATGCAGAAGAAATTTTAGCAACGATGGAAGAATTCTCATCAAGTATCGCGAAGTTAGAAACAATTGCAAATGAACTAAAAGAAGAAACGAACCAATTTAAATTACAGTAATGTGGGACGTAACAAATAGTTCAGTTGGCGTGCATCCTTATAAAGAGTGTGCGTCAATCAATTAAGAGGAAATCTAGAGGAGTAGAGAATAATGGAAAAGTTTGTTATTTTTAGTAGTGGTGGTCAAAGCTTTGCCATTCCAATTGAAGTAACCGAAAAAATCATACATGTTGAAGGACTAATTAGAATTCCAGATACATCTAAATATGTGTTAGGTGCGATAGATTATGATGAAACGGTTTTGCCAATCATTGATTTAAGAGAACGATTCTTTCAAAATAAAACAGAATTAACAGCTGACACTAAAGTGATTGTTGTGAATTGGCAAGAGAAAAAAATTGGATTGGTGGTAGATAAAGTAACCACTATTCGTTCTTTTGAAAGTGCAGATCGTGAAATTTCAGAAAATGTTGATCAAGAAGCTGCAAGTTATGTCATGGCTTTTATTCGAACAGATGATGGCATTATCATACAGCTAGACGTAGACAGTATTTTTAATGAACAAGGGGGAAAAGAACTGGTATCCTTAATGAATAGATAAAAATGGTTAGAATTAGAGGAATGGTGAAAAATGTATGGCAGATGAATTAAGGGTTGGGATCTCAGATTATAAAGTAACAGAGCAGCCTAAATCCTTGATAACAGTAGGGTTAGGTTCATGTGTCGGGATTGCTTTATACGATCCTAAAACAAAAATCGGCGGATTAAGCCATATTATGCTTCCAGACAGCACTGCTTTTAGAGAGGCCACTAAAATTGAGAAATTCGCTGATTTAGCTATTCCCCATATGGTATCAGAAATAAATAAACGAACAAATAACAATCCGCTAGTCGCTAAGATAGCTGGCGGAGCAAGCATGTTTGAATTTTCTAAAGATCTTCCACATGGCAGTATTGGAGATCGAAATATTCTTGCTGTTGAGGAAGTATTGAAACAACTAGGGATTCCTTTATTAGCCAATCATACTGGTGGAAAGATGGGCAGAACAATGATTGTAGATTTGTCCACTTTTACCGTAACGATTCGAATGGTGAATAGAGAAATAATTGTATTGTAAAAAGGGATAGGGGAGAAACAAAGAGTGAATGTAAAAGTATTGGTTGTAGATGATTCTCCTTTTATGAGAAAGGTTATCACCGAAACAATAGCAAGTATTGAAGGACTTGAAGTTATTGGTACGGCAAGAAACGGCCGAGATGCACTAAAGGCAATTCCGCAGCTTCAACCAGATGTCATTACGTTAGACATTGAAATGCCGGGATTAAACGGGTTAGAAACCCTTGAAATTATTAAAAAAGAACATTCTACACCCGTTATTATGATGAGTTCATTTAGTGGAGAAGATAACACGATTGCCGCATTGGATCTAGGAGCTATGGATTTTATAGAAAAGCCTCATGATATAAGAAACCAATCGGATGCATTTAAAAATGAAGTAGCGGATAAGATAAAACCCTTATTTGAACAAAAGAAAACAGAAACACCAGTAGAAAAGTCGTTATTACAAAAAAGTGAATTAGAAAATAGAGTGCCTAAAAAAATTAAAGCCATTGTGATTGGCGCATCTACCGGCGGTCCTAAAGCACTGTTTTCAATTATTCGATCGTTACCGGAAAATTTAACTTTTCCAATTTTTATCGTTCAACACATGCCTAAAGGATTTACCACATCCTTTTCCAAACGGTTGGATAAGGAATCAACTGCAATAGTGGTAGAAGCCGAAGATGGAATGGCCATAAAAGGTGGTATTGTGTATGTAGCTCCGGGTGGATACCACATGGTAATTGAAAAGAACTGCATTAAACTAAATGAAGCCGATAAAATACATGGTGTAAGGCCAGCTGTCGATTATTTGTTCGAAACCGCTGCTGAGGCTTACGGTAGCGAGTTAGCTAGTTTTATCTTAACGGGAATGGGCCAAGATGGCGCCCGTGGACTGGATAAAATCAAAAAAGCTGGGGGATTTACTGTAGCGCAAAATCGCGAAACATCTATTGTGTATGGCATGCCAGGTAATGCAGTACAAAAAGGCGTGATTGATGAAATTGCAAGTTTAAAAGACATATCAGAATTGATTAATTGGATGATAAGGATGAGAAGCTAATGTTGAATTTCGAATTTTTCTATGCATGGACAAAAGAACATTTGAATATTAATCTAGATGGATACAAAGAAAAACAGCTTCAAAGACGTATTGGAACGATTATGAAAAATACTGGTGCTGTGACGTTAGAAGAATATGCTGTGAAGATCCAAGCAGATCCAATCATTAAAAAGAATTTTTTGAACTACATTACAATTAATGTAACGGATTTTTTCCGTAATAGAGAAGTATTTGATGAATTTGAAGAGTTAATGGTATCGTATCTTGAACCTCGTTTTGGTGCGTTAAAGATTTGGAGTGCAGCGTGTTCTACCGGAGCAGAAGCTTATTCACTAGCAATGATCATGGATAAGCATCGTATCGCTCAAGCAGAAAAAATAACAGCAACCGATATTGATGAGACAATATTAGCAAAAGCTAAAAAAGGGATTTTCTCAAGTACAGAAATAAAAAATGTAGACGATGAAAATCGTCAGCAGTACTTTACAGAAGAAGAGAGTGTATTTTATTTAGCAGATCAAATCAAAAATAAAGTTGCATTCAAAAAACACGATTTAATCGGCGATCGCTTTGGAAAAGAGTATCATGTCATTGTTTGCCGAAATGTGACCATTTACTTTAAAAACGAAGTCAAAGAAGAGTTGTACCAAAAATTTAGTGATGCACTTGTACCGGGTGGTTTATTTTTCACAGGGGCAACAGAAACCATTTACAATCCAGAAAAATATGGCTTTGTTAAACGTGCATCTTTCATTTATGAAAAAGTATAACCAACAAAGTGCACGAACCAATGAAAGGGAGGGATACTATGGACGAAAACAGTAAATACCTCGATTTATTTTTTGAAGAAACAGATGAACATTTACAAAGTTTGAATGAACAAGTACTCGAGTTAGAGAATAATCCGGAAGATTCCAGCATTGTGGACGTAATGTTTAGATCAGCTCATACGATCAAAGGAATGGCAGCAACCATGGGTTACGATACAATGGCTAAACTGACACACAAAATGGAGAACGTATTTGATTTGTTGAAGCAAAAAATCATTGCGGCTGATACGATATCCATCGCTTTGATCTTTGACTGTCTAGATACATTATCTGATTTAGTGGAAGATTTGAGAGAAGGAAATGATGCAGAGCGAGATATTTCCAATCTTGCTAAACGTCTAGACCAAGTATCTTCAGGAGAAAGTGCCATAGAAGAGGCTTCAGAACTAGAACAAGAAACCGGATCATCACTTAATTTGGCTTTGGAAAAGGTTGAAGATTCAGATCTAATGATTATTGAAGCAGCCAAGGAAGACGGCTATAACGCGTATGTGTTAGCTATTCAAATCGATGAAGACAGTTCAATGAAAAATGCTCGTGTATACCTCGTTATGAGTAAACTGGAACAGCATGGAGATGTTTTGTACTCTGAACCAGGTACGGAAGTACTTGAGAATGATGATTTTGGAAACATCTTTAAACTGATTTACGTCAGTCAATTGGATGAAGAAACTGTTCATAATCTAGCACTAGATAATAGTGAAATTGAAGAAGTCTTGATTCAAACAATTCAACAAGCAGACGATTTAATGGTAAAAGCGGCAGAAACAGTTCATGTTACAGAAACTCCCATTGAAAATCAAAAAGTAGAATCTGTAGTTGAACCTCAAGCAACCACTAAAGCACCAACTAAAGGAAAAGCACAAAATCATGCGATGAATCAATCCATTCGAGTAGACATTGGGAAATTAGATTCCTTTATGAATTTAGTTTCTGAATTGGTTATTTACCGCACAAGATTAGAAGATTTAAGCGACCAATTGCAAGTGTCTGAAATGAATGAGCCACTGGATCATGTGGCTAGAATCAGTTCAGAATTGCAAGAGTTGGTTCTGAAAATCAGAATGCAGCCTGTTAGCACAGTGATGACGCGCTTCCCACGAATGATCCGTGACTTAGGGAATGATTTAGGGAAAGAATTTAACTTAGTTATCGAAGGTGAAGATACTGAATTGGATCGTACGGTTGTTTCTGAGTTGAGCGAACCGTTAGTGCATCTTTTGCGGAATTCAGCTGACCATGGAGTAGAAATGCCAGAAGACCGTGTGAAGTTAGGTAAAGATCCAAAAGGAACCATTAAGATTACGGCTTATCAAGAAGGCAATCGAGTAGTACTGACATTGAGTGATGATGGAAAAGGTGTTAATCCAACGATCATTAAAGAAAGTGCGGAGCGTAAAGGCATTTCAACAGAAGGTATGAGTGACAAAGAGATTCAGCAATTGATTTTCCATCCAGGTTTTTCTACTGCAAAAGAAGTCACGAGTATTTCTGGTCGTGGCGTAGGAATGGACGCCGTTAAACAGAAAATTACTGAATTAGGTGGAACAGTTGAATTAGAAAGTGTGGTCAATCAAGGGACAACATTTAAAATTAATTTGCCATTAACCTTGTCTATCATTCAATCCTTGTTGGTGACAGTTGGCCAAGATACATTTGCGATTCCTTTAGGGATCATCAAAACAATTGTTAAAGTAACTGAAGAAGACATTGTTCATGTGCATAATCGAGAAGTTTATAAATATGAAGGACTTGCGGTTCCGGTTATTCGTCTCAACAAAGCATTAAGTATGGAAACAAATGAAGAATCAAATCTGCATTTGGTCTTAGTGAAACATGGAGAAAGTTATAAAGCCTTGGCAGTAGATGATTTAGTTAGACAACAAGAAATCGTCATCAAAAAGCTAGGACAAGAACTAAAAATGTTGAAGAATTACTTAGGAGCGACTATTCTAGGGGATGGTAGTATCATCTTAATTTTAGATGTATCGGCTATTTGCAACGAAAGAATTGGTGAGTATAGTGAAGTCTAACTACTCAGCAATGGAACTAGATGTACTAAAAGAAGTAATCAATATTGGTGGCGGTCATGCAGCCACGAGTTTGTCTCAATTGATTGAAAAGCCAGTCCAAATGACTGTCCCGGTCATTGAAATGATGGAATATGCAGATGTTTATGAGCAGATCATGCCAGAAGAAGCTGTGATAAAAGCGATTATGATAAAAATGATCGGCGATGCAGAAGGTGTTTTTCTCTTTACGGTCGAACACCAAAATTCAGGAACGATCGTTGAGATGATGTTGCCAGAAAATACCCCCTATTCAGAAGATATGGCAGATTCTGCCTTGCAAGAATTAGGAAATATACTCGTGAATTCATTTTTGAATGCAGTAATGAAACTAATGGACGCAAACTTGGTTACGTCTGTGCCAATCATTATTGAGGATATGTTTGGAGCAATTATGAGCAGTGTGTATTTAGAACAAAGCCAGTATGATGATTCTATTATGATCATTAAGAATGAATTTTATTATTTAGGAGATCGATTAGAATCTTCATTGTATTTCGTCCCAAAACCAGGGATAATAGAAAAGATGTTAACAGCACTAACAGTTTGAGAGGAGAAAAACAAATGACAAAAAATGTAATGATCGTAGACGATGCAGCTTTTATGAGGATGAAACTGAAAGATATTTTAGAAAAGAATGGCTATAACGTAGTAGCAGAAGCACAAAATGGGGTTGAAGCCGTTGAAAAATACAAAGCTGAAAAACCAAACCTAGTAACAATGGATATTACGATGCCTGAAATGGACGGGGTAGATGCTTTAAAAGCAATCAAGGCTTTTGATCCAGCTGCTCGTGTGGTTATGTGTAGTGCAATGGGTCAACAAGGAATGGTTATGGATGCTATACGTTCTGGAGCAGTCGATTTTATCGTGAAACCATTCGATAGTGATCGTGTTATTAAAGCTTTAGACAAAGCAAGTTTGTAAAGGTGACAAAAATATGCAGATGATTATTTTTACTCTAAACGAAAATTATTACGCCTTTTCATCTGAAAACGTTGAAGAGATAACAAATAAAATGCCTTGGACCCCAGTCCCTCAATCTCCATCTTGGGTTCAAGGGCTCGTTAATTTGCGAGGAAATGTCATAACACTGATAAATTTTTATAAATTACTTTCTCCCACTGATGAAACAAAAGAATTATGGTACAATAATATCATCATTGTGAAAAATGATGAGGAAAAAATAGCATTTATGGTGGATGATGTCGCTTGGGTTTTGGATATTGAGCCATCCGCTATTCAACAGTTGGACGATAAAACTGATGAATTAGTGTCTAGTGTGATTCAAGTAAAAGACCAAATAGTGAGTGTTATCAACATGGAGAAACTATTTTTATAAAAATGAGGGATAATTAGTGAAGCAAGTTTTATCACAGCAAGAAATTGACTCGTTATTGCAAGCAGTAGAAAGTGGCGAAATTGACGCTAAAGGCTTAGATGAAAAGGAACAAGAGAATAAAGTTAAAAGTTATGATTTTAGACGTCCAGTTCGTCTTTCAAAAGAATACATAAGTACTTTGAATATGGTCTTCGAAGAATTTGCTAAAATAGCTGGAAATATCTTGTCTACTCAAGTTCGAACAAGTGTGGGTGTTCAGTTAGCTTCTATTGAACAAGTAAGTTTTGATGAATTTGTCCATTCTGTACCTCGGTTTACGCTAATGGGATTGTTTCGTTCTGTTCCTTTAGAAGGAACGCAAATCATTGAAATCAGTCCGCAACTTTGTTTGCAACTGGTTGATTTATTGTGTGGAAGTACCGAAATCCGAGATAACATAGATGAACTGTCAAAAGAAAGTTTTACGGATATTGAAATGGCTATCTTAGAGGAGATACTAAGCAATTTCATCCATTCTTTTGAATTGGCTTGGCGCGATGTTGTAGAGATCAAAGGAACCTTGGATTCAACGGAAACCAATCCACAGATCATGCAGACGATGTCACCAAATGAACCAGTAGTGTTGGTTACATTCACAGTTGAGTTGTACGGGGTTAAAACGTTTATTAATTTATGTGTTCCTTATATCTTTTTTGAAGGTATATTAGAAAAATTAAGCTTACGCAACTGGTTCCATTCTGAAAAAGAAACTGACCATACAGATAGTGGGAAAATTGAAAAAAGTCTGCATTCTGCACCAGTAAACATGGAAGTACTTTTAGGAGAAACAGTCATGACGTTGGAGAACTTTCTACAATTAGAATTGGGAGACATCATTCCTTTGGATGGTAAAACATCAGATCCGCTCATCCTGTCTGTGGAAAAACTTCCACGATATTTTGTTAAACCCGGATTAAAAGGAAAAAACATGGCGGTCGAAGTATTACAGTATATTGGAGGAGAGACAGACGAATGAGCAGTGAAAAATTAACGCAAGAAGAAATTGATGCAATGCTGAATGGTAATGCAAGCGCCCCTGAGCCAACAACAAACGACACCCTTGATCAAACACAAACGGATATTATCGGAGAAATTGGGAACATTTCTATGTCTCAAGCCGCTACAACCTTGTCTTCTATCTTAAGCCGCCGAGTAGCAATCACGACTCCAGTTGTTTCTTGTCTGAAATTCCAAGAAATTATTGACGCAAGTGTTACGCCAAAAGTCGTAACCACAATTGATTTTAAAAAAGGATTGACCGGTAGCAACTTGTTGATGATGAATGAAAAAGACGCGATTATTATTGCTGACTTAATGATGGACGGGAATGGCGATGCTGAGGGGAAAGAATTTACTGAACTTGAATTGAGTGCTGTAGGAGAAGCCATGAATCAGATGATGGGCTCTGCTGCAACAGCAATGGCCACGATGTTGGAACGAATTGTTGATATTTTACCTCCTGAAGTGGAAGTATGGAAAAATCAAGAGCAAGCAAATTACGATAGAATCAGTGGAGATACAACGGTTTGTAAGATTGCTTTTCAAATGACGGTAGATGACTTGATTGAAAGTGAGATCATGCAGATCTTTACGCTTGAAACGGTCAGAAATATCGCAAACATTGTATTAGCAGATGAAGGAGAAGTAATTCAAGACCGTGAATTGCCTCAGCCAGAAACACCAGTTGCTCCAACTGAACCAGCAGCTAACCAGGCACCGCAAAATACAGAAGATAAGATTGGCATTCAAAAACCTGAGTTCCAAGAATTGACGCATGCTGGAAGTTTAAAAAATCCGCGCAATTTAGATCTAATCATGGATGTGCCTTTGCAATTCAGTGTTATGTTAGGTGAAAGCAAAAAAACAATCAAAGATATTCTGTCACTAGGAACAGGTTCAGTTGTTGAATTAAATAAAATGACGGATGAGCCTTTAGAAATATATGTAAATGGAAAATTGATTGCTGAAGGTGAAGTTGTTGTGATCAACGAAAGTTTCGGAATTCGTATCACCAATATTTTAAGCAAAGAACAACGGATTCAACATTTGAACTAATTATGTACGAAAATGGGAAAAGCCAGAATGAAATGTTCTGGCTTTTTTGTTTTATCTTGAATATTGGAAAAGTAACCGCTAATATAGAAGAGTCTAGTTTATAAACAGATGTACATAAGAAAAAAGTTTCAGAAATAGTATTGGGGCTTCAAAAGAAATTTCTTCTGAAATGAACGGGTTTGCTTGTATAGAGCCATTTGACCCCCTGAAGACTTGGGCTTCAGGCTTTCAAGCCTCAAACAAAATGTAATCGCTGAAGCGCTGACGCTTTGTAATGTGCATTGAATCCTTTACACGGCTACAAGCAACCCTATTCCGCCAGAAATTTCAAGTAAGGGATTCTATTAAGCTACCAACCTTAAAATAATAGATCGCAAATATTAAATTGAAGATGTTTTTTAAATTCTAAGACTTAAGTATCTTAAAAAGCTGCCGATAGTAAACATGTAAGGCAAAATTGCCGATAGATAACAATTAACTTAATTCAAAAACTAAGTCAACTAATCAAAAACTTGAGAACATGCACTAGAAAGGAGCACTACCAATGAAAATAGGAAATAATGGCTACAACCAATACATTAATAATGTCCGTCAAAATCAAGAAAACACACATAGCAAAGGTTTATCTAAAACGAATGCAACTGTTAATGAAGATTCCGTAACAGTTGACATTTCGGATGCAGCTAAACAATTGGCGAAGGCTAAATCAACAGATACTGCAGCAATGTCATCAAATGTAGAAGCAATTAAAAAGGCTGTATTAAATGGTACCTATGACGTATCACCTGAAAAAATTGCGAATGGCATGATGCAAGCAATGAACAACCAAAGGGAGTTTACTGAGTAATGACTAAAGAAACGACTGCACTTGAGACACTACTGAAATTTAAAAATGTGCTTATAGATGAAAAAGAAGCATTAATTAAAAATGATAGTGCAAAAGTAAAAGCTCTTGTGGAACAAAAACAACTATTCTTAGACAGTCTGCCAACATTAATAACAGAAGGTTTAACAAAAGCAGACCTTGTTGAAGTGGTAGAAGACATTAAAAATTTGCAAGAAACAAATTTAACCCTAGCAAAACAAGCTTTGCAGTACCAAGAAACGATGATGGAAGCGATCACTAAAGGGGTTAAAACAGGTGGATCTACTTACTCCAAACAGGGAGACTATAGCACCACACAACAAGCTAATCTTATTGACCAATCCCTATAATGAGGTGAAAGAATGTCAGGTTTATTCGGAACATTAAACAATGCAACCAAAGGCTTGAATGTGCAGCAATCGGCTTTGCAAACAACCAGCCACAATATCTCTAATGCGAATACAGTAGGTTACTCTAGACAAAAAGTTACTATGGTAGCTGACAATCCCTATACTCTTGGAGGAATTGGCCAACTGGGTACAGGTGTCAGAATTTCTTCTATTGACCGTATCGTCGATCCATATGTGAATAAGCAATTAAGAAATGAAAACTCTTCTTTAGAAATGTATAGTAAAAAGTCTGAAGTTTTAGGTCAATTGGAAGGAATCTTTAACGAACCTTCTACAACTGGGTTAAACAATAACTTAAGCAAAGTTTTTTCATCTTGGACTTATTTAGGTTCTAACCCAGAACTTGCGACTGCTAAAACGATGGTGGCCCAAAACTCAGAAACGTTTACGGATACTTTGCACCACATGTCGAGTCAAATCGATAGCCTACATGAAGGTACAGTTCAAGACATTGAAAAAAATGTCTTAGATTTCAACGCAAAAGTAGAGCAATTGGATTCATTAAACAAACAAATTTTTAATATGACTTCTCAAGGTCAAGCTCCTAACGATTTATTGGACCAACAAGATAAAATCTTGAGCGAATTAACAGGAATTGCTGGTGTCGAAGCCAAGTACGATAAATTTAACCGTGTGAGCGTTAGTGTTGCTGGGCAACCTGTTTTAACTGAAGATTCTATCTCTAAAATGAGTGTTGCGCCAGACCCAGCTGGACAGTTGGCAGTTAACGATAAAAATATTGAAATCAAATCTGGTAACATCAAAGGATCTCAAGAAGCTTTAAATGAAATTGATACTAAAAAACAAGAATTAAATGAATTAGCTTATACTTTTGCAACAGCAGTAAATAAGGTACATAGCGATGGTGGTGAAGGTATACCTTTCTTTGATTTAGGAGAAGGTGAGAATTACGCTTCATCGATTCAAGTGAATAAAGAAATATTAGCTGATAATTCTAAAATCAATGCAGGAAAAAATATTGAAAATGTTGTAAGTGGAGACGGTACACGTGCTCAAGCGATTGCTGCATTGCAAAATACAAAATTAGAATATCCTGTTAATCCAACGGAAATCGAATACGATCCATCCACTATGACAATTAAAAATCAAGAGGGTGGATCAACAGTTTCCGGTGCTTACAACGATAGTGTTACGCAAATGGGAATTGTGAAACAACAATCGGATAATATGGTGGACAGTCAAGAGAGTTTAGTCAGTCTTCTAGAAGCCCGCAGAGATTCAGTTTCAGGTGTTTCAATCAATGAAGAAGTAACCAATACAATCGCTTATCAAAGTGCTTTTGAAGCTAATTCTCGCATTATTTCAGTGGTTTCAGAAATGCTCGATACGCTAATCAACCGAACGGGGGTATAGGAAATGCGTGTAACCGATTCGTTAATGTCGAGAAGTTTCTTACGCAATCTTTCGGCTAATACAACAAATGTCATGAAATACCAAAATCAATTATCATCCTTAAAAGAAGTCAGTAAACCTTCTGATGATCCATTAAAAGTGTCAAAAATATTAGATTTAAATAATTCAATTATTCAAAATGACCAATACAAAACAACCATCAATGACGCGATCCAATGGACCAATGTACAAGATTCTGCTCTAAGCAGTGCTACAGAATCGATGCAACGAATTAAAACATTGATTCAATATTCTGCAAATGGCACATTGAGTTCTGAAGATCGCCAAGCCAATAAGGCTGAGATTGAGTCTGAAATACAAGGAACTGTTGATGCGTTGAACACAAACTTTGGTGGACGATATGTTTTTGCTGGAAAGAATACGACAGAGAAACCATTTCAAGTACAAAAAAATGATGATGGTGAAATTACGGGGATTACTTATAGCGGAACTGCTGAAGGAAGTGGAAATCTTTCGCGTGAAATTGCACCAGGAGTTTCAGTTGAACTGAGTACAGATGGTCGTAATTTTATGAATGCACAAAATACGGATGGATCAGATAATTTGGGTACTTTCTTTTCTGAAGTATTAACCGCTTTAGATGCAGATGATACAGGGGAATTATCTAGTTTATTAGACAGAGCGGATCAAGAAATTGAAAATATTGTATCCAATCGTTCTAAAACCGGATCTATCTTTAATCGATTAACTGCAACATTAGAGCGTAATGACAGTGAAAAACTTAACCTTAAAACGATGTTATCTGAAAATCAAGACATTGACTTAGCTGAAAAATATATGCAATTCACCATGGAAAAATCAGCTTATGAAGCATCTTTGTCTATGGGAACTAAAATACTGCAAACAAGCATACTGGACTATCTTTAAGATAGTTCAGTATTTTTTTAATTAATTTTAAAAAAGTATTAACTATTTCTAAGCTATTCCGATATAAGAAGTATAAGGCAAACTTATTTAAATAAAATATGATTTGTTCAGTAACATAAAAAAAGCTTAACAGAAAAAGAAAGATACCGATATAAGATGTAGAAGGCAACACCTTCACAAAATAGACCTTAGGAGGAAATATAACATGAGAATCAATACAAATACAGCAGCAATGAATACTTACTCTCAATTAACATCAGCTAACGCTTCAAAAAGCAGCTCATTAGCTAAACTATCATCAGGATTACGTATCAACAAAGCTGGGGATGATGCAGCAGGATTAGCAATCTCAGAAAAAATGAAAAATCAAATCAGCGGTATGAATCAAGCTTCACGTAACGCTCAAGATGGAATTTCATTGATTCAAACAGCTGAGGGTGGATTAACAGAAACACACAGCATCTTAAACCGTATGCGTGATTTAGCTGTTCAATCTAAAAATGATACGAATACTGACGAAGATAGAGGAGCTATCCAAAAAGAAATGGATTCTCTTACTAAAGAAGTAGACCGCATTGCAAATCAGACAGAGTTTAACGGAAAAAAATTATTAACTGCAGATGATGGTACTAGTGGTACTAGCTTCACTTTCCAAATCGGTGCTAACAAAGGACAAGATATTACTTTAAGTATATCTAATATGACAGCTAGTGAATTAGGAGTAGGTACGGGTACAGGTGACACAATGACCGGTCCAGATGTATCGACTGCAGCAGCTGATTTTGATAAAGTAATTGAAGATCTAGATACAGCAATTAGTTCAGTATCAACTGAACGCGCAAACTTAGGTGCAACACAAAACCGTTTAGATCACACTGTTTCTAACTTAGCTACAACAAAAGAAAACTTATCAGAAGCTAATTCTCGTATTACTGATGTAGATATGGCTGAAGAAATGATGAGTTTCACTAAATCAAATATCCTTTCTCAAGCTTCAACAGCAATGTTGGCACAAGCTAATCAAATGCCTCAAGGCGTACTACAATTATTACAATAAAAATTTGAATCAGTCAGTAAGTATAAAAGTTGAAATAAATAATTTTTATTTCAATTTTTATATTAACGAAGCTAAAAATCGCCCGATATAAAACAAGAAAAGCAATTAAATTTTAAACTTAGGAGGAATAATATAATGAGAATCAATACAAACACAGCAGCAATGAATACTTACTCTCAACTAACTTCAGCTAATGCTTCAAAAAGCAGTTCACTAGCTAAACTATCATCTGGACTACGCATCAATAAAGCTGGGGATGACGCAGCAGGTTTAGCAATCTCTGAAAAAATGAAAAACCAAATCAGTGGTATGAATCAAGCTTCACGTAATGCCCAAGATGGAATTTCATTGATTCAAACAGCAGAAGGTGGATTAACAGAAACACACAGTATCTTAAACCGCATGCGTGATTTAGCTGTTCAAGCTAAAAATGATACAAATACTTCTGAAGATAGGGGAGCAATCCAAAAAGAAATGGATTCATTAACATTAGAAGTAGACCGTATTGCTAACCAAACTGAATTTAATGGTAAGAAACTATTAAAAGAAGGAGCTGTAGGAGAGGGAAGTAGCTTTACTTTCCAAATCGGTGCTAACAAGGGACAAGATATTACGTTAAAAGTAGCAGACATGACAGCAGCATCTCTTAAAGTTGGAACTGTTACAGATGGTGTATTAGATGCAGCAGATAAACTAGACGTTTCAACTGATACTTTATCAGCAGCTGATTTTGATACAGTTATTGGAAAACTTGACGATGCAATTAGTTCAGTATCAACAGAACGTGCAAACCTAGGTGCAACACAAAATCGTTTAGATCACACTGTTTCTAACTTAGCTACAACAAAAGAAAACTTATCAGAAGCTAATTCTCGTATTACTGACGTAGATATGGCTGAAGAAATGATGAGCTTCACTAAATCAAATATTCTTTCTCAAGCTTCAACAGCAATGTTGGCACAAGCTAACCAAATGCCTCAAGGTGTACTACAATTATTACAATAATAATTGCATAAAAACTTTGAAGCATAATAAAAAGCCGGCATTGTGCCGGCTTTTTATTTATAGTAAACTATACGATGTTGAGAAATGGAGTTGTCAAGTATGGATATTGTACAAGTTGTCACTAAATCTCTTCAGATTCGTCCGGTAGAATCGAATGCAATCCATCAATCTGCTATACAAAAATCATACATAAAAGGTACTTCAGGTACAAAAGAAATAAATGAACCTATAATCGTTTCTGAAATATCTAAAGAAGAACTGAGGCAATCTATAGAAAAAGCCAATCAGTTCTTATTGGGATTAAACATTCAATTTGATTTCAAAGTGCATAAAGGTACAGGCAGAACGGTTGTTAGACTGGTCGATAAACAAACAGAAGAAGTAGTAAAAGAAATTCCACCAGAAAAAATGCTTGACGTGATTGCGGGTATTTGGGACATGGCAGGGATAGTAGTAGATCGAAAGGAGTGAAATAATGGCTGGTAGTATTAGTTTTTTAGGATCATATTCAGGTATCGATTCAGCAACAATTGACTCAATGATTGAAGCCGAATCTGGTAAGCTTGTTCAATATACAAACAAGCAAACAAGCATTACAGCAGAAAAAAATGCTTGGAAAGATATCAATACACGGTTAGATAGTTTGTTTACAAAGCTAGGTACTCTCGGAGAGGATAAAACATTTCAATCAAAACTAGCAACATCCAGTGACGAAAGTAAAGTTGGTATTACAGCTAATACAGATTCGACAGCAAGTGATTATAGCATTGAAGTATCTCGATTAGCAACGGCAACCCAAACAACATCAGGTGTTATTAGTTCAGCTGCTGGAAAAACAATTAAAGAAAGTTTGGGGCTAACCGGAACATTTACCATTATAAATCAAGAAAAGGCTGGTCCAGTAGTAGAGGGTGAAACGCCTAAAGTAGGATTTGAAATTGAAATTTTAGAGAAAGACAGCTTGAAAGATATCGTTGGAAAAATCAATGAAAAATCAAAAGAATCAGGAATACAAGCTAAAATCGTGGATAATAGAATTGTTATGACGGATAGTAAAATGGGCGAACGCACAATGTCATTTGAAGGTACATTAACTGCTGGAGGCAACACAGGCACGAGCAGTATGATTGATGAACTAGGGTTAGGAGCAGACTCAAAACAAGTAGCTGGACAGTCTGCAATACTTAAGATAGACGGTATTGAAATGACTCGCGATACCAATAGTATCAACGATGCTGTCGAAGGTTTAACACTTGAACTAAAAGGCGTAACGGAAGCCTCTAAGCCTATTACTATTGGCATTAAAGAAGATATAGATACGTCAGTAAAAGCATTTCAGGAATTTGTGGATCAATACAATTCAACGTTAACGTTTATAGGCGATCAATTAGACGTAGGGGATCCTTCAGCAGAAGGGAATACTACTGGAGCACTAGCAGGTGATAGTTCATTAATGCGGTTGCAATCAAGTTTGCGTTCCTTAATGACTCAAAGCGTGAATACTGGAAATGCTGCATATAACAATTTAGAATCAATTGGGATTTCAGTAGATCGTTATGGTGCCGCAACTCTTGATCCAGGAAAATTAAAAACAGCACTAACAGATGATCCAATAGCTGTGAAAAAAATGTTGTTTCAAACAACTTCAACTGAAACAACGAATGTGGATGAGGATGGTAAAGAAACAACTGTAACCACTGAAGTTGAAGTGGGTATGGCTCAAAAAATGCGTGCGCTAGTGGATACGTATATTTCAGAAAAGACTGGGATTATTGCAACTAAATCTGACACATACGATAAATCATTAAAAGATCTTTCTAGCAGTATTACAAAATTCAATGAACGTTTAGTGAAGAAACGTGAAAATTATGTTGCTATGTTTACCCGCCTAGATACAGCTATGATGGAAGCTGAATCGCAATTAGCTTACTTACAAAGTCAATTTAGTACAACAGATTAGATAGAATAGCAAAATTAAGGAAGGAGTGCTCATCATGACGACCGATACTCAATGGGCTACACTTCGAACGGATGTATTGGAAAACATTAAGGCTTTGCTGGATTCATGGAATGGCAGTGCAGAAGAAGCTGTAACACTAATATCTGAAAATGAACGAAATATGGATCAATTAAAGAAGATTGAAGAACAGTTAAGTGAAGATGAGGCATTTCAGTACACTTCAGTTGAAAAACAACTTCTTAGTGTAATCATTCCAAAACAACAGCAAATGATTGCCACGATTCGCGGCGAAAAGACAAGCTTGATGAATAAAATGAAACAAATCAACCAAAAAAATAAAGTTAGAGATAATTATGTTTCGGTGCAACGCGCTCCGGTATTTGTAGACAGAGGCATCTAGTAAAGACTAGGTTAAAAAGCAGGAGGTAAAAGAATGTACCAAAAAAATGGATCAGCGATTTATAAAGAAAATCAAATTTTAAATGCATCTCCAAAAAAATTGATTGTCCTTTTATATGAAGGTTGCATCAAAAATTTGAAATTAGCTGAAATCAATATTGCTGAAAAGAATATTGAAAAGACAAATCAAGTATTGATCAAAGCACAAGATATTCTAGCGGAGTTAATGAATACGTTAGACTTTGAAAAAGGTGGAGAGGTTGCAGAAAACCTGTACCGAATGTATGAGTACCTTGCTAGTGAATTAGTCAAAGCAAACATATCGAAAAATGTTGAAGACGTCCAACATAGTCGCAAATTAATCGAGGAACTTCGGGATGCTTGGATTGAAATTGAGTGAAATATAAAAAAACAACATTTGTTGATTTTTAGACACATTTTTAAAATGTTTGAAATCATACTGTAAATTGAATGAGATACATCCTCCTTACTTTAAAAAAAGTAAGGTTTTTTTGTATGAAATTAGAGTAGAACGGCGTTTTGATTTGATGTTCAAATCAATAGGAAATAAATGAGAAAAAATTAAAGAGTGTAAAAAAACATAGTTGTTTTTTATTACTCTGTAATGTTTCTGTAAAGACTATTGCTGAAAAAAAACAATTAAGATATACTTTCCTAGGGCTGATATGACTGCATAGTTAACCATAAAAACGACTAATGATAGTATAAAGATTAATAACGTTTGTATTTTATTAATAAACGATGATAAAAAAAGAATACAATTATAATTTAGTAAGTTTAAAAATTATTATATGGGAGGAAATACAATGAGTGATCCTACTTTTAATTTAATGAAAAATGCATTAGATGCAGCGTCCATGAGACAAGAAATGATTTCAAGTAATATTGCGAATGTTAATACAGCAGACTACAAAGTGAATAAAGTAGAATTTGAAAGTATTTTAGAAAATGTTTCGAATGGTACAGCAATGGATAAGACTAACGATCTACATATCGGTTTTGGAAATTTAAATGAAGTGACACCGGTCGTATCAAAAAGGACGGATACTTCAGTAAAAGAGAATGGCAACAATGTTGACATCGATATTGAAATGGCTGAAGAAGCGAGCAATAGTATTTATTATAATTCACTGGTGAGTCAATTAAACGCGAAGTACTCTATGTTGCGTAGTGTAATTACGAAGTAGTGCCTAAAAAGATGAAGAAGGTGTAAGAATGTCCATTTTTGATTCGATGCAGATAAATGCGAGCGGGTTAAGTTTAGAACGATTGAAGTTAGACACGATTTCAACAAACATTGCAAATGTGAATACCACGCGAACAGAGGACGGCGAAGGTCCTTATTTAAAAAAAGAAGTCGTATTTGAAGAGAGTTTCAAACAAGTTGAAACGTCTTTAGCCGGTCAAGGTACTGAAAAAAGCTTTGGAGTTAAGCCGACTGAAATTAGAGGAAATACAGAGGACCTCGTGATGGAGTACAATCCTACACATCCTGATGCCAATGAAGAAGGCTACGTTCAAATGCCAAACGTGAATATGGCAGATGAAATGATTGATATGATGACGACATTGCGTACCTATGACGCTAATGTAACAGCTATGAATGCCAGCAAAGAAATGCTGACTAAAGCCTTGCAAATCACTATTGGGTAATAAAATGAGTTTAGAGGAGAATTTAAATGAATGTAGATGCACTTTTTAATAACTTAGTAAGTGGGCCAACTCAAACAACTTTAACCGGTGGACTGAATGAACAACCAACAGAAGCGGCAAATGGTTTATCGTCATTTTCAGGCATGTTGGAAAACGCGATGAGTTCATTAAATGAACAACAAGTTACAGCGGATCAAGGTGTACAAGACTTAATTACTGGTAACACAGACAATTTACATAATGTCATGATTCAAACATCAGAGGCACAATTGTCATTAGAATTAGCTTTACAATTAAGAAATAAAGGACTAGAAGCTTACAACGAAATAAAAAACATGCAATTTTAATGAGTTTTTGAGGGAGTTATGCTAATAATGGATGGAATGAAGAAAATCTGGACTGGCATCAAAGACGGTTGGAAGAATTTAGGCAAAGGCAAACAAATGGGGTTAGTTTTTGTTCTCATCTTTATCATCAGTATTGTGTCAGGTTTGACCTATTACACACAAAAGGTAGAGTATGCCACACTGTTTTCTGATTTGGAAGAAGCTGATGCAGGTACAATCGTTAATGATATAAAGACTAAAGGCATCAAGTATAAGTTAGAAGATGATGGGACAACGATATTAATTGATCAAGCTCAAGTAGATACATATAGAATTGAATTGGCTGTAAATGATATGCTGCCAAAGAGTACCACAGGTTTTGAAATATTTGATGAAACCAGCATGATGGCGACTGATGAAGACCGTAAAATCATGTACCAAAGAGCTGTCACCGGTGAGTTGGAACGCTCTATTTCTGCTTTGGACTCTATTGATCAAGCAAAAGTCATGTTATCACTACCAGAAGACAGTGTTTTTACAAGTGAAGAAAATCAATCACAAGCTTCTGCTTCTATTGTATTGACTCCAATAAGTGGGACTCAAATCCCAGTGTCTGCAGTTCAAGGAATTGCGTCATTGATTTCTGGAGCAGTTGATAATCTACCGAAAGAAAATATCAAAATTGTTGATACAGCGGGTAATTTATTGAGTACGGCATTGGAAGATGAAGGAAATCTAAATGCGACCGATCTGGTTAGCAAATACCAAGCGATCACTAAAAGTTATGAACAAGAATTGGAACAAAAATTACTCCAAACACTGGGACCAATTTATGGAATGGATAAAATGACGGTTGCAGTAAATGCGGAGATGAATTTTGATTCAAGTGAAAGCGAGATTATCAATTACGGTGATTCTTCTGTTCGGAGCGAAACGGTTTCTGCAGGTGGTGGAACGATTGATGTTGAAGAAGGCGAAGGGTTTGAAAATAGTATCAACCAAATTCAAAGTGGTGAAGAAGGTGGAAACTCTACCTATAACCGTACGACGAATTATGAGCTGAATTCGGAAACAACCAATACTATTAAAGCACCCGGAGAAGTGGAAAAACTAAGTGCTTCGGTTATTTTTGACGGCAATTTAAATCCAGCTGATCAAGAATCTCTTGAAGCAATCGTGGCTACCACAATTGGTTCTATTGAAGAACGTGACACCATTTCAATACAAGGGATCGATTTTGCAACCACTACGGATGCAACCGATACTACAGCACCGGAACAATTGAAAAGCAGTATTCGAGATACACTTCTGCGGTATTGGCCTTATCTTGTAGGAGGATTAGCCATTTTAATTATTCTTATCGTATTGTTACGTCTACTTCGTAAACGAAATGATGATGATGAGTTAGATTTCTTTGAGGAGGAAGAACCTGAACCAATCGTACAACCTATGCGACCTATTCAACCAACAGAAGAAGAAAGAAAAGCAAAAGAACAAGCGGACCTTAAAAGAGAGTTGAATAAAAATATGTCTGAAAAAGAAAGTACAGTAAGAGATTACGCGAAAGAAAGTCCGGAAGGCGCAGCTGACTTGATTAAAATTTGGATGAAAGATGAGTAGGTGAAGATATGAAAGAAGTAGACGGGTTAAAAAAAGCGGCTATATTGCTGATATCTCTAGGCTCAGAAACAGCAGCCAAAATTATGAAAAGTTTGCCTGACAGCTACATTCAAAAAGTGAGTTATGAAATAGCCAATATTGATTATGTGAACCCAGAAGAACGGGATGCAGTCATTAATGAATTCATCGAAATGTCTCAAGCAAGAGAATACGTCATCGATGGAGGAATCGATTACGCTAAAAACTTACTGAATATGGCCATTGGTCCTCAACGTGCTAAAGAAGTGATCGATATGTTGAATCAAATCCAATTACGTGAGCGTCCATTTAATATTGCACGAAAAGCGGATCCGCAACAACTGACTAATCTGTTGTTAAATGAGCAACCACAAACTGTGGCTTTGATTTTATGTTACATGCAGCCTGAAAAAGCAGCCATTATTTTAGCTGAATTTCCAATTGAACTGCAATCGGAAATTGCTGAAAGAATCGGAACCATCACGAGTACTTCTCCAGCCATTATTGAAAAGATCGAAAAAGTTATTGAAAATAAATTTTCTAATTACATTGAAAATGATTTGGAAACAGTTGGTGGCGTTCGTACATTAGTAGAGATCTTAAATTCTGTTGGACGAAGCACAGAGAAAAATATCATTAGTGTATTGGAAGAAAAACAACCCGAATTGGCTGAAGAAATCAAAGCAAGTCTATTTACATTCGAAGATATCATCACTCTTGAAAAAGGCGATGTGCAAAAAGTTCTTAGAGACGTTAAGAATGACGATTTGGCATTGGCACTTAAAGGCGTATCGGATGAAATCAAGAATTTCGTTTATACCAACCTTTCTTCACGTGCGGTTGAAACCCTTAAAGAGGATCTTCAATTCATGGGACCTATTCGCTTATCTGCGGTTGAGGAAGCTCAACAACGCATTGTAACCGTGATACGTCGCTTAGATGAAAAAGGCGAGATTTACTTGAGAAGAGGCGAACAAGATGCCATTATCTCATAAGATCATTAAGCAAGGACAGTCTTTTACTCAAGACAGCCGGTCATTTATCCAAACGGAGATGACAGCGGACAAGCGTCCTGAAGAGGAAAGTTATTCTAAAGAAGAGCAGATAGTGGAACCCATTGAAGCTCTTCAAGCTAGAGCTTTACTAGATGAAACGCGTAAAAAGAAACAAATTATTCTTTCTGAAGCAGAAAATGAAGCGATTAAATTAAAAGAAGCAGCTGAAAAACAAGGGTTTGAAGATGGTAAAACAAAAGGTTACGAAACGGGTTACACAACGGGCTATGCTATTGGTATGAAACAAGCGGATGAGGAAAGCCAGCGGATGAGAGAAACTATCCGACTAATGTTAAATGAAGCACAAGAAGTAGTAGAACATTATTATCAAGCGAAAAAAAATGAATTTATTGAGTTAGCAGGACATATGGCTGAAACTATTGTCCATAAAAACATTGATGCTTCATCAGACCAAGTCATGGACTTAATTAAGCCGGTGCTTCACCGTTTGAAGCGAGAAGATCAATTTATTACTTTATTGGTTCGACCAGAACAAAAAGAATTAGTAAAAGAAAAAGTTAAAGAGTTTGAAAAAGAAAATCAAGATATTCGATTTGCAGTACTATCTGATAATACCTTGGATAAAAACGGTTGTGTAGTAGAAAATGCTCATGCAATCGTGGATTTACAAGTGAGAAAGCAATTGGATGCCATGATAGATGAGATGAAGAATGTGGAGTGACGATAATGTTTGAGATTCCTTTTGAAACGTATCACAACCAATTGAATAAAAAGAACTACTACTTAAAGATGGGGAAAGTTAGTCAAGTGACAGGCTTGATTATTAAAGTAGAAGGATTAGATGCGTTTGTTGGTGAAGTGTGCGAAATCCACATCAAGTCATCTGGCAGAATTGCATTGAGCGAAGTCGTTGGATTCGTCGATGAAATGGTCTTGTTGATGCCTTTAGATGAATTAGAAGGCATTGGGCCAGGTTGTTTAGTGAAACCGACTGGTAAAACACTTAAAGTCGAAATCAGTGAAAAATTGTTGGGAAATACGTTGGACGGTTTAGGCCGGCCGATGGATACTTCTTTAGAAGTCGATGGCGTGTTTTATGACGTAAATAGAAGTTCACCAAACCCGTTTAAACGAAAAAAAATCAAAGATGTCATGCCGACCGGGATAAAAGCAATCGATGGAACGCTGACAGTCGGAGAAGGGCAAAGGGTCGGGATATTTGCGGGTAGTGGGGTCGGAAAAAGCACCTTACTAGGTATGATGGCTCGCTACATTGAAGCCGATGTGATTGTGATTGGTCTGATTGGAGAGCGTGGAAGAGAAGTTCTGGAATTTATCGAAAAAGATTTAGGCGAAGAAGGGTACCGGAAATCGGTCGTGGTCTGTGCAACATCTGACATGCCACCACTTGTGCGGTTAAAGGGAGCTTCCGTAGCAACTACAATTGCGGAGTATTTTCGAGATCAGGGCAAAAAAGTTGTGTTGATGATGGACTCGGTTACGCGTGTAGCGATGGCACAACGTGAAATTGGGTTGGCAACTGGCGAGCCACCAACAACTAAAGGGTATACGCCTTCTGTCTTTACGACATTACCTAAGTTGTTAGAACGAAGTGGGATGTCTGAAAATGGCTCAATAACGGCCTTTTATACCGTATTGGTTGAGGGAGATGACATGAATGAACCCATTGCCGATTCCGTACGTGGGATCTTAGACGGACATATCGTGTTGTCGCGAAAAATTGCTTCAGAGAACCATTATCCGGCGATCGATATTCAAAATAGTATTAGCCGTTTGATGAAAGATATTACGACCGATAAACATTCAACAACAGCTGGGAAATTAAAAGAGAATATGTCTGTGTATTCAGATTCAAAAGATTTGATTGATGTAGGGGCATATCGCAAAGGCAGCAACCCATTAGTCGATCGAGCGGTTCAGTTAAATACACCGATAAAAGACTTTTTAAAACAACGAGTGGATGAACGGTATGCATTTGATGAAGTTGTTGACCAGTTAAAAACGCTCTTTGAAGTACAGCAATTCGTCAATTAAAGTGACTTGGGGTGAACGATATAGCAAACTACAAATTTTCAATGGAAAAAGTTCTCGACTGGCGGTCAGATACCGAGGAAGAGAAAAAAAAGAACTTAGGGCAAGTTCAACAGCATAAAGATCAACAAGAAACTATTCTGCAACGGTTGATAGGTGAAAATATTAAAATAAAAAATGACAGTTTATCGACTAATCGCATCGATGTATTGCGTCGCCAACATCTCTATAAAAATATGATTGATGAGAAAATCATTCATCAAAAAAATCTCATTACTAAAGCTGAAAAAGAAGTAGAAGTGGCTCGTTTTGAGTTAATGGAAGCCCATAAAGATCGAAAAGTCATGGAAAAGTTAAAAGAAAAAGAATACATATTTTTGATGGAAAAAGAGAAACACGAAGAGCAGAAACAATTAGATGAGATGGCTACCTTAAGTTTCGGGA
Source organism: Carnobacterium sp. (assembly GCF_040274945.1). GTDB lineage: Bacteria > Bacillota > Bacilli > Lactobacillales > Carnobacteriaceae > Carnobacterium_B. The sequence continues at coordinate 50,060 of NZ_JBEMAR010000004.1, forward strand.
AAACCTATTATTAATAGACCTATTCATAAGTAAATGGACTTATTACCCATTGAAAGGAGGTGAAAAAGAAATGAACCCAACTCCTGTTGTAACCAGTAGTACTGGACCACAACAACTGTCTAATCAAAAGCAGGAAATATTACCTGAAGAATTCGAAACTCAACTTGCAGGGTACTTAAGTAAAGAGCAACCAAGCACGATACATAAAGAGGTTTCTAATTCCAAAGAGACGACTGAAAAAGAAAAAACAGATGAAGAAAGCACTGAAGAATCACCCGATGAAACACTTAATTTAGACACGCCTTTGCTTTACACGGGTCTGTATAACCCTAGGCAAGAGCTTCAACCAGCAGAAATGAATCAGAATGAGCCACCAAAAAATCAAGTGATCTCACCAATGAAAACTAGTGAGCTGACTTTTGACAGACAAGTGCATGGTGAAACTGAAAAAATGATTGCTCGTATTCAAGATGAAAATCTGGTAATGAATAGGCACCAAAATCTTCTGGAAGAATCTAATATGGAATCTATAACGAAAGAAGTTATTGAACCACAAGTGATTTTAAAAGACCAAATGGTAATGAGTGAAGAACTAGTACAAACAGAAAAAATTCCTGTTTCTAAACCAACTATAGCTATTGAATCCGTTAATAAAGCAAATGAAAAAGATGTTACTAACATTTTAATGGAAGAATCTAGTTTGGTTGAAACAGAGTCCGTTCAAATTTCTGTAAAAAAAGAAACTGTAATGGCTGATACTATTTTATCAACTGGTCGTTTTTTGACTTCGGAGTGGAAAAATGGACGAATCGTTAACCAACCCATTACTGAATCGGATAATTTAACGGTAAATTCACTAAATGAATTGCCAACACAGACAACTGAAACACCAATTGATAGTGTTCAACAATTAGAAGCAGATGGTAATGGAAGTAAGTCAACAGTATTAACTGAAACTCTTTCAACCGAAAGGGTTCTGAAAGACATAGATTCTCGTTCTAAAAAAGCAGAAAGTTATGATGCATTAACTAAAGTCACTGAAGTTGATACGCAAGGACAACCTGTTCAACAGCAACAAATCGTTGAAGCAACCTCTATCAAACAATCGAGTGTGGTAGAACCTGTAAGACAAGCAGGAATTCAGCAGGTAAGTGAAGTGATCATGCAACAAGCTGAAACAGTTTTAAGTGGCAAACAATCCATTGCACATGTGACATTAACACCTGAACGGATGGGTGAGGTCAAGATTACCGTAGAGTTGAAGGATAATGTATTGATAACAAAAATTGTTGTGGATACTATGGAGACCAAAGATTTATTAGCGAACGGCATGCACCAACTAACGGATAAGTTGGATCGCCAAAATATTCGACTAGGTGACCTAACCATTCAATTACAAGAACATGCTTCATCCGATTTTAATTCCCAAGAAAGACAGGGAGAAGAGAAGAAGAATGTCTTTGGAAAACAAATGAATTTTACAGCTACTGAAAATGAGACATTAACATCTGAGGAAACACTAAAAAGTGACACAAAAAGACTCAGCATATTAGTGTGAGAGGAAGAAAAGAATGGACTTTCCAACAGACTTCATGATGGGATCAATCAATAATGCCTCATCAACTGAAAAGAAAAATAACGAACTTGCAACAGAAGACTTTTTACAAATTATGGCAGCCTCAATAAAAATGCCTTCTATGCCGGGTGAAAGTGGAAGCAGTGGTGGCGGTGGAGAAACCGATTATCTTGCTCAATTGGCACAATTCAATACATTGGATCAATTGACAACTGTTTCAGAAACGCTGAATTTGAATGTCTTAATGACGCAACAACAACAAGCTTTGAGTCTTCTAAATAAAGAAGTCAAAGTAGCAGGTGCAGAATCAGGTTTTATCAGTGGAACTGTTGATAAAGTTAAATTTGATCAAGGTTACGCGACGATCCAAGTTGGTGGAAAAGATTACGCATTAAACGCTATTTTAGAAGTTGGTGATCAGACTTAATGTCTTTTCGCGTTGAAGGTACACTAAATCAAACAATAGAAAAAAGGTCTAACCCAATCAATCAAAAAATTGATCGAACATTCCAATCTTTCTTTAAGGAATCGTTGCAGACACAAACAACTTCTACAGAAATGAAAATTTCGAATCATGCTCAAAAACGTATGGAAGAACGAGGCATACAATTAAATCAATCTGACTTAACAACTATTGAAGGTGCAGTAGAAGAGCTGAATCAAAAAGGGTCAAAGAATTCATTGATCGTATATAAAGATATGGCGTTAATTGCAAGTATCAATAATCGAACCATTATTACAGCTATGAATGCGAGTGAAATGGAAACCATCACCAATATTGACAGTGTAAAAAAAATAAACGGATAAATCAGCTGGACTTAAAAAGAAGCTGGTATCCCATGGACCGACTGAAGTGGGATAACCGAACGGAGGAAAAGAAATGTTAAAATCACTATACTCAGGTGTTACTGGAATGAAAAATATTCAAACGAAAATGGACGTTATCTCAAATAATATTGCCAATGTAAATACAACTGCTTTTAAAACAGGAAGAGTGCGTTTTGAAGATATGTTAAGCCAAACAAATGCATCGGCACAAGCAGGAATCAATGCTCAACAAGTTGGGTTAGGGGTTCAAGTAGGATCAATTGATACAGTTATGACAGGTGGATCTTTGCAATCAACAGGAAGAGCATTAGACTTTGGGATTGAAAATGGCGATAGCTCATTTTTCACAGTAACAGATGGCACAAATACTTTTTATACTAGAGATGGTGGCTTATATGCTGATCCCAATGGTAATTTAGTTACCAGTAGCGGACTTCAAGTCCAAGGGTACTCACAAGGAGCTCCAGCTGCAAATGATGCAGCTTTTGTACCAGGTAGCCTAGGAACAACAATGGAACCTATCAATATTCCTCAAACAATTCCAAATCCAGATGGAGGAGATGCACTTGAATTACAAAGTTACAGCGTAGACAATGATGGATTTATTGTAGGATCATACAGTGGTGGGAAATCAATGGTCTTAGGCCGTGTGGGACTAACTTCTTTCTCTAACCCTGATGGATTACAAAAGAACGGTGGAAACCTGTACTCAGCTTCTGCTAACTCAGGAGACCCTGTAGCGGGTAATCCTGGAGATGCAGGTTATGGAAGTGTTCGTTCTGGTTTCTTGGAAATGTCTAACGTGGACTTAGCTAATGAGTTTACTGAAATGATTGTAACCAGCAGATCTTACCAAGCAAACTCAAGAAGTATCACGACTTCTGATACGATGTTGGAAGAATTGATTAATCTTAAGAGATAGTCCCTAGGTAAAAGGTTTTTTGAAACAGCAAAAAACCTTTTACGTTAATGACTAAACAAAAAATAGGATGGGGTTTAAGTATGATTGCTCTAACAGCTATTTCAGGAAAAGAATTTTATTTGAATTGTGAATTGATTTATCGAATAGACCGTTCTTTCGACACTATTATTACGTTAACGGATGGCAAAACAGTACGAGTCATCGAAACAGAAGAGGACATAGTAGAAAAAGTCATTCAGTACAAAAGAAAAATATACAACGGTTTTACAGAAGGAGAAATATGAAAAAGAATATTGTACCAATAGTTGGTTTAGTCTTAGGATTTGGGATGATCATCTGGTCGATCACTTCTAGTGGAAATATTGCCAGTTTTATTGATACACCTTCGTTAGTTATCACACTTGGCGGTTCGTTCAGTGCTATACTGATAAGCTTCCCATTGAAATCGATCAAAACATTGCCGTCTATTTTGAAAACATTAATACTTGATCCAAACCCTGATTACGCTAAACTGATTGAAACTTTTGCGGCATTATCTAGAAAAGCAAGAAGCCAAGGGATCTTAGCAATTGAAGGGGATATAGAAGAACAAGACAATGAATTGATGGTAAGTGGATTGCAAATGGTTGTTGATGGGTTAGAACCTGAAACGATTAGAGATATCATGGAAATTACGACGGAAAATATTGAAAAAAGACATAGTGTTGGTCAAGATATCTTTTTAAAATGGGGCGAAATGGCTCCGGCTTATGGGATGATTGGGACATTGATCGGATTGATCATTATGCTAGGGGAGTTAGATGATCCTAGTACAATTGGTGTAGGAATGGCAACAGCTTTGATCACTACTTTCTATGGAAGTTTCTTAGCCAATCTAGTCTTCATTCCAATTGCCAGCAACTTGCAAATGCAAACCATTGAAGAGGTGAAGACCTGTGAAATGATCATTGAAGGTGTCTTATCTTTACAAGCTGGTGAAAATCCGCGTGTCATTGAACAAAAATTAAAAGGGTATATGCCTTTTGAAAGTAAAGAAGAAGCAATGAAAGCAGCAGCTAAGCTCCAACAAGAGGAACAAAATTATGGCTAGAAGAAGAAAGAAAAAAGAAACCCAAAACAATTCTGGTGGATCAGGATGGATGACGACTTTTTCAGATTTAATGTCCTTATTGCTGACATTTTTTATTTTACTTTATTCGATGTCGAGTGTTAGTGCTGAGAAATTTGAAGCTGCAGCTCAGTCTATGCAATTGGCATTTGGCGGCGGAGAATCGATGCTTGAAGGAAGTACAGTCGTAAATACAACAACAGATACGACTGAAGAGACAGTGGATCCGGAATTGCTCAAAATGTATAACGAAGTCGTGCAATTTTTGGAAACAAAAAATATAACATCTCAAGCAAGTGTTGAATACGATCAAGATGGAATTTACGTAAATATTCAAGAATCCATTTTATTTGGAAGCGGAAGTGCTATTATAGCTGATTCTGGGAAGAATACGTTAAATAATTTAGGTGAGTTGATTCAACAATTCGATAATGAGGTCGTGATAGAAGGGTATACGGATAATGTTCCAATGCATAATGCTAATTTCAGCAGCAACTGGGAATTATCTACAAGTAGAGCTTTATCGGTCCTACGTTATTTAAGTGAAGAAAGAAAAGTCGATCCAACTCGGCTATCAGCCAAAGGTTATGGAGAATATCATCCAACGGTTTCAAATGATTCAGAAGAAAATAAAGCGAAAAATAGAAGAGTAAACATTGTAATTGTTTATGATCAACAGGAGGAGTAAGACAGATGAAAACTGAAGAAGCTAAGGCGGCTAAAGGAAAGAACAAAATAATTGTAAGTGTTATTGTTCTAGTTGCAATTTTGATAGGAGCAGTCGTCAGTTTTGGTTTTACTTCAGGTAAGGCACAGGATATGATAGCAAATTTTTCGAAAGAAGAAGTAATTGAAACAACGGTTCCTTTAGAAGAATTTTTAATTAATTTAGATTCTGGTGAATCAGCTAAAAGAAATTTTTTGAAAATTGAAATCTCTTTATACAGCACAAAAGAAGGTGCTGAAGAATTATTGAATGCAAATGTAGCTGAACTTCGTGATACAGTTATTTCTGTTTTACGTAAGAAAACCGTAGATACTATTTTTATAGAAGAAGAAGCTAATAAATTGGTAATAAAAAAAGAGTTAATGGAAGCCATCAATCAAAAGCTGGAGACAGATGTAGTTAATGATATTTATATCACGAACATTGTTACCCAGTAAGAATGAAGAAGGAGGAGTAGAAAGTTGGAACTTGGACTAAGTTATGTGTTGAAAAGTGTTGTGGCTCTGATTGTAATCATACTTGCAGCGAATTACGGATTGAAATATTTAAATACGTTTATGACGAAAAAAAATCAAGTGATCAAAGTGATTGAGAGAACTCCAATCAGCAAGAGTTCAGCCCTTAGCATTGTAGAAATTTCGGACACGTACTACTTAATGAGTTTTACAGATACGCGCAATGAAATATTAAGAGAACTGACTGCAGAAGAAAAGGAAAAAATTACAGCAAGTATAGATGAAACAACACTAGTTTCTCCGATGAAGTCTAAAAAACAACAATCGGGGAAAAAAGCCGTTCACACTTTTAAATCACTGCAGTCTCAGTACCAATCTTTCTATGAAAAGAGGAAATAAAGTTGCAAAAGAAAAAGTTTTTAGTTTTAACCTTTACCCTCTTTTTAATGAGTAGTTTACTCTTTCCGCAAGTCGTTACGGCTGCAGAACTAACAGATGGCTTAAGTGGATTATCGGAAGTTCTAGGCAGTGAAACTGGAGAAACTTCCCAAGTTGTGCAATTGTTTCTTTTGACGACTGCCCTTAGTTTAGCCCCAACATTTTTAGTATTGACAACTTGTTTTACACGTATCATTGTTGTACTTTCATTTGTCAGAAGCTCGCTAGGAACGCAACAAAACCCGCCTAACTTGGTGTTAATGGGAATCGCCTTGTTTTTATCGTTGTTTATTATGCAGCCTGTTTATACTGATGTTATGAATGACGCGATTACGCCTTACATAAATGAAGAAATATCTGGACAAGCAGCATTTGAATCAGCAGAGTTGCCCATAAAAGAGTTTATGTACAAGCAAACAAGAGATGAAGACATTCAATTATTCTTAGATATATCTGAGACTGAAAAACCAGCAGATGTGAATGATCTTCCTTTAACAGTAGCTATTCCAGCATTTATTATTAGTGAATTACGGACGGCATTCAGTATTGGCTTTTTAATTTTTATACCGTTTTTAGTGATTGATATTGTAGTGGCCAGTATATTAATGTCGATGGGGATGTTTATGTTGTCTCCGGTCATGATTTCTTTGCCATTTAAGTTATTATTATTTGTTTTAGTTGATGGATGGTACTTGGTGGTTGAATCGTTAGTCACAGGATTTCAGTAGAGGTGTAAAAAATGACAACAGTAAAAGTTTTAGACATTATAAGAGAAGCCTTTATGGTTATGATAACTGTAGCTGGACCAACATTGATCATTGCGTTAGTCATAGGGTTGATTATTAGTATCATACAAGCAACAACACAACTTCAAGAGCAAACACTAAGTTTTGTTCCTAAAATCTTAGCTGTGATTGTTTCGTTAATTGTTTTTGGAAATTTTATGCTGAATAGTCTGGTTGGATTTACTCAGAAAATTTTTGAAATGATTGCGGCACTTTGAGAGGGTAAACATGACTATACAACTGCAAACAATCATTTTAATATTTATACGGGTAACTTCTTTTATAGTAGTGAGTCCAGGGTTCTCCATTAAAGGTCTACCAAGTGTAGCTAAAATTGCTTTATCCATGGGAATCACGCTTGCAGCTTATTCAGCAGTGCCCGTGATGGAGCAAGAAGCAGGCACATTTTTCTTCGCCATACTGATCTTAAAAGAAGTTCTGCTTGGGATAGCCATTGGATTTATTACAAAACTCTTTTTTTCTGCAGTTGAAATTGCAGGGAATTTTGTAGACTTTCAAGTTGGGTTTTCAATGGGAGCTGTTTACGATCCAAGTATGGGAATAAACGTTTCCTATTATGGGAAAATTTATTATTGGTTGTCCATGTGTGTATTCTATTTGACCAATCTTCATCATGTTGTGATTAAAAGTTTGATTCAATCGTTTCAAACGATGCCAATATCTAGTACTAATATAGGTGATTTTGGTGTTGAAGGAATGATGAAGTTATTAGGTATTATTTTTGAGTTGGCGTTTAACTTATCCGCACCAATGGTAATTGTCGCTTTATTGACGGAAGTTATCTTAGGATTGATTTCACGATCGGTTCCTCAAATCAATGTCTTGATTTTAGGAATGCCTTTAAAAATCGTGGCAAGTTTTGTGATCATGCTGATTTTGCTCCCAACTTTAATTGAAAACATTCATGAAATATTGCCGTTAATGGTTAAATACATGAATGAATTTATTCAGTCGTTTTAAAAAATGGTTTTAATGATTTAAAAGGAATCTTTGGAGGAATAGAGGTGCTGGTAGCCATGCAAAGGATTCAATGCGAATGACAGAGCGTTAAAGCTTCAGCGCTTACGCTTTGTTTGAGGCTTGAAAGCCAGAAAGACTATGGCTTTCGGCGGTCTCATGGCTCTCCACAAGCAAACCCGTTCATTCCGGAAGAAATTCTGGATAATTAATTAAAATAATTTAAAAGCACAAAAAAATGTGAGGTGAAAGTGAATGGCGGAAAAAGATGGAAAAACAGAAAAAGCCAGTCCCAAGAAATTACGGGACACTAGAAAAAAAGGCGAAATTCCTAAAAGTCCAGATTTAACGTCCGCTGTTACCTTTATCGTGTTTATCCTCACTGCAACTTTTTTAGGAAATTACATATTGAAATACAGTTTACTGTATTTACAGAATTACTTATCGGCCGGATTTACCGTAAACGGACTAGAAAATAATCTAGCCGATATTGGGATGAAATCGATTGTGTTTGTTTTAATGTTAGCTGGTCCATTTTTAGCCATTGCATTTGTAGCAGCATTTGTATCGAGTATTGCCCAGACTGGATTTCTGTTTTCTGCGGAGCCCATTAAGTTTAAGTTAAGCAAAATAAATCCAATTAGCGGCTTTAAAAATATGTTTAGTAAAAAAACATTGTTTACGATGGTCAAAAATGTTGCCAAACTAACATTAGTCTTTTGGATGGCGTATAAAACACTTGAAACTTCTGTATACTTGATTCTTAATTCCAGCAATGTTGGAACGGAAAAGCTGTTTTTCTTAATGTCCGACCTTGTAATGGAACTGGGAACCCAATTGGGTGTACTACTTCTTATATTAGGTTTGGTGGATTACATTTACCAAGTTTATGACTACCGGAAAAATTTAAAGATGTCTAAACAAGAGTTAAAAGATGAGTATAAGGAATCTGAAGGCGATCCACAAATCAAGTCTCAAAGGAGACAGCGTTACCGTCAGCTGACAAAAGGCGCATTACAAGACGTCGAGACTGCAACCGCCATTATAACGAACCCAACTCATTTGGCTATTGCGATTCGCTATGAGAAAGGCAAAGATGACGTTCCAATCATTGTAGCTAAAGGGGCAGATTATCAAGCTGCCAAAATTAGAGAACGGGCCAAAGCCTTTGATGTTCCGATTATTGAAAATAAACCAGTTGCTAGAGCCATGTACAAAACAGTCGAGGTCGGCCAACCAGTGCCCGTTGACCTTTACCAAGCCATTGCTGAAATACTAGCATTGGTTTACCAAATGGAAGAAATAAACAAACACAAGATTTAATGCTTTTAAGATGAGGAGTTCAAAAACATGTCTACTGCTTTTTGGGGGAAAATTGAAAAACTAACTAGTTCTATGGATGTCATTGTTGCATTTTTTGTAATGATGATATTAGGAATGATCATTATTCCATTACCAGCTGGATTACTCGATTTTATGCTGATTATTAACATAGCATTATCGATTACGATATTACTGCTGACTTTGTTCACAAAAAATGTGTTAGAATTCTCAACTTTTCCGACATTATTATTGATTACAACCATGTTTCGTTTAGCACTGAATATCTCTTCTACGCGGTTAATTTTAACTGAAGGAGAAGCAGGAGCCGTAATTGAAACCTTTGCTAACGTTGTAACAGGAAGTAATTTCATTGTTGGAGCGGTAATCTTTATTATTATCGTTATTATTCAAATGATGGTTGTAACCAATGGAGCAAGTCGTGTTTCTGAAGTTTCTGCACGCTTTACTTTAGATGCTATGCCAGGTAAACAAATGGCAATTGACGCAGATTTGAACTCCGGGCTGATCAATGAAGATACAGCTAAAAAAAGACGTTCAGACCTTGAAAGAGAAACCCAGTTTTTCGGAGCAATGGATGGAGCGAGTAAATTCGTAAAAGGTGATGCTATCGCAGGGTTAATTATTACGGTTATTAACCTTATTGGTGGAATTGCCATTCATTCACTACAAAATGATATGGAAATCATGGAAGCCTTGACAACATTTGGTAAATTAACTATTGGGGACGGATTAGTTAGTCAAATTCCGTCATTATTGATCTCAGTAGCATCTGGGATATTAGTAACCCGTTCTGGAAGTATTAAAGGTTTTGGTAGTTCCATTGGAGAAGAATTATTCCATTCACCAAAAGTAATGATGATGCTATCAGCGATTTTGCTGTTATTTGCTGTTATGCCAGGATTTCCAACTATTCCATTTTTATTATTGGGATTAGTGGCTGGAGCGGCTGGATACTTATTGATGGAAAATGAAAAATCAAAGAAATCAAACCAACAAGCCAAAGAAATCCGGTCAAAAGCTGTACAGCGAACGAATCAAGAAAAAAGTACCGATGAATCAGTGGCTTCCTTCCAAGTGGATCCCATATCCATTGAAATTGGATATGGTTTGATTCCAATTGCGGATGAAAATCAAGACAATAACTTGATGAGCCATATCACAACCATTCGCAAACAAAGTGCTCATGAATTAGGTATCTTATTGAGTCCGATACGCATTAGAGATAATTTGCAGCTGAAAGCCAATGATTATGTAATCAAAATCAGAGGAAACGCTGTGGCTCGCGGGGAATTGTATTTAGATAAATATATGATCGTAGACCCAGGCGAAACAGAATTTGACTTTGACGGGATTCCAACAAAAGAACCTGCTTTTGGTTTGGATGCCATGTGGGTAAATGAAGGCGACCGGGAAACGGCTGATTTAAGAGGGTATACAGTCGTAGATCCGATAACGGTTTTAGTGACTCATTTGAAAGAGACCATTTACAAGTCAAGTTACGAATTATTAGGCAGACAAGAAGTGAAACAATTGCTCGAAGGAATCAAAGATAAGTATGGCGTAGTCATTGATGAACTGATCCCCGACATTCTTCGTTTAGGTGAAGTTCAAAAAGTCTTGCAAAACTTATTGAAAGAAAGTATTCCTATCAATGATTTAGTGACTATTTTGGAAACTTTAGCGGATTATGGAAATACAACTAAAGACATTGAAATGCTGACTGAATATGTACGTCAAGCTCTGAAACGGACAGTGGTCAAACCTTACTTAGACGAACAAAATGTTCTTCAAGTAGTTACCATAATGCCCGATACAGAAGAACTAATCACAAGAAGCATCCAAAAATCTTCTGCTGGTTCCATTCCAATCTTGCAACCAGAGACGGTTACGCGGATTTTTGACAGCATCACATCTATCCATAACCAACTGTCAGCAAGAGGAATACCGCATGTCTTACTAGCTTCGCCAAAAATTAGACCAGCAATGAAAAATTTAATCTCGTATAATTTTCCTGATTTAACGGTGGTTTCATTGAATGAAGTACCAAATGATATACCGATTGAAACAGTCGGGATGATCGAAGGATAAGTGCAAATAAAATAGTAAGCTGAGTGAAGGAAGGACTGGAATGTTAGAGATTCTATTCGTTCCAACTCATTCCGTTTTCTAAGGTGGAGGGGTATAAATGTATTATGAAAATGATAGGGAAAAGGAAATCATTAAATACCTTCCCCTAGTAGAAAAAATCGTTAATCGAATCGACGTTAAGCGAAGCGAGTATGACCGGGATGACTTGTACAATATAGGGGTTATTGGTCTTATGGATGCGCTGGAAAAATTCGATAAATCGAAAAAAGTTCCTTTCGAGGGATACGCGTATATTAGAATAAAAGGCTCCATCATTGATGAAATCAGAAAAACGGCTCCAGTATCTCGAACCAGAATGGGAAAGTTGAACGACTATTATCGTGCGAAAGAAAAGCTAGAAGCCACACTTATGCGTACACCTACTGAAAAAGAAATTTGCGAAGAATTGAAGATTGATGAAAAAGCCTTAACAAAAATTCACGAAACAGTACATAATCTTGCATCTGTCTCACTAGAAAAAGTTATGTTTAGCGATGACGGAAATTCGATCGAGTTGATTGATTTCTTAGAAGATAAGCATGAGACGGGTTCTGAAGACACCTTGTTAGACAAAGAACGTCAGCAGCTGCTAACAAAAAATGTCAGCAAGTTAGATAAGAGAGAACAAACCATTTTAAATTTGTATTATGTTGAAGAACTGTCACTCAAAGAAATTGCGTATATTTTCGATATTTCGGTTCCTAGGGTTTCACAAATACACGGCAAAATGATTTTGAAATTAAAAGAATCGATGAGGAGAGAATACGATGATTAGAAGTTTAACAACACTCAATAATAATTTTAATATCTTACAAAAAAAACAAGAGAACATTAGTGCAAATGTAGCCAACATCAATACCTCAGGTTACAAATCGCAAGAAATTATTCAAAGTACCCGCGCATCAGAAATGATGTCCAACCATTTAGATGGCCCGTTTTTAAATCAACAGCAAGATATCGGCGGCTTTACCTTTGGCAATCAGATTGATGAAATCGCTCAAAATTTTAGCCAAGGGGGTTTGAAAGCTACTGCTTCTGCAACAGATGTAGCGATTCAAGGAGACGGCTTTTTTACAGTAGAAGCGCCAAATGGTGGGAATTACTATACACGTAACGGGAACTTTGCTGTTAACGATACAGGAGAACTAGTCACTCAAGAAGGCTACCGTGTTCTTGGGACAACAGCAAATGGACAGCCTTCTCCAATTCAAGTTAATGGAACAGAGTTTTCAATTGACAATAGAGGCAATATTTCAGGAACAGGAATGAGTTTGATGGTAACTGAATTTGAGGATACAGCTGGATTAACCAGAGCTGGAGACACATTGTTCACTGGACAAGGTGGTACGGTACAAATGGGTGGAACAGTTATGCAGCAGAATTATCTGGAAACATCAAATGTACAAACAGTCGATGAAATCACGAACTTAATGCAAGTTTCAAGAGAATTTGAAGCCAATCAAAAAGCCCTCAGTGCTGCGGATGAAACGTTAAGAAAAGCGGTAAATGAAGTTGGGAAAGTCTAGGAGGAAAAGAAAGTGAGTATACCTTTAAGTATCAGTAAAAGTGGCATGAATGCGATCCAAAATCAAATGGATGCTGTATCGAATGATATTGCCAATATTAATACAACCGGATATAAATCTAAAAATATCAGTTTTAATGAGTTGCTGCTGAATGATATGAATGGTGAAGCAGATTTTCTATCAGATACGGTTCAAGATGCTGGGATCAATAGAGGTTCAAAAAGTGGTGTAACGTCTACGAATTTTGCGCAAGGATCACTAGTTTCTGATCCAAATGATTATCATTTAGCGATTGCTGGAGAAGGTTTCTTTGGAGTTGTTGGAGAAAATGGAGAACGTTATTTGACACGTGATGGAGCATTCCATGTAAATGAAGACAAATCGATCACAAATGATAACGGGGATACGTTAGAAATTCAAACGCTTATCCCAACCAATCAATGGCCTGAGGGTGATGTTTCTATTGCTGAAAATGGAGACGTAACGATTCATTCAGAGAATGGAAGTACATTAGTAGGAACAATTCCTTTATTTTATCCAACTCAAACAAATGAACTGGAACCTATTGGAGAGAACAAATATAGTTACAATGGTGCTTTTGGAACAGGTGAAGGTTCCATTCAACAAAATTATTTAGAAGCATCAAACGTTGACTTAGCCTCTTCTATTACTGAAATGATGTTGGCACAGCGTTCATATTCCTTAAATCTTAAAGTCGCTCAGGGAACAGATGAAATGTCTTCTGTGATCAACCAATTTAAACAATAGAATTTGGTGGACCAACAGATTGAGATGATAACTTTGGCACATGCACTATCGGATTTGGTTTGACGCATAGGATGATGACGTCAGGGAAGAATTTGAGGTAAATCAGGTGATAAAATATGATTAGAATGAAAAATGTTGTAAAAAATTATTCCAAAGGTGTAAAAGCTCTTAGAGGAGTTAACCTTACTATTGAAGATGGAGAATTTGTTTACTTGGTAGGAGCAAGCGGCTCTGGAAAATCAACATTGGCAAAATTATTGTATAGAGAAGAAAAAGCGACTAAAGGGCAAATTGAAGTCTGTGGACAATTATTATCTAAAATCAAAGAAAAAGATATTGCTAAACTTAGACGACAGATTGGTGTTGTTTTTCAAGATTTTAAATTATTATTGGATCGCACCGTTTTTGAAAATATCGCCTATGCATTGGAAGTCATTGGAACTGAACCAGATGCGATTGAACCGTTAGTGATGCAAGCACTGCGTTATGTTGAATTAGAAGATAAGGCGAATGATAAACCAACAGAACTCTCTGGTGGAGAACAACAACGAGTATCAATTGCACGTGCAATTGTCAATTCGCCCAAATTAATTATTGCAGATGAACCCACAGGTAATCTAGACCCTAAAACAGCTTTAGAGATCATGCGCTTATTTTACCGCATCAATCAAAAAGGTACTACAATAGTAATGGTTACGCATAATCGGGGAATAGTAGATAAATTCCGTAATCGCGTAATAGAGATTGAACAAGGAAAAATTGTTTGGGATGAAAAGAAAGATGATGATGTGATTCAATACGATATCTCACTTGGAGAATATGTGGCTATTTAAATGAACAAGTTAGTTTAATAAGAGATAGGTTCGGTCAAAAAAGATGCTAAAGGCATCTTTTTTTTTTTTGAAAATTAATTGAAAAGAAACTTTATTATTTATTAAGTATTCTGAAAAAATACCGATATAGTAAAAGATAAAGGAATACGCAAAAAGAATTTTTCAACTATAGGGGAAACTTTAACAATGAGAGGATGTAAGGTCAGGTGCAAAATAGTATAAAAGAGAAAATGAGTAAAATGAAAAAAATAGAATTTAAAAGTCTCGATTTGAGTAAACTCAAGAAAATGATCAATTTTAAAAGCTTGAAAGCTAAAATTTTGGTGCCATTTATGGTGGTTATAGGTTTGGTAATTATTATGGCTACAATAACGACTGTCAATATTATAAATACGAATAGCAATACAGAAGAAATGGTGGATGAAGAACTAGCCTTATTGATTGCTGATGACCAATTGAGTTTAAGCATCTCACAGAGAATAGCAGCAGCACGAGGATACATATTGTTTGGCGATGCCATGTATAAAAACTTATTTGATCAATATACGGAAAAAAGTAAAGAGTATCAAGAACAACTTTTAACTCTATCAGGATCAGAAGAAGTACAAAATGTTATCAATAAAACAAGCGATTGGGAAGAACAAGTAATAACGGATGTTTTTGGAAGATATGATAAGGGAGATGTTACTGGAGCTACTAGTTATCTTCATTCTTCAGTAGAACCGTATTCTAATGCTCTAATACAAGATTATGAAAAATTAACAACTTCACGAGTAGCATCTATCACTAATAAAGCAGACTCTGTAATTGATTTAGGAAAACAGTCCTTAATTTTAACGGTTATCATTAGTTTGCTAGTCATCTTATTCGGAATTTCAATAGCTTTATTAACGTCTAATTCTATTACTAAACCAATAAAAAAAGTGATGGAACGTATGAATATTATTGCTTATGGTGACCTCACTTCTGAACCTTTAGAAGTAACATCAGAAGATGAAACTGGTCAATTGGCTATAGCGATCAATCAAATGCAAGTTATGGAAAAAGAAGTGATGGAAGGCATGAAAATGGCTTCTGAAATGTTAACGAATCACAGCAATGACCTTACACAGTCTGCCAATGAAGTGAAATCAGGTTCTGAGCAAGTAGCCACGACTATGCAAGAATTAGCAACTGGATCAGAAGCACAAGCAACAACGGCAAGCAACTTGGCTGTTGTGATGGATAACTTTACTAAAAAAGTGCAAACGACCAATAAGAGCGGTGAGAAAATCAAAGATTCTTCTATTGGCGTTTTATATATGACTAATGAAGGCAAACAGTACATGGAAGATACGAGTCGCCAAATGGCTAAGATCGATGAAATCGTTTTGGACGCGGTATTTAAAATGGCCACTTTAGATAATCAAACAAAAGAAATCAATAATTTAGTTGTTATCATACAAAAAATTGCTGATCAAACCAATTTGTTAGCTTTAAATGCAGCTATTGAAGCAGCACGTGCTGGCGAACATGGAAGAGGATTTGCAGTTGTGGCAGATGAAGTACGAAAATTAGCTGAACAAGTAGCCGTTTCAATCGCAGATATCACTGGATTTGTCGGAAAAATACAAAATGAGTCTAAGAGAGTAATCGATTCTTTACAAACAGGCTATACCGAGGTTGAAGAAGGAACTAGTCAAATTAAAAAGACTGGAGAAACCTTTAATAAAATCAATAATTCTGTTACTAAAATGGTAGAAGGCATTAAAGATATTTCTACTAACTTAGAAAGTATTCAAGCAAACAGTGAACTTATGAATAGTTCAATCGAAGAGATCGCATCTGTCTCAGAAGAGTCTGCTGCTGGAATCGAAGAAACTTCAGCTGCTTCACAAGAAATCACGAGTTCTATGGAAGAAGTTGCTGGGAATTCAGAACAATTGGCTGACTTGGCAAAAGGTTTAGCTGATATGGTGGATGAATTTAAACTCTAAACTAGTGAGAAAATTTTAACGATAATGGATAATAAATAGAGAGGCTGGGAAATTTTCCCAGTCTCGTTGTATGAATCGGCAAAGAGTCGTTTGAAGGAACAGTAATTATAAGGTTGCCTGTTAATAAGGGCATAGCATTAAAGGTACAAGAAGAATTCTTTAAGAATAAAAAAGGGAGTTAGTGATTAATAGTTCCGCATAAGGCAGCAGCTTTAGATCAGCTAACAAATAAGAGGGAGCAAAAAAAATGAAAAACAGGTTTAAGTTTAAAAGTATTCGAGCGAAAATTTTAGCAGGTTTTGCAGTTACAATCGTATTAATGCTTGTATTGAGCTTTTACACAATCAACTCAATAAACAAAACAAATGATTCAGTAAAACAGATATTGGAACAAGAGATGGCGCTGTTAATTGTTGACGAAAAATTATCAACGAATATGAATAAACGAACTAGTTTGATGAGAGGGTTCATGTTATATGAGGATGAATCATATAGACAAGAATTTGAAGATGAAACAGACATAAGTATTGCGCTAGAAAATCAAGCATTAGAATTAAGTGATTCTGAAAAATTAGATGAGTTAATCAGTAAAAAAATCGAGTGGGGCATGCTGACTGATGAAGCTCTTGCAGCCTATGACAATGGGGATATGGAAAGTGTCCGTGAAATTATGGTAGGACAAGCACAACCAATTGAGAAAGAGCTAGTTGCAGGATTTTCTGAATTAGCTGAAGAACGCGAAAAAGAAATTAACACTATTGGTCAAGAAGCTATTGGAAATGGGGAACGTGTAGCAATAATTGGTATTATTATAATGATACTTGTTGCTGTTTTATCAGTAGTTGTAGCTTACTTGACATCTAACAACATTGTAAAACCGCTTAATGTAGTGATGCAAAGAATGCAGAGCATATCTGCAGGAGATCTTAGTTCAGAACCCTTAGAAATAACTGAAAAAGACGAAACAGGTAAATTAAGTATCTCTATGAATAAAATGCAAAAAACGGTCAAAAGCGTTATGAAGGGTATTGCAAAAGCTTCAGAAGATTTAAGCAGTCATAGTGAAGAACTGAATCAATCAGCAAGTGAAGTGAAATCAGGTTCTGAGCAAGTAGCCATAACAATGCAAGAGTTGGCAACAGGTTCGGAAACACAAGCAACGACTGCCAGTAATTTAGCCGTTGTCATGGAAAACTTCACGAAAAAAGTTCAAAGTACCAATAAGAATGGTGAAAAGATTAAAGATTCATCAATGGGTGTTTTATCTATGACAACTGAAGGAAAGCAATATATGGAAGATACTAGCCGTCAAATGGCTAAAATCGATGAAATCGTTCAAGATGCAGTAGCTAAAATGGCTACTTTAGATAATCAAACTCAAGAGATTAATAATTTAGTCGTGATCATCCAAAAAATTGCCGATCAAACTAATTTACTAGCTTTGAATGCAGCTATTGAGGCAGCAAGAGCTGGTGAACATGGTAGAGGATTTGCTGTTGTTGCAGATGAAGTCCGTAAATTAGCTGAACAAGTAGCAGTTTCCATCGCAGATATTACTGGATTTGTTGAAAAGATACAAACGGAGTCGAAACGAGTAAGTGATTCGTTGCAAACGGGTTATGTTGAAGTAGAAGAAGGAACAAGTCAAATTGCTAAGACTGGCCAAACGTTTAACCAAATCAATGCTTCTGTTACTACTATGGTAGATGGAATCAAAGGGATTTCCGAAAACTTAGAAAGCATCAAAGTTAACAGCGAGATCATGAATAGCTCTATTGAAGAAATTGCATCCGTTTCAGAAGAATCGGCTGCGGGAGTTGAGCAGACATCTGCAGCTTCACAACAAATTACTAGCTCTATGGAGGAAGTTGCAGGAAGTTCAGAACAGCTTGCCAACCTAGCTGAAAACCTAACTGAAATGGTTAGTCACTTTAAACTGTAAAAATTAAGTCAAAATAAGACCTAACTTCATACAAATTTTTGATCTCACTTTTCCATGGAAGAGTGAGATCTTTTTAGTGCTTCACTTCGCCATGAAACTAACTTTCATGGATAAGTGAAGCTCATTTTAGGCGTCACTTATCCATAAAGAGTCGTTTCATAGACAAGTAGAGCTACTTTTAGGTTCCACTCATCCATGAAATGCCCTTTCAAGGATGAGTGGAGCTTCAGGTAAGCGCAAAAAATAAACGGTATAAAAAAACATTCTTATTCTGATGAAGAGACCATCAAAATAGGAATGTTTTTTTATAGAGTAGAAAGAAGTTCTTTGAATCGCTGTCTAAATTCTCTGCGGTTCTCATCTGTAAATGGTTTTGGACCCTTTGTTCGTTTGCCGCTTTTTCGAACCATAGCACTCAAATAACGGGATTGCAGCAATTGATCGATATTTTCTGAGGTGTACGTATATCCTGTATGGTGAAGAACAGTACACCCTTTTCCTAATCCTAACGAAGCTAGACCGTAATCTTGTGTGATAAGGATATCGCCTTTTTCGATTAATTTTATGATCCGATAATCTGCAGCTTCAGCTCCCGTATCAACATAAACGGTATTTACTCCCGCAGGCTGCTCTTTGGTCGAGAAGTGCGAGATACTGGTTACAAGTGTGACAGGAATGTTCTTTGCTAAAGCTTCTTCAATAATAATATTTTTTACTGGACAGGCATCTGCATCGATATAAATCTGCAAGATTTCACCGACTTTCTACTTATTTTTATTCTCTTAGTATATCAGTTTCTAGCGTATATGTTTAGGATTACTTTAGAATACTGTATGATGGAGGCAAAGAAGAAATGGAGCTGAATAATATGACCAATAACCTTTATACATTTGAGCTTTCAACAGAAGAAAAACAATCGTTTATAAACATTGATGAGTATTTGCAACAAGCTTTATCTAGAAGTGGGATAAAGAATGGACTAATGTTAGTATTTTGCCCCCATACTACAGCAGCGATCACCATTAATGAAAATGCAGATCCAGATGTCAAAACGGATCTGAGTTTAGGATTAAACCAGACGTTTCCCAATAAAGAAGAGTATATACATATGGAAGGAAACTCAGATGGGCATATGAAATCTTCCGTTCTAGGGGCAAGTGAAACCTTAATAATCTCTAAGGGATGTTTGATTTTAGGGACATGGCAAAGTCTTTATTTTTGTGAATTTGACGGGCCGAGAGAACGAAATTTTATGGTGAAAATCATTGAAGGATAGAAAGCTAAAAACTATTGTAATTTAAAATTAAATAGTGTACAATTTAATTGTGCACAACTTATTTAGGAGGAACAAGTATGGAAGGAAACAACTTTTTGCTAGAAGAACAGTTATGTTTTTCTACTTATTCTTTATCGAAACAGTTTACGAAACTTTATCGTCCGGTATTAGAACCCTTTTCTCTTACGTATACTCAATATGTCACATTGCTTGTACTATGGGAAGAATCTGGGCTGAGTGTTCAATCATTAGGAACTAGACTTGGACTGGATAGTGGAACTTTAACACCGATGCTGAAGCGAATGGAAGCAAATGGATTTATTACTCGAAATCGTCATCCGGAAGATGAAAGAAGAGTAATCATTGCGACTACTTCAAAAGCTGATGATTTAAAGGATGAGTTGCTTGAGAAGGTTTCTGCCTGCCTAGACCTGTTAAATTTGGATGAAAAAGAATATTTTGACATTTTAGGAAAAATAAATGAACTAACAAAAATTTTAGGAGGAATTAATCATGACTGAATCAAAATTAATGTACCAAACAACTGCAATCAATACTGGTGGACGTAACGGTGAAAGTCGTTTACCTGATGGTTCTTTTTCTGTGAAAGTATCTACTCCAAAACAAATGGGGGGACCTGGTCAAGGAACCAACCCAGAACAATTATTTGCATTAGGTTACAGTGCATGCTTCAATTCAGCACTAGAAATTATGATTCAACAAGCTAAAATTCAAGCTAAATCAGAAGTAACTGCAGAAGTTTCTTTAAATTCAGACCCTACAGATAATGGTTTCAAACTATCTGTTGTACTTACTGTTGCTATTGAAGGACAAGATCTTGAAACAACCCAAGAATTAGCAGAAAAAGCACATGCATTCTGTCCATATTCTAAAGCTGTTCAAAACAATATTAATGTTGATATAAAAGCGATAGAATACAAATAAAATTGTAACAAATTAAAAACTAATCTGAAAAAGTGAGGTGTAAAAACCCCTTTTGTTCAGGTTAGTTTTTTTTATGTAAATTTTTTTAAAATAAAGGAGCTAATTTTTTTCTAAATCATCAGTAGATTGCTCAAGAATAATATCAGACAAACAAGTACACAATAGTTGAGCTTCTTGTTCTGTATTTAAAATGATCAAACAAGTATCGAAACTAGCAATTGTACCAGCAATGGCCGGTATCTTTAATTCATCAATCAGAGAAGCAATAATTCTTGGATGAGTAGGACGAACAAAAAGGACAACAAAAAAATTGATACACTTTATGCTTATTGCGTAGTTATGTAACGCTTTTTCTAGTCTATAATATAGACTTTTTTCGAGAAAAGCGTCGTGGAAAAATGTATATTTTGTTGTTCGGTCTAATTGTGTTACTTTGATTAAATTTAATTCTTTTATATCTCTAGAAAGAGTTGCTTGAGTAGTTTGGATATTTTCTTTTTTCAGGTGATCCATTAATTCTTGCTGTGTAGCAATATTATTATTGAGAATAAGTTTTTTTATCGTAAATAATCGATCTTTTTTCTTCATATTTCCCCTCCTTTCTAAAAAAATCAGTTAATAAAAAATGTATAAAGAACATTCATATACAGTATAAAGATTCGTTACATAGTGAATATTCTATAAAAAGAATATATATGAAAAAGAAGAAAAATAATGTGATGAAATCGACATTTCAAGTGTGAACTTTAAACTTTCATAAAAAAAAGGTAAACGGTATTATAGGTGTGTAATCAATAAGAAGCATCAAGAAGGGAAGGTTAAATACAATGACAACACCCATTCATGTCATGTCGGAAATTGGAAAATTAAAGACGGTATTATTGAAAAGACCAGGAAAAGAAGTAGAAAATTTGACCCCTGAAATTATGGAGCGCTTGTTATTTGACGATATTCCTCATTTACCAGTTATTCAAAAAGAGCACGATGCCTTTGCTCAAGCATTGATCGATCGCGGTGTTGAAGTATTGTATTTGGAAAAACTAGCCGCAGAAGCAATCGATGCTGGTAAGATGAAAGAAAAATTTCTTGATCGAATTTTAGATGAATCAAATATTGAAACGGATGGTGTTAGAGAAGGACTAAAGAAGTATCTGCTCAGTTTTGATACACAAGAAATGGTTGATGCCATCATGGCAGGTATCCGGAAGAAAGATGTCAGTATTGAAAGCCATCATTTAGCAGATGTATCAAGTGAAGAAGTTTACCCATTCTTTATGGATCCAATGCCAAATCTTTATTTTACTCGAGACCCAGCTGCTGCAATTGGAAAAGGACTAACCATTAATCATATGGCTTTTGAAGCTCGTAATAGAGAGCCGCTGTTTATTGAAGCAATCATGAAGTACCACCCAAGATTTGCTGATCAAGATGTCGAAGTATGGCGAGATCGTAATCATACGTCTCGAATTGAAGGCGGAGATGAACTGGTCTTAAACGATAAAGTACTAGCAATTGGTATCTCCCAACGGACTTCAGCTAAAGCTATTGAACAATTAGCAATCGAATTGTTTGAACGCAACTCTAATTTTGAAAAAGTATTGGCAATAAAAATTCCCAATGTTCGTGCGATGATGCATTTGGATACAGTGTTTACAATGGTTGATTATGATAAATTTACTATCCATCCTGGCATCCAAAAAAATAATGGTGAAGTAGACACCTTTATTTTAGAAAAAGGTGACAAACCTGGAACAGTGAAGATGACCCAGCGTTCAGACTTACAAGAAATTTTACGTGAAGCACTTGATGTGCCAAAATTGACATTGATTCCATGTGGTGGCGGAGATGCGATTGCTGCTCCTCGTGAACAATGGAATGATGGTTCCAATACATTAGCTATCGCTCCTGGAGTAGTGGTCACATATGATCGTAACTATGTTTCGAATGCATTGTTAAGAAGTCACGGAGTTGAAGTGATTGAGATTGCCTCAAGTGAATTGTCTAGAGGTCGTGGTGGTCCACGATGCATGAGTATGCCTTTGATTCGGGAAGATTTACCAAAACAATAAGAACTGTTTTAAAAATCAGATTTAAGTATATGGAGGAATAAGTAATGACAAAACAAATATTTCAAGGACGTAGTTTGTTAGCTGAAAAAGATTTTACAAAAAATGAATTGATGTATTTGATTGACTTATCCGCACACTTAAAAGAGTTAAAGAAGAAAGGAATCCCACATCATTATTTAGAAGGAAAAAATATCGCTTTGTTGTTTGAAAAGGCTTCTACACGTACACGGGCTGCTTTTACGACGGCTGCGATCGATTTAGGCGCACATCCTGAGTACCTTGGGAAAAATGATATCCAATTAGGTAAGAAAGAATCGGTTGAAGATACAGCACGAGTACTCGGGAGTATGTTTGATGGAATTGAATTTCGTGGATTCAAACAAAGTACTGTAGAGCAATTAGCAGAATTTTCAGGTGTTCCCGTATGGAATGGGTTGACGGATGAATGGCATCCAACGCAAATGATCGCAGACTTTTTGACGGTTAAAGAAAACTTCGGACAGCTTGAAGGACTTACGTTAGCTTATGTTGGAGATGGCCGTAACAATGTAGCAAACAGTTTGCTAGTCACAGGTGCAATTTTAGGAGTAAACATTCGAATCGTCTCACCTGAATCTTTATTCCCAGAAAAAGAATTAGTCGATATGGCTCAAACGTTTGCTGACCAATCTGGTAGTAAACTAATGATTACAAAAGATGTTGCAGAAGGCGCTAAAGGGGCAGATGTTTTATATACCGATGTTTGGGTATCTATGGGAGAAGAAGAAAAGTTTGCAGAACGGATCGAGTTATTGACTCCTTATCAGTTAAATATGGATATGGTTCGTGCAACTGGCAAAGATGACATGATTATTCTTCACTGTCTACCAGCCTTCCATGATACCAATACCGACTATGGAAGAGACGTAAAAGCAAAACATCATATCGATGCGATGGAAATTACTGACGAAGCATTCAGAAGCAAACATGCACGTCAATTTGAGCAAGCTGAAAACCGGATGCACTCTATCAAAGCTATTATGGCTGCAACGTTAGGGAACTTATTCATTCCTAAAGTCTAGGTTACAAAATAAATTATATGAACCCACAAGTATGAGAAGTGATTGTTCTCATACTTGTATTTATACGAGTAAACGAATACCACACTTTAGTTTAGGCTACACAGTAAAGTCATTAAAACTGAGGAGGAAAAATCGTGGAAGATAAAAAAGTAGGCTTGGTTCCTTTAATTGCTCTAGTTGTAGGCTCAATTATTGGGGGCGGAATTTTCAATTTAATGTCCGATATGGCTGTAGAAGCTTCTGTAGGTCCGGTAATCATTGGTTGGATTATAGCCGGTGTAGGAATGGGATTCTTGGCATTTTGCTTTCAAAATTTATCTGCTAAGCGTCCTGACTTGGATGCTGGGATTTATAGTTACGCTAAAGAAGGATTCGGAAAATATATGGGATTCAACTCAGCATGGGGGTATTGGTTGTCAGCATTTTTAGGAAATGTTGCTTACGGAACATTACTATTCAGCTCAATCGGGTATTTTTTTCCTATTTTTGGAGACGGTCAGAACTTAGCTTCTGTTATCGGGGCATCTGTTATGCTTTGGTTGGTTCACGCACTTATATTAAAAGGAGTCGAAACAGCTTCCTTTATCAATGCAATCGTCACAGCAGCAAAATTGATTCCGTTAGCCATCTTTTTTGTGGCCATGTTTGTAGCCTTTAAATTAGATGTTTTTACAGCTGACTTTTGGGGAACGATCTCCGGAAATTTTTCATTTAAAGAAGTGATGGACCAAGTTCAAGGTACGATGTTAGTTACGGTATGGGTATTTATTGGTATTGAGGGAGCAGTGGTCTTCTCCGGTCGAGCTAAGCATAAATCTGATGTTGGTAAAGCAACGATTATCGGTTTAGTAACCGTGATTGCCATTTATCTACTAACTACGATTTTATCAATGGCTGTTTTAACTAGACCTGAATTAGCTGACTTGCCTCAACCTGCAATGGCTTATTTGTTAGAAAGTGTTGTTGGTAAGTGGGGTGCAGTGTTGATCAATATTGGTGTGATCATATCTGTATCGGGCGCTTGGCTTGCTTGGACTATGTTTGCGGCTGAATTGCCTTTTCAAGCAGCAAAACAAGGTGCTTTCCCTAAATTTTTTATTAAAGAAAATAAAAATGGGGCACCAGTTAATTCATTATTATTTACAAATGTACTGATCCAATTGTTCTTATTCACTTTTTTAATCAATTCAAGTGCTTATAATTTCGCTTTTTCATTGGCTTCATCAGCTATTTTAATTCCTTATGCATTTACAGCCTTTTATCAATTAAAACTGTCATTAATGGAAACAAGTGATACAAAACGTCGGAACCAAAATATTTTTATTGGAATAGTAGCGAGTATTTATGCTATTTGGTTGATTTATGCCGGTGGAGTGGATTACTTACTGCTAACCATGTTGTTGTACGCACCAGGGATTATTATTTATGCTTGGGTACAAAAAGAAAATAATGAAAAAATATTTTCTAAGAGTGAATGGATTGCAGCAGCCGTCATTGTGTTTCTGTTTATACTAGCGATTATACAGATTGTAAATGGGTCAATTGACATCAGTAATATGTAGAGGAATGTGATAATGATGACAAAAAGAAAAATCGTTGTAGCTTTAGGTGGAAATGCAATATTGTCAAATGATGCAAGTGCGCAAGCACAACAACAAGCACTTGCAGAAACAGCAGAGTATTTGGTGAAATTTATTGAGAATGGTGATGACTTGGTTATTTCACATGGTAACGGACCACAGGTAGGAAATTTATTATTACAACAGATTGCAGGAAATACACCTAATAATCCTGCTATGCCATTAGATACCTGCGTAGCTATGACACAAGGCAGTATTGGGTACTGGATGCAAAATGCGCTTGGGCGAGCCTTAGAGAAAAGAAATATAAATAAGCAAGTGGTCTCATTGATCACTCAAGTGGTTGTTGATGAGGCAGACCCTGCCTTTGAGCAGCCAAGTAAACCCGTTGGGCCATTCCTGTCAAAAGAAGAAGCTGAAGCAGAAATGGAAAGATCTCAAGCCGTTTTTAAAGAAGACTCTGGAAGAGGTTGGCGCAAAGTCGTTCCTTCACCAAAACCCATCAGTATTAAAGAGTATAGTGTGATCAATCAATTAGTAGAAAATGGAGTCATTCCAATAACGGTAGGTGGAGGCGGTATTCCAGTCGTAAAAAGAGATAATGAACTAAGAGGTATTGAAGCTGTAATCGATAAGGATTTTGCCTCTCAAAAACTAGCAGAGTTGATACAAGCGGACTTACTAGTGGTGTTGACAGGCGTCAATAATATCTATATCAATTACAATCAACCCAATCAAAAACAACTTAATGAAGTAACGGTTACCGAAATGAAAAGCTATATTGCTGAGCATCAATTTGCTGCAGGAAGTATGTTGCCTAAAGTAGAAGCTGCAATTGCGTTTGTAGAAAATTCAAAAAATGGAAAAGCAATTGTTACATCTTTAAAAAATATCGAATATGTTTTAACAGAAGGGGCGGGAACAATTATTACAAAATGATGTAAGCGCTATTAAGAGAAACACATAATAAAGCAAAAAAGCCTTTATTCAGAAGGCTTTTTTTGCTTTTGTGTTATACTTATATTGTGAATAAGTTATCTATCGGCAAGTGTTTAAGGATGAACAGCATGAATAGGAGTGTTTTGATGACAACCATTCAAAAAAAGGTAATCAACTTATATGAACTACGGTACAAGCCTGTCTTTTCAGAATTTACTGATTCCGAATTTAATCTTCTGCGAAAGAATATGTATCTGCGTAAGTATAAAAAAGGACAAATTCTCTTTGACGAAGGAGACATTCGTGAAAAAATATTTTATTTAGTCGACGGATTGGTTAGACTTGAAAAATATGACGAAAGTGCTTTTTACACGTACACTGACTATGTGAAAAAAGAAACATTGTTCCCGTATGGTGGAATGTTTTCCGATAAGGTTTATCATTACTCTGCGTATGCTTTAACAGATATAGAGTTGTATTATATTCCAACAACTCTTTTTGAAAGTCTGATAGAAAAAAATCCTAAACAAATGATTTTCTTCTATCATAAACTATCTAAAATTCTTAAAAGTCATGAAGAAAGATTACAGTATTTGGTCGTATCAAATGCCACAAATCGGATCATTAAAGCATTAAATTATTTAATGAAAGAGTTGGGAGACTACTCCAATCCAACAATGGTCAACATACCTTATCCAATTACGATTAATGAAATAGCGAATATGAGTGGATGCTCAAGAGAAACGGTAGGAAACACGATTAAAAAACTAAAAGAAAGGGAAAAGTTAGAATATGAACACAAGCTTTTTGTATTTAAAGACTTGATTTATTTTAACTCTTATACAGAATAAATTAGGAATCTACTAGCGTTGACTTAAACCGTAAATAGCTAGTAGGTATAAAGCTCTTAAAGCAGGAAACTACTTTGGAGCTTTTTTATTAAGGTTAATTTTATCACCTGTAAAGAGTCATTCCTCGTCTAGTACTCTTGAAAATTCTGTGGTAATATGATGATTAAGAAAACCTTTTCTAAAGTTATTATGGAGATTCATTAGGAGGAAAAAGTATGATGTATGGTGCAATTGAAGCAGGCGGAACAAAGTTTGTCTGTGCAGTGAGCGATAAGCAATTAGAGATAAAAGAACGTGTAAGTATTCCTACTACTACACCAGAAGAAACCCTGAAACAAGTTTTTGACTTTTTTGATCAGTATATATTAGCTTCTATTGGAATTGGATCTTTTGGACCAATTGATGTTAATGAAAAATCAGCTACATATGGATATGTAACATCGACTCCAAAAACAGCATGGAAGAATTTTGACTTCTTAGGAGCAGTTAAACAGAGATACGGTATTCCAGTTGCTTGGACGACAGATGTAAATGCAGCCGCTTACGGAGAACTTAAAAAAGGAAGCGCTCAAGGAACGGAAAGCTGCCTTTACCTAACTGTTGGTACCGGAATCGGCGGTGGAGCTGTAGTTGATGGGAAAGTACTAAGCGGTTTTGGGCATCCTGAAATGGGACATCTTTTAGTTAGCATGCACCCTGATGATGATTTTGAAGGCGTTTGTCCTTATCATGGAAATTGTTTAGAAGGTGTTGCTGCAGGCCCAGCTATTGAAAAACGCTATGGAAAAAAAGGGTATGAGTTAGCAGAAGATAAAAAAGTCTGGGAGATAGAAGCGTTTTATTTGGCGCAAGCTCTAGTGAATTATACATTGATTCTTAGCCCTGAAAAAATCATTTTGGGCGGAGGGGTTATGAAACAAACTCAATTGCTCTCTATGATCAAAGAACAATTTACTCAATTGATGGCTGGTTATGTTGCGACTCCTTCTTTAGATGAGTACATTGTCACTCCAGAACTTGAAGACAATGCAGGAATAACGGGTTGCTTGTTGATGGCTATTGAAGCAAATTTATGAGTAAAGATCAAAGAAACGTAGGGTGATAAGATGGTAACCATAAAAGATATCGCTCATAAAGCTGGGGTAGCTAAAAGTACGGTTTCCAGGTATTTGAATGGCGGATCCGTTAGTAAAAAAACGAAAACCAAGTTAGATCAAATTGTTAGTGAAACCGGCTATACACCGAATACTTTTGCGCAAAGTTTAAAAGCGAAAAAAACAAAGATGATAGGTACCATCATTCCTCGACTAGATTCCTTCGCAACAAATACGATATTAGCGAGTATCGATGAAGAATTAAGAAATAAAAACTATCAATTAATTATTACAAATACAAATCAAAATGTTGAACATGAAGTTGAAAATATTTATACTTTAGCTAAACAAAAAGTAGATGGAATCATTTTATTGGCGACGGTTGTGACTCAAGCGCATAGAAAAGCAATTGCAGACGTCAATATTCCGGTTTTGCTACTGGGACAGTCTGCAGATGGATTAAATACGATCGTTCATCAAGAGTATGAAGCTGGGTTTAAAATGGGAAGTTATGCAACTAATTTAGGTCACAAAACCTTTTTGTATTTTACCGTTCTTGAAGAAGATGAGGCAGTAGGACAGTTGAGATCGAAAGGCGTTTTAGATGCGTTGAAAAGCTCTCCAGAGACGACTGTTGAAGTTGTTGAAACAAGTTTTTCCTTTTCAAAAGCTTATGAAAAAGCGATGAGTGCATTGACAGAAACATCGGCGACGTATATTCTGTGTGCAACTGATAATATCGCGTTAGCCGTTATGAAAGCTGCGCACACATTAGGATTAACAATTCCAGAAGACTTCTCATTGTCTGGATTTGGTGGCTATGAAGTTACATCAATCGTTACACCAACTATTACAACTGTAAAATACCCATATGAAGAATTAGGTTCAGTTTCGGTAGCGAACCTTATTGGATTAATTGAAGGTGAGGATAGCATACGTAATTTAGAATTGCCTAATGTTTTGGTAAAGAGAGAATCAACTACTTCTTATAAAAAAAGTTCGATATAATTTTGAAATTATATCGAACTTTTTTTGATTTTTATATCGGTAAGATACATTTTATTTAACCGATATGGTAGTCAAAGTATTCTTATGCGCTATAAGGTGAATTTCATTAAGCTCATACGGTAGTCATAGGATTTTTATATACATTAAGCTAGACAGAACAAATGAAATCGGTTAAACTAAAAATAGAAACCGGTTCCAAAAATGAAAAGGAGGAAAAGTCATGTCGAATAATAAAAAAATAGCAAAAGAAGTTATTGCAGCAGTTGGTGGAAAAGAAAATATTCGTTCTGTAGCTCATTGTGCAACTAGATTAAGGATTATGGTAAACGATGAAAATAGAATAGATAAGAACAAAGTAGAAGGCATTGAAAAAGTAAAAGGAGCATTTTACAATTCTGGACAATTTCAAATCATTTTTGGAACCGGTACCGTTAATAAAATATATGAAGAAGTTGTTGGTTTAGGTGTCAATGAAGGATCAACTGGTGAAATGAAACAGGAAGCAAAAAAACAAGGTAATGCCTTCCAACGTGTCATTCGTACATTTGGTGATGTGTTTGTTCCTATTATTCCCGTATTAGTTGCTACAGGGTTATTTATGGGATTACGTGGATTATTAACACAAGAACAAGTTTTAGCTGTCTTTGGAATGGTACCAACTGATATTAGCCCTAATTTCTTATTATATACTCAAGTGTTAACGGATACAGCTTTTGCTTTTTTACCAGCTTTAGTTGCTTGGTCTTCATTTAAAGTTTTTGGCGGATCACCCATCATTGGAATTGTCTTAGGATTAATGTTGGTTAATCCAGCTCTTCCAAATGCCTATGAAGTAGCGGGTGGGACAGCAGATCCAATCACCATGTTTGGTTTCATTCCAGTTGTTGGCTATCAAGGAACCGTACTACCAGCCTTTATTGCTGGTTTTGTAGGAGCAAAAGTAGAAAGATGGATCCGCAAACGGGTACCAGAAACGCTTGATATTCTCTTAACACCATTCACAACATTATTGATCATGAGTATTTTGTCATTATTTATTATCGGACCAATTTTTCACTCTTTAGAAGAGGTTGTATTAAATGCAACTATTTGGGTATTAGGATTGCCATTTGGGTTAGCTGGGTTAGTTATAGGAGCGGTAAATCAACTGATCGTTGTGACAGGGATTCATCATCTCTTCAATTTCTTGGAGATTCAATTGCTAGCCAATACTGGTGTGAACCCATATAACGGAATTATTACAGCCAGTGTTGCAGCACAAGGCGGAGCTTCATTAGCTGTAGCTATGAAAACAAAATCTAAAAAATTAAAAGCATTAGCCTATCCGTCTACCTTATCTGCTTTTTTAGGTATTACTGAACCGGCAGTGTTTGGAGTGAATTTGCGATACGTTAAACCGTTTGTCTTTGCATTAGTTGGTGGAGGAATCGGTGGTTTCTTCGGTGATCTAGTTGGATTGGAAGCAACTGGTATGTCTGTAACGGTTATTCCAGGAACATTACTTTATTTGAATGACCAAATCCTTCTCTATGTTTTGACGAATGTTATCGCGATTGCAGTAGCATTTACACTAACTTATTTATTTGGTTACAGTGATAAAATGAGAGAAGAAATAGAAGGTTGAAAGGATGTATAGCTTTATGGAACAAATCGATAAAATCCATGACTATGAGTTAGGCTATCATATTACGCCACCTAAAGGACTTCTAAATGATCCAAACGGACTCGTTTACTATAAAGGTGTTTATCATGTCTTCTATCAATGGAATCAAACGGATACAACACATCAGTCAAAAAGTTGGGGGCATATGACAACGAAAGATTTTATTCGTTGGGAAACTCATCAGCCAGCATTGGAACCTATTGATTGGTATGATAAAGACGGATGTTACTCTGGAAGTGCCATCGCCTTTGAAGGGAAATTGTATTTATTCTACACTGGAAATGTTAGAGATGCGAATGGGGAACGCAAAAGTTATCAATGCTTAGCTGTGTCAGAAGATGGTATCCATTTTGAGAAAAAAGGCCCGGTTTTAGAGCACCCAATAAAAGGTTACACTGCACATGTTAGAGATCCAAAAGTTTGGCAAGGAAAAGACGGCAATTGGTGGATGATCTTAGGAGCACAAAAAGAAGAAACCTTAACGGGTGATGCATTAATGTATCAGTCTACTAATTTAATTGACTGGTCCTTAACTGGATCGTTGATGGATGAACCTCTCTCGTTAGGGTATATGTGGGAATGTCCGGATGTCTTGAGATTTGATGACAAAGATGTATTTGCATTTTCTCCCCAAGGCTTAACAGCAGAGGGGGAAAAATACAATAATATCTATCAATCTGGTTATTTTACAGGTGAATTGTGTTATAATGGTAAATTTATAAAGGATGAGCAACCGTTTAAGGAACTAGATCATGGCTTTGAATTTTATGCGCCACAAACCTTTAATGATGACGCTGGACGTACGATTTTATACGGTTGGGTCGGAGTGATGGAGCCTGAAGTAGAAGCAGCTGTACCTACTAGAAAGAATGGCTGGTTGCATGCATTATCGATCCCACGAGAGGTAAAGTATAAGAGTGGGGAACTTATCCAATACCCTATTGCTGAAACAACTCATTTAAGAGAAATAAATCCTGTAACTATCAAAAGTATGCAAGATGAAAGGTTTACGTTAACGTCACTCCAACAAGACATTCTTATTGAATGGTATTCAGCAGCAACAGATTTTGTCATTCATTTAAGAAATGAAATTGAAATCAATTATCAAGCAGTAAACAAAAAATTAACGGTAGTACGAACCAATTGGCTGACAAATAATAAAGAAAAACGAACAACTTTTTTAAAGCAGGATTTGATGGAATTACGGTTATTGATTGAAAGTTCAATGATAGAGATGTTTTTAAATAAAGGTGAAGAAGTATTCACGTTAAGATATTTTACAGATGAAACGAATCATGTGTTTAGTTTTAAGTACCTAAATGCAAAAATAGAAAAGACGATTACTGAGTACGCTCTTCGTTCATTTATAGTAGAGAATAGAAGTTGAATACAAAAAAATCACTCAAAGGAAACTTCTTTGAGTGGTTTTTTGTAGAATAAAGTGATTTATTATTTATTTAACACGAATTCAGTTACAATAATAAGAGGATAAGTTAAAGGGGGAAATCAAATGGCACTATACAAACGTCTGCCTAAACATATTGGCATTATACCAGATGGCAATAGACGATGGGCTCAAGAAAATGGGTTTAAAAAACAAGAAGGCTATAAATTTGGTATAGAACCTGGATTGGAATTGTATCATCTTTGTTTAGAATTAGGCATCGAAGAAATGACTTTTTATGGTTTTACTGTAGACAATACCAAACGACCAGCTGAACAAACTAAAGCTTTCCAAAAGGCTTGCGTAGATGCGGTCAACAAACTGAAAGACAGAGATGCAGATTTATTGGTTGTTGGAAATACTAATTCCCCACTATTTCCAAAAGAGTTGCTCCCTTATACTAAACGGACTAAATTCGGAAAAGGATTAATGAAAATCAACTTTTTAGTGAATTACGGTTGGAATTGGGATTTAAACTATGGCATAAAACAAAGCGATTTTGATCCTAAGCAAGATTTCACAAAAAATATTGCATCTTCAGATATCTCAAGAATGGATCTTATTATACGATGGGGCGGCAGAAGAAGGTTAAGCGGCTTCTTACCGATCCAATCGATCTACTCTGATTTTTATGTAGCTGAAGAAATGTGGCCGGATTACAATCTCGATCAAGTACATGCAGCATTGCAATGGTATCAAGACCAAGATATTACATTAGGTGGATAAAAAGTTGAAAGTAAATTAAAATAAGATAGCCCTTATCAATTGGGTTATCTTATTTTTTGAGAATAAATTAAATTAAGGAGTAATAATTTCATGTATCTTGCAGATTACCATCACCACACGGATAACTCATTTGATTCTCAAGCATTAATGAATGAAGTGTGTGAACAAGCTATAAAAATGGGATTGGATGAAATTTGTTTTACTGAGCATTTTTCTGTAAATCCAAAAGCCCCAACGTATGGTCATATGAATTTTAACCGCTATTTTTCTCAAATAACAGAGTGTCGTGAATCATTCGGGAACGAATTAGTGATTAAGGCTGGAATCGAATTATGCGAACCGCATTTGATGAAAGAAGAATACACAGAAGCGCTAGTTTACTTGGAACTCGATTTTATTATGGGTTCAGTTCATAATATCAAAGAAGAAAAATTACGCACATTCATGGTAAATAAAACAAAGGAAGAAATCTATCAACAATATTTCGAAGAAGTTTATACAATGGTTGCTGAAGCTGATATTGATGTGATTGCACATTTAGACTTAATTAAGCGTTATGCAGTAGAGTCAGTAGGTAATTATGATTTCATAACCTACAAACCTATTATAGAAAAAATAGTACGCAAAGCAATTGAACGTGGTATTGGGATTGAAATCAACACATCTGGATTAGCAAAAAAAGCATTAAATGAAACCTTACCTTCAATAGAAGTTTTACGGTTGTATCATTCAGTAGGAGGCACAATTTTAACAATAGGCTCTGATTCACATTTCTCAGAAACAGTAGGGTCAAATCAAGAAATAGCTATTGAGATGGCAAAAGAAGTTGGATTTGATGGGATAACTGTATTTAAAAAAAGAATTCCGAGTAAAATTTATTTCTAGTAGGTATAAAAAGAGAAAATACCCTTAATGGGTATTTTCTCTTTTTATTTTTAAAATATAGCGCTAACATCTTGTAATATTCCGTTTTTAAATGTATACTTGTTTTATGCAAAAGACTAGACAATTAGTCTGGTTGTGAAGATAAAAAAAGGAGTGTTTAATATAATGAAGTATGAATTTCCAGAAGGATTCTGGTGGGGATCTGCAGCTAGTGGACCACAAACAGAAGGCGTTTTTGAAGGCGATAACAAAGGGGATAATATTTGGGATCATTGGTACCGTGAAGAACCAGAAAAATTCTTTAACCAAGTAGGACCAGAGAAAACTTCTTACTTTTATGAAAAATATAAAGAAGATATTCAATTAATGAAAGAAACAGGACATACAACATTTAGAACTTCTATTCAATGGAGCCGTTTAATTCCGAATGGCACAGGAGAAGTCAATCAAAAAGCTGTTGAATTTTATAATGATGTGATCAATGAATTGCTTGCAAATGATATTGAACCATTTATTAACTTATACCACTTTGATATGCCTATGAAATTGCAAGAAAAAGGTGGTTGGGTAAACAGAGAAACAGTGGACGCTTATGTAGAATTTGCTGAAAAATGTTTCGAATTATTTGGTGATCGAGTTAAAAAATGGTTTACACATAATGAACCTATCGTACCGGTTGAAGGTGGATACTTATACCAATTCCATTATCCAAATGAAGTGAATATGAAAAAAGCTGTTCAAGTTGCTTATCATGAAGTGCTTTCAAGTGCTAAAGCGATTAAAGTTTATCATGAAATGAACTTAGGTGGTGAAATCGGAATTATTCTGAACTTGACACCTAGTTATCCAAGAGATGAATCCAATCCTGAAGATGTAAAAGCAGCACAACTTGCTGATGCATTCTTTAATCGTTCATTCTTAGATCCTTCAGTTAAAGGGGAATTTCCAACAGATTTAGTTGAATTGTTGAAAGAAATCGATCATTTACCAGTTATCGAAGAAGGCGATTTAGAAACAATCAAAAATAATACAGTCGATTTGTTAGGCGTTAACTACTACCAACCTCGTCGAATCAAAGCGAAAGAATCATCAGAAAAACTTGCTGATGGTCCTATGCCGGATGATTATTTTGACAACTACATCAAACCTGATCGTAAAATGAATCCATACCGTGGATGGGAGATTTACGAAAAAGGGGTTTATGATATTTTAACAAACCTAAGAGAAAACTACGGCAATATTCGTTGCTACATCTCTGAAAATGGAATGGGTGTAGAAGGTGAAGAATCATATATAAATCCTGATGGAAGTATAGAAGATGATTACCGTATCGAGTTTGTAAAAGATCATCTAACATTTATGCATCAAGCGATTCAAGAAGGCAGCAATGTACTGGGTTACCATATGTGGACATGTATGGATAACTGGTCATGGACAAATGCTTATAAAAACCGCTATGGGTTTATAGCCGTTGATATTGAAAATGAAGGCAAAAGAACGGTTAAGAAAAGTGGACGTTGGTTTAAAGAAGTATCCGACGCTAATGGTTTTGACTAATTAACTGATAAAAAAAGCGTAATTTCCTTTTGGGAATTACGCTTTTTTAAATAAGTTCAGTTTTTTTAAATAAAAGACTAGACATATAAAATTAAAAGTGATATTATTCATATGTAATCGATTTCAAGTAATTGATGAAAACTAAAAAGAGGCCTATTTTTAGTTTGTTATACAAAGTGTTACGTATTTATTTTACTTAGAAAATAAGAACAGAAAAGAGGAATACCAGTGAATGGATTTATAGATATGCTTGGTGAAAAATTACTTCCTATTGCCGGAAAATTAGGTGAAAATCGTTACCTTAAAGTTTTACGTGACGCATTCATGCTTGCTTTTCCAATTACCATGTTTGGTTCGATTGTAGTTGTATTAAATAACTTGCCATTTTTCAGTGATGCTACAAAAGGTAATTTAGGGAACTTGTTCGGTAATGGACAAAATGCTACAATGTCGATTATGACCATTTTTGTTACGTTTGGTATCGGATTTTATTTAAGTAAATCATATGATGTCGAAGGTATCTTCGGTGGAGCAGTATCATTAGCTTCTTACTTGATTTTGACACCGTTCTCAATGTTAACTGAATCAGGAGAAGCAGTACCTGGTGTGTTAGCTCTAGACCGTCTTGGTGCAAAAGGAATGTTTATCGGTATGATCGCAGCATTTATTGCAGCTGAGATATATACACGTGTTGTAAAAAAAGGTATTGTTATTAAAATGCCCGATGGTGTTCCACCGGCAGTTGCAAATTCATTTGCAGCCTTATTACCTGCTATTATTACTTTAACAACTTTCTTATTGCTTAATGCAGCAGTTATTGGATTCTTCGAAACAAACTTACATGATGTTGTTTATACAGCTATTCAACAGCCTTTAACAGCTCTTGGTAGTGGATTACCAGCTACATTGATCGCAGTATTCTTTGTTCAATTCCTATGGTTCTTTGGATTACATGGTCAAATTATTGTTAACTCAGTAATGGACCCAATCTGGAACACATTAGCTTTAGAAAACCTTGATGCTTATAAAGCTGGAGAAGCTTTACCACATATCGTAACTAAACCATTTATGGAAATTTACACTGTTGGTATGGGTGGATCTGGTAGTACATTAATCGTTGTGTTATTGTTAGCCTTCATTATGAAGAGTAAACAAAATAAAGAAATCGGTCGCTTAGCTTTAGGACCTGCAATCTTTAACGTTAATGAACCATTGATTTTTGGAATGCCGTTAGTATTAAATGCTTCTATCTTTATTCCTTGGATTCTTGCTCCATTGGTAACAACAGCATTCAACTATGCTATGATGTCTACAGGAATATTCCCGATACCAACAGGGGTTACAGTACCATGGACAATCCCAGTTGTTATTAACGGAATCATGGCGACAAGTTCAGTAATGGGTGGAGTACTTCAAGTTATTGATATGGCTCTTATCGGATTGATTTGGTTCCCATTCCTTAAACTAGTTGACAAAGTAAATCTAAACACTGTTTCTATGGCTGATTAATAATAGACAAAAAGGCATAAAACAACGAATAAAAAGAACTTGCCTCTTTAGGCAGGTTCTTTTTTTAGTATAAATTTTGAGGGGAAACAATCCTTTTTTATCATAAGGCTAGTCTTATGATTTTAATTAAGCTATGATGATTGTGAGTACAAGAATAAGGAGGCACCACTATGGTAAAGTATGAAGCGATAGCAGATGAAATAAGGAATCGCATTACAAATGGCGAATATAAAGTGGAATCTCTTATCCCAGATCAAGTAACCTTGTCTGAAGAATTTAAAGTTAGCAGAATGACAATAAAAAAAGCACTAGACATTTTAGCTATGGAAGGGTTAATTTATCGCCAACGTGGTTCTGGAACATTTGTGATGAAAAATTCTCCCTTAAATGAAAAAAATGCTGCTGTTAATGAATACGATGGACTAACCAAACAGATGCAAGGTCATAAATTAGAAAGTAAAATCATTAAATTTACAGTTGAATTTCCAGATGAAGAAATGATGCAGCATTTAATGATTGAAAAAAATATGCCGGTATATAATCTCATTAGATTAAGAATTCTTGATGGTAAGCCTTATGTCCTAGAACACACTTATATGCCAACGGATTTGGCAGTCGGTTTAACGGAAGACATCATTAAAGGTTCCATCTATAAATACCTTCACGATGAATTAAATATAACTTTTAGCGGAGCGTTTCGTAAAATTCGTGCAGACAAGTCCTCTAAATACGATCAAGAGTATTTGAACTGTGGTGTTCATGATCCTGTATTAGAGGTTGAACAAATCGTGTACTTAAAAGATGGTCGCCCTTTTGAGCATTCACGAAGTCGCCATCGTTATGATACACGTAGTTTCACATTTATAGATATGAATCAAAAGTTTTAAAAGAATAGAACTCTCAAAGTAAGGGGGAGGAAAAGTGACGAATAACCGAAAAAAATTAGTATTAGATTATTTAAATGATATGAATAAAGGGACAACAGCCAAAGATATTGCCTTAGCTTTATCGTTGGACCGTGCAAATGTTAGCCGTTACTTAAATGAATTGTATAAAGAAAACCAAATAGAAAAGATAATTGGACGTCCAGTATTGTATCAAGCAATAGCAGTCAAAGAAAATGAGCAAGAAGAATACTCTAAAATGAATGCTTTTTCTCGCTTAATAGGCTACGATGCTTCTCTAAAAGAAATGGTACAACAAGCAAAATCGGCTATTTTGTATCCTCCCAATGGGTTGCATACGATTATTTTTGGACAAACAGGAACAGGAAAATCGTTATTTGCAGAATGTATGTATCAATTTGCGATTGAATCGAGAGCATTATCTAAAGATTCTCCTTTTGTAACGTATAACTGTGCAGACTATGCCCAAAATCCACAATTGCTTTTTGGGCATATTTTTGGTGTGAAAAAAGGGTCTTATACTGGTGCTACTCAAGATCGAACAGGCCTTATTCACCAAGCCGATAACGGTATTTTATTTTTAGATGAAATTCACCGATTGCCACCTGAAGGCCAAGAAATGTTGTTCACATTTATTGATAAAGGAATTTACCGTCCTCTAGGAGAAAGCAATGAAACGCATCATGCAAATGTATTGATTATTGGAGCAACAACAGAAAAATCTAATGTATTACTGTCAACGTTTACGCGCAGAATCCCAATGGCCATAACCTTACCTGTGTTAATTGAACGTACAGTGGAAGAACGATATGAGTTAATAGACAGTTTTTTAAAACAGGAAGCACAACGTCTTAACCAAAAAATTACCATTGAAAGAGAAGCTTTATTAGCCTTTATGTTGTATCAACCAGAAGGAAATATTGGGCAATTTCAACGAGATTTAAAATTAGTCTGCGCCAAAGCTTTCTTGAATGTTCGAATGGAAAACAGACATTCTTTAAAAATTGATCAAAAAGACTTGCCTCTGCAAGTTCAAAAAGGACTATTATCCATAAAAGAAATGCCCAAGCAAATGGAACGATTGATTCAGCTAGACCAAGCAGAATTTACGTACATGCCAATAACGGATTCAACTAACTCCTTAGCTTATCAACAGAAGGAAAAAGCAATCGTACCCTTGATAGAAAAGAATCTTTTGAAAAAGACAAATGAGAATCTTTTAGAAAATTATCACTTAGACGGATTAGGACATAAAGAACAGAAGACTTATTTTAATGAATACATCAAAACACTTTCGACCACATCCGATGTACGAAAACACATTATTGATCCAGTACTAAAAGATTTAGTTGAACAAATGTATTCTCTTGCTAAAGAAAGGTTGCACCGTTCATATTCTACTAAAATTGAATTTGCTTTTGCTCTTCATCTGCAAAGTGCTTTGGAGCGAATAGAGGAAAATCAACGAATCGATTTTCCAAATTTGAATGAGATACGAAAGAACTACTCGAAAGAATTTCAAGTAGCAATCGATCTTTCAGCTATGATTGAAGAAGCCTATTCTGTGGAGATTCCTTTTGAAGAAATTGGGTTTATCACGTTGTTTTTAACAAAACAAGAAGAAGTCGAAAAGGCTCAAAAACAAGAAGCAATGACAGCTGTTATGGTTTTAATGCATGGGAAAACTACCGCAAGCAGTATGTTGGAAACTGTAAAAGAATTATTAGAAACGACAGATGGTGTAGCAGTCAATATGCCATTGACTATGAAAGTTCAAGAAATGTACCAACTGGTGCGTCAAACAATTGAGGGAAACAAGGAAATCTATCAACAAGGATTGCTGATTTTAACTGATATGGGTTCATTAAATACTTTTGGAAACATGTTAGCAGAAGATTTAGGTATACGAGTTAAAACACTTCCTATGGTGAGTACTTTAGTCGTTTTGGAAGCTGTAAGAATGGCTAGCATTGGCCGTACATTAGAGGAAATGTACCAAAGTTGTCAAACGGTATTAAAAAGCAGTACAAAACAACTAACCTTAGTGGATGCAAAGAAAAAGAAAGCCATATTAGTTACCTGTTTTACGGGAGAAGGAGTAGCTAAAAAATTAGAACAACGCATTCTTCCAGTAGTGGATTCTACAAAAGTGAAAATTATTCCTTTGCAATTTTTACACCGCGAAGCATTCAAACAACGAATTGATCAGTTGATGGAAACGTATGATATCAAAGCTATAGTAGGGACTGTTGAATTTGATTATCAAAATATTCCCTTTTATACCACATATGATATATTTAATGATGAAAAATTACTGCTGCTAAGCAATCAACTAGAAGAAGAGCTTCCCATAAACGAGATCATACATTCATTGACGGGTACTTTAAAAAAAGTTGGTTCTATCCAACAACTGATGCGCTTTTTGCAAAAACTAATTCAACAAATGAAAAATCAGATGAATGTTATGATTCCAGCAGGCGTGGAAACGGGTATGCTGTTACATTTGGCATTTTTGATTGAAGGACTACAAACAGGTACGATTATCCGCGAATTCCATGGATTAGAAGCATATGCTAAAAAAAATCGCATGACGATGGATGTAATCAAAGCGACTCTTATTCCATTAGAAAAACACTATCAAATGGACATTCCAGAGGATGAGATTGCCTATATTGCACAAATGATTATTGAAAATCAAGTGAAATTGCATAGATAAAAAAATACACACTGACAAAGTGTGTATTTTTTTATCAATAGTGTGTAATCTGAAATAACAAAAGAAAAGGCTTTCTGAATGTGTTTACATTTGAAAAAGTTGGCACGATACTTGCATTATAATAAGTGTAAACCAAATAACTTAATGGAGTGATAAATAATGGCAGAAAAAACGATTATGTTAGTATGTTCAGCAGGTATGAGTACAAGTTTATTAGTAACTAAAATGCAAGCGGCTTCAAAAGCTCGCGATATGGATACAGAAATTTTTGCAGTATCAGCGGCAGAAGCAGATAAAAACATTTCAAGTAAAAATATTGACGTTATGTTATTAGGGCCACAAGTTCGATTTATGAAAGGCCAATTCGAAAAGAAATTAGCTGGAAAAAATATTCCATTAGACATTATCAACATGCAAGATTACGGTAAAATGAACGGTGAAAATGTATTAGATCAAGCTATTAAATTAATGAATTAATCAGTAATGGTTATGAAAGGAAGTTTTTGAAGTGGGACAAGCAATAAATATAGAAACAATCATGGGCTTAATTATTCATGGAGGAAACGCTAAAAGTGATGCAATGGAAGCTATTCATGCTGCAAAAACAGATGATTTTGCATTAGCAGCTGAGAAATTGGATTCAGCAGATAAATCTTTAGTTGAAGCTCATCATGCTCAAACGAGTTTATTGACACAAGAAGCTTCTGGTGAAGAACTAACGGTTTCTTTATTAGCTGTGCATAGCCAAGACCATTTGATGAATGCTATAACATTTAGAGATATGGCGTCTGAAGTTGTTGACGTATATAAAAAACTTGCAGGTGTAACAATAGACTAAATGTAAGTTCATAGCAAGTCATAAAAAGTCATAAAAATTTCATTTTATGGCTTTTTATTGTCTGTCAAGTGAATAAAACTGTCAGGCATAATGTTAACTAAATATATAAATGAAGGAGAGTATAAAATTGAAAAAACAAATTCCAAAGGATTTTATTATTGGCGCTGGTTCATCTGCATGGCAAACAGAAGGTTGGAAAGGCAAAAAAGAAGGGCAAGATTCATACCTTGATACATGGTACAAAAATGAGAGACATGTTTGGCATGAAGGCTTTGGTCCAGGAGTCGCAACCAATTTTTATGAACGCTATCAAGACGATATTGATCTAATGAAAGAAATTGGATTAACCCATTTTCGAACTTCAATAAACTGGTCAAGATTTTTTACGAATTATGAAACTTTGGAAGTTGACGAGGACTACGCTTCATTTGTTGACCGTTATGTAGATAGTTTGATTGAAGCCGGTGTAGTACCGATGTTGTGCCTTGAACATTATGAATTGCCGACTTATTTGCTAGAAAAATATGATGGTTGGAGTTCTAAAAAAGTAGTTGATTTGTTTGCACAATATGCTGAAATCGTTTTTGACCGTTACGCAGACCGTGTGAAACACTGGTTTACCTTTAACGAGCCAGTAGTGATTCAAACGCGTACTTATTTAGATGCTATTCGTTATCCACATGAGCAAAACACAAAAAAATGGATGCAATGGAATTATCATAAAGTTTTGGCAACCGCAAAAGTTGTAGAAATATATCATAGAAATAATTATGACGGTCAAATTGGTATTGTACTTAATCCAGAAGTAACGTATCCAAGATCTTCTTCAGAGGCAGATAAAAAAGCGGCAGAAATGTACGATTTATTTTTCAACCGTATTTATTTAGACCCGTTGGTTAAAGGAACGTATCCTGAAGAATTGTTCCCACTACTAGAAAAACACGGTATCTTATTTGATCATACAACTGAAGAGTTGGCTATTATCGCGCAAAATACGGTAGACTATTTAGGAATCAATTTGTATTATCCAAATCGTGTGAAGGCACCAAGCTACCAATGGAATGAGCAAACACCTTTCCATCCAGCGTTCTATTATGACCATTTTGAATTACCTGGTCGAAAAATGAATAAGTCTAGAGGATGGGAAATTTATCCTCAAATGATGTTTGATTTCGGCATTCGTATAAAAAATGAGTACGGAAATATTCCGTGGATGGTCACAGAAAATGGGATGGGTATTGAAGATGAAGAACGGTTTATGGACAGCAATGGAGTCGTACAAGACGATTACCGCATCGAATTTATTACAGAGCATTTGAATAGCTTGATTGAGGTAACTGAAGCTGGATCAAACTGTAAAGGGTATATGTTGTGGGCATTTACCGATTGTGTATCTCCTATGAACGCATTCAAGAATCGTTATGGATTAGTCAGAATCGATTTAGATAATAACAGAGACCGCTCATTAAAAAAATCAGCTTTTTGGTACCAAGATATCATTAAAAATAGTGTTTTTGAAGTTCCAGATAAAACACAAATCAGATAAATAACACTTAACTCAAACAGTTAATAAGAATATAGAGAATAAAAATGGTAATCTAGTATTAATGGATTACCATTTTTTTTATGTTATAAATAAAAATTTCAAAGAGTTTTACTAAGGAGGAATGAAACAATGAACGAAACAATCGTAGTAAATATGCTTGTTTTTGATGAGTTAGTTAAAGAAGGAAAGAAACAATTGGATTTTTTTGAAGGTCTTTCTCAATTAGGGATAAAAAAAATAGAAATCAGAAGAGATTACATTGAAGAACAATCTGAATTTAAAGATCTTAATGAAGCAGCAAAAAAATATGGATTTGAATTATTGTATTCTGTTCCGGATGTGCTTTATGCAGAGCAAATGATGAAGGAACCGGACTTAAGGTTATATGCAAAAGAAACAAAGGAGTTAGGTTCAAAGCATTTAAAATTTGGAGCAGGTTACGTTAAAGACGTTTCAACAGAAGATGTTATAGTTTTAAATAACGTATTAAAAGAATACGGGATAAGCCATTTTACGATTGAGAATGGTCAAGAAAGCTATTCAACAGCGGATAAATTAAATAAACTATGTACTCAATTAATTGAAAAAGGGGCAGATATTTCGATAACCTTTGATACTGGAAATTTTGTGTTTGTTCATGAGGACCCCGTTAAGAACGCAGAATTTTTAAAGGAGCAGGTAACCTATGTCCATTTGAAAGATATCAAAGAAGAGACATTGGAAATGACGCTTTTAGGTGAAGGAGATATACCTATAGCAGAGGTTTTAAGTAAATTTCCAACTGATATCAATACAGCTATTGAATACCCATGCGGCAATGACCCTTTAGCCGTATTGAAAGAAGAAATCACAAAATTAATAAGCATTAAACAGGATATCGAAATTTCTTAAATTAAAAGAAGACGATTGAGTGTATATTAAATCTCTATCTAGTGATTAGATTCTTAAGCTTCTCTTTAGATTGCAAGCAAACAGTTGTTTTTTAACTGTGAATAACTTATGATTTATTAGAAT
Source organism: Carnobacterium sp. (assembly GCF_040274945.1). Taxonomy (GTDB): domain Bacteria; phylum Bacillota; class Bacilli; order Lactobacillales; family Carnobacteriaceae; genus Carnobacterium_B. Next base: position 94,019 of record NZ_JBEMAR010000004.1, read on the forward strand.
GCTGATGTAGAACAGGTTAATAGGCAGGTATGCACTGAATATAAAGCTGTATAAGAGAAGTCATTAAATAAAAAAGGGGTCCTTTCTTTTGAAAATTGGAATAGACAAAATTGGGTTTTATGCACCGCATATGTATGTAGATATGAACAAATTGGCAGTAGCTAGAAATGTAGAGCCAGAAAAATTTACTATTGGGATTGGTCAAGAAAAAATGGCTATAGCTCCTATCACACAAGATCCAGTGACATTAGCCGCAAATGCAGCATTAATGATACTAGATGAGACGGATAGAGAAAAAATTGATTTTGTTATTTTTGGTACAGAATCAGGTATCGACAATTCAAAATCTGGTGCCGTGTACGTGCACCATTTGCTAGGATTAAATCCAAATGCGCGTTCTATTGAAGTGAAGCAAGCTTGTTATGGCGCTACTGCAGGAATCCAAATGGCAAAAGGGCATATCGCTTTAAATCCAGATAGCAGAGTATTGGTGTTGGGATCTGATATTGCGCGTTATGGATTGAACACTTCGGGAGAATCTACTCAAGGAGCTGGTGCGGTAGCCATGGTTATCAGTGCTGATCCAAAGATCATGGCATTAGAAAATCAAAGTGCCTACTTAACAGCAGATATTATGGATTTTTGGCGTCCAGTGTATTCAGATACAGCTTTTGTTGACGGTAAATTCTCAAATGAACAGTACATTCATTTTTTTACAACGGTTTGGGAACAATACAAAGCCAAATCAGGTTTAGATTTAAACGATTTTGAAGCCATTTGTTTCCATTTGCCTTATACTAAAATGGGTCTTAAAGCATTAAGAACTGTAGTAGAAGAAGCAGATGAAGCTACTCAAGAAAAATTATTGGCTAATTATCAATCAAGCACAACCTATAATCGCAATGTTGGAAACATTTATACCGGTTCGCTATACTTAAGTTTTATTTCTTTACTTGAACAAAGCGAACAGTTGAAAGATGGTTCAAGAATTGGATTATATAGTTACGGTTCAGGTGCAGTTGGGGAGTTCTTTACAGGTATCTTGCAACCGAACTATCGCGAGTATCTACAAACAAAAAGTCATACTGAGTTATTTGCTTCAAGAACAGAGATTTCAATTGAAGAGTATGAGGAAGTTTTTCAACAAACAATTCCAATCGATGGATCTACTGCAACATTTGAAGCTACAAAAGATCCAGCAACTATCTATTTGGCGGGTATGAAAGACAATATGCGTCAATATGTAAATAAAGCAAACTAAAACGATTAGAAAATGCTCCAAAAAAAACTCATTTCTGTCCTTGATGATTACGTTCATCAGAGATGGGAATGAGTTTTTTTTGTCTTTGCTAATTGATAGGATAAGTCACTCTTCCATGAAACAGGCTTTGACGAAAGAGTTGAGCGTAAAAGTAGCCCCACTTGTCCATGAAACACATCTTCATGGACAAGTGAGCTTCAAATGGAGAGTCACTGTTCCATGAAAACCATTTTCATGGAACAGTGAACTAACAAAAAGATCCAACTCTTCCATGAAAGAGTTGGATTGAAGAATAGCACGAGTTTCAGGCACCATTTTAAGTATTCTTGTTTAATTATGATTTGATCTCTTTGAGTAGAGCTTTAGCGGTAGACAGATTCATGTTTTCAGCTGATTTTAACTGCTCAGCGACTTTTTCGATGTCTACACCCGCTGCTCCCGCACTGATAGCCAAAGAACGAGCTTGCAGGCCCATATGCCCTTTTTGGATGCCTTCAGTCACTAATGCTTTAAGTGCTGAAAAATTTTGAGCCAATCCAACGGAAACGATGACGGCTTCTAACTCTTTAGCCGATGGATCGCCCAATAAGCGTTTACTGAACTGAGCAGCTGGATGGATGGAAATCGATCCGCCAACTGAGCCAACAGGCAGAGGCAAAGTCAATTGACCAATCAAATCGCCATTTTCAGCTTTTTTCCATGAAGATAGAGCACGGTACTGTCCATTGCGTGAGGCATAAGCATGTGCACCAGCAGAAATAGCACGCCAATCATTACCAGATGCTAAAACCACGGCATCAATGCCATTCATGATGCCTTTATTATGAGTAACTGCTCGGTAAGGATCAACATAAGCTAATTGACCAGCTTCAATCAAACGATCGCGCACTTCTTCACCGGAATACCCATTTTTTTCCAAGAGGCCTACGGGTATTTGGCAAATTGCACTAGCCAGACATTCTGTCGCATAGTTAGAAAGGATACTCATTAAAGCCGATCCTTTTGTTAACTCTTCAAGATAAGCTGTAATGCCTTCCATCATAGTGTTAATGATATTGGCGCCCATAGCTTCAAGTGTAGATACATGCAAATGAACCATTAAAAACTCAGGTGTGTCAGCATCAACATCAGCTTCAATGACACGGATGAACAAATCTGTTGCACCGCCTCCACGCTTAACGATAGAAGGGTGAGCGTCATTAGCTTTTTTTAGTATATCATTTTTGTGTTGAGTCAAATTGCTTTTGGCAATAGGAATATCAGGAACATTTTTTAAGGCAACTTGTCCAATCATAATGCGTTCTGAAATAGTTGTTTTAAAACCACCTGCTTGAGCAATGATTTTTGCTCCGGCGCTAGCGGCAGCAATGACAGAGGGTTCCTCAATAGCCATTGGTATGATATAGTCCTTTTCATCGATTAAAAAGTTCAAAGCGATTCCTAACGGCAGTTCATAATTAGCTATATGGTTTTCAATCATATTATCGGCTAACTCATCTGATAAGAGTAGGCCTTTGGTTAGCAACAAGTCATCTGTAGTTAGTCTACCTGAAGCAACAAGAGCATTCATTCTTTCAGTATGGTTCATTTTATAAAATTTATCTAAATACGTTTTATCCATCTTAGTATTCTCCTTGTGATTCTCTCTTACTCAAAGTTTACCATATTCTATTCTTATACTTGAAATTATTTTTATGATTAAGACAAATAAAAAACCTTCCATCCAGAGCTCTTAAAGCAATGGATGAAAGGTTTGGTTCATTTATTAATTGATCAAGAATGATTATTTTGCTTCTTCTTCTTTTTCACCAATTAATTCAGGTTCAACAGCTTCAACAGCCGTTTCAGGTTCTTCAGCTGATGGAGGCAATACGCTCACAACAGATTGTTCAACATCGTTTAATACAGTGATTTCTTTGTCAACTTTAATATCTGAAACATATAATGCGTCACCAATTTCTAATGCGCTAACGTCAACAGTAAATTCAGTTGGGATATTCGTTGGAAGAGTTTCGATTTCTAATTCGTTTAATGTTTGAGAAACAATGCCGCGTTTAACTTCATCAGCATTTAAAACATTAATTGGAACAGTAACCGTTAATTTTTCTCCTTTTTGAATAACTTGTAATTCAACGTCTAAAATTTGATTTACAAGAGTTGCATTTTGAATCTCTTTGATAATAACTTGATGAGTTTCACCATCTTGAACGGCAACATCAAAGATAGCATTTTTACCTAATGTTTTTAAAACGTTATCTAATTCTTTGCTGTCTAATAATACTGCAGTGCTTGTGATACCTTTTCCATTAACGACGGCTGTTACTTTTTTTTCTCTTCTTGCACGATTAGCCGCTGAAGATCCGACCTCTGTTCTTAAAGTAGCATTGACTTTCATATTATTTTCCCCTTTCAAACTATGGTGATGAGTGGTTTGAGTTAACTTAACTAGTGTTAAACTAGAAAGTAGTTTTAAAACCCTTACAATGCAGTTTAACAAAGAAAAGTATAAAAAGCTAATTTAACGACTTTATAAATAAAAATAACAGACTAAATTTTCACATTTTTTAATCTGGAAATTAAAGTTTGAATTGCTGCTTTAAAAGAATAAAGGTAAACTGAAGTTATAAAAATAAATAGTGAGTTAAAATTATTGCGTATGGAATTGTACACGTTTACAGTCAGCGTGTACACAATGAAGGGAAGGAACCGTATTTATGAAGTTAAATCTTAAAGACCATATTCTATTCATCGGGGACAGTATTACAGATGTTGGCCGTGATAGAACGAATGTTGCAGATTTAGGTCAAGGCTATCCTCTAATGATAGCAACCGCTTTAAAGGAAAATTATACCGAATTAGAGCTGACTTTTTCTAATCGAGGAGTTGGAGGAGATAAGTTGAAGGACATGGCTGCTCGTTGGGACGTGGATTGTCTTTCTTTAAATCCAACAGTTGTATCTATTTTGATTGGAATCAACGATACGTGGCATACGGTGGGACAAAATCAGTTCGGCAGTCAAGAAGATTTGCAACAATTTGAGCAGCAATACCGCACTTTATTGACAGCACTGGTAGAAAAGTCTGTCCGTCAAATTATTTTAATGGAGCCTTTTGTCCTGCCTTATCCAACTGATCGTGAAATGTGGCGTAGCGATTTAGATCCGCGCATTCAAGTAGTACGCAAACTTGCTTACGAATTTCAAGCTGATTTAATTCCACTAGATGGCTTACTGAATGCTAATGGAATCAAACAAGGTTTTGCTTTACTAACAGGAGAAGATGGGGTGCATCCTACGCAAGAAGGTCACGAGATAATTGCGGAAATATGGCTTGATACAATAGAAAATGATTGATGACCAGATGGATAGGAGGGAAGCTAAGTGAATGATATCAGTAAATTGATTCAAGGAAAAAATCTTTCCGAATTGGATATAAAAATTTTGCATTACATTATTGAGAATATCGATGATGTATTAGAACGAGGTGTACGTGAGATTGCTAAAGACAACTTTACTTCTCCTTCAACCATTATTCGGCTGTCCAAAAAAATGGGATACACAGGTTTTATTGACTTGTATTACCAATTACTACCAATGGTTAAGAAGATAGAGGATCACCCTGCAGACAATGATGAAGATTTTTTGCGTATTAGTCAGAAAGATTTTTTTAAAGAGAACAGCAGAGAAGACATCAACCAGTTTATTCACCAGGTTTTGCATTTAAAACAAAAATACATTTTTATTTATGCAACGGGTTTTTCGGCCATAGCAGCAGAGTATTTGTACAAAAAATTGTTGGTTTTAGGTAAAAAAACAGTTATCGCAACTGGAACGGACTCAATAGGTGTATTTGAAAACAATCTAGAAGATATTGGAGCCTTTATTGTGATCTCAAAATCTGGGGAAACCCAACAAGTGATTGATAAACTATTGGTAGCAAAGGATCAAGGGATTTTTACGATCACGTTTACAAAGGAAACAAGCAATCGAGCAGCAGAACTATCAGATTTAAACTTTAAGATTAATGACAATAATAAACTGGATGATCGCAATATGCTGCCGAATAGTTTTTTTCCTAGACTATTGATGTTAGTAGAATTTATTTTCAAAACTTATCTTGAGGAATTGCAAAAGAAAATAGTGAATGAGTGAAACGTGTTTCTAAAGTGCGAAACACGTTTTTTATGTACCCAAAAAGCTATACAATAAACCGTTTTCAAGATAAACTAAATTTATTAAAAGAAACGAAACAATAAAAAGTTGGAGGCAAGAGGTATGAAAGAGAAATTAATGGATGGTATGCAGCGTTTTTCTAAAGCTATGTTTATTCCGGTATTGATTTTACCCATTGCAGGGATTTTAATTGCAATCGGTAATTTATTTACAAATGCAAAACTAATTGAAACCGTTCCCTTTTTGAATAATCCAATTACCATGGGATTTGGAACGATTTTATCCGGTTCTTTAGTATCCATTTTAAATAATTTAGGTTTAATTTTTTGTATGGGTCTAGCAGTTGGTCTAGCGAATAAGAAAAAATCGGAAGCTGGATTTACAGCAGTTTTAGGTTACTTAGTCTTTATTAATGCAATGAACAAATTTATGGAAATCAGCGGATTATTATTCGAAGGAGAATCTTTACAAGGAACGGGACAAACGATGGTATTGGGTGTTCAAGTTCTGGATATGGGTGTTTTCCTTGGCATTATATTAGGGGTAGTAACAGCAATTGTACACAATAAATTTTGTGAAAAAGAATTTAATAATGCATTCCAGATTTATGGGGGTACTCGTTTTGTATTCATTCTATTGATCCCAGTGGTTGTATTATTAGCTATTGCATTCACTTATATTTGGCCATTTTTCCAAAGTGGTATCAACAGTTTAGGAACATTGATCAATCAAAGTGGAAATTTTGGGATTTTCTTATATGGAATGTTAGAGCGTTTGCTCATTCCAACCGGACTACATCACTTAGTTTATACACCTTTCTTATATACTTCCCTAGGAGGCATTCAAGAAGTAGGCGGACAAATTTTCGAAGGGGCTAGAAATATTTACTTCGCTGAAATTGCAGATCCTAGTGTCAGTATCTTATCTCCAAGCGTGATTTGGGATGCACGTGGAATTTCTAAAATGTTCGGTTTAATTGGTGCTTGCCTAGCGATGTACCAAACAGCAAGTCCTGAAAATAAAAATAAGGCAAAAGCTATTTTAATTCCTGCAGTAGTGACATCATTTGTAGCAGGAGTAACAGAGCCCATTGAATTTTCATTTATGTTTGTAGCGCCGTTGTTGTTCATCGTCCATGCAGTATTAAGTGGATTAAGTATGGTTGTATTAAACTTATTGAACGTTCGAGCTATCGGACCAAATGGTTTTATTGATTTCTTATTATACAATGTACCTTTGGGAATTGAGAAAACCGGATGGCCAATGTATATCTTAGTAGGACTTGTATTCTTCGCTATCTACTACTTTACTTTCCGTTTCTTGATTACAACATTCAAATATAAAACAATCGGTCGTGAAGATACCGGTCAAGAAACAAAACTTTATTCTAAAAATGAGTACAACGAAAGTAAGACTAAAAATGTACCTGCTAAAGAAGGAGTACCTCAAGATGAAAAAGGTTTAGCAAGCACGATTGTTGCAGCTTTAGGAGGACCAGAAAATATCAATACGGTAACCAATTGTTACACACGATTGAGGTTAACCTTGCATCAGCCAGATAAAGTGGATGAATTAGCGTTAAAAAATGATACAGGAGCAAGCGGGGTCATCGTTAAAGACCACAATGTCCATGTTGTTTACGGCTTGCAAGTTAGTAGCGTCAGAAAAGCTGTCGATCAGTATTTAGGTAGAGAATCAGACGAGTAAACCAATTAGACAAAATGAAGGGAAGTCATTAAAAATGAAAAAATTTTCAATCGTAATTGCAGGAGGCGGAAGTACGTTTACGCCAGGAATTGTTATGATGTTATTGGATAATATGGATCGTTTCCCCATTAGAGAGTTGAAACTATACGATAATGATGGCGAGAGACAAAGTATTTTAGGAGATGCCTTAGAAATCCTCTTAAAAGAACAAGCTCCTCAGGTGAAGTTTTCACACACAACAGATCCCGAAATGGCCTTTACAGATGTGGATTTTGTTATGGCACATATTCGTGTTGGGAAATATGCCATGAGAGAACAAGATGAAAAAATTCCTTTAAAATATGGAATCGTTGGTCAAGAAACTTGTGGACCAGGCGGAATCGCTTATGGGATGCGCAGTATTACGGGAATGATGGAAATCATCGATTATATGGAAAAATATTCTCCTGACGCTTGGATGTTAAACTATTCAAATCCAGCTGCAATTGTAGCGGAAGCTTGCCGTGTAATGCGTCCGGATTCAAAAGTATTGAATATTTGCGATATGCCTGTTGGAACGTTGAGAAGAATGTCTCAAATCATTGGCAAAACACCTGACGAATTAGAAGTTCGTTACTTTGGATTAAATCACTTTGGTTGGTGGACTAGTGTGAAAGACATAGCTACTGGTCATGAATATTTAGATGAAATCAAAGAATATGTTGCTGAGAATGGTTACTTGACTCAAGTAGAAGTGGATACACAACACATGGACGAAAGTTGGCAAGCCACTCATAAAAAGGCAAAAGATCTATTAGCGATTGAACCGCGTTTCTTACCAAATACGTATTTGAAATACTACTTCTATCCGGATTATGAAGTAGCTCACTCAAATCCAGAATTTACTCGAGCAAACGAAGTAATGGCTGGACGTGAAAAAGAAGTATTTACAGCAGCTAAAGGAATTATTGAAAAAGGGACTGCTGAAAACAGCGGTTTCCACATTGACAGTCACGCTTCCTTTATCGTTGACTTAGCTCGTGCGATTGCCTTCAACACACATGAACGTATGTTGCTGATCGTCGAAAATAATGGCGCCATCGCCAACTTTGATGATGACGCTATGGTAGAAGTCCCTTGTATTGTGGGCAGCGATGGCCCAGAACCATTAGCTCAAGGGAAAATTCCAAATTTTGAAAGAGCATTGATGCTGCAACAAGTTACAGCTGAAAAAATGGTCGTTGAAGCCTATATTGAAGGAAGCTACCAAAAATTATGGCAAGCGTTAAGTCTATCAAAAATCGTTCCAAATGCAGAAGTGGCTAAAAATCTATTGGATGATTTAATTGTAGCGAATAAAGGGTTCTGGCCAGAATTAAACTAAAAAGAGTGTAACAAATAAAAGGCAAGAAAAGTGACCTGCATTCACCTTTCTTGTCTTTTTTATGTAATGAAAATTTGACTGGAAATCCAGCGTCTCAATACATTTGTTTTCTTTATAAAAACGTTGACAAAATTATCGTCAAACGCCATGATTATAGGTGAGGGATTTTTTATTTTGAAGAAAAATAGTCGCATGATTGCGCAATGAATTCGGAGATATTCGATTCAATGCAAGGGGGATTAGTGAATGGTAAAGCAAAAACGGTATACAATTGGAGTTGATATTGGTACAACAAGCACGAAAGCTGTCTTATACCAAGAAGATCTTCAAGTAATAGATAGTACTTATGTAGGATATTCTATTCATCAAACTGAAGTAGGTATGGCCGAACAAGATCCAAAAGTGATTTTTCAAGCTGTACTTTCAGTTATACGTACATTGATGGAAAAAGATAAAGGAATCAGCCATCTAGTTGATTTCATCTCTTTTTCAAGTGCCATGCACAGTGTTATTGTCGTAGATGAACAAGATGAATTGTTGACCAACTGTATTATTTGGGCGGATAATCGTCCAGCAGATCTAGTTTCTCACTTAAAAGAAACAACGGATTGGAAAGCCTTATATAAAAAAACTGGGACTCCAGTTCATTCTATGAGTCCATTCAGCAAAGTTTTGTGGCTGAAAGAGCATCATCCTGCTATTTTAAAAAAAGCTAAGAAGATTATTGGGATTAAAGAATATATCTTATTTCATTTGACTGGAGAATACAAAATTGATTACTCGATTGCTTCAGCAACAGGATTATTCAATATTCATGAATTATCATGGGATAATGATATCCTGAAACTTGTTGGGATTGAGAAGTCGCTTTTATCTGAACCTGTAGATGTTACATACAGATGGAATAAAATTCAAAAGCGCTATGCTGAAGAAATGTTCATTGATTCTACAACAGACTTGGTCATTGGTGCCAGTGACGGTTGTTTATCTAACCTTGGCGTTGGGGCAATGGATCCTGGGGAAACGGCGATTACAATTGGTACTAGTGGAGCTATTCGAATGGTTACCAATCGTATTGTATTGGATGCAGAAGGCAGAACCTTTTGTTACTACCTGTCGAAAGACCGCTGGGTTATCGGAGGGGCCGTAAATAATGGTGGGAATGTCATGTCATGGCTGACGTCAATTTTATACCCAGAAGGCAGCAAAATAATGGACAATGGTATCGAAACAAGGTTAGAACAGCTTAATCGATTTGCTGAAACAATAAAACCCGGTGCAGAAGGCTTATTCTTTTTACCTTATTTAAACGGCGAACGTGCTCCTTTATGGGAGTCGGAAGCTACGGGTAGCTTTATCGGATTGGCTTCTAGACACACTACTGGACATATGGTACGTGCAGCTATGGAAGGCGTACTCTTTAATCTTTATGATGTTTGGCAGATCATTCAAGAGGTTGGCGGTCCATCTAAAACAATAAATGTAACAGGTGGCTTTTTAAATTCGCCACTATGGAAACAAATGATAGCAGATATATTCAAAAGAACGATGCAGCAGCCAACTAGTTTCGAGAGCTCTTGTTTAGGTGCAATCTTGATTGGTAAAGGAACGGAAGAAGCGATTGAAACAGTAGTTAGCCATGAGGAGAAAGAGCTCATAGAAGATACAGTTGAATCAAAAATCAGCATACAGTATAACGAACAAGCGGCAACAGACTACCAAAAAATTATTCCTGTGTATCAAAAATTAGCAAAAGAGATGACAAAAGTTCGTGGAATGTTGAATGAAGCACACTGAATGAGCAAAAAAGAATAAAACAACTACTGATAAGTACATACAGTGACTTAACTAGTAAGATTTTTTTACAGGGCAGAATTTTCTGTTCTGTTTTTTTTAACTAAAAAGGTTCTTATTAAAAAGAAGTAAGAATGAAATGAAAGGTTCAAATGGATTCATAAACTATGCTATACTAAGTTAAAATTTACATGTACAGAGAAAGCGGTAGTTTAAAGAATGCGGTTAGCCATTGTGGGAAAGGAAGAGACGATAGAATGGATTACAAAACACTAATGGATGTCGCCATACTAGCAGGGAAAATTATGCTAGAAAGTAACGCTGAAACGTATCGAGTAGAGGATACGATGAACCATATTTTAAAAACGTCAAAATTTGAAACAACTGAAGCATTTGCTATTGCTACTGGATTGGTCGCTACACTAGATGACCCTAGCTTAGAAGATCCAATTACGATTGTGAATCGAATCAACGTGCGCGATACGAATTTAAATAACATTGCTAGTGTAAATACGATCTCGAGGCAATTGACTAGTGATGAAATTACAATTTCAGAAGCCTATACAGCTTTGCAAACTATTGGGAAAGTACAATATAAGCCTATCCATAAAGATATTGCTACATCAGCTTTAGCTGCTTCATTTGCTTTACTTTTAGGTGGAGGTCTTTTTGAAATACTAGCTGCTGGAATAAATGGTGCTTTATTGGCATTAATCTTAAAAGGCGAAAAGAAGTTAGATATGGGTTCTTTTGTTCGAAATGTTCTATCTTCTGCTGTTATATCTGTGGGTGCTGGATTAATGCAGATGTTTATTTTTCCAACGCTTATGATAAGTGTTGTTATAACGGGTACGATAATGCCTTTAGTTCCAGGAACGGCTATTACAAATGCCATACGTGATACTTTACAAGGAGACTACATGTCTGGCGGTGCTAAAGCTTTAGAAGCATTTGTTACTGCTCTATCAATTGCTTTAGGCGTTGCGATAGGGTTAGTACTTATTGGAGGTGTGCTATTTTGATCAGCCAAGTCATTGGAGCTTTTTTAGCAGTTGCGGCAGCAGCAATTAGCTTAGAATCGCCAAAAAAACATATTTTTGCAACAGCTGTAGTAGGAGCAATCGGTTGGGGAGTTTATCTGGTTTGTCTTGAAACATTAGGATCTGTTATGGCAACATACATTTCTGGATTAGTGATTTCTACTCAATCACACATTTTTTCGCGTATTTTTAAAGTCCCTGTAACCATTTTTTTCTTACCAGGTTTTTTTCCATTAGTACCAGGTTCGGGAATGTACTTAACGGTTTATGAATTTATTCAAGGAAATACCAATTTGGCACAAGGCCACCTTCAAAATACCATCCAAATAGCAGGAATGATCGCTTTGGCTATTTTTACAATCGACACAGTATTTAAAGTAATAAAAAGAGCGCAATATTTAAAAGGAAAACGAATCGCATCAATGAAAAAAGAATAGAAATCTTTTCCTAATAAACATAAACCTATTCGAAACAAAAAATCCGAGATCGCATTTTAGATCTCGGATTTTTTGTCTATTTTTTTGATGGTTACAAATGAGCAAATCAATGAGGAGGTTGATGTTCTAAGATATACGTTTCGACAAGATGAGCATATTCTGTCATCAGCGTTTTGATAATCGGGTTGGTTGTAGAATGCAAAGGTACTTCCCCAATTGATTTGATGGGTAAGATGTTGTTTCCCGTACCCGTTATAAAGGCTCCATCAATTTCAGGTAGCTTTGAAACAGCAATCGTTTCTTCTCTAACCTCAATTTTTAATTTCGTACATAATTCCAATGTTTTTTTTCGAACAATACCAAGCAAAACATTTTTAGCTGGAGAAGTGTATAGTTTATTATTTTTTACAATAAATAAATTTGACCGACTGCCTTCAGTTACATGATCTGTTTGATCAACGAGCAATACCTCATGAGCTTGCTGCTTTTTACGTTCAGCTAAAACAGCTTGCTGGTAGTCCTTACGCAATGTTTTAACATTAGGATCTGTTCGTTCTAACTTTAATAACGTGGTATGCATACCATTGAGATAGTAGTCTTGTGGAGGATAAATAGATGTCGTGAAAAAAATCAATAATCCTTTTGTGTTATTTAAAATGAGTTTGATATTTTTATTAACGACATGATTCAGTGCTACCAAGTGGTAAATACGTTTTGTTAAAACTGTATCGGAGTCGTTTAAGAGTAGACCAGTAGCAGCTGCTGAAGCTCTAAAACGCTCCAAATGATCTTCTAGAAAAAGAGGAATACCTTGTTGAACACGGATAACTTCATAAATGTTTTTTCCGTCTAGCTCGTCAAATATAGCGTTTTGTTTGGTTGGTATCTTTTGATTGTCTATAAAATAAAAGGTCTCTTCTACTTGTTCCATAATTAAACTCCCTTTTGTGTGAACGAATAAATTGTTTGTTTTCTTCTATTGTAATGAACTTACTGTACGATTAGCAAGAATAAGATTAGTGTATGACCGTTTGATTCCTTATAATGAAGGTTAAAGTGTAGCAAATGAAGGAGGATTAATAATGTTAGATGAAATCAAAGGATTACTAGAAAATTATGATGCAAAACCCCTTACCCACCAGCGGCACTTTGCTGTATTGATTCCTTTAATAAAAATAAACGGTGAGTTGCATCTTTTATTTGAAGTACGCAGCAAGAATATTTCTCAACCAGGCGAGACCTCTTTTCCAGGTGGAAGAGTAGAAAGGGGAGAGACTTACGAAGAAGCTGCCATTCGCGAAACAATGGAAGAATTATCCCTTTCTAGAGATTCCATCCGAATTTTAGGAGAAATGGATTACATTGTTAACGAGCGCGTCATCATCCGATCTTTCGTAGGGGAACTAAGAAATGTAAAAGTAAAAGAAATTCAGTTTAATGAAGAAGTGGAAGAAGTCTATACGGTACCAGTGAGTTATTTTTTAACACATGATCCTATTTATTACGAGGCACATGTGAAGTTAGAACACGAAGAGAATTTTCCGTTTGATCGAATTCCTGGTGGTAAAAAATACAACTGGAAGCAAGAAAAGCATGTAGTACCTTTCTATACATTGAATAATCGAACACTGTGGGGCTTCACAGCTAATTTTACGGATCGTTTTATCCAACTGCTAAAAGAGCATAAAACTAATTTTTCTTCGGAAAATAAGTAAGATTAGTTTACAATAAATTTTATTCTGAGTATACTATATCGTGTAAGATGTAAAATTTGTTTAATAAACTGAAAAACAAACCATTGCATTTATTATTCTAAAAAGAACGAGCTATTATAAAAGGGGGATACAACATGTTTTTAGCATGGAAAGAAATAAAGCATTCAAAAACTAGATTTGCATTAATTATTGGGGTAATGATTTTAGTGTCTTATTTGGTTTATTTCTTAACTGGATTGGCATATGGGTTAGCTCAAGATAATCGGACAAGTGTAGATAAATGGGAAGCAGATTCCATTGTTCTAACCGATGAATCAAATACGAATATTAATATGTCCATGATGACATTTGAACAAGCAGAAGAAGTTACAGCGGATGATACTGCTTTACTAGGTTTAGCTCCTAGTGTGATACGAAAAGAAGGTGAAACGGGTGAATCATCAAAAGTAAATGTAACTTTTTTTGGGATTGATCCAGATGAATTTATTATGCCCGACGTGATTGATGGTCGAGTATTTGAAAATGATGATGAAGTTGTGGCTGATATTAGTTTGAAAGAAGAAGAAAATATTGAACTAGGCGATACGATCCAACTGGCTGGAAGCGATAAAGAAGTAGAAGTTGTTGGATTTACTGAAAACGCTAAATTCAATGTGGCTCCTGTTTTGTACACGACGATTCCTTCTTATCAAGAAGTTCGTTTTGAAGAAGCAGATGATTCGGAGAATGGGCGTATCAGTGCAGTAGTTGTTCGAGATTCAGCAGAATCGTTAGAAGATGTTGTCGCAGACTCTGATGACTTGGTAGCCTATTCTATTGGAGATTATATCTTTAAGATACCTGGATACAGTGCACAAGTTTTAACATTTGGATTGATGATTGGATTTTTAATTGTGATAGCAGCAGTTGTTATTGGGATTTTTATCTATGTATTGACCTTGCAAAAAACGAGCATGTTTGGTGTTATGAAAGCTCAAGGAATCTCTTCAGGTTATATAGCGAAGTCAGTTGTTGCACAAACTTTCTTATTGTCCACTATTGGCGTCGGAATTGGATTGATTTTGACTATTATCACATCATTTGTATTGCCGGCTACCGTTCCTTATAGTTCGAATGTTCTATTTATTGCTGGAATAACAGCTTTACTTATCATTGTAGCTGTACTAGGAGCGTTATTCTCAGTGCGTACAGTAGTTAAGATTGATCCATTAGAAGCAATCGGATAAAGGAGGAAATCAAAAATGAAATTAATAGAGTTGGATAACGTGAGCCGTTCATTTGGTGAAGGACATAAACGAGTAGAAGCATTAAAAGAGACCACTTTTTCTGTAGGAGAAGGAGAGTTTGTTGCGATTATTGGTCCAAGTGGTTCTGGTAAAAGTACACTTTTAACGATTATTGGAGGGCTACAAAAGCCTTCAAAAGGTACCGTTATGATTAATGAAAAACCTTTTAGTGAGGTTGCTGAAAAAAAACGAGCTGCTTTACGCTTTGAAGAAATTGGATTTATTTTGCAAGCGTCAAATTTAGTTCCATTCTTAACCGTAAAAGACCAACTGAATCTGGTTAACAAAGTTGAAAAAACAAAAGTAGATAAGCAGAAGCGAGACGATTTACTAGATGAGCTAGGTATCTTAGATTTGAAAGATAAATACCCAAGTGATCTATCAGGTGGAGAACGCCAACGAGTTGCAATCGCTCGCGCATTGTATCATGAGCCATCTGTTATTTTGGCAGATGAGCCGACAGCAAGCTTGGATTCTGAAAAAGCCTTTGAAGTAGTAGAAATACTAGCACGCGAAACAAAAAACAAAAAGAAAGCGACTATTATGGTCACCCATGATGAACGATTGATCAGCCAATGTGATAAAGTGTATGTTATGAAAGATGGTATTTTGTCTTTAAGAGAATCAAGTGAATAGGATCTGAAAGACGAAAAAAAGCACTTAGGTTGGAAGGAGAGATTTATTTGGATGAAACCATGTTTGTTCGGTCTTTAGAAGACCAACTATGTTTTGAAGTATACAAAGCTTCAAATGGATTTTCAAGAATATACGGAAGAGCATTAAAACCATTTGGACTAACTTTTCCTCAATACCTTGTTTTACTAGCATTGTGGGATGAAGATCATGTATTTATAAAGAATATTAGTGACCGCATAGGTATGAGCATAGGAACACTTAACCCAATCCTTAATCGATTGGCAACACAAGGGTGGATTGAAAAAGTCACATCCGATATAGACAAACGTGCTGTAATTGTCACATTAACTGAGAAAAGTCAGCAAGCTAAAAAACCTATTTCAAAAGCGATTTTAAATGAGATCAAGCATTGCAATATGACAGATATAAATAATGAAGCTTTTTTTAAAGGGTTGAAGTCATTAAATAATGAATTTGATCAATTAGAAGAAAAAAATGATTAACGTGACATAAACTCAAAAAATTCAGTAGAGTAAATGATGGGAAATGAGGGGTGTTTTTGATGAAAAAAATAGCAGTCATCGGAGCTGGCGTAGCCGGTCTAGCGAGTGCTATACGTTTGCAGCACGAAGGATATGAAGTAGAAATTTATGAAAAAGAAGCCATACCTGGTGGGAAAATGCACCAAATTAAAAAGGACGGCTATACTTTTGATTTAGGGCCTAGTATCGTTATGATGCCACAAATCTATCGAGAAGTTTTTGAATTAGCAGGAAGAGATCCAGATGATTATATCCCAATGAAAAGGCTGGATCCGATGTATACTGCCTTTTTTGGAACAGAAGAGAAAGACAAGTTTAATGTCTCTTCTGATTTGGTCAAATTAATGGAGTCTCTAGAAGGAATCAGTGATGAAGATGCGAAGGGTTTTTTGAGTTATCTTCAAGATATTTATGGGCGTTTTATTGTAGCAAAGGATCATTTTTTACAACGTCCTTTCCGTAACGCATTGGACTTTTATAACCCGTTTATGATTAAACAGGCTTTGAAATTAAAAACGTTTGATAGCGCTAATCATTCCATTGGCAAATTTGTAAAAGATAAACGATTGCAGCAAATGCTTAGCTTCCAAACTTTATACATAGGAGTTTCACCGGTTAACGGACCTTCTCTTTACACCATTATCCCTATGATTGAACTGCTCTATGGCGTTTGGTTTATCGAAGGTGGTATGTATACGATGGCTAAATCGATGGAACGCTTATTTCTAGAATTGGGTGGAAAAGTTCATTACAATTCACCAGTAGAAAAAATCTTGATTGAAGATAAACAAGCGTATGGAATTTTACTACGCGATAAAGAGATTCTTGCGGATTATGTTGTCTGTAATGCCGATTTCCCATACGCTATAAAAAATTTAGTGCAAGACACTGCTGCTAAAGGGAAATACACAGATAAAAAAATCGATAGTATGAAATATTCTTGTTCTTGCTTTATCATGTATTTAGGTATGGACCGTAAATACGAAGGTGTTGATCAATTGCATAATTTTGTGTTTGCTGAGGATTTAGATAAAAATCTTGAAGATATTTTCGCTGGTAAGTTGCTAGATAATCCTTCTTACTATCTATATATGGGTTCAAAAATGGATCAATCTATGGCTCCAGAAGGAAAAGACGGACTTTATCTATTAGTCCCTGTTTCTGATTTATCTACTGCGGATTATGAGTGGACTGAAGAAACGATCCAGCATTACCGGTCAGAAGTTTTAAATTCGTTAAAACAACTTAAAGGTTTTGAAAATGTTGAGAATGAGATCGTATCAGAAACTTACATGACACCGATTGATTTCAAAGAAAAATTTAATGCGTATAATGGTGCTTGTTTTGGATTAAGACCTAATTTATTACAAAGCAATCATTTTCGTCCACAAGCTAAAGCTAAAAATTGTGAAAATCTTTACTTTGCTGGAAGCAGTACCCACCCTGGAGCTGGTGTGCCGATCGTATTGATGTCTGCAAAAATAGCTACTGAAGAATTGATCTTAGATGATCGTGGTGTTAAGCCATAGTCCACTACTGTATGAAACTTAATCAACACTATGGGAGGCCTGGATATGGAAGCGAATAGACAAGAAACCATAAAACAAGATTATCAATACTGCGAAGAAATTATTAAACACCATTCAAAAAGTTTTTATTATGCTTTTTCGCGTTTACCAAAAGCCAAAGCACAAGCTATATTTGCCATTTATGCTTTTTGTCGAAGGGCTGATGATAGCGTAGATTTGGTTGACACAAAAGAAGAACAACTGTTGGCAGTAGCAAATTTAGAAAAAGAATTGTCGCTGTTCGAACAAGGTCATCCTATTGATCACCCCATTTGGCGTGCGTTAGCAGATGTTTTTGAACGTTATGACATGTCTGTTGAGCCTTTTTATGATCAGTTAACAGGCCAAAAAATGGATATAGATTTTGCTGAACCAAAGGATCTATCGGAATTAGAAACCTACAGCTATTATGTTGCTGGATCAGTTGGATTAATGTTGTTGCCTGTTTTGGCTTCAAAATCGCACCAAGACCTCACTCAACTAGCGATTAATTTAGGGATCGCTATGCAGTTGACAAACATTTTAAGAGATGTTGGCGAAGATTTCCAAAAAATTGATCGAATTTATTTACCAGCTTCTGAGCTGGCTGCCGAAAGTTATACAAAAAAAGAGTTAGAACAAAAAATCATCAACGCTAATTTTATTCGTATTTGGGAAAAAATAGCTCAACGTGCAGAATATTTGTATGATGATGTACAAGAGAGCTTTCGCTACTTTGATGAAGATAGTCGATTGCCTGTCAAACTTTCATCAGCGATATACCGTGGTCTACTGAATGCTGTACGTAAGAATAATTATGATTGCTTTACTAAGCGTAATTATGTATCACCATTAGAAATGCAACGTATTTACCGATCAATAAAATAAGAATTTGTCCTTGACCAATAAGCTGCATAGCTTTAGTTTAGGACTTTTCTTGTCTATTCGTTATAATAAACTACATGAGGAGTGGGTTAACTATGTCAACTCAAAAGAAAACAGTTATCGTTATAGGTGGAGGTTTAGGTGGCCTTTCAGCGGCTATTTCACTAGCACAAAGTGGTTATGCCGTATCGCTTTATGAAAAAAATCAACATCTTGGAGGCAAATTAAATCGATTGGAGCAAGATGGTTTTGGGTTTGATTTAGGCCCTTCCATTTTAACGATGCCACACGTATTCGAAAAGTTATTTACAGGTAGCAATCGCAAAATGGCTGACTACATATCGATTATTCAACTAGACCACCAGTGGAGATCTTTCTTTCCAGACAACTCTGTTATTGATTTGTATAGCGATTTAGAAAAAATGAGCTATAAAAATAGTGAGTTAAGTGAAAAAGATATGAAGGAATATGCAGAATTTTTAGAGTATGCTAAAAAACTATACGATGCAACTGAAAAAGGGTATTTTGAAAAAGGGTTAGATAAAACGGGAGAAATTTTCCGTGAGCATGGCTTAGTTGGTTCGATGAAAGACTTTGATTACTTTTCATCCATGTACGATGCCATTGAAAAAAGAATCAGCAATCAAAAAGTGCGTGATATGTTAGCCTATTTTATTAAATACGTTGGCTCTTCTCCGTACGATGCACCAGCGGTACTAAACATGATGATTTATATGCAACATGCTCAGGGGGTATGGTATGTTCCAGGAGGTATGCATAAAATCGCTGAAGGATTAGTTAAACTAGCAACTGAGATAGGTGTAGAACTGCATACTGGTCTTGGTGTTACCTCCTTTATCAAGGACGGACAAAATCAAATCAGTGCTGTAGAGCTAGCAGATGGCTCTTTAAGAAAAGCCGACTATTATATTTCTAATATGGAAGTTATTCCGGCTTATCAAAAATTACTACATGAGGAACCTGCTTTTATTGAAAAATTAGAAAAACGTTTTGAACCTTCAAGTTCGGGATTGGTGATACATCTTGGAGTGGACAGAGAATATCCGCAACTTGCTCATCATAATTTCTTTTTCTCAGCTGATCCAGCCAATCATTTTGATACAGTTTTCAATCAGCATAAATTACCTGAAGACCCGACTATTTATTTAGTAAATGTGAACAAAACAGATAAAGCTCAATCAAAACCAGGACATGAAAACATTAAAATTTTGCCTCATATTCCATATATTCAAGATGAGCCATTTACTTATGAAGAGTATCTTTTACTTCGTGAACGTGTACTGATCAAGTTAGAAAAAATGGGCTTGACCGATTTACGGAAGCATATTGTGACAGAAGATCTGTGGACACCGGAGGATATTGAAAAAACTTATGGATCTCACAAAGGTTCAATTTACGGAACCGTTTCTAACCGTAAGAAAAATCACGGCTTTAAGCATGCTAAACATAGTGAACGGTATGACAATCTCTATTTCGTTGGCGGAACTGTAAACCCAGGTGGAGGTATGCCAATGGTTACGATGAGTGGGCAACAAGTGAGAGATAAAATCGTTCAAAGAGACCAACAAGATGAGAACTAAAGCAGGCGTTAGCGACAATAAAATAAACTGGTCCATTATTCAACAGCATCAAAAAACTCGAGTAGCGGATAGTAATCATTTAAATCCAACTGAACGAAAACAACTTTTAGAGGTCTTGCGCTTGCTGTTAATGGAAAATGAATCTGAATTGCTCAATGCTTTATATAAAGATCTAGGAAAATCACTAGAAGAAGCGTATGCTTCTGAACTGGCAGTCTTGCTTCAAGAAATTGATTTTATGAAACGTCGTTTAAACAACTGGCAACGACCTAAGCATAAACGTCATATTAAATTAGGTTCTATGAGCAAAACAACAGTTGAGCATCACCCTTATGGTTCTATATTGGTTATTAGTCCATGGAACTACCCTTTACAATTAGCGCTTATGCCTGTAATTGGAGCTCTTGCGGCAGGAAATAGCTGCTTTATCAAACCCTCTGAATTTGCTCCAGAGACAGCCAAGCTTCTAGCTAATTTAATAGGGGCTTACTTTTCGCCAGATGTTTTGATGGTTGTGAATGGAGACGCCGCAGTTGCTACTGAGTTATTAGAATTACCTTGGGATTTTATTTTTTTTACAGGGAGCAAAAAAGTTGGAACCATTGTGCATCGCGCAGCTGCTAAAAAACAAATCCCTGTTGTATTGGAGTTAGGCGGTAAAAATCCCTGTATTGTTGATGAGACAAATTTAACGAGAGCTGTTGTGCAACGAATTGTATGGGGAAAATTTTTAAATGCTGGTCAAAGTTGCATTGCTCCAGATACTGTTTATGTTCATCAAACGATTTATCCACAATTCCTTCAAATGGCAGTTGAACAAATCAAACAGTTTTATGGTCTGCATCCGCTTGAAGAGGAAACGATTGGGCGAATGGCTCATGAAAAACAATTTGAAAAGATAGTCGATTTTTTGAAACAAGGAAGTATTTATTACGGCGGAAAAACGGATGCTACAAAAAAAAGGATAGAGCCAACGGTATTGACAGATATAACAGCGCGTAGTTCAATTCTTTATGAAGAAATATTTGGTCCGATTTTACCAGTCATCCCATATACAAACTTGTCAAAATTAGTAAATGAACTGAAACGAATGGATGACCCGCTTGTCACATATATTTTTAGTAAAAATAAAAGAAACATTGGGTACATTAAAACTAAATTACGTTCAGGAGCTTTTAGTCTGAATCAAGTAATTTTACACGCAATCAGTTCGGATAGTTCATTTGGCGGAGTAGGGGCCAGTGGATTTGGACGTTATCATGGCTCAGCCAGCTTAGCCACATTTAGTTATGAACGAACAATCTATACTCATCTTTTGCCATTTAATATCCAAAAACAATACCCGCCCTATCAGTCTAATGATTTAAACCTGCTTCGTAAATGGAGACGCTGGTTATTTTAGGAGGAGCAACGATGCTGTTCATAGTTGTGTTAGTAAATTTTATCTCAATACTCAGTGGCTTTTTGATGCTTTGGAAAGTTCCTTTGGCTATTAAAGGCGCTGATAACGTTAGTGTAAAAAAAACAGTTTCGATTATTATCCCGGCGAGAAATGAAGAAAATCGGTTGCCGAAGCTGTTGGCATCTTTAAACAATCAGTCATTCAAACCGATTGAAGTTATTGTTGTAGATGATGAGTCTTCTGACAGGACAGTTGCTGTTGCTCAACAACAGGGTGCAAAAGTTATTAAAAAGCAAAAAAGTGATGAATGGACGGGGAAATCCGCTGCTTGTTGGAGTGGGGCAAATGAAGCAAAAGGTAATTGGTTGTTGTTCTTAGATGCAGATACGTTCTTTGAAACTAAATCCAGCTTGGAACAGCTATTGGTGACCTACCAATCTGTTGGTGCAACTGGCATTCTCTCATTTCAACCCTTTCACAAGATAACAAACTGGTATGAAAATTTGTCAGCTGTGTTTAATATTATTTTAATGGCCGGCATGAATGTATTTACTCCGCTAGGTACTCAAATTGAAACGGCAGGTTCATTTGGACCTTGTATTTTATGTGAAAAAGAGGAGTATCTTATTGTTGGAGGACATAAAGCTATTCAAGGAGCTATAATGGATGATCTTGCTTTAGGTGAAAAATTCAGAGGAAATAATTTTCCAGTTCATTGTTACGGAGGACAAGGATTGATACAGTTTCAAATGTACCCAGAAGGAATCAAGCAATTGGTCGAAGGATGGACGAAAAGTTTTGGCACAGCTGCTCAGTCTACCCATCCTATAGTGACAGGACTAATTTCATTTTGGATCAGTGGAGCATTTTTTACATTCGGTTCTTTACTCGTAGCTTTACTGGCAAATGACACTAGTTTACTGATTATCGCCAGTTTAGTTTGTATAGTTTATGCCGTACAATTCTATTGGCTTGCTCGTCGTTTTGGCCAATTCAGTCTATTAATCTTATTTGGTTACCCGCTATTCTTTTTGTTTTTTATCGTTTTATTTGTTTGGTCGCTCTTTTTGACAAAAGTACTCCACAGAGTTACTTGGAGTGGACGAAAATTGGAGGTTTAGGCCAATGCAACTCATAGAATTTCCAATGGTATGGACCATCATTATTGACAGTTTCGCATGGGCATTTTTTCAAATAAGCATTTCTTTTTTTACGTTGTCTTTACCAGAACGTTATTTTCAAAAGCAAACCTTTATCTATCCAGCAAGAAAGTGGGAAAATGAAGGGCAATTTTGGCAGACACATTTCGATATAAAAAATTGGGCGAAAATTATTCCTGACGGTACAAGAATACTAAAAAAGGGTTTTTATAAAAAATATCTGCAGCAAAAAGAAGCAAATTATCTTGAAACATTCATACTTGAAACAAAACGAGCTGAACTTACTCACTGGCTTTCCATTCTTCCTTCTGTTCTCTTTTTTTTATGGAATCCTGTATGGCTTGGATGGATCATGGTCATTTATGCGCTACTATTTAATGTACCGATTATTCTTGTGCAAAGGTACAATCGTCCACGACTTGAAAGAGTACTTAATCGCAAGAATGCAAGACAATATAAAATCCACTGATTCTAATTTTTAGTAGAATCAGTGGATTTTTTTATTAGATAAGACTTAAAAATAGGATAAAAAAACCGATAGTATACATAGAGATAATTTAATCAATTTGTATTAAAAACTTGGAGGAATTACAATGGGCGCATTTATTGCACTAGTTATTGGTTTTGGTTCTATGATCATTGGTTTTATGGGTGAAGGAGGTCATGTAGGTGCCTTAATTTCTTGGACCCCAGCAGTAATTGTTTTTGGTGGAACACTTGGAAGTGTGTTGCTTGCATTCCCTCTAGAGTATGTAAAAAATATTGGGAAAATAATAAAAGTATCTTTTACAGCAAAATCAAAAGATCTAACAACGATTATTGCTTACTTCAGTACGTTGGCAGCTAAAGTAAAGAGAGAAGGCGTGCTAAGCATTGAATCAGAAGCAGCTGATAGTTCAGATGTTGATCCATTTATAAAAAAAGGAATCCAATTAGTTGTAGATGGAGAATCCTACGAAATGATACGAGACACATTAGAGCTAGAAATGGATGCTATTTCAGAAAGACATAAGACGGGGGCTGCAATTTTTAATTCAGCAGGAGGTACCGCACCAACAATGGGTATTGTAGGAACGGTTCTAGGGCTAGTCCATGTATTAGGGGGCTTGGCTGATGCGGATATGTCTCAATTAGGAGCTAGCATCTCTTCTGCATTTTTAGCTACTCTTTATGGATTAGCAAGTGCGAACTTAGTTTTCCTTCCTATTGCAACGCGCTTGAAAAAAATTGCTCAGAAAGAAGAAATGGAAAAAGAATTGATTTTAGAAGCTATTTTAATGATCCAACAAGGTGTTCGACCTAATCTAATAAATGAAAAATTAACCGGTTTTCTTAATGGTTCAGAAATCGTAGTAGATAGTAACAGTATACACGAAGGAAAGGCAGTTCCTGAAGTATGAGTAGACGAAATAAGAAGCATGAAGAAGAACCAGAAAACCATGAGCGATGGCTGTTATCTTATGCAGATTTTATCACCCTGTTAATGATATTTTTTATCATTATGTACTCCATGAGTGAAATGGATAAATCAAAATATAATGAGCTGGCTTCAGTTTTTAGTATGGAAATGGGTGGAGGCGGAACTGGGATCCTCGAAGGAGGAAGCGAATCCAGTGATGCGGAAAACTCTGAGGGTTCTACAGAACTGACAGAAGAAGAGCAACAAGAAGAGGTAAAAGAAGCGATTGATGCGTATATTGATACTAGTGAGCTTAATGATAGTGTGATGACTTCTATTGAAGAACGGGGACTGGTTTTAAGTTTTAACGATGCACTTTTTTTTGACAGTGGCAATGCAGAAATAAAAGCAGATCAGCAAAATAAATTCGTTGATATTGGGAAATTATTAAACCAGCCTGCGTTAAAGGATAGTTTCATTCGTGTAGAAGGGTATACAGATTCTGTTCCCGTATCAAACCCAAAGTATAAATCCAATTGGGATCTTTCCGTTTTAAGAGCGAGCAATGTAGCTCAAATTATCATAAATGATTCAGGAATCAATCCAAATCGGGTTTCGGTAGTAGGATATGGAGAATATCGACCAAAATCAGATAATGAAACAAATGAAGGACGACTTAAAAATAGAAGAGTGGATATCCTAATCTTAAATAGTGAATTTAATAACACAGAACAAATAGCACAATAAAAAAAGAAGCTCAGATGAGTTTCTTTTTTTTTGCCTATCAGTTCAATTCTAATAGTTGACAAGAAACGATTACAGTTGTAAACTTAAAATATAGAAATGATTACAAATGTAGTCGGAAAGAAGGAGGAACTCTGTATGACGAATAAAATTCAACCAACTATCTCTGATGCTGAATGGGAAATCATGCGAGTAGTTTGGACAAATCATACGGTAACCAGTAAAGAAATTACCGAAATAGTAAAAGAAAAGATGAATTGGAAGCAAGCAACCATAAAAACATTGATTGGTCGTTTAGTTGAAAAAGGAATTTTAAAAACCGAAGCGATTGGAAACAAGTATTTGTATAGTCCAGTCATTAGTGAAGAAGAAAGTTTTAAAAGTAAGACAACTGATTTTTTTGATCAGATGTGCAATCGAAAAGTTGGAACAACCCTTGCTGAACTTATCCGTGAAGCCACATTGAGTCATGCAGATGTTCAGATACTAGAAGAACTCATACAACAAAAAAAAGAAGAAGCTGTTGACAGCGTTCCGTGTGACTGTATACCTGGACAATGTGACTGCCAACATAGCCATTCATAAAAAAGGAGTGAATCGAATTGACTGAGAAATCATTTACCATTGAAGGAATGAGTTGTGCATCCTGTGCTCAGACTGTTGAAAAAGCGACTAAGAAATTACCAGGAGTCAAAGAAGCTAGTGTAAATTTAGCTACTGAAAAGATGCATATACAATATGATGAAGCAATTCTGACAGATAAAGATATTCAAGAAGCCGTAAATCAATCAGGGTATAAAGCTGTAACGGATACAAAACAAAAAACTTTTGCAATTGAAGGGATGAGTTGTGCATCCTGTGCTCAAACGATTGAAAAAGTGACTGGAAAATTACCAGGAGTAGCAAATGTGAGTGTGAATTTAGCTACCGAAAAAATGAGTATCCAATATGATCCAGATCAAATAGAAATAGCAGCTATTACAAATGCCGTAAAAGAATCTGGTTATGAAGCTAATGAAGAAATTGAATCAGCCGATGCACTAGACATGGATCGTGAAAAAAAAGCACAACATATAAAAGAGATGTGGCAGCGATTTTGGATTTCAGCTGTTTTTACGATTCCCTTATTGTATATTTCAATGGGCCATATGCTAGGAATGCCGTTACCTAAAGTGATTGATCCTATGATGAATGCTGGAACTTTTTCTTTTACTCAATTGATTTTGACTTTACCAGTTGTCGTTCTCGGGAGAGAATTTTTTAAAGTCGGATTCAAAGCTTTACTCAAAGGGCATCCCAATATGGATTCGCTTGTTGCTTTAGGAACGAGTGCTGCATTTGTATACAGCTTAGCTGCAACTATAAGCATATGGATGGGAAATGTTGGCTTAGCTATGGATCTTTATTATGAATCTGCGGCAGTTATTTTGACGTTGATCACACTTGGGAAATACTTTGAAGCTCTTTCAAAAGGGAAAACTTCTGAAGCAATTAAAAAACTAATGGGTCTTGCTCCAAAAAAAGCTAGACTGATGCGAAATGGACAAGAGGTAGAAGTAGCAGTCGACGAAGTACAAGTAGATGATTTGATCATCGTGAAACCAGGTGAAAAAATGCCCGTCGATGGAGTAGTGGTCGAAGGCATGACGTCAGTTGATGAAGCTATGCTGACTGGAGAAAGTATACCCGTTGAAAAAACTACTGGCGATGCAATAATTGGAGCAAGTATCAATAAAAATGGAACAATTCAATACAAAGCTACAAAAGTTGGTAAGGATACAGCCTTATCTCAAATCATTAAGTTGGTTGAAGATGCGCAAGGTTCAAAAGCTCCTATTGCGAAACTTGCCGATATTATTTCAGGATACTTCGTTCCAATCGTTATTGTATTAGCTATTCTATCTGGAGTAGCTTGGTATCTAGCTGGAGAATCAGGAGTATTTGCTCTGACAATCGCAATTTCGGTATTGGTTATTGCTTGCCCGTGTGCGTTAGGATTAGCGACACCTACCGCTATTATGGTCGGTACTGGAAAAGGAGCCGAATATGGCGTTTTAATTAAAAGTGGCGGAGCACTAGAAAAAACACATAAAATTGACACGATTATTTTTGATAAAACGGGCACACTGACTGAAGGAAAACCTGAAGTAACAGATATTGTAACCGTTAGTGAATTATCAGAAGAGAAATTATTGATTCTTGCAGCCTCTGCTGAAAAAGGCTCTGAACATCCGTTGGGAGAAGCAATTGTTCACGGCGCAGAAGATAAGAAATTGACGCTTCTTAAAACGCAAACATTTAATGCCTTGCCTGGACATGGAATTGAAGTAACAATAGAGAATCAATCTCTCTTATTAGGAAATAAAAAATTAATGGTCGACCGCGGGATCTCACTTGATGCAGTAGAGTCAATTTCCGATACGTTAGCAAGCGAAGGTAAAACCCCAATGTATATTGCTAAAGATGGTCAAATGGCAGGAATGATTGCCGTTGCAGATACAGTAAAAGCGAATAGCTTGAATGCCATTGAAAAATTGCATAAGATGGGATTAGAGGTAGCCATGATTACTGGTGACAATAAACGGACTGCTGAAGCTATTGCGAAACAAGTAGGGATTGACCGTGTGTTAAGCGAAGTGTTACCGGAACAAAAAGCAAGCGAGGTAAAAAAATTACAAGCTGAAGGAAAAACAGTCGCTATGGTGGGTGATGGTATCAATGATGCTCCTGCTTTAGCCCAAGCTGATATTGGTATTGCCATTGGAACAGGTACAGATGTGGCTATGGAATCTGCAGACATTGTACTGATGAGAAGTGATTTGATGGATGTAACGACAGCCGTGGAACTGAGTAAAGCAACCATCAAAAATATCAAAGAAAACCTATTTTGGGCATTTGGGTACAATGTTTTAGGTATTCCTATTGCTATGGGAATACTCCACATTTTTGGAGGTCCATTGTTAAACCCGATGTTGGCTGGGGCAGCAATGAGTTTCAGTTCAGTATCCGTATTGATCAATGCACTGCGTCTAAAGAGATTCAAACCTTAGTTAAAATAGCACAAATAGAAACGATCATTATGGAAATGGAGTGGTAAGAAATGAAAAAAGAATTAACGATAGAAGGCATGAAATGTGAAGGTTGTGCCAGTACAGTAGTTGAAAAATTTCAATCAGTTGAAGGCGTTGAACGTGTAGTTGTTGATTTAGAGACGAAACAAGCGATTGTTGAAAGTCCAAATGAAATTGATGAAACAGTTTTTGACCAAGCATTAAGCGATACAAATTATACGATAACGAGTAGTAACTAAAGACCCTATAATGTTTAATGTTAGCAGATTGAAACCTCGCTTTTCTATGGAAGAGTGAGGTTTTTTTGTTTACTTTTACGTGAAACCAACTTTGATGGACAAGTGAGACGCTTTTTTTGTTTCACTTGTCCATCAAGAGGCCTCTCATGGATGAGTGAAGACAGTTTTCCGCTCCACTCTTCCATCAAGAGGTGTTTATTGGAAGAGTGGAGCCCCTCCTAATCAGAAAAGAAAGAATAAATGAATCAACTTGCTAGATAAACCAAAGAAGAGTATCCTTTTAAGTAATAAATTAGGGGGAATGAAGATGGGAATCGATAACGAATTGTTAAC
This sequence comes from Carnobacterium sp., assembly GCF_040274945.1. GTDB lineage: Bacteria > Bacillota > Bacilli > Lactobacillales > Carnobacteriaceae > Carnobacterium_B. The sequence continues at coordinate 122,353 of NZ_JBEMAR010000004.1, forward strand.
AGAGTTTAAAGCACGGTTTGATGCAAATAGTACAAATCAGGTGATTAAAGGCGCCATAGCAAAAGTTGGTATTGATGACGCTTCTTTAGATAATAATGTTTTAAGAAGACATCCTTTTGAGTTCTCAAACGAAACCAAACGTGGTGCAATAACAAATCAACAATCCAGTGGCCGCTGTTGGATGTTTGCAGCTTTAAATACGGCTCGTGTAGATACAATGGAGAAATTAGATATGGATAGTTTTGAGTTTTCACAAAATTATACGTTATTTTGGGATAAACTCGAAAAAGCCAATTATTTCTTAGACAGTATTTTAGAAACACTAGACGAACCGCAAAATTCTAGAATCGTTTCTCATCTATTGATGGATCCAGTTCAAGATGGCGGACAATGGGATATGTTTTCTGGATTATTAGAAAAATACGGTGCGGTTCCTAAATCTGTTATGCCCGAAACGTTTCATTCTTCTAATACAAGAAAATTAAACTCAGTACTAACCTCTAAACTTAGAGAATTTGCTTGTCAATTACGTGAAGATCATAAAGCGGGATCTTCACTAAACGAATTAACAGAGAATAAGGAAACGATGTTGTATTTCATTTATACTGTGCTAGTAAAAGCATTGGGCGAAGTTCCTGAGTCGTTTACGTACACCTATCGCAACAAAGAGGGTGAATACTGCCGTATCAATGAAATCACTCCACAAAACTTTTTTAAAGAATACGTCGGTTGGGATTTAACAAGTTTAGTCAGCTTGCTAAATGCACCAACTGAAGATAAACCTTTTGGAAGAGCCTATACTGTGAAGTATTTAGGAACCGTTAAAGAAGCAAAACCAATTCAATACATCAATGTTCCAATCCAAGTACTAAAAGAAGCTGCTGTTGCTTCAATTAAAGACGCTCAACCAGTCTGGTTTGGCTGTGATGTGGGCAAAATGTTGGTAAGAGATAGTGGAATAATGGATGAGCACAGTTACAATTATGAATTGACACTAGGTGAGGGTAGCGGATTAACAAAAGCGCAACGCTTAGATTATGGCGATAGCTTATTGACTCATGCAATGGTATTTGTGGGAGTAGATTTAGACGAACAAGGTCAGCCGCTAACGTGGAAAGTTGAAAACAGTTGGGGAGAAAAATCAGGTAAAAAGGGAATTTATTCCATGAGCGATAAATGGTTTGAGGAATTTAACTATCAAATTGCTGTGGACAAAAAATACATTCCTGAAAAATGGTTAAAAGCCTTAGACGAACCTATTATAGAATTAGAACCATGGGACCCAATGGGTGCTCTAGCTTTGGTAAAATAATAATAAAAAAACAAGGGTTTGAAGAAATGAGACTTCAGACTCTTGTTTTTTGCTTTTTAGAGAAATAAAACATGCTATAATCTACAGTAGAAAAGAAAAAGAGGAGTGATCTTGGTGGCAAGAGAAAAGAAATTTTCAACAGATAATATTTATTTGCAGACACATAATCTTTTGATAAAAGAAGGTTATGAAAAATTTTCGTTTAGTTTGCTAGCCAAATCATTAAATATTTCAAGAGCGGCCATTTATAAATATTATACGAATAAAGACGAACTTATCAGTGATTACTTAGTAGAACAGATGAAACAAATGATGGAAGAGTTCAATCAGATAAACTGGTCTTTGGACTATTCAGATCATTTTGATCAATTATTCGAGTTGATTTTTAAGTATCGAGAAGCACATTTGATTTCAAATGCTCTTCCACATGACAAAATGATTATCAGTACTGAAAAACAAAAAAAAAAAGAAACTGTTTCTGGAGAGGTCCATGGACAATTTTTTAACTATATTCAACAATTTATCCAGACTGGTAAAACAAATGGTCACATAAAAAAAGAAATACCGGATAGTTTAATTGTGGGTATTATTTTTCATAGCATTAACATACCCGATCGTTCTAATTTAAGTTCCCAAGAAAGGGCTTATTTTATCAAGATGATCATTAAAAATGGTGTTTTTGACATTTCAAAGTGACACTAGTGTCACTTTGTTGTATACTACTCTTTGTAAAGATAAGTACTTAAAGAAATGGGGTAGGATAAATGTTTTTAGCACTGAAGGAACTAAAACACTCCAAAGGAAGATTTATTATGATTGGTTTAATTATAGTATTTATTTCGTGGCTTGTGTTTGTATTATCTGGTCTTGGAACAGGGTTATCTGATTTAGCAACTTCGACGTTAAAATATTCGGAGGCAGATTACATTGTTTTTGAAAAAGAAACGGATTTTAGTTTTTCTAAGTCAATTCTTTCTGAAGACTTGGAGAAACAATTGCTAGACGAAAAAGGGGTCGAAGCTGTCGCTTCAATGGGAACGGTATCGGCTTCTATACGTTCTGCTGCCAGTGATGAAGAGAATGCAACAAAGACGGATGTCCTTATAGCGGGTATTCAACCCGGATCATTTATGGAGCCGGCTGTCAGTTCTGGAAAAGCACTAATAAACAGTAATTCAAATGGTGTAATTGTGAATGAGTCGCTGAAAGAAGACGGTTTCTCATTAGGTGATCAGTTAGCAATCAATGGATCTAATGAAGAAGTGGAGATTATCGGTTTTGTCCAAAATGAAACTTTAAATCATCAGCCGGTTATTTTTGCACAGTTGGATAAATTTCGTACCATTAAGTACGCTGCACCTGGTTCAGATAACGGTATAGAAAATCCAGTTAATGGAATTCTACTTCAAGGAACGGATGTAGATGTGGAAGCAATAAATGAAAAAATTGATGGCATTGAGATAGGGACAAAAGATGAAGCTGTAAATGCAGTTCCTGGGTATACAGCTGAAAACGGCACGATTATGATGATGCTGTGGTTTTTAATTATTATTTCAGCTTTTATTATTGGTGTGTTCTTTTATGTTTTAACCAATCAAAAAACGCAGCAATTCGGTGTGCTAAAAGCCATTGGAGGAAGCAACGGATTTGTTATTAAAACCGTTATCTCACAAGTTTTCGTTTTATCAGCTATCAGTATCATAGTAGGAATTGGGCTGACTTATCTTACTGCTGCAGTATTACCAGAGGGTATGCCGTTTAACTTAAAACTTCCTATGGTCTTCATTTATAGTATCGTTTTACTAGCGATAAGTGTCTTAAGTTCGCTATTTTCTGTGATCAAAATTTCAAAAATTGATCCGTTAACAGCATTAGGGAGGTTGGAATAATGTCTGGTATTCAATTAAAAAATGTCACAAAACGTTATCAAGATAGTGAAAGTGAAACGATTGCGTTAAATCAAGTTTCAATGACTGTGGATAAGGGAGAATTTGTAGCTATTATTGGACCATCTGGTTCAGGAAAGAGTACTTTTTTAGCAATTGCAGGAGCTTTATTGAAACCTTCTGAAGGAGAAGTATTTATTAAGGATAGAGCAATATCCACTTTGAATGAAAAAGAGTTAGCACAAGTTCGTTTGGAACAAATTGGTTTTATATTGCAAACGTCAAACTTGATTCCGTATTTGACTGTACTAGATCAGTTATTAGTTGTCGTAAAAATGAAGGGTTCCATTACTGAAGATATGAAAAAAATAGCAAGAGAACTTCTAACTGATTTAGGGTTAGACACTAAATTTGAAAAATTTCCAGACAAGCTATCTGGTGGTGAAAGGCAACGTGTGGCTATTGCGCGTTCTTTTATGAATGATCCTGATGTTATTTTAGCAGATGAACCCACAGCTAATCTAGATACTGCACGTGCTCATGAAGTTGTACAGCTGATTGCAAAAGAAGTGAAATCTCGCAATAAAGCAGCTATTATGGTTACCCATGATGAACGCATGTTGAAATATTGTGATCGCGTTTATCGTATTGAAGATGGTGTACTTAAAGAAGAAAAAACGGTATAATTTGCAAATTAATCATTAATAAAAGAGCCATTGAGGCTGGGACAAAAGGTCTCTCAAAAAAATACACTCCCAAAACTATGAACTATTTTGTTCAGTAGTGGGAGTGTATTTTTCTATATCTCTATCAAAACAAACGAAAGTGGGACTACTTTTTTCACAAAAGTAGTTTTGTCCCAGCCTCAATTTTTTTATACTTTAATATGTAAAAAGAAGACTGATTCTATTTTAAAAGAAATCTATTTTTTAATTAAAAAATGGTTAGAAATGAAAATATATGTTAGGATAGTGAAGGAAGAATTTAGCGATAAAAAGTAAATTCTTTTTTTTGTTTATAAAAGGAGTGAATAAAAGATGAAGAGGATCAAATTAGGATTAGTAACAAAGTTGCTAATAGCAATTATTTTAGGTATTGTTTTTGGACAATTGGCTTTTTTGCCGGATTTCATTATTCAAATACCGGTTACGATTTCTGCTCTATTCAGTAGTTTATTAAGTTTTATTATCCCATTGATGATCATTGGTTTTGTGGTAGTGGGTATTGCGGATCTTACACAAGGAGCAGGAAAATTGTTGGGAATCACCACATTGATGGCTTACACTTCAACATTGATTGCTGGTTTTATCGCGTATTTTATAGCTGTGAATGTTTTTCCATTATTTATCGATAGTGGATTAAGTGCTGAAGGTATCGGTGAAAAAGCTAGCCTTGCACCATTATTTTCTATTCCTATAGAGCCTATTATGGACGTTACTTCTGCCATTGTTTTTTCATTCATGATTGGGATTTGTATTTCTTGGTTAAGAGGACAAGGCAAGGGAGATACCATGTACAACTTTTTTAGTGAATTTAGTTTGATTATCAGTAAACTACTTAATTCGTTAATTATTCCGGGACTGCCCATTTTTATATTTGGTAATTTTGTGAATTTGAGTTATACAGGAAGTGTATTTTCGATTCTTTCAGTTTTTTGGAAAGTATTTGTGATTGTGATTGGTTTACAACTCATCCTTGTTTCACTCTTTTTTGTGATTGCTGGACTTTATACAAAGAAAAATCCCTTAACATTAATTAAAAATCAAATTCCAGGTTATATAACAGCAATTGGAACACAGTCCTCGGCAGCAACTATTCCAGTGAACTTAGAAGTGGCTAAAAAGAATGGTGTGTCGACACAAATTCGTGAATTTGTCATCCCATTATGTGCTACAATTCATTTATTGGGAAGCATTGTAACGGTTACTTCATGTGTAACAGCTGTTTTATTAATGTACAATATGCCGGTACATTTTGGTATGATGGCAGGATTTATTGCGATGTTGGGTATAGCCATGGTAGCGGCCCCTGGTGCGCCAGGAGGAGGTATTATGAGTGCTTTGCCTTTTATGACAATGGTTGGTATAGATCCTACAGGCGTGCTGGGGAATCTTTTGATAACATTGTATTTAACGCAAGATAGTTTTGGAACTGCAGCAAATATTTCAGGGGATAATGCTATTGCAGTTATCATGGATAAAATTTACTTTAAACACATCTTAAAAAAGAATAATTAAAGATATGAATAGAAGAAAAACGTCTAGCTTAATATAAGCTAAACGTTTTTTTTTAGGAATAAAATGAAAGGATAGGATTAAATTAACTAATTCTAGAAGGAAATGGTTAAGAAAAATGGTAATATAAGGATAAGAAAATGACTTTAGAACTAACTGGGGGAAATACATATGGAATTTAAAACAGATGTCACGATTGCACAAGAAACGACAATGAAACCAATAGTAGAAATTGCTAAGAAATTAGGAATCAATGATAATGCGATTGAACAGTACGGAAAGTATAAAGCTAAAATCAATGAACTAGAATTAACAGATTTGAAGACTAAAAAAGAGGGTAAGTTGATCCTTGTAACGGCTATTACGCCAACCCCAGCTGGAGAAGGAAAGACAACAACCGTAGTCGGATTAGGAGATGGACTTCAAAAAATAGGCAAGAAAGCTGCAATCGCGCTTAGAGAACCGTCTTTAGGACCAGTTTTTGGTATGAAAGGTGGAGCAGCAGGCGGAGGATACGCTCAAGTTGTACCCATGGAAGATTTAAATTTGCATTTCACAGGAGATTTCCATGCTATTAGTGCAGCCAATAATTTATTAGCTGCTATGCTGGACAATCATATTCATCATGGAAATGCACTAGCAATCGACACACGAAATATTACATGGAAACGTGTCGTGGATATGAATGATCGCCAATTGCGATTTATCGTTGATGGATTAAATGGCAAAACGAACGGTGTTCCACGCGAAGATGGATTTGATATTACGGTAGCTTCAGAAATTATGGCTATCTTATGTTTATCAATGGATATGGAAGAAATGAAAGAAAAGTTAAAAAATATTATTGTAGGCTACAGTGTAGCTGGGCAACCGGTTACTGCAGGAGATTTGAAAGCACATGGAGCAATGGCAGCTTTATTAAAAGAAGCGTTAAAACCAAACTTGGTTCAAACCTTGGAACATACACCGGCGTTTATTCATGGAGGACCATTTGCTAATATCGCTCATGGATGTAACAGCATAAAAGCAACGAAATTAGCTTTAAAATATGCCGATTATGTTGTCACTGAAGCTGGATTTGGTGCTGACCTAGGTGCTGAAAAATTCATGGATATTAAATGTCGTTTATCAGGTTTGGAACCTTCTGCGGTTGTAGTCGTAGCAACGGTAAGAGCCTTAAAAATGCATGGTGGAATGGCTAAAAAAGAATTAAAAGAAGAAAATGTGGTAGCCCTTGAAAAAGGTTTACCTAATTTAATGAAGCACATTGAAAATATGCAAACCGTTTTTGGTATGCCAACTGTTGTAGCCATCAATAAATTCCCAACAGATACCGCTGAAGAATTAGCATTGGTGAAAGAAAAGTGTGAAGAACTTGGGGTACATGTTGTTTTATCAGATGTTTGGGAAAATGGCGGTAACGGTGGACAAGATTTAGCTAGAGCAGTTGTTGATTTGGCAGAACAAAAAAGTACATTAACCTATGCTTATGAGTTAGAGGATTCGTTGGTAGATAAAATGACTAAAGTGGTTCAAAAAGTATATGGGGGTGATGGAATTGCATTAGCTCCTGGAGTAAAAAAAGAAATTACTCGTCTAGAAGCTCTTGGATTCGGGAACTTACCTATCTGTATGGCAAAGACACAATATTCTTTCTCAGATGATAAAAATAAACTAGGGCGACCGGAAGATTTTACAGTGACCATAAAAAAAGTAAAAGTTTCTGCTGGAGCGGGATTTATAGTTGTATTAACGGGTGATATTATGACGATGCCAGGGTTGCCAAAAGTACCGGCAGCAGAGTCGATTGATGTGTTAGCGGATGGAAGAATCATTGGATTATTTTAGTTTTCTTTAACCATTAAAGAAAGGAGATCATGACAATGAAAGAACAAACGATTGAATATTTTTTAACCGAACTTTCTGCAAAACAATCTACACCTGGAGCAGGTGGTGCAGCGGCCTTAGTGGCTGCAGTAGGTTCTTCTTTAGGGAGTATGGTTGGAAATTTTACTATTGGAAAGAAAAAGTATCAAGCCGTTGAGACTGAAGTAGAAAAAATTGTTGAAGAGTTAGAACAAATCAAACTGACGTTAGAAGATTTGATTCAAAAAGATGCAGAGGCTTTTTATCCCTTAGCACAAGCTTACAAGTTGCCTAAAGAAACGCCAGCCGAAATAAACTATAAAGAAAACGTAATAGAAGAAGCATTGGTGGGGGCTTCAGTCGTTCCAATTGAAATAATGGAAAATACTCTAAGAGCGATCGAATTGCTTGAGCAAATGTCAAAAATTGGAAATACGATGCTGATTGCAGATGCTGGAACTGGAATTGTTTTTTGCAAAGCTGCTTTAGAAGGGGCTAGTTTAAGTGTTTATATCAATACGGCTTCAATGAAAAATAAACATAAAAAAGAAGCATTAAATCAAGAGGCTGATCAGCTATTAGAAAAAGGAACAACCCTTGCAACTAACGTTTACCAAAAAATCAGTCGTTCATATCAATCACCAAATCAATAAAAATTTAAGGATAGAAAGAGGTAATCAATGACAGAAAAAATAGAAAAGCAAGCATTGCGGAAAAAAATGATTTCTTTACTCAATAGCATTTCTGCTGAAGAAAAAGCAGCCATAGAACTAAAACTAGAAGAGAATCTGTTTAGGTCGAGCGAATGGAGATTCGCTAAGAGAATAGGGGTGACGCTTTCCCAAGGATTTGAATGGAATACATTGGGAATCATCAAGAAAGCTTGGGAAGAAGGAAAAACGGTTTGTGCTCCAAAGTGCGTTCCAGAGCATAAAGCAATGATTTTTTATGACTTTACAAGTATGGAGCAATTAGAAAAGGGTTTTTATAATCTAATTGAACCGAAACCTGCTCAGACAAAAGTGGTAGGAAAAACGGAAATTGATTTAGTATTGGTTCCAGGATTGATTTTTGATAAAAAAGGGTACCGAGTTGGTTTTGGTGGAGGGTATTATGACCGTTTTTTGAAAGACTTCCCGAATTGTACGGTAGGACTTATTTACTCAAAACAAGTAACTTCATCTCTTCCAATAGAACCATTTGATATACCAGTACAAAAAATCATAACGGAAAAGTCTGAGTAAATAATAGTAAAAAGCCAAAGTGATTAAATATAAAATCTCTTGGCTTTTTTTTGTTCTATAACAAATGGTATTGGTGCGGTAAAATAAAATTTCTTCTGGAATGGACGGGTTACTTGTGGAGAGGCATGAGACCGTCTGAAGTCTGAAACCCATAGTCTTCAAACTTTCAAGCCTCAAACAAAGCGTAATCGCTGAAGCGTTAACGTTTTGTAATCCGCAATGAATCTTTTACATGGCTACAAGCCCCCCTATTCCTCCAGAAATTTTGGATAATAGATTTGACTGATCCATCAATGTCAAAAAATATACAGCCTTTTTTGTTGTTAGCTATCCATGCTATGCATTTTTGACAGCATATACTATTTTGATAAATCAACACCTAAATAGGCATCGAATAAATCATATAGTTCCGGATGCTTCTTTTTCAAAGAAACAGGTCGATTTTCCTTGTCTAAGAAACAATGTTTGCTCTCCCCTGTCGTCCGTAATTGTCCGGTAGTTTTATCTAGAATTTGATAAGAGATCGTCAAACGAATACCGTTAAAGGCTTCAATCTTAGGTATGATGTAAACACGGTCGTTGTAATACACCATTGATTTGTAGTGGCATGCAATCTCTAGAACAGGCACAATAACTCCGAGCTTTTCCATTTGATCGTAACCAAAGCTCATTTGATCTAATAAATTAGTTCTAGCTTCTTCAAACCAACGGATATAGTTTGAATGATGAATGATACCCATCTGATCCGTTTCATAATACTGAGCTAAATGTTCGTATAAGTCGAAAGTTTTTTTCATATCTGCGTTTCAGTCCTTACTAGTGTTTACTAGTATGATAGCATAGTTGACTCCTTTTATGTTCATCAAAAATAGAAGAGATAGCTAGTTTTTATTAGCTGGTGTTCTCAGTGAAATATTCGTAGTATACTTCTTGATAGAAGAACGTTCAAAAAAGTGATAAGCTAATTTTTTACAGGAATGTTAATAAAGGAGAATACCTATGCGATTATTACATACAGCAGACTGGCATATTGGGAAAATTGTCAATGAAATGTCGATGTTAGAGGATCAAGAATATTTCCTTGATCAATTAATTGAAAAATTAAAAACAATACAGGTAGACGCCTTAATTATGGCGGGAGACCTATATGACCGTGCGATGCCTTCAAAAGAAGCAGTAGCCTTAGCTAATAAAGTATTGACAAGACTGATTCAAGAAGTTGATCTTCCTATTTTAGTGATAGCAGGCAACCATGATAGTAATGAACGAGTAGAATATGGAGCAGATCTTTTAGCAACCAATCAGCTTTATATTGAAGGAACTGTCAAAGAAGTGACAAGAAAAGTAACCCTTAAAGGAGTGAATTTTTATTTACTGCCTTTTGCAGACTATGCTTATATAAGGGAGCTGCTGCAAGACGAGTCAATCAAAAGCCTAGAAGACGCCACAAGGGTTCAAATAGAAGCCATCAAAAAAGAGATGGATCCTTCAGAAATCAATGTTTTGATAGCACATGGATACGTCATTAATTTAACCAATGATACTTCTGAAACGACCGATTCGGAAAGACCATTAAGTATTGGAACGGCTGAATACGTAAGTGTGGAGTTATTTGAAGACTTTGATTATGTAGCATTGGGTCATTTGCATAAGGCTCAAAAAGTAAAGCATGATCGTATCCGTTATAGCGGATCGATATTAAAATATTCGAAATCAGAAGCGGTGCATAAAAAACAAATATCCTTAGTAACGTTAGAAAAAAATCATGTTGAGATTGAGCCAATCTATATTGAACCTAAACGAGATATGCGTATCATAAAAGGTTTCTTTGCTACATTAATGGAGCAACATTCAGACGATTATGTATTTTTTGAATTAATGGATGAAAATTTTGTTATGGATGCAATGAATCAACTGCGCCGTCGTTATCCAAATGCGATGGGCTTGGAGTATGCGGCTCGAAAAGAACGCGAAGAAAACGCATCAATTATGCATCAAGAACACTTAAAAAAATTATCAGTCCAAGATATTTTTGATGATTTTTATGCACATTACAAAGAAAAAGATTTAACTGTCGAACACAAAAGTATCATTAATAACATTTTGCATGAAATGGAGAGAGGAGAGTAACATGAGACCATTAAAATTAGTTATGAATGCTTTTGGGCCTTATAAAGAAAAAGTTGTGATTGACTTTACTCAATTTCACCAACAAACGCTATTCTTAGTAAGTGGTCCTACTGGGGCAGGAAAAACGACAATATTCGATGCTATTGCTTACGCTTTATATGATGATGCAAGTGGAACAAGTCGTGGAAAAGATTCATTTAAATCACAATTTGCTACAGATGAAGTACTCTGTTTTGTAGAATTAGAATTTGAAATAATGGGCAGAAAATATTTTATTAAAAGAAGCCCTGCACAAAAAGGCCCTGGTAAAAACGGGAAGTTAAAAAATTGGTCTTCAGAAGTGGAATTTCATCATGATGGTACAGTTACCACCAAAATTAATGAAGCAAATAAAGAAATTCAGGAATTGCTTTCATTATCGTACGAACAATTCAAACAAATTGTTATGCTTCCTCAAGGTGAATTTAAAAAAATGTTGGAATCTAACAGCGCGGATAAAGAAAAGATTTTTCGGAATATTTTCCAAACAGATAGGATCAAAGAATTTCAATCAATCTTAAAAGAAAAGGCCAGCGATCTAAAACAAGAAATTAACCAAAGTGAGAGTACTTTACAGCAATTTGTTGGAATGATTCCTGAGCATACTAACGATATCTTGAATGAAGCCATTGCATATTTTGATATACCAATGATTATAAAAGAATTGGGTCACGTAGTTGAAAGTTATCAAAAAAAGATTGCAGTCATTGAAAAAAAACTCGCAACTTTAGACGGGAAATATCATAGTAATCAACGAAAGATAGAGTTGTTAACTGTTTTAGATTCTCTAGAAAAAGAAAAGAATTTTTTGGACAATAGTAAAGAAATGATTGAAACCAAACGTGTGAATTTAGAGCTTGCTAAAAAAGCAGAGGATTGTTTGGAAGTAAAACGACAACTAGAAAGAATCGTCACTGAAAAAGAGACTATTGAAAAAGAACAATACGACGAACAACAGAAGTTAGCTGAAACAGTAGGTCAATTAGACGAAACAGAAAAAAATTATGCTGTTTTTCAATTGGCTTATAGCGAATTGCCGAATAAGCGAGAAGCTTTGGTCCATTTGAAAGAACAAGAAAAATTATTGGGTGAACGAGTAGCCAAGTATGACATGCAAGCTAACTTAAAAAAAGAAAATGAGCAACATTTACAGAATATTCAGTTGCTGAAAAGCCAAGTCGAGATAGTGGAAGAACAATTAAAAAAACAAGAACTTGAACTAAAAGAAATACAACAGGCCAAAATAAGTATGTTGGAGAAACAGCGTGAAGCAAATAGTTTGCAACAAAAACAATACGAAACGATCAAACAACAAGAGTCTTTAAACGAGCTAAGTGTGTTTTTAGAAAAACAAGCAGTTAAAGCGAGTGAATTTAAAGAAATAGAAAATCAATTTACTCAAATAGAAAGACAATACCAAGAACAACGATTGGTTTATAATCGAAATATCGCTGGTGTTCTAGCCAATAATTTAGAAGAAAATAAAGCCTGTCCAGTTTGCGGATCGCTTGATCATCCCTCTCCTGCGATGGTGGCACCAGACACGATTTCAAAAGAAATGCTGGAAGAGTTAGAACTACAAAAAAATGAAGCAGGTATGAAGTTTGATCGAATCTCTATTGAGTTACAAGGATTAAATAAAGCTATTCACTCTAGTGAAACAAACTTAGCTATTCAAAAAAGTAACATACAAGATGAACGAAATAAAATTGAACACCAAGTATCTAATGAAAATAAGCAACAACAGCAATTAACAGCAGAGTTAGCAGATTTGCAAAATAGGGTAAATACAGAAGAAGAAATTGAGAAGAACAAAAAAGGAAAAGTACTTCAAATAAAAGAAAAAGAAACAACCATTCAAGAGTTTCATTCTTCAGTTCAATACAATAAAAAACGAATCGATGAATTGACAATCGAAATTGATTTTTTAAATACAACTGTAATAGAAACGGATCTATCGGTTCTGCATAAACAAGTCGAAGAAAAAACAAATGAAATCACATATATTGAAAATGATTACATCGAAGCTCAAGAAAAGAAAGTTCAACTAGAAAAAATGCTGACCCAGTACCAGACAAGTACGAAATCTTTAGAAAAACAAGTACAAACTTTACTTGAACGAGAGTTTGAGATGAGAGAAAAATTTAAGCAGCAATTAGCGCTAAATCATTTAGAGGATACTTTTGAAAACTATTTATTAAGCCAAGAAACTAAACAGCAATGGGGAGCAGAAATCGAATCGTTTGATAAGAAAAAATGGACGAATCAAACGAATATCTTGGAACAAAAAAGGTTACTTGAAAAAGAAAGTACTACTCACTCCTGTGAGGTGTATACGTTGGACAATCAAGAAATTGAACGTGAAAGCAAAATGTTGAAAGAGCAACAGCATGAGCAGATTGGGACGAATAAAACAGTACAATCGATTCTTTCTCAAATTCAACTGAACCATCATGCAAAAAAGGATCAACAAGAAGAATACCTAATGTACAAAGAGTTAGCTGAAATGGCCAATGGATCAAAAGAAACAGATTATATCTCATTCGAACGGTATGTTTTGGGAATTTATTTTGAAGAAATCATTGAAGCAGCGAACACACGATTTACTCAAATGACGACTAATCGTTACTCGCTTATTCGTAATAAAGAAAAAACAAAAGGCGCAGGTCCTAAAGGATTGGATCTAGATGTATTTGATAATTATACCGGTATGAAAAGAAGTGTTAAAACCTTATCGGGTGGAGAAAGTTTTAAAGCTTCTTTGGCACTAGCTTTAGGATTAAGTGATGTGATTCAAAATCATAGTGGAGGAGTCAGTGTAGATACTTTATTCATCGATGAAGGTTTTGGTACACTAGATGTGGATTCATTAGACAGTGCGATTGAAACATTATTTGAATTAAATCAACGCGGTCGATTAGTAGGGATCATTTCTCATGTTGAAGAGTTGAAAACGAGAATACCCGTTCATATTGAAGTAACAAAATCATCTAGAGGCAGTCACGCTACTATAAAAGCATAAAAAAGATCAAGACTTTTGTCTTGATCTTTTTTATCTACGCATACTGTTTTCTTTATATTTAGGATAGTAACAATTGCGGTTTAGGTTGTTCTTTAGAAACCGTTAAAAGATAATCCATTAATGAACCCGAATAAAGCTGTTCAAATATAGAAAGTTGACTTAAATCTTCGGGTGTTACAAAATGCGGTTCTTTTTCAAATGTATGAATGCCACTTTCACTAAGAACAGATGCTACAAATTGCGAACAAAAGTAAGAGTCATTTCTATCAAAATCGATATTTAAAGCTAAAGTTACTAAACCAATTAAATTATAGTGGTAAATATCTTTAGTCTGATTATAAAAAGACAGCAATTCAACCAGGTTTTTATATTGTGATTCGGATACTTCACATGTATAAATGGCACATTGGGCTCTTGAAAAATAATGACGAGACAAATCTTCTTCTACAAAACCACCCCAAAAAGGGTTATGCGCATACTTACGACCAAAACTATAAGGCTTTAATAATGAAGGTTCCAAAGCAATGGAAGCATGATTATAGGTTGCTTTTGTGTACAGTTTAATGGCTCTTGAAAAAACAGTATTTGTATCGGTTAACATAAGATAGATTTTCACTATAAGACCTTCTTCTCTTTCACTTACTATGTTGATAAATTAGGCAAGCTAATTTTTATAAATAAGGAATAATATGTATTTTTGAATTTGTTTTTAGTATACATGAAATATAAAAAAATTCTATAGTACTAAAGAACTAAAATTGAATTAAAAGTCAAAGAAATCAAGTCACAAGAGGTTGTAAACGGTTACTGGATTTGTTGTTTTTTTAAAATTTTAAAGTAAACGTTGTTATATCAAGGCGTATCGTTTGTAAAAAAAAGAATAAAGAGGTAGAATTTTGTATAGACAGAAATCAAATCTTAATTAAATACTCATACTTATTTAATGAACTAACAGAAAGGATGGTTGGAAAATGGGAGAAAGAAAATTGATTCCGATTGTAAGTGCTGCAGATAATAATTATGCACCTTACCTAAGTGTCACTCTAAAAACAATTTTGGATAATCTTTCTAGTGATTATGACGTAGCATTTTACATTATTGATGATCACATAACTTCTGAGAGTAAAGAAAAATTAGAAAAAAGTATTTCCAATCACACGGCAACAATTGACTATTTAGAAGTCGATTCAGAATTGTATGCAAACGTTATGGAAAGCGACCACATCACACAAACAGCTTATTATAGAATATCATTACCTGATTTATTAGAAGATAAACATTATGAAAAGGTATTGTATATTGATAGCGATGTTTTAGTATTGGATGATGTTTCAAAATTATATGAAACGGATATAGGAGATAAAGTGGTTGGAGCTGTAATTGACCCTGGACAAGCCGTGGTACATCCTAGATTAGGAATTGAAACAGAAGATTACTATTTTAATTCTGGTTTGTTGCTAATGAATTTGACTAATTGGCGTAAGGCTAAAATCACTGAGAAAACATTAACGTTTCTTGAAGAACAAACAGATAAAATTATCTATCATGATCAAGATGCCTTAAATGGAACCCTTTATGAGAAGTGGTATGCACTCCATCCAAAATGGAATGCTCAAACTTCTTTAGTATTTGAAAGGCATCAACCACCAAATGATTACTACGCTAAAACCTATAAAGAAGCTGTTAATCAGCCATCCATCGTACATTTCACAGGACATGACAAACCATGGAATTCTGATGAATACCATCCATATACTAAAAAGTATTTAGAAGAATTAAAGAAAACACCTTTTTATGATGAAGTAACTAAAAAAGATGCTGTTAATCAAACTAAATAAGACAATTAGAAAATTAGAAGAATTGCTCTTCTACAAATGGATACTTATCTTGCAATTTTAGAAGCATTAGTCAAGATAAGAATGAAGCAAATTTAAGGAGGAATTACCAATGGTTGAACAAAAAAGTATCTCAATTGTCTCATCGAGCAATGAAGCATTTGTACCACACTTGGCAACACTCTTTCTTTCATTATTAACAACAAAACAAACACACACCACCTTTCACTTTTATGTGATTGATGATAATATTTCTCTTCGTTCAAAATTTTTATTGAATCGCACAGTAGGAGAATACAATGCTAGAATCAGTTATGTCACAATTGATCCTACCGAATTCTCAGGCGCAGTAGAAAGTGATCGTATCCCGCAAACGGCTTACTACCGTATTTCAATACCGAATCTATTAAAAGAAACTAAGCGTGCCATTTATATGGATTGCGATATGATTACGTTAGAAGATATTGAAGCACTTTGGAAAGTTGATTTAGGAGATCAATTACTAGGCGCAGTTGAAGATGCTGGTTTCCATAACCGATTAGAGAAAATGGGGATTGAGAGCGAAACTGATCTTTACTTTAATTCAGGCCTTATGGTAATGGATTTAGAAAAGTGGCGTGAACAGAAAATAACCGAACAAGTCTTAGTTTTCATTGAAAATAACCCTGAAAAATTAAGATTCCATGATCAAGATGCATTAAATGCTATCTTACATGATAGATGGTTAGAACTTGATCCACGTTGGAATGCCCAGACTTATATGATATTACAGGAAA
The DNA here is from genome assembly GCF_040274945.1 of Carnobacterium sp. Lineage (GTDB taxonomy): Bacteria > Bacillota > Bacilli > Lactobacillales > Carnobacteriaceae > Carnobacterium_B. Next base: position 138,697 of record NZ_JBEMAR010000004.1, read on the forward strand.
AAGAACATCCAACGATTCAAGGACAATTAAAATGGGATGAAGCAAGAGAAAATCCTGCAGTTATTCATTTCTGTGGACATGCCAAACCTTGGAACGCTGATTCTAATCACCCATTTAGAGAGAATTATTTTGATATTCGTGAAAAAACATTCTTCCCAGTGCAAAAAGAAACCAAATTGCTTTAAAATAGAGAAATAAATTTAACTATATGGTTGAAAAGGGCTGGGATACTATTCCAGTCCTTTTCCGCATTTAGATTTAGCCAAAGCAATTTTGTGTTCTTCAATAAAGCTTGTATGATAGTTAACGACTAATTAAAAACTTAAAATTGAAATTTACATAATTGACAACCGTGAGCAGAATAAGTGTATTCATATTTCTAATCAAATATAATAGATAGAAATGAATGAGCGATTTACTTGAAGTTCGAACTGTAAATGAATAGAGTGGATAATGAACATTGGCTTAATTATCGTTGATAGAAGATTTTATTGGTTTTTTATCAATAATCTATGAAAAGTACGAGTTGCTTAGTAGTATATGAAAAGTAAGAGTAGGAGGCATTGTTGTATGAGCAGTATTAAGTGGGTTTCACAGTACATCAAATCAAATAAGGTAAAAGCACTGGTGGGAACGATCATGGTGGTCATTGTCGCAGTATTAAATATTGTTTCCCCATTGATTGGTGGAGAAATTGTCGATAGAGTCATTGTGGATTCGCAGAGCAATCTTCTTATCCCGTTGTTAGCCTTGATGATAGGTGCTACAGTGTTGCGGACAGTATTAAGGTATGTGTATCAGATTATGTTTGAACGGATAGGACAAGACGCTATCTATCAAATGAGAGAAGCCTTGTATAAAAAGCTTCAAGAACTTGATTTTGCCTTTTTCAATAACACACGCGTAGGAGATATTATGGCTCGGATGTCTGGGGACACGGATGCCATTCGTCATGCCATTTCATGGTTATCGTACAATGTTCTAGACAATCTTTTGTTATTGGTTTCAGCAATCATAGTAATGGGATTCATAGAATGGCGATTAATGTTGGCTTTATTAATTGTTACACCTTTTATAGGGATCCTAACGGTTTTACTATCAGGAAAAGCAAACGCCGTTTATTATGAAATTCGAGAAAGTTTTTCAAGATTAAATTCAATGGTTGAAGAAAATGTTAGTGGAAATAAAGTTATCAAAGCTTTTGCAAGAGAAGATTACGAAAAAGAAAAATTTGATCAATATAATGAGGATTATAAACAACGTAATATGGAGTCTGCTAATGTAACAAGAACCTATTTACCGCCATTAGAAACACTTGCAGGATTTTTATCAGTCATTACGATAGGATATGGAGGATTTTTAGTAATCAATGGTTCTATGAGTTTAGGTGATTTAGTTACGTTTAATGGTTTTATATGGATGCTGAACTTGCCGATGCGTAATGTTGGTTGGTACGTGAATGATTTACAGCGATTCATTGCTTCTTCTTATAAAATTCGTGAAATGTTAGCTGCTAATCCGATGATTCCTATCGAAGAAAAGGAATCTGCTGAAACGATTCAAGGTATTGTTGAATTTCAAGATGTTTCATTTTCTTTTGCGGATGATCCTGAAACACCTGTTTTGAGTCATATTTCGTTAAAAGCTAAGCCAGGTATGACTATTGGGATTTTAGGAGAGACAGGTTCGGGTAAATCAACTTTGGTTAACCTTATCTCACGGTTCTTTGATCCTACTGAGGGGAAAGTATTGATCGATGGAATAGATGCGAAAAAATGGAATGTTAGAGAGTTGAGAAGTCACATTGCAATTGTTATGCAAGATGTCTTTCTATTCTCTGATTCGATTCAACAAAATATTTCATTTGGAACTCCTGGAGCAGATCTTGAGCGCGTTCAAAAAAGTGCACGAGTAGCAGATGCTGATCCATTTATCCAAGGTATGCCTGAACAGTATAATACGTATTTAGGAGAACGCGGCAGTGGATTATCTGGGGGGCAACGGCAAAGGATATCTTTAGCAAGAGGACTGATGAAAGATCCGTCTATTTTAATTTTAGATGATACAACCTCCGCTGTAGATATGGAAACAGAAGTAAAAATCCAACAAGGATTAGGCGAGTTAATGAAGGAAAAAACAACTTTTATTATTGCCAACCGAATATCCTCTGTAAAATCTGCTGATGAAATTATCATCTTATCTAAAGGAGAAATTATCGAAAGAGGAAATCATGCTTCTCTACTAGATAAAAAAGGGTATTACTATAGAATTTATCAGAAACAATTAGGGCAATCTGATGAAGAGGAGGTAGAGACAAATGGAACAGACTGAAAGTTCAATCGAAGAAAAGAATAAACAAGCAACAAATACGAACCTATTAAAAAGAGTCGGTAAATATCTTGCCCCATATAAAAGTGGATTTTTAAAACTCTTTTTTGCGATTTTGGTTTCCAATATTGTTTTAGTTTTAGGACCTTACTTTACAAGTATTGTAATTGATGAAACGATTCCTACAAAAAACACCACACAACTGTTGTGGATTATTATTTTGTTTTCACTGGCACAGTTATTTGGCGGCTGGTCTTCAAGATACCGGATAAGAAACATTACTTTATTGGGACAAAATGTATTAAAGGATATGAGAACCGATGTTTTTGTTCATTTGCAAAAGCTACCATTTTCTTTCTTTGATAGTCGTCCTCATGGGAAAATTGTTACTCGTGTCGTGAATTACATTAATTCACTAAGTGACTTATTGTCTAATGGTTTAATTAACGTTTTATCTGATGTGATGAGTCTAGTTGTTACACTAGCCATAATGTTTACCATGGACGTTCGATTAACGCTTTATAGTTTTATCTTACTGCCAGTTTTGTTTGTTGTGACTTTAGTGATTCAAAAAAAACAACGCGAAGCATATGAAGAAGTCAGCAGTAAACAAGCAGGATTGAATGCTTATATTCATGAAAGTGTAGCTGGAATCAAGGTTACCCAATCGTTTACACGAGAAAATGTTAATAGAGATATTTTTTCAGAAGTGAGCGAGGATCAGCGATCATCTTGGATGCATGCAGTGAAAATTCAGTTCTTGCTTGCACCATTTATTCAAAATATCGCCACCCTAACGATTTCAATTATTTATTTTGTGGGGTTAAATGGACTTGGAATAGATGTATCTACCGGTATATTGATTGCCTTTATCGGTTATGTTAATAACTTTTGGAATCCAATGATCAACATTGGTAATTTTTATAACAGTCTAGTAACAGGTATGGTGTACTTGGAACGTATTTTCGAATTGATGGACATTGAACCAGAAATTCAAGATGCACCGAATGCCTTTGAATTGCCTCCTATTCAAGGATATGTTGTGTTTAACGATGTAACATTTGGGTATAAAAAGAACCAACCAATTTTTGAAGATCTTTCGTTCCAAGTTCGTTCTGGAGAGACTATTGCGTTAGTTGGTCCGACAGGTGCAGGTAAATCGACCATTATTAATTTAATGACTCGTTTTTACGATGTAGATTCTGGAGAAATTTTAGTTGATGGGATCGATATTCGAAAAGTAACCCTAAATTCGTTGAGGAATGAAATAGGTGTGATGCTCCAAGAGACGTTTATCTTTTCTGGAACCATTCTGGAGAATATTCGTTTTGGTAAGTTAGACGCTACTGAAGAAGAAATTATACGTGCTGCAAAAATCGTCCGTGCCCATGACTTTATTATAGCTTTAAAAGATGGCTATCGTACTGTTGTTAAAGAACGCGGAAGCACATTGTCTGCAGGACAAAGACAGTTGATTTCATTTGCTCGTACCTTGCTGGCTGATCCTAAAGTACTTATATTAGATGAAGCTACTTCCAGCATAGACACACAAACAGAAATCCTGTTGCAAGAAGGTCTAGATCGCTTATTAGAAGGTAGGACAGCATTTATTATTGCACATAGGCTGTCAACGATAAAAAATAGTTCTCGGATTTTTTATATTGCAGATAAGAAAATTCAAGAATCAGGTAGTCATGATGAGTTGATGGCTGAAAAAGGGTTGTATTACCAATTGTATTCAACCCAAGCCGAATTGTTGAAAAAGATGTAATAAGGTAAAAAGGAGGGACTAAGATTTTCTTAGTCTCTTTTTTTAGTTTAAAAATCCCATGTTTAAAATAATGGTTAAAGCAAAAGAGGAAACAATTAGCCTTGTTTTTCAGGTGTTTTTAATAAAAATGTGCTATCCTTAAAGAAGAATTTTTAAAAGGAAATGAGGATTTTGAATGAGCGGGAAAATATACGAAAAAGAGCATCAAATTAAATATTACGAGTGTGATACAACTCAAAAAATGACACTTTCTATGCTGTTAAATGTTATGCTTCACGTATCTGGTGAGCAAAGCTATTTATTAGGAGTAGGGGACGAAGTTTTAGCTGAAAAAGGGTTAGCTTGGATCATTCTTCAATATGAGGTGAAAGTTGAGCGTATGCCGGCTTTTTATGAAACAATTAATATTACAACCCAGGCTACCTCTTACAACAAATTGTTTTGTTACCGGATATTTAAAGTATACGATGCAGAGGGTAATTTATGTGTGACTGTTAATAGTACATTTGCTTTGATGAATGTGAAAGAACGCAAGATGGCACGTGTGCCAGATGAAATTGTAGCACCATACGAATCTGAATTTACTAAGAAATTGGTGCGCAGTCCAAAGCCAATCAAAGTTGATGAAGAAACAATGATCTCTAAAGAATACCGTGTAAGATACTTAGATATTGACAGCAACCGTCATGTGAACAACTCTAAATACATCGAGTGGGCTATAGATACATTAAATCTTGATTTTCTTACAACGCATGAAATAAAAAGTATGACAATCAAGTTTGAAAAGGAAGTTCATTATGGACAATTGATTCATAGTGAAATGAGTGCAACAAAAAATACAGACAACGACATGATCACGGCCCATCGTATAGTGGCTGAAGGAGTTACAAATTGTGAAGCCAGTATTGTTTGGAAAACAATTGAGTAACCAAAAGGGAAAAAACCGTTCAGCTAAACTGAACGGTTTTTTCTATTAAAAGTACTCTTCAAGTGAGCGAGATAAGGTACCTTGGCTTAAGACCACTTGTAATTTAATACGTGCTTTAGGGCCAGATAATCCAGTCGCAAAAATAACACCCGCTTCTTTCAGTTGCTTACCTCCACCCTTGTAGTCATAAACATCTTGCGCGATGCCGTTAAATGAGCGTGACACAAGCACTACTGGAATGTGATTGGCTATCAAACGATTCAGAGCAGATAAAGTAGCAGGCGGTAGGTTCCCAGCGCCCAAGGCTTCAATCACGAGGCCATCAGTAGAAGGATGATTTATAGCATCAAATAAGGTTCCATCCATTCCCGCATAAACTTTCAATAGAAAAATAGTTTTATTTACCGTCTTAATCGAATAAACTTCTTCTTCAATTAGTTTTTGAAAAAAGAGAACTTTATTTTTTGAAATCAATCCAATTGGACCGAACGTAGGTGTTTGGAAAGTAGCCACATTACTTGTGTGGGTTTTGGTCACATAACGCGCAGTATGGATCTCATCATTCATCACGACTAAAACACCTTTTTCTTTAGCTTCTTGAGATAAAGCAACCCAGATAGCACTTTGGAAATTGTATAGTCCGTCTGAACCGACTTCGTTGATTGAACGCATAGCTCCGGTTACAACGATTGGGATCGTTGTTTTTAGTGTCAAATCCAAAAAATACGCTGTTTCTTCCAAGGTGTCTGTTCCATGAGTAATGACGATTCCATCTGCTTCATTAGCAGCAATCGCTTGTTGGATTCGATTTTTTAATAAAAGCATTTTATCAGGTGTCATATGTGGAGATGGCAAGTGGAAAAAGTCCTCGACAATCATATTCGCCACATTATCAAATAAATGCCCTCGTTTATTTAAAGGATTTTCTGAGTTCGGGGAGACTTTTCCAGTTGTTTGATCCTCACTCATTGAGATGGTTCCGCCAGTATGCAGTACAAGAATTGTCTTCACTATAATTCCTCCTATAAAACAAAACTAATCATTTTCGTTAGTAGTATACCACGTTTTTTTATTTTCTTATATGGATCTCAATAGAGAAATGATAGTCAAAAGTTTCGATTCTGGTCACTAATTAATTGTTTTTACTATATTATCTCTTTAAAAGACAGTAATTTTGTGCATATGCTGTTATACTAGTAGAAACTGAACAATTGAAAGAGGTTATTATGAATAAAAAGAAAACATTTGAAGAATTTGCAATTAGTGATGAGATTGTTGCTGCATTAACAAGTTTACGTTACTTTCATCCTACTAAAGTCCAAGAAGAAGTGATTCCATTAGCATTAGAAGGAAAAGATGTTATTGTAGAATCTCAAACAGGAAGCGGAAAAACAGTTAGTTATGGAGTACCGCTATGTGAAAAAGTCGATTGGGAAGAAAACAAACCTCAAGTACTTGTTTTAGTTCCAACAAGAGAACTGGCCATTCAAGTGAAAGAAGATCTTATGAATGTCGGTCGTTTAAAGAGAGTAAAGGCTACTGCAGTCTATGGTAAAGCCTCGTTCGATACTCAAAAATCTGAATTAAAACAGAAAAGTCATATTGTTGTAGGTACACCTGGTCGTGTATTAGATCACTTACAAAAAGGGACATTCAAAATAGAAAAAATCGAATGCTTAGTCTTAGATGAAGCTGATGAAATGTTAAATATGGGATTTGCGGACCAAGTAGAAGCAATAATTAACTTTTTACCTGCAGAACGTCAAACACTCCTTTTCTCAGCAACTATGCCAAAAGAAATTGAACGCATAGCTAGTTTTTATATGAAGCAGGATAAACAATCTATTGTTATCGAGACAACTGAATTATCAAAACCTAAAATCATTCAATCAAGTGTCAAGGTACAAGAAGACAAGAAAGAACGACAACTGCTCGACTTATTAACTGTGGAAAACGCAGATTCATGTATGATTTTTTGCAATACTCAAGAAGCTGTGAACAACTTATACACATTTTTAAATAAATCAGGATTGCCAATTGATAAAATTCATGGTGGAATGGTTCAAGAGGATCGTTTTTCAGTTATGGATGATTTCAGACAAGGAAGATTTCGTTATTTAGTGGCAACGGATGTTGCTGCCAGAGGAATTGATATTGAAAATGTTACACACGTAGTCAACTTTGACGTACCAGTAGAAAAAGAGAGCTTTGTGCATCGTACTGGTCGTACGGGTAGAGCTGGAAAAACTGGAATGGCTTTGACACTGGTGACACCTAGAGAAGAAAAATGGTGGAATGAAGTGAAAGAGTATGCTGGTCAGACAGTTATTGAAATCTCATTGCCAACTACACGATTAGTTCAAAGTCATAAATCTGCTTTCGAGAAAAAATTACAAGAACGTCCACCATTGAAACAAGTACGTTCAAAAGAATTGAATCGCGGCATTACTAAAGTTTATTTTAACGGCGGTAAAAAGAAAAAAATGCGTGCAGTCGATTTTGTTGGGACCATTGCTAAAATCCCTGGAATCAATGCTGATGATATTGGTATTATTACCATTCAAGAGAATGTCACATATATCGATATTCTAAATGGAAAAGGTCCATTAGTTATTGAAGAAATGCAAGATCGTACGATCAAAGGGAAAAAATTAAAAGTGCATAAAGCTAGAAAGTAAACCATTCCCAAACCCGATTAATATAAGTACCTTCGAGAGGTTATGCTGGAAATCAGTATACAAATCGAAGGTGTTTTTACATAGAAAAGTGAACGTTACCTGAAGCAGAATGAAAATAGTATATTATCCTACTTTTTTATTTATTATAACTAACTGATTGGAGGTGTTTGCTATGCTGACATCTATTTTTTTAAGTATTATCGCGAATGTATCGATTCTTAGTACAGCATCTTACATATTCGTTAAATTGATTCCAAGGAAAAAAAATTATACGCTAACTGTAAAACAACATTTGCTGATGATTGGAGTCTCTAGTCTAACTAGTTTTCTGTTGATGCTTTTTTCAGTTGATCTGCCTAAAGGAGCTATAATAGATCTGAGACACATTGTTTTAGTTTTATTAGTTTACTATGCTGGCCCCACAGTTGCTTTTCCCACAGCTATTTTCATTTCAGCACTGCGTTTGTTATTGGGAGTCAACCCAGCATCTCTTCGAACGGCAATGATGTATGTTGTGCTGGGATTGATATTGCCACTGGTGTGCAAGAAGTTAGTAAAACAAGTTAATAATAAATATACCATTTTATTGATTCTCAATGTAATTTGTGTGGCCACTATTGCTTTGAATTCATATTTTTTATACGATAATTTTTTAGTATATATCCTTATTTATAGCAGTTTTTTGGTGCTCTCCAGCTTGGTAGTAATTTTGACAACAGTTTTTATTGAAGATTTACTAAAAAATCTTGCGTTATATTTAAATGAAAAAGAACACGCAAAAATGGATTTTTTAACTGGATTATATAATATGAGAGCATTTAATAAAAAATGGCAAAGGATTCAAGCAGATAAAACAATCGAAACGACTGCATTAATGATGATTGATATTGATTACTTTAAATCGATAAATGACAACCATGGTCATGAAAATGGTAATTTCATTTTACGGCAATTAGCAACGAGTTTGAAAATCGGAGCTCCAGATAATGAACTGGTTTACCGTGTAGGCGGTGAAGAATTTTGTTTGATTTTAAATGATCTGCCTTATGTTGCCCAAAAAGAAGTAGCCGAAAATATCAGATCTAGTGTAGCTGATAAAGAGTTCGTACTAGAAAATGGAACTAGCATCCAGATAACGATCTCAATTGGGTTGGCAGCATCTACCAAAAATAAAGATATGAAAAAATTGTTCAGGTTAGCAGATCGCTGTTTATATATGGCTAAAAATCAGGGCAGAAATAAAGTAATCGGTGAAATAATGGAGAATGAATAGTCAGCTAATATGAATTTTTAGAGATAAGTTAACTGAATAAAATCTAATGAAACTAAAAAATAGGCTTCCCTAACTCTAATGAATTGGAGTTAAGGAAGCCTATTGAGCATAATTTAGACTGATTAGTTAGTGTATAAAGCTGCAATTTGTTCTTTAACAGACTTATTATCTAAGAAATCATCATAAGTTGTTTCAGCACGATCGACAACTCCATTTGGAGAAATTTCGATAATACGGTTTGCAATTGTTTGGATGAATTGGTGGTCATGTGATCCAAATAAAATTGAACCTTTGAAAGCAATCAAACCATCATTTAAAGCCGTAATAGATTCTAAGTCCAAGTGATTTGTTGGATCGTCCATTACTAAAACATTTGATTTACTCAACATCATTTTAGATAACATGCAACGAACTTTTTCTCCACCGGAAAGAACTGAAACTTCTTTTAGTACATCTTCACCAGAGAATAACATACGACCTAAGAAACTACGTAAGAACGTATTATCATTTTCTTCAGCAGAAGCAAACTGACGTAACCAGTCAACAACAGTTAACTTTTCATTTAAAAATTCATCAGTTGTATCTTTTGGTAAATAAGATTGAGAAGTGGTTACGCCCCACTTGAATGTACCTGTATCAGGTTCCATTTCGCCCATCAATATTTTAAACAGAACAGTAATTGCAATATCATTTTTACTAGTAAAAGCAACTTTGTCGTCTTTATTCAAAGTAAAACTGATATTGTCTAATATTTTTTTACCATCAATTGTTTTAGAAATATTTTCAACACGCAGTAAGTCATTTCCGATATCACGATCCGGAGTAAACCCAACGAATGGGTAACGACGAGAAGAAGGTTGAATATCATCTAATGTGATTTTTTCTAACATTTTTTTACGAGACGTTGCTTGTTTTGATTTAGACGCATTTGCACTAAATCGAGCAATAAAGGCTTGTAGTTCTTTAATTTGCTCTTCTTTTTTTGCATTCACATTACCTTGTAATTTAGAAGCTAATTGGCTAGATTCTAACCAGAAGTCGTAGTTTCCAACATATAACTTGATTTTACTAAAATCAACGTCAGCCATATGAGTACAAACTTTGTTTAAGAAGTGACGGTCATGGGAAACAACAATAACGGTATTTGGGAAATCAATTAAGAATTCTTCTAACCATTCAATTGATTGTTTGTCTAAACCATTGGTAGGCTCATCCAGTAAAAGAACATCAGGTTTTCCGAATAAAGCTTGTGCTAACAAGACTTTAACTTTTAAACCTTCTGTTAACTCACTCATTTTTTTATCATGCATAGCTTCTGAAATACCTAAACCTTGAAGCATAACAGCTGCTTGAGGTTCAGCTTCCCAACCATCTAATTCAGCAAATTCGCCTTCTAATTCAGCAGCTAAAATACCATCTGCATCAGTGAAGTCAGCTTTCATATAGACAGCATCTTTTTCTTTCATTATTTCGTATAAACGTTTGTGTCCCATAATAACTGTTTCTAAAACAGTATAATCTTCAAAACCGTAGTGATTTTGACTTAAAGTAGTCAAACGTTCGTCGGGACCCATAGAAACATTACCGGTTGAAGGTTGAATCTCACCAGCTAATATTTTTAAGAAAGTTGATTTACCTGCACCATTTGCACCAATTAGACCATAACAATTGCCAGGAATGAATTTTATATTTACATCATCGAACAATTTTCTATCTGAAAATTGTAAACTTACATTAGTTACTGTAATCATTTAATTTATTTACCCCTATTCTTTTATATATCTTGACCATTTTAGCACAAATAATCATGAAATGCGATGTTAGAGATTCTTTTATTCGTAAATTGACCACAAACTGTTCTAAATGGGTAAAATAGTCTATTTATTTGATGAATAGCAATTGGTTAATTAATTTTTAAAAATAGGGGTTTATGCTAGACTATAAATTTTAGTTAGATTATTATAATTATAAGTTAACAAATAAAATAAATAGGAGGAATAGAATAGTGGAAAAACAAATTGAAGTACAAGAACTGTTAAATGAATTGGTTGCAACTTTTGGGGTTTTTAACATTAAACTGTATCAACATCACTTCTATGTAAAAGGACCTCATTTCTTTAAGCTGCATGAAACATTTGAAGAACTGTATGACGGAGTAACTGAACAATTTGATGAGTTAGCAGAACGTTTGATTGCAGTAGGTGGAAAACCTTATGCGACTTTGGGAGAGTTTTTAGAACATTCTTTAGTTAAAGAAGCTCCATATGATGGAAAAGAAACTGCCGAGGAAATGGTAGCTTCAACTGTTTCAGATTATAGAATCATTGGGGATAAATTAGCTAAAGGAATTGTTCTCACTGGCGAAGCAGGAGACGATGCAACACAAGACTTGTTGATTGGGTATAAATCTGGTGTAGATAAAACGGTTTGGATGTTGCAAGCTTATTTAGGTAAAGATCCACTGGATGCTTAATAAAAAAGTTAAAAAAAGCCCTTAGATCATCTAAGGGCTTTTTTTAACGATTAATTTCTGTGAACAGATATAAAATCAATGATTCGTCTCGTAAAACATGCAATTGGTTACGGTAATGGCGTGTTCGGCTGTAAATTCTAAATTTATGGATCTCTTTTCTAGGAAGTTCTAATAAAACGTCATTTTGTAAGATAACTTTAAAGATAGGTGAAGCAGGAATCACTAGTAAGAAATCGGTTGAATTTGATGAGTTTTCAATTGCAGCGGGAAGTTTTTCTATTAAGCGAACGGACTTAGAACGATATAAACGATCTTTTTTTACTTTTTGCTGATCCATTTCAAATGAAAATAAAAGTCCATCTTGCATGGATGGTGGATTTAAAGATAAGGGCAGTAAATATTCTTGTACACTACTCGTTAAAGAATCGCTTAGCTGAGTTATTGGTAGACTATTCATAACGTGCAATTGACCTTTTTGTTCATCAAATTGAGTTTTGTACGTTAATTCAGATTGACTTTGACCATATTGAATAAGGTCATGGTGATTCCATATCGTTTGAGAAGCATAATAGGAATTGACTTGATACACACGTGTGGCAACTTGACGTTCAAGTTGCTCATAATAATAGTAAGAAGAGAGTAAGTATTCGAAAAGACCGGCTTCTCCAGCAGATAAAGCCATTCTTCCTGTAGACGATAAGGAAATAGAGTAGACTGGTTGTTCCCAAATGCGTATTTTTTCAGCGTCGTTTCTTACTAAAGAATAACGATAAAAGCCAGTATAGTCTGAAAAATATAAGGTATGGTTAAATAAAGCACTATCGTAAATTGATTCAGAAAAAGAAAGGGTTCTTTCTAGGAATGGGGCTAATTCATCTAATGTAACGTGTAATTGTTCAGTAGGTTGTGGTTCTAAATAGATGGGTCGATCAATTAAAGTCAATTGTTGCATCCACTTGTTCCAATTGTAGATGTTCAGGCTCTTTTGATTGGTCCACAAATAAAACTTCCCACTGTAAAGTTGAAAATCATGAAAGTCACCCTCAATAATTATTTTTGTCATCAGTAAATGTTCTTTATCCATCCAAGCACCCCGTTCTAAACCTCTATCTTTCATTCTATTGTACCATCTAAGACACTGAAATTAACAGAAAATGGAAATAGATAAGGGAAATTCTTTGCTATCTTTTTTTGTAGTGAGATAATAAAAGAAAAATATGAAAAGGTGATAATAAAATGACTAAAAAAAGTATTTTACTAATACAAGAAACAACCAAAGAACAACTTCAAACGCTAAAAGAACTAGCACCAAAATATGAGTTGATCAAAGGATGGGAAACAGATCCAAAAGATGTCTCTTTAGAATCTGTTGAGATCATATATGGATGGACAGGACAATTTTCACAAGAGTTATTAGAAGACGGAAAAAGTCAATTGAAGTGGGCACAAGGAAAAGCAGCTGGTGTCGATTTTCTTGATTTAGAAAAGCTAAAACAAAAAGATATCTTACTGACTAATGGAAGTGGGATACATAGTGTTCCAATTGCAGAATCAGTTTTTGGTATATTGTTGGCTTACGCTAGAGGGATTAAAAAGGCAATTAAAGATCAACAAACCAAAACATGGGAGCAAGTAGATGAATTAATGGAATTGCATGGAAAAACGATCATGATCGTAGGGACCGGTAAAATCGGCGTGGAAGTTGGACGATTAGCAAAAGCATTCAACATGAAAACAATCGGTGTAAATCGTAGTGGAAGAGATGTTGAATACATGGATCAATTAATTACGCAGCCGGAACTAGTTGACCAAGTAAAACAAGCAGACATTGTCATAAATATCTTACCGCATACGGATCAAACCCATTACTTTTTTAATCAAGATATTTTCTCTCAAATGAAAAAAGGAACTCTTTTCGTCAATGTTGGAAGAGGACCAACGGTTAAAACAGATGATTTAATAGAAGCTCTTGATAATGGTCAGTTAGCTTTCGCTGGTTTAGATGTTTTTGAAACAGAACCCTTACCAGAAGAGAGCGCACTATGGGATAGAGAAGATGTTTTGATTACTCCTCATATTACTGGAATCGCAGAACATTTCAAAAAACGTTTATTTGCTATCTTTGAAGAAAATCTAAAAGCTTACTTAGCTGAAGAAAAATTGCCTGTAAACTTAATTGACTACGATCAACAATACTAAGTTACTTTACAATAAATATGGGAACACCTCGCTACAACTAGGAGGTGTTCTTTTATTGTTAAGAATTACTGATTGCTAAAATAGTATAACAGTTTTTTGATCTGTTTCGTTATCTTTAAAAAACAATTTTGTTCTTTGTTTATCTTCACTTAGTGTTGATATAACAATGTTTTCGTTTGGAATTAAAGGGAAATAGTTAAGTGAAAATAAATTTTTCAAGGCATAATTGACTACACAGGTAAGCGCTGTTATTCTAATTGAGGCAATTAAAAAAAGAACAAAAGGGGATAATAATGTGTTGAAAAAAATGGTGAGTTTTGGAGTAATAACATTCGTATCAATGACTTTAGTAGCTTGTGGATCAAATGAGCCAACTGCTGATTCTTCGGCAACTAAATCGGATACAGTGTGGAGCGAAATTGAAGAAAGAGGAACATTAAACGTAGCCACGTCTGGGACACTCTATCCGAGTTCTTTCCATGAATCAGAAACAGATGATTTAACAGGATATGAAGTAGAAGTTATCCGTGAAGTTGCGGATCGATTAGATTTAGATATAGAATTTACTGAAATGAGTGTAGATGGCATGTTGACTTCCGTTAACAGCAGTACAATTGACATTGCTGCGATGGGAATAGATCGAGATGGAGAAAATGCTGAAAAATTTAATTACACGATTCCATATAAATATTCTTTTGGAGCCATGGTTGTACGTGAATCAGATAACTCTGGTATTGAAACGTTAGAAGATTTAAAAGATAAAAAAGCAGCTGGTCAGCTACAACGAGCTACATGAAAGTTGCAAGACATTACGGGGCTGAAGAAGTCATTTATGATAATGCTACAAATGATCAATATCTTCAAGACGTAGCTAATGGTCGTACGGAGGTCATATTAAACGACTATTATTCACAAAAAATGGCTGTAGCAGCTTTACCGGAAATCCCAGTAAAAGTTCATAACATTTTTTACGATCCTAGTGAAACAAATTATGCAATTAAAAAAGGAAATGATGTCTTAACCGAAAAAATCAACACGGCCTTAGAAGAAATGAAAACTGATGGAACTTTGACAGAATTGTCTAAACAATTCTATGACGGCGAGGATGTATCGGAACAAATTGACTATGATTTTCCTGAGATTGAATTAGAGGAAGGCGAATAGAAAGTAGGTGACAGAATATGTCTGAAATCCAATGGCACTATATTTTTGATCCTGCTTTGGCAATTGACAGCTTTGGCTATATTTTAAAAGGTTTAGGGTACACTTTAGGCATTTCAATGGTTAGTATGATTTTTGGTACGATACTTGGATTTTTATTGGCCATCATGCGTATGTCATCTAATAAAATAGTAAGCATGATGGCGCGTACGTATATTTCGTTTATGCGAGGGACGCCTACATTAGTCTTTTTATTTATCTTATATTTTGGTTTTCCTTTTATTGGAATCCAATTTAAAGCTGTAAATGCAGCTATCATTGGTTTTAGCTTGAGTTCTGCAGCGTATAGTGCGGAAATCATTCGTTCTTCTTTGCATTCTGTTGATCATGGTCAATGGGAAGCTGCTTATGCTCTAGGGTTAAAATGGCCTTTTATTATGAAGAAAGTAATTATACCTCAAGCAATGAGAATCGCTATTCCGCCAATGAGTAATGTTTTACTTGACCTCATTAAAGGAACATCCTTAGCTGCTATGATAACTGTTCCAGAAATTTTTCAGCAGGCCAAAATTGTTGGAGGACGAGAATTTGATTACATGACCATGTATATTTTAGTTGCTTTAATCTATTGGGCTATTTGCAGTGTGTTTACTATTTTTCAAAACTACTTAGAAAAGAGAACCTCTCTTTATATAGACTAAGAATAAAAAATGATTCTCGGCTGTCAGTCCTTTCATGACAATCAAGGATCATTTTTTTAGTGAGATTCAATCGTATTAAGGATTTTACTTGAAGGAGAGCGTCAAAAAAGCTATTATTTAAGTTACGTGTAACACAGATACGTTAGAAAGGACGTTTTTTATGAAAAAAGGATTAACATTGTCTTCCTATCTTTATATAGGATCCATGTTGTTTGGTTTATTTTTTGGAGCTGGTAATTTAATATTTCCCGTTCACATGGGGCAAGTGGCAGGTTCAAATGTAAGCTGGGCTACATTAGGTTTTTTAGTAACAGGTATAGGATTGCCATTCTTAGGCGTAATCGCTATAGGCCTATCCAAAAGTAATGGGTTGTTTGATTTAGCTAGTCGCATTCATCCTTATTATGGCTATTTTATGACAGTAGCTTTATATTTAACCATTGGACCATTTTTTGCGCTACCAAGATTAAGTACAGTCTCTTATGAAATCGGGATAACACCTTATATCAGTGCAAACTATCAAACATTAGGGTTAGCAATTTTTTCTATTTTATTTTATGGTGTCGCATTATTTCTCTCTTTAAAACCAACGAAAATCTTGGTATATGTTGGTAAAGTATTGAATCCTATTTTCTTGGTGTTTTTAGGTGTTTTAATTTTAACAGCATTTATTCGTCCAATGGGAGGGATAGCAGAAGCACCTATCACTGGTAACTATGTGAATCAACCTTTTGTTAGTGGCTTTCTTGAAGGGTATAATACAATGGATGCATTAGCTTCTCTTGCCTTTGGGATAGTCGTTGTTCAAACGATTAAAAGTCTTGGAGTGACTAAACCAAGTGAGATAGCAAAAGACACGGTCAAATCTGGGCTGATCAGCATTATTTTAATGGGAATCATTTATGCTAGTTTAGCTTATTTAGGAACAATGAGTGTAGGTCAATTCCCAGTTTCAGAAAATGGCGGAATTGCCTTAACGCAAATCTCTCAATTTTATTTCGGTTCATTAGGTAGTGTATTGCTAGCTGTGATTGTAACAGTAGCATGTTTAAAAACAGCGATTGGTTTAATTACAGCTTGTGCGGAAACGTTTAAAGAAATGTTTCCTCGTTCAATCAGCTACAAAGCGTACGTTGTTGTATTTAGCGTTTTAACAACGTTAGTCGCTAATGTTGGCTTAACAAATATTATTGCGTATTCATTACCAGTCTTAATGTTCTTATATCCATTAGCGATTACGCTGATTTTATTAGCCTTGTTGTCTCCATTATTTAAGGATAGACAAGTAGTCTATGTGACAACGACTTTATTCACTTTAGTGGTGAGTGTGGCAGATTTATTTAAAGCATTACCAAAAAATGTTCAAAGTGTTAGTGGAGTGCAAGAATTCTTAGCATTTTGCAATGAGTATCTTCCATTATTCAGTATCGGAATGGGATGGATTCTTCCAGCTGCAATAGGTTTTGTGATTGGGTTGTTCATCAGTTGGTTTACTAAACCAACAACACGTGTTCTCTAAATAGAGAACATAGTTAAATATAAGCACGTAAAAGAGCAATGGAAGCCGTCTGGCTTCCATTGCTCTTTTGTTACAAAAAATTACAAATAGGCATTGATTGCTGTAATAAAATCTTCTGAAGTACTATAAATAGCTCCATTCATTTTTATAAGTCCAACAGTGTAAAGATTGACATAAGAGAATTGAGATTCTGCAACTTCTTGTAAAGCGGCTAACTTTTGAGGATTTGTAGCACCTTGTTGACGAGCATCAGTATACAGACCAATAATCGGAATTCCGGCTTGATAAGCAACACCAATTTCTGTAGCAACTCCAACATCAATTGTGGAACCGTCTAAGACAGCTACCATTAATTGGCTAGCTAGCAGGGCCTCAGTATCATATTTAGCAATAGCGATCGAATCAGCATAAGTATTTTTATCATTTATTTCACCTTGTTCTTGAGGAACATAGACATCTACTTCTGAATAAGTTTTTCTAATACTACGGACAAGCTTTTCATTGTAACTTTTTTCCATCTCAGAGAAGAGTGGACTAGCAAAATAGATTTTTTTAGACATTTTTCATCCTCCTAATACGATTATTACAATTTTAGCACACTAAAAAAAGGTTTTGTAACAAAAAGTAATCGTAAAGAAATATAACAAGTCGTTTTATTGGTTATAATCATTGAAGAGCTTAAAAGTAGAAGAGAAGGGTGTTGTCAATTTGTGAGAATAAAAAAACTAGTTTCTAGCCTTATGATGGCTTTATTATTGGTTAATGTCATTCCGACCGTTGGTTTTGCAGCGACATTAGATGAAATTGAATCGCAACAAAATACAAAAGAAAAAGAAATGGCAGAAATTGATAGTCAAATCAATAAAGCATTAACAAAGGTAAATGAAAAAAATAGTGAGCTAGAAGAATTAACTACTCAAATTGAAGTTTTAAACGAGACCGTTCAAGCAACTAGTGAAACAGTCTCAGAACAAGAAGAAGTTGTTAAAGAACGATTGGATCAAGCAAAAGAACGTATTTTATCGATGCAAACAGCAGAAGTAAATCAAAACGTAGTAGTGTCATTATTTGAATCTGAAAGTGTTACAGACTTATTTAATCGTGCTTATGTTTTAGTTACTCTCCAATCAGCAGGAAATGATCAATTGGAATTAGCTGAAGATGAAAAACAAGAATTAGCAGACTTAAAAAATGAATTAGAAAAAGATTTAGCTTTATTAGAAAATCAAACAGTAGAAGCTAAAGAACAAAAAGAAGAATTAGATACACAAGTTGCAAGTCTTCAAAAAACAATGGACGAAAATCAAACGATTTTAAATGAGTTAGATGAACAACGCGAATTAGAAGAATCAAGAATTGCCGAAGCAGAGGAAAAAGCAGCAGAAGAGGCTAAGGCAAAAGAAGAACAAGCGGCAGCAGATAAAGCAGCTGCTGAAGCTGAAGCAACACTTGCAACAGAAAAAGAATCAGCGGTAGCAACAACAACTGCGACTGAACCATCAAACGATCAAACAGAAATCAAAAAAACAGAACCTACTGTTGAAACTAAAAAAACAGCAACAACTAAACCTGCTGAAAGTACAGAAACATCTTCAAAAGGAAAATCAATCGTCGTTTCTGCAACAGGTTATTCAACAAAACAAGCTAACTTAAGTACTCATACAGCAACAGGAATCAATCTAGAAAGCAATCCTATGGTTATAGCAGTAGATCCAAGAGTCATACCTTTAGGTTCTACAGTTGAAATACCAGGATATGGAATATTTATCGCTGGCGATACTGGTGGAGCAATAAAAGGAAATAAAATCGATATTCATTTCCCAAGCGTTCAACAAGCCAATAATTTCGGTAGAAAAACAATTACGATCAATATCTTAAATTAAAAGTTTCTTAGAAAAAGGTGATAAAAGTGTCGGAGCAAGTGGAAATTGATTTTTATTTAGATAGTGATGAAGAAGCTTTTTTAGAATCATGGGAAAACAAATATGGACAACTTGACGGAGAACAAATAGAAAAGTTGTATCAAGCCATGGCACAAGATATTGAAGAGAAATATAAGTCAGGCGAACATAAGCTTGGAAAGAAATATGTATACCAAGATATTGTAGTAGGTTATTCAGATTATAGTGCATTTAATAACTGGTTTTTATTTAGTTCTACTAAAAAATAATAAGACAAAACAACGACAGAGTATTAATTCTGTCGTTGTTTTACTGTTTAATGGTAAACTAGTGAATAAGGATTACAGAATTACGCTAAAAAGTAATGAAGAATATAAGGGGAATCATAGATATGGTTAGTACACATATTAATAATAAACTGCTGTTACTTCCTGACTTACCAGGATGCTATTTAATGAAAAATAAAGAAAAAGAAATCATTTATATCGGAAAAGCTAAAAATTTGAAAAAAAGAGTTCGATCTTATTTTAGAGGAACGCATGAAGGGAAAACCCAATTATTGGTTGAAGAAATTGTTGATTTTGAAACCATTATTACTTCAACCGATAAAGAATGTTTGCTGCTTGAAATTACCTTAATAAAGAAACATTTGCCAAAATACAATATTAAATTAAAACAAGGGACAAGTTATCCTTATTTAAAAATTACAAATGAAAAAGACCCGCAACTCATTATTACATCTGAAGTAAAGAGAGATGGAGGTCATTATTTCGGTCCTTACCCAAATGTATATGCAGCTAGTGAGACTCAACAGTTTATCCAAAAAGTTTATCCGTTGAGAAAATGCAACGGGTATCAAAAGAGAGCTTGTTTGTACTACCATCTTGGGCAATGTATTGGTCCTTGTGATCATGAGATTCCCAAAGAAGAGTATGATGCTCAAATCGACAAAATTAGACGGTTCTTGAACGGTGATGTAAAAGAAATAAAAAAAATATTGAAAAGTAAAATGATGCAAGCAGCTGAAGAACTGGCTTTTGAACGAGCAGCTGAATACCGCAATCAAATTCAATACATTGAAACAACTGTAGAAAGACAAAATATTATTACCAATGATTTTACGACTAGAGATGTTTTCAGTTATTACATGAATAAAGGCTGGATCTCCATTCAAGTATTCTTTATTCGACAAGCGACGTTAATTAAACGGGAAGCGACTATTTTTCCTTGCTACGATACACCTCAAGAAGAATTAGCCTCTTATATTGTTCAATTTTATCAAGAAGATAATCATTTGCTTCCTAGAGAAGTATTGGTTCCAAACGGTGTAGATACGAAAATTTTATCGGAAGTATTGGAAATTCCAGTTAAAGTTCCAATCCAAGGACGTAAAAAAGATATGTTGGATCTAGCGACAAAAAATAGTGAAATATCGTTAAATGAAAAATTCCAACTAATTGAGATGGATGATCGCAAAACAGTCGGGGCGATCAAAGAATTGTCAGAAGCATTAAATTTACCTTTGGTCAGTCGCATTGAAGCCTTTGATCACTCTAACATTCAAGGAACAAACCCGGTTTCAGCTATGGTTTCCTTTTTAGATGGAAAGCCAGATAAAAGTAATTATCGAAAATATAAAATAAAAAGTGTGTCTGGTAGTAATGAATTAGCAACAACTGAAGAAGTTATTCGCAGACGCTATGCGCGACTTTTAAAAGAGGGCAAACCATTGCCCGATTTGATTTTAATGGATGGTGGAAAAATTCAAGTTAATGGAGCTATTAATATCCTTGAAAATGAACTTGGGTTATCCATTCCAGTAGCAGGTATGGTGAAAGATGATAAACATAGGACCTCTTCACTTATTTTTGGAGAGGATCTTCAAAAAGTGACGCTCAAACCAACTAGCCAAGCGTTTTACCTTGTCCAACGGATTCAAGATGAGGTCCACCGTTTTGCAATCACATTCCATCGCCAATTACGTGGAAAAAATAGTTTGTCCTCTAAATTGGATCGAATCGAAGGTGTTGGACCAAAAACACGTACAAAAGTACTAAAACATTTTAAATCGGTAAAAAATGTAAAAGAAGCCAGTGTAGAAGAAATAAATGGCCTTGGTATCCCGCTAAAAACTGCTGTGAGAATCAAAGAAGGTCTAGAATAAAAATAAAAAAAGCTGAGAAAAAGGAATCAATCCTTAGTCTCAGCTTTTTTTTATCTAATATAATGAAAGATTAAAACAATTTGTTATTATCGTTATCTAAAATAGTGACATCATCGTTTATTAATCCGGCATCACTTCTTAAAATTAAACTGTTCTTTGATTTTTTGTAATCTAAAACAACATTTTCTGACAAGTCATTTAAGCGTTCCTTTTGAACAGCTATTTTTCCAATCGTTGAATCGATGGTGTCATTCAACTCTTCACTAGGACTGGTAAGCAATTTTAGTGAGAAAGTGCCCACAATTCCACAAGCATATCCGCCAGTGATACGGTTATAATACAAAGCTAATTTTCCGGGATGTTGTGCTTGGATTGTTTTGATACGTTCTATTGCAGGTTCAGTTACTGTTAAAAACATAAAATACCTCCATTTAATCAATCTACTTTTATTTAGTAAGTAAATAAATTATAACGGAAATACAGAACAATGTCCATTATTCTGTTTAGAGAACTTAAGAAATAGACTGATTATCATCATTAATGATTAAGACATTATCATTGATCAAACCACTATCACTGCGCAAAATTAAGGCATGTTTAAAAGGATTGTAATCTAGTTTCATTTGTTCATCTAAAAAAGGAAGGCTCCACCCTTGAATAGGCAAGTTGCCTAAAGAAGAGGCTAAAATTGCATCTAAATCGGAATCGTTTTGCTGAGTAATTTTTAATAAGAAAATACCATTATTTCCACACGTACAGCCGATTCTAGATTCATAATAAAACACCAATTGTCCTGTGTGATGAGAACAGGTCTGTTTAATTTTTTGTTGAGCGAGTTCGGTTACGTCCAAAAACATGTCAGATCAACTCCTTTATTTCTTTACATTTAGGATAGCTTGAACCATTAAATTTGTCTAGCAAAAGTCATATCTTCTTTCATATGACCAACATATTTAAGAATAAAATAGTTGTAATTTTACAAAGAAAGAGGTATATTATTCGTCGTGGACATTTAAAGTCCACAATTAAACTGCAGAGAATAGAAAGAAGGGAAACAATGAAGTTAACAAAAGGTTTGGAACAAGCAATCTGTATATTAGCCATGCTTTCTACTCAAGATAATTATATTCCAATTACTTCGCATGTATTAAATAGCCGTTTAAAAGGAACATCTCATTCTTA
The DNA here is from genome assembly GCF_040274945.1 of Carnobacterium sp. Taxonomy (GTDB): domain Bacteria; phylum Bacillota; class Bacilli; order Lactobacillales; family Carnobacteriaceae; genus Carnobacterium_B. The sequence continues at coordinate 160,975 of NZ_JBEMAR010000004.1, forward strand.
TATCAGAAAAATTATCCGAAAGTTAGTTGTTAGCGGATTAGCAACATCAATTCCTGGAAGTAATGGCGGTTTTATATTAGCTAAAAAGCCTGAAAAAATAAACTTATTAGAAATTGTTGAAGCATTAGAAGGTAAGATTGTTACTTATCCAAACTCAGGAATGATTAACCAGGTTTTCTCAGATATAGGCGAGCCAGCTAGTAATGGAGAAAAAACTTTAGTAACGACTTTTGAAGAGGCAGATAAACAATACACAAGTTTTCTAAAACGACAGACGTTAGATCAGCTTATTTGGTCATCAATAGGAAAAAGTGAAATGCCTGCTATTGACTGGAATGAAAAATAAAAGTGGTTATATTGAAAGGGATGTACAAGTAAAATGGACATGTTAAAAACGGAATGGAAGAAATTAGTCTCTAATAAAATGTTGCTGATTTCTTGTATGGTTATGTTATTTATACCTATTATGTATGCTGGATTCTTTTTAAAATCTAACTGGGATCCATACGGAAATACAGATAAATTATCTGTGGCTGTAGTTAATTTAGATCACTCTGTTGACTATCAAGGAACACAACTTGATATCGGATCGGATGTTGTGGATAAGCTCAAGAAGAATGATGCATTGGATTGGCATTTTGTGTCTCAAGAAGAAGCGCAAAAGGGCTTAGAAAATCGTGAGTATTATATGGTAATGACATTACCAACAGATTTTTCAACAGATGCTGCTACATTGATGGAGACGAATCCAGAAAAAATGACAATTGATTATGAAACAAATGGGTCATTAAATTATATTGGAGAAGTTATTAGTAAATCTGCTGCAAAAGATGTTAAAGCAGAAGTATCTACTAATGTAACAAAAGCTTATACCGAAGCAATTTTCGAACAATTAGGCACAATTGGAACAGGTTTTTCAGAAGCGGCTGATGGGGCTGAAGAAATTGATGAGGGAACTGGGAAATTAGCCGATGGAAGCCAAGAATTAACAAATAATCTAGAAAAGCTGTCTTCAAGTACGTTAACATTTGAAGAAGGGACACAAACGCTGGAAGTTGGGTTAAAAGAATATACAGCTGGAATGGCTCAAGTAAACAATGGAGCAGACCAACTGAACAATGGAATCAATCAACTATCTTCAAAAGTAAAACCATTAGAAAATGGCGGATCCCTTTTAAAAAATGGTTCAACAGACCTCACAAATGGACTGAAAACTTATACTGCTGGCGTTTCACAACTTGCTGATGGAACAAAAGTCTTGAACGATAATTCTTCGGCCTTACAAGCAGGTACAGTTGAAGTCAGTAATGGTGTTGATCAAGTTAAATCGGGTAGCGATCAATTGTCAATTGGTTTGAACCAACTTTCCTCAGAATTAGATAAAAGTTTATCAAATGAAAATACTGAGCAGCTGCAATTTTTAATGGAAAACTTGTCTTCAATGAACGAAGGGATTCAACAGTTAGATGCTGTTCTTAATGGACAAGCGGAGGGTACTGACTTTAGTGGCATTCAAACGAATTTACAACAATCTGGCGTAAGCTTAAATGAAGTTGCTCAAGATATCGAAAAAACAGGAGAGGATTTAACTAAAGTAACGGCTGAAGTTGATGCACTTGAAGGAACAATTCAAGCAGACAATGAAGCTATCATTTCAGCATTACAGGATACAACTGCATTTAATAGTTTACCTTCTGAACAACAAAATGAATTGCTAAATGCAGTAGATACATCAACCAATCAAAAAGAAACGGAAATAACCGCAATCAAAGATCAAATAGATGTTGCAAGTAAAGATATAACTAATACAGCAGTAGATGCAAATGAAACGGGTACTTCGTTAACCAGTTTGCAGACAGAATTAGCTGCCGTTAGTGGGCTTACGGACCAATTAACTGAACTAAAAACGCAAGTAGATACATTAGCTCAAAGTTCAAACCAACTATTGCCAGCAACAAATCAAGCAATGAATGAGTTGATAACAGGTTTAACAGGTATTCAATCAGCCTTGGAACGACAAGGAACTAACTCAAATAAAGGAATCATTCAAGGGATGACTGAATTGAATCAAGGTTTATCAGCCATTCAGGGTGGTTTGTCAGGAGAAAAGGGTCTAGTAGACGGAGTAACAAACTATACAAATGGAGTGAACTCCTTACAGACTGGAGCAGACGAACTAAATGCAAATTCAACAGCATTAAATACGGGCTCTGAAAAATTAAGCAATGGTATAGAACAATTAACCTCTCAATTGCCAAATCTTATTGCAGGAATCGATCAGTTGAACAATGGGTCAAGTCAATTAGCTCAGGGAACGTCTCTTTTGAACGAAAATTCGGCTAGTTTAACTAATGGTGCAACAAGCTTAGCAGCTGGCTCGACACAGCTTAGAGAAGGTTCGCAAGCACTAAGCGATGGGTCTCAAACATTAGGCAACGGAATCAACTCGCTAAAAGATGGAACGAGTCAATTATCAACTAGTTTATTGGAAGGTTCCACAAAAGTTAATGAAGTAGATGCAACGGATAAAACAACAGATATGTTTGCAAATCCAATCGAATTAAAACAAGAAAAATATAGTGAAGTACCAAATTATGGTGCAGCATTAGCACCATATATTATGTCAATGGCCTTGTACATTGGAGCAGTTGTCTTTACTACAATATATCCTGTACGTAAGAGAGCACTTGAAGGGAAATCTGGTTTTGAGTGGTGGCTAAGCAAAGTTTCTGTAGCTATACTTGTAGCAACTTTGATGGCTGTATTGGAATGTGGCATCTTATTAATGATCGGATTAGATGTTTTATTTATAGGGAAATTCTTCTTATTAGCCGTACTAACTTCCTTAGCCTTTATGTCTATTGTGTTAACTTTAGTGGTAGCACTAGATAATGTTGGGCGCTTTTTAGCAATGGTATTACTCGTCTTGCAATTAGGCGGTTCTGGTGGAACGTTCCCTATTCCATTGACGAATGGGTTCTTCCAGTCTATTCACTTATTATTGCCAATGACCTATTCCGTTTATGGGTTTAGGCAAGCAATCAGCAACGGTTTAGGAAATAACATATATTGGCATGCTAATTTTGTGATGATTGGAATTATTATTCTTTTCAATGGTTTATTGATTGTAACAATGCATATCTTACAAAAAAAGAACCAAAAAAATGAAGAAAATGAATTAGATGAAACAATTAAAGCTTAAAAAAAAGATCTGCCACACGAGGATTTACTCGTAAGGCAGATCTTTTTTTTAAACTAAAACTTTCTCTAAAAAGTTCTTTGTTCGTTCATGTTGAGGATGGTTAAAGAGTTGCTCAGGTTTGCCTTCTTCAACGATGTACCCGCCATCCATGAAAATCACGCGATCGGCTACTTCTTTAGCGAAGCCCATTTCATGAGTCACGACTAGCATAGTCATACCTTGATCAGCCAATTTTTGCATGACTTCCAACACATCGCCAACCATTTCTGGGTCAAGAGCGCTTGTGGGTTCGTCAAACAGCATAATATCTGGATTCATTGCTAATGCACGAGCAATAGCGACACGTTGCTTTTGTCCACCAGATAATGATTTAGGGTAATCATTTGCTTTTTCAGAAAGACCGACTGTTTCCAATAATTCCAATGCACGTTTTTTAATGGCTTCAGTAGAATCCTTTTTGAGTTCTTTAGGTGCTAATGTAATATTTTCTATAACGGTTAGATGAGGGAACAAGTTAAACTGTTGAAAAACCATTCCAATATTTTCCCTTACTTTATTAATGTCTTGTTTTGGATCAGTGAGATCGAAGTCATCAATAATGACCTTTCCACCAGTAATATCTTCCAAAGCATTCATACAGCGTAAAAACGTACTTTTACCAGAGCCTGAAGGGCCAATGATGCAAACCACTTCTCCTTCTTGAACTTCAACGTTTAAGTCTTTTAAAACTTCTAAGCTTCCAAAGTTTTTCTTTAAATGTTCCACTTTTACTTTAGTCATTTGATGTTCTCCTTTCAATATAGTTTGAAAACTTCGTTAGGATCGTGATGATGATAATGTACATCAGTCCAACAATCAACCACATATCTCCAGAAGAGTAGGTACGGGCAATAATAATTTTTCCGGTTTGAGTCAATTCAACGATACCGATAACGGATAGAATTGAAGTATCTTTAAGAGTGATCACAAATTGATTAATAAAAGATGGAATCATTATTTTAACAGCCTGTGGCAAGACAACTTTACGCATAGACGTATTATAAGTAAGTCCTAAACTTCTTGAAGCTTCCAATTGACCCGTATCTACCGCTTGGATACCACCACGAACCAATTCAGCAATATATGCTGTGGTATTTAAGCTCAGCGTGATTATACCAGCAATATAAGCAGGTATTTGAATACTTAAAAATTGTGGAATTGAGAAGTAAATGAAAAATGCTAATACAATCAAAGGTATACCACGTAGAATATCTACGTAAATCGTTGCTATCCAGTTCAATACTTTATTAGGTGAAGCGTTAAATAATCCTAAAATAACACCAAAAACGGTCGCAATAGCGAAAGAAATAATAGTTAATAATAATGTTCTACCTAGTCCTTTTAATAATTCGCCGCCATTTTGTTGAATCAAACCAAAGAACCCAAGATTAGCTGATTCAGTTTTGGTAGATGTATCACCTAGGTAAGTGTCTAATATTTCATCATAAGTTCCATTAGCGCGTATATTAATTAACCCATTATTGAACATTTCCAATAACTCAGCATTTTGATCTTTATTTACGGCAAAGCCATAATTGTCTCCAGGTTCAGCTTCAGTTGGTATTTGTAAACCTAATCCTGACTGAATAGCATAAGCCATTACAGGGTAGTCTTCAAAAGCAGCGTCCGAATTTCCTGTTAAAACATCTTCATACATATTTGCAGAATCTTCAAAAGTATTTAATTCAAAACCAAATTCTTCTTGAATTGATTCAGCAAAAGCAGCACCCGTAGTCCCAACTTTAACAGCTACTGTTTTTCCTTCTAAGTCTTCATAAGAAGTAATTTCATCATTTGTTTCAGAAACAGCCATAACAACGCCGCTCTCAAAATACGGTTCAGAGAAATCAAAAGATTCTTGACGTTCAGGAGTAATGCTCATTCCAGCAATCATACCATCTATTTGATTTGATTCTAAAGCCTGTAGTGCAGCACTAAATCCCAAAGGTCGTAATTCATAATTGAAGCCTTGATCTTTGGCAATAGCATCTAATAAATCCACATCAATTCCTTTGTATTCCCCATCAGCATCTTTGTATTCAAATGGAGCAAAGGTAACATCCGTTCCAATAATATAAGTTTTGTTTGTTTCTTGAGCAGAAGCTGTACCAGGCAATAGTATAGTGAAAATGACTGTCAGTAGTAAAGCTGTCATAAGTGTAAAAAGTGATCGTTTTCGTAAATTCATCAATAAACCTCCTTGTCTAAGTTATTATTCTAATTTATGTTTAACTCGATTGCAACAATAATGTAATATTCTTGTGTGATGTTTTCTTACATGAAGATGTTTATACGGATAGATTAAATAGTTGAATAGGTATCTCACATTCGCTATGATAGAAATAAAAATTACTCTAAAGAAAGTTGGTAGGAAAATGATTCGAAAAGCTGAACTTTCAGATATAGACCAATTATTAGAATGGGTATGGATAATTTTAGAAGATATGGAGCTGCCATTGCTAACAGAAATAGATTCTAGTAGCTTAAAAAACATGATGAAAGAAGCTATGGAAAATAAAAATTACCGTTATAGTTACAGTCGGGCATTTATCTGTGTCCGTAATGGGAAAAGAGCGGGAGTATGTTTTGGTTATAAAGGCGAGTTGGAAGCCGTGATTGATGACCCATTAAATGAAAAATTAAAAGAATACGGGATAGTGGAACCACTATTTGAAGATGTTGAAACAATTAAGGGAGAGTGGTACTTAGATTCTCTAGTGACGGATGAGAACTTTAGAGGGCAAGGTGTAGCAACAGAATTGATAGAAGCATTGCCTGCTATTGCAATGGCAGAAGATGAAAACGTTATTGGATTGAATTGCGATCAACAAAATAAAAAGGCACAGCAACTTTACCTTAAAATAGGCTTTAAAACGGTTTGGGAATGTATGTTAGCCAATCATTTGTATGATCATATGCAATGGAAGGTGAATAAAAAAAGCAGTGATCTGTAAAAAATAAATCAGATCAATGCTTTATTCGTAGGTTAAAAAGATTGTAGAGCTCGGCTAACTTTTTTTGGAGCTGGTTTAGGCAAACGTGTTAAAGTGAGATTATCAACAATCAAAGCAATACACAAACAAATGGGTGCATGCTGGGCTTCTGGGACAGACAACCTGTAATAGTCTCCAAAGGATGTATAAGCTTTATCCAGTTCCATAATAAGTCGATCCTCGCAGTGTACAAAATAATGATGATTATAAAAGTCTCCAGTTACAACCCAATTTAATGGATTAACTTTAAAATAAACCATCTTTAAAGTACGATGTTTTGCTACCGAACCTATTTTTTTGTTTTGCATATAAATATCAAATTTAGGAAATAAGGATAGTACAGTTTGTTTGAATTCTACAAGCAAAGTTCCATCCATAGCATATAAAGATATACTGTCGCCGACTCTGCCCCACTTACCTGAAATCAGGTACATGTCTTTTCCTTGTTCATTTTTTACGAGGATTTTTTCTTGTTTTGAAACGTATTCTTGTTTCATATACAGAAGTACCATAATGAACACTCCTCTAAAGATAAATTAAGCGGATACATATTTGACTTAATTATACCAAAGAAAGTAGTGAAACGGAATATATAAATATAATAAGAAAACCCACCGTAAAAAACGGTGGGTTCTTTTTATTCAGCTGACTTAATGACTTGACTTAACTCGTGCAGAGCTTTAACAACGTCATCAAGTTTGGTTTCCATACGCTGAAGTAGAAAAAAGGCGATAAAGATAGGAAAACCAACATTACCGACCATTTCTATTACAGCGGAAAACCATTGTGTACTTGCATCCATATTAGTCTCTCCCTTCATTCAGTAGGTAGGCGAAGCAAATATAAGCCTATTACTAATAACGAAAAAAGAAAGCAAACTGTTACATTTCAATTACATCCTTGAAAGTCTGGGAAAATCATCTTTATTCTACGTTTTCCATGATACTTGGGGCTTTAGCTGATTCCAAGTTATCGTTTAAAGCCAATGTAATGGCATGTGCTACACCATTGCTGTTATTACTAGTTGTGCGGTATTTCGCATATGTTTTAACTTCTTCTTCAGCATTTTCCATAGCAAAACTATAACCAGCCACTTTCAACATAGAGACATCATTAAAGTTATCCCCAAGAGTCATGATATTTTCAAGTGGGATATTTAATTTTTTTGCAGCTTCTTCAAGAGCAATCCCTTTTTGTGCGTTAATGTTATTGATTTCAATATTATTAACAAAAGAAGCTGTAACAGCAAGATTTCCAGATTTTTCAAGGTCCTCAGTAAGTGGGCCAAGTACTTTGCGGCCTTCATCACTAAATGCAATGACTTTTAAAATTTCAATGGAATCATCATGCACAAGTTGTTCGTAATCTTCAACATAATTGATGTTCATAATTTCTAAACGGGCAGCTGCTAAAACAACAGCCATTTTGTAAGTCGTATCCGGGTTAGTTTCGTATAATAAAGAAGCCACAGATTCAATACGTTTAGCTTTATTGTCTGAATAAATTCCATTTGATGTCGTCATCTCACAATAAAGATTTCTTTTCTTTATTTCAGCAACGATTTCATGAACAGTTTTCTTATCAATTCCAATATTTTGGATTACTTTACCTTCTTCATTATATACTTGAGCTCCATTTAAAGTGATGAATGAACAGTTAATGCCCACTTCTTCAAGCAACGGATGAGCTTCAGTAAAGCCACGTCCTGTTGCAACCATAAAATGAATTCCTTGTTTCATAGCCGCCTTAATAGCAGTGGCGTTTGTTTCAGAAACTTTCATTTTTTCATTTAATAATGTTCCATCCATATCAGATACAATAAGCTCTATCATTTTTGGTTCCTCCCAAGATTCATTTGTCTTAATAAGTCTACCATTAATAGAGAGAAAATAAACGCATAATGCCCTTTTCTTCTTAAATTTATCAAAAAGAAACATGAAATTAATAAACAAAAAATAATGAACAGATGAAGAGTAGAGTTGTGTGAAGCGACTAATTCTTGTAGGATAGAAGTAAAGTAAAAAGAAGAAACTTTTTTAAAAGAGATAAAGGAGGATTCGTGGTGAGCGTACCTGTAAAGAATGATTGGCTGCCAATTTTGCAAGAACAAACAAACACACCATCTTACCATTTACTAAAAGAATTTCTTGTACAAGAATATCAAGAAACAATCGTTTATCCAGAGATGCATCACATTTGGCAAGCTTTTGAATGGACACCTTATAATGAAGTGAAAGTAGTTATTTTAGGACAAGATCCTTATCACGGGCCAAATCAAGCTCATGGATTAAGTTTTTCTGTGTTGCCAACTGTGAAAATTCCCCCTTCACTAGTTAATATCTATAAAGAACTAGAAAGTGATTTAGGAATTGCGCCTGTAAGGCATGGTTATTTAGAATCATGGGCTAAACAAGGTGTTTTATTGCTAAATACTGTGTTAACCGTGCGTAAAGGACAAGCTCATTCACATAAAGGAAAAGGATGGGAAACACTAACCGATGCTGTCATAAAGAAATTAAGCGACCGAGATCAGCCAATAGTATTTATTCTATGGGGCAATCCTTCGATAAAAAAGAGAACATTGATTGATGAATCAAAGCATGTTGTGTTAACCTCAGTTCATCCAAGTCCTTTATCCGCTTACCGTGGTTTTTTCGGATCGAAACCATTTTCTAAAGCAAATGAGGTATTGATCAAATTCGGTGAAGAGCCGATAAACTGGCAGTTGCCTGAATCGGTTCAATAAGGAATACTTATAGGTTTTGGGCTCAAAAGACTGTCATTTTCATGAATATAAGAGTATGATAGGAATGTATATATAATCACAAATAGTGGAGGTTGTTAGTGTGGAACTAATTGAAAGTTTATCAGCAAAAATTAAAGGGAAAAAAGTACGTATTGTATTTCCAGAAGGATCTGAACCTCGTATTCTTGGTGCTGTAGTTCGTTTAGCATCTGAAGATTTAATTCAACCCGTATTAATTGGAAATCCTGAAGTTGTAAAAGAAGCTGCAAAAAATCGTGGTTTTAATGTAGAAAATATTGAAATTGTTGATCCAGCTAATTATGATAAATTAGATGAAATGGTTGCTTCTTTCGTAGAACGCCGTAAAGGAAAAGTTACCGAAGAAAAAGCTATTCAACTATTAAAAGATGAAAATTACTTTGGTACAATGTTAACATACATGGGGCTAGTTGATGGTTTAGTAAGTGGAGCAATCCACTCAACTGGGGACACTGTTCGCCCTGCATTACAAATCATTAAAACGAAACCAGGCGTTAGCCGTACAAGTGGCGCATTTATCATGATGCGTGGACGTGGACAAGAAAAATACTTGTTCTCAGATTGCGCAATCAACGTAAATCCAAATGCTCAAGAATTAGCGGAAATCGCTGTTGAAAGTGCTAAAACAGCAGAAATGTTTGGGATTGAACCAAAAGTTGCAATGCTAAGCTTTTCAACAAAAGGATCAGCTGTTGCTGAAGAAGCCACTAAAGTAGCAGAAGCAACTAAGATTGCTCAAGAACTTGCTCCTCAATACGACATCGATGGTGAAATGCAATTTGATGCTGCATTCGTAGCTTCTGTTGCTGAACAAAAAGCTCCAGACTCAAAAGTTGCTGGACAAGCAAGCGTATTTGTTTTCCCAGAACTACAATCAGGAAATATTGGCTACAAAATTGCACAACGTTTTGGTAATTTCGAAGCTATTGGACCAATTCTGCAAGGGTTAAATAAACCAATTTCAGATTTATCCCGTGGTTGTAACGAAGAAGACGTCTACAAATTAGCAATCATTACTGCTAACCAAACCTTAATGGGTTAATTAAATTCAGAAGCTGACTCAATCGAGTCAGCTTTTTTTGTTTTATCATTTTTAATGGTTTTTAATAAAGGGAGAATAGTTGCTCAATTGGATGCTTTCTCATTATAATTAAATAAGAACAATCAGCAGCATGAGGAGGAAATTATATGAAAATCGGAATTATCGGTGCAACAGGTAAATCAGGTTCAAAAATTTCAGCAGAGGCCTTGATTAGAGGGCATGAAGTCATTCCTTTAGTTCGAAACGCTTCTAAGCTTACAGAAAGTAAAGATAGCCGTTATATTGAAAAAGATTTATATGACTTAGATTTTGATGATATAAAAGAGTTAGATGTAGTGGTTGATGCATTTAATGCCCCACTTGGTAAAGAAGAACTGCATCAAACAAGTCTAGCTTATATTGTATCCTTACTCCAAGGGCATGATAAACCCCGCCTAATCGTTGTTGGTGGAGCAGGTAGTTTATATGTCGATGATACAAATACAACACGTTTGATGGACACTGCAACTTTTCCTGAGGAAGCAAAACCTACAGCACTTAATATGGCAAAAGCGTTTGAGCTTTTAAGTCAAACAGAAGATATCAACTGGACCTATCTAAGTCCATCTGCTTTTTTTAACCCTGAAGGTAAGAGAACTGGAAACTATCAATTGGGACAAGACATATTGTTAACGAATAGTGAGGATGAAAGTGAAGTAAGTTACGCTGATTTTGCTCTGGCACTCGTTGATGAGATTGAAAATCAAGAATTTAGTAATCAACGGATAACGGTATGTAGTGAATAAATGAACTAAATAAAAAATCAATCAAACAGATAGCTGTTTGATTGATTTTTTATTTAGCTTTTTTTCTATACTTGAATTACAATAAAAGGTAAGTAGAAACAGATAGAGGAGAATAACATGAAACGACTAAAAGCACATAATGAAGAAGAAACGAAAGCAGTAGCTGCTGAGTTAGCAAAATTCCTTGAACCAGGAGATGTTATTCTTTTAGAAGGAAATTTGGGAGCAGGTAAAACAACATTTACAAAAGGTTTAGCCGAAGGTCTTGGAATCAACAAAGTGATTAAAAGCCCAACCTATACGATTATTAGAGAATATTTGGAGGGGAGACTTCCTTTATATCATATGGATGTCTATCGACTAGAAGAAACAGGTGGAATGGATTTAGGATTAGAAGAATATTTTGAAGGAGACGGTGTTTCCATTATTGAATGGGCAACATTTATTCCAGAAGATTTACCTCAAGAATACTTGCAAATCAAACTTGTGCCTGTTGGAGAAGACTTAACGGAACGTGAGCTGACTTTTGATCCTGTTGGAAAAAGATATGAAGAATTGCTTCATTCATTTGACGAGGGTCAGAGTGATAGCAAATGAGAGATACGATAAACATTCGAGAAGCTATCCCTAGCGATGCTGAGAAAGTACTGAAACACTTGCAGAGAATTGCGATTGAGACAGGATTTATGACAATGGGAGCCGAGGGTCCAAGTAAAAGTATAGAAGCGGAATATAAAGAAATTGAAGCCATTCTAGAATCTGATGTAACAGTTTTATTAGTCGCTTTAGATAAAGAAGAAGTCATAGGAATAGCTGAAATTCATGGAAATGATAAACCTAAATTAAATCATATTGGAGACATCAGTATTTCAATTGCAAAAGAGTATTGGGGTTTACGATTAGGAACAACAATGATGGAGAAATTGATTGAATGGGCAAAGGGTCCATCAAGTAATTTAAAACGATTAGAACTAACCGTTCAAGCTCGCAATGAACGAGCACGCCGTCTTTATGAAAAAATGGGTTTTGAACTTGAAGCTATCATGCCAAGAGGGGTTAAAGATAATGGCGTTTATTTGGATGTTTGTCTGATGAGTATGATGATTGGAGAAATTTAAAAAAGCTGTGCAAAAGATTACTTTTGCACAGCTTTTTTTTAGATCAATACTTTCTCTAAAAAGTCTTTTGTCCGTTCATGTTGGGGATTACCAAAAACATCTTCTGGAGTTCCTTCTTCAACAATGTATCCGCCATCCATGAAAATCACGCGATCGGCTACTTCTTTAGCGAAGCCCATTTCATGAGTCACGACTAGCATAGTCATACCTTGCTCAGCCAGTTTTTGCATGACTTCCAACACATCGCCAACCATTTCTGGATCAAGAGCACTTGTGGGTTCATCAAAAAGCATAAGGTCGGGGTTCATTGCTAAGGCGCGTGCAATCGCGACACGTTGCTTTTGTCCACCAGATAATGATTTAGGGTAATCGTTCGCTTTTTCAGAAAGCCCAACGGTTTCCAACAGTTCCAATGCACGTTTTTTAATGTCTTCTGTGGAACCTTTTTTGAGTTCTTTAGGTGCTAATGTAATATTTTCTAAAACCGTTAAATGAGGGAACAAGTTAAATTGTTGAAAAACCATTCCAACATTTTCGCGTACTTTATTAATGTCTTGCTTTGGATCAGTGAGATCGAAGTCATCAATAATAACTTTTCCACCCGTAATTTCTTCCAAAGCATTCATACAGCGGAGAAACGTACTTTTACCAGACCCTGAAGGGCCAATGATACAAACAACTTCTCCTTCTTGGACTTCAACATTTAAGTCTTTTAAAACTTCTAAACTTCCAAAGTTTTTCTTTAAATGTTCCACTTTTACTTTAGTCATTTGACATTTTCCTTTCCAATACGTTTGATAACTTGGTTAAAATAGTAATTAAAATAATGTACATAATTCCAATAATCAACCACATATTTCCAGAAGAGTAGGTGCGGGCAATAATAATTTTTCCGGTTTGAGTCAATTCAACGATACCGATAACCGATAGAATAGAAGTATCTTTAAGGGTAATGACAAATTGATTAATAAAAGATGGAATCATTATTTTGATCGCTTGTGGTAAGATGATTTTTCGCATTGACGTTTGATAAGGTAAACCAAGACTTCTTGCTGCTTCTAATTGTCCTACAGCAACAGCTTGAATACCTCCACGAACCAATTCAGAAATGTAAGCCGTTGTGTTAAGACTTAAGGTAATGACACCTGCCACATAAGCGGATAATTGGATATTTAAAAATTGAGGAATCGAAAAGTAAACGAAAAAGGCTAGAACAATTAAAGGAATTCCTCGCATAATCGTTACATAAATAGAAGAAATGCCAATCAACAGTTTATTTGAAGTAGCGCTAAATAATCCTAAAATAACTCCAGCAACTAGTGCAATAGCAAAGGAGATAAGAGTCAATACTAATGTACGTCCAAGACCGGTCAATAATTCTTTGTAATTGTTTTGAATCAAGGCCAAGAAACCATTACTACTTGCAACAGCTTCTGAATCTTCACCAGTATATTTAGTTGTGATTTCTTCATGAATGCCATTTTCCTTGATATTTGCTAATCCAGCATTAAATTTTTCTAGTAATTCTGGGTTTTGATCTTTGTTAACGGCAAATCCGTAGACATCGCCAGCTTCTGGATCAAGGGGGAATTGAAGTTGGAGACCTTGTTGAACAGCATAAGCCATAACCGGATAATCATCGAAGACGGCATCCGAATGACCGGTAACTACATCTTCGTACATTGTAGCCGAGTCTTCAAACTGGTTAACATTAATATTAAACTCTTTTTTTAATTCCGCTACAAAGGCTGCTCCGGTTGTTCCTACTTTGACAGCGACCGTTTTCCCATCTAAATCTTCATATGAAGTGATATCTTCATTATCTTTTGCTACAGCCATAACGGTCCCAGCTTCGAAGTATGGGTCAGAAAAATCAAATGACTCTTTACGCTCATCTGTGATGCTCATAGCAGCAATCATTCCGTCAACTTGGTTACTTTCCAAAGCTTGTAATCCTGCGCTGAAAGCCAATGGCCGTAATTCATACGCGAATCCTTGGTCTTGTGCAATAGCATCTAAAATTTCTACATCAATGCCGACATATTCCCCATCTGCATTTTTAAATTCAAATGGAGCATAGGTGACATCAGTGGTAATCATGTATGGATCACTTTCTGTTCCTTTTTCTGCTGAAACTGAAAGGGGTGTTGCTAAATTTATGAATAAACCTAGCATAAGTATAAAGACAGCTCCTAAAAACTGTTTTTGTTTTTTAATCATGTAAATTCCTCCAAAGTATTTTTGCTATCATTTCAAAATATAGCTAGTATACTAAAAATACGGGAATCGTTTGAGCATTTCAACTAATAGCACTCGATAGAAATACAAAAAAAACGACTTATTTTTTTAATAAGTCGTTTTTTTATTGCTATAAAATGTCAAAAAAAAGGGATTAACTCTAATCAAAATTAGACATGCTTAACAAGTTTTTTTAAAGGATCTGTTCCAAAATGATCTTCTAAATACAGAAGAATAGCTGCACAAGCATTGCTGTCTTCGAGTGCATTATGATGGTTGTCTAATCGGATTCCTAAATGGTCACAAACCGTGTTTAATTTATGATTAGGAATTTCTGTGATCAATTTCCGACTCGATTGGACCGTACAAAGTGTTTGAAAGTGAGGTTGTTGCAATTGATAATAATCAAGACAACCTTGTAAAACACCACGATCAAATGGAAGATTGTGAGCAACAATCAGTTTATTTTCTTTGAAGAAAGGTTTTATCTTTTCCCAAACTTCTGGAAAAGATGGAGCAGTTTGAACATCTTCTTTGGTAATGCCATGAATTTGAACATTACGCCAAAAAAATTCAGTTTCAGGTTTAATGAGAGAGTAATAATGATCAACGATTTGACTATTTCGTACAACTGTCAGTGCAATTGAACAAGCACTGTGGCGTTGATGGCTAGCTGTTTCAAAATCCAATGCAACAAAGTTCATGTTTTTTCCTCCTCGAACAAGCATTCGGTTAATAGTATAAAGGATTTAAATGAAATTTGCTAGTGATAAATTTCAACAAAAAAGAAGAAAATCTCTCGTTGCTGATTTATCAGCAGACAAAAGATTTTCTTCTTTATTCAGTTAGTTGTCTTAAGCTTCTTTTTTATGAGGGAGAAATTTAGCTAATTCCATTAGAATAACGGCAACTAAAGCTAAACCTGCAGCAATTCCCCATTGTTCCCATCCAAAATTATCTGGAATATTAAAGATTGAACGAACACCTGGAAGAACTGTCACACCATATAAAACAGAACAGAATAAAACAGCATATATAGCATACATATTAGAGAAGAAACCTGCTCCAATAGAGGTTTGTGTATTTGAACGTGCAGGGAAAGTTTGTAAAGTACGAGCCAAGATAAGTGTAGTAAAGGCCATAGC
This sequence comes from Carnobacterium sp., assembly GCF_040274945.1. Lineage (GTDB taxonomy): Bacteria > Bacillota > Bacilli > Lactobacillales > Carnobacteriaceae > Carnobacterium_B. The sequence continues at coordinate 176,322 of NZ_JBEMAR010000004.1, forward strand.
AATACTCATTTCATTTGAATAACCTAATCCGACATATTGTGAGATGACAACAGCAATACCGATAAGCACACCACGATAAAGAACAGATCTTAAAGTATCACCTGCGAAGATGCCTTCGTTTGGATCTCTAGGTTTACGTTCCATAACATTTGGTTCGCCTTTTTCCATTCCTAAGGCAATAGCAGGAATAGAGTCATTAACTAAGTTGATGAACAATAATTGTAAAGCAGTGAATGGGTTAACCCAGTTCATTAGTAACGCAACAATGATTGCGATAATAGCACCAAGGTTACCAGCAAATAGGTAAGCAACTGCTTTTTTGATGTTATCAAATACATTACGACCAACTTCAACGGCACTAATGATTGAAACAAAGTTATCATCCGTCAATACCATTGCAGCTGCATCTTTAGCTACGTCTGTTCCGCTACCCATTGCGATTCCGATATCTGCTTGTTTCAGTGCAGGTGCATCATTTACACCATCACCAGTCATAGCAGAGATCTTGTCTTTATTTTGCCAAGCGCGAACGATTCTGATTTTGTTTTCTGGAGAAACACGAGCATAAACTGAAATTTTTTCTAGTTTAGCATTTAACTCGTCTTCACTTAGAGCGTCTAATTCTTGACCAGTCAAAGCGATGTCGTCTGGTTCTGAGATTCCGATATCACGAGCAATTGCACGTGCAGTTGTTTTGTGGTCACCCGTAATCATAACTGTTTTGATACCAGCTTTTTTAGCTTGTTCTACAGCGCCATAAACAGCTTCACGAGGTGGATCGATCATAGCAACTAAACCAACTAGAATCAAATCGTTTTCGTCTTCAAAAGTAATAGTTTCTCCTTCTGAAACAGGTTTATAAGCAAAAGCCAATACGCGCAAAGCACGATCAGAAAAGATTTCATTTTGATCAGCTAAAGATTTCAGGTTGTCATCTGTTAAAGGAACAACTTTTCCATCAATCAAGATTTTTGAACTGCGGTTAAAGACTACATCGGGGCCACCTTTTGTTAACATAAGGTTTTCGCCGTCAATGACATGAACAGTAGACATTAGCTTACGATCTGAATCAAAAGGCAACTCAGCTAATCTAGGGTAAGCATTACGTAATTCATGGTAAGGTTTGTTCACTTTATTACTGAAAGCGATCATAGCAACTTCAGTTGGGTCACCAAGTTCTTGACCTTGGTCATTGATGTTAGAATCATTTGCTAATACAGCAATTTGCATTAAACGAGCTTCATCAGTAGTCCATGTATCAGGAGCAGAATTGAAGTCGCCTGTTTGTCCATTTGGTAAAAAGTAATCAACGATTGTCATTTTATTTTGTGTTAATGTACCTGTTTTGTCTGTACAAATAACACTTGTTGAACCTAATGTTTCAACAGCTGGAAGCTTACGAATAATCGCATGTTTCTTAGCCATTTTGTTTGTTCCAGTAGAAAGAACGATAGTAACGATAGATTGTAATGCTTCAGGAATGGCAGCAACGGCTACTGCAACTGCGAACATAAATGCATTCAACAATTCAGTGTTTACATCTGTTGCTCCACCAAAGAAGATACGAGCGGCTTGGATAGCAAAGATAAGAATGGAAAGAATAAGAATACCAAATCCTAGTTTTTTACTAAAGTCGTCTAATTTTCTTTGCAATGGTGTTTGTTTAGCTACTGCGTTGTCTATTAAGCTAGCAACTTGACCGATTTCAGTATTATTACCTGTACCTGTAACAACTACAAGACCACGACCATAGGTAACTAATGTTCCACTATGAACCATGTTTGAACGATCTCCAACAGGTACTTCTTTTTCAACAATCTCAATATTTTTGTCTGCCGGAACAGATTCACCAGTTAGCATTCCTTCATTGATTTGAAGTGATCCTGCTTCTAGTAAACGTCCATCCGCTGGAACATAATCCCCAGCATCTAAGATAACAATATCTCCTACAACAAGTTCTTTTGCCGGAATGGTTACTTTAACACCATTACGGATTACTTTCGATTCAGGAGCAGAGAGACTGGACAACGCATCAAGTGAACTTTCAGCTTTTTTAGTTTGAATAACACTGATAACAGAGTTGATCATTAGAACAGCAAAAATGATCAATGATTCAACTACTGAACCTAAAGCCATTTGGATAACGGCTACTATTAATAGCACGATAACCATTGCGTCTTTAAAAGTTGCTAAAAATAATTTAAGAACGGAATCTTTAGCTTTTTGCTTCAATTCATTTAAGCCATCGCGTTCCTGACGTGTTTTGACTTCGGCATCCTGCAAGCCTTTTGGTGAAGTCTGTAATTCTGATAATATTGTTTCTTGGTCTTTTTGATAATTTTCCAAGTGATACACCCTTTCGTAAAAAAAATTAGACGGTTTACTAACAGACAATCAGAGTTGTCTGTAAAAACGGTTGTTAATAAGAACTAATAAAAATAATTTCGTTATAGTACCAGTATAGTACAGTTGCCAAAAATAGTAGCATATTCACTATCATCAAACAAGTTTTATGTTGATTGGCAATGATCTTGTAAAAAACTAGTCGAATCATTAGCTAAGCTTGTTTTTGTACGCTCAATATCCTCCTTTAATTGATGGTTAGTAAAATCGATAAAAAAAGAGACTTATGCAGGATTGTCCTTATAGAGAACAATGTGCATAAGTCTCACTATTTAAGACAACACCAGAAGATCGTTGCAAATCTACTTGTTGGTGACGTTGCCACAGCTGTTGCTGCCAGTTACTCCCTTATGAAAAACTATCGATTTCATCTTAATTAGTATATAGTTTATAAAAAAAATTTGCAACAAAAAAATTCTCTTAGATGATGGTATTTGGTTTTGCATAAAAATTGCTTATCTATTTTCTTTTAGAATTAATTCTACAGGACAATGATCTGAACCAACTATATCGTCTAGAATCCGTGCCTCTTGCAACTGATCTTGTAGGCGATTAGAGACACAGAAATAATCAATGCGCCAGCCGGCATTCGTCTTACGGGCATTAAATCGATAATTCCACCATGTATAAGCCCCTTCCAAATCAGGATAGAAGTAGCGAAAAGTATCAATAAATCCAGCATCTAATAAAGCCGAAAATTTCATGCGTTCTTCTTTGCTAAAACCCGCACTTAATTGATTCGTTTTCCAGTTTTTTAAATCGATATTCTCGTGAGCAACATTTAGATCCCCGCAGAGAATAACTGGTTTTTCGGAATCTAATGTTTTTAAGTACAGTTGGAAATCTTCTTCCCATTGCATACGGTATTCTAAGCGTTTCAGTTCGCTTTTAGAATTAGGCGTATAACAAGTAACCACATAGTAATCAGGATAGCTTAATGTGATTACTCGTCCTTCTTGATCGTGTTCGGGTTTTCCAATGCCATAAGCCACAGCTAATGGTTTATGTTTGGTAAAGATAGCTGTTCCAGAATACCCCTTTTTTTCTGCATAATTCCAATAATCATAGTAACCTGGAAGTTCTAGATCTATTTGTCCTTCTTGAAGCTTAGTTTCTTGTAAACAAAAGAAATCAGCATCTAATTCATTGAAAATTTCCATAAATCCTTTTTTTACAATGGCTCTTAAACCATTGACATTCCATGAGATAAATTTCATCAATAGATTCCTCCTAATGTAACATCGTATCTTTATTGTACAAAAGATAACTAAATAGTAAACTATAGCGCATTTTAAAAAGAGTAATCTTGTATATAATATGATAGGATAAGTAGTGAAAAAAGAAAATAAGAGAGAAGGTAAGGAAATGAAAATTGGAATCATTGGATTAGGAAATATTTCTCAAAAAGCATATTTACCAGTAATGATGGCAATGGATAAGGATATAGAATGGCATTTATTTACACGTGATCAAGAAAAGTTAGCCAAACTTGGTAAAAAATACCGGATATCAAATTTATATCCTTCAATAGATGAGTTATTGAGCAGCGGTATTGAAGCTGTGTTTATACATACGGCCACTCATACCCATGAAGCCCTTATCAGAGAATGTATCGAAAAAGGCATCCATGTTTATGTGGATAAACCAATCAGCGAAAATCTTGAAGAAGTAAAAGCGTTAATGGGATTGGCAAAAGAAAAAAAGACGTTATTGATTACAGGTTTTAATCGCCGATTCGCGCCGATGATTCAAAAAGTTAAAGAAGTTTCCAATAAAAATATGATTTTAGTTCAAAAAACAAAGCCAAACAGTTTAGGCAGTGTGAAATATGCGATTTATGATTTGTTTATTCATGTAGTTGACACCGCTTTATTTTTATTGGATGAACCCGTTACACAAACACACTTTAGCATTAAAGAAGAAAATGGCGAATTGAAAACATGTGTTTTACATCTTACTACAGAACATTCCGAGTGTATTGCAACAATGAATTATGTCTCTGGTGCTAATTTCGAATCCGTAGAAGTTCAGTCGCCAACTGGAACACATCGAGTAGTTAACTTAACAGATTATGAAATTGAAACTGCTGAATATAAGCAAATTGTACCCTTTGGTGATTGGGATCAAACTCTTGAAAAAAGAGGTTTTGCTCCGCTGATTCGTGCAACGATAGCAGGTATTGAAAATCAAGTCAATCCAGTGAGTATGGAATCTTCTCTTGAAAGTCATCGCATTTGTCAATTAATTGTAGAGGGTTATGAATAATAAATCGTATGATTAAACGCGTAAGATTGGCTTTTGCCAATCTTACTTTTTTTTAAAATTTAAAATTGCTTTACTTTTATTTTAGAAAGAATATAATACATTCGTATATGATAATTTAAGAAAGTTATGAGGAGAATAGAATGTTTTCTAAAAAGCTTAGGAGTATACCTCCGGCTGCTAAAATAGCAATCAGTTTTGCATTTGTAATATTTATAGGGTCTCTTTTACTAACATTGCCTATAAGCAATCTTGAAAGTTCAGAAACAACTTACTTTGATAATTTATTTACCACAGTATCGATGGTATGTGTAACAGGTCTCTTTATTTTGCCCGTTGCAACTTCGTATACCATTTTTGGTCAAATTATTTGCATCTTCCTTATGCAGATAGGCGGATTGGGTTTAATGACGATACTTGCAACCTTAATTACGAGAATGGGAAAGAAAATGCGGTATTCAAATACCATTGCAGTTAAAGAAGCCCTTAACCGAGAGGAATTAGGTGACTTTAAGACCTACTTAGGATCTATTCTTAAATACACATTTATAATCGAAGGAACCGGAATGTTGCTGTTAGCGATTAGATTTGTTCCCGAATTAGGGTTAGCGAGTGGGCTTTTTGTCTCACTATTTTTAGCAGTTTCTGGCTTTTGTAATGCAGGATTTGATAACTTAGGGGCTTATAGCCTTCAAGAATATGTTCATGATCCTTTAGTGAATTTAGTGATAACCTCATTGGTTATTCTAGGTGGTATTGGTTTTTCTGTATGGTTTGATGTTACTCAAAATATACAATCTGTTATAAAGAATAAATGTAGAAGTGGATGGAAACGTACATATCGGATGTTGAAAATCCATACTCGTTTAGCCATCAATATGACTATAGCTTTGATTGTCATTGGAACGCTTGTATTTCTAGTTGTTGAATGGAACAATCCAAATTCTATTGGGAATTTTACATTTGGAGAAAAAGTGTTGGCTTCTTTTTTCCAAACGGTCACGATGAGAACAGCAGGATTTGCTACATTAGATTATGAACTCATTGAACCTTTTTCTTTATTGTTTTTTGTGGGAACCATGTTCATTGGAGGTTCGCCAGGAGGAGCTGCTGGTGGGATCAAGACAACTACATTTGCATTAATAGCCTTATTGATTATTAGTGAAATTAAAGGACAAAAACATGTCAATTATGCGCATCATACCATTCCAATAGAAATTATTCGTCGAGCAATCGTTGTTGTTGCAACGTTTTCTTTGTTTTTAATGGCTGGTGTAAGTGTCTTAATGCTAGTAGAAGATCAGCCTTTCTTATTCTTGTTATTTGAAGCTGTATCTGCTCTAGCGACAGTGGGTGTTAGTGTGAATTTAACGCCAGAATTGTCACATATTAGTCATGTCGTATTAATGATCTTAATGTTTGTCGGCAGAATTGGACCTATTACTATACTATTGAGTCTGAGTAGAAAAAGTAAGCTTACAAAAGATCAATTATATGCTAAGACAACCATTTTAATTGGATAGGAGTACAAGAAAATGTCAGTAAAAACAATCGGTGTATTAGGCCTTGGAGTCTTCGGATCATCAATTGCGAAAGAATTAAATGAATTTGATTGTGACGTTATTGCGGTCGATAGAGATATGGATAATATTGAACGTGTCGAACCTTATGTAGCACAAGCTGTACAAGGGAATATCACGGATTTAAATTTTTTGCGTAGTATTGGTTTTGAAAATTGTGATGTAGCAGTTGTAGCAACAGGTACAAGCTTAGAAGCAAGTGTTTTAGCAGTTATGAATTGTAAAAAATTAGGCATCTCTTCTATTATTGCAAAAGCGAAAAACAAATCGTTTATGGAAGTACTTTATGAAATTGGAGCTACAAAAGTTATTCGCCCTGAAAAAGAAGCGGGAACTCGCGTAGCAAAAAATGTCTTAAGACGACACATTACGGATATCGTTGATTTAGATGAGGATTATGCAGTTATTGAATTTAGACCCCCGATTCGTTGGATCGGTAAAACATTCGATGAATTAGACTTACGACAAAAATATGAAATTAATATTATCGGAGTCAGAAAAACAGCTCAAAAACGAATGGATGTTTCATTTAGCCCAGACTATCGTATCGAAGAGGGAACGGTTCTTGTAGGAATAGCAGAGTCAGAAGTATTTGAACGTTACGATTATCTAAACAAATTGAAGTAACCTGAATTTTTAAATAGGATTGGGACACTCGTCTCAGTCCTATTTTTTTAAAACGAAAGTTATGTTAAAAAAGTACTAAATCTTTAGTTTAAAGGGAATCCAAACTACAAAAAAGAACAATTGCATGTTAAACTAGAGCTAATGATGAGATTTCTTGAAATAAGATGTTTGTTAAATCCATTAAAAAGTAGAGCAATAGGCTCCACTCATACGAAAGGGTATTAAATATTATGTTAATCGAAGAATTTAAGAAAGACTTCCCAAGTTTGATTATAAAAGAAAATGAGCCACTGTCACTTTACACCTACACTAAAACTGGTGGACCAGCAGATATTTTAGTTTTTCCAAAAACGACAGAAGAAGTTAATGATGTTGTTCAATGGGTAAAAAATGAAAAGTTACCCTTAACGGTTCTTGGCAATGCAAGCAATTTAATTGTTAAAGATGGCGGGATTCGTGGTGTTGTCATGATACTAACAGAAATGAAGCAGATCAAAATTGAAAAGAAAAAAATTATTGTCCAAAGTGGAGCTCGTTTAATTGATACCTCCTATGCAGCTTATGAAGCTGAATTAACAGGATTAGAATTTGCCTGTGGCATTCCTGGGAGTATTGGTGGAGCAGTCTATATGAATGCAGGAGCCTATGATGGCGAAGTGAGTGAAGTCATTGAATCTGTTACAGTATTGACTCGTGAGGGAGAATTAAAGACATTTAAGAATCAAGAGTTGGAATTTAGTTACCGTCACAGTCGTATCCAAGAAATACAAGATATTGTCTTAGAAGTTGTTTTTCAATTAAAAAAAGGGCAGTCAACAGATATAAAAGTTAGAATGGAAGAATTAACTTTTTTAAGAGAATCCAAACAGCCTTTGGAATATCCTTCATGTGGCAGTGTCTTTAAACGCCCGGCCGGTTATTTTACTGGTAAATTGATTCAAGAAGCTGGTTTGCAAGGGAAAATATGGGGTGGAGCACAAATTTCAATGAAGCATGCAGGTTTTATTGTGAACATCAATCAAGCAACTGCAACAGATTACATTGAACTGATCGACCACATTCAACAAGTTATCTTTGAGAAAAATAAGATTAAGCTTGTACCAGAAGTTCGGATTATTGGCGAAGAATTGTTAGTAGTAAGTCATTTCAAAGAAAAGAAAGCTTTATAATAGAGGATCATCAAAAAAAATCGTAATCCGTTTCTATGGATTGCGATTTTTTTATTGCATTTTATTTGAAAAAACTTATAATATAAAAGACTATAGTAAACATTAATCTTACTAACAGTAAACTTTAGTGAGTTGTAGTTTACTAGTGGTAAACAAGCGAACTCGAAGGAGATTTTTTATGGAAATTGGAAATCGAATTAAAAATTTAAGAATTCAAAAAAATCTAACACAAGAAGAGTTAGCAGAACGTACTAATTTGAGTAAAGGATATATTTCTCAAGTTGAAAGAGATTTAAGTGTACCTTCGATGGAAGTCTTTTTTGACATTTTAGAAGTTTTGGGATGCAGTCCAAAAGATTTCTTCGACGAAAAACAGGAAGAACAACGAGTGGTTTATACAAATGATGAGATGACTGTTTATGAAGATGATGAAAAAGGGTATGAGATAAAGTGGCTTGTACCTGAATCCAATGAAAATGAAATGGAACCTGTTTTTCTTAAATTTGCTGAAAAAGGTCAATTTAAAGAATTTAGTCCTTCATTATCCGAGACATTTGGCTATGTTTTAGAAGGCGAAATTTGTATTGAAATCGGATTAAAGAGGTATTTTGCTAAAAAAGGCGAATCGATTTATTTTCATGCTACTCAAAATCATCAACTGATGAATCAATTCAACGGTGAGAGTTTATTATTGTTAGTAGTGACAGATTCTTATCTTTAATAATTCCTTCCACTAAGGTTTTTGGAGCTATCTGGTAAAAAAGTTGAAATTCATTATAAGGGAGAAAAACAAATGACAAATAGTGCAATTATTACATTTGAGAATGTAAAAAAACAATACGATGATGATGAACCCGTTTTAAAAAATATCAATTTTGAAATTGAACAGGGAAAATTCTATACATTGCTTGGACCATCCGGATGTGGGAAAACAACCATTTTAAATTTGATTGCTGGTTTCACGGAGACATCAGAAGGTACGATCACATTGGATGGAAAAAAAGTAAATGATGTTCCTGCTAATAAACGTAAAGTAAATACAGTTTTTCAAGACTATGCCTTATTTCCACATATGAATGTTTTTGAAAATGTAGCTTTTGGCTTAAGAATCAAAAAATTAGATAAAAAAGTTATCAAAGATAAAGTAGAAAACGTATTGAAAATGGTTCAATTATCGGGCTATGAAGACCGTGCAATCAGTGAAATGTCTGGTGGACAACGTCAACGTGTAGCTATTGCACGTGCCCTAGTAAATGAACCAGAAGTTTTGTTATTAGATGAGCCTTTATCCGCACTTGATTTAAAATTGAGAACAGAAATGCAATATGAACTGCGTGAACTGCAACAACGTTTGGGTATCACATTTGTGTTTGTTACTCATGACCAAGAAGAAGCGTTAGCAATGAGTGATGAAATATTTGTTATGAAAAATGGCGAGATTATTCAAAGCGGCACTCCAGTAGATATTTACGATGAACCAATCAACCGGTATGTTGCAGATTTTATCGGAGAGAGCAATATTGTTAAAGGCACGATGGTCCAAGACTATGAGGTTTCTTTTGTCGGCCATACTTTTGAATGTGTAGATGCAGGGATGAAATCGAATGAAAAAGTTGAAATTGTTTTACGTCCAGAAGACTTAGCCTTAACAACAGTAGAAAAAGGGAAGTTAACGGTTAAAGTAGATACTCAATTGTTCCGTGGTGTACATTATGAAATTATCGGACATGACCGGGAAAACAATGAATGGATGGTACATTCGACTAAAAAAGCAGTCGTGGGAAATGAAGTAGGCTTGTATTTTGAACCGGAAGATATCCACGTTATGCGATTTAATGAAACAGAACAAGACTTTGATGCTCGTCTTGAAAGCTACGAAGAAGAATAGGAGGAGAACAATGACGAAAAAATCTAATGTGTTTTATTTTATACCGTACACTTTTTGGTTGCTCTTATTTGTTGTTGCTCCTTTACTCTTAATTGTGTATCAATCATTTTTTACTGTTGATGGACAATTTACTTTAGGGAATTATCAAACGTATTTTCAATCAGGTACATATCTTAGAATGACCTTAAACTCATTTTGGTATGCATTCCTCATTACATTATTTACTTTGCTAATAAGTTACCCAACTGCGTATTTTTTGAGTAAAACAAAGCACAAACAATTGTGGCTATTATTGATTATTTTACCAACTTGGATCAATTTGTTACTAAAAGCCTATGCGTTTATCGGAATTTTTAGTGCAAATGGTACAGTGAACGATTTTCTTTCTTTTGTCGGAATAGGAAGACAGCAGTTACTATTTACTGATTTTAGTTTCTTAGCGGTTGCAACGTATATCGAAATTCCATTTATGATTTTGCCTATATTCAATGCACTTGAAGAGATGAATCCTTCTTTTATTCGAGCAAGTCGTGACTTAGGCGCAAATAGTTTTGAAACGTTTAGAAGAGTAGTGTTTCCTTTAACGCTAAATGGTGTTAAAAGTGGCGTTCAAGCGGTTTTTATTCCTTCTTTATCCCTTTTCATGTTGACACGTTTAATCGGAGGGAATCGAGTGATCACTTTAGGAACAGCTATTGAGCAACACTTCTTAGTTACCCAAAACTGGGGTATGGGTTCGACGATTGGTGTTGTATTGATCATTGCAATGATCCTTATCATGCTCTTTACGGGAGAAAAGAAAAAGAAAGGGGCAGTTCGTAAATGAAAAAAAAGCGATTTAAATGGTCCAACCTCTACTTGATTTTTGCCTTTATCGTTTTATATGCACCGATTGCTTTCTTGATCTTTTACTCGTTTAATGATGGCGGAACAATGAATAGTTTTACAGGTTTTACACTAGATAATTATGTCTCAGTATTTGAAGATACACGATTGATCGGTATTGTTTTAGATACCCTTCTCATTGCGTTGCTGTCTTCATTATTAGCAACAACTATCGGAACATTTGGAGCAATTGGAATTTACTTTTTGAAAAAAAGGAAAACAAGAAATGCTGTACTAAGCTTCAATAATATTTTGTTGGTTTCTCCTGACGTGATTATAGGGGCAAGTTTTTTGATCTTGTTTACCTTTATCGGATTTCGTCTAGGGTTTATATCAGTATTGTTATCCCATGTTGCTTTTAGTATTCCGATTGTCGTGTTAATGGTTTTGCCAAAGTTGCAAGAAATGAATGATACGATGATTAAAGCAGCACGAGATTTAGGTGCAAATACTTGGCAAGTACTGACAAAAGTAGTTCTTCCCAGCATTACTCCGGGTATTTTAGCAGGTTATTTTATGGCGTTTACTTACTCGTTAGATGATTTTGCGGTAACCTTCTTTGTCACAGGAAATGGGTTCACAACCTTAGCTGTAGAGATTTACTCACGAGCTCGACAAGGAGTGAGCTTGGAAATCAATGCTCTAAGTGCTTTAATGTTTGTCTTTGCATTGATTCTAGTGATTGGTTATTACTTTATCCAACAGCACAATTTAACAAAAAAACAAAAGAACAAAAAAAGACAACATGCTGAGGCGGTGGGCATGCGATGAAAAAATTACTATTCATGGTTTTATCTATTCTTGTAGTTTGTGGGGGCTTGTACCTCGGTGCAGATCAACTCGAAAAGGCACAAGGAATTACAGGAGAAAATAGTTTGAATTTGTATAACTGGGGAGATTACATTGACCCAGAATTGATTACCAAATTTGAAGAGGAAACGGGCTATCGAGTAACCTATGAAACCTTCGATTCTAACGAAGCAATGTACACAAAAATAGAACAAGGTGGAACAAATTATGATTTAGCCGTTCCTAGTGAATACATGATTGAGAGAATGATCGATGAAAATTTATTGATTGAATTAGATCAGTCCAAAATTAAAGGACTCAATCATATTGATGCTCAATTCCTGGATCAACCCTTTGACCCAGATAATCAATACTCTATTCCTTATTTCTGGGGAACGTTAGGAATCATCTACAATGATAAATTTGTGGATGAAGATGCTATTCAACATTGGGATGACTTATGGAATCCAGATTTAAAAAATAAAGTCATGTTGATTGATGGAGCGCGTGAAATTATCGGTTTATCATTAGATAGTGAAGGACATTCTCTAAATTCAAAAGATGACGAACAACTAGCTGCTGCAGCTGAAAAATTAGGCAGTTTGACGCCTAACGTAAAAGCTATTGTTGCAGACGAAATCAAAATGTATATGATTCAAGAAGAAGCTTCAGTAGCCGTTACTTTTTCTGGTGAGGCATCTGAAATGTTATGGGAAAACGAAAATCTTCATTACGTCATTCCAAGTGAAGGCTCAAATTTATGGTTTGATAATTTTGTTATTCCAAAAACGGCTAAAAACTTTGATGCAGCTTATGCATTTATCAACTTTATGCTAGAACCAGAAAATGCAGCACAAAATGCCGAATACGTAGGCTACTCAACACCTAATAAAACAGCATTAGAACTCTTACCATCTGAAATAACAGATGATGAACAATTTTATCCAAATGAAGAAACTATGAAAAACCTAGAAGTCTACGAAGACTTAGGCTCCGAATACATCGGCATCTACAACGACTACTTCCTAGAATTCAAAATGCACAGAAAGTAAGGATGCGAAGTTCGACGTTTAGGCTTGAAAGAAAAACAAAGAATATCGTAGAGGATGTCTCATCCTCGCAGAGATTCTGTTTTTTCCGAGAGCCTGTCGAACGCAGCTCAACTAAACCAGGATGTGTAGCATACCGCTTAGACTTGACAGAAAAACAAGTAATTCTGTAAGGGATGTTTCATCCCTGCAAGAATTACGTTTTTTCCGAAAGTCTGGTATGCGCAACTCAACTAAAGGATGCGGAGAGACCCTGAAAGACACACAGTAAAAACAGGAAATCACAAAGAAGATGTTCCATCTTCGGCGTGATTTATCTTTTTTACAAAGTGTCAGGGTCTCGCAGCTCAACTAAAAGAATGCTGAACTTCCTTTTTAGATTCCGTAAAATATGAAGCAAACCCACTGAAGGCACAACCTCTTCAGTGGGTTTTACTGTTTAATGGATAAATAAAGCATGATTCTCGAAGATTTGTCCAATTTGAATCTAAAATTGAATGATTCATTAAAAAATAGTGACATCTTTTTTTATGCATTATTTTTAGTTGTTCATACTCTATAGAGTGGGCGTTATGCTATACTAATGTTGAATAAAAGTACGCATCAGGAGGGTCAAAAAGATGAATTTAAAGCAATTAGTTGGGGAAAAAGCAGCAGAATATGTAACAGAAGGTATGGTTGTTGGATTAGGAACTGGGTCAACGGCTTATTATATGGTTGAAGCTCTTGGAAAGCGCGTTAAAGAGGGACTAACGATTACTGGAGTAACAACTTCTACTCGTACAAAAGAACAAGCTGAACAGTTAGGTATTCCACTAAAAACAATTGATGAAGTTGAAAAAGTAGATGTAACGATTGATGGTGCTGACGAGATTGATGCTCATTATCAAGGGGTAAAAGGTGGAGGTGGAGCTCTTCTATTCGAAAAAATTGTTGCAGATTATTCAAAAAAAGTGATTTGGATTGTTGATGAAAGTAAAATGGTCGAAACATTGGGTGCATTTCCTTTACCAATAGAAGTATTACCTTATGGCAGTCAGCAATTGATGCGTATATTTGATGAAAAAGGATTCCAGCCGTCGATGAGAAAAAATGAGACTGACGAGAACTATTTAACAGATGGCGGACATTATATCATCGATTTACATATAGCTAAGATAGAAGATCCTCAGTCATTAGCTTTATGGTTAGACGGGTTAACAGGCGTTATGGAACATGGATTGTTTCTTGATCGTGTGAACACCATCATTGTAGGGCGTGAATCGGGTTTAGAAATTATTGAGGCACGCTAAAAATAAACGAATGATCCAGAAGATCACTATGGCTAAAAGATTGGCGAATGATGAGGAAATTGTTAGAATATATAAGTGATGAAAACGTTTTTTTGAAGATTGTGGTAAGATAAGTGAATCAATTTAAATAAAGGGGTATCAGCTAAATGAGAATGGTCGATTTGATTACAAAAAAACAACATGGAAATGCTTTAACTACTGAAGAGATCAATACCATGATCGAAGAATATACAGAAGGTAAAATTCCAGAGTACCAAATGAGTGCAATGTTGATGGCAATTTATTTTAAAGACATGGATGATCGCGAGAAAAGTGATCTAACGATGAGTATTGTTCATTCTGGCGAAGAAATTGACCTGTCAGCCATTAAAGGTGTAAAGGTAGACAAACACTCAACAGGTGGAGTAGGCGATACGACAACGCTTGTTTTAGCGCCTCTAGTAGCAAGTTTAGGTATTCCAATGGCTAAGATGAGCGGGCGCGGTCTTGGTCACACAGGTGGGACAATTGATAAATTAGAAGCCATTCCAGGGTTTAACGTAGAATTGACTCAAGAGAAATTTATTGAATTAGTAAATGAAAATAAAGTAGCTGTAATCGGGCAATCCGGTAACTTAACACCAGCAGATAAAAAATTGTATGCTCTAAGAGACGTAACAAGCACAGTTGAATCTATTCCATTGATTGCAAGTTCGATCATGAGTAAAAAAATAGCAGCCGGAGCAGATGCTATCGTATTAGATGTGAAAACAGGCGCTGGAGCCTTCATGAAGACAACAGATGATGCTAGATTGTTAGCTCACGCTATGGTTCAAATCGGAAACCGCGTTGGACGTAATACAATGGCCGTTATTTCTGATATGAGTCAACCACTAGGTTTTGCAATTGGGAATGCTTTAGAAGTTAAAGAAGCAATTGACGCTTTAAATGGTAAAGGACCTGCTGATTTAATGGACTTATGTTTGACGTTAGGCAGCCAAATGGTTCACTTGGCTGGCATAGGAAAAGATTTAGATGAAGCAAGATCTTTATTAGAAGAATCCATTAGCAATGGTAAAGCACTGGAAAAATTTAAAACATTTATTGCTTCTCAAGGCGGAGACACGAGCGTTATTGATAATCCAGAGTTATTGCCAAAATCAGATTACCAAATTGATGTTTTAGCAAATAGAGACGGATACGTTTCAGAAATTATAGCGGATGAGTTGGGAATTGCAGCAATGATGTTAGGTGCTGGACGAGCAACAAAAGAAAGCGAAATTGATTTAGCAGTGGGTATTGTCTTGCATAAAAAAGTAGGCGACGTTGTTAAAAAAGGTGAAGCGTTACTGACGATTCACACAAATCAAGAAGAAGTTCCAGATGTAGAACAAAAAATCTGGGAAGGGATCACAATAGCTGATTCAGCTACACCAATTCCTTTAATTCATGAAGTTATCTTAAATTAAAAAATGAAAAAAGAGTGTTGAGATTTTTCTCAACACTCTTTTTTCATTTTTTATGTGGATCCGAAAATAAATAGTAAAGAACATAAAGAATAATACCAAAAATACCAACGATTAAGATGACACCCATTAAAGCATGCAAGATAGCCCAAAAGCCTCCACTATAAACAGCATTTTTAAGTGCGGGTACAAAAAAGTACACTAAAAAATAAGCAATACTAACAAAGAAAGATCCAATGACTATTCTTTTTAACATGTATACTAACTCCTTTCATGCGTCATTCAATAGGTTTACATTATCAAAAGTGGGAAAGAGTTACAATCTAATTAAATTAATCCAATTTTTTCGTAGCGCTAATTAACGAGAAGTTCTACTAAAAAAACATGACAATGTGATATACTAGCTGTTACACGTTCGTTAGGAGGGATTGCAAAATGAAAAAACAAGATTGGATGGATGGATTAAAAGTGATTTATCCAGTCATGATCAGTTATGTGCCGTTGGGATTAGCCGGTGGTATGGTTTTATATGACGCAGGATTCAATGCGGTAACTATTTTAGCAATGAGTTTACTCGTTTTTGGAGGAGCAGCTCAATTTATGGCGGCTTCAATGGTAAGCATGGGAGCTTCAATTCCAGCAATTATTACAATGACATTCTTTTTAAATCTGCGACATTTATTAATGAGCTCCAGTATGTCTGGTTTTATCAAAAAAACGTCTCTACCATTTACTCTTTTTTTCAGTCACACTCTAGCGGATGAGTCATTTGCTATTAATTACAATCAATTTAAAAATCATGAATGGACTGCAAATAAAGCTTTATCAATCAATATCTTAAATTACCTTACATGGTCTTTCAGTACCTTTATTGGTGCAATTGTCGGAAGTGCTTGGGTTATTGATACAACAATTATAAACTATGTTTTAATCGCTATGTTTATCAGTCTACTGGTCAGTCAATTTGTATCTAAACTGTACGTTTTTGTGGGGTTAACAGCCGGAGTATTAGCTGTTGTTTTTACCATTCTTTTACAACATACGATTGCACTAGTGATTGCTGCAATCTTAGCCTCATTTATCGGCTATTTTGCTGATGAATACTTAACGAATAAAAAAGTAAGAATAGGAAATGAGGGGATAGATTATGACTAGTCAGCAACTGCAGCTGATCCTAGGTATGGCAATCGTTACCTATATCCCACGAGTATTGCCCATGCTTGTTTTAAGCAATCGTTCCGTACCGGATAAAATTTCAAAATGGATGTCGTTTATTCCTGTATCTATATTTGCAGCTTTAATATTTTCGGATATTTTCTTCTGGGAAGGCCAATTTAACGTTGATCCAATAAATAATATAAAACTAATCCCTTCTGTTATTGTCTTTTTCGTGGCCTATAAAACAAAAAGTCTTTTATGGTCTATGGTATTAGGAATCACTGCAATTACTTTAATGGTGTATATGGTTTGAAAAATGAAAGAATAAATGTTCAAATGAAGTGCAAAATGCTACAATTATTTTGCTGAAAAAGTATACTTAAGGGACTAAGGCCGTTATTGGAGAGGAAGAACGAAAATGATTTATAAATGTGATGAAAGTAAACGAGAAGATGTATTGAATTTTCTCTATCAGGACCCAAGCGTAAATTTGTTTGCTATTGGCGATATTGAAACATATGGAGTTGAGCATTTTGATGTAGATGTATGGGCTTATGTCAATAATAAAGATGACATTATTGGTGTCTTAGTGCGTTATAAAGAAAATCTTATGCCGATCCATGGAAAAGATTTTGAAGGATTCGATACTTTCTTACCCTTGATCCAAAGTTTGAGCCCTATGTATATATCTGGCAGTGAGGAAGTCATTGCTCAATATGAAGAAGAGTTTATAGACTATGAAAAAGAAGAAAACTGTTTGGCTGAGTGCAAAGAGCTGGAAATGGAAAGTCCGCTTCTTCAACAAGTTGTTCCCTTAGATAAAGAAGATATTCAATCCTATATCGATTCTCTAAAAGAAACGGGTATGAAGCATGAACAAACAATTGAAGAAATTGCAAATGACTTGGATTTAAACACGAGTGGGATCCAAGTGATCAAAGACGAAAATGGTAAAATTATTTCCTCTGGTCGAATTGCCATTGAAACAAAACTATCAGGTATGATACTAGCTGTTGGTACGATTGAAAGTTACCGTAAACAGGGGTATGCAACAGCTATAGTGTCTGCTTTAGTGAATTATTGTAACATGAAGGATAAAACGGCTTGTTTATTTTATTCTGATCCAGATGTCGGCCGATTGTATCAACACTTGGGCTTTAAGGATACACAAAAGTGGATCATGCTAAAAAATAAAGAAGATTAAAAAAAATTAGACAAATAAGGTCAGCCATTGAATTTAATGGCTGACCTTATTTGTCTTGTTAGTAGAATCAATAGTGTTGTGAAGAGCGATTAGCAAAGATAGAAGCATCGATCTTGCGAAGATCACACCAATCCTTTACTTCTCCAAGCAAGATAATATCAGCTTGACTTAGATCTTTAATCGATTTTTTCCCAAGTAGAGTCATAATCGATGCGATTTGATTCTTCCAGGCATTTACTTCTAGAATAGTAGCTTCTACACCATCTCTTAATGCCATATGCAAGAAGAGACCTGAAATGCCGACACCTTTTGCTCCCAGAGATAAAGCTTTAACGATGTCTAAGGGGTTGCGTATACCTCCTGAGGCCAATAGGTCTATTTCATTGATAAAAGGCTGAGCTTCTACTAAAGAAATAACGGTTGATTGTCCCCAGTTTTCTAAATAATCAAATTTCTCGGTAGTCCGGCGATAGTTTTCAATCTGGGCAAAATTTGTTCCACCTTGTCCACTAATATCAATAGTTTTTACACCAATTGAAGTCAATTGCTGGATAGTTTCTCGGCTCATTCCGAACCCAACTTCTTTAACGATGACAGGTACAGCTAAATGGTGAACAATGTTTTCTAATTCTGTTAACCAATTGGAAAAATCACGATCGCCTTCTGGCATAACAATTTCTTGCGGCGAGTTTACATGAATCTGAAGCGCATCCGCTTGAATTAAGTCAACAGCTTTCTTAGCATTTTCAAGTGTTTGACCTGTGCCTAAGTTAGCAAAAACCATCCCATTTGGATTCACTTCTCTGACAATGGTGTAACTGTCTTCAACAGAATGATCTTTAAGAGCCGCGCTGATTGAACCGGTTGCCATAGCGATTCCAGTTTCGCGAGCAATCAAAGCTAATTTTTCATTTACCTTTTTTGTCCAAGTGCTGCCACCAGTCATCGCATTAATGTAAAAAGGGGAAGCCATTTCTAGTCCTGCAAATGAAGTAGAGATAGATGCATCAGCTACGCTCATTTCAGGAAAAGAATGGTGAACAAAACGGAAAGAATCAAAATCTGATTTGCGGGTCTCTTTAGCAAATTTTTCGGCTAATGAAACATGTTCATTTTTTCGGTTATTCGTAGGTTTCATAGTGTGATCCTCCAACATTTTTTATCCATAAGAAAGGGGGCATTATTGATCCGATTTTTTGAATACGTGTAATGGAAGATTTATGATTCCTTCTTTTTCCCAATTTGTAATCAGTGACAATAAGCCTTCTTTTCGGTTGAAAATAACAATTCCACAATCGCCGCCGCCAGCACCTGATGATTTAGCAGCTCCTTTAAACTCTTCTGCCATTTCGCATAATTTGGTCAAAGCAGGTGTTTCAATCGTAACAGAGGTGTCTTGGCTCATTTGAAGCAGAAGTTGACGGTTTTTTCTTATTTGAAGCTGAATCTCATTTACGTTTCCTTCTTGAAAAGCATCTATCATCGCGTTAACACAGTGTTTGCTTTCTTTTAAAAAGGTCTCATATGCAATCGCATCTTGGCTGCGTTTGTTGGTTACTTCATCTACTAAGTGAGAAGTAGATGCCGGCGAACCAGTCCATCCAATAACTAAACGTAAATCTTTTGGAGGAGTTAGCGGCGTAAATGATAAATGAGGCCATTCCATTTCGATCAATTCTTTTACTGTGTTGTGTTCTTTTTGTTCCAATACCCATTTAGGATCAAAAGTTGTAAAGGCTAGCCATCCACCATAAACGCTGGCAGCAACATCTCCACATGAACCGTTACTTTTAACCGATAAATGAGCTAAAGCGGCTAATTTGAAAATAACGTTTTTGTTGTCTTCAATGCCATAAAAACGACACAATGCTTGAACAGTAGCAACGGTAACAGCTGCGCTTGAACCTAAACCGTATTTTTTACCTTGTGAGCTGTCTAATTCACTATCAACGGTTAAGTGGTAAAAGGATAATTCTTTTCCTTGTTCCTTTGCGTATTCTTCGGTCAAACGAATAGCGGCTAAAATGTAATGAAAAGGATTTTCACGTTTATCAAGTACTAAACGATCATTTTCACGTTTCCATAAAATGGGAAGATTTCCGTATTGGAAAGAGGTGATGCTTCCTACGCGTTCCGATTGTTCAAGTGATACGGTAATAAATTGGTCTACAGCTACTAAGATAGCTGGATGACCTGGTTCAACAACGGCGTATTCTCCCGCGATATATAACTTACCAGGTGCAGAAGCTTCAATCATACTGTAATTCCTCCTAAGTAATGAACACTGTTTTTTCCAGTTTGTTAGAGTGTAACTTCTTTTAAGTCACTTCCAGGACCAGAGATAATCAATTGTTCTTCATTAAAATAATTTAAAAAAGCTGTTTTTATTTTTTGGCTATCAGATAAACGGCAAAGAACTTTAACATTTGGGCCAGCATCCATTGTGAAGTAACAAGGAATTCCTTGCTTACGTAATTGCCTTACGAGTTGCATAGCTACAACACTATCCGGTTCCCAATAAGAAATTGGCGGGTTGGCTCCTAACATAGTTCCATGCATTTTCATGCCATTGCTTTCTGTGATTTCGCCGACTTGTTCAAAGTCTTGATCACGGATAGCGTTCTTGATATTCACAAGATCGACTGCGGTACTTTCGACCCATCCTGAATAAAAAGGAGATGTTGCAACGGTTTGTTTCATACCTTCACGACTAGAGAGTTCTTTTTGATTTTTATTTACAACCACAACGAGCATACCAATATCCCAAGCAGCATCGTCAATCTTGACAGCATAAGAATCCATTGAAGAGGTTCCTTTTTGCCATTCAACAAAGCCACCATAAATACTACGAGTTGCTGAACCAGAACCTTGTCTTGCGAAAATAGAAAGTTCTTGAGAAGACAGATTCAAGCCAGTTGCTAAGTTAGCAGCTCCAGCTAAAGCAGCCATTCCAGAAGCAGAAGAAGCCAGACCAGCAGCTGTAGGAACGTAATTGGTGCTTTTAATGATTGCAGGAGTTTTTACGTTGGCTGTTTCTCTAAACAAATTTAAAAAGCGGCTAACTTTCTGAGTAGCAGCTTCATCTTGAAGAGTATCATTTAAGTAAAACGTATCTTTTTTAATAGATTCATCAAAAGACACAGAAGTTTCAGTATAAAAAGCATCTAAAGTGAGAGAAAGACTACTGCTCGTAGGTAAAATAAGAGCATCATCGCGTTTTCCCCAGTATTTAATTAAGGCAATATTTGTATAGGCACGTACTTTTCTGGCATTACTCAACTGATTCATCTCCTAATTGGTGTGTCCATGTATTTACAGCACCAGCATCTACTAAAGCATTTGAAATGCTTGCAGCTGTATCTTTATCGGCTGCTAAAGCAATCATACAGCCTCCACGACCGCCACCCGTAAGTTTAGCACCTAAGGCTCCATTAGTTCTTGCCGTACTAACTAAATGGTTCAATCGTTCGTTGCTTACACCTAAAGATGAAAGTGTTTCGTGAGCTTCATTCATAACTAACCCTAATGTTACAGGATTAGCAGATTCAATTGCAAATTTTGCTTGTCGTGCCAAGTCGCCTAAACTATGAATAGCTTCCATAGTTGTTTCGGTATTCTCTTTATTTAATTGCGCAATACTCGCAACAGCATCTCTGGTTTGGCCTTTTAAACCTGTGTCAGCCACAATTAAATAGGCAGATAAAGATACTTTAAAAGGAACGAAAGGTTTTCCTTTTATATAATAAAGCGGATGTCTACCGCTCGTCATTGCAGCATCTAAGCCACTCGGATTTCCATGAGCAATTGTTTCTGAGATATTTGCTAATGTTAAAAGTTTATCATCTGTAAGAGGGACTGAATAATAATTAAATACCGCACGAACTGTTGCGATGGCTACTGCAGCACTTGACCCCATTCCTCTCTCAACCGGAATGGTACTTTTGATGGTCAATTTAAAATTATTAAATTCTTGTTTTAATTCATTCACTGTCGATTCGACAACAGCTATTAGATTTTCTAAATGTTGAGGAGCTGAAGCTAAGTCTCCTTGATAATAGACACAGTCTAATTGGACAGGCCCTTCCATAGGCGTTACCGTCGCATGAATGTGTGTTGCAGGAAAAGGAATAGCAATGGCGGGTTCACCATAAACAACAGAGTGTTCACCCATTAGAATGATTTTTCCATTAGCTTTTCCTAGTGCTGGTTGATTCAGATTCAACATGTTGTAACTCCTTTATTTCGTAATATAGTGTTCGAACTCAAATTAGGAAAGATTAAATTTGAGCGATTTTTTCAACTAGCCATGGAGCAGCATACAAGGTCATAAATTGAATACCGTAATTCATGCCCATTTTATTTAACGTGCCACTAGCAATTCCAATTAAAAGAACACCAAAGATGTTAATTAAACCAGCATCCATATAAGCTAACAACAGGATAAAGGAAATGAATAGACCTAAAATAGCTTCATGCGGAATTTTTAATAAAACGAATTGCGAAATTTTTCCAGCGTAACGATTGATCACAATGTAACTGATAAGTGCAGCAAGAATTGAACCAATTAAGATAGCAATGGTAAATTCGGTTGTACTCAAAATATGATGCAAGTTATGATCAACGGTAAAAACGGGAGGAGCATTAAATAAGGGACTTCCTGGCCCAATAGCAGTTGGAGATAAAGGAATTCCTAAAGCTATCAAGGGAATAATAATACCTGAAAGGTACGTTGATTGTGCTAAAGCACTCATCGTAATAATAGCAGTAGAAGCTTTTTCAACAGGATCCTGTTTTTTATTCGCAACTAATTCACCAAATAGAATAATCAATCCAACTGGACTTAAGACAAAAAGGAAATTTGAAAACAGTGCAGATAGAGAAGCGGGTTTTAACTCGCTTTTAGATAATACTTTGAAAGGATTGATTGTTTGATGAGCAGAAGTACTTTTAGGTAACGTAATTTTTTTATATTCATCGGTCAACATCTTTTCACGATTTACTTTATTTAACAGCGAAAGAAGAGAAATAATCAAAGGTCCTATTGTGATACCTAAAAAGAAGGATGTTGTAATATTAGTGTCTTTTGGCACAACACCAATTCCCCAGTATAAATAGCGCAACCCTTGGAACAGCATTGCCAAAGGAAGAATGCTCACTAACGATAAAATTTTGTTCTTACCTATTAAAGAAAGAAAAATAGCTCCAATAACAAATAAAAGAGAAGAATAAGGTTGAATGATTTCTGCAAAAGGTGTTAATAAATCAGCTAGCACTAAAGCAATTGGAACAGATATCAGCGTTCCAATCAAAGCTCCAGAAGCCATTTTCTTAATCGTAATCTCGGACATGCCTCGATTTTTTAAGTATAACGCATGTTCAATCATAGGGCTAGAAAGAACTCCACCGGGGAGCCCGACTAGAGCAGTAGGCATTGAATTGGTTAAATTTAATGTCACGATTGCTGCGATAAAAAAAGTTAATACAATAATGGGTTGTACCCCAGATAAAATAAGTGCTAACGTAACCGGCATTAATACAGATGTTTCATCGGTACCAGGAATGAAACCTATAAAAGTATACAAAACAATTGCTGCAAGAGCAGCTATAACCATTTGAACCAACAATAACAATTCCATAATTTTTGTTCTCTCCAATACTCGTTCTTAACTGTTCTCTTGTTCGTCTTCTATCGTCACGATTCTTTTTGGTTTAATGAAGAGAGTTGAAAGGATAAATCCAATCACTGCACCTGCTAGACCAAAAAAAAGTTGTTTCGTTTTATCATCGCTTGGAGCCAAAAAATAAGCACCCATAGTAGAACCACTAGATAAAAGGATGGAAATGATTAAGTCTCTTAATTCAACAACGTCTCCCCAAATTTCAAATTTTTCTTGTTTCCCTTTTTTCATTGCGATCTCCCTTAACTGTATCCTATTAGTAGGATGGATTGTAATCGTATAATGCTATACCAAAATATATAGTACACTATATATAAGATAAATGGCTAGTTAAGTTTCTTTTAAGATAAGTAGTTTCTAGCGATAAGGAAGAATAAAAACTATAAAACGAGTCATAATTTTGGTACAATAGTCCGGAAGTCTAGGAACTCGGGGGATCTATAATTATATGAAAGAGTCTGCTACATTTCATATCATTGAGCGTGAAGAATGGAAAAAATTAAACATTGATAGTATTGCTCCATTATCGTCCAATGAATTAGAAGAATTAAAAGGACTGAATGACCAAATTTCGATTAAAGACGTGGAAGAAGTTTACATACCAATCGTTCACGTGTTAGATGTGTATTTGAAAAATTATGAACAGCTACAAGCCAAAAAAAATAATTTTTTAAAGAGAGATACACTTCAAAAACCCTACATCATTGGAATTGCTGGAAGTGTAGCCGTTGGGAAAAGCACAACAGCACGTTTACTCCAAATGATGCTTTCAAGAGTATACAAAGACAAGTCTGTGGAAATGATTACCACTGACGGATTCTTATATCCTAATAAAATACTGTTAGAAAAAGGAATCATGAACCGTAAAGGCTTCCCAGAAAGTTACGATATGCAGCAATTGATTTCATTCTTAAGAGAAGTAAAAAATGGCAAATCATCCGTTGTTTCTCCCGTCTATTCTCATGAATCGTATGATATCGTGGAAGGTGAAGAACATGTCTTAGAACAGCCCGATATACTCATTGTTGAAGGAATCAATGTCTTACAACTTCCGGCAAATCAACAAATTTATATCAGTGATTTTTTTGACTTCTCCATTTTTGTAGATGCTGAAGCAGATCTAATAGAGAAATGGTACTTAGAGCGTTTTGGACTATTATTAGATACGGCATTAAAGAAACCAGAAAACTATTATTATTCTTATGCGCAAGGCGATCGAGAAGAAGCGTTTGAAATGGCTCGTGGAGTATGGAAAACGGTGAATTTGAAAAATTTGAAAGAATACATTTCGCCTACTAAAAATAGAGCTGAACTGATTATTCATAAAACAGATCATCATTACATCGATCAGCTTTTATTAAAAAAGTATTAAAATGGAAAAGGGATACATCTATTATGCTGTTGACCAATGTAGAAATAGTCGGTAGAATGAAAAAATATAGCAAAATTAGATTTGAAAATAATAATTTGGGGTGGACTGCGTGGTAATGGTTACAGATTTAACAAATGTTGAAAAAATGATAGTACTAGATTTTGGAAGTCAATACAATCAATTGATTACACGTCGTATTCGTGAATTAGGTGTTTATTCTGAATTGTTGTCTCACAAAGTGACTGCTGAAGAATTAAAAGGCATGAATGCTAAAGGGATCATTTTTTCTGGCGGTCCAATGAGTGTTTATGATGAAGGTTCTTTTTCTGTTGACCCTGAGATTTTCAATATGGGAATTCCTATCTTAGGAATTTGTTACGGTATGCAATTAATGACAACTGCTTTAGGTGGAAGAGTTGAAGGCAGCGAAAATAGAGAGTACGGTAAAGCAAGCATCAACATCAATGATCAACATGCTCCTTTATTTAACTCATTAGCAGAGACTGAAACAGTTTGGATGAGTCATGGAGATTTGGTGACTCAAGTTCCAGAAGGTTTTGTTATCTCAGCTACTAGCCCTCATTGTCCAATTGCTTCAATGTTTAACCCACAAAAGAATTTCCATGCAGTTCAATTTCATCCTGAAGTACGTCATTCAGAACACGGAAATGAAATGTTGAAAAACTTTACTTTTGATGTATGTGGCTGTGAAGGGAACTGGAGTATTGCTGATTTCATCGATTCTGAAATTGCCATCATTCGCGAAACAGTCGGCGACAAAAAAGTATTGCTTGGATTATCAGGCGGAGTAGACTCAAGTGTTGTTGGAGTTCTTTTACAAAAAGCAATCGGCGATCAATTGACGTGTATCTTTGTTGACCACGGCTTGCTGCGTAAAGGCGAAAGCGAACAAGTAATGGAGAGTTTAGTTGGTAAATTTGGCTTGAACATCATTCGTGTAGATGCGAAAGAACGTTTCATGGCTAAATTAGCTGGCGTGAGCGATCCAGAAACCAAACGTAAAATCATCGGTAATGAATTTGTTTATGTCTTTGATGATGAAGCAACAAAACTTGAAGGTGTTGATTTCCTAGCGCAAGGCACGCTTTACACGGACGTGATTGAAAGTGGAACAGATACTGCTCAAACAATTAAATCACATCACAACGTAGGCGGACTTCCTGAAGACATGCAATTCAAACTGATCGAACCTTTGAATACTTTATTTAAAGATGAAGTTCGTGAATTAGGAATTCAATTAGGCATGCCAGAAAGCCTTGTATGGCGTCAACCATTCCCGGGTCCTGGTCTAGGAATTCGTGTAATTGGTGAAATAACTGAAGAAAAACTAGAAATCGTTCGCGATAGTGACTTTATCTTAAGAGAAGAAATCGCTGCTGCCGGTCTTGACCGTGACATCTGGCAATACTTCACCGTTCTTCCTGGATTCCGCAGTGTCGGAGTAATGGGAGACGGACGTACGTATGACTACACAATTGGAATTCGTGCCGTAACTTCAATTGATGGCATGACAAGTGACTTTGCACGTATCCCATGGGATATTTTGCAAAAAATCTCTGTTCGTATCGTAAATGAAGTAAAACACGTTAACCGTATTGTGTATGACATTACGAGCAAGCCACCAGCTACTATTGAGTGGGAATAAACTATTAAAACTAATTATGAAAGTTGAAAGTATATAATAGTTTTAATCAATTAGATGTGAATAAATTGAAATTTTTTATTTAATCACTCTACTCCAAAATAAGACTTTCTTTTTATTCATATTTTATGAAGAAGGGGGTCTTTTTTTGTTATTAAAGGAGGAGCACAATGTTTTATGTTACTAATTTTTTTGAAAAGAAAGATAAAGTAGGGTTCCATTTAATACCAGATAATTGGAATGATTATGGATTTCGTACATTGTATAGGGTTGTTTATGTAAATAATGAATATAAAGAAATAGAGATAGGTAATGTTAAAATCGGATTTAAAGATCAAGAGGATAAAGATCCTGATTTAATATTAGAATCTTCTTTTGAAAAAATACCTAGTGGATTTTTCTCTGTTGGACAAAGTGCGTCGTATTATAGTAGTCTAAAAAATTTAGGCGATGATATAAGAGTAAAGTATTTGGATAACTTAAATGATACTGCATATGATAATGAACTTTATGAAGCTGTTAAAGATGAAGAGGTTTTTAAAACTTCTTTAATGAGAGAAGTAAACTTAAGCACCTTCAGCAACCAATATACTAGGATAGCACATGGCGGGGCTATATTAACAGATTACAAATTTGAATATTATATTGATAGAAAGGAATCTCCTAAAGCAAAATTTAAATTTGAAGTAACTCCAAATAAGTTGCCTCCAACAAATATACACGCAATAATTGGAACTAATGGTGCTGGTAAAACAACTTCTTTGAAAGGAATTATAAATAAATATTTGAATAGCAAATTCAATGATACTTTCTCAAATGCGATTTTTATATCATTTAGTGTTTTTGATAAAAATATAAAATATGGAAAAGATGATAAGGATAATGAGTTTTATTATGTTGGAGTAAAAACCGATGAATCACGGACTAAAAGTTATGAAGAATTAAAAAAAGAATTTTATGATTCAGTGCTTAAAATATTTTCAAAAAAGAGATATTATTATTTACATAGGATGTTTGAAATATTAAATGCTGATTTCAATCTAAGTAATCTGAATTTATTAAGTATTATTGAAGAGTATCTTGAAACAAATCGAAGTAGAGAGAAGGCAGAGGAATATAGCAAAAAGATAGCAAATATATTTATGGATTTAAGTTCAGGACATCAAATTATTTTATTATCCGTTACCAAAATTGTAGAGTTAATAGTTGAAAAGACTTTAATCTTAATAGATGAACCTGAAACACATTTACATCCGCCCTTATTATCAGCTTTTATCAGAGCAATTTCAGAATTAGTAATTGCTGAGAACGGTGTGGCAATTTTAGCAACACATTCTCCAGTAGTTTTGCAAGAAGTTCCTAAATCTTGTGTATCTATTATAAGAAAATACGGAGGTAGCGTCAAAATAGAAAGACCTAGATTTGAAACATTTGGTGAGAATATAGGAGTGTTAACAGAAGAAGTTTTTGGTCTGGAAATTAGAAACACAGGATTTCATCAGTTATTGAAAAATAAAGTAATGGAATATAGAGATTACGATGAAGTTATAAATGTATTTAAAAAAGAATTAAGTATTGAAGCGAAATCTATAATTCGTACGTATATTAATGAATTGGATAGTGAGGAATGATTAATGTATCCTATTGAATTTCCAAATTATAGTTTAGAAGACTTTTTTGATGAAATGATAGCTAGCAAGCAAGGAACAGCTTATAATTTTTTAAAAGGAAGACTGACTCTGATTAAAAATCAGCTTATAGAAAAGGAAAATGAATATGTAGAATTAACATCTTCAAAGTCAGATAGTGGATTATATGATATTGAAGAGAATACAAAAATTTTAATATCAGATAAAGAAAGTATAGGAAATATTATGAAGTTATCTAAAAACATTTCCCAAGAAGAACTAATTAATTTATTAAACGAAAAAAAATTAAGTTCAATATTCCAAGAAACTAAACTTGATGAAATGAGTTTAGTTGAAATAAAAAGTACTCTTAACAATACCAGTATAAAAGAAGCTTTAAACTTAATCACAGATTCAAATCTTAAGAATATATTAAGCTACATTGATTCTGAGGCTATGAAAAAGGTTTATGAAAAATATTTAGTTAATACTAAAGAGAGCCAAAATATTGGTAGAAAAGTATATGAACACGTAATGCTTTTATCTGAGAATAATCTTTGTCCGTACTGTTTGCAAGGTACCGTGAGCACTGTGGATCATTATTTGCCCAAGGCTTACTTTATTGAATATGCAATTACTCCGATAAATTTATTACCATGTTGTTTTGACTGTAATAAGAATAAAAAAGATACTAGATTGTTACAAGAAGATAAAATGTTTATTAATCCTTATTTTGATAATCTTAAAGATACAAGATGGCTTGGATGTAAAGTAAATGAGCATTGGCCTATTACTTTTACATATTATGTAAGAGAGGATATAGAAGATGATATTTTAAAGGAACGATTAAAAACTCATTTTCGTAATTTGAAATTAGGCTCTTTATATGCTAGTAATGCTGTAACTTATTTTAGGGGAAGAATAAAAGAAATAGTAAATGAATATAACTCAAATGATTTAAAACCACCTATTGAGTCACTTCGAAGTAGTAAAGAATCAATAGAGGATTATAATCTAAATTCTTGGGAAGCAAAAATATATGAAGCGTTGTTGAATTCAAATTGGTTTTTAGAGATAGCTATTGAAGAGTTGCAAGAAAAGTATAAGGTAACTAGGGAGTACAAAGTTAAAAATGAACTTTATGAAAGATGGCATGGTTGATGTTCCATATGCTTATCTAACTTTTTGTTTTACGGTTTAATAAAACTCATTTGTTTAACATTTTTTTAAGATGGAGAATAACCCTTAATTTCTTATTTTTCTATTTCTGAAATACCATATCCTTGCAAAAGTGGGTAAAAAAATAGACACTTTTTTAGTGTCTATTTATATAACAACATTATATTTATTTGTGGTATTAAATATTATACTTTAATTTTTAAAAGAACTCTTCTCTGATAAAAAAACCTATTGTAGACCCACGCAGTACTAAAAAATTGAGAACACAAAGTAGATCTTTTCTTAAAGTAGGATTTCTTTTAACTTGATCTTTGAATTCTACTGATATTCTAATTACTAATTCTTCTAAATAGAATAAAGTATTGGTTTGTAAGCGACAATTAACTAAATGATCATTTTCGGAAATTATCTTTGAAATCCATTTTAACCCTTCTAGAACAAATGAGTAACCAACGCTATTAATAAATCTTGAAATAGAATATAAGGTTATCGGTAAAAAGCCTATATCCTTCACAATGTTATCAAAAAATGTCAAATGTGAAATTTGGACACCAATCCACTCTTTTTGCTTATCTCCCCAGTATAACCATGCAAAACAATAAGTAGATAATACTTCATCAATTTCATGTAGTTCTCTGTTAACTTTAATGTTTTCCTTATATGGAAGACATAATCTAATAATTGGATAATATAACTTATTCCATATTTGCCAGAATACTTTATTATCTTTTTTTGAATCATGTTCGATTAAAATATTTGATAGGAAATTTTCCATCTGGTCAGATATGCAAAGAAAAGGTTCTAAAGAATCTACTAAACCCATTCTAATTTGATCTTTAGTATTATAAATATATTGGGATAACCACTTAATATATGATGCTTCTAATTCATAATTAATATTTTTGTCATATCCTCTACGGTGATTATTTTCGAAAATATCCCTCCAAACTGAAGGTGTTATTTTTTTTATTAAATGAAAATGTTTGTTGCTATAAACATCCAATAGCATTGTTGCACTTAATATCGAATCACTGTCTAATAATGAATAACTAAGCTCTTCTAATTGAATAGGATTCTTGAAAACTTTATTCAATAGTTTTTTATTAGACTTTACAAATTTTTCTATGGGTCTATCAGAGTTCTCTCTTCTCCATTTTTCAAAGTTTGGTTTTAATGATACAAACATTTTAAAAATATTTTCGGCATCATCAGGACAATATTCCCACATTGTATTAGAAAACGTTTTATGATGACTTCTATCTCTGGAGTAGTCCAAGAATATTGCAAAAAGAAATACTATATTTAAATTAAATCGCTCTTCATGGTTGCTAGTATTTCTTATTAAATATGGTAGGCTCGCTACTAATGCTTGGTTACCATTTGTTGAATCATTGATATTATATGAGAGTAGTAAATCTAAATTGTTCAATAGTATTTCTTTGCAATATTCTTTTTGTGTGATTGCTAAATCTGATTCATAGAAATTTAGCAAAACAGCTGAAATATAGATAGGTGCACTTTTAGTGAAAAGGTCATAATCATTGCATTTTTCTAATTGTTTTTGGATTAATATCATTTCTTCAAATGCCTTTAAAGGATTTATTTCATAAATATCATATTTTTGAAATTTTTCTAAATCATTTTCAAATTTTGCTCTAGCCCATAAAGAGACATTTGAAAACCGATAATATTCATTGTCATGACTTTGCCTTTCTTCGCGTAACAACGTTAGATCATCTTCCTCTTCAACTTCCAAAAATACATATTCTTTACCATCTTTAACAAACTTATTTTCTAAATTTGGTTTAAACCGCCTAAAATCTATTCTATTTAATGCATAGCGTAAAGTTGTATTTTCAGGAGTCGCTTTATCATCTAATAAATCAATACAACTATATAATTTTTCTAGTCTATTAATATGCATCTGTTGTGAGATATCATCAGATTTTAATTGATAATCCCAAAGTACTTTTTCTAGTGTTGTTTTTCTAAAAGGTAAATTATTTGAGTTGATTCTTTCTTGATCATAGAACTTATTGTTAGGTAAACCTCTAAACCAATTATTTGTAGATTCACTTACTAATCTCTGATTGTCAAGCAAAAAGATAACTTCACCTAGAGATATAAGAGAACAAGCTGTTATAAACAATTCTTTCGGATGGGCAAGAACTATACTATTTATTACAGAAGTAATAGCCACTGACTTAGAATTTCTTAATAAATAGTCACATATAGAATTTGCTTGTTTTACATCCATAATCGGAATATTATTTAGTAGCCATTTTTCCAAAGCCATAAGAATACATTCTAGTAGGTTTGGTCCAGATGAGCCACCTCTATGGACCATCCATAGTCGATTACTACATATCTGATTAATTTCGGTTCCATCTGATAATATTAAGGTAACTGGGTAAGTTTCAAAATATTCACTATTCAAATTTGATTTTTCATAATTTTCGGTAACAGAATTAACAAAATTTATTACGAAATCAATACCTATTTTAGGTGAGGATTGTAACAACATAAAAACTGGTGTCCAAAGTGCGCTTGTAGGGTGATAATTATGATGTGTTTTTTCTGATACACCAAAAGCATCCTCAACAGTATCCCAACTATTATAGGGCAAATAATGAGATGTTTTGTTATTAGATCTCTTCCAAAAAAATTGACAAATTTTTACCACTATCTCCGGCATAACCTGACAGGGTACAATGCTGTTTGAAACATTTCCTAAAAGTTCTTCAATTAAAACAAAGTAGATATCTCTATGGTCTATGTCATTTTCCATAGCTTCATTAAAAATAATTAGAAGAGAATCCTCTAATTCGAATGATGACTCTAATATTGTTACACTTAGCTTTTTCTTTAGATCTCTATCTACTAGGTATTTAATTTCTTCGTTTTCAAATAATCTGTACATATGTAGTGCTATGGTCCCAGCTTGTTTGGTGGTATGTCCTTGCTTAAAATCTTTTATCCAACTAGCAATAATATCGTAAACAAGTGTTATAAAACCTACATCCCACTTCAGGTTAGATAAGTTTTTATAAACGAAATCTATAATATACTGCCATCCAACTCCTGAAGGTTTAGTAAAACGATATAATAAGCTAGTTTTAGCATCAATCTCATTTGGCGTCAGAATATTAGAAGCAGAGTCATAATTGATTACTTTACACGTAGTATTAACTAAAAAGATTACACGTTTAAGTAATTCTGTATCACTATCCAATAAATCACTTAACAATAATAGAGATGTAATATTGTTTTCAGACTCCATTAAAGCTATTAAGAGTTCATCTTTCCAAATTTTATTTATAGAATGGTTAGTTATTGATTTTATTATAAATCTGTTTAACTTAGTATCCTCGTCGTCGTGTAGTTTGTCGTGTATCCACGAGCGATAGTGCTTGCGCATAGGCATATTTATACTCAGTGAATTATGAAACTCTAACTCACTATTTTGATAATATTGATATTGATAATTAATAAAATGCCATGCAGCTAATTCTTCATAAATATCATGAGCAAAATAATAGCCCTTATAAACATCATCATAATCAATTACTTCATCAAATCGTAAACTTTGTAGTATAGAGATATCCCTATCAAACTTGTTGGAATTAAAATATGAACTTTCGCTTGTGGTAGTTTTTAACATATCGAATATCAATTGTTCTCGAATAATTGAATTCGAATCAGTGTTATGGGGTATTCCTTTTACTTTATAATTCCAGATATGTGTTAAAAATAAACCACGAGACTTTGAATAATCAACACTTTCATCAAACGTGTTAATATACAAATTTAGATAGAACAGGTTGCAAATTAAATCTTTCATCTTTACGTTTTTGGGAACAGGTATGTTACATTGACTTAATAAACCATTAATCTTTTCAATTGAATTCATCTTCATTGGATGCTCTAAGAATTCTTTTGTTTTTAATATAAAGTTTAAATAATTATCTTTATACAAAGATCTAATAGTGTGAATGATCTTCCAGTTATAGCGTACAGCGGTATTTAAAAAAGTATCTAGAACTGTCTGTGACATAGAAAATCTCTTTTCAGCAGAATCTATTATAATTACTTTATTTTTTGCATCACTAAACGCACTCAAAAAGTCATTTATAGTACAGTCTCCAAATTGTCTACCAAATTCTGAAAGGTTGTTAAAACCAAAATCTGTTGCTTTAAAAATAAAAATTGGCATTTTGGAGAACGAATTATTATAAAATGATTTAATCAATCCCGATTTTCCGGTTCCAGAATAGCCATGTATTACTAAATGGTCATTTTCTGATTTTAAAAAGTTCAAGAAGATAGAATCAGAATAGTCAATTTTAATTTTTTCCTTATTATAAGAAATAGAGTTGTCAATGGAGTTAACTAGTGTTTCTGTATGTAAGTTTATTTGTTCAATAAATTTTCTAATCCCTTGTTCAGGGTTAAAAAAGAAATCTCTTATAAAAGAAGGAATATCAGCAGAAAAAAGCATTCGTTCTATATGACTTGGTACTCTCCATTCAATAATTATATTCTGAATTTTGGCATAATCTTCAATATCTTCTTGATACTTTGGTTTTTTCTTGTTTAGAGAATTACTCTCTGACATCTCTTTATTTACATAAACATGGATTTTAGTCAATTCTGGGTTTTTCTTCTTTGCAGTATCGACCATTCTAGTGAACTCGGAAACTTTACTACTAAATTTAGTAGAAGAATCATAGTATTTTGCTTGAAATCCGATAATTTCTTTTCCATTCTTAATAGGTTGTGTTTCTATACCGGCTTGATTAAAGTATCTGAAAACACCTTTTTCTTGGTTGAATTCGTGGCAAAACAAAATGTATGCCAACTGTTCAAATGCGTATTGGGTACTACCTGAAAAAATATAGTTAAATGATTCCCAGTTTATTCCGATGTTATGATACATATAGACTCCTCCAAATAATTTCAGTTATTCATGCAAAAAATGAGTTATATCTGTATTCAAAATAAAAAAGTATAATATCGATTATATTATACTACAAATGAGCATAGAGCTATGGTATTAATTAATTATAAAGGGAAATTGTTTTTATAGTGTAACTACTTTCAATAAAATACAAATATTTAGGTTGCAGTCTAGAAAAATAAAGAGATATAATTGAGTACAAAAATGTACTTTTATTATCAATACGGACATGGAGAGCACGTAAAAGTAGTTTTAGGCAATAGATATGATAAAAAAAATTCTTAGTAGATTTGCACATACGCACTTATTGTACAAAACACATATCCTTGCTATAATACACCTAACAAATCGAAAGGTTGTGCTTAAATGTACACTATCTAAAACAAATCGTAATTGAAGAAGAAACTTTTTTCTGCCAATAGGGTAGGTTTCTTTGCAACGGTTTTTTTAGATAAATCATTTAAACAACTTTTTGAATCGGTAGAGTTGCCATCTATAGGCATACTAGGATTCTCTCTGTTTAATTGAAATTGACCAACCGTCTGCAGAAACTTGCTGGCGGTCGTTTTTATTTATTAGATAGGAGGAATCAGTATGTTACAAGTGAGAAATTTGACCTTGCACCACTTAATGGATTTAAAAGAAATCATCAAAGACTTGAGTTTTACAGTCAATCCTGGAGAAAAGGTAGCCATTATCGGGGAAGAAGGAAATGGTAAGTCAACATTATTAAAATGGATTCTTGAAGATAAAAGTATCGAATCTTATATTCAAGCAGAAGGGGAATTGATTAACCAGTTCAGTCGCACAGTCTATTTGCCGCAATCCTTACCGCAAGAATATATGGAGTATACTGTTGATCAGTACTTTTTCAGCCAAGCTGATGCTATGGACATCGACTACCAAATGCTATATCAATTAGTGGGGCAACTTGGATTTGATGCTGATCGGTTAACAAGTTCGCAAACATTAGGCAGTTTATCTGGTGGCGAAAAAATCAAAGTTCAGCTACTAAAAGCACTCTCAACAGATCCTGATTTGCTATTGCTTGATGAGCCTTCTAACGACTTGGATCTTGATACAGTCAAATGGTTAGAGCACTTTATAAAATCTACACCACTAACGATTATTTTTATCTCGCATGATGAATCTCTGCTTGCAGCGACAGCTACCAAAGTCATTCAGATCGAGCTATTAAGGCATAAGACAGTACCCGTCTCGACTGTGTCCAAGTTATCGTATAAAGAATACATTGAACAAAAAGAAGCACGCTATGAACACCAATCTCAAGTTGCCAACAAGCAGCGGGAAGAACATCATAAGCAAATGGAGAAATACCGACAAGTTGAAAGCAGTGTGCACCATGCACAAGGAGCCATTTCAAGACAAGATCCGTCTGGAGCAAGGTTACTAAAAAAGAAAATGCATGCAGTAAAATCAATGGGAAGACGATTTGAACGCGAAAAGGAAAGTTTTGAAGATATTCCACTAAAAGCAGATGCTATCTTAGTGAAATTTTCAAATACTAAATCCCTTCCTACAAATAAAACGATAATCCATTTGGAAGACGAGAGTGTGAAACTGGGGGATAAGGTTTTAGCACACTCACTGAATTTGCTAGTGAAGTCTCCACAAAAAATAGGAATCATCGGGCAAAATGGAGTAGGTAAAAGCACACTGCTGAAGCAATTATGGGCAGAATTAAATCAGCGTACAGATATTGCAGCTGGATATATGCCGCAAAATTATGCTGAGTATTTACGGATGGATGAAACACCAGTTGAATTTCTGAGTGAAACTGGAGACAGTGAGGAACGTACTCAAGTGATGACTTACCTAGGAAGCATGCGTTTTACGACAGATGAAATGCATCATCCAATCCAGTCACTATCAGGAGGACAGCAAGCAAAATTGTTGTTATTGAAAATCGATTTATCGGGACAGAATGTATTGCTTTTAGATGAGCCTACACGAAACTTCTCACCGTTATCTCAGCCAGAGCTCAGAAAATTATTTAAAAATTTTGAAGGATCGATTATTACTATCTCCCATGATCGGATGTTTTTAAAAGAAGTCTGCGACCATGTCTATGAAATGAAAAACGATGGATTGATTCTGGTAGAGATGGAATAGATTAATGTAAATGAAAAAAGCCTGATCCTATTGTTAAATCAACAGGATCAGGCTTTTTTTATGGAATAATAGTACTTTTTAATTAAATAGTCTTATAGTTTTTTCTCGTAGCCTTCCATAGGAGCAAATTGGCCTGAATACTCATCATTTACTGTAGCTGAATCTGTTGTAAAGTGCATAACAGAACTGAACGATTCGACTAGATACACTTGCATAACGGAAGGGATCGCTAATTCATCCATATCAAGTGGGCTGAGTTCTTTACGAATGCTGCTTTCATCATTGGAAGCGACTTTTTGTACCCATTGAGGTTCACGGATTAATTCTCTTCCCACTGCAACCAGATCAGCACCGTTTGCTAAAACATCATCTGCGTCTTCAGGATTTTCTACTGAACCAACTCCAATTAAAGGAACACTATTTTCTGTGATTTTAGCAAATTGGTTTAAAATTGGAGTGACATCAGTTTTATCATTTAACGAGGTACGTTTATAACTTGCGACTGATAAATGAAGATAATCTATTTTTTCTTTAATAGCATCTGCAAAATAAAGAGAATCTTCTAAACGAATTCCAGGAGTTTCAATTTCCTCTGGAGACATTCTGTAGCCTAAAATGAACGGACTTGTTGCGTAACGTTTAATCACATCTGAAGCGTGATCAATGACTGCTAGAGGAAAAGTAAGTCTCTTATCTCTTGATCCGCCCCATTTATCGGTTCTTCTATTTGAATGTTCTGAGTAGAATTGTTGTAGAAGGTAAGTGTTAGCACCATGCAACTCAACGCCGTCAAAACCAGCAGCTATTGCTCTGCGGATTGCTTCTCCAAAATCAACAATGATTTGCTCGATCTCTTCATTCGTTAATTCTTTTGGTAGTTCAGAATCTGTTGGGTAAGGAGCAGCGATGGCACTTGCGCTTACGGGCTGATCGCCTTTTAAGATTCTTGAATACGTTTTTCTACCAACATGAAAAATTTGCAGAACTGCTTTTGTGCCTTTTTGTTTGATAGCTGTCGCTAATTTCTCAAGACCTGGAATCATAGAGTCATCTGCAACGGACAATTCACCTTCAAATCCCTTACCATTATCACTCACATAAGCAACTCCAGTAATAATCATTCCAGGGCCACCAGCGCGTGCTGCATAGTAATTGATTTCATCTGTAGTGACCATTCCGTTATGAAAACTAGTCATTGTGGTCATTGGCGCCATAACGACCTTGTTTTTCAATTGTTGTCCATTTTTAAATTCAAAACCATCTAAAAAATTATATTTACTCATTTGTGTTCCTCCAACTAGTTATTTGAGAAATGAATTCTTCCCATCAAATCTTATATATGTTAGTATACGTATTACCAATAGATAATATAAGTACGCACTTTAAAGTGCTATAGGTACCTAAAAGTGCCTATTAGAGAGATAGGGGAAATGAAGTTGGAAAAAGTTTATAATCTGGGTGTGGAAGCAACACTTGAAGTGATTGGCGGAAAATGGAAACCCATTATCTTATGCCATTTAGGTCATGGAGCATTACGAACAGGGGAAATGAGAAGAAGAATTCCTGCCATTACTCAAAAAATGTTGACGCAACAATTAAGAGAACTTGAAGAAGATAATATTATTGCTAGAGAAGTATTTAACCAAGTGCCCCCTAAAGTGATTTATTCTTTAACAAAAGAAGGAAAGTCATTAAGAGAAGTTTTAATTGCCATGTCTGTCTGGGGCGAAGAACGTATAAGTAACGATCAGAAAAATGGTAAAAATGTTCAAATAATTAGTCAAGATTATACCGGATTTGTAGAAATGTAAGAACTATTTATAAAATTATACTAATTAAAGAAGCAATCAAACTATTGAAATGTTTGGTTGCTTCTTTTTTTCTATAAGAATTACTTAGACTCAATAGACTAGTAGATTTTCTTTTTTCTTTTGTTCATCTGCTTATCTTTAAAATAAAAATATAAAGCATAAAATTGTATGGCTAAACCGATAAAAAAAATAAACTTGGTGTGCTCTTGAACCAACAAACCAACAGCTGTAATTAGTCCACCAATTAAATTATACTTATAAAATTTATCTTTCATTTAATCGTCCTCTTTTCTTTTCGAATAATACGGACAATAGTTAGTTGCTTTCTTGAAGAGCTACTTCTACTTTTTCTGTTACTTGCTGATTATCTTTTTCATAAACAAATTCAATAAAAATATTTTTTCCAGGTTCGATATTTTTAGAAGGGGCAATAAAGCCAACTAAATCGTCATCTAATAGAGTGGTACGTGTATCCAAGATTCCGTCTTGGTTTGCGCCAGTATTGATAGAGAAAAAAAGATTATTCTCTTCATCATAGAAACTCATATTGGCCTGTTTAGCTAAATCAGCAGTATCGCTATTCGTATGTTCAATAGCAAATAGTTGATAAGTTGGCTGAATATAGGATTCCATTCCATTTGAAACAATTATCAGGTTTTCAAGAGCAACATCTTTTGTTCGGGCATCAACTGAAAAACTATGTAAGGTATTGGTTGTCGTACAGGCACTTAAAAATATAGAACATATCACAAATAAGACAGTTTTTTCATTTTTTGCCTCCTATAGAATAAATTTACTTAAGTATACAATAAAGAATCATTAAATAAACCAGTTGTTTTTTTATAATTTATACAAATTAACTATCGAAGAAGGACTAAAATTTTGTCAGAATTACTATTAACTAAATAGCACATAAATTTCTGGAGGAATAGGAATTGCTTGTAGCCGTGTCAAGGATTCAATGCGAATTAAAGAGCGTTAGTGCTTCAGCAATTACTCTCTTTTTAAGGCTTGAAAGCC
Organism: Carnobacterium sp.; assembly: GCF_040274945.1. Classification (GTDB taxonomy): domain Bacteria; phylum Bacillota; class Bacilli; order Lactobacillales; family Carnobacteriaceae; genus Carnobacterium_B. The sequence continues at coordinate 215,514 of NZ_JBEMAR010000004.1, forward strand.
TGAAGACTTAAAGGCTTCAGGCGGTCCCATGGCTTTCCACAAGCAAATCCGTCCATTCCAGAAGAAATTTTAATTATTTTGAATTCTGGCCCTTTTCTAAATAATGTATTCAATAGAAAAAAATCTATTATATAAGTTTATTGATTAAATAGGTGTCAGGTAAATCTTTATTTGACTAATAAGATGGCTTATTGATTAAATGAGCATCAAAGAAGTTTTCATTTGAGTAATAAATACAGACTTATCGGTTAATACCAAAAGATGTTTTTATTTAGGCCGATGTTTTAGCCAAACCAGATGGATCGTTCTCTAACAGCACTTTCTTTTGAGTCAGAAGCGTGAACGGTATTTTCAGATAAACTGAGACCATAAAGAGCACGAATGGTATTGTCAGGGGATGTTTTAGGATCTGTGTTCCCATTCAATGCCCGAACTCGACTAATGGCATTTTCACCTTCCAATACGAGAGCCACTATTGGACTTCTTGTAAGGTAAGAAACCAAGCGGTTAAAAAACGGTTTTCCATTGTGCTCTGCATAATGTTTTTCTGCTAATTCTGTAGAGGCATGAATGAATTTCATATCAAGAACTTTTAAATCATTTCTTTCATATTCTACTAAAATTCTTCCAATTAGATTTCGTTCTACTGCATCTGGCTTGATCAATACGAGTGTTTTTTCTGTCATTTTTAATCATCCCCCTAGAAGTATATTTATTATGAGTTTAACATGTCCTGTTTCTTTAGTGTAGGAGAGTGTCTTTAATAAGTAAGTAAAGTGAGTGGCTGTAAAATAGGTAGCATAATATAGCATTGCGCGGTTAAAAATAGTGATAATTAGCTAATGATGATATACTTATCTTAATATAATGAAGATAATCTTTGGTGTATGGAATTTAAAAAGGGTGTAATAGGTGTATCTAATAGCCTGTTAAATAAAAAACGATGGAGGGGGAAATAATATGGGATTGATGTTGTCAGAAAAAGAGATATTAGCAAACTTAGAAGATAACGGGTTATTGAGTCCAATGACAGAAAGCACAGCCGTGTGGGCACAAATTATGCCTTCTACAGGATCTTTAGTACTATTTGGAGCATATGCACAGTTGGCAAAAGGATCTTATTTTATTTTATGTATGGAACAGGATAAAGTTATTTTGTTGCCCGTTCATAAAGTAACTGGAAAAATAGATGCAAAAAAAGAACCAATCATCATGCCTTTTGAAGAATTAGACTCGGTCGAAGTGGGTAAGAATGCGTTATTACACAAGGTAACCTTTACAGCGGGCGAACGAGTTATGCCTTTAAAAATAAACAAAATTGCTGCTGGAACGAAATGGCACAAAAATAATTTAGAAAAGGCTTTAGCAGAAATAAAAAAATGCCAAACACTTGTAGTCCAACAGACTACATAGGAATAAAATAAATAATCCATCCTTTCTTTCGAGAAGGGATGGATTTTTATTAGTCTAAATAATATTTTTTAGTAACGATTAATTCTTCATTTAGTTCATAAACAAGCGGTTGACCAGTAGGAATCTCCACTGCCATGATCTCATCGTCTGATATTTCTTCCAAATATTTGATCAAAGCTCGAATGGAATTTCCATGAGCAGCGATCAATACGGTCTTGTTGTCTAAAATAGCTGGAGCGATATGATCTTCCCAAAAAGGAATCACGCGTTCCAATGTGACTTTCAAACTTTCACCCATTGGAATGGTCCGTTTTTGGAGGTTAGCATAGCGGCGATCGTTTAATGCAGAGTTTGGATCATCTGGCTTCAACAATGGCGGCAAAGTGTCATATGAACGGCGCCAAATGAGAACTTGTTCTGATCCGAATTCTTCTGCTGTCGCTTCTTTGTTTAACCCTTGCAATGCTCCATAATGACGTTCATTTAACCGCCATGATTTTGTTTCTGGAACCCATAATTGGTCCGATTCTTCTAAGACAATATGGCAAGTCTTGATGGCTCTTTTTAAGACAGACGTAAAAGCAAAATCAAAATTAATGCCAGCATTTTTGATCTTTTGCCCAGCTTTGCGTGCTTCTTCATACCCTTGTTCGCTTAAATCAGCGTCCATCCAGCCTGTAAATTGATTTAATTTATTCCATTCGCTTAACCCATGTCGCACAAAAATAAGTTTCAACTTAAACACCGCCTTCTTCTGTTATAGAATGTAAACTTCCTCTTTATTTTACTCTTGTTTTTTATAAAAGCTAATCATATGATAGTAGCTCTTACTGCATAGTGATGAAGAATTTCCCTTGTAATGAAAGAGATGAGCTGTCGAGTGTTGAAAATAGACGCTCCTTTTTTAATGAGCTATACTTATTTTGAGTATGTACTATGTATAGAGTAGTTAGTTAAAAATGGGAGGGATTAGATGTACACTGATTTAAAAGGGAAAGTAGCCGTTATTACAGGTGGTTCAAAAGGAATTGGAAATGCAATTGCTAGACGGTTGTCAGAAGAAAAAATGAAGGTAGTCATCAATTATCATAGTGATAAAGAAGGAGCCGAAGAAACGGTAGAAGAGCTCAAAAAAGTTGGCGGAGAAGCTGTGGCAGTCGAAGCTGATGTCAGTAGTGAAGAAGGTATAAAAGCTTTATTGGATGCAGCGATTTCTAATTTTGGCGATTTAGATCTGTGGGTCAATAATGCAGGCATGGAAAACAAAGTGTCCACTCATGAACTGACTTTGGAAGACTGGGATAAAGTCATCAATGTGAATTTAACAGGGGTTTTTCTTGGTTCTAAAGCAGCATTGAATCATTTCTTAGAAAACGATAAAAAAGGAAACATCATTAACTTGTCTTCTGTACATGAACGTATTCCTTGGCCAACATTCGCGCATTATTCCGCTAGTAAAGGTGGAGTGAAATTGTTCAATGAGACCATTGCACTAGAATATGCGCATAAAGGAATTCGAGTGAACAGCATTGCACCAGGAGCAATCAATACACCGATCAATGCTGAAAAATTTGAAAATGAAGAAGAAAAAGAAAAAACGTTAACCATGATTCCAATGAATTACATTGGAAAACCGGAAGAAGTTGCAGCAGCTGCAGCTTGGCTAGCTTCAAATGAATCAAGTTATGTAACAGGTACCACGCTGTTCATTGATGGCGGTATGACGTTGTATCCATCTTTTGAAAAAGGTGAAGGTTAAAAAATTGTCAGAAGAGTCTTGAATAATGTAGTTTTTAACCTAGTAAATAGCCATTTATTGGGGTAAGAATAGCAATTATTCAGGGCTTTTTTATCAGAATAATTAATGCATTTAAAAGAAAATTCTCATTTAAGGGGTGCAAAATTAGACGTCTATTTTACTGTAAGATATACTAGTTAAGAAACGAACGTTTACAACTATGGGTTCGATGTACGATAATGAAGGGTTAGATTGAATGAAAACTATTACAATATTGATTCCTGCTTATAATGAAGAGGCAGTAATTGACAAAATGTATGAAAAGTTAGATAGTGTCTGTGGAGGTTTATCTCAGTATACATTTGAATTTTTATTTGTGAATGACGGAAGTACCGACAGAACGCTTGAGCAGATAAAAGCTTTTAAGGAAAAGGATTCACGCGTACAATATGTAGACTTATCCCGTAATTTTGGGAAAGAAACAGCCATGTTGGCAGGTTTTGATTATGCTAAAGGAGATGCCTTGATCATTATTGATGCCGATCTTCAACAACCTCCAGAAACATTTGCTGAAATGATTCATTGGTGGGAAGAAGGTTACGATGATGTTTATGCGGTGCGTAAAGATCGCGAAGGGGAAACGTGGTTAAAAAAATGGACCTCTAATATGTATTACCGTGTACTACAAAATGTTGCTAAAGTAAAAGTTTATCCGCAAGCAGGTGATTTTAGATTACTAGACAAAAAATGTGTAGCTGCTTTGACTCAGTTGAGAGAGCATGAACGTTATACAAAAGGAATGTATGGCTGGATAGGATTTAAAAAGAAAGAAATTTCTTATATAGCTGAAGCTAGAGTAGCAGGAGAAACGAAATGGAATTTGTCAGCTTTGATGAATTTAGCTTTAAATGGCATAACTTCTTACAGTACAATGCCTTTAAGAATCTGGTCAATTATCGGATTCATCATTTCAATGTTTGCCTTTGTCTATTTGACGATTGAAATTATTCGAACGATGTTATTTGGGACGAGTGTTGCTGGTTACCCTTCTCTAATTGCCGGTATCTTATTTTTAGGTGGTATTCAGCTGATATCGCTTGGTATTATTGGGGAATACTTAGGTCGAGTTTTTGTCGAAACGAAGGAACGGCCGGTGTACTTTATTCAAGAATATTCAGAAAATGAAACGAAGAAAGAGAAGGAAATAAGTGATGACAAAGATAAAGAATCTCGTTAGTAAATACGAAGAAATAATTGGTTATTTGATTTTTGGAGGATTGACAACGGTAGTGAATATCGTTGTTTTCTATTTATTTGATTCCGTTTTTGAAGTACATTATTTAATTGCAAATGCAATTGCTATTGTTGTATCTATTTTATTTGCTTTTTTTACCAATAAAAAATATGTCTTTAAATCTTCCACACCTACAGTCCAATTATGGTTAAAAGAATTTAGTTTATTTGTATCTTTCCGTTTACTATCAGCTATTTTTGATATGGGAAGTATGTGGCTGTTGGTTGACGGTCTAAATTTGAATGCAAATGTTGCAAAAGTCATTACACAATTTATAGTTGTGGTATTGAACTATGGATTCAGTAAATTTTTTATCTTTAAGCAAGGAGAGTGATTCAGTTGATGAAAGACCTTGGCGAGAATTTATTTGAAGAAAAAAAAATCACTAAGCTGACATTTGCTCTCTTTACAGGTTTGTTTTTTATTATGATCACAGCGATTTATAGCTATTTTATCGTGTTGCAAAAATCATTTATCTGGGAAGGTGATGGCTTTTCGCAGCATTATTTAATCTTTAAAGATTATCTACATCTGATAAAAACATACTTTGCAGATCCTTCAGCGGGTCTCCAGTTTTGGGATTGGACAAATGGCATGGGTGCAGATGTATTAAGTGCGTATGGGTATTATGTAGTAGGTGATCCGTTTGTTTACCTAGGATTGTTATTTCCTGCAAGCATGACGGAATTTGCCTATCATGTGCTCGTTTTACTGCGTGTATATGTTATAGGAATTGCTTTTTTATTCTATTGCCGCAGAATGCAACTAGCGAGTTCAGGTGCTTTAGTTGGTTCATTGATGTACACCTTTGCTTTTTATGTGGTATTAAATGTTACACGGCATCCTTTTTTCTTAATGCCAATGCTCTTTTTTCCGTTATTGTGTATCGGTATTGAAAAGATTTTGCACAATGAATCCAATACATTATTCATTGTAGTTATTTTTCTTAGTGCATGTAGCAATTTTTATTTCTTTTATATGTTGAGTGTACTGATTTTTATTTATGCGGTTATCCGATATTTTAATCTGTATGGTACAAAAAACAACAAATTACTTCTAGCTTATGTTTGGAAAGCTGTCTATTCTTATTTAATAGGGCTGTTACTGTCGAGTATTTTATTCGTCCCGATTGTAGGAGGGTTCTTACAATCATCGAGAGAGCCGGGAAGTTTTGCCAGTGGGCTGCTCGTCTACCCCGTTAAGTATTATTGGTCATTATTCTTAAACCTATTTATTTCTGAACGTTACTTATGGACGGTCTTTGGCTACTCATCATTTGCATTATTAATGGTGCCGATGCTTTGGATGCAACGCAAAAAGTTTAGCTTTGTTCCAGCCATTTTAGGATTGTTCGCAGTGATGTTGACACTGCCAGCATTTGGTTCCATTATGAATGGTTTCGCAGGTCCTTACAACCGTTGGACATTTGCTATTCCGTTGTTTGTTTCATTAGGAGCCGCAATACTTTACAATAGTCGGTTTAGCTTAAAGAAAAAAGAAGTTTTAGCTATGGGCTGTATGATTCTGCTTTATGGAGGAGTATTGTTTGTAGTTATTCAAGTAATCGATTTTAGAACAGCTTTTATTGCTCCTTTGATTTTTGCAAGTTTGATGTGGCTGGTATTACTTTTAGCAAATAAACAGCAAAATAAAAAAGCCTTAACAAAACGTTCTAAAGGATTTTATTCTGCAGTGTTATTACTGCTTATCATGGCGAATTTAGGCTACAATGCAATGGATTATTATTACTCATGGGGACAAAATACGATAGAGTTATCAGTAGATTATGGAACGATTGATGACGACTATTTAACGACTTTTGATCGTTTAGAGAAACAACTTCCACAAGATACAGATATCTCTCGCATTGGAGTAACCAGTAAAGACAATCATATAAAGAATCAATTCATTATTTTAGAAGAAATGGGACTGAATTCTTATCTATCTGTTTCAAATGGTTTTATCTCAAATTTTGCCCGCCAATTAGGAACAGGCCAATTTCAGCTTATTCAACCTTTACGAAATGGATTTGACGACCGACAAATTGTAAATAATTTTTTAGGTGTTCGCTATATTCTGACAGAAAAAGAAAATGAAATTTATCTTCCATATGGGTATGAAGTAGTGGAAAACCTTTCTGATAAGAGTTCAGATTTTATTGTTGCTGAAACAAAAAATTACTTTCCTTTTGCATCTGCCAATCCGACATACCTAACTTATGAATTGTTTGAAAAAATGAATCCTATCGAAAAAGAGCAATTTTTATCTTACGGAGTTGTGGTTGATTCAAAAGAGGTTGAGACAACGGATTTGACAGTGTTTAACCAGCCGTTAAACGTCAAAAGCGAAGGATATCAATTGATATCCGAGGATAAAAGTAAAGCTGACATTGTAGAAGATGGACTAACGATAAAAGAGGATAATGGAAAAGTGGAACTGCTACTGGATGATCCTACCATGTTGCAACAGGCTGAAGTGTATGTTTATTTGGAAGGATTAGATTTTACACCTAGTGTAAGTGATCCTTTAACAGGCACACCTACTGCTTTTAACGCTAGAGTAAAATTAGGGGAACGAAAAAAGACGATTCGTCAATCAGATGTATTGAGTTTTAGTTCTTACTTTAAACGAACAAATATGTTGTTCAATATGGGGTTTCAAGATGAAAACAGTAAAGAAGAGACAATTTCTCTTCAATTTTCTAAAGCTGGAAACTATAAGCTAGAAGATATTACCGTATTTGTTGTTCCTCTAGATAAGGATTATTCAGACAGAGTGATGGAGAAGAGAGACAATCAATTAAATATTGAAACGTTCAGCAACAAAATGATCAGGGGCTCAATTACTATGGCTGAACCGTCGATCTTAGCTACTACGATTCCATTTACTCAAGGTTGGAAAGCAGAAGTCAATGGTGAGAAAGTTGACACGATTCTTGTTAATGAAGGTTTTATAGGACTTCCATTGGAGTCAGGAACTTCAGAAGTAACGTTTACGTATCAACCACCATTTTTAATTCTGGGAGCTTTTCTTTCTTTAGCAGGAATCATCTTATTGGCATTAAACCATGTATTTTGGAATAAACACTAAAGAGAGGTAGAAAAAAAGAACAAAAGTGAGTAATGTTCACTTTTGTTCTTTTTAGTTTTCTCTTAACGTATGAACACGATGAATGTATTCAAATTCTGAGAGATCTTCTACTACAGAAGCAATCGATTTAGTATCCGGCAAACTAAGTGTGTAAAGGTTAATGTAACTGTTTTTCTCTACATTATTAGTATCCACACTATAATCTAAGCCGAGAACATTGATTCCCATACTAGCAAAATAACTAGTAAGAAATTTTTTTGTTTCTTCACGATTTACATAATAAATTTCGATTCTTTTTGAACTTTGAACACGAAAGAGTCTTTTGATTACACGTAAAACAAGTAAAATGACTAAACAACCCATTAGAGCTAAGAAATAGCTTCCCATACCAACGGCTATGCCTAAACCAGCAATCGTCCAAATAGAAGCAGCTGTTGTCAGTCCGGTAACACTTTTTTTAGTCACGATAATTGTACCGGCACCTAAGAATCCGATTCCGCTGATGATTTGAGCAGGCATCCGAGTCATATCTGTATTTAACACTTGAGCCAGATCTGGTTGACTTAACCCCATTTCAACTGTGCTGTACGTAACTTGTAGTTGGACTAAGGTAATAATACAGGCTCCAGCACACACCAAAATGTGTGTGCGTAAACCAGCATCATGGCCTTTGATTTCTCGCTCATAACCAATCACGCTTCCAAATGCAACAGCCAAGATCAAGCGGAGAAAAATTTCGCTGTATTCTAATTCAAACATTTAAACACCTGCTTTCTAGAGGAACTATGCAAAATGAAAGTGCTTTAATTGACTCTTTTTCTTTAGTATAAAGCAGACAAAAAGATTCACAAATGATTTAACTTTAACAGTGCTATAATTTTTTTGTATTAGTAGTTTAGAGTGTCGTTACTCCATAAATCACTAGTCTCACTAATCCTGCTGCCAACATAACAAAGATAGGTCCTATTTTTGTTTTTCGCAGTAAAATTAAGCCAATACCAAACAAAATCAAGGAAATCCAATCTAATTCAACCCATTCAACTGGAAGGGTTTCGCTGTTAAATAAAGCAGTCAAAAGAATAGACAATCCAGCAGAAGCAATCAAAGCAACGACAGCTGGACGCAAGCCTTTGATAACTCCTTGGACTAAAGACAACCCTTTGTATTTATAATAGAGTACTGCTAAAAGCAGAACGATAATAACAGAAGGCGTGATACATCCTAACGTGGCTATCAGTGAACCAGGGATTCCGGCTACTTTTGTCCCAACAAAGGTAGAAGCATTTAAAGCAATCGGGCCAGGTGTCATCTGTGAAATCGTTAGAATATCAATGTATTCAGTACTAGACAGCCAATTGTTTTGCTCGACTACTTGTTCTTGAATCAATGGCAAGGCTGCATAACCGCCTCCAAAGCTTAAAGCTCCAACTTGGAAAAAGCTCCAAAATAATTGCAAATAAATCATCTGTTTAGCCCTCCTTTTGTTACATGTGACTCTCTATAGGTTGTATAAGCACCTATTGCGCCACAAATAAATAAAATAACGACAATATTAATTGATGTAAAGGCGGCTGCTAAGAAAGCAAGAATCATGACAATGATGGGTAGTATCTTTTTATTTTTAGTAATTCCTTTGACCATGTCAATAACGACATTTACGATAACAGCAGCGACTCCAGCTTGCATACCAAATAGCACAGCATTTACAATAGCATTGTCACGAAAAGCCAAATAAAAATAAGAAACAATCGTGATGATCACAAGTGGAGGTATAGAAGTTCCCAATACTGATAAGAGAGCTCCTCGAATGCCAGCCATACGGTAACCAATGATAATCGAAGCGTTAACCGCAATTGGTCCTGGAGAAGATTGAGCGATAGCTACTAAATCGAGCATTTCTTCTTCTGTGATCCATTCTAACTCTTTTACAAAACGTTTTTGCATAAGTGGAACAATGACATAGCCTCCACCAAAGGTAAAGGCGCTCAATGTGAACGTGGATAAAAATAATGTCCAATAAAATGATGCATCTTTTTTCATAGTACTCTCCTTTTTGTTATAAAATAAATTTCATTAATTTAAGTATACATTAAATCAAAGTAAAAAAAAAAATGTACGATACAATGTACATTTTTTTTCTACAATAATAGTTTTTTTAAAACTACTTTGATTGCAACTTCAGCTCGTTTAATTCATACTTTAATGTAGCTACTAAGGTGATGAAGAAGGAACGTTTGAAAACAGCATAAGGTAGAGAAAAATAGGTGACAAATAAACTATAAATAAGTAGTAAGGTATAGGAGAAATGGTATGAATTTATTATTTACACTTAATGAAAACTATTTAGAGCCACTCTTTACATCTCTTCGCTCAATCTTTCGCTCAAATGATAAAGAAAAAATGACGATTTATTTGATGCATCAAAATATACCACACAATAGAATAATCGAAGTAGATGATTTTGTAACAGGGAATGGACATACATTCTTTCCAATAGATTGTAAAAAACTTTTTTCAGAAGAAGCAGTTGTTAATCGCTACTATTCGATTGAAATGTATTATCGTCTGCTGGCTCCATTCGTGTTGCCGTTAGAAATAGATCGGGTTTTATATCTTGATCCTGATATTATAAATTTACGTTCTTTTTCAAGCTTTTATAAGCAAAATTTTGATGGGAAGTTGTTTGTAGCGACAACACATGACTATGCTACAAAATGGATACAACCGATTAATAACATTCGCTTAGGAACTCTATCATCTGAAGATTACTTCAACACGGGGGTTATTTTGATGAACCTCACTTTAATACGGAGCACTCGCAATCGCGAAGAAATAATAACAGCAATCAAGATTAATAAAAATCGGTTAGTTCTTCCGGATCAAGATATTTTTAACCATTTATATTGGGATGAGGTTAAAGAAGCTGATTGGCGAATTTATAACTTAGATGCTCGTTTTTATTCTCAATTAAAACGCGTTTTTCCACGTAAATTTTCGATTGAATGGGTAGAAGAAAAGGTCGTATTCATTCATTATTGTGGAAAACACAAGCCTTGGATCGAAAGAGAAAGTTACCGACATGAACTAGGCGGTTACTATCATTATTTTGAGGATATCTTAAAACAAGAAAATGAGTTAAACTTAATGATAGAAGAAAATGAATAAGTGATAGTTTTTTGAAAAGACTATAGTAAATTGAAAACAAAAAAGAAAGTAGGAATAGTTAATGGTTAAAAAGTATGATTATATTGCAATTGGTGGAGGAAGCGGCGGTATTGCTTCAGCTAATCGTGCTGGAATGCATGGAGCGAAAGTGGCTTTGATTGAAGGCAACGCTATTGGTGGAACTTGTGTCAATGTAGGATGTGTTCCTAAAAAAGTTATGTGGCATGGAGCTCAAATAATGGAAGATATGGAACTATATGGAGAAGACTACGGTATTACAATTAAGGATCGTCAACTAAATTTCGGAAAATTGGTAAAAAATAGAGAGGGATACATCTCTCGATTGCATACTATTTATCAAAAAAACTTAAATAATAATAAAGTGGATTTGATCAACGGTTATGCAAAATTTGTCGATGCACATACTGTCGAAGTGAACGGGGAGCATTACACAGCGGATCATTTCTTAATTGCTACTGGTGGTCGTCCAGCTTGGCCAGAAATTCCAGGAGCAGAATACGGGATGACCTCAGATGGTTTCTTTGAACTAACGGAACTACCTAAACGGGTAGCAGTTGTAGGAGCTGGATATATCGCTGTTGAATTAGCAGGTGTTTTACATGGGTTAGGTTCGGATACGCATTTATTTGTTAGAAAGCATGCGCCGTTACGAAATTTTGATTCGATTATTGTCGAAGGACTTGTTGAAACAATGGCTAGAGAAGGAGCAGCTTTACATATCCATGCTGTTCCTAAAGAAGTGAAAAAAAATGAAGATGGTTCTTTAACCATTCATTTTGAGGACGGTTCTTCACATACAACAGATACTGTCATTTGGGCAATTGGTCGTGAACCAAATACAAAAGATTTGAATCTTGCGGTAACGGATGTTGAATTAAACGATGGTGGGTATATTAAAGTAGATAAGTACCAAAATACGACAGCTAAAAATATTTACGCTATTGGAGATGTAGTCGGTCGTATTGAATTGACTCCAGTTGCTATTGCTGCAGGACGTCGATTGTCTGAGCGATTATTCAACAATAAACCAAATGAGTTTTTGGATTATACAAATATTCCAACCGTTATCTTCAGTCACCCGCCAATCGGAACGATTGGAATGTCTGAGGAAGAAGCAAAGGAAACTTATGGTGAAGCAGATATTAAAGTGTATACATCCATCTTTACCTCTATGCACAGTTCTATAACAGCTAACAGACAAAAAACGTACATGAAACTAGTGTGCCAAGGTGAAAATGAAAAAGTAGTTGGTTTGCATGGGCTTGGAAGAGGTCTGGATGAAATGATTCAAGGATTTGCAGTAGCCATAAAAATGGGTGCAACAAAAGCGGATTTTGACAACACAGTGGCTATTCATCCTACTGGATCGGAAGAGTTTGTTACAATGAGGTAATCAAAAAATAAATTGAATACAGCAAAATAAGGTTGAGGCATATTGCTCAACCTTATTTGCTTATGTCAAAAATTTTAAAAGTTCAATACCAAGAACCATCAGCTGTATAGTGAAAAAATTTACCGATTTTGAATGATGAAAGTCAATTAAATAATGTAGTATGCTATTCGTACGTCCATTTACCAGTGCTATCGTAATGCACAAGTTCACCATTATTAAAATGAACATCTACGGTTTGAAGACTGTTGTTCCATACGACTTCTTTAATATTTTCCTTATCATATTTAATGGGATCATCTAACGTATCCATGTGTTGCGCGTAAACATTTGCTAACAAGCTGATCTGACTTGAATCTAACTCGCTGTAACCTTTTACTTGTGTGAAATCCATACTAATTCCCCCTTGTTTATGATAAATCTATTGTAACTCAATCTATGCAAAATAAAAAAGAAAACCCTTTAGTATAAGAAGTTGAAATTAGGTAGCATGGTCAATAAAATAAATCTAGAAAAAGAAAGCGGTTAAGGATTAGAAACAAATAAGAGGGAATAAAGGTTATTTTTTTAGGATTTCTTAATTTAACTGATTTTTTCAAACAAAACACGAACAATAATCTAATTAAATTAGTGGAATATTTCTTTTGTGGTTGTTTTATACTGAGCCATCTTCTATAATTAACATGCAATGTTTAGAACCGAATATAATTAAGCGATATGGGCTTTAAGTTTCTACCGGACACCGTAAATGTTCAGACTATTGGTTCTAAATAAACTCATTTAGGTTTATTTAGAGTTTCATTAGACACATTGAAATAACTGCGATTATTTATACTTGTATTTTTGTACTTATATCTTTTACGAAGCAGTTAGGTAGAAAATTAAAGACTCTGTAGGTTTAACTATTCAGGTTCACTTGTAATACAAATAAAGTGGGGAAATAGTAAAATGGAAAAGTTTTTTAAGTTGAAAGAAAATGGCACTAAAGTAAGCACTGAAATCACGGCAGGTCTAACAACTTTCTTTGCGATGTCTTATATTATTTTTGTTAACCCAGCAATTTTATCTTTAACGGGTATGCCTACACAAGCTGTTTTCTTATCTACTATAATAGCAGCTGCTATTGGTACATTAGTGATGGGATTATTTGCAAATGTCCCTTATGCACAAGCTCCTGGAATGGGATTGAACGCATTCTTTACGTATACAGTTGTTTTTGCACTAGGTTTTTCATGGCAAGAGGCTTTAGCAATGGTGTTTATCTGTGGGATAGTGAATATCTTGATTACAGTAACAAAAGTACGTAAATTGATCATTCATTCAATTCCAGAAAGTCTGCAACATGCAATCAGTGCTGGAATCGGCGTTTTTGTTGCTTATATCGGAATTAAGAATGCAGGATTTCTTCAGTTTACTTCTGAACCTGGAAATATCCAAACGGTTAACAATGCTTCTTTTGATGCAGCAGCTTCTTCTTATCCAGATGGTATTTCAAGTGTTGTAACTGGTGGTGGAATTGTCCCTGCATTAGTTAACTTTACAAGTCCTGGATCATTATTGGCCTTGATTGGCTTGATCATTACAGTGATTCTACTAGTTAAAAATGTTAAAGGTGCTATTTTAATTGGAATTATCCTTACAACGATTATTGGAATTCCAATGGGAGTTGTTGATTTATCTGTCGTATCTAATCCAGCTAATTCACTAGGAAATGCTTTATCAGAATTAGGAACAACTTTTGGTGCAGCATTCGGTAATGAAGGAATGATTTCATTATTTACAGATGTAGCACGTTTACCTCTAGTTATTATGACGGTTTTTGCTTTTAGTTTATCGGATATATTTGATACTATCGGAACCTTTATTGGGACTGGTCGTAAAACAGGAATATTTAGTGCTGAAGACGAACTAGCACTAGACAATAGTGCTGGATTCAAAACAAAAATGGACAAAGCATTATTTGCAGACGCAATTGCAACTTCTGCAGGAGCTATTTTTGGGACTTCAAATACAACAACTTATGTTGAAAGTGCGGCCGGCATTGGTGCTGGTGGAAGAACTGGTTTGACAAGTGTTGTGGTAGCTGTATTATTCTTATTAACAAGTTTATTTTCGCCACTAGTAGCGCTTGTACCGACTCAAGCAACCTCTGCTTCTTTAATATTAGTAGGTGTAATGATGATGTCATCGTTCTTAGAAATCAATTGGGAAAGCTTGGAAGAAGCCATTCCAGCATTTTTTGCTTCAATATTTATGGGATTATCGTATAGTATTTCTTATGGTATTGCTGCAGGATTCATTTTCTACGTTATTGTTAAAGTTGCCAAAGGAAAAACAAAAGACATTCATCCGGTATTATGGATCTCAACTGGACTGTTCGTTCTTAATTTCGTAATTATGGCTTTCATTTAAAAAATGAAAGAATAAAAGGCGTTTAACCTAAAGTTTCTAATATATTCTCTAAATCACCTTAATCAATACAGGAGAGACTGTTATTGTTAAGGTGATTTTTTTGTAGTTTAAAAAAATACTACTCAAGTTGGGTTGCATCAACTTAATCTTGTTGTACAATAGAAGCAATGAATGAGAAATGAGGAATAAAAATGAATGATTTAAAAGAAATTTTATCTCAATCAGTAAGAGGGATCAAAGGATATTTTAAAGCGGAATTGAAATTATCGGTATTGACCTTTATCTTACTATGTATTGGGTTTGTTATTATTGGAATTGATTATTGGGGATTAAAAGCTTTAGGAATTGCTATTGTAGACATGGTTCCTATTTTAGGAAGTGGAATTATTATGATTCCGTGGGCATTAATTCATTTCTTTATGGGAAATACCACATTGGCTTGGCAAATCGGTTTATTGTATATCGTTATCAACGTTATCCGCCAAGTTGCTGAACCGTTTGTTACAGGCAGAGAAATTGGTGTAAGACCTCTTTACACCTTTATTTCGACTATTGCTTGTATCCTGCTATTTGGTCCATTTGGAGCTATATTAGGAGCGCTCGTAGCCATAGTAATAAAAGCAGTTTACGAAGTGAAAATGGTCCGAAAAAATTATTCAAGTAAATAGAGAAATAGAGAAGAGGGGGGGGGAAAAAAAAAACCCAAAAAGAAAAATAATAATTTTTTTTATAAAAACGGCGCCA